>NZ_JAHSPR010000002.1 GCF_019132845.1 Advenella alkanexedens | reverse complement strand
CTACTTATCAATCAGTAAAAGTAGATAAATATCTTTATGTAGCCCTGAGTAGCCCCTGATACTTTTTATGGTGAAAAAGATAAACAATCATAGAGGGGATAAATATGAGCCAGTTCTACCATTGTTCGTAAGCATTCGCCCAATACCGTCTTGACAGGTGCTGGATTAAGTAGCGGTTTTTACAGCTGTACTCGCCATGGCAATAATTCGTCCATCCGGTTAACCGGATAGTCGGCAATCACCGACAGCACATGGCGCAGGTAGGCTTCTGGATTGATACCGTTGAGTTTGGCGGTTTCCAGTAAACTGTAGAGCGTGGCCGCCCGTTCTCCGCCCGCATCCGAACCCAGGAATAAATAATTTTTGCGACCAATTGCCACACCACGTAATGCCCGTTCTGCTGCATTATTGTCGATCTCTATTTCCCCATCATCCAGATAGCGTGTCAAGGCCTGCCACTGGTTAAGGGCATACTGGATGGCATCGGTCGTTACGGATTTGCGTGACAGGGTCGGTAACTGCTGCATGAACCACTCATGCAAGGCAAGCACAATTGGCAATGACTTGTCCTGGCGCTCGGCCTGACGAGTTTGTGGTGGACTGCCCCGGATGCCGGCCTCAATCTCATATAAACGGCCAATTTGAGTGAGCACATGATGGGTAATATCAGAGGGCCGATGGACATGAATATCATGGAACTTGCGTCGGGCATGGGCCCAACAACCCGCTTGAATAACCTTGCCGGTTCGGTATACCTCGTTGTAACCAGCATAGGCATCGGCCTGTAAAATACCTTCGAAGTTTTTAAGGTGGGTTTGCGGATGGATGCCCTTGCGATCGGGTGAGTAGCGGAACCAGACCGCCGGTGGCTGGGTGCCGCCACTGGGACGATCATCGCGGGCATACACCCATAAGCGGGCTTGCCGGGTTTTACCGCTCCCCGGTGCCAGCACCGCAATCGGGGTGTCACGCTCCAGCCGAACCGCTTCCATGTCGGCTTGCATGGCAAGCACCAAATGTTTTAAATCTTCAATGGAATCGGGAAGCGGTGGCGGTGTAGGCATAGCCGTTATTTTACCAAACAACCACCCTGACAGCATTAAATAAAAAGCCGGAACGCCAGTCAATACGCCATTCTGTCGTTTTTTAGGGCGTCTATACGCGACTCGGTTTATGTGTTCTGGCGGGCCGTCGCCAATCAATCCCTTCCAGCAACATCGACAGTTGTGCGGGCGTTAAATGCACCGATCCGGACTCGGCCTGGGGCCAGACAAAATGGCCTTGTTCCAGGCGTTTGGCCAACAGGCACATGCCGTCACCACTCCACCACAGCACCTTGATGCGGTCGCCTTTGCGTCCACGAAATACAAACACATGACCACTGAAGGGATCCTGTTGCAAGACGTCCTGGGCAATGGCGGCCAAACCATCAAAGCCCCGGCGCATATCGGTCACACCTGCCGCCAGCCAGACGCGGGTTCCTGCAGGTAAACCTAACATGCTTTTATCATCTTCAGCAGTTCAGGTAATAATTGCATATCCGGTGTGCCATGAATTTGCAAGCGAACGGCATTGATATGCAGTTCAAAGTAGCCAGTGTCTGTCGTTGTGGTGACAGGGGGTTCCGGGTTGGTTAAGCACACAGGAACCAAAGATACTGCCTGATCAACCGCGCCGAATTGCCCCTTCCGATATTGCCAGCGCCAGGTATGCAGTAAATTGGCATTAATCTGATGTGCTTGAGCAACGGCAGCAACCGAAGTGTTGGCCTGAAAAGAAGCCTCTACGACCTGGCGTTTGTATTCGTTTGAATAGCGACGCCGGGGTCGCTCGGCCACCGGCACCGAATAAAGAGAAACATCCATAACGCATCAAAACCTAGTTGAATAAATGGACATCTATATTGCTAGAATTTAAAACAGAATTCTAGACGGCACTGGCCGGAGCATTACCTAATTTGCAATAATAGACATACCCTTTGCCAGAGAAAATGAATGGAGTGTCAAGGTGCTTTAAGATTACACGTTAGACCTAATAAAACGACCCTCATAAGAGAATGGCAAAGTGAATCATAGCCTGTTTCCAGTCTCTCATGGGTTGTTCCCATTCCTCTGTAAACCTACTCAAAGCTAGCCTGGTACAGCGCACTCATCAAGTTGTGTCTAATGACATGACTTATATTCCATTATCAATAATTCGCTTAGGCTCAGTATTATTTAGGCATAATGCATAAGAATGATTTCGTAAGTTATGTGATAATGCAATACAAGATGGCTGTAATGCTTATCAAAACTTAAATCAAATAATTTATTAAATATCGAAGCACGAAGTTTGCTTAATAAAAATGAGAGTGATGCCGTATGTTACGCCAATTTATTGTTGTTTTAACACTGGGTTTATGTTCTGCACTAGGAAATAGCTTTGCAGCACAAACAGATCAAGATATTCAAGCACTTATTCAGAAGGCTGAACAAGGCGATGCAGAGGCCCAGTTTAAACTGGGCCTCATGTACGCCGATAGCCAAGGTGGCCCTCAAAATGATGCCCAAGCTCAACAGTGGTTTGAAAAAGCAGCGGAAAATGGGTACGCAGAAGCACAACAGCTTTTGGGGATGTTGTATTACGTAGGCCGAGGAGACATAAAAAAAGATTACATAAAATCAAGGAAATGGTTTGAAAAATCTGCTGAGCAAGGTTTGATAGAGTCTCAAGTAAGCTTGGGGGAAATATATTTTTGGGGGCTTGGTGTTAAACAGAATGATGCTAAAGCATTTGAATGGTATAAAAAAGCTGCTTTACAAGGACATGCTAAAGCTCAACGAGATTTAGGGCGCATGTATTCAGAAGGTAAAGGCGTGCCGCAAAACCATATCATTGCGAAACAGTGGTATGAAAAAGCAGCACAACAAAATGATGCTTGGGCACAGAGAAATTTAGGACTAATATATGAAAAAGGTTTTGGAGTAGAAAAAAATTATTCTACGGCCTTTGAATGGTATGAAAAAGCTGCTGATAAAAATCTTGCTCCAGCTCAATTTAATTTAGGTTATATGTATTATAAAGGAATAGGTATTGAAAAAAATTATATAAAAGCACGAGAGTTATTTAAGAAAGCTGCCGAACAAAATGATGCTTTAGCTCAGTTTAGTCTAGGGCTTATGTATTTAGATGGACATGCTGTGCGGCATGATAATGCCATAGCAAAAGAATGGTTTGGAAAAGCATGTGATAATGGCCTTCAAAGTGCTTGTAATAACTATCGCGAATTGCACAAACAGGGGTATTAGTTACCTTATAATCAAAAGGTGTAAATAATTCCATGTAATCATCTAGGTTACACAGAATTATTTACAGACTCACACCCTCTTCCAGGGCAATACTGCCCCCCCATACACCAGACCAGCACCAGCAAAAATAAATAGTTCCTCTATACCACTGCCGGGCTTGGGCATCATTTTGAGGGCCACCTTGGCTATCGGCGTACATGAGGCCCAGATTAAACTGGGTCAGTTTAATTGGCCATTAACACCTTGTTCCGCTTCTTTGATAAGTACTTGAATATCTTGATCTGTTTGCGCAGCAAAGCTATTAACAAAGATCACATGCAATTCTATACTTTTCTTCAAGTTAAAATTTTTCGTTATTTTTTTAATAATATCGTAAGCTTACCGTCAAGCGCACAGTTCATAACTAGAGACTTCTGCTGCTAACTGTCGTTTAAATTCACTGGGTGGTAAGTTACCCAACGACTCATGGGGTCGTTCCTCGTTGTAACTTAACATCCAGGCCCAACTGAGGTCTCGTACCTGATCTAGCGATGAGAACAAATGCGGGTCCAGGACTTCGGTGCGGTAACTGCGATTAAATCGCTCAATATAAGCATTTTGGTTCGGCTTGCCTGGCTCAATATAACAAATCTTGATGCCGTGTGCTTCACACCACTGCGTAAAGGCAAGCGATGTCATTTCACTACCGTTATCCACGCGAATCATTTTGGGCAGGCCTCTTTCTGCTTTCAGTTGCTCCAGTGTTCTCACCACTCTGGTGGCAGGCAGTGAGGTATCAATCACGATATCCAAGGCTTCCCTAACGCCTTCGTCAATGATATTGAGCACACGAAAGCGTGTACCGTTGTAAAGTGCATCGCTCATAAAATCAAAAGACCAACTGTAATTCGATTCTGCAGGCACAGCCAAAGGCGCTGGCGCACGCTCGGGTAACCGGTTTTTGGTACGACGTTTTTGGTTCAAATTCAGCGCACAGTAAATACGCCACACTCGCTTGAAATTCCAAAGTTTTCCATCCAGTCTCAATCGATAAAAACATTTCCAGAAGCCCCAACGGGATCGCGTTGGATCTTGCACGATTGCGTTAAGCGCATCAATGATAGGTTGATCACGTTCAAGACGATGCTGACTGGGGTCAGGCCGGTACCAACTGCGACGAGACAGGCGTGTCAGACGACATGCCCGGGCAATGGAAAGCGAACCTTGCTGAACCAAGTGCAAGGCCGCTTCACGTCGTCGCTCCGGCGTCAGAGCTTTCCCAGCAAATCTTTGATCGCTGCGTTCTCCAAAGCCAATTCTGCGTACATTTTCTTTAGACGGGCATTTTCCACCTCGATGTCCCGCAATCGTTTCAAATCCGACGCCTCCAAACCACCGTACTTGCTTTTCCACTGGTAATAAGTCGCGTTGCTGATGCCATGCTCGCGACAAATATCGGTCACTTTCATGCCTTGCTCAGCCAATTTCAAAATAGCCACAATCTAAGTTTGTGTAAATTTAGATCGTTCCATGATTTCCTTCATCAAAGATAATAATGGCAGAAATCTCTGGTTTTGGCTTGTTCTGTCATTGATCTAAATATCGGGAAACCTAAAATAATAGTTAGAATTCAAGCGTCATTATTCAAAAAATAAAAGTCATTTAATATGATACGCAAATTCATTATGGTTCTAATGCTCAGTTTAGGTGCCACACTGGGAAATAACCTTGCCGTGCAAACAGATCAAGCCATTATTCAGAAGGCTGAACAAGGTGATGCGGTCACCCAGTTCAATCTGAGCGTCATGTACGAAAATGACCAAGGAGTTCGGCAAAATTATGTCCAAAACACTGCTGACTTCTTCTCACCTGCTTTTTTTGGACTGCAGCCCGTTTCTCCTCTGCCTCTTTCACGTTAGAATATGCTTTGGCTACCCCTTACTCGTCCTTACAACGGAGCACATATGATGCACCATCTAGATCATTTGGTCTTAACCACAAGCCAGAAAGAAAAATGTATTGATTTTTATACCAGAGTACTGGGCATGAAACTTGAAACCTTTGGTCAGGGACGAATAGCGTTCAAGTTTGGGGAACAAAAGATCAATCTTCACATAAAGGGCCAGGAATTTGAGCCTAAAGCGCATCTTCCTGTCCCGGGCGCACTGGACTTGTGCTTTATGTCGAGTATCCCCCTGGCAGAGGTCATTACCCATATCCAGGGCTGTGACTGGGAAATAGAAGAAGGTCCGGTCAGGCGAACCGGAGCCAACTACCCCATCATGTCAATTTACTTGCGCGATCCAGACCTTAATCTAATTGAAATTTCTGAGCAAGTTAAAGAATAGCGAACGTTGCGCAATATATAGTCGCACCGCAAAGCATGCTGGTTCGTCCTCGGCACTCAGCACGAACCGTTATTAACGATAACGCCAGGGACGGGTAGTAATTTCTTTTTCTATTTTCTGCAATCTGCCAAAGTGATTAATATGATTAATACCCAAGACTTCACGAACCAAGAGCATGAGTTCAGGCAAATGTACAGAATGCACCTTATTGATAAGGGACTCCAGCTTTGACTTCACCATCTCCAAATATTCTTTGAAAGTGAATCCCGTTTTGTTGACTTCAGGCAAAGTACGCACATAGGCCATGATAAATCCCCCCGTTACCTATTGTTTTCTATATGACATTTCCGCTTTCAACAAACTGATATATTTGGGTATTTGCTACTCACAACTTATCAGTTATTGCATTGATCCCAATAAAAAAACGCACACTAAACCCGTTTTACTAATGTTTTTGCCACATTTTCAAAACCTCAAAAATTTAATGTACGTCAATAGTATAACTCAGCTTTGTTTGTGTTATATCAAATAATATTGGTATTTATTGTTTGGAATCTGGAAATGTTGCTAAAACTTTAGTGTTTTCTGTTACTCCGGTTTAATGCCTGCGCTTTCAACCGTTTGACGGTAATCATTAATTTCGTCCTGAATCAGGCTGGCAAATTCTCCATGTTCCATCCCAATCGGCGCCAGGCCCAGTTCGGCAAGACGCTGCAAAAACGCTGGTTTTTCAAGCACCCGCTTCAGGTCGGATTGGATTTTCATCACGATGTCATCGGCCATGTTGCCCGGGCCAGATACCGCCAGCCAGTTATTGCTTTCCATATCAATGCCCTGCTCTTTCAAAACAGGCACATCAGGTAGAAAATCCGAACGTTCTTTACTGGCAATCCCCAATACACGTACATCCCCCGACTTTACGAATGAAAGGCTCGAATTCAAGGCTACCCAGGCAGAATCCACTTCACCGGACAACACGGCATTAACCGACTGGGCAGAACCTTTATAGGGAATATGGTTAAGCTTGATGTCGGCCATATTGGCAAATTTTTCACCGGCCAGATGCACCGTGGTGCCTATACCTGAAGTGGCATAACTAACCGCTTCAGGGCGTGATTTCGCTGCGGCAATATAATCCTCCAACGATTTGAAACCCGAATCGGCCCTAACAATCAACATATTGGGCGCAGACGCCACAAGCATAATGGGCGTGACATCCTTCACGGAATCAAACGGTAGATTGTTGCGTAGTGCAGGATTAATGGTATGGTTGCCTGCCAGCAATTGCAGGGTATAACCATCGGGTTTGGACTTGGCCACAAAGCTGGTCCCAATAATGCCTGAAGCACCTGCCTTGTTATCCACCACGACAGATTGGCCCCAGTCCTGCTGCAACTCGGATGCCAGCACCCGGGCAAGAATGTCCGAAGCGCCACCCGCTCCAAAACCAACAATCACATTCACCGTCCTGTTCGGATAAGACAGACTGCCACTGGCACTCGTCGCCATCACACCGGCAAAACTCACACACGCCATGACGGACAGAAAAAATTTTCCGATTCTCATTCAAATACTCCGAAAAATCCCAGCACCAAGGCTGGGACAAACACAAAACCTGTCACCACATAAGTGGTTTAATTGCGTGACAGACCTTTTTCCTCGATCAGTTTTTTCCAGATTTGACCTTGGTCGTGTACATAATCCTTGAAGTCTTCAGCGGTGGACCATTTGGCCTCAAGACCCAGTTTGGTAAAGTCCTCGATCAGCTCCGGTTTTTCCAGAACCGTCTTCAGGCTGGCATTCAGTTTGTCACGGATCTCGTCCGACAGGCCTGCCGGTGTAACCAAGCCTTGCCAGGCATACATTTCATAATCGTCAAGCCGTGGATCCAGCTCATGCAAAGGCTTGACGCCTTCTAAACCCGGGAAGCTTTCTTCCGATGAAATACCCAGTGCTTTCAGCTTTCCACTATTTAAATAGGTTGCAACCGAACCCACGGAGCCGAACATAAGATCCACCCTGCCTGCCAGCAACTCCATCAAGCCAGGCGATGCACCGTTAAAGGGCAAATGAGTCATGGATGAACCGGTTTTCTGCATCAGCAATTCCATGCCCATGTGATGGGGGCTTCCCAAACCGGCAGAAGCATAGTTCAGTTTGTCAGGATTGGCCTTGGCATATTCAATCAGCTCGGAAACGCTTTCTACCGGCAAGTCGGGGCGAACCACCAGCACCAGTGGCAGGCGGGCAAGCATGCTGACCATGGTGAAATCATCAGCGGAGTAGCCCGGGTCTTTCATCAGTATCGGGTTAAGTGCCAGGGTTGAAATGTCCGCATTCATGACGGTATAACCGTTTGGATTGGCACGTTTGAGTTTTCTGGCGGCATTAACCGTACCTGCCCCCGGCTGGTTTTCAACCACAATGGATTTTTTCAGTCCATCACCCAAATCTTTGGCAATTCTGCGTGCCAGGGTATCAGAGGCGGCACCCGGTGCGTAGGGCACCACCCATTGGATGGGTTCCTCTGGATAACTGCTGGCCAGCACGGGGCCTGCCTGTACCAGTGCTGCCGTGCAAAGCATGGCCTTGCCAAATCCAAGTATGCTTTTTTTCAATGTCTGTTTCATCATGTTGTCTCCTTTGTTAATGGGGTGCAGTAATAACCCAATCGTTACAGCGGAATGTGTGTAAGGCGGTAACGATCACTGCGGTTCAATGGTGCGGCCTCAAGCAAATGCTGCATTGCCTCGGCTTGTGTGGCGTTATCCCAGCCCACAAACAAGGCTGCCCTTGGCAAGTCATCACCCGTCAAATATTCAAATGCCCCCAATACCTGGCCACCATGGGTCGCCAGCCGGGCATTCAAATCATTCTTGACCAGTGCCTCGGCCGCTGCACTGCGCCCAATGTCAATCTTTGTAATATGCAGCTCAAGCGTTAAACGTGAAACATCCGGGTGTGCCACCCAGGGGTGAATTTCCTTTAGAAAATTCAACTCGTAACGCTCCACCAGCTCACTGCCTGCATTGGTGCTTTCGCGGGCTGCCCACCATTCCGGATCGCTATAAAAGCCGGCCCAGGCTTTTTGTCGTGTTTCCCAATCCGGCCATCGCATCAGGTAAACAAACAACGGTGAGTTACGCCCCATGCTGGTATACCAATTGCCCAACGGAGCAATACCATGGCGCTGAAACAATGTTTGCAGCGCATCTTTCCTGCGCGCAATCATGTCATTCATGCGCCCGCGTTCCACCTGATATAAACGCAACTCATAAAACTGACTGCTGATCATAACGGTCTTCTCCTAGCGTACATACGGGGGAGGCACCCCTTTTTTGGTGGCAGCCCTGAAATATTGCCAAGGCACCTCAACACTGCCATCCAACTCTTCAGCCACCTGCCATGGCCAGTGCGGGTTATTGAGCACTGCCCTGCCCACCGCCACCAGATCCGCCTTATCTTCAGTCACAATGGATTCTGCCTGCACAGCTGTATTAATCAGCCCAACGGCAATGGTGGCAATACCCACTTCCTGTTTGATACGCTCGGCATACGGCACCTGATAACCGGGTCCAATCGGCACTTTGACATAGGCATTGCCACCACTGGAGACATCAATAAAATCACAACCATGCTGCTGCAATGCCCGGGCAAAAGCCACGGCATCGTCCGCATGAATGCCTTCCTCATGCCAGTCAGTACCGTTACAACGCACGCCCAGGGGCTTTTCTGCCGGCCAGACCTTGCGCACGGCATCAAAAATCTCCAGCGGAAAACGCATGCGGTTTTCCAGACTGCCGCCGTATTCATCATCGCGATGGTTGGCCAATGGGCTAAGGAATGAACTCATCAAATAGCCATGGGCCGCATGCAGCTCAATAAGATCGATACCAATCTGGTCCGCTCTTTTCGCTGCAGCAACAAAAGCCGCAATAACAGTATCCATATCTTCACGGTTCATGGCCTGAGGTGTTTGCCAGCCCTCGGCAAAAGGCACCGGACTTGGGCCAATCACCGGCCATGCACCTTCATCAGCCTGCAGGGGGCCTCTTCCCACAAAAGGTTTATGGGCAGAGGCTTTTCTGCCGGCATGGCAAAGCTGCACACCAACCGGCATGGAGCTGTACTTGCGAACCGCCTTCAAAACAGCGTGCAATGCATCGGCATTTTCATCGTTCCACAAGCCCAGGCAATCTGGCGTAATGCGCCCCCTCGCCTCAACCGCCGTGGCTTCCAGCATGAACAAACCGGCGCCAGAGGTCAGCAGGCTGCCAATATGAATGGTGTGCCAATCACTGGCATTGCCATCCACGGCACTGTATTGGCACATGGGTGAAACAACCATCCTGTTTTTCAGGGTCAGTTCCCTTAACGGGTACGGCGTAAATAATTTGCTTGTCATATTATGTTTATCCCTTTGTCAAAAGCATGCAACCCAGGCCATAGGCACCATTGCATGTCACCGCCACTTCCGGCGCATCCACCTGCCGGGCACCACCACGGCCCAATAACTGCATACAGGCTTCATAGGTATGCCCAAATCCATGCAGGCGGCCGGCAGACAGCTGACCACCACTGGTATTCATGGGCAGCTCTCCATCAAGCCCAATTCGCTCACCTTTTTCCACAAAGGAACCGGCCTCTCCTTTGCCACAAAAGCCCAGGGCCTCCAGCCAATGCAGGGTTAAAATACTGAACCCGTCATAAATCTGGGCCACATCAACATCCTTGGGTTTCAGGTCGGTACGCGACCACATCATGTTTGCGGCGGCCTCGGCGCCAAACGACGTCATATCGGTTGGCTGGCGCAAGCCGCCTGTTTCAAAACGGCTGCCTATGGCTTCAATCCGGATCAGCGGATTAGGCCCGTCACTGGCGTCATCACAACGTGACAACACAAAAGCGGTAGAACCGTCAACCGGCACATCGCAATCAAACATGCGCAATGGCGTGGTAATCATTCGCGAAGCCAGATAATCGTCGATCGTAATCGGGTCACGGTAAATCGCATTGGGATTAAGCCCGGCCATTTTTCTGGCATGCACCGCCACCGAACCCAGCTGCTCGGGCGTCAGCCCGAATTCGTGCATATAACGGGTGGCATACATGGCATACCAGGGGGCCGGTGAAACCGCCCCGTATGGCACGGCATACTGCCACATGCCAAACACCTGCCGGTCACTGCCGCCCCAGGCCATGGCACCTTTAGCACGCGCCCGGGCCGATGCCTCACCGGTGGTACGGAATAGCAAAACGTTTTTAACCGTGCCTGCCGCCAGGGCCTGAATGGCCACAAAAAAAGCACTCATCTGCCCGGCCGATTCCAGCGCGGTAGAGCAATACCAGCTTGGCTGCAAACCCAAGGCAAGACGGACATCATGCACCCCTACCGGAGAAAACCCGGTTGCGTTGTCGGCAGCCCCGGGATACGACATGACACCGTCAATATCAGCCGGTTTCAGACCGGCATCGGCAATCGCGGCCAGGCAGGCATCCACGGTCAGCCGCAGCGCACTTGCCTGCGCGGGACGGCCCACTGCCGATTGCCCTATGCCACGAATGGCAACTTGTTTTTCTGCATAATTCATCATGCGCTCACCTCGGGCCGGAAAACAGGCAACCAGATATCATCCTGATTTTCAAACCGGACGGAAACCTTCATGCCAATGCTGACCTCTTCAGGTTCACAGTCAACGATATTGGTCATCAGCCATAAGCCTTTTTGCTCGGCCAACTCTACGACGGCCAATACAAACGGGACTTTCTGGTTGGGTGCCCAGGGTTGCCAGTTCACGGTATAGCTAACGACTTCCGCCTTGCCTGAAACCGGTTTATATTCCACATCCAGATTGCCGCATTGCGGGCATACCGGCAAGGGTGGATGCTGGTAAGTCTGGCATTGGGGACAATGGCAGATGCGCAATTCATTGTTTTTGCCACTGGTCCAAAAAGCGCTATTATCCGGATCCAGGGCAGGAATTTTTTCAAACATGCCTTGTTATCCTCTTTTGACTACGATGCCCGCTTTTTCACGGTCCCACAAACGCTCAAGATCCTCGTTGGCCCAATCGCGAAGCTTGAACTTCTCGACCTTCTGGCTGGAGTTTCTGGGTAAGTCCTGCATCACGACCAGATAGCGGGGAACCATGTAATAGGCCATCTGGGACTGACAATAACGAATCAGCCCGGCATGATCCAACTCAACCTGGTCTTTTACCGTAATGGCGGCAGCGACTTCATCTTCAGACATCTCCGACTTGACCGCAAACACCGCCACATCACGAATGGCCTCATGGGACATAATGACTTTTTCAACTTCATACGCGGAAATATTTTCACCGCGACGACGAATGGCATCTTTGGTGCGGTCAAGGAACCAGAAATAACCATCCTCATCAATCACGCCCACGTCACCGGTGTGGAACCAGCCATTGCGCCAGGCCTTGACGGTTGCTTCGGGCATTTTGTAGTAACCCTGGGAATGGGCCCATGGCATGGTATGGCGCAGCACCAGTTCACCGCGCTGTCCGGGCTCAAGCTCAAAATCGTTCTCGTCAACAATGCGTGCCTCGATACCCGCACGGGCCTTGCCACATGAACCCAATTTAGCCAGTGGTTCAACCAGGCTGTAAGCATGCGAAGGACCGAAATCGGTCAGGCTGTAACTTTGAATAAAGCGCAAACCGAAACGTTTTTCAAACTCAAGGCCAAAATCGGGAATCGGCGCCGACATGCACATCCGCAAACGGTTGTCCGCATCAGCCGGATCACGGGGCTGGCTCCATAAAATATTAATCATGGAGCCCAGCAGATTGGTCAGGGTCGCACCGCATGCGCGAATATCCTGCCAGAACCGGGACGCGGAGAACCGCTTTTGCAAGGCAATGGAAGCACCCACCATGATGGCGTTATAGGTTGCGCCCTGCAAGGCATTGGTATGGAACATGGGCAGACAGATATAGGCAATATCATCAGGCCGCTGGCCAAATGCCTGCGCATGGCTCAGGCCCCACAGAAAACACTGGGCCTGTGTCAGAATCACGCCTTTAGATGGCCCCGTTGTGCCCGAGGTGTAAATAATGTATGAGGGGTCATTGAATGACACGGTTGCTTCAGGCAAACTTTGGTCGGCCTCATACAAATCCGCAAAGTCCACCACATCAATGTCTGTTTTTCTGGCTGCAATCTGCGCCTTGTCAGCACCCAGACAAACAATCTGCCTGATATTGTCCAGTTCTGCTGCCACCTCGGCATAATTGCTCCATAAAGCATCGTCAACGACCAGCGCCACCGCATCGGAATGGGACAGCAAATACTGCAGGGACTGACCACGACTGCCCGTATTCAAGGGCACCGCCACCGCACCCAGTTTACCCAGGGCAAAGTAAGTCAGTAACTGTTCAGGACTATTATCCATCAGGCAGGCCACGTGTGTACCATGACCAATACCGCGCTTGGCCAGGCCATGCGCCAGCTGGTTGGACATCAGATCGATATCCCGGTAAGTCAGTTGTCGGCCATCGGGCAAATAATTCAGGAATACCTTGTCACCCAGTGACTGGGCACGTTCTGCCAATACTTTTGGTGTGGTTAATTGCTGAATATGATGTCCAGCCCAGCGGTCTCCAAGACTCATTGCTCTTTCTCCTTTGTTTTCACAGGCGCCAAGGCACGCTGTACTGCATTTTCAACCCGGTCCGCATCGGCCAGTTCATTGGCAAGAATAAGAGCCAGTCTCGCCAGGAAGCCTTCTGTTTCAGCTTCCGGAATCTGGTCTAGCGCTTCGGTTACCGCGCGAAATGAGCGTTGCAATTCCATGTTTGATGTCTCCTTTTGTATTGCTAATTACCCAGGGCCACATGCAGGGCCTGATTAATGTCCTGTCCAAGCGGCTTTTCCGATCTGGCCTTAATGTAACCATCAGGGCGAACCAGCAACCATGTACCTTCTTGCAGACCCAGTCTTTCACCTTCTTGCAGATAGGCCACTTTGGGCGTGTTGGCGGATGCTTTATCCAATGCGACCGTTTCGTGCCGGAAATAACGGGGGAAAATTGCCTGCAATTTATCTGTCTCGGATTGCAGACCTTCAGGCAACTGGCCATTTGCCGAGAAATAAAGACTGGTGAACCCATGGGGTTTGAGCAGATCGTGCAAATAAATCGTTTGGGCCCCCTGCTCCAGTCGGCAATCCGGCAGAGGGTAACCGGGTAAGGCCGTGTGCCCGGTCTCGTTAACCTGGTCGGCAAACAGACATTCAGACTTGTTGGCATTGAAGGCATCCACCAGATCCAGCACAAAGCGTTCGGTGGGCAGCAGATCAAAAGCAGCCTGACGCATCAGGGAGGCACCACGGGTGGGCGCTGTCATGCAAAGTGTAGCCAACCCGATATCCTTCAGGTTCTGGATAATCAGCGGACGACGCTCGGTATCGTATGAATCCAGCAAATCAGGATTGGCCACCCCGTTCATCACCATACCCAGCTTCCAGCCCAGATTGGCAGCATCCAGCATGCCCTGGTTCATGCCACGACCACCAAAAATAGGCGTTTGGTGGGCCGCATCACCCACAAAAAACACTGACTTTTGGCGATAGCATGGCAAACTTCTGGACATGGGGCGATAAGATGAAATCCACACCAGTTTGAATTCTTCCGAATCGGGGATATCCATCAACTGCAGCTGTTGCCGTACATTGCGCGCAACCACTTCAGGCTTCATGGCCTCTTCGATATCTTCACCATCATCCAGCGCATAATCCAAGCGCCATGTATTAAACGGCTGGCGATGCAAAATGACTGCAGAATTTGGCTTGTAAGGTGGTGAAATCCATAAACGGCGGGCAATCGGCAAATCGGAAGGCATCTCGAAATCGCAAATAATGAAATTGCGTTGCAACACGCCATCACCAATTTCCTCATAAGCTAGGCCCAGACTGCGCCGCACCTGTCCACGGGCACCGTCTGCCGCAATCACGTATTGCGCCTTCAGCAAATACTCCCCCTGGGGTGAGCTGACCGTCAGAATGGACTGGTCCTGGTCCTGGTCCTCAACATTCACCGCTGTAACTGCATTCAGCCAGCGCAAATCGATCAATTCATTTTCCAGCACCGCATCCAGCAAGACCTTCTCGGTCCAGGGCTGCTGCAACACACTGATATCAGGATGTTTTTCAGCCACCGACTGTTCGTAGGGCGCACTGTGAATCAATTGCCGGCCATGGTAAACATAGTTTCTTTCACGGGTAATGGCTTTTTCACGGAAAGCCGCACTTACCCCCAATCGATCCATCACCTGGACACTGCGCCGGGCCACGGCAAGCGTTCTGCTGCTATCAGAAACCTGATCCCTAGCCTCGAGCATGACGACCGGAATTTCCTGCTGCGCCAGCGTCAGGGCCAGCGTCAGGCCAACCGGGCCAGCCCCCACCACCACCACAGGATGCACGCCAACTTGGGCTTGTTGCAATTCTGGCGGTGTTACTGACGGGTAATGTTCCCATTTAAAGAAACCTGGTTTTTCAACTTTCATTTGTCTCCTCCATTTTGACCGTAAAACGGACGTTTGGCCGTATAATGGTTAAAATTATATCGATGAAGACTTATAAGGTCAATCTGGTTTTATAATGTTTATGATTCCGTTACACTTTTCCAATTCGTGGGCCCTAACGGAAAGACCAACCAACAAGCAGGTAAATAATGAGTATCAATGAGGATCACCCGGATTTTGTAACCGCTTTTGCACGGGGCTTGAGTGTTATACGTTGTTTTGAAAAAGGCGCTGACCGCCTGTCGTTAAATGAAGTCGCGACTCGCACCGGATTGGCGCGTGGGACAGCTCGCCGCTTTTTACTTACCCTAGAAGCCATCGGCTATGTGGGCATGGAAGATAACAAATTCCGCCTGCTGCCCAAGGTGCTGGACCTGGGCTATGCGTATCTGTCCTCTATACCCCTGTCGGAGCTGGCCCAGCCTTTCATGACCAGCATTGTTGAAAAAATTGATGAATCATGCGCCATGAGTGTGCTGGATGACACAGATGTTGTGTACATTTCCCGCATCCCGCCCTCGCATGTGTACACCATTCCTGTACAGGTCGGCATGCGCATGCCTGCCTTCATCAATGCGATGGGCCAAGTTTTGTTAGCTGATCTAAGTGATAAAGAACTGGATGAGTTTTTTGCCAAAGCCGAATTGCGCAAGCAAACCAAATACACGGATGTAGACCCGGTTTCTATCCGCAACACCCTGAAAAAGATCAGGGAACAAGGCTACGCCATGCCGGTAGATCAGGTATATGAAGGCCGCGTTTCACTGGCAGTTCCCATCAGGAATCGTGAAGGCCGTGCGATTGCCGCCATGAACGTAAGCGCCATGCTCAGCCGTGTTTCGATTAAACGGATGACCACTGAATTTTTACCTTTATTGCTTGATGCAGCTGAAAAAATGCGCAGTGGGCTGTAAGAAAGTTGATGCTTGAATTATTATTTGGAGTGCAGAAAAGTTGGGCTGAAGATAGATTATCCAATGCCATCCATGAAGCAAAACGGGTGTTTTTCCTGGCTGATGCCAGGGTTTTAAACTGTTCTTGTGGCGTAGGAATCGAAATAGCTTCAAGCATGAAATGTCCATAACTGATCAACAATATTCGATCATTGCTCAACGTCACACGGAAGTTGATATTGATAGAAAAGGGTTATGTTGATTTTAAGGACAATTTTGGCTGTTGTGGGAAATACGTAGAAATAAAAAAACGGAATCCAATGTTTCAAAGGATTCCGCTTTTATCACTGCAGGTATGCTGAGTATTTTCAGCACACGCGCATTCAGATCACTTGGATCTGGGTGGCGCAAGGGCCTTTTTGCCCTTGACCTGTCACGAATGACACACGTTGATTCTCTTCAAGAGATTTGTGGCCAGTGCCTTGAATTTCGCTGTAGTGTGCGAAGAGATCCTTGCCGCCAAACTCAGGCATGATAAAGCCGAAGCCCTTATCGTTGTTGAACCACTTCACAATACCGGTTTCTGTCTTCAATGTAAGTCCTAAATGTACTAGGGGAAAAATATCCCCAAAGCCATTCTCTTCATTTATATCAACAATAGATAGCTTTGTTTCAAAATAATACATCTATCTGCCGCAATTCTGTTTGACTTCTCACTTTAACTACTCTTGCAGCATTCGTGGGGGAAACCATCCACTATCAGAGTATTGTGCATTATGTAGCCCCACCAGCAGAAGAAGTACCCGAAATGCTGGAAGGATTGCAGGTTTTTCTTGAACGCACAAAGGGTCAATCGCCCTTTATGCGCAGTAGGGTAGCGGCTTCAGCTGTTATTACCGATGATATTGGTGAACGCAAATTGCCCTACAACCCCCTGCAAGCTATTGTTGTTGCTGCAAGGTTATTTCTTTTTGCACCTTCAGCACCTTTACAGGCCAGCTGCTTTTAATGTATGCCAGTACCGCCACAATTTCCTCATCCGTCAACATATCACGGTAGGCGGGCATGTCACTTTGATAACCGGGTGGTGCCGTTTTTCCTGGCACCAGGCCATTCTTGACCATATCAAACAGCAAGGCATCGGGGTGATGCCATGTATGCCCGCTCTGGTCATGCGGTGGTGCTGGCAGGCGCCCATTAGGCATGCGTTCGCGCCAGTTCGGCTGCCCCTGCAAGGAAACGCCATGGCACGATGCGCACAGGTTTTCGTAAATTGGCTTACCTTGCATGACCAGCGTCTGATTAGCGGGATCAATGAATGCAGGGCCTGGGGTACGCCCTTGAACATATAGAAGCGTCCCGGCCACCATCACGGCAAAACCGGCAACCATAAAAAGCAATTTTGTTTTTGTCATGTTTTTCCTGCTTTAGTTAACCAGCATCTTACCCACCATTCCTCCTTCCATATGGCCAGGAATGGTACAGGCAAAATCAACCGTACCAGACTGGTCAAATTTCCAGACCAGGCTTCCACTTTGGCCAGCTTCAAGCGTAATGGCATTCGGTTCATCGTGCATCATGGATGGATTATGTCTCATTTCAACAGCATGTGCTTTCAAGTCCTCCAAAGAACCAATCACCATTTCATGCGGCAGTTTTCCTGCATTTTTAACAATAAAACGAACCGTTTCCCCGGCATTAACACTTATTTCACCAGGCGTGAAGCGCATAGTGTCCAGCATATCAATTTCGATGGTACGCGTAACCTGGGCTGGGTCTCCCGGCTGACCAACGGGAGCCGATACATGCGCATGCCCAGACATGTCATGACCATGGCCTGATGCACCATGATGACCGCCGGCATGGTTACCTGAAGCCAGAGCAAGGACAGGCAATGCGCTTAAAATTAAAACGGAAAGGATTTTTTTCATGATAAATATTCGCTTTAAACTCATTCAAACAAAGAGGCATTTAATGCCATTCGATATAAGAATTTTAGTCACGCATAGCTGTCGCACGGGTGACAGCCTCATTACATTCCTGTCATCATACAGATTACAATACTGTAATGCTTAGGTCATTTTCCAGTCAGTGTCGTGTGGGTAAACTCACTTCAGACATAAATCCGCCCGCATTGCAGACGATTGAGGCAACCTGCATGCGTATTACAGGAGCAAACCCATGAAACTGCTTGTTGTGGAAGACGAGGTTAAAACAGGCGACTACCTGCGCCAGGGTCTTGCCGAAGCCGGTTTTATCGTAGACCTGGCGCGCACTGGCCTGGACGGACACCATTTGGCGTTAACCGGTTCCTATGACCTGATTATTCTTGATGTCATGCTACCCGATGTTAACGGGTGGCGCATTATCCGTGCACTGCGGGATGCAAAGCCATCTACACCGGTCCTGTTTCTGACCGCTCGCGACAGTATTGAAGACAGGGTAAAAGGCCTGGAGCTTGGCGCTGATGATTACCTTGTCAAACCCTTTGCCTTTGCCGAATTTCTGGCGCGCGTACGTACATTATTGCGCCGCGGTGCCGCACCCGCACAGAATGATCAATTGCAAGTGGCCAACCTGACGCTTGACCTTCCCCGCCGGCGTGCCCAGCGCGATAATCAACGCATTAACCTGACCAATAAAGAGTTTGCCCTGCTGGAGCTGCTGGTAAGGCGCCAGGGTGAAGTACTGCCGCGGTCGCTCATCGCCTCTCAGGTTTGGGATATGAATTTTGATAGTGACACCAATGTTATTGATGTCGCCATCCGGCGCCTGCGTGCAAAAATTGACGACAACTACGAGCCCAAGCTGATTCACACCGTACGAGGCATGGGTTACATGCTGGATGTGGACGAGGCTGATCCTATACCTGAGCAATGAAGCGACGTCCCACCTCTCTGGCAGTCCGCCTTACCGTTTCTATTGGTGCGGTAATAACACTTGTCCTGCTCTCATTCGGCTGGATGATGGAACGCTCAATCAACCACCATTTCATCCAGCAGGATATAGACGAACTGAACGCGGTGCGGCAGGCGCTGGAACACACATTGGCTCTATTGCCCAACGATAATCATCCGGAAGCAATACAGGCCACATTTGCCAACGTCATTGTGGGCCACTACAACGCGCAATACCGCATATCCACCTCAACCGGCGCTGTCCTCTATGCAACCTCCGGATCAGATCTGGAAAAATTTGCAAAAACCACGCCACCCGTCATGCAGATCACCAGTGATACCGTTTCCATATGGAAAGATAATGGCAGGACCCTCAGGGGCGTGGTGCTACAAATCACCCCTAACAACCCTGTCATCACAAACGACTTTACCCTTGCTATCGCAACCGAAATAGATTTCCACCTGCACTATCTTGAGAGCTTCCAGCATTATCTGAGAATTATCACCGTAATTGCCTGCCTGATCGCGATTTTGGCAACCTGGCTGGTGGTGTATCAAGGCCATGCCCCCATACGGCGTATTAGCCGTGAGATAGAAAAAATCAACTCGGAACAGCTGCATATCCGCCTGAATGCAGAAGCCGTTCCTGCAGAACTGACCGAACTGGCTAAGTCATTCAATAAAATGCTTGACCGGCTTGAGGGGGTATTTAAACGGCTGTCGGATTTTTCCGGAGACATTGCGCATGAGCTTCGCACCCCCATTACAAACCTCAGAACGCAAACAGAGGTAGCCCTTTCCCAGGCAAGAAGCAGCGGGCAATACCAGGAAATCCTGTATTCCAACCTTGAAGAATATAACCGGATGGCAAGGATGATAAGCGACATGCTGTTTCTGGCCCAGGCCGATAACAAACTGCTGAAGCCAGAACTTGTTAGCATTGATCTTCAAGCCGAAGTTCAGACCTTGTTCGACTATTTTGAAGTCTTGGCCGAAGAGCGCGGGGTAAACCTTGAACTGGCCGGGGAACATGCCAATGTAACGGGAGACCGGCTGATGCTTCGCCGTGCATTAAGTAACCTGCTATCCAACGCCATCCGTTACACGCCTCAGGGAAAAACCATTACAGTCAGGCTGATAAGAAATACCGCTACAGATACGTTAAAAATTTGCGTACAAAACCCTGGCGCGGTCATTCTGGCAAAGCATTTGCCATACCTTTTTGAACGGTTTTATCGTCCGGATTCCTCGCGCCAACGCACTGGAGAGGGTGCCGGTTTAGGGCTGGCTATTACCAAATCCATTATTGAAGCGCACGGGGGCAGTATTGCGGTTAGCTCAAACGAAGAAATGACGTCATTTGAAATATCGCTTCCAATCAACGCAGCGCCTGTTGCTGCCCAATCAAATGGCACTAAGAGTTAAAATAATTGAATCAAAAGCAATTCTATTACCGCTAGATATCCAGCACGATTTTGCCAAAATGCTGCCCACTGGCCTGATACTGAAAAGCCGCGACAATATCATCAAGCGCAAAATGACGGCTGATAATCGGTTTCAGTCCGGTCACCTCTATAGCGCGTACGAAATCCTGCTGATGGCTGCGGCTACCTACCAGGATTGCCTGCATGCGCACCTGTCGGGATAGCGCCTGCGCAAGCGGCAACTGGCCGGTAATCCCGCTAAGCACACCAATAACCGCAATATGGCCACCGACACGACTGGCCGCAATGGACTGTGCCAGTGTTTCCGGACCACCAACCTCAATAATGTGATCTACGCCACGCCCACCAGTGAGACGAAGAACAGAGCTGCCCCACTCGGGGTCTTCACGATAATTAATCACCGTATCAGCCCCCAGGGCTTTCAGTTTATCCAGCTTTTCCGGGCTGGATGAGGTGGCAATGACGTTTGCACCGGCAAGCTTGGCCAGTTGCAGCGCGAAGATAGAAACGCCGCCGGTGCCCTGCACCAGAACGGTTTCACCCGGCTTGAGTGAACCACTTACAAACAAGGCCCGCCAGGCCGTCAGGCCAGCCGTTGTTAATGTTGCAGCTTCCGCATGACTGTAACCACGCGGCGCATGGGTGAAGGCGGTTATTGGCAACGTTACCTGCTCACGGGCAAAACCATCGATACCGTCACCGGGTGTGCGTCCAAACCCGGCACGTTGTGGATTGCCCTCCTGCCAATCGGGAAAAAAGGTACTGACAACATGATCGCCAACCGCGAACTCTTCAACGCCGTCACCAACCGCAATAACCTCACCCGCTCCATCAGACATAGGGATTCGTTGTTCATTGGGTGGTGTTGCACCGCTGACAACGCACAAATCGTGATAATTCAACGAACTGGCAAAAATGCGTACGGTGATTTCACCTGGTTTTGGCTCGCGGGATTCACTCGTTCCAACAACAACGTTGTCAAAACCGCCACCGGCCTGAACATAAACCGTCTTGATATTCATGCTTTCTCCAAATTCAGTGGTTGTATCTTACTTCTAACTGTCAATAGGTGGGCGATATATGCACAGCCCCTCACCAAAGGCGCGCAATAAACTGTTAATGGCTACCTGGATGCTGGCCGCCTGGGTTGTTATTACCTTGTACCGCTGGCGTGGCGGCCTCAGCTTATTACTGAATCCGTCAATAGAACCAGGCATATAGTAATATATGCAGGATTCATTTTAAGAAAAGGATTCATTCATGGATGATCTTCTCCGGCTTTTTCATCTGGTGGGCGTTGGGCTAGTCCTCATGTTGCCCCTGGCCAATCCGCTTACCTCTATGTCGTTGCTACTCTCGCTTGGCAGCGGTATTCCTTACCGGGAACGCCAGAAACAAATTACTCAATCCGCCTTTTATGTTTTTGGGATTATGCTGGTTGCCTACTTTGGCGGCACCTTGATCATGCAATCCTTTGGCATTTCCATTCCCGGCCTGCGTATTGCCGGTGGACTCATTGTGAGCGGAATCGGCTTTCAAATGCTCTCACCGTCTTCCCGCACCGATGACATGCCTGAAGCGGACACGGTGAGTGAACAAATAGCCACTAAAAAAACAACCAACATCGCCTTTGTGCCACTAGCCATGCCCGGCACGGCAGGACCAGGCAATATTGCCATGATCATTAGCACAACGGCCAGTATCCCGTCTTCCATTACCAGTGTCTATTCTCACTGGTTCCTGCATACGGCAGCCATACTTGTCTTTCTTTTGCTAAGCCTGTTGTTCTGGTTAGCCTTGCGCTTTGCTGGCCGCGTTGTTGCTGTCATCGGTCAAAGTGGTGTAGAAGCCATTTCCCGCATCATGGGTTTTTTGCTGGTGTGCATGGGCGTTCAATTCATTATTAACGGCGTGCTGGAAATTGCGACCGAATTTATGGCTACGCAGGCTGTTTAAAGCGTACAGGCAGTCAAAAAACATATTCATTCCAGTCTACAGTTTTTTCAGCATCCAAACATCGCACCCGCTGTGAACAACACCTTCCAGTGGGCGATCAAGATGCTGAAACCCGAATTTTTCATATAGGGATATTGCTGACGTCATGCCAGACAAAGTATCAAGGTAGCATTCCTTGTATCCCTTTTGGCTTGCATAAGCCAAACACCTGGCAACCAACTCCTTCCCAATTCCCAGGCCCCGAACCTCTTTTAAAAGAAAGAGCTTTCGCAGTTCGCACGTCTGATTGCTGCCACTGAAAGGGGCAACACCACAGCCACCCACAATGCTTCCGTCCATACTCGCCACCAAGTACAGGCTGCCATTTTGGTCGCCATAATGCGCACTCATTTCAACCACTTCCGCATCGGAGGGACCATACCCTTCACCGATGGCACCAAACTCTTCGCCAACCTTTTTTATTATGTTGCAAATATCGTGGTCGTGCCCTGCCTGGATTTCTAAAATTTCAACTGCCACCCACTTCCCTCCTTTTATATCTGGCAAATTTGACCTGCTTCCAACCGCTCCCCGTTCCCACGCTGGAGCATGGGAACTAGCCTAATTTGACTTACTTCTACCGCTGCTTGTTCCCACGCAGAGCATGGGAACAAACCTAACCTTACACTCGTTCCCACGCTTACACTCGTTCCCACGCTCTGCGTGGGAATGCATATCACGCTTCCAGTGTCCCGTTATCAATCACAAAACGATACTTGACATCACCCTTGAGCATACGCTCGTAGGCATCGTTAATCTGGTCTGCCCGAATCATTTCGATATCAGCAACAATGCCATGCTCGGCGCAAAAGTCTAGCATTTCCTGGGTTTCAGGAATCCCGCCAATCAGAGAGCCGGCAAGGCTTCGCCTTTTCATGATAAGACTGAACACATTGGGTGAAGGATGCGGTGTTGATGGTGCCCCCACCAATGTCATCGTGCCATCCCGCTTAAGCAATGCAAAGAAAGGATCCAGATCATGCGGGGCGGCAACGGTGTTAAGAATAAAGTCAAGACTCATGGCATGGGCTGCCATTTCATCGGGGTTACGGGAAACCACCACCTCATCCGCCCCCAGCTTTCTGGCTTCGGCACGCTTGGACTCTGAGGTTGTGAACGCCACAACATGGGCGCCCATGGCATGGGCCAGCTTAATGCCCATATGCCCCAACCCGCCAATACCAACCACACCCACTTTCTGGCCTGGCCCCACTTTCCAGTGACGCAATGGAGAATAGGTGGTAATGCCTGCGCACAGCAAGGGTGCTACGGCAGCCAACTGGCTTTCCGGGTGACGGATGCGCAGCACATACCGCTCATGCACCACAATTTGCTGGGCATAACCACCCAAGGTGTGCCCCGGCGCATCGGGCGTGGGACTGTTATACGTGCCCACCATATGATCACAGAAGTTTTCCAGCCCCTCGTTGCAATCCGGGCAATGCTGACAACTGTCAACAATACAGCCAACCCCCACCAGATCGCCTTTCTGAAAGCCGGAGACCTGCTCGCCCACTGCCAATACCCGGCCAACAATCTCATGACCCGGCACGCAGGGATACAAGGTACCTGCCCACTCGGAGCGCACCTGGTGAATATCGGAATGACATACACCACAAAAGGCGATATCAATCTGTACATCGTTCGCCCCCGGCTGGCGCCGGGTAATATCCATAGATTCAAGGGGCAGATCGCCCGCCCGGGCACCATAAGCTTTTATTTCCATTGCAATACTCCTTGTTAGTGTCATAACACGACTGTTTTCGGATTATATAATCAGGCTTTTTCCAAAAACTCACCCCTGTAAATCATATGTTCAACATGCAAACGTCACAACCACTTTGACGTCCCAAGCGGAGAGGGTTACCGTTCCCACGCTGGAGCATGGGAACGAGCCTAGCATGGGAACCAGTCTGGTGACTCAGGGTTTAACGTTTATCCTGCTCTTGCAGCCACTGTTCCCTGCCATAGGCATACCCCGGAAACTCGTGTTCAAGCGTGGTTTGTCCCCGAAGCAGGCGGTTTGCCAGATCGATTACGTTTTCAAGTTCCGTTTCATTACGCACTTCCAGCGGTGCCACCAGCTCTACTCCGGTCGCCCATGAAAGACATTCACGTTGCCAACAGGGTTTCACGGTAAAATCCATTCCCTCTTTTTGCAATCTCTGGTTGATCGTATCCAGCCTGTCATAATATTGCCGGGTTTCATCCGTGCCTGGAGGCACGGTATAGCTGATGATTTTTTTACGTGAGCGACCAACCGGTTTGTGGTTGGGGATGCCGTCATCAAAAAGTCGTCCATTGACCGGAGAATGACCGGCCTCCTGGCGGGCCTGCTCATCAAGCGCCTCAGCATAAACGAAGCGCGGATGCTGCCACCAGACCATCACGCGCCGGTCTCCCAGAATAAAGCCGGCGTCACTCCACCAGGACAAGTCATCCGGCTTTTTTTCATCATAGGAATGGATCACATATATGCCATTTTTCATCACCCATTTACAGCGACGGTGATAAGCCTTTTGCGCCTTACGCAGGCGTTCAAATCGTTCAAGTTTCATAATGGCGCCTTTGAAAACGGATGTTTTTCCCACCCTCCCAAAGCAAGTAATTATTCTCCATGGCCTGTTGGTAAGCCCAGGACGCAACACGGTGAGAGCGCCGGATATCCGTCAGGAACCCCTGACGGGACAACTCGGCCGTAATAAGTGAATCATGCTGGACATTACGTTCCTGCCATTGTTGGCGATAATTTTCTGCGGCCAGAAAATTGCTTTTTTGCGAATTGCACGTACTGTCCGCCAACACAAAGTTATGTCCGGTATCCGCTGGATATAACGACCAGGGTATGAAATGGTCCACCGCAACTTTTTTGTTCTTCAGTGACTGATTGCAGTAAAAACAGCGGCACTGTTGCAAATCCATTAAAAAATCGGCCACTTTACCCAGCTGGTTCCGGGTAGGTGCAAACAGGAACGCATTCAGGTCTGGCAGGCCATCCAATACGGGCAGGTTGTTTTTATTTTCCCGCACAAAATCCACCCAGCGCTTTTGGCACAACTCTTCGATCATTTCGCTAAACTGCCTTAAGCAATACATCACCTTGGGCAATAACTGCAAATGATGCCTCGATGCATCCAGATGATATAAAAACTCAATACTTTGGCCATTCAGGTTTTGCAAATACACCACTGGCATTCTTTTAACGGTGCCGGCAACCGCTTTTTTCAGCTTCAACCATTCAGCGGCATTTTGCCTGGCCGCAGCCAGGGTTTTAAATTTTTCCTGTGCCGCCAACACCAAATTCACAATACTGGCCTGTGGCCCCGTGCTTTGCTGCAGTACAAAAGGTGCCTGCTCATTAAACTGATAAGGTCTGGCCTGCCACCAGTACAAATCAATGAATTTTTCTGCAATATCAAGATAATCCAATGTCAGACATTCACCGGTATCCACTCCCTGCTCAATAGCCAGCCTGGACAGACTGATCAGCAAGGCAAATTTATAAGTGGATGTAAAGCTTCCCGATTGCAATATTGTCTGGATCTGCTTCAGAAATCTTAACTGCTCTTGTGGCGTGGGAATCGAAATATCTTCAAGCATGAAATATCCATTACTGGTCAACAGTATCCAATCATCGCTCAACGTCACACGGAGGTTGAAATTAAGAAAAAGACTCATGTTGATTTTAAGGACTTTTGTAACTATTGTGGAAAATACCTACGCATCACCCATCATCAAGCACAAACCTGAGCTGAATAAAATAAAAAACCATTGAAACCCTACTGTCAAAGTGGTATTATTTTTTCAATAAAAATAACAAGTTGCATCAATAAGCAAGTAAATTTCCAGTGGTAGTTCAGTGGTTCAACACAACATTCGGATGTACATACATCAGGAGGGTTTACCATGAGTCGCAGGAAGCTTAAAGAGCAGGTTTTTATAACAGGAGTGGGTTGCTCGCGGTTTGGAGACCTGCTCAGCACACCGGAGTTAAAAGGAACAAGTATCCAGGAACTGACAGCAAGGGCAGTTAAAGAAGCACTGGATGATGCAGGTATTTCAGGTCAGGATGTCGATGCCGTCTTTGCCGGCAATGCAATGGTTCACAGCTCGCAGGTGCCGGGCACCTATTCCCAGTTATCAAAGTGGACAGGCACCCAGTTCAAGACCGGGGTGCATTTTGAAGCGCAATGCTCAACCACCAATGTAGGCGCTGCCATGGCTGCCATGGCCATTGCATCGGGCGCCTACGATACGGTTCTTGTTTACGGGTTTGAAACAACCCGGACTAAAGTCAAAGACTTCAGCCCCTACGAGCGTGAACCAATATCACACCAGCAAACCTGGTTATGGACTGATATGGCCGTCAACCAGGCATATAGCGTGCCGCAAGGTTACGATATTTTCTCGGTCTATAACGGTCTGGTCGCCTTGGGCTATTGCCGGAAATACGGTCTATCAATCGAAGACTTTGAAAGAGGCATGTTCGAATTGTGCAGAACGCGCAGACTGCATGGTTCGATGAATCCAAAGGCAAATATCCAGGAAACCCTGGAAGATCGCGCTACGCGCAAGGGTTTTTCTGACCCGTACGATCTCTGGCTCTCGGACGAACACAACCCCCGGGTTGCCTGGCCCTCCAGGTTGCTCAGCCTTGTCACCACGGCAGATGGTGCATCGGCCATGGTCCTGACCCGTGCCAGTCTTGCCAAAAACAATCGTTCCAAACCGGTCGAATTAAAGGGTTTTGGCATCAGCTACAGTGATCTGCCCTGGTACGGTGAAGACCCCACCTATTGGGAATTTGACAGGCGTGCCACAGACCAGGCCATGGAGATGTCAGGCATCACCGCCAAAGACATCGATTACCTGCACACCCATGACTGTTCGCATATTTCAAGTATTTGCACCGCTGAAACCATAGGCTATCTTGAGCCGGGCAAAGGACTTGAGGCAGCCCGTGAGGGACGGCTAAGGTTTGATGGGGACCGACCGATGTCAACCCACGGAGGACGCCATGCGTTCGGCCATGCCTGGGGTGCCAGTGCCGGCTCGGATACCTATGAAGCCGTCCTGCAAATGAGGGGCCTCGCCGGTGCAAGGCAACTGCGCAAGCCTCCGGAAATATCACTTATCCATACTCACGGTTACGCCATGATCGGCACGGTTATGGTTTTGGGAGGAGTTTAATATGAACGACATTATTGAACAGCCAAACCTGATTCGCTGGTACTACGAGGGCCTGAAGCAGGGTGTTTTTTGGGCGATGAAATGCAAAAAATGCAAAAACGTCACGTTTCCCCCAACCGGGTGCTGTGAGCATTGCGGCAGTTGGGAAGTAGAAGGCATAACACTAAGCGGTGATGCCACCCTGCTTTATGCAACGCACAATATCGCGCCAGCCTGCCACCCCCGGTTTGAAAAGATTGCGCCCTATGTATATGGTCATTTGCAACTTAAGGAAGGGCCTATTGTCCAGGCGGTCATACTGGGCGTGGAACCCACCCCCGAGGCCTTGCACGACCTCTTCAATCGAGGGCCGGTTCCTGCCAAGGCGGAAACCATTGAAATGGAAGACCTGCCCATTCTTGGCTTTCGTGTAACGCTTTAAAGGAGCGCTGACACAGTCCATGCTCTTTGAATTGACCCTGGCTCCTGTGTCATGGCTTCTGCACCAGTGATAAAGCCTATTGTGCCCCTGACTGATCCACGAAAATCAGGTCTTGTGTTTTGAAACCCCGACTTTCCATTTTCGCCAGCAGTTCTTTTTTAAGCGTTTCATCAATGGTTGGGGTTCTGGACAACAGCCACAAAAAATCTCTATTGTGGCTGGTTATCAATGAGTATTCGTAATTCTTGCCCAGATCAAAAATAACGTAAGCGCCGTAAAAAGGGCCGAAGAAAGAAACCTTCAGGTAACCCTGATTGCTGTCTTCCACAAAATAGGCCTTGCCTTCAGCGTCTTCCCATTTATTTTTAGCCGTATTAAAGCCACGGTTAAGCACCTTGATGCCACCATCCTCACGAAGCGTGTATTCTGCGCTTACCTGCTGCAGTCCGCGTTCGAAAGAGTGGTCCAGCCGTGCAATTTCATACCATTTGCCCAGATAGCGCCGGGAGTCAAAATTCTGAACGGGTTCTATCCCTTTGGGAATGCCCGTACAACCTGTTAAAAATACAAACAAAAACATTAAAACATAGCGCATTTAACCAAACTCCCGGATTAATGAGTTACCACCTACTTGATTCCTTGCAGGAAAACGGGTTTAAACAATAGAACTGTACGCAAATACCGCCCAGATGGCTTCCTCAACAATGGCAAAAGCGGCAAAACCTTTATGAAACCGCAGTTGCCGGGTACGCATGGCAATGCCACACAGCACCACAAAAACACTGATGTGCATTATATAGGGCAACCCCAGATACGCCAGGTAATCTTTCCCTTTCAGCGTGGTGTCCAGCAAATCCGTCACGTTCAGCGCAATCAGCAAGCCAAAAAACCAGGCCCGTCTGGAAAGGAAGTAGTCATCCATCCTGTTGATATGATCTATTTTGTCCGGATAAAGAATGGTGCAGGTAAAAAAGTAAAGCGAGGCATAGAAAAGGATGAACAGATATAGTTCAAAACTCCATACCACCGTGTTGGACAATCTGATTTGAAACCACCAGAAATTGACCATGTCCAGCAAAAGAAAAAAAGTCCAGCCAATATGAACAAAAAACACATGATTTTTATTGGGTTGCTGAACAAAACGGCTTAACCCGTTAAGCAAACGGGTCATGCACAAGCCGGTAATTATCCCAACAATGATACGGACATGCGTGAACGTATCGGCTTTCAAGGGGGAAGACAGGTCGATCATCCAGGGCTCCAGGCTAAGATTGGTTTATGCCTTACCGAACCCATACATTACGGGATGACGACCAGTTGAGCAAGTGATAAATTGGGCTTAAATATCCAGACTCAGGTATTTGATCTCGATATATTCCTCGATGCCGTATTTGGACCCTTCGCGTCCCAGGCCCGATGCTTTCACGCCACCAAAGGGTGCCACTTCAGTTGAAATGGCTCCCGAGTTAATACCCACCATGCCATACTCCAGGGCTTCGGCCACCCTGAAAACACGGCTGATATCCCGTGTATAAAAATAGGCCGCCAAACCATATTCGGTGTCATTGGCATAGGCAATGGCTTCTTCTTCATGATGAAAACGGAAGACAGGAGCCAGGGGACCAAACGTTTCCTCCTTGGCCGCTATCGCATTAACGGGCACATCAACCATGACGGTAGGCTCAAAGAAAGTACCACCCAGCGCATGGGGTTTGCCACCCGTCACGATGCGGGCGCCCTTTTCAAGGGCGTCCTCGATGTGTGACTTGACCTTGGCCAGTGCATTCTGATCAATCAGGGGCCCCATGGTGGTTTCCGGCTCCATCCCGTTGCCAACCCTGAAGTTTTCTACCGCCGCAACCAGTTTCTGAACAAAGGCGTCGTAAACCTTGTCATGAACATACAGGCGATTTGCGCAGACGCAGGTTTGTCCGTTGTTGCGGAACTTGGAAATGATTGCTCCCTGAACGGCTGCGTCCAGATCGGCATCTTCAAACACGATAAACGGAGCGTTACCGCCCAGCTCCAGGGATACCTTCTTGAGATCGTGCGCACACTGGGCCATTAACAGGCGCCCCACCTGGGTGGAGCCGGTAAAAGACAATTTGCGTACCAGTGGATTGCCGGTTAATTCAGTGCCAATGGCAATGGCATCACCCGTTACCACGTTGAACACACCCTTGGGGATGCCCGCACGCACCGCCAGCTCGGCCAGGGCCAGTGCGGAATATGGTGTTTGGGGCGCTGGCTTCAGGACCATGGTGCACCCAGCCGCCAAGGCAGGTGCCGCTTTGCGGGTAATCATTGAAGAGGGGAAATTCCAGGGAGTAATGGCTGCCGTGACACCCACCGGCTGTTTAACCACAATCACGCGCTTGTTGGCCTGTGGCCCGGGAATCACATCACCATAAACCCGTTTGGCCTCTTCGGCAAACCATTCCACAAACGAAGCGGCATACAGGATTTCTCCTTTGGCTTCAGCCAGGGGCTTGCCCTGCTCCAGCGTCATCAAACGGGCCAACTCATCCTGATGCTCAAGCATCAGTTCAAACCATTTACGCAATAGTTGTGAGCGCTCCTTGGCAGTTTTTGCACGCCAGGCCGGCAAGGCATTATTGGCCGCTTCAATGGCCTTCCTGGTTTCTGCCGCCCCCATAATTGGAACCGTACCCAACAACTCACCAGTAGCCGGGTTCAGGATGGTTTGCACCTGTCCTGAGTCGGCATCCAGCCATTGGCCATTAATGTAAGCCTGCTGATGAAATAAACCTGTATTTTGCATAATAGAAACCTTGAGTCGACTGGTAAAACCGAAAACGGACTATTCAGATAATAATTCAGTTTTCAATCAGATGCACCATTGTTATGTTCGTTTTTCTTGAACTCGTAAAGATCCTGATGTTCAAGTTCACCCAGCAATTTATTGATTTTTTCAAGAAACTGGACATTTTTCAGTAACTCTTTTTCTTCGAAATGACCAACCAGATAATCCTGCACGGCCTGACTCAAATGATTGCAATCCACCGCCAGTTCATGTCCCTCCTTGGTCAGTTCAACCATTACCGAACGATTGTCTTTTTCAGAGCGCTTGCGCTTGATCAGTTTACGTTTGTTCAGCACCTGCAATTGCGTTGAAATGGTGGATTGCGGCAGGCCAAGCCGGCTAACCAGATCACCCGTTTTCATTTCCCCGTTATCCATCAGGAGAACCAGCATTCTGGCTGAATAATGGTTAAGTCCCAAATGACGGAAATGCCGGTTGCCGATCTGCAGAAAACGGGCACCAATCAAATGGAAAAGATACGATAGCCTTGAATCCAGCCTGTCTGATGATTTATTGTTTGTAATATCCATTATCGTCCCAATGAAGGTATTCATGGCATTCTGGCAAACAACGCATGGTCAGCGTTAAAATGTGCCGGGATAGAAGCCGCCATCAAGAAGAATGTTTTGTCCCGTTAAATATCCTGCATGGGCGCTACACATTGATGCGCACATCATACCAAACTCTTCTGGCTTGCCGTAGCGAAGGGCCGGTATGGTTTGTTGATGCTCCTGACGATAGTCCTCAAGCGTCGTCGATGCCTGTTTTGCCAAATAATCCAGCGTATTGCGTAATCTGTCCGTATCGAAAAAACCGGGCAACAGATTGTTGACGGTGACATTATGCTGAACAACCTCACGAGCCAGACCCGCCACAAAACCGGTCAGGCCCGCCCTGGCGCCATTGGACAACCCCAGTGCGGGAATGGGCGCCTTCACCGCACTGGATGTTATGTTCACGATACGTCCAAAGCGGTTCTGGATCATGCCATCAATGGTCATGCGAATAAGTTCGATTGAGCTGAGCATATTATCATTGAGGGCACGCGACCAGTCATCGATCGACCACTCGCGAAAATTGCCCGGTGGCGGGCCTGCAGCATTGGTGACCAGAATATCCGGACGGCTGCATGCCTGCAAAACACGCTCACGACCTTCTGCGGTAGTGACATCGGCCACCACATAATCAACCCGGCCCCCGGCCGTTGCCTGAATCGTTGCGGCAGCCTGCCGCAAGGTGCTCTCGGTTCGGGCCACCAGGGTAACATCAACACTTTCTTTGGCAAGTGCCTGGGCGCAGGCAAAACCCAGGCCTTTGCTGGCACCGCATACCAGTGCCTTTTTCCCTGCAATACCAAGATCCATTGTTACAATCCTTTAATTCCAAACTATTTACTTGATTGGTGAAAATGAGGCCGGCTGCAGGATTTTGCTTTCCTGGCTGATCAACATCGGTGCCACCTTGGCAAAAAATGCCTGCCATTGCTCATTGGCCGCCAAGGCAGCCCGCCTGGCGGCCCTGTCTTCAAAACTTTGATATTGCCACAAATGCACCGTCTGATTCAGAGTACCGAACTCAGACGTGAAATAAGCAACCATATTGCCCAGGATGGTCTTCTGAATGGCCAGGCCTTCTTTCTCATACAAGGCCATGAACTGTGGAACCATACCAGCCTTGAAGGTATAGGTTCTTTGCTCTACAAACATGTTTGCTCCTCGTCACCGGCAAAATGCCTGACCCATTTGTGATAATGCTGAATCGCAGGCTCATTACGGCCAATGGTAAAGAAACGATTGCCCCCCGCGGGCAATCCCTGCTGGATTTTATACCCCATGGGATAATCTTCCTGCTGCACCGCCTGCAACACGGTTGCGCTAAAAGCTTCGGATTTGTTTTTCTCCTCTTCAGTCTCCGGCACTTTGGCCACCAGGACCGTTTGCAGGGTTCGCGTTGTTTCGGGCGTTGCCCCGGGAAAAACATGACTGACCAGACAATGGTCGCCCAGCACACCCGAAATGGAAAGGTTAGGAAAAACAGAATGGATTTGCCGCAAGTGCAAATCGGGATCCCAGTCTTTTTCTTCCTGCGCTTTCATTTCCGCCAGCGTACGTCTGGCAAACACCAGACGCTGGTGCGGGCCATATGTATCATGCAGCATTAAGTTGCCAATCGTGTAGCGTCCAACCGTGTTGGCATGCAAGGTATTGTGATGATAGGCCTCAAGATAACCGTCCCAGGCCACTTTCCAGCCGGGGCCATCCAGCCAGCGCTGCTCGTAAATATGCCAATTGTTCAACTGCAATCCATCCAGCTGCTCTTTAAAATCTTGCAGCCACTCATCAATGTCAAAAACCTTACCCGGAGTCAGGCAGACCCAGATCAAACCACTTTGCTCGGCACAGGGCAATTCGGTCAGTGAATGCGTGGCCGGACTCACGTCCCCAAACGTGTTGGAGCCATAAATGCCTTTCAGTTGGCCGTCAAGACCATATTGCCAGGCATGATAGGGGCAAACGAACCGTTTACCCTGTCCTTTACCCTCCTGACATACCGGTGCCCCACGATGACGACAGGCATTAATGAACGCATGCACCTGCCCGTTCTCATCACGTGAGAGCAGAACGGGCTTATCCATCACGGTCATGGCCTTATAGCTGCCAGGCTCAGGCAGCTCGATACTCATTGCCAGTGCCAGGGGCAGTTCCATGAAAATAGCCTGTTTTTCTCTCTGAAAACGTTCAACATCGCCATACAAGGTAACGGGCAACTCAAGGGTGCTGGCGGCCTGGTCGGTTCCTTTCGTGTCAAAATGCGCCAGGGCCCGTCTGGCCAGCTCAATTTTTTCCATTCTTGTCTCCATGATCCTTTCCTTATTTCCAGTAAAACCGTGCTTATCAGGCATGGTTTTTTTCAAATTCCTGCCAACTGGGCAATGATTCGGGATAGTCTGCTGGCAGACGCTTCCCGCCCACCACAAGCCGGTCCTTTCGGTTCAGGATCTGACCATATTCGCTGATGGGGGTGTAATACAGAAAATGAATGCTTCTTCTGGCGTATTTCCACTGTCCATTTACTCTTGCATAAACATCTTCATATTTCATCGCTGCCATGCTTCCTTGACCATCCGGCGAAGTCTCTGCATGGCTTAACACAATACCCGTTGCCCTATCGGGATCATCATGATCAAATTCAACAATATGATCATGCGTCCAGTGATAGGCAGGGCCCCGAATTTTAAGCATATTGATAAACATGGCCTCGATGGCCCCCTTTCCATGGGCCTTCATGACACCACTGGGCGAGTCAAATACAGCGTCTTCGGTGAACAGGGAAAGCAATGCCGGCATATCATGTTCATCACAGGCCATGGCATAACGCGTACCCAACTCAATAATGGCGTTACGGGACTCAAGGCGATCTATTCTTTTAACCAGGCTGTCAATATCAGTCATTTTTTTTCCATTAATAAAATTTGTTGGGCAACCAAAGAATGATTTCGGGGAAGATGGTTACCAGCACAATAAGAAGCAGCATCATTAATACAAAAGGAATGGCCCCCACGCAGACATCGTTAAAAGCGCCGCCATTTTTCCGAATCCCCTGCACCACAAAAAGATTGACCCCGATCGGTGGCGTGATGAGCGCAATTTCCATCAAAATCGTTAACACAATTCCGAACCAGACCGGATCAAAACCCAATGAGGTCATCAAGGGGAAAACCAGTCCGATCGTCGTCAGCATCATGGAAAAGGTTTCCATGAACATGCCCAGGATCAGATAAAAAACCACCAAGATCATCAGGGTTTCCAGGGAAGTCAGATTCAATGTCTTGATGAATTCGGTGGCCGACTGGATGACCCCCATATATCCAATCACCACATTCAGCAGCATGGCGGCAAAAATGATCAGCATGATCATGGCGGTTGTTTTAACCGTATTTTCAAAACACGCCAGCAACATGGGAACGGTCAGTTTCTTTTCCCACCAGGCCAGTCCCAATGCAAACACCACGCCAAAGGATGCCGCTTCGGTAGGCGTGGCAATACCGGCATAAATAGAGCCAACCACTCCCATAAACAGAATCAGCGGCCGTACCAGATCAAGCAGCACCGTCATTTTTTCCGCCCATGTGCTTGACTGCTTCTGTCCGGAATAAGAGGGGTTGATCAGGCAGGCCACAATGATCACCAGTGAAAACAACACCACTAGCAACAATCCTGGCAAAATACCGGCCAGATAAAGCTCGGGGATGGAAGTCTGTGTTAACACACCGTAGACAATCAGCACCACCGAGGGGGGAATGAGAACACCCAAGGTACCACCGGCAGCGATAGAACCCAGAAACAGGGACTCTTTATAACCGCGCTTGCCAATTTCAGGATACGCCACGGTACCTATGGTGGCGGCGGTTGCCACGCTGGAACCGGAAGTTGCGGCAAAAATGGCCGAAGAACCGATATTGGCGTGCATCAGACCACCCGGCAACCACGACAGCCATTTGGATACGGCCATATACATTTTCTCAGCCAAACCGGCACGCAGAACTATTTCACCCAGCAAGATGAACAAGGGTACCGAGATCAGGATGAATTGGGTACTGGCATCCCAGATGAAACCGCCAAACGTCAACGACATGCGTCCGTCTGTGTATGCCTGATCGAGCCACATTGTCAGCAGTCCCAGCACAGACGCCACGGGTATGCTCATGAATACCAAAACAAGCAAAACGGCGACGATGAGTAAAAAAACCATGATGATGTTCCTGTATTTACCAATTACTCATGAGTTGAAGGAATGCAAGCCACTTTTGCAGCGGCCTGTCTGTCGCCAGCCAGCAGTAACAAACCCGTATAAACCACCAGAAAGGCGGCATTCAGGGCAAACATGATGAATCCAACGGCCCATGCCAGTTGTGGAATCCATAAAGGCGTTTGCAAGGCACTGGTTGACATGGATGAAAACTCGATGGACTCCATGAAAGTCATCCAGGCCTTGCTGGCCAATAAGACCGAGAAAACCAGCAGACTTAACAGGGAGAGCCAGTCCATGATCCCCTGAAGGGGTTTAGGCATATGTTGATAGGCAAAGTCGATCCGTACATGGGTTTTTTCAAACAGGCAATATGAAAAACCCCATGTTGTTGAGATGGCAAAAATATAACCGGCCAGTTCGCCCGAACCGCTGAATTTTGTTTGAAACAGATAGCGCATCAAAACCTCAATGAACACGCCAATCGAAATCAATAAAAAACCGCCACCACAAATCCAAACACCGAACCGGGAAATCCGATGCAGGAAACGGTATATATCTGACAACATTACTCTTACTCCAGAAGACATCGGATCTGACTCATCAGCCACATCATGCCTGTTTATTCCGCACGCATGCCTACCACCTCACCGACTGTGCTGTTCCAGTCATCCACGCAAGTGGCGCTTCGGGTTTTGCAACGGCTTGCCCAATTGCGCACCACCTTGTCATTGATTGACTGCTTCAGCGCTTTTTGCGCCTCTTCTGTCAGCCTGACCAGCTTCATATTGCCATTCTCGGTATCACATGAACCAGAAGTAATGCAATTGAGGCCCTGCTCGTTATTCCTGGCCGTTGCCTGCCACATTTCCTCTTCCAGTTTGGCCACTTCGCTTTCAATCAATTTTTGCGTATCAGGGGATAGCTTGTCCCAGACTTTTTTGTTAACGGCCAGGAATGAGGCGGTATAACCCAATGACAGGTTCACATTATGTGTGGCCACCTGCCACCACTTGGCATCATAGGCAGAGCGAACGCCCGAAACACCGCAATCAATGGTGTTTTTCTGCAGACTTTGCAGCACCTCACCAAAAGCGACCGGAACCGGCACGGCATCCAGCGACTCAGAGATAAAGTCAGAAATCGAGGCACCAAAGCTTCTGATTTTCAGGTTCTTGAATACCTCCAGACCCACTTCAGACGGTGTGTTTTCCGGCAACTTGCATTGCATATTGGTTTCGTCAAAGGCATACAGCATAAGTATTTTAGAATTGAATTTTTTCTCAAACTCTTTGTTCAGCACCGGAAGATAGGCATTCATGGTTTTACGGAATGTGGCCAGATCAGGAGACACACCCGACAGGTCCCCCCCTTCAATGACCGGACTGTCACTGGAAACATAAAGAAAAACCCCATGGGCAAAATCGAAGGCCCCGGCCCTCAGGTCTCGCATGATCTTCTGGCCGTCCATACCCAGCTCGGTCAATGGCTTGGCATTGGCCGTCAACTTGCCCCCTGAAACGGCAGGCAATGTCTGGTTCCAGAATTTGTCTTCCCTTTTCCAGTGGTCAAGCTGCCCCCATGTTCCAACCACGGCAAATTTTTTCGTATCAATGGATTGTGCCTGTGCGGTATAAGCCAGGGTCAGCGATAAGGCGGATGCCATCAAAAGCGTACTGATAGGTTTCATATATGTCTCTTTGATAATTGGTTTAAGTCTGTATTAATGCCTTGAAACTGCAAAATCAATTGAATGCCGGCATGACCGCATTTTTACTAATCCGTTGCCCCATAGAGGGAATATGCCAGCCCGACAAACGCTTGTGTGCGGGTAATGGAGAAAGGTCAAGCGATTGGCCATTCTTGATCACGTGCTGAATAAGCCGGGTCTCCCCCAAGAGGGAAATTTGCTGGGATGGATCGCCCTCGATACACAATATGTCGGCGTAGCAGCCGGGTTTGATCAAACCCAGCTCACCGGACATTTTCATGGCAAAAGCATTGTCTGCCGTTGCACTGCGAATAGCCTGCAAGGGTGTCATGCCAAAATGATTGACAAAAACCTCCATTTCACGATGATGCCAATCTCCGTAAGGCACAGCGGTAAAGCCGCTTTCACTGCCACAAATCAAAGGAATACCGGCGGCAATCAGGCGTTTCATTGGCTCGACCGATTCCTGGATTTCATTTTTAAACAAGTCGATCAGGGCCTGGCTGGTACCAATTTGCGTGCCAAAATCCGCGATATTGGCCTGAAATGTTAACGATGGGCAAACCGGTATGCGTTTATCAATAACCATCTGAATGGCTTCTTCATCCATGCCTGTCGCATGAAACAGCATGTCAAAATCAGCCTTGGCTGCACGTTTAACCGCTTCTGCACCCCGGCAATGCCCCATCACCGGAACCCCCATGTCATGTGCAACCTCACACACCAGATCCAGCTCCTTCTGGCTCCAGCTGCAACGCTCACCCAAGTGGGCATAATGCGGCACCACCCCTGACACATGTACCTTGATCCAGTCCACACCCTCTTTTATCTGGCGACGCACTTCCTTGATAATTTCATCGTCCCCCTGCACCACACGGTAATAGCCGGTCACACCCTCATCGGCGATTAAATGACCGGCGGTTCCACCCACACCCGTGATTAGGGCATAAGCACCGCAGACCATGCGCGGACCTTCCACGTAACCGGCATTGATGGCATCACGAAGATCAAGCGAGTTGGCAAATACCGAATCGGGATCAAGAATTGAAGTCACACCGGCACGCAGTACTTTTTTGGCGTTATACGAAGCAACCAATACCGACAGGGCATTACGCCGTTGATGAAAAATCTCAAGATTCGAAGAGGCGTCATCAAAGCTCAAATGACAATGTGAATCAATCAGCCCCGGCATAACAGTCAAACCACTGGCATCAATCCGTTTGACCTGATCCAGATGCATCACCTGCTGATCAGCTTCCTGCCCGAGTGCCATAATTTTGTCATCACGCACCAGAACAGAAGCGGCAAAAGGTGCAGCACCGGTCCCGTCAATGACCTGTCCGCCATGGATGTATAAATGCATTCCCATATTTATTCTCTTGATATCAGTGCCTGTTCAGGTCCGACAAAGCAATTTGCGTGCGTTGTCTGCCAGAAAACCAGGAAGGGCATGACTGTCCAGATTGTCAGGCATATCCCAACCGGCAAAGTTGGTCCCATAAACCAAATGATCGGCACCAAATGTTTCGGATAAAAGCTCTATCCCCTTGGGGTGCCCAATATGCGTGTCCACCCAAAGTCGCTTGAGCATGGCTTCAAAATTGCCTGTTTCCCTGAGCGAAGCCGGTGACCAGGGCCGTTTGCGGGCCGCCTGCGCCATCCGGTAACGGGTCATGGCCACCGCACCACCACCATGACTGATACAAATTTTCAGGTTTTCGTGCCGCTCCAAGACCCCACCATACACCAGGGATCCGATGGCAAGCGTTTCCTGACAGGTAAACCCTGCCACAATATCCAGTTCAAAATGACGCAAAACCGGATCCCCTTCCGGACCATCAATACCCGCTGGGCTCGGATGAATATAAAGGGGAACCCCCAGTTCAGCCGCGGTTTCATACACAATATCCATGGCAGGGTCATGCAAACGCAATGGCATGTCTGTGCCAAAGCCCGCCCCCATCAGGTTCAACTCATTAACGGCACGTTTCAATTCCTCGCTGGCTGCTTTGGGATCCTGCATTGGCAAGGCGGCAAAAGCACCCAATTTTTGACTGTTGTTACCGACCAGGCGAGCGACCGCATCATTGTGAATCCGGCAAAACCGGATGGCTTCCTGAGCGGGAATAAAATGAAAATAGGTAAGTGGATTAGGTGAAAGCACTTGGTAATCAATACCGCTTTCTGCCATTTTTTCAAGACGGCAATCCACATCCATGAAGGGACTGCCTTCATACTTCACGCCATTCAGGCGGTATGTTTTTCCTATTTGAAAATAAGGCGTATTATCCGGATACTTACCCAAGAACGGCCCATAATCACCTGCTGCCCCCATAGTTTCAGCCAATACAATATGGGCATGCATATCAATGACTGAAGCGTGCTTCAACCCTTCCTGCTGATTCATTTTGTCTTCCTCACTGCCTGCGCAATTTATTCACATACATATGTGAATGTACTTTTAATTTATTCTATCGATATCGATAATATCGTAGTCGATATAAATTATTGATTAAAAGACAACCTCACCATATTGGTATTTATACCTAGCTATAAAAATATGTTTTTTTTTCAACCCGTTAATTCATGGTAATCTGTCAAAAACATACCTGCCCCCATTCATCCACAACTTGTTAATACCGTGTTTCCAAACCCATTCCACGATCCAAGGAGTGAACAATGAGCGATACACCCGAACGTTACGGCAGTTTGTCCCGATGGTTTCACTGGGGAATGGCCATATTGATTGTCTGGCAATTCCTGAAAATAGGCGACCTTATTAATGAGGGCGAACACTGGATAGGCCAAACCCTGGTGCCATGGCATATTTCCATCGGTTTTCTGATCCTCATTTTGGGGATTGTGCGTGTGTACTGGGCAATCAAACAGTCTGCACATCGCCCGAAATTAAGCGGCCCACTGGCACCACTGGCCAGAATCGGTCATTTCCTGCTGTATCTAGTCATGCTGCTGCTACCGGTTCTGGGCATTTTCTATATGGTTGGCAAAGGTTACGGACTTAAGGTTTTTGGCATGCAATTGATCGAAAGAAGCGAAACGGGCATCGCCTGGATGGCCTCTGTGGGCAGCCTGCACGCTCCCGTGGCCGTGCTGTTTCTTTTACTGGTGATTGGTCATATTGGTGCGACGTTTTACCATCATTTTATTTTACGTGACGATACGCTTAAACGCATGACGCGTTAAAACAAAAAAAGATCCCCAGCCTGCTGGTATCAAATCCAGCAGGCTGGGGATCATTCATGACTGCTTATGCTTATGTGTGACGAAATTTAGCCTTTGTGCCCTTTCGGGCATCTGCCTGCCCTAACATTACCCAAGCAGTTTTGGCAGCCACAGCGAGATGGCGGGGATATACGTCACAAACACCAGGAAACCCAGCAGTAAAATCAGCCATGGTGAGGCGGCTTTTATCACTTGGCCAATTGTCATTTTTGTAATGCCTGCCGTCACAAACAGATTCAAGCCAATAGGGGGTGTTACCAGACCAATTTCCAGGTTAACCACCATAATAATACCCAAATGAACCGGATCTATCCCCAGCTCCATGGCGATCGGAAACAGGATAGGAGCAAGGATCAAAATAATACCGGTGGGCTCCATAAACATGCCGGCAATCAACAACAGAATATTGACGACAATCAGAAACTGCCAGGCAGCCATGTCCCAGGCAATAATCTGTTCAGCAATGATTTGCGGAATGCGTTCTGTCGTTAACACGTGTGCAAACAGCAGTGCGTTAACAATAATGAACATCAGCATGATCGTTACCTTGGAGGCATCCAGCAAAACCCCGGGTACTTGCTTTAACCCAATATCACGATAAATGAAAACGGCCACAACGAAAGCATACACCGCTGACACAGCCGCGGCTTCGGTAGGTGTGAAAACCCCTCCATAGATACCGCCCAGGATAATGAATACCAGGGCCAGGCCCCAAATAGAATCACGACCAGCTGTTAGCAATTCTTTGGCTGACGCACGCGGTTGCAGGGGAAATTTCTTGATACGGGCAATGATATAAATGGCGACCATGAGCAACACACCCAAAGCGATGCCCGGTATGACACCTGCCATGAACAATGCCCCTACCGAGGTTTCGGTGGCCGCACCATAAACCACCATCACAATGGACGGCGGAATCAGGATACCCAGTGTACCCGCATTACAAACCACCCCAGCGGCAAAGGGCTGTGAATACCCCGCGCGAACCATACCGGCAATAACAATAGAACCCACGGCAACCACCGTTGCCGGAGAAGAGCCGGAAACTGCGGCAAACAGGCAGCAGGCCAGGACCGAGGCAATCGCCAGGCCACCATGCAAGTGCCCCACCGAAGCATTGGCAAAGCGGATCATTCGGCGGGCCACGCCCCCTGTTGTCATGAAGGCGCCTGCCAGCACGAAAAACGGGATGGCCATCAGTGTGAAATGCTCGGATGTCTCATACATTTTAAGAGACAGCGAAGCCAGTGAGTCTGTACCGAAAAACAGAATGGTAAGGATGGAAGACAGCCCAAGAGCCACCGCGACAGGCGTGCCCATGAACATGAACACGAACAGCATGACAAAAAGTGCGATAGTGGTCATTTGCGCTCCTGCAGGTTATCGGAGTGGTCATCATCATTGAGATGTTTAAGCGCGTCTTCAGCCTCATCACCAAGCAACTGGCTACGGTGTCCACGCAGCATATGAAACAGCACTTCGGCAAAGCGGATAAACAGCATTAAAAATCCAATGGGAAGCACCAGACGAGGTACCCATTGGGGAATGGGAATATCCTGCGCCAAAATACCAATCATGTACATTTTATCTACGTATATCCAGGCACCATAAAAGACGATAACGGTATAACCAAGACAAAGCAGGCAGGCAATAATCCCCACCACATGGGCAATTTTTTTAGGCAGGATTTTGATCAGGGCATCCACCCCGATATGGGCGTTCACCCGCACGCCATAGGCCAGGCCCAAAAAGATCAGCCCGGCAAACAGGAAAATGGACAATTCAAGCGCCCAGACGAAACTGTAATTGAATATGTACCGCGCAATGACCTGAGCAAAAGTAACAAGTGTCATTGCTGCCAGCAAAAAAGCAATCAACCCTTCTTCAAGTCGATGAAACCAGCGGACATTCATGGTTGTACTCCATGTTTTTAGAAAAAAGAAAAGGGCCTTTGCGTCGGTATCCCTTCAATGCAAAATAAATGGCTGATTACAAACGTCTCTATTAAACACAACAACCCGTCCATAACCAGCCAACATTTTTTATTGGTTGGCTTCCTGGGCCGCCTTGATCAGATCTGCGCCAATATCACCCTCAAACTTTTTCCAGACCGGTTCCATCGTTTTACGCCAGGCTTCCACATCTTCCTTGGACAATTGAACAACCTTGGCTTTGTTGTCGGCGATAATATTCTGCTTGTCCTGTTCATTCAGCTTGGCAGCCTCTTCGTTGGCAAACTTGGTGGCTTCATCCATGGCTTGTTGCAGGCCCTCACGAACATCAGCAGGCAATCCATCCCACCACTTGGCGTTGGTCACCACCATGTAGTCAATCACACCGTGGTTGGTTTCAGCAATGTTTTTCTGAACCTCATGGAATTTTTGTGAGTAAATATTGGACCAGGTGTTTTCCTGACCATCCACCACCCCGGTTTGCAAGGCCTGATATACCTCGCTGAAAGACAGTTTTTGCGGGTTGGCACCCAAAGCCCGAAACTGGGACTCAAGCACGTCAGATGCCTGGATACGGAATTTCAGGCCCTTGGCATCCTCGGGGCGCTGCAATGTGTCTTTGTTGGTGGATAGTTGTTTCATGCCATTATGCCAATAAGCCAGGCCCTGCAACCCACGGTTACGCATGGAGTTCAGCAGCTCTTTACCCTTGTCACTTTGCTGAAAGCGATCCACGGCTTCCATGTCGTCAAACAGGAATGGCAGATCAAACAGCTGCACTTTTTTGGTGTAACGATCAAACTTGGACAGTGACGGTGCAATTATCTGCACGTCGCCCAGCAACAGGGCCTCCAGTTCTTTGCCATCCCCAAACAACTGTGAGCTTGGGAAAACCTGAACCTCAACCTTGCCAGGCAACAGCTTTTCAGCCACCTCTTTGAATTTGAGGGCCCCCTGCCCCTTGGGAGTTTTGTCGGCAACCACGTGACTGAACTTGACAACGATAGGCTTATCGGACGCCAGGGCACTGCCGGAAAAAGCCAGTGCACAGCTCATACCCACTGCACTCAGGATGCGCATAGCAGTAATTTTCATGGGAATAGTCTCCGTATTATTAACATTAAATATTTTCCGTGCACCGAGAACTGTTTATATCAAATACACGAATTAATAACCCGCTTTCAGTGTAACAACCTGGAGCAAAAAAATTACCTAGGACTTACCATAAATGGAGCTGCTTAATCCCTATGCACGGCCAACCAAATCGTGGCCTCATCCTTGGCTGTAAAGACAACCCGATGCCGGCATCCGGCAGGCAACCAACAATGGTCTCCCTTTTGCAAAACAACCAGATCTTCCTTTCCTTCAACCTGTAACGCAGCCCTGCCTTGCAAAACCATCACCCACTCATCCCAATCCTGTTCATACCAGAATCCGGGTGGACTGCCCTGCCCGTGTGACACAATGCGCTCAATACGCAGTCCGGGCACGGCCAGCAGGTCGTCAAAAGACTCCTGTCCCGTAACCATGGGCAACTGTTCGAACAGATTCTTCAGCATCATGTTTTCCGTAAAAGCTGCCAATTTGTGCAAGCCTGACCTCAGACCTGTGTGGGCAGGGCTTGCATCATTTGAGCAGGTTTTTCTATACCATTTTTCGTAAAGTAAGAATTTGTTCGCTGCGGCCAAAAGGACCATGGATGTCGTGCAGTACCGAGCTGGTCAAACCTATGCCATCTTCGCCATATTGTTGCACTGTTTCAAGGCCCAGCCATTGTCCGGTGGGGTATCGGTGCATATGAATTTGCAGGTCCAGGTTGGGAAAAGCCCAGGCAAATTCACCATCCTGTCTGGGTACAATGCCGTTGGCGGTATCCACCATGCCAATTAAATGCGCAAAGGGGGTGGTTGGCTGGCCTTCAACCATAGCCAGATCATTGTTTAACCACACAATACCCTTGCCAGTACGGTTGTTTTCATCGGCTCTGGTTTCAAGGCTGTGAATATAGCCGCCTGGCCAGCGCCGCAGGCCGGTCCAAAGCGGGTAGGTTTCCGGGTGAAGGATTGCCTGATCTTCAAGTCCGCCGATGTGTTTGCTGTCTTGCGTTGCCATGCGCCAGGCCCGGGCAACAATACAGGTTTTGCCATTGGCCTGCATGTCGGATTCAAGCAGCTCGATGGTTTTTCCGGCACGGATAATGCGGGTGGTAATGCTGAATTCGCCAAAATGGATCAAACCGAAAATATCAAAACTGATGCGGCCTATCCGCATGTCTGCACGTGGTGCAAACTGTTCAAGTTCCACGGCCATGACACCGCTGGCCGGTGCCATATGTTGTTCATGCGGGTTCCAGGCGCCCTGGGCGTGGATGGTTGAGCAATATTGGGTGGTTACCGATCCGTCCGGGTTAACGGTTCTTTCCAGAAATTGATAATAAGCAGGCATGGGTTTCCTCTTGATGCATGTCTCCTGGCCAAAGCAGCAATGTCTGGCAGGGTGTTTTTGTTTTATACCGGTTTTTAGTCCGGTTTAGGTGTCATGTTGTGCAAGTATGGTACTAAAAAAGCGTGCTGAATATCAATTAGGTGACAAGAGCCGTTTTTTAGCTTGAAGTATATTGTTTGCAACTTGTCATTTGTTAAGCGCAAAGGCGCAATAATGTTTGCAATGGGCATTGTTAACTTTGTTTGCCGCCCGTATTCACAATAATAAGTCCACTCAGGGCCAGCACCGAGCCCACCAGGAAAGTGGGTTCCAGCGGTTCATCCAGCAGCAGTATGCCCAGCAGTACGCCAAATAGGGGCGTCATGAATGACAGCACACCCAGGCGACCCGTCAGGTATTTGCGCATCAGCCATATCCAGGTGAAATAACTGGCGCAGGAAATGACCAGTGTCTGGAAACCCATGCTGGCCCAAACCAGTGGCGTGCTGTTGAATGTTATTTGATGGGTAAAAAATGCCACCGGCATCAGGAAGATGAATCCGCCGAATAACTGGTAGAACAGGGTTTGGTTGGGTGGCGCTTCGCTTAGACGGCTGACTCGTACCGCCACGGTTGTCATGCCCCAGGCAAAACCACCACATAAACCCAGCAAGTCGCCCAGTAATTGGTTGGGGATGGCGTCGTTTTGGGCTTGAGGGGTGAGCAAAAAGGTAATCAGCAAGCCCGTGAAAGCCAGTGCCATGCCAAACCATTGGCGTGGATTCAGACGCTCTTCAGGTAAGCGCAGATGGAGTCCGATAGCGGCAAACAAGGGGGCCGTATACATGAAAACAACCATGTGTGAGGCTGAGGTCCAACGTAATCCTTCGGCAACCAGCATGAATTCGGTCGCGAACAGAAAACCAACCACCAGCCCGGAGCGAAAGGCCACGCCTTGAACCCATTGGTCGCGTGAAAACAGGCGGGTAAAGAGTAAAACCAGCACGGCAGCAACGCCGGAGCGGATGGAAACTTGCAATAGGGGAGGGATATCTGCGGCAACGGCTTTGATGGCGACTTGTTGAAGCCCCCATATCAGGCAAAGCAACACCATAATTGCGCTGGCCTTGCCATCTACTGCTTTCCTCATTTTATTGCATGCTCCGTGCAAGATCTTTTAATATTTGCATGTATTTTCGTTAACAGCGTATCTTACTTATGCCTTTTTTTGTAGAGATACCCCCAACTTAGGCCAACGATGGCTGCAGTCAGGGAAGCCAATAATACACCCAGCTTTGCGGCCCCAAGCAGATTGGGATCTGCCAAGCCAAGCGTGGCAATAAAAATCGACATGGTAAAACCAATTCCTGCCAACAACCCAACCAGACTGATACCACCCCAGCTCAATCCGGGGGGGAGCACACACCATCCCAAACGGACGACCAGCCAACTGGCGGCAATTACGCCAAACGGCTTGCCAATTACCAATGCCAGCAAGATGCCCAGTAACACCGATTGTGAACCCCCCATTGCCAAATCCACCCCATCCAGGGTAACCCCTGCATTAGCCAGCGCAAACAATGGCATAACCCCATAAGCCACCCACGGATGCAGGGCCATTTGAACGCGGGTCACCGGTGCCATCAGTTCACGCTGGGCACGCTTAAGCTGCTTCACGGGTTCTGCAAGGTGATTGGGTGAAGCATCTTGCTTATTGAGATGAGAAAACGTATTAATGGCCTCTGACGCCAGCATTAAAGGCGGCTTTTTCATGCGACCGGGCAATACTGGTGTCATCAGACCCAGCACAACACCCGCCAGGGTTGGATGCGCCCCCGTTTGCAACAAACCTATCCATAAGACAGCACCAGGCAACACATAAGCATAAGCCGAAGTGGTGCCAATCATCTGCAACCCAAGCACCATTATGATTCCCAGTGCCGCAATCAGCAAGCCACTGTAATCCAGGCCGCCAGAATAAAACACGGCAATAATCAGCACAGCCACAATATCATCAATAATAGCCAAGGCCAGCAAAAACACCCGGACATTGCCGGGAATGGATCGCCCCAGCAAAGCCAGTACGCCCACCGCAAAGGCAATATCCGTGGCGGTAGGCACTGCCCATCCGGCACTATTGGGGGGAGCGCTATTAAAGAAAAGATATATCAGGGCCGGTGCAACGACACCTCCCATGGCTGCAGCAAGTGGCAATGCCGCAAGCCTGAAATTGGATAAGGCCCCTTCATGAATTTCCCGGCGGATCTCCATCCCGACCACGAGAAAAAAAACAGTCATGAGCGCATCGTTAATCCAAAAGTGCAACGATTGCGAAAATACATAAGTGCCAATACCAATGGAAAATGGCGTGTGCCAAAGATCGTGATAACTTGCCGAAAAAGAGGAATTGGCCCAGATCAATGCAATGGTTGCTGCCACTAACAAAACGATACCGCTGACCGCTTCAATATGAAGAAAACGGTCCAGTGTTGAAAAGGCGCGCTCAGCCAAAATTTGCGCACGTGGCAAAGACTGCCGTGACGGGTGTTGGTTCATAAGTATGTACGCTCCGCGTGGCGGCCCGACCAACGCATTAACCTGTTTCACTGCAACACCGCAGTGCTAACACCCGCGAAAATTCTACCTGAAATAACGATTATGTACAAGCCAACAACAGGATTGAGCTAACACCCTGTTGATAAGCTGTTTGCTTATTCCCATGCAACCAGAAAAAAAATTAACACCCGAGAATTTATTTATTCGCCCCTGCGACAAAAAAGAGATTAATCTGATCAATGATAAAATTAACTCCCTTATCCAAAAGCACAAAAGCAAAATACCACTTATGTTTCCCAAAAAACTTTCTGAAGGCTATGCCTCCTTCCTGCATGGCAAACTTGAGCGTGAACATGCCCGCTATAAAAAACTTGAAGAAGAAGGGCAACATCCCGAGATCATGATTATCGGTTGTGGAGACTCAAGGGTTGCGCCAGAAACCATCTTTGACGCCGGCCCTGGTGAAATATTTGTTATTCGCAATATTGCCAACCTGATCCCTCCCTGTGAGTCAGATGTTGAGTCTTCTTTCCATGGCACCAGTGCCGCTGTCGAGTTCGCGGTTAATGCCCTGAAGGTTAAACACATTGTTGTCCTGGGGCATGCCAGTTGCGGGGGCATTGCGGCCTATGCCAACAAGGCAGCACCGCTGTCCCAGCGGGATTTCATTGGAAAATGGATGTCTCAGATTGCACCGGTAGCTGACAAACTGGGTCCCCCACAAGGAGACCGGCAAAACTGGATACGCCAGCTTGAATGGGCGGTGGTGGAGTACAGCCTGGACAACCTCATGACATTCCCGGCCGTACGCGAACGGGTGGAATCGGGCGAGCTGACCCTGCATGGCGCTTATTTTGGTATTGCCACAGGCTTGTTGTTTGTGCGCGATCCGATCACAGGTGAATTCAATGCCTGTACCGAGTAATACCTTAAGTTATACATAAACACTCACGTCCCACCCATAATTGAATCACAAATATACATAATGTATACTTTGTAACTGATTTGATCTTGCAAAATTATGGGGAAAACAATGAGTTTTGGCAAAAAAGCATCCATTACGCTTTTATCAACAACATTAATATTCGGTGGATGCGCCACTGACGGGCAAGGAGGATGGGGCTCCAAGCAAACTGCAGGAACTGCTATAGGCACCATTCTTGGGGCAATTGTAGGTTCCCAGATTGGCGGTGGCAGTGGCAAAGCCGTTGCCGCTATTGTTGGTGCCCTGGCCGGTGGTTTATTGGGTAATATGATCGGCTCCAGCCTGGATGAAAAAGACCGGCTGGCACTGGCGGCAAGCACTCAAAAAGCACTGGAATCCGGCAAAAAAACCAACTGGAAATCAGAGCACAGCGGTGCATCAGCCGTTATTACGCCTGTCAGCAGCAAAACCGTTACACAATCCACAAAAATAAAGCGTTCCCAAAAAATCGCCCAGGTCGATAACCTGCAAATCATTAACCAACCCTATCAGGCAAAGAAATCAGCCATTTTACGCGCCGCTCCTAATGAGACGGGTAAAAAAATTGGTGGATTCAAGGCAGGCCAAACCTTCACCGCATTGGGTAAAACCAACAATAACTGGATTGCCGTTGGCCGCAAAGGCGTTACCGTTGGTTATGTATACGCCCCTTTGGTTGGTGCCGCCACCAAACACACAGACACGGCAACCGATCTGGACAAAATCACCGTGGCTTCTGCCCAGCAACAAGGCTTTGACCTGGACGCGATCGAACCCGCTAAAACGGTTACCCAGCAAGTTAACGTAGAAACACAATGCCGTGAAATGAAATACAGTCTGAAATCCAGCGCCGGCCAAGAAGATAAAACCTTCCAGGCTTGCCAGGACACCAATGGCACATGGCAAATTGGCTAAGCCAGACGTTTAAACGCATACAAACCGGAGCAATTTGTGAAGATCAACAAAATAGGGTTGGCGCTTTCCTGCGCCTTCATGATGGCGGGCGGCAGTGCCCATGCCGAAGAATACCGTTTGGCCTTTTCCAAAGGCGAACAGATTGAAATCATCATCAATAATGCCAATCAAGACAGCTGGTGCAGTGCCAAGCTGAAACTGGAGGCACGCTATCAGGCCACCCCCAACCCCGAAGGACTGGCCAGGCTTATGCCCAAAATCGGCCAGCTCATGAAAACCCAGTGCCCACAGGCAACGCAGCTTAGCTGGATCAGTACCAGCCATGGCAAACAGCTTGCTTCCGGCAACAGCTCGGCCGCGACTGGCTGGGTCCTGAACATTGACCCTGAAGCGGCAGAAGAACAGCAAAAAACAAATGACATAGCCGCCGCCCCAGCAAGTGAAACACCCCTTGCGAGCGCTGAAAAACCAACTGAAGCCGAAAGCAACCAGGCTGGCAGCAAAGTTGCAAGCGCAGAGGCCACAGCCGAAAAACCGGCTCAAAACACAACCACCTCTTTCCTTGCGCAAATCCGGAAAACAGAAGAAAAGACAACCGAAAGCCCGATCGCCAATGTGACAGCCGCGCAAACAGAAGCACCTGCCAACGAGCCCAGGCTGCCCGTCACCCCCAAACTGGCTTTTGAAGTTAACGGCTGGAAACCCAATGCGAATACGCAAGAAGTCCTGAAAACAGCGAAACTGACCGAAGTCATAGACCAAAACGGTTGTAAACTGCTTGTATCTTTGGAAAACACATCTTTAAATCTTGAATACACCCAGTTCAAAACAGAGGGCCTGGACTGCCAGAACAACATCGCGCAAGGCCCCGGCAAAGCCAGTATTGTCCGTTCCGACGGCAATATCCTCAATCGGGCATCTGACTACTATTTTTCAAAGGGCCTTGCGCTTAACACAGAGCTGACGGATCTTGATTCTCTTAATATTGTTGCCGCCAACGAAAATGGACACCAGCTCTGGCTTTATCTAGGTGAAGATCCCGACGAAAAGACCTATTATTTATTAGGTTTAAAAAAAGGCTGGGGCTCCCCCTTCGGCCCCTGGTCTATTAGTGGCCTTGATATCATCACCGAGCAAAATGACATCTTCAGAAAACAAAACCATATTCTTGAACAAGTCAACAAAGCACTTAAGCAACATCCCTGGCTTCAGGACAAAGCCAACAACTTGAGTGTTTCCTTCTTCAGTGACTTCAAACGCGGTGTACTTGAAAACCAGCTACAAGGCAAACTGTATTCAACCAATCTTTACCGGCATTACGACTGGAAAAAGAAACAGCTTCCGCCATGGAGCCTCACTGCCATTCAAGGCAACAACTATCTTTTCCAAAGAGATGAAGCGACAAAACGTGAAGAAGCACGACTGGCCCAGGAAGCCATATGGAAAAAACAACAAGAAGAAAGACAACGCATTTATGAGCAACAGCGCCTGGCACGTCTAAAACAGCAAGAGCTGTATGCCATTGCCAACAAGGAAGAAAGAAACCTCCAGCAATTTAATGGTTTTGAAAAAGCCCTGCAAAACGGTGATAAAAATCTGCTGGCACAAAACCTGTCTGGCATTGAATTTACTCCTTTTGGCCGCAGCGACTATTACCACTTAATGCATGGCCGTTCCAAAGAAGTCAGCCTGCTGGTGCGCATTGACAAGGTCGACAACGATGCCGCACAGGCTATCTGGCCCTACCCGCTCAAACTGAACAGCCCCGTCCAGCTGGAAAAAGGCTGGTACTGGATTAACGGCAAGGCATCACTGGACAAGAACCAAACGGAAACAGCCAAACTCCCTGTCATACAGGTTGTTATTGATAGTCCATCTCACCTGCTCAAATGCGAACAGGCGCTATGTAAAGACCTGGAAAACCCACTTGCCCTAACCCGTATAGCATCAAAAAATGCAAGTTGGGATATCGCACACGCGCAAAGTGTTATCAAGGAATATGAAGAGGCTAAAAAGGCCAGTTATTAAGCAAGCCACGCCCTCTTTTAATAAACAGACACATTTAACAGACAATAAAATGACAACGATTCTTAGCAAAAAACGACTGTCACTGATCGGAGCAGGTTTACTGATCCTGATAGCGGCAATATGGTTTCTGGGTAATATTTACGCGACCCGCACAGCCGAAGAAAAAATCTCGGAAACCCTGGGCAGCACACCACTGGCCAATGACATTCATTGGGAAAAATTAAGCGCCAATATTTTTGGTACTGTGACCATGGAAAACCTGGTCATTGGCAAAGGAAAATCAGCCCTGAATGTCCAGAAACTGCAATTGTCAGGTTTTGAAAACTCGGCATCCATCCTTCAGGGCAAACTGGTTTTAACCGGTGTCGCCGACACCAATGGACAAAGTCCCTTGCTGGAAAACGAATTGCTTCAGAATGCAGGCTATATCACAGCCGATCCCGTTAACATACGTTTGGATCTTAAAGCCCAGAAAAACAAAGGCTCGGCACAAATCAACCTGGCCCTTGACCAACACGAAGTCATTGAACTGAACAGTTCATTGTCCATTCAGCGCGCCCAACAATTAATGGCACTGCTCTCTTCAGGCCTGGAGGGTGGCAAAGAAGCATTCAACCCAATGATGATATTCAGCATTGGGGCAATGCTTGATCCTATAACCGTTAATAATACGGAAATCCACATTAAAGAGCAGGGATACATACAAAGGGTCAATGCCCTTGTTAACCGATATGACATTCCGCTAGTACCTTCGGAAAAAACACTGGATACTGAAAAATTTGCCAAAACACAGCAAAAAGACCGTTATGAGCAGGCCATGCAGCAATGTGCCCAACCCAATTCTAAAAACCGTTTTTTTGATAATCCGGTTGACAGCTGCAAGGCCATTGCCAAATTCATGTTCCAGGAAAACGGCTCGCTTAAACTGAAGCTGAAGTCCTTCCCTCTGAAAGAGCTGGATGAACTGGTACTGGATATGTGGTAAAACAAAAAAAGCCAGTTATTTAACTGGCTTTCAATTATTTCAGGCAAAACTTTTCAAGAAGCCTTAATTGTGGGCGGGTAAAGCCGGAACTTCACCAGTCAACTCTTTGCGCAAGTACGCATAATACAGGGGCCCAGCAAGGATACCGTACAGCCCGAACAGCGCTTCACTCATGAAGATCACAATCAGCAGCTCCCAGACTTTGATATGTGTGCGCTCACCAAGCACGGTCGCGCTGATGAAATACTCGCTTTTATGAACCAGCACCAGGAAGGTCAATGCCGCCAGTGCAGCCCCAGGACTAACAGTCAAAGACACAACGGTCAGCAAAGTATTACAGAAAATATTACCCGCGATGGGAATCAGGCTGGCCACAAAAGTAATAACGAGCAATGCAGTCTTGAACGGCAACTCGATACCAAACGGTGGCAGAATCGCAAAAAGATAAATAAACGTAGCAACCGTGTTGACAATTGCAATGAAAAACTGGGCCAGCACAATTGCCTTGAAGGTGTCCCCGAAATTTTTTGCCCTTTTTGTTATTTCTGATTCCAACGCTCCTTTTGGAGATTGCTTCAGGCCGCTTAAAAAGATCATGGGACCAATAATGAAGCCGACAATAATCTGCAAGAGTATGCCCAGGCTGTTCTTGCTGAAATGAGCCACCGCTCCCATCTGGCTCTTGATAAAATTTGCCATTGCCTCATTCAAATGTGAAAATTCAGGCAGGAATTGAGCCACACTCTCAGGAAGTTCAACATATTTCGTAATAATAAAGTTTTCAAGGCTATGTGACAGGCCCTGTAACTCACGATGCAAGGCGGGAATGGAATCTTGCGCCAGTTTAAAGAAAATAAACCCCGCAACCCAGGGAATGAGCGCCACAAGGAATGCAATGGGCTTTGCTACGTATTTGTTGTCTTTTAATTTAAGCAAAGATTGGATGCCATTACTTGCGACATACGAAAAAGCTATGGCCAGTAACCCTGGCAGCATACCTACAAACAGCACAGTGAGCAGCAAAGAACCAGCTAGAACAAGACTAAGGGTACGACGAAGGGAAGCAGGATTCAGATGCAAGATGACTCTCTAACAGAAAAACCTCTACAGAGGCGGAAAACAAGGTTTTCACCTACCCCGTAAGTATATATTGAAGAGGGATTGGCGTGTTAATTACGGTCAGAGAGAACGGGAGGATAAGTAAAATGCCAGGAAACTCAAATTTTCTCCCAAATGAAAAAAGCCAGTTATTTAACTGGCTTTTAGCTATTTCGGATAAAAATTTTTTACTTAAACTTTTAAAGTTTTGGCGGGTTGGGGGGGATTCGAACCCCCGAAACGTTTCCGTTTACACGCTTTCCAAGCGTGCGCCTTCAGCCACTCGGCCACCGACCCTTTTCATACAACTGGCCTTGCACCAGCTTATCTTGCCAACACAATTTTAATAAACTGCATCAACTTAATCAATTATTTTAGCATCCTTTCCACGTATCGTGCAATCATATCCACTTCCAAATTCACTTTATCATGGGCTTTGGTATGGCGAAGTGTTGTATTCTGGATGGTGTGGGGAATAATGTTGATGCTGATCAGACAACCACTGTCATTATCAGTCACGCTGTTTACCGTCAGGCTAATCCCATTAACGGTAATAGAACCTTTGTATGCCAGGAATTTGGCCAGTTCCGCAGGCACCTGGATTTTAAGCTCATGAGACTCACCCACAGCATCAAATGACACCACCGTACCCAAGCCGTCCACATGGCCGGACACAATATGCCCGTCCAGGGAGTCTCCCATTTTAAGGGCATGTTCAAGGTTGACTTCCCCCACGGCATCCAGCCCAACCGTGCGGTTCAGACTTTCGCGGGAAACATCCACTTCAAATTCCTGCCCGGCAAATTTCACCACTGTCATGCAGGCGCCCTGAATCGCAATGGAATCGCCCAATTTGGTCTGCTCCATATTGAATCCGGGCGCATGGATGGTTAAATGCACGCCATCCTGACCCGTGCTTCCCAAGGGTTCAACATTTGTGATTTTGCCCACAGCAGCAACAATTCCGGTAAACATATTTTTTCCTTGATGGTTCTAGTTATGTACAACGCTGTTCAAAAGCATATTCCAGCGGTTTTGCAAACGCGCACGCAAACGCAAATCGGGCGTAACGGTTTGGGTTTCAAAAAAATCAAACTGATAAGCCTGATCCAGTTCACTCAAGACAGGCAAACGAAACAGGCCCTGAGCATCACCCAGTATTTTAGGAGCCATGTACAGCAACAGCTCATCCAGCAAACCTGCCTGTAACAAGGCTCCGTTCAGGCCTGGCCCTGCCTCTACGTGCACTTCATTGATTTGCTGTTTTCCCATCCAGGCCAGCACGGCATCCAAATCCACATGACCATTTTTTTCAGGCATGACAATAAGCTGCACATTTTTGGCCAGCAGACGCGCCGCCTTGGCTTCATCAAGATGAGTCGTAAACACCCACACCGGTTCACCATTGAAGATTCGCGCGGTTTCAGGCACCACAAAGCGACTGTCAATTATGGCGCGAACAGGCTGGCGCGGGGTTGCCAGGGAACGCACGGTCATGAGCGGATCATCGTGCAAAACGGTGCCCAAGCCAGTTAACACCACGCAGCTTCTGGCACGCCAGTAATGCCCGTCGGCACGCGCCGCGGCACTGGTAATCCATTGTGACTGACCATTGTACAAAGCCATACGCCCGTCCAGGGAAGAGGCCAGCTTGGTCCACACCCATGGACGACCGTTTAACATACGAGAAATGAATCCCGGATTCAGGGCCAGTGCCTGTTCGGACAGCAGATTGCAGCGTACTTCAATACCCGCTTCCTGCAGTTTGGCAATCCCTCGGCCTCCCACCAATGGATTGGGGTCTGCCATGGCAATCACCACCCTGGCGGGCTTGGCGGCAATGATGGCATCCACACAAGGTGGGGTTTTACCATAATGGCTGCAAGGCTCCAGAGTGACGTAAAAAGTACTGCCTGCCAGCTCATGCCGGTTTTCCCGTGCATGCTGGATGGCACACACTTCGGCATGCGGCCCACCTGCTTTTTGAGTAGCCCCCTGCCCCAGCAATTGCCGGTTTTTAACAATGACACAACCCACCCGCGGATTGGGGGTAGTTACAAACATGACTGAAGCCGCTTGCTCCAGTGCCTTGCTCATCCAGTAAAAGTCATCAGGCTGGCTCAAAACAGATCCTTTCCTATTTCTTTTCCAGCTTACCGGCATTGACCGGCATCTGCATTTCCTGAATGGCCTTCACAAACTCGCCAATATCCTCAAAGCTTTTATACACTGAGGCAAAACGCACATAGGCCACCTGGTCCAGTTGTTTGAGTTCATTCATGACCAGTTCCCCAATATGCCCAGTGGAAACTTCCTTGCCCGGCGTGTTCCGCAAGGCTTCCTGGATACGGGCAACAGCGGCCTCAAGGGCTTCGGTTGAGACCGGCCGTTTGCGCAAGGCCAGCTTTAAACTGGCATGCAATTTTTTAATATCAAACTCTACGCGCGTTCCGTTTCTTTTGACGATGGTTGGCATGGACAGCTCAACTCGCTCATACGTGGTAAAACGCCGGTCACAATCCAGGCAGCGACGGCGTCGGCGTATGGTATCACCATCCTCGGAAACCCGGGAATCCACCACCTGGGTTTCTGAATGAGCACAGAACGGACATTTCATCTGAAAGAAACCTTAAAGTAAAACGCCTGCCGGAGCAGGCGCTGCTGGTCAGCTAATTATTTGTAAACCGGGAACTGTGCGGTTAATTGATTGACCTTTTCACGGACCGCTACAATATTGTCTGCATCACGTGGATTGTCCAGGACATCGGCAATCAGGTTGGCCGTCAGCTCGGCTTCTTTTTCGGTAAAACCGCGTGTGGTCATGGCCGGTGTACCCAAACGGATACCGCTGGTCACGAATGGTTTTTCAGGATCATTCGGAATCGCGTTTTTGTTGACCGTGATATGTGCATCACCCAGAACGGCTTCGGCTTCTTTACCGGTAATGCCCTTGGCACGCAGGTCTACCAGCATGACGTGGCTTTCGGTACGGCCGGACACAATCCGCAAACCGCGTTTAACCAGGGTTTCGGCCAGCACTTTGGCATTCAGGGCAACCTGTTTGGCATAATCCTTGAACTCGGGCGCCAGGGCTTCTTTGAAGGCAACCGCCTTACCGGCAATCACATGCATTAACGGACCACCCTGGATACCTGGGAAGATCGCGGAATTGACGGCTTTTTCATGTTCGGCCTTCATCATGATGACACCGCCACGTGGACCACGCAGTGATTTGTGGGTCGTGGACGTCACAAAATCGGCATGGGGCACGGGGTTGGGATATTGGCCACCGGCAACCAGACCGGCATAGTGGGCAATGTCAACCATGAACAGGGCACCATTGTCGTGGGCAATTTTAGCCATGCGCTCGAAGTCGATACGCAATGAGTAGGCAGAAGCACCGGCCACAATCAATTTGGGCTTGTGTTCTTTGGCCAGCTGCTCTACCTGTGCGTAGTTCAGCTCTTCGTTTTCATCCAGGCCATAAGGAATGAAGTTATACAGTTTGCCCGAAGCGTTGACAGACGCACCGTGTGTCAGATGACCACCTTCAGCCAGGCTCATGCCCAGAACGGTATCACCCGGTTTCAGGACGGCCATGTAAACACCCTGATTGGCTTGTGAACCAGAGTTGGGCTGAACGTTGGCAGCCTCGGCACCAAACAGTTCTTTCAGACGGTCAATGGCCAGCTGCTCGGCAATGTCCACAAACTCGCAACCGCCGTAGTAACGCTTGCCGGGATAACCTTCTGCATACTTGTTGGTCAGCTGCGTGCCCTGAGCCTGCATGACGGCAGGACTGGTGTAGTTTTCAGAGGCGATCAGCTCAATGTGCTGTTCCTGACGTACGGTTTCTTTCTGGATGGCATCCCACAATTCGGGATCGACTTTGTCCAGGGTTAGGGAACGATCAAACATGTGTTTTCCTAAATTTATAAAAGGCAAAAAAATTAAATGGTCACTTTAGGATTAAGTGTATACAGCCCGGTAATACTGTCGCTGGCCAATATATGCGTATTGATGACTTTAAGCACATCTTCAGCACTAAACCGGCCTTCGAGTGGAACTGTTTCTATATCCAGGGCATAAAGCGTGAATTCATAACGATGGACCAGTGCATCATTGAAAGGAGGGCACGGGCCATCATAGCCGTAGTAATCGCCTTTCATGTCATGGTCATTGGCAAACCAGGCCGTGTAGTCATTGATGCCCTGGCGCATGTTGCGAGGCGCAATGGGGCCGTTCTTGCCCTTGGGTGTCACTTCTTTGGAGAATTCGCCTTCTTCAATGGCAGTCACGCTGGCAGGAATATCAACCAGCACCCAGTGATAGAAGTTGACACGGGGCAAATCGGCCGGTACTTCACGGTCTTCCTGATTGACATCGTCTGGCTTGCTGGGAACATCCGGATCACGGCAAATCAATACGAAAGACCGGGTACCCTCAGGCGCCCCCTCCCAGGAGAAGTGCGGATTCAAATTATCGGACAGTGCAATATGTGCCACCGCATCCTGTTTGCCAAAAGCATAACGTGGGTGTATGACCTGGCCATTGACGATTGACTGACTGAGTAACTTCATAGATCCCCCAATAAAACCTGATGTTAATAGATGGAAGTCAATTAATTGACAGTAATGCGGGCAAACTTGCGTTTGCCTACCTGCACGACATAAGTACCTGCTGCAAGCTGCAGTGATTTATCCTCAACCCGCTGGCCATCAACCCGTACACCACCCTGTTCGATATTACGCTGGGCTTCGGAACCGGAGCTGGACAGGCCCGATTCCCTGAGCACCTTGACAATACCCAACGGGCCGCCCGGCAACTGGATCTCAGGCATGTCATCAGGGATGGCACCATCACGGAAGCGGGCCTCAAAATTGGCCAGAGCCTGTTCGGCCGCCTTGGCGGAATGGAACCGGGTAATGATTTCCTGGGCCAGCATGACCTTGATGTCACGCGGGTTGCGCCCTTCTTCGGTTTGTTTTTTAAGGTCGGCGATTTCTTCCAGGGAAAGGAAAGAAAGCAGCTCGTAATAGCTCCACATGAGCGTATCTGAAATGGACATGAGCTTGCCAAACATGGAGTCGGGCGCTTCGGTAATGCCAATGTAATTATTCTTGGATTTGGACATTTTGTCGACACCATCAAGACCCACCAGCAAGGGCATGGTTAACACGCACTGGGGCTCTTGGCCATATTCTTTTTGCAGCTCACGGCCCACCAGCAGATTGAACTTCTGGTCGGTGCCACCGAGTTCGAGGTCGGACTTGAGCACGACAGAGTCGTAGCCCTGCAGCAAGGGATATAAAAACTCGTGAACCGCAATAGGCACACCGCCCTTGAAACGCTTGGTGAAATCATCGCGTTCCATCATGCGGGCCACGGTGTAACGTGAGGCCAGCTGGATAATACCGCTTGCACCCAGCTGTTCGCACCAGTCGGCGTTGTAGCGGATTTCAGTACGTTCAGGATCCAGCACCATGCTGGCCTGTTCATAATAGGTTTTTGCGTTTTCCTCGACCTGTTCTTTGGTAAGTGGCGGGCGGGTTGCGTTACGGCCGCTGGGATCACCAATCATGGAAGTGAAATTGCCAATCAGGAAAATGACATTGTGCCCAAGGTCTTGCAGCTGACGCATTTTATTCAGGACAACGGTATGACCCAGGTGAATATCGGGAGCGGTTGGGTCCAGACCCAGTTTAATACGCAAGGGCGTATTGGTATCACGGCTCTTTTGCAGCTTTTTGGCAAACTCTGACTCGACCAGCAGTTCATCGCACCCACGCAAGACAATGCGCAAGTCATTCTGGACTTCTGGAGAAACAGGTGATTCGGAAGATGACATAAAAACTTTATCCAATGCAAAACATAAACATCCCAGAAACAGAATGTAACCGGGATGATAATCAGGTAGACCTGCTATTATCGCTTTTTTCCTGCGATTCAGTGCTAAATTATACCTTTTTATCCAAATTCAGATTGCATATGGCTGCCATACAGGACACTCAATTTTTCATCGGGCTCATGTCCGGCACCAGCACCGATGGGGTCGATGGCATCATTGCCGCCTTTTCACCCGCACAACGCCCCCGCATTCTTGCCCAGGCCAGCCTGCCCATGCCGGCTTTGTTAAGACAGCATTTTCTTGAACTGAATGCGCCAGGGCTCAATGAATTGGAAAAAGCCAGCCTGGCCGCCAATGAACTGGCCCGTTTGTATGCCAGGGTTTGCAAACAGTTGCTGGAACAAACACAGCTGACAGCGGAAAACATCACGGCCATTGGCGCCCACGGTCAAACCGTACGCCATCGCCCCGAACTGGGCTACACCCTGCAACTGAATGCACCCGCCCTGTTGAGCGAACTGGCACACATTGCGGTGGTGGCCGACTTTCGCAGCAAGGACATTGCCGCAGGCGGTCAAGGCGCTCCCTTGGTGCCTGCTTTTCACCAGTCCTTGTTTGGCACACAACGGCCTGTTACCGTCCTGAATCTGGGTGGCATCGCCAATATCAGTATTTTGCATCCTGAAAAAGAAGTAAACGGGTTTGATACCGGCCCGGCCAATGTACTGATGGATTTATGGTGCCAGCGCCATACCGGCAAGGAATATGACAGGGATGGCCAATGGGGGGCCTGCGGTACGGTGAACGAGGCATTGCTGAATTATTTGCTTGAAGCCGAACCCTGGTTTGCACTGCCCCCACCCAAATCAACCGGCCGGGACTTGTTCAACCCGAACTGGCTGGATACCCTGCTTGGCAACTTCAAACAAAACATTAGCGCCCCTGACATCCAGGCCAGCCTGCGCGCGCTAACTGCCCAAACCATTGCCAGCGCCATTCATGCCCATGCCCCCGAAACACAGGAAATCATTACCTGTGGCGGTGGCGCATTCAATGGCCCCCTGTTGCAGGAGCTTGCGCAACGGGCACGCCTGCCGGTAAGTCGCTGTGAAGATTACGGGATTCCCGGCCAGTCCATGGAAGCCCTGGCTTTTGCCTGGCTGGCCTGGGCCCATTGCAACCGGGTACCGGCAGGCACGCCGTCCGTCAGCGGTGCCCGGCGCAAAACCATTCTGGGCTGTTACTACCCGGCCTGAACTTCTTGTTTATACGCTGAAGTTACTGAAGCAGCCAGTTTAATGACTCAGATTGAAAATGCGAAAAGGGGCAATACCCCGCTGTTATAACGAAGCCACTAGCCTATCCTGTCTCATTGCTTATTTTATTTGCGGCAGCTTGCTACCCGCCAGAATATTTTCCAGCAAAACATGCTCTTTAAATTTATACAGCCGCGCCGGCCGGCCTCGATCCTGGGTAGTAACCTTGCCCGTTTCCTCCACCAGATCCTGGTGCTGTATCATGCGACGAAAATTCTGCTTGTGCAACTCTACGCCAGCCAGCCCCTCTATACTTTTTTGCAATTGAAACAGGGTGAACTCTGCCGGCATCAGTTCGGCAATAACAGGACGGTATTTGATTTTTGCCCGCAACCGTGACATGGCCGTAGCCAGCACCCGGCGATGATCCCGCTGCATGAAAACCCCGATTTCGCCAGCCCCCAGCCCGATACTGAGATAATTGGGTGCCTCGGGAATCAGACCCGCTTCATACATGAGCTCGTAGCGTAACAACACATGCTCTTCCACCCAGTCAAATCCGTTCAGGCCCCAACACATATCCACCCGGCGTTGCCGGTTCATGCGGCCAGTAGGATCGCTTTCCTGATTGACCCAATCCTGCAATGACGGCAAAAGCGTTTGCGCCACCCAGGGAGCCAGTCCCTGCCGATGATCTTCCCAGGGAAAATAATAGTACCAGTCCTGCCAGCTGGCATGCGCCTCAAGCTGGCTTTCATCAATTTCCTTGACCAGTCCCAGATAACTGACATACAGCACCGGATGTCCCGACAAACGGGTTCGGGTGGTATCCACGAAGGTGTACAGCTGCTCTACATAACCCATCGGCTGTCTGGTTTGGGTTTTTACCCACTGACGGACCCCCGACTGCAAGGAACGGTGAATCGGCGACAAGGCCCCAAAAGGCAGGGACAGACCATCGAGCACCGTTAAGACACGGGCGGAAAACCGGGTAATGGCGATTAAAACGGCAACCAGCTCACTGGCGCCCTCGTTCTGACTGGGAGAGGTATCTGATGCCGACATTGTTATGGCTATTGATGATTGGATATTGGCATGGCCATTGTATATGGAAGTATCCCGTCGGGTATATGGAAGTATCCCGTCGGGCAAAACTATTTGCAACAACGGGCATGACAACAGAATGTCCATTTATAAAAATGCTTTGCCTTTTATGCTCAAAAAGAGCATAATTTGATTTTTTAAAAAAATACTATTTGAAAAGCCATGGGACACACAGAACAGAAAGCATTTGAATTTGATCAACCCTTATTACACAGCGCCAGCCTTAACGGGCAAGCCTGCATGACCTCCATCCTTCCGGAAAGCGCAGATGCCCAAGCGGTAGGCAAGGCCTGGGCCAAAATACCCGCCCCCCTGTCAAAAAACCAGGAGCAGCAATACATCCAGGAAATCAGGCAACTCATGCAAAGCAGGAATGCCGTGCTGGTGGCCCATTATTATGTTGATCCCGTCTTGCAGGATCTGGCACTTGAAACCAATGGCTGCGTGGGAGACTCGCTTGAAATGGCACGCTTTGGTCGTGACCATGAAGCCTCTACCCTGATTGTGGCCGGTGTTCGCTTCATGGGTGAAACCGCCAAAATGCTTAGCCCCGGGAAAAAAGTACTGATGCCAACCCTCGAGGCCGAATGTTCACTGGATCTGGGCTGCCCTGCCGACCAGTTCAGTGCCTTCTGTGATGCCCACCCTGACCGGACCGTGGTCGTCTACGCCAACACCAGTGCCGAAGTCAAAGCACGTGCCGATTGGGTGGTCACCTCTTCAATCGCCCTGGAAATCGTGACTTACCTGCATGAAAAAGGCGAAAAAATCATCTGGGGCCCCGATCGTCACCTTGGCCAATACATTCAAAACAATACGGGTGCCGATATGCTGCTATGGCAAGGCTCCTGTCTGGTTCATAATGAATTCAAGGCAGCCGAACTGGCCAGCCTGAAAAAACAATACCCCGATGCCAAAGTACTGGTGCACCCGGAATCACCGGCAGGCGTGGCAGCATTGGCCGATGTAACCGGCTCTACCAGCAAACTGATTCAGGCCGCCATCGAGCTGCCGGCCCAAACGTTTATTGTGGCTACCGATGCCGGCATCATGCACGAAATGCAAAAAAGAGCGCCTGGCAAAACCTTTATTTCAGCCCCCACATCTGGCAATAGCGCCACCTGTAAAAGCTGTGCCTTTTGCCCCTGGATGGCCATGAATGGACTGGCCGGCATCAAACAATGCCTGCTTGATGGCTCGGGTGAAGTCACGCTGGACAAAACACTGGCCGAACGGGCCCGCCTGCCACTTGACCGGATGCTGCAGTTTGCCGAAGCCCATAAAAAATCGGTCAAGGCCAGCGGCAACCTGATTCAGGACATGAAACTATTTCAGCATATAGGGGCCGCTTAAGCATCATGATGCGTCAGTTTGACACCATTATTATTGGCAGTGGCCTGGCCGGATTATCGGTAGCCCTGTCATTGCCGGACAACCAGCGCATTGCCATACTGTGCAAAGACGCGCTTATCAACACCGCCAGCGACAAGGCACAAGGCGGCATTGCCGCCGTCTGGGACAGCCAGGACTCCTTCGAACGACACATTAACGACACGCTGATTGCCGGAGCCGGGCTGTGCGAAAAAGAAGCGGTGGCTCACATTGTTGAGCACTCGCCCGATGCCCTGAAATGGCTGCTGGCGCACCAGGTCAGCTTTACGCGCAACGAGAACGATCAGCAACTGCACTTGACCCTTGAAGGCGGCCATTCTTGGCGTCGGATTGCCCATGCATCGGACCAAACAGGGCATGTCATCACGCATACCCTGCAATCCCTCTTGGGTCTGCATCCCAACATCCAGGTATTTGAGCAACGGGCCTCGATTGACTTGTTGCTTGATGAGGAACAGCCTGCCCAATGCCTGGGTGTCAAGGCTCTCAACCGGCAGTCCTGTGAAATCGAAACCTTTCTGGCCCCCAATACCGTACTGGCCACCGGTGGCACCGGACAGCTTTTTACCCATACCACCAACCCGGCCATAGCTACCGGTGATGGGATTGCCATGGCCTGGCGGGCAGGCTGCCGGGTTGCCAACATGGAGTTCATCCAGTTTCACCCAACCGCGCTGGCCTTACCCAATGCTCCCACCTTTTTGATTTCCGAGGCGGTCAGAGGAGAAGGCGGTATTTTACTGCGGCCAGACGGCAGTCGCTTCATGCCCGACTATGACGCACGTGCTGAACTGGCACCGCGCGATATTGTGGCCCGGGCCATTGAAACTGAAATGAAAAAAAATGGCAGCCAGCATGTCCTGCTGGACATCTCGCATAAGCCAAGGGATGAAATTTTGCATCACTTTCCCACGATTCATGCAACCTGCCTGTCCCATGGACTGGACATTTGCACCACCCCCATCCCGGTTGCACCCGCCGCCCACTATACCTGTGGTGGTGTCGTTATTAACCACTCAGGACAAACAGACCTGAAAGGGCTTTACTGTGCCGGTGAAAGCGCTTACACCGGCCTGCACGGTGCCAACCGGTTGGCCAGCAATTCCTTGCTGGAATGCATCGTGACGGGCCGAAATATTGCCCGCAACATTGCCGCCAAGCTGCCCTGGGAAACCCCTGCCGCTTATGACAACACCCTTTGCATTAAGACAGTGACAGACAATGTCAAACAGCCGGCACAAGGCAGCCCTCTTGACGTCAACAACCTGAGGCAACTGATGCGGCACTATTTTGGCATTGTGCGCAATCATGCCGGCATGCAGGCAGCCCTGCAGCAGCTGGGCGCATGGAAAACACAGTTTCACACAGGCGCTGGCCCACAAGCCCCCCGCCTGGATGATATCGAGCTGGGAAACATGCTGGACGTTGCCAGCCTGATGCTGCAATGCGGCCTGGCCCGCAAGGAAAGCCGGGGCCTGCATTACACGACCGACTACCCTGACATGGCTAATACCGCTGCGCCTACCATACTGGCACCGCTGTTATCCTGAGACACAAAAAAACAGGCCCGTGCATTTTATTCAATACACGGGCCTGCTCTGGTTTATTTAGTGTCATGCCTTCACGAACGCGAACGACACTTGCTGTTTAACAGTATTACACCGAAAAAGAAGAACCACAACCACAAGTTGTTTGGGCATTCGGATTACGAATCACAAACTGTGAACCTTCAATATCTTCTTTGTAATCAATTTCAGCGCCAACCAGGTACTGGAAACTCATGGGGTCTACCAACAACTGAACGCCATCTTTATCGATAGTGGTGTCATCATCGTTAACGACCTCATCAAACGTGAAGCCATACTGGAATCCTGAACAGCCACCACCCTGCACGAACACGCGCAGTTTAAGGTCGGGATTACCTTCATCGATTAACAAATCCTTGACTTTAGCTGCAGCCGCATCGGTAAAAACCAATGGCACTGGAGGAGCCTGCAAGTCTACTGACTCTAAAACGCTACTCATATACTTACTCCTGGTGAGATACAGTCACCTTAATAAAACAGGCAGATACGCCTATAACTTGATTATTTTAACATAACAACACGCTAAGACTTGAGCTTTAGCGTTCGCGTCACACGTGTATTTTTACCTTCCACCACCTTCAGGGTTATGTTTTCAGGTATAAAGCCGTCAGGAATCACCAGCAGGCCCTGTGCCAGTTCAATTTTGCTGAACTTCAAGTTCTGGCCACCATTACTGGCATTTTTTGTTGACGACTTGTTATTGTCTGCATTCTGGACTGCAGAGTCGGGCTTAAGCACCACGGTGGTGGCCTTGCCATTCATCTTGCCCTTGGCCTCAAAATGCAAACGACCACTGAAAACGGCAGGTTGCTTCTGGGTGCGCGTCAGTAATACCTTATAGCGAATCCGGGCGCCTTCCTTGACCGCATCGAACTCCCGAACGGTCACATGCATATTGCTTTTGGAGGGAATCAGCTGCTCATAACGCAACAATTCCTCGGTGCTTCTCACGATTTCATCCTGCAGCTTCGCGACCTGGCGATTGAATTCAACAATCGTGCTTTTATCAATCACCATTTGCGCATTGGCAGCATCCAGCTTCCCTTGCAATGCCTGGATTTCCAACTCACCCTGCTTTACTTTTTCCGAAAGCAAAGTGAGCTGTTCATTTTCCACGCCCAGCATTTTACGCTGCACGACGTTTTGGGTAACGTAATAACTACCCGTTGCTCCCACCGCTATACCGACGGCCAAAAGAAAAATACGTGCTGCCATTGTTAACCGGCCCTTTAAGGCAAAATAGCCACTTGATCCAGGCCAGTTTGTTCAGCCAAACCAAATAACACATTCATGTTTTGCACTGCCTGACCGGCAGCCCCTTTCACCAGATTGTCCTGAACCACGACAACAATCAGGGTATCGCCATGCCCGGGACGGTGCAAGGCAATACGCAGCTGATTGGATGCCCGGACCGAGCGGGTTTCCGGCAGGCTGCCGACAGGCATCACATCAACAAATGCCTCATTCTGGTAACGCTGCTCGTACAGGGCCTGAAAATCGGTTTCCAGGGCCTCGGGTTTGATTTTGACATAAATGGTGGACAGCATTCCCCGGATCATGGGTACCAGATGCGGCACAAAGGTAAGGCCCACCGGCTGACCGGCAATTTTGCCCAATTGCTCGACTATTTCAGGATGATGACGATGGCCGGAAACTCCGTATGCCTTGAAGTTGTCACTGGCTTCGGAGAACAGGCTGCCCACTTCGGTTTTACGGCCAGCACCAGACACACCCGATTTACAATCGGCAATGATATTGTCCAGCTTGATCAGACCCTTTTCCAACAAGGGGGTAAGTCCCAGAATAACAGTGGTGGGATAACAACCCGGGTTGCCAATCACCTGCGCGCCGGCCACCTTTTCCCGATTCAGTTCAACCAAACCATAAACACTGTCTTTCAAGACATCCGGACAGGCATGCGGCATTTTGTACCATTTTTCAAAAACCGCCGTGTCCTGCAAACGAAAATCGGCCGCCAGGTCGATCACTTTGACACCGGCCTCTATCAGGGCACGGGCCTGCCCCATGGCAACGCCATGAGGTGTCGCAAAGAAAACCACATCACATTCAGTCAGTGCCGCATTTTCGGGAGCGGAAAAAGCCAGATCAACATGCCCGCGCAAGTTGGGAAACATATCCGCAACCGGCATGCCTTCTTCTTTACGAGAGGTAATTGCATGAAGCTTTGCATTGGGGTGCGCTGATAACAGGCGCAGCAATTCCACACCGGTATAGCCGGTGCCGCCAACGATGCCAACCTTGATCTGGGCCGAAGAAGATGCCATTGTTAAATCCTTTGTTAATGAAATGGATGTAAACGTTTTTATAAACGACTATTGCACCACATTATGAGAGTTTTTACACGCGTTTTGGTTCAACTTACCTGAAAATCAGGCACTGGTTTTGCTTCACTATGTTTCAAAGCGCCTTTAACAGGCCAAAAACAAAAAAGACCGCAAATGCGGTCTTTTCTGGCTCGAAAACAGATTAGCGTTTGCTGAACTGTTTGCGACGACGGGCTTTGTGGAAACCGACTTTTTTACGCTCGACTTCACGTGCATCACGGGTTACATAACCAGCTTTGGACAATGATGATTTCAATGTTTCATCATAGTCAATAAGCGCGCGGGTAATACCATGACGGATTGCGCCAGCCTGGCCGCTTTCGCCACCACCGTGCACATTGACGTGGAAGTCAAAGGCTTCGGTGAGCTCTGTGAGGACCAAAGGCTGACGAACAACCATGCGGCCTGTTTCACGGGCAAAATATTCATCAACAGGTTTACCGTTAACAACGATGGCGCCTGTACCTTTTTTCAAGAAAACACGAGCCACTGAAGTTTTGCGGCGGCCTGTTCCATAATTCCAATTACCGATCATGATTTATCCTTAGAAATCCAGCTGTTTAGGCTGCTGGGCAGTATGAGGATGTTCGGCACCAGCATACACCTTGAGTTTTTTAATCATGGCGTAGCCCAGTGGACCTTTGGGCAGCATACCTTTAACGGCTTTTTCAAGTGCACGGCCTGGAAAGCGCTCTTGCAGCTTTTTAAAGTTCGTTTCGTAAATACCGCCAGGGTAACCGGAGTGACGGAAGTATTTTTTGTCTTCAGTCTTGTTACCGGTAACAACGATATCGGCAGCATTGATAATTACAATATAATCGCCGGTGTCAACGTGAGGGGTGAACTCGGGTTTATGTTTACCGCGCAAACGGCGTGCAACTTCGCTGGCTACACGACCAAGGACCTTGCCTTTTGCATCGATAACAAACCAGTCACGTTTGACTTCATGCGGCTTTGCCACAAAGGTCTTCATGATAGTTATTCCTAAATAAAAATTAATAGAGCCGGCTTGTGCCGTGCCCGTTACGCCCAATTTCCGATTTTTTTATGCCTGTTAAAAAAACATAAAGCCGGACGCTGCCAGGCTGTTATTGTAAACAAGTAAAATCTTACTTTTCAGCCGTACAGTTCTGGGTTAGCCGGTTATGTTAACACCTTGTTTTTATTTTTTCAATAAAAACAATAAAATAGAACGCAAATCAGAGAAAAACCACCCGTACAATCCTTGCTTTTTGTTGTATTTTGTACGGGTGGGACTGTCTTAGACCTGATTAAGCTTTACGGCCTTGTGAAATCGCATAGGCCAGATAGCGGGTATACGAACCCTCAACCAGGTTGAACCAGGGTGCCAGATCGTCACGGAAAGCCATGTAGTCATCATGGATTTTCTTGAACATCGGGTCTTTGTCAGAGAACTCTTTATACAGTTCTACAGAAGCCTTGTAACCGGCGTCCAGCACTTCTTTGGGGAACTCTTTCAGTACGGCACCACCAGCGATCAATCTGCGCAGCGCACCCGCATTATGGGCATCATAAACCGCCGTCATATTGGCCGTAGCATACATACATGCCGCCTCAACAATCGCCTGGTAGTTTTTGGGCAGTTTCTCGAACTCACCTTTGTTCATATAAGCGGAAACCTGTGGACCACCTTCCCAGAATCCGGGGTAGTAGTAGTATTTGGCCACTTTGTTAAAGCCCAGTTTTTCATCATCAAAAGGACCGACAAACTCAACCGCGTCAAGCGTACCCTTCTCAAGCGAGGGGTAAATATCGCCACCGGCGATTTGCTGGGGAATCACGCCCAATCGTGCCAGCACCTCTCCGGCAAAACCGGAAGTACGCATTTTCAGGCCTTTCAGGTCTGCCAGTGAGTTGATTTCCTTGCGATACCAGCCACCCATTTGTACACCGGTATTACCCAGAGGGAAGTTGACAATATTGATGGGCTCAAACAGTTCGCGCAGCAACGCTTTACCGTTGCCTTCAAGAATCCAGGCCATCATCTGACGGGCGGTCAGACCAAAAGGAACCGCTGTATCGAAACAGTAGGCGGGGTTTTTACCAAAATAATAGTAACCGCAGGTATGACCAGCCTGAACGGTACCGTTGGACACCGCATCCATCACCTGCAGGGCAGGCACGATTTCACCGGCCGGGAACACGTCAATCACGAATTTGCCATCAGAAGCTTCGTTGACATACTTGACGAATTTTTCAGAGGTACCGAACAAGGCGGGAAGGCTGCGTGGAAAACTGGAAGCCATGCGCCATTTGATGCTTGGATTTTCCTGCGCCAATGCCGGGGCACCAACCGCTGCCGTACCGGCCACCATACCCATACCGGCTTTTTTTAGAAACGAACGACGTTGCATATGCTTATTCTCCAAATTTATTTCAAACTCTAAAAATTTTATACGATAAACAGCCTTCTGGCGCCCTTGCTTTATGTGATAACCCGAATTAGTGGTTTTCCCTAAAGCAGCCCCAGGCCTGCCTGACACCTAACTGCCTGCCACCGCCATGCTTTCAATCAGGATGGAACCCGATGTTTTGGCACCGCGCGTAATGACATCGTTACCTACCGCCACCATTTGCATAAACATATCTTTCAGGTTGCCCGCAATCGTGATTTCCTGAACCGCATGCTGGATTTGCCCGTTTTCCACCCAGTAACCAAACGCACCACGGGAGTAGTCGCCGGTAACATAATTGACACCCTGCCCGATCAACTCGGTCACCAGCAGGCCAGTACCCATTTTTCTCAGCATGGCATCAAGATCGTCACTGGCTTCGGTGAGTGTGGAGCTTAACAGCAAATTATGCGAACCACCCGCATTACCGGTGCTTTGCATCCCCAGTTTACGGGCCGTGTAGCTTGACAGCAAATAGCCCTGCAAAATGCCGTCCTGCACCAAATCACGCGTCTGGGTTTGCACGCCTTCGTCATCAAAGGCGGAGCTGCCCATGGCACCCGGAATATAAGGATCTTCATGAATTTGAATATGGTCCGCCATCACCGGCTTGCCCAGAGAGTCAAGCAGGAAGCTGGACTTGCGATAAAGCGCACCACCACTGATGGCCTGGGTTAGCGCACCAATCAGCCCCAGAGCCAGGGGTGCCTCAAACAGAACCGGATATTTTCCGGTGGGAATCCTGCGGGCCGACAAACGGGACAAGGCACGCTGGGCCGCATACACACCCACATCATGTCCCTTGGCCAGCCTTTCGGGGTAACGATTGGAGGTATACCAATAATCCCTTTGCATGTGATCGCCCTTGCCGGCAATGGCTGCCACCGAAATACCATGGCGCGAATACGGATAACCGCCCATGAACCCCAACGAATTGGCAAACACAAAGCGCCCTTCACTGATATCAATGGAGGCGCCTTCAGAATTGGTGATTTCCTTGCTATAGCCCAAGGCGCCCTGCTCGGCCTCTATTGCCAGCCTGACCGCCTCATCGGCAGAGATATCCCAACTTTTATGCAAGGCCAGATCAGGTAAATAGGTGGCCAGCAATTCGAGCTCAGGCAAACCGGCCGCAGGATCGGCCGCTGTATATTTGGCAATATTCCAAGCGGCCTCGACGGTTTCGGCAATCGCTTTGGCTGACAAGTCCGAGGTGGAAGCTGAACCCCTGCTTTGCCCTGCGTAAACAGTCACCCCCAGGGAGCGGTCATTGGTTTGTTCAACCGTTTCGACACTGCCCTTGCGAACGGAGACAGCAAGCCCGCTGGACTCGGAGACCTCGGCTGCGGCACTGCTTGCACCGAGCTTGCCGGCATGTTTCAGCGCCAGCTGAACCAGCTCTTCAAAATTAGACTGACTATTAGGATTCATAGATAAAAATATAAGTGGTTGTTCTGTTCATTATGACTGTAATCGCATACACGGTTATGATATCCAAATATCAACCATTTTTCGATTTTATTTATGCATAGCGACCAAACAGATCAGGACGATAACGATTTTTACGACCGACCCAGCAAATCCCAAATCAAAAGAGAGCTGCATGCCATTCTGGATCTGGGCAAGCAAGTGATTGAGTTGCCCTATGACAAAGTAAAGCAGCTACCCCTTGATGACAAACTGCTGGATGCCATTAAAACGGCCCAGAAAATTAACGGTCGGGAAGGCAAACGCCGTCAGATCCATTATGTCGGAAAACTCATGCGCACAGCCGACATCGAGGCCATTCGCCAACAGCTGGATGTCTGGGAAAATGGCTCAAAAGAAATTACCGCACATATGCACCGGCTGGAAACCCTGCGCGATCGCCTGATTGCCAGCGATGAAGAGTTAACCATACTTCTTTCCGAATATCCCCAGGTGGATATTCAGCACCTCAGGGCACTGATTCGCGCTGCCCGCAAAGAACAGAGCGCCAACGCAGCCCTGTCCGAAACCCAGGAGCCGCAAAAAAAACATTATCGTGCCCTGTTCCAGGCACTCAAGTCTATTTTATCAACCGGGGAATAGTTTATTATGTCAGATCAAGCACTGCTCGATTGTGTTGAAATCAATACGGGCAACCACATCACGCACTCAATTATCTGGATGCACGGCCTGGGTGCCGATGCCAACGATTTCGTACCCGTTGTTCCCGAACTGAGACTACCCAAACCGTCAGGCATCCGTTTCGTTTTCCCCAATGCACCGGTACGTCCGGTTACCCTGAACAATGGCATCGCCATGCCTGCCTGGTTTGATATTATTTCCCTTGACCGCATCAACGGCCCCGAAGACGAAGCCGGTTTGCGCGAAACACAGCAGGCCATCGAAGCCCTGATTGCCCGTGAAAACGAACGCGGCATTCCGACTGAAAACATTTTCCTGGCCGGCTTCTCGCAGGGCTGCGCCATTGCCCTGTTAACCGGCTTGCGTCATCCCAAAAAACTGGCAGGTCTTATCTGCCTGTCGGGTTTTCTGCCTCTGGCAGCCAAAACCGAAGCCGAACGCAGCCAGGCAAATATTGATATCCCCATTTTCATGGCGCACGGCACCCAGGACCCGGTAGTGGTTCCCGAACGCGCACTTAACAGCAAGGCCAAACTGGAAGAACTGGGCTACCGCAACGTGCAATGGCACACTTACCCCATGCAGCATTCGGTTTGCCTGGAAGAAATCCGCGACATTTCAGATTTCATCCAGCAAAACCTGGCCTGATTAATCCGCCTGGTTCAACGGCATCCAGACCCTTCGCATTGAAGGGTCTTCTTCATCCGGGTCATTTTGCAAACCCAGACTGGTCATTAAATGCAACATGGGTTTGTTACTGGCCAGCACCACCCCTTCTATGTAAGCCAGTTCCTGTTTACGGGCCGCCTCTATCAGCTTGCTCATCAGGGTTCTGCCCAAACCACGCTTTTGCCATCCATCACCAATCACCAAGGCATATTCAGCACCCACGCCATCGGCATTACGCAAGTAATGCGCCAGACCAATAATCTCTTCCCGTGGTAACCCGCGATTGGCTTCGTTGGGCACCTGGATGGTGGCCACCAGTGCCAGCTCCCGGTGATAATCCACATAGGTATACCGGCTGAGCATTTTAGGCGTCAATTCACGCATCATGGAAACAAAACGCATGTAGCGCGACTTCTCGGACAGGCCCCTGATAAAACTCTGCAGCGCCTCGGCATCTTCAGGACGAATGGGTCGCAGCACCCAGGGCGTATCATCATCAAAACGTCGGTTTTCAATCAGGTAGTGCGGATACGGGAAGATCGCCATATGGTCGTAACCGGACTCACGTGGTGACACACCCGCTTGCTCATCAAGCACAATCCTGACATCTCTGGCATGGACTTCACGGTAACCCAGAATAATCGGGTTGATTTCAAGCGTCTGGATGCAGGGAAATTCGCTGACCAGATCAGCCACCGACTCCAGAATACGCTGCAACTTGACGAAGATGTGCGGTTCTACATAGGTTTCCAGTTCCTGACGCCAGACCCGGCTGCGCTTGATCAGCTGACCGGCCAGATAAGCGTTCAGGGGCGGCAGGTCAAGCCCTTTGTCACGGGATGAAAACACCACTTTGTGACCCCCTTCGCCAAAACGGATCCAGGGTCCAAAGATAGGGTCGTTCTGAACCAGTATCATGACGGCCGGCACCCCGTCTTCAACAGAAAACTGTTCGTCCTGCCCGTCTTCCTCCCAGGAAACCCCCACATTAAAACAGTCCAGCAGGCGCATGGCTTCGGACGGCTCCAGGGTACTGCGTTTTTCCTTAAGGGCGGTATCAAGCAGGGTACGGGCAGCCGGAATATCGGAAGGCCGGGAATCAGGCTGAGGGATCCTGAGCTGGTGCAACAGTTGCTGGTTATAGAAGTAATCACAGAGCGACATCATGGCCCCCAGCGCTGTTTCAGGGGTCCTGAACGCCGGCATGCCCGCCCGGTTAAGCAGCCTGCGAAACGGTCGCATGGTGGCCTCCCCCAGAATGCTGGTCACAATCGGTTTGGGCGCCTTGCGGGCATAAGCCGCCAATTGCTCAACCACCTTCTGCATGTCCATCAACTCATCGGGGGCCAGCATGACCAAGATGGCATCAACGCCGGCATCGTCCACCATCACCTTCAGACTCTCGATAAGCTGCTCTCCGGTTAGGGGGGCATAACTGATCGCAGGATTGCCCACTATCGCACCAGGGCCCAGAATACGTCTCAAGTCACGCAAACTGTTGCCGGATAGCGATGCCTTGGACAAGGCACTGCTGGAGCCCATCGCATCAAACGTCAGGGACGTTGAGCCTCGGCTATTGCCAAACACCACAATCCGTCCACCCTTGGGACGCCGGGCATAGGACAGCGCCTTCAGGGCGGCAAAAAGCTCGACAAAATAATCAACCCGGACCGCCCCGGCACGCCGGATGGCCGCCTCAAATACGGCATCATCCCCCTTCAGTTCGGGACTCGCCTTGCCGGCCCGCAAGACCAGAACCGGCTTGACACTGGAGGCCATGCGAATGGCACTAACCAGCTCCCGCCCGGAACCGAGCTTATCCATGTACAAGGCAATACTGTCGGTGCGGTTATCGGTAGCCAGGTACTCAATAATTTCAGGCAGGTCAACATCAATCACCTCTCCCATTGAAATGGCTGCCGACAGGCCAAGATCCACATCATTGGCCCAGTCCATAATGGACATGAGCAGCAGCCTTGACTGTGACACCACCGCCACCCTGCCCTGATTGGACAAAATGGGGTGCTTGCTAAGATTCAGGTTCAGGTGAGGACGCTGGATACCAAACGCACGCGGCCCCAACAGCAGGCACTTATGCTGCCTGGCCCAGCCCAGCACGAACCGGCGTATTTCAAGAGGATCATCATCAATGGTTTGGGTAGGCAGCAGGATCATGGCCCGGGGCGGCTTGCGTTCAAGAAACGACAAAACCATTTCCAGCCTGTCAGGTTGCACGCACAACACCGCCAGGTCTTTTCTCTCTTCACTTTCAATGGCTTCTTTGGCTGTCAGTTTCAAAAAGGATTCGGATGAGTCAAACGACATGAGCGTAGTGTTGCGCACCAGGTAAGCCGGCACCGATTCGCAAACCGGCAAGGAGACATCTGAAATCACGATTAACGATCTTGGCTCGAAGATGGAAGCCAGGCGATGACGCTGCATATATTCACTCACAAAAATATTAAGTTAAAATGAAATTTTTCTGAAGCCTGCCAACTCATTGTAAACTGTCTTGCCTCTTCTTTTAATCACTTAACTGTTTTAACTATCCATGACTTCTTCTGTTAGAACCCGTTTTGCCCCTTCCCCAACCGGCTATCTCCATTTGGGTGGTGCACGCACGGCCCTTTTCTCATGGGCGTTTGCACGCCATCACCAAGGCACTTTTGTATTGCGTATTGAAGATACCGACCTGGAACGCTCCACCCCCGAAGCGGTACAGGCCATTCTTGACGGCATGAAATGGCTGTCGCTGGAAGCGGATGAAGGCCCTTTCTACCAAATGCAACGCGCCGAACGTCACAAGGAAGTGATTGCCCAAATGCTGGCCGAGGGCTCGGCTTATTACTGCTACAGCACACCGGAAGAAGTTGAACAAATGCGTGAAAGCGCCAAGGCCAAGGGTCTGAAGCCCAAATACGATGGCACCTGGCGCCCTGAACCCGGTAAAACACTGCCCGCCATTCCTGAGGGTCGCAAACCGGTTGTCCGTTTCAAGAATCCCACTGAAGGCGCCGTTTCCTGGAATGACATGCTCAAAGGCACCATCACCATTGAAAACGCCGAGCTTGATGACCTGATCATTGCCCGTCCCGATGGCACCCCCACCTACAATTTCTGCGTGGTGGTTGATGACTGGGACATGCGTATCAGCCATGTTATTCGCGGTGATGACCACATCAACAACACACCACGCCAGATCAACATCCTGAAGGCCCTGGGTGCACCCATTCCCGAGTACGGACACGTGCCCATGATCCTGGGTCCAGACGGGCAAAAACTGTCAAAACGCCATGGCGCTGTCAGCATCATGGAATACGAAAAACAGGGTTACCTGCCCGAAGCCATGGTTAACTACCTGGCTCGCCTGGGCTGGAGCCACGGCGATGATGAAATCTTCTCGCGTGAACAGCTGGTTGAATGGTTTGACACCCGCAACCTGTCCAAATCGGCTGCCCAATGGGACCCCAAAAAACTCAACTGGGTCAATGCCCATTACATCAAGGCATTAAGCGACGAAGCGTTGCTGGAGCACGTTTTACCCCGCATTCACTCACGCGGTGGCAACACCGAGGGCCTGGACATGGTTGCTGTTCTCAATCTGTTCAAGGACCGTGCCGAAACCCTGGAGCAATTGGCTGAAAACGCCATGCTGTTCTGCGCTCCGTTCCAGCCCGCGACTGAAGAACTGCAAACCCAGTTCCTGACCGATGATGCCAAACGGATTCTGGCCGGCTTTGCCGAAAACGCCAGCAAGCTGAACACCTGGACCAGTGAAGCCCTTGATGCCCTGATCAAGGAAACCCTCAGCGAGCATGGCATCAAAATGCCCATGCTGGGCATTCCCTTGCGCCTTGCCGTCACCGGCCAGAAACAAACACCTTCCATTGGTGCCGTTCTGGCCATTATTGGCAAAACAACCGTTCTTGAACGCCTGCAAAACGCCATCTAGCGCTCCTTAAGAGCATCCAGGCACGCTACAAACAACGCATTGCCTTACGCCATCAGCACACCGCTGTTCATGGCGTTGGGCAAGGCGTTTTTTTATGCATGCCATAAAAAAACGCCAAACGGTTTTGTTGGTTTTTCGCCAATGGTTTTTTTATGCTTCAAGCAAAGCAACCCCGTTTTTTTACTTCAGAAAAACACAGTAAACCCGTCAGCGTCAGCAACATCAAAAAACGTTACAACAGCTCGTCAGGCTGATGACATTTACTGCCTGCTCATCGCATCTTTGCACAGTGAAAAAAGCGCAAGAAAAATATCCCGTCACGCTACAAGCCTTTATTTTCAATACTTTTGAAAAAAAAGTGTAATACACGAAAAATCTGTCAACCCAAAAAAAACGGCTCCTTCGGCCTTGATTTGCCTGATCAAAACAAACCCAGGCAATCGTTCCCGCACCAACTCAGACATAAAAATTTTATTTTCCAGGATTTAAAAATGGTTTTTTATAGCCTAATTGATGGCTAAGCTCTTAATATTGATAACAATTATCTTGTTTTTATTGTGCTTTATTTCAAAAGTATTGCGTGCGTTTCATGGCGTAATGAGTTACCCTTGCGGTTATAAAGGCAAATAAAATAATTGGCCTTTATAACCATTTGCAATGTTTCGCACTGAAAGCGGGGAACATATCAAATGGTGATACAAAGGAAGTAGAGTTATCCGTTGCCGGATTTATACTTTGACCTTGAAATTATATCTGTACAGATGTATTTAATTTTTTTCATATCCGGACCCTTTCCCAAGGAGTATTGCCATGGCAACAGCAGCCAAAAAAGCAATCAAAAAACCTGCAGCTAAAAAAGCTGCAACCAAAACAGTGGCTAAAAAAGCTACTGCCGTCAAGAAAACCGTTGCAGCTGAGACCCCTGCCGTAACAAAAACAGTTGTGAAGAAAGTCGCTGCTAAAAAAACCGTCGCAAAATCCGTTAGCAAAACAGCCGCTCCTGCAAAAAAAGCAGCCGCCACAAAAACAGTAGCTGCCAAGAAAACCACCACCAGCAAAACCGCTGCCGTGAAAAAAACAGCCGTCGCCAAAAAAGCGGCACCAGCCACTAAAACGCCAGCAGTCAAAAAAGCAGTAGCTGCCACAAAAGCGGCTCCGGCCAAAAAAGCGGCAACTGCCACTAAAGCCGCCGCTCCTGCCAAAAAAGCAACAACTGCCACTAAAGCCGCCGCTCCTGCCAAAAAAGCAACAACTGCCACTAAAGCCGCCGCTCCTGCCAAAAAAGCAGCCGCCACTAAGGCAGCACCCGCCAAGAAAACAACCGCAACAGCCAAAAAAGCCGTTGCCTCTGAAGTGCCAAGCACAGAAACCACCGTTGCAGCCAAGGCAAGTACAAAAACAGCGACAAAAACTGGCACCAAGATAGCCGTCGCCAAAAAAGCACCTGCCGCCAAGAAAGCAGCCGTGAAAAAAACCGCAGCCAGCAAAAAAACGGCTGATGCGGTAGCCAAAACAGGCAGCAACAGCAACTCATCCTGGCCATTCCCAACCGGGAATCGACCATAATCGGTTGAAGTAATTATAAAAGCCGTCTAAATTAAACACTTAGACGGCTTTTTTTCGGTTTTCTTTTATATGATCAATTCAATACTTAGTTTTCTACTCGGCACCTTTTTTTCCCTGTTTGTATCTGCCCTATTGGTCAGGGCATGGATGTTCTGGACCAGACTCCATCCTTTCAATCCCTATGTCATGGTTATTTATAAAGCAACCGACTGGCTGGTTCAACCTGTTCGCAAAATAATCCCAACCAGCAACAAAATAGACTGGACCAGCCTGCTACTGGCATGGGCTTGTTCAACGCTGCACGTTTTTCTTGTTTTCTCGCTCACACCAGCCAATGTAATCATCCAGACTTCGCTGGCAACCCTGCCATTGGTCGGACTGTTCATGACCGTCAAATGGGCGTTAACTTTGGTGTTATGGCTGTGTATTTTGCAGGCCATCCTCTCATGGATCAGTCCTGCTTCTCCTCTGATGCCCGTACTAAGGGTCTTGCTAGACCCAATGCTGAACCCGATTCGCCGTTTTCTGCCCAGCACCGGCGCTTTTGATTTTTCTCCGCTGGTGCTGATCCTGATTACACAGGTGCTGCAAATTGTTTTACAGCACCTGATGCTTGGCTAACATTACAGGGCAGGCAATGCCGTGCCAAATGCACTCATAAGACGGGAAGAAATCTCTTCCCGGCTTAAAAAGTGATTCTGGGGGCCTTGCGAGGCGATCTTGATGGCCCCCATCAAACTGCCCAAACGACAGCAATCTTCCCATCCCCAGCCCAGCGACAGGCCGTACAGCAGCCCGGCACGATGCGAATCCCCACAGCCGGTAGGATCGGTAACCGCTTCTGCCTTCACCGCCTCAATCGAGATTTGTTGGCCATCATGGTACAGGTCTGAACCTTCCGCGCCACGGGTAACCACCACCGCTTCAAGGTGCCCGGCAATTTGCGCCATGCTTTTTTCCAGACGCTGCTCAATCACCGATGCCTCATAGTCATTGACGGTCAGCACATTGGCCAGACCCAGCATACGCTCAAGATCGGCCTTGTCGAATAAGGGCATGGCCTGGCCCAAGTCAAAAATGAAGGGGATTCCAGCCTTGTTCAGGTTCTCGGCATGGGTAAACATACCATCTTTTGAATCCGGCGCCACAATCGCCCATACGGCCTTTTCCCGGCTGATATCGTTTTCAGCCGACTGCATCATGGCACCGGGGTGAAAAGCGGCAATCTGGTTGCCATCCAGGTCGGTTGTAATATGGCATTGGGGTGTGAAGGCATCAGGCAACACCCGGATGGCCCGCGTATCAATGCCCATGTCACGCATGCGCTGCAAATATTCCCGGGCATCTTTGCCAACCGTTGCCACCGGCACCGGATTGCCACCCAGCATGCGCAGGTTATAAGCGATATTTCCTGCACATCCCCCATACTCTTTACGCATGGTAGGCACAAAAAAAGAAACGCTTAATGACTTTATGTGCTCAGCAAGAATGTGATCCTTGAAGTGCCCCTCAAACAGGGTAATGGTATCAAACGCAACTGAACCGCATACCAGTACATCATTACTCATGACAATTAAACCTTATGGATAAACTAAACTAAGTTCGAAACCGGATACAGCCACATTAAAGACGGCAAGCGGCACATTGATGAAAACCTCGGTTCCTGGCTGAAACTTCTGTTCCAGCAAGTTGGGTTGCACATATTCCCGAGGCTCAAGAATTTTGGTAATTTCAATAAGACCCTGCTGGTTTTTCAAATTGATAACCAGCAAAGGCCATACCTGGGCACGGGCATCATTATTGCGCAGGATGAACTGAAGCCGCAAAGCCGTTACACCCTCCTGGGGCTTGGCCGCCAGATCAGGCTTGAGCACCCAGTTTTTAAGTTGCAGGCTGGCCAGGTTTTTATCGGAACCCAACTCACACCCAACAACCTGACAAATCTGCAACAAAGTGGGACGCAGGGAAGGCACCACATTGACCAGCTGATTTCGATATACCACCAGACTTTGCCCAATCAATAGCAGCAGTCCCAGGAAAATGCCAAGAATCCAGAACAAACTGGTATTGCGTCGTTCATAATCCGAAGCCGGATAGCTGTCCGTATCATCGGCACCCATCCGCAAGGGTTCATCATCATAAGTCACAGACGGCTCATGATGAACAATAATGGGATCGTCCTCCTGCCAGGACTGCCGACCTAAAACGGGCTCTTTCGGCTGTTCGTCATAAATGCCGGCATCATGCCCCACGTGAAAATCGGGCTCATCCTGCAAGCGGTGTTCATCGGGCATTTCATCCGGATCCGCCTTGATGTCATCATGATCATTATCAGAATCATCAGGATAAACATGACCGGTTTCCTGCCCCGCCATGACAGGCGCTTCAGGCCATACCGCCTGTTCATGCTCCAGCACCGGAAAGTCATCAACCTCTTCAGGCAACAGGGCCTCCCGGCCATTGAAAACATTCTTGCAGATACCGCAACGAACCAGACCATCCCGCAGGGCAAGCTGGTCTTCAGTAATGTTGAAAATGGTCTCACATTTCGTGCAACGGGTTTTCATCGGAATAATTCCTTGTTTTCATGCCCGCTGGCCATGCAGGCAAACCCAACCTTCATGGCTGCGCCAAACGCTCATTTTGATCCAGGGTTCATAGGCCATGGCCACCTCTTCAGCCTGCCTTTCCAGCACGCCAGACAGCACCAGATGACCGCCAGGGGCAACCCGACCGGCCAGCATGGGTGCCAGAACCTTGAGTGGATTTGACAGGATATTGGCCACGACCACATCAAAGGTACCAGCTGCCAGGCCATCGGGCAGGCAAACGTTTATATCCACCTCATTGGCCTGCGCATTATAACGGGCCGACTGAACCGCCTGTTCGTCAATATCGACACCCACTACCCGTGCCGCCCCCAGTTTTTTTGCCACAATGGCCAAAATCCCCGAGCCGCAGCCGTAATCAAGCACCTGCGTGTTGGCCGGCAGGCAGGCCTCAAGCCACTCGGTACAAAGGCGAGTGGTGGGATGACTGCCGGTTCCAAATGCCAGTCCTGGATCAAGTTCCACCAGAATGTTTTTCTGACTGTTTTCGGGTGCTTCCGGTGGCACGATGGGGTTATCCTTGTGCCAGCTGGGAACAATCCAGATGCGGCCTGCGATCTGGATAGGATCAAACTGCGATTGTGTCAGCCTTACCCAGTCTTCATCGGCCACTTCACGCAATTGGCTCTGGCTGGCGTAATCAATCCCGGTTTGCGTCTGCAATTGCGCCAGAAGGACTTCAGGCTCAATATCATCAGGCAACAGTGCCACAACCCGGTTATGCTTCCAGGCCTGCACGTCGGGCTCGGTACCCGGCTCACCAAACAAGGGTTGTTCCACATCGGTATCCCGATCGGCGTCTTCAACCGACACCGATAAAACACCCTCTTCAAGCAACAGATCCGACAGCTGCTCAGCGTCGTTTTCAGCACACATCAGCACCAGCTCACGCATCATTTTTCCTTATTATGAATTAAGCCGAGAATAAATCTCGGCCTATTTTTTCAAACCAGCATCAGTTTATGATTTACCACGTTCGCTAAGTCTTTCTTCCAGATAATGAATACTGGTTCCACCATCGGCAAAATTCGTATCGCTCATGAGATCACGATGCAATGGGATATTGGTTTGAATACCTTCCACCGCCATTTCCGACAACGCAATTTTCATGCGGGCAATGGCCTGCTCCCGTGTATCGCCATAGGTAATTAATTTGGCAATCATGGAGTCATAGTTGGGAGGTACTTTGTAACCGCTAAACACGTGAGAATCGAGCCTTACGCCAGGACCACCGGGTGTATGCCAGCTGGTGATAAGACCGGGGCATGGCATAAACGTATAAGGATCTTCGGCGTTAATCCGGCATTCAAGCGCATGGCCCCTGAACTGGATGTCTTTTTGTTTCAGTTTGAAGGGCTCTCCGGCAGCAATGAAAATTTGCTGTTGAACCAGATCAACGCCGGTAATGCATTCCGTTACGGTATGCTCAACCTGAATTCGGGTATTCATTTCGATGAAATAGAATTCACCGTTTTCATAAAGAAACTCGAATGTACCTGCTCCCCGATATGAAATACGACGGCAGGCATCGGCACAGCGCTCACCGATTTTTTCAATCAGCTTGCGTGGAATACCCGGTGCGGGGGCTTCCTCGATCACTTTCTGATGTCGACGCTGCATGGAGCAGTCACGCTCACCCAGCCAAATCGCTTCCTTGAAACCATCCGCCAATACCTGAATCTCGATGTGTCGTGGATTCTCGAGGTACTTTTCCATATAGACTTCAGGATTATTGAAAGCAGCCTGGGCCTCGGCCTTGGTCATTTGCACGGCGGTTAACAGGGCGGCTTCGGTGTGCACCACCCGCATGCCGCGTCCGCCACCACCACCGGCAGCCTTGATAATAACCGGATAGCCAATTTCACGGGCCGTTTTCAACACGTATTCGTTATCGTCAGGCAAAGCACCTTCCGAGCCGGGCACGACAGGCACACCCGCTTCAATCATGGCTTTTTTGGCACTGACTTTATCACCCATCATCCGAATGGTTTCAGGACGGGGGCCAATGAAAACAAAACCGCTACGCTCGACGCGCTGGGCAAAATCGGCGTTCTCAGCCAGAAAACCGTAACCGGGGTGAATGGCTTCGGCATCGGTCACTTCGGCAGCCGAAATAATGGCCGGCATGTGCAGATAACTTTGCTGGGGTGACGCGGGACCAATGCAGACTGACTCATCGGCCAGTCGCACGTATTTCGCATCGCGATCAGCTTCAGAGTGCACGACAACGGTTTTTATCCCCAGTTCCCGGCATGCCCGCTGGATTCGCAGTGCAATTTCACCACGATTCGCAATAAGAATTTTTTCAAACATATCAGGCAATCACGAAGAGAGGTTGACCAAATTCAACAGGTTCACCGTTTTCAACCAGGATTTCCTTGATCACCCCGGTTTTGTCCGCTTCAATTTCGTTAAGCAGTTTCATTGCTTCGATAATGCACAATGAGTCACCCTCTTTCACGCTGGTGCCCACTTCAACAAAAGCAGGTGCGTTGGGGTTGGGGGCACGGTAGAATGTGCCTACCATGGGAGCCTTGACAACATGACCGGTTACCACCGGTTCAGCACTGGCAGCAGGGGCTGCGGCTGGTGTGGCTGGCGCTGGTGCGACAGCTACGGTTGGCTCGGGAGCGGCAACGGGTGCAACAGGCTGCACTTGTGAGAATTTGACAATGCGAACTTTACCTTCGCCTTCTGTGATTTCCAATTCAGCGATTCCTGACTCGGCAACAAGGTCGATAAGGGTTTTTAGTTTTCTAAGATCCATAACATTTTCCGGTTGGAGGTGTTTAGTTAATTCAGTCTGCAAGGGTAATGCAAACGTCATTTAAAATAATGTTTTGCCGCATAATACATGGCTGCCGTGTACCCGTAAGCCCCCAACCCACAAATGACTGCGACAGCCTTGTCTGACAGATAAGAGTGGTGACGGAATGCTTCGCGCTGGTGCACATTTGAAATATGCACTTCGATGAACGGAATATTGACTCCGGCCAAAGCGTCGCGAATGGCTACACTGGTATGGGTATAGGCACCGGCATTGATAATAATGAAATCGATATTTCCCATGGCCTGCTGAATGCGATCAACAAGAGCGCCTTCATGGTTGCTTTGATAAAACTCACAGCAGACGTCCAGGCCAGCAGCTGTTTCCGCAAGTTCACGGTTGATGTCACCCAGGGTGTGACTGCCATAAATTTCAGGCTCGCGTGTGCCTAGCAAATTAAGGTTGGGCCCGTTAATGATGAGCAAATTTCGAGTCATTTAGCACATTATACAAACAAATAAACTCGTATTTAACGTCAAATTCACGTTTTTGTCTATTAAATTATCATATTCTTGCATATTCAAAATCAGCTTGAAAGCGTTTTAAGTATTTGTTCAAGCTCATCTTTTTCAACCTGGCCAAGGATTTTATGGCTAAGTTTACCACCTGCATCGAAGATCAGGGTAAACGGCAAACCACCCGTTTTATTACCCAGATTTTTCATTAGGCTGATGCTGCCCATGCCCGCCACCAGCAGGGGATAGGTCACCTTAACCTTTTCTTCGAATTTAAGCATATTGCGTTCGGTATCTGCGGCAAACCCGACAAAATTAACATTGGGATAAGTCTGGTGCAGGGCTTCGAGGTCAGGCATTTCCTTGACACAGGGTGGACACCAGGTGGCCCAGAAATTCAGCACCAGCGGTTTATTGGTGTACTCCCGCACGGTATGTGACTGCCCCGACATATCAGGGACAGAAAGATCAAACAGTTTATCCAGGGCTTCCTGGGATACATCAGTAATGTCAGAAGAGCTGCCGGCCTTCAGTGCCCAGGCCCGGGCGCCCGACAACAACAGCAGGAGCCCACCTGCCATTTTAAGCATATTTCTACGTTTCATTAAAATCCCGCTTTTAAAACAATGACTGTTTTTAACACAAATCACCACTTGGCTCCATGAGCCACATCACCTTTTAATCTTTTCAACGTTTTTTCAACAAGCTTGGCAGCAGAAAACACTTAAAATACCCACAGGAGATTTTTATGCATATTCATATTCTAGGTATTTGCGGGACCTTCATGGGCGGTCTTGCCCTGATTGCCCGTTCGGCCGGACACAAAGTAACCGGTTGCGACGCCGGGGTTTATCCCCCCATGAGCACCCAATTGCAGGAACAGGGTATTGAGCTGATCGAAGGGTTCGATGCCAGCCAGACCGAACTGAATCCCGATCTGTTCATCATCGGTAACGTGATTAGCCGTGGCAATCCATTAATGGAAGCCATTTTAGACCAGGGCAAGCCATATATATCAGGCCCCCAGTGGCTGGGCGACCATGTCCTTCAGTCACAACACGTTCTTTCTGTGGCTGGCACCCATGGCAAAACCACCACCAGCTCCATGCTGGCCTGGATTCTTGAACACGCGGGCCTGCAGCCCAATTTCCTGATTGGCGGCATTGCCCATGACCTGCAGGTATCCGCCCGGTTCAATCCGGAAAACAAATATTTTGTGATTGAAGCCGATGAATATGACACCGCGTTCTTCGACAAGCGCTCAAAATTCGTGCATTATCACTCTCGCACCGCGGTCCTGAACAACCTGGAATTTGATCACGCCGATATTTTCCCCGACCTGGCCGCTATCGAAACCCAGTTTCATCACCTGGTTCGCACGGTGCCGGGTTCGGGCTGTATTATTTATCCATCCCGGGACGAAGCCCTGCAACGCGTACTGGCACGGGGCTGCTGGTCGGGCACCGACACCTTTGGTCCTGGTGCCCAATGGCAATACGCCAACCACGATGCCGCCGGCACCCGTTTTGACGTGCTTTACCAAAACCGGGTTGTGGCGCACATCAACTGGCAGCACAATGGTGTTCATAATATGAACAATGCCCTGGCCGCGATTGCCGCCGCCCATCATGTTGGCATCAGCGCAGAACAATCTGCCCAGGCATTAAACTGTTTTCAGGGCATCCGGCGGCGCATGGAGTTGCGGGCAAGCGTGAATGATATTCACGTGTACGACGATTTTGCCCATCACCCCACAGCGATTGCCACTACCCTGGCAGGCCTGCGCAACCAGGTTGGCCCGCAACGCATCCTGGCCGTGCTCGAACCACGCTCCAACACCATGAAACTGGGCACCATGGCAGCGCGCCTGCCACAAGCCCTGGAACAGGCCGATCGGGTATTCTGTTTTGGTGCCAAAGAAGGCAAGCATGCGCTGGGCTGGGATCCAAAAACCGTTTTTGCCGGCCAGCAAGATCGCGTTGGCACCCATGACAACCTTGAAGCGCTAACCACAGCCGTCCTTCAGCAGGCTCGGCCAGGCGACCATATTCTTATCATGAGCAATGGTGGTTTTGGCGGATTTCACGATAAACTGATTGCCGCCCTGAAACAAAAATTCACTTGATTTTTTAGCGGCCCTTTATTATTTTTCATATGATTCTGTATTTACATGGTTTTCGGTCTTCGTCCCTGTCGGCCAAGTCACAGCTAATGCAACAGGCCATGGCCAACCGTGGACTGAGCCATGCTTTCGCTGGCCCCAACCTGCCTGTTTCGCCCAGACAGGCCATAGAATTGGCCCTTGCCACAGCCCACCAGCTCTGCCAGGGTCGGGACGTGCACCAGCTAACCGTGATTGGTTCGTCCCTGGGCGGATACTATGCAACCTGGCTGGCCAATGAAATGGGCTGCAAAGCGGTTCTTGTCAACCCGTGCATTTATGCCGCGCGTGACCTGTCCACCCAACTCGGCCCCATGACCTGCTTTCACAGCGATGAGCCGTTCGAACTGAAAGCGGAACATATCAAGGAACTGGCGGAACTGTTCGTACCGGCAATCAGGCACCCGGAAAAATTTTTCCTGCTGGCCCGCATGACTGACGAGGTGCTGGACTGGCGAGAAATGCAACATCGCTACGCTGGCGCAAAACAATTAATTATTCCCGGTGGGGATCACGGTTTTTCAGATTTTGAAGAATATATTCCCCAAGTCCTGGACTTTGCCTTAAACAATTAGGAAAAAAACTCAATGTACGTAGTTTTTGAAGACAACGGTCAATTTAAAGCCGAAAAAATCTTGTCTGAAGCCGACACCTCCCTGCAGGTGGAGTCGGCGTCCGGGAAAAGAAGCAAAATAAAACGCAACAACACGATTTTCTTCTTCGACAACCATAACCCGCTCACCCTGCTGGAAGAGGCTGGAAAACTGGCTGAAGACATTGATCTGGAGTTTCTGTGGGAATGTGCTCCTCAACAGGAATTCCAGGTGGAAGAACTGGCCCGTGACTACTTCGGCCATGAACCCGGCATCCTGGAAAAAACCGCCCTGTTGCTGCGCCTTCATGGTGCCCCGGTCTATTTTCATCGCAAAGGCAAGGGCCAATACCGCCCGGCGCCACCCGATATACTGAAAGCGGCACTGGCTGCTCTCGAAAAAAAACAGAAACAGGCCGAACAACAAGCCATCTGGATCGAACAGATCAAGCAGGGTATTGTGCCGGAAGCTTTTAAACCGGTCATTCATACCTTCCTGGCCAAACCCGACAAAAACACGCTTGAATGGAAAGCCTTTAACCAGGCCCTGAACGAAACCGGAGAAACCATCGAGCAGCTGTTGCTCCGACTCCGGGTTTATCCACACCCGCTGGCCATCCATCGTGAGAAATTCCTGGGCCTGAACTTCCCCAAAGGCACGCAATTCAAGGATATTACGCTACCTGCCGTACCCGATTTGCCACTGGCCGATGTTGAACCCTATTCCGTCGACGATCTGTTCACCACCGAGATTGACGATGCTTTCTCGGTACACCAGGAAAATGGCAGCATATACCGCATTGGCATCCATATTGCGGCTCCCGCCCTGATCGTTGAGCGCGACTCGGAACTGGACAAACTGGCCCGCGAGCGGATGTCCACCGTTTACATGCCCGGAGACAAGATCCCGATGCAACCGGAATCGGTCATCAACACCTTTTCACTGGTTGCCGGTAAAACCACGCCCGCCGTATCCCTGTACATCCGGGCCGATATCGAGACCGGAGAAATACTGTCATCAGAAACCCGGCTTGAACAGATTTGCGTACAGGAAAACCTGCGCACCAACCTGATCGACCACCTGATTACCGTCGAGTCCCTGGAAGACGAAAGCCTGCCCATGCCCTATCCGTTCCTGTTCAGACCACTCTGGAAACTGGGGCAGCACCTGAAAAAGGCCCGGGAAGTAATTCGCGGCAAACCTGAAAACAACTCCAGGGTGGAGTACACCTTTGTGCTGGATGGCCCGGCTGATGACCCTCATTCAGTTATCAACCTGGCACCCCGCCGTCGTGATGCACCGCTCGACCTGATTGTGGCCGAGTTCATGCTGCTGGCCAATACCCAATGGGCCGGTTTCCTGAATGGTAACGGCCTGCCCGGCATTTTCAGGTCACAGCAAGCCGGTCGCACCCGCATGTCCACCCATCCGCTTCCCCATGAAACCATTGGCGTTCCTCATTATGCATGGTGCACCTCACCCTTAAGGCGCTACGTCGACCTGATCAACCAGAGCCAGATTATTGCCGCCGCACAACATGGCATCTCGGCCCGTCTGGTGGCGCCTTTCAAACCCAAAGACGCCGACCTGTTCGCCATTATCGGGGCCTTTGAATCGCAATACACCCTGTGGGGAGAATTCCAAAACCGTCTTGAGCGTTTCTGGTGCCTGCGCTGGTTTGAGCAGCAACAAGTTACCCGCGTTGAAGCCACGGTATTGCGCGATAACCTGGTCCGCTTCAACAACGCCCCCTTTGTGACCGAAATCAATGGCATGCCCGAACTTGAACGCGGCAGCATTGTGGAAATCGAATTAATGGGCAACAACCTTCTTGAACTAACCCTGGACTGCCAGTACATCAGACACATTGAACCCGAAGAACCCGTCACTCATGCAACAGAGGCCAACCCGTCATGAACACTCCCTTGCATTTTGCCGTCATGGGCAACCCCATCCAGCACAGTTACTCACCCCTGCTGCATTCGCTCTTTGCCAAACAGGCAGGCCTGGACATCAACTATGAAAAAATGCTGGTTCCCCTTGAGGACTTTGAGTCTGCCGTACACACCTTTTTTGAACAAGGCGGCAAAGGCCTGAACATTACCATCCCCTTCAAGCTCAGGGCCCATGAACTGGCCAGGGGCAATCTGTCCCGGCGTGCCCAATCCGCCGGTTCGGTCAATACGCTCTGGATGGAAGAAGGGCAACTGCACGGCTGCAATACCGACGGCATTGGCATGGTCAACGATATCCGGCGCCAGGGCATTGCCCTTGAAGGTAAAAAAATCCTGCTGCTGGGTGCCGGTGGTGCCGCCCGGGGCGTTATTTTGCCACTGTTAGAATCCGGTTGCCAGCAATTGCAGGTGGTCAACCGTACCGCCGCCAAAGCCACGGAACTGGCCAGGCAATGCCAGACCAACCTGCCTCAATACGCCAACATCTTCAGGGCCGGTGGTTTTGAACACATCCAGGGCCAGTGGGATATTGTCATCAACGCTACCTCCAGCAGCTTGCAGCACCATACCCTGCCACTGCCGGCAGGCCTGTTCACCCAAGACAGCCTGGCCTACGACATGGTTTACACACCCGACAACAACACCCCCTTCCTGCAACAGGCCCGCAAAGATGGCGCCGGAATCACATCGGATGGTCTGGGAATGCTGGTTTACCAGGGCGCGGAAAGCTTCTTTATCTGGAACCATATCCGTGTCAATCCGGTTCCCGTTCTTGAAACCCTGCGTCAACAACTGATTTCGGGCTAATGACTGCATTGCCCCTGCTGCAATCCCTGTTGACCCGGTTACGCCAATATCCGCAAAAAATCCGGCAACAGTCGCTTGCCAGCACCTTGTGTCAACTGGCCGTTGCTGCTGCAGGTCTTGTTATGCTTTACCAGGTCTGGCTGTTCCTGTGGGTATGCTGGTATAGCATCTTCAACCCATGGGGCAGTGCCATAATGAGCCAGCAGGCATCAATCCTTTCCCAAAGAAACCCGCCCGTCGCCATTCGTTATGAGTGGGTCAGTTACGATCAGATTAGCGACAATCTGAAAAAAGCCGTGATTGCCTCTGAAGACGCCAACTTCGTCTCCCATGGCGGTATTGAATGGGACGCCATTGAGCAGGCCTGGCGCTACAATACGGCACAAAGCGAAAAAGGCAGGAATAAAATCCGCGGAGGCTCCACCATTTCCCAGCAACTGGCCAAAAACCTGTTCCTGTCCAATGATCGCAGCTATATCAGAAAAGGCCAGGAACTAATCATTACCTTTATGCTTGAAACGGTCATGTCCAAAGAACGCATTCTGGAACTGTACTTGAACCTGGCCGAATGGGGCACCGGTATTTTTGGTGCACAGGCAGCCAGCCAGCACTATTACAAAACCGATGCCAGCAAGCTCAGCCAAAAACAGGCAGCCCAGCTGGCCGTCTTGTTACCCAATCCCAGGGTTTACGGTGCCAACATTGGCAGCCGCTATGTGCAATCACGCACACGGACTATCCAGGCAAGAATGAAATCGGCAAAAATCCCCGAAACGCAATAAACCGGCTGTTGCCAGAAATTAACATTTTCACGTATTCAGGATGGGTTTGCCACTCATTTAAAAGTTACAATCCAAGGCAGTTGCTTACGATACGAACCCTCAGCATCACAACAATACCCTTATAATTTGTAAATAATTTTATTTTTTCCGCTTACATGCAAACTGCCCGTCGTTATCTTGCCAGTGAAATATACCGAGCCACTACTGCTGTCCTGCTGGTGTTGCTGGGTCTGTTTACTTTTTTTTCCCTCATCGACGAGCTGGATAAAGTCAACGATAATTTTTCCCTGCTGTCCCTTTTATACCTGGAATCCCTGCAAATACCCACCCGGCTGTATGACTTGCTGCCTATCGGGCTGCTAATTGGGGCCACCATGGCCCTGGCCGGCCTGGCGCAACGCAATGAACTGGTTATTTTGCGAGTGTCCGGTGTCAGCAGTGCCAAGCTGCTGCTCATGCTTTGGGTGATTTGCATCCCTATCATGGGCGGCGCCCTGGTGCTATCCGAATTTGCCGCACCGGCGGCCGAAATCAAAACCAGCGAACTCAGCCTGAAGTTCCTGGGCAAGGCCAAAGGTGGACGCATGAGCAGTGGTTACTGGTTTCGCGAACCCGATCCGGAAGGCAATGCCCGGGTCATCAATATTGGTACGCTGTCAGACAACGGCAACGTCCAGGACATCCGCATTATTACCTACGACAAAACCAACGGGCAATTCCTGCATTTCTCCCACGCCCAGAACGGTTTTTTCCAGGACAACACCCTGACCCTGAACGATGTGGCGCAAACCCAAAGCACCGTCAACATTGAAGAAGCCCTGGCCGACCCCAATGACCCGGTCAATGCGGTCGCGAAAATCGTGTCCCTCCCTTCTTTAACCCTGCAAACCACCCTGACGCCAGATCGCCTGCTGGCAGGTGAGTTACAGCCGGAAAAAATGTCCGTCATCTCGCTACTTGATTATATTAGCTACCTTGATGACAACAATTTGCAAACCAACCGGCAATTCGTGGCTTTATGGCGCAAAGGAAGTTATCCCTTTACCTTGCTGGTCATGATGACCATTGCCGCTCCCATCAGCTTCGTTCAAACCCGCAGCGGTGGCGTTGGTGCAAAAGTGTTCATAGGCATTTTGCTGGGTGTGGCGTTTTTCATGTTCAACCAGCTGTCCCTTAACCTAGGCATGTTGAACAACCTTCCCGCCTGGATAACCGCTTTGGCACCCAATCTGCTCGGTCTGGCTGTGGCCCTGATGGCGTTATACTTTATGGAAGCCAAACGAACCACAAAAAACCATACAACCGAAACTGACAAGAAAAAGTCAAAACAACAAGGTTAATCATGAATAAAAACGTTTGGGCTGTTGGTGACTTACAGGGCTGCTGTAAGGCACTTGATGCATTACTGGAACAACCTGAAATCAAAGACGATCCCAACTGTGAATTATGGTTTGCCGGTGACCTGACCAACCGCGGCCCGGAGTCATTGCGCACGCTAAGACGGCTGATTGAACTGGGTGACAGGGCCGTTTGCATCCTGGGCAACCATGACCTGCACTTGCTGGCTGTTTATGCCGGCATCCGGCGACAAAACAAATCAGATACCATCGACGATATCCTGAATGCCAAGGATGCCAGGGACCTGATCAATTGGCTCAGGCACCGCCCGCTGGCCCATTACGATTACGGACACCTGATGGTCCATGCAGGTGTCATGGCCAAGTGGGATCTGGCCACCACCTTGCGCCTGGCCAATGAGGCGGCAGAATCCCTGCGCTCCCGGGACTGGAAAAAAAACCTGCAGAACATGTATGGCAATGAACCCTCTCAATGGAAAGAATCCCTCGAAGGTTCAAAGCGCCTGCGGGTGATTATCAATGCGCTTACCCGCATCCGTTTATGCACCAGCAAAGGCCATATGGATTTTGCATCCAAGGAAGCGCCAGGCAGCGACAAGGGCCTGATCCCCTGGTTCGAGGTTCCCGGTCGTAAAACCGTCGATGACACCATTATTTTTGGCCATTGGTCCACACTGGGATTACTGCTGCGTGAGCACCTGATTGCCCTTGACACCGGCTGCGTATGGGGAGGCAAGTTAACCGCCATCCGTCTTAACGACAGAAAGCTGATACAAATCGCGGCTGTAAATTAACCCCACAATCATAAAGTCCACCTCATAAAAAAACCACTATTCCGCTCAAATTGGAATAGTGGTTTTTTTATTGCATACCCAGGATTTGCTCAGGCCAGCTCTTTTTTCAGTTCCTGAATAATAGCCGTACGAATTTCACCGGCAATTTCAGTCCGTGTGGCCTCTACCGGCACACCAGGCTGATTAAGCGGTTCAAGAAAACGGACATAAACCAGCACACCCCGTGAACTTAGCAAGTGCCAGATATTGTTCACCAGAGTCTGCTCACCCACAAAGGCCACCGCACCACTGCGCCGGCCATGCTGCGTGAAGACAAGCGCCACCGGCTGAATGGGCACCATCGCCCTGAGCGGTGGCTCAAACAGGCTGGTATGCAAGGAACGCATATCCATACCATCGGTGGTTGTCCCTTCAGGGAACAGGCCAACACAGGCCCCGTTGCCGAAAAGCCCAAGAATAGACTTGCTCACCCGGGAAATGGCATGACGCTGGCCCCGTTCGATAAAAATCGTGCCAACCGATGCCACCAGCCAGCCAATCACCGGCCAGCTCCTGATTTCACTTTTTGCAATAAATGAGGTCGTGCGACAACTGTTCAGGATAAAGATATCGATCCATGAAACATGGTTGGCCACCCACATGACCGCGCCTTTCAGGATAGGCTGCCCTTCAACCACAATACGCACGCCACAGACTTTCATCAAATGACGTGACCAGCAACGGGTGATAATGTCGCGTGAGGACTGCTTAAGCAATGGATACAGCAAGGAGGTGCTTACCAGGCCAAACGCCAGCATAAGGATCAGAAAAAAAACCCTTATGCTGAAAAGCATTATTCGCAGAATCAAGCCGACTCCCACACAACCCGTCCACTCACCAGGGTCATTTTGACCTTGGCCGGCAGTTCATAGCCAAAAAATGGCGTATGGCAGCTTTGGCTGAAAATGGTTTCACGGTTGACAACCCAGGCAGCGTCAAGATCCACCAGCGCCAAATCAGCAGGCGCACCAATATCCAGCTGACCGCAAGGTGGCAGGGCAGGCGCACCGGACAACAGAATGGAGGCCGGCTGTGTGGTGATTTTGGCCAATGCGTCCAATACCGGGGTTTTGGTTTCCAGGGCCCATTTATAAACCAGGGAGAATAACAGTTCCACACCGGTCGCACCCTGCTCCGCCTCGGAAAACGGCAGGAGCTTGCCATCATCGTCAACAGGCGTATGATCGGAACAAATGGCATCAATCGTGCCATCGGCCAGGCCCTGACGGATCGCATCACGGTCACGCTGTGAACGTAAAGGTGGATCCAGACGATAATTGCTGTCAAAAAAACCGATGTCCTGGTCGATCAGGTGAATCTGGTTGATAGACACATCACAACTGACCGGCAAGCCTTCGGCCTTGGCCTTGCGTACCAGATCCAGCCCGGCCGCACTTGAAACCCGGCACAAGTGCAAACGCACACCCGTGCTTTTTTGCAACTCGAACAGGGCATGCAAGGCAATGGTTTCAGCCTGCACAGGCACACCTGCCAGTCCCGTACGCGAAGCAAATGGCCCACTGGCGGCTACGCCCCCCTTGGACAAGCCCGCATCGAAGGGATATAGCCACAAGGTATAGTCGAAGGTTTTGGCATACTGCATGGTACGGAACAGCACACCGTAATCAATTAATGGACGCACCGCCTGAGAAAACGCCACACAGCCGGCTTCGGTCAGCTCAGCCATTTCAGTGATGATTTCTCCTTTCAGACCCTGCGTCATGGCACCCAATGGGTATAGATTGGCCTGATTAAGCTGTTTGGCGCGGTGTTTCAGCATTTCCACCAGCCCGGGCTCATCAAGTACCGGATCGGTATCCGGAGGAATGACCAGGCTGGTCACACCACCTGCCAGCGAGGCATGCATCTCGGACTCAAGGGTTGCGCGGTGCTCGAAACCGGGCTCACGCAAACGGACAGACAAATCGACCAGGCCAGGCACGACCGCCAGCCCTTGCGCATCAATAACGCGTTTGGCCTCGAACGAAGGATCCGCCTTGCCAATGCCCACCACGCGTCCGGAAGCAATTGAAATATCACATGTCTGGTCAATGCCGTTTTTGGGATCAAGCAAACGACCGTTTTTAATCAAGATTTTCACTGACTAGCTCCTGCCACAATACTCATAACAGCCATCCGGACTGCAATACCAAAATTCACCTGGTTCAGAATGACCGCCTGATCGCCATCGGCAACAGCAGAATCAATTTCAACCCCCCGGTTCATGGGGCCAGGATGCATGACGATGGCATCAGGTTTGGCATAAGCAAGTTTTTCCCGTGTTAAGCCATAATGCTTGAAATACTCTTGCGAAGAAGGCAATAGTGCCCCTTTCATGCGTTCGTTTTGCAGACGCAGCATGATAATCACATCCACGTCTTTCAGACCCTGCTCCATATTCGTGAAGACACGAACCCCCATTTGCTCAAGTCCACCCGGCAACAGGGTTAGTGGGGCAATCGCACGAATTTCTGCCGCTCCCAGTGTAGTGAGTGCATGAATGTCGGAACGGGCCACGCGCGAATGCAAAATGTCACCCACAATGGCGACCGTTAAATTGGAAAAGTCTTTCTTGAAATGACGGATCGTGTACATATCAAGCAGACCCTGGGTGGGGTGTGCATGACGGCCATCACCCGCATTAACCACATGAATATGCGGTTCGACATGCTGGGCGATAAGATAAGGCGCACCGCTGGCTTCGTGCCTGACCACAAAAATATCGGCCTGCATGGCCGTCAAATTACTGATGGTGTCCAGCAGGGACTCGCCTTTGGCCGTAGATGAGGCATTGATATTCAGGTTGAATACATCTGCTGACAAACGCTTTGCCGCAATCTCGAACGTGGTTCTGGTACGTGTTGAGTTTTCAAAGAAAAGATTGAAAACGCTCTTGCCACGCAACAGCGGCACTTTCTTGACTTCCCGTTCCGCCAGGGGAACAAAAGTTTGTGCAGTATCCAGGATGTGAGTCAGAATATCTTTGGGCAATCCCTCTGTACTCAGTAAATGCGTTAACTCTCCGTGTCGATTAAGCTGAGGATTATGCACCGACGTTTTCCTTTTTTAAATCAATATCAAATAATCTTTGTTCATTTTGTGACAACACAAAATTGGTTCCTTTTTCCAGGGGAATCACGCCGCCGCATATATTGGGGGCTACCGGCAGCTCACGGCCACCACGGTCAATAAGTACGGCCAGGGAAATGGAAGCGGGACGCCCGTAATCGAAAAGCTCGTTGATGGCAGCCCTTGTGGTGCGACCGGTATACAAAATATCGTCCACCATGATGATATGCTTGCCATTGACCTCAAAGGGAATGGAGCTGGGCAGAACCTGCGAATGCAGGCCGATTTTATGAAAATCGTCCCGATACAGACTGGTGTTGATCACGCCGGAGGGATTTTTCAGCTTGAGGTCTTTTTGCAACCGTTCCACCAACCAGGCACCCCCCGAATAAATGCCAACCAGGTGCACCAAGTCAGGGTCAAGTTTCCCAAGAAGATCTTCAATGCCCGCTTTCATATGCGCATACAAGTCTTCCGCTCTAGGTAGAGTTAACTCCATTGTTTCTTCCTGTAATTGTCAAAATCATGTTTTGTCATTTTACGCCAGCTTATCCAGATAACGTTGCAAAATAATGGATGCGGCCACCGCATCATCATCATCGTTGTTGCCCAGGTACGACTGGGCCTCCAGACTGGAGCCCCGTTCATCGACCAGCTCAACCTTGACGGCGAATCGCCCGTTAAGCTGGTTGGCAAAACGCCGGCTTTGCAATGAGGCGGGCTGTTCCTGGCCCTCGAGCGTGAGCGGCAGGCCGACTATGACACAATCGGGCTGCCACTCGTTCAGTAGTTGAGCGATTTGCTCGAAACGGGCCTGTTTGGTGGCAGGCCTCAGGATACACAGCGGACGGGCGCTTTTGGTCAGGCTGTTGCCAATTGCAACGCCAATTTTCTTCAGGCCGAAATCAAAGGCCAGAAAAGTCTGCTCAGGCATGCCCGGATTCACCTGACAGGGCAGAAGGCTCAATGCCCAGCAGGGCCAGGGCCGCCACATAACGTTCGGCGGGTGCCTTGTCAAAAATCACCGACATGTCGGCATCGACATTCAGCCAGGCATTATCGGCAATTTCCTGTTCCAGCTGCCCGGCATTCCAACCCGAATAACCCAGTGATATAAACACTTTTTCAGGGCCGGTACCCTTGGCCACATCTTCAAGGACATCGCGTGACGTGGTTAAAGCCATATCACCCAAAACAACGCTTGAACGGTAGTTGCGAACCGGACTGTGCAACACAAAACCCCGGTCTGTCTGGACCGGACCACCATAAAAAACAATCCCTTTGGGGTCCGATTCCTGAACGTCAAGTTCCAGCCTTTCGAGCAGGGTTTTCACGGACAAGTCGGTGGGTCGGTTTAACAGCAGGCCCAGTGCGCCCTGCTCTGAATGCTCGCAAACATAAATAACCCCGCCTTCAAAAAGGTCTGAGTTATGTGAAGGCATGGCCATCAGGAACTGGTTGGCCATGCTCATGAAACCGGGCTCTGTTGGCGCTGACTGTTCTTCCATGATTGACTCCCTGGATTATTTTGTTCTTACTGTTGATCAGATTTCCATCATCTCGAAATCTTCCTTGCGGGCACCGCATTCGGGACAGACCCAATTTGGCGGTACATCTTCCCATTTGGTACCCGGTGCAATACCCTCTTCGGGCAAGCCGGCTTCTTCGTCATAAACCCAACCACAAATCAAACACATCCAAGTGCGCATAGAGATACTTTCCAACAATAAATATAAATGAAACCTTAATTTTAGTTTGAAATCATTCCCGATATTTGATTTATCGAAAATGGCTACAATCCAATAATCCCAATAGTACAGAAACAAAGCCAGATTGTGTCCAATTCCTTACCCGCAACCGTATTATTTTTCAATGTTTTCGACCCCAGCGGACGGTTCGGTCTGCCCGCCGGAGCGATTACGGCCAACCGCCTGAAATGCCACCCGCTGGCCTCAATCACCGCCCTGGCCGTCCAGGACACCGCCGCCACCGAATCCATCCATCCAGTTGACCCGGAAATATTGAACAACCAGGCCCGCTGCCTGCTGGAAGACTGTGCCATCCAGGCCATCAAGGCCAATGGTTTTTGTTCGACCGAAACCGTCAGCATCATCGCGCAAATCGCTGCCGATTACGACACCGCGCCTTTGGTGGTGGATCTGGGCAAAACCTTTTTCAACACCCTTAACAGCCCTGACCCTGAAGATATTGAAGACATCATCAGCGCGGTCAAGGACTTGTTGCTGCCCCTGGCGCACACCGTGGTACTTGACCACACGTACGCCAATCAATGGGCCGGCGAAGACAACAGCAACACACAAGATCTCATCCAGTTCATCCTTGGGCAAGGTGCCCGCCATTGCCTGTTGCTGGGTCAACCACTTGAGGACAGAAAAAAAACCAACATCCTGTACAGCCCTGAAGGCACGGAGCTTGTGAGCGCTTATTTTCCCGACCGCCACCCCGAAGCCGGAGACATTGCCAGCACGGCCCTTTGCTGTTACCTGGCCAAAGGCATGCCCGTTTTGCAAGCCTCTGAAAAAGCAATACAATACACCCAATCAATACTTGAACAATGCTACCCCTTAGGCATGGGAAAACCCATGCCCAATCAATTTGACCATGACTGAAAAACTGCGTTTCCCCCGAGGGCTGTATGGCATTACCCCCGCCTGGGACGACATTGAAAAACTCTACAAAGCCATTGAACAGGCCTGCGAAGGCGGCATGAATGTACTGCAATGGCGCCGCAAAAACACGCCGTTTGAAACGGCCCTTGAACAGGCCGCCAAGGTTGCCGGAATCTGCAAACAGCACGGCACGCTATTTTTCATTAATGACGACTGGAAGCTGGCCCTGGCCATTGACGCAGACGGCGTTCATCTTGGCCGTGAAGACGCAGATCCCGTGTATGTCCGGCAACAGGCGGCCAGCCACCACCGGCAGGCACCGCTGCTGATTGGCGTGTCCTGCTACAATGAGCTGGACAAGGCCCGGCAGGCCATCGAACAGGACCTGGACTATGTCGCCTTTGGCGCACTGTTTGCCTCACAGGTCAAACCCGAGGCCGAAAAAGCGACCCTTGATCTTTTTCCCGCTGCCAGACTGCTGGTACAAAACCAATCTCCACGCCCCGCCCTGGTGGGTATTGGCGGCATAGACATCCATAATGCCCAAAGCGTCATCCAGGCCGGTGCGGACAGTATTTCCGTCATTTCCGGACTGTTTGAACAAACCGATATCCGCAGTACGGCCCAGGCCCTTTCCAACCTTTTTGAAAACTGAATCTCATGTCACGTAACGAAGAACTCTTTGCTCGCGCCGCACAATCCATTCCTGGCGGCGTCAACTCTCCCGTCCGTGCGTTCCGCTCGGTAGGCGGCACACCCCGCTTCATCAGCAAGGCACGCGATGCTCATATCTGGGATGCCGACGGCAAGCAATACATTGATTACCTGGGCTCATGGGGCCCTGCCATTGTGGGCCATGCCCACCCTGAAGTTGTCAAGGCCGTGCAAGACGCAGCGGTTAACGGTCTTTCGTTTGGCGCGCCCACCGAAGGTGAAACCCTGCTGGCCGAAGCCATCATCAAGCGCCTGCCCTCCATTGAGCAGGTTCGTCTGGTCAGTTCGGGCACCGAGGCCACCATGAGCGCCATTCGCCTGGCCCGTGGTGCCACCGGCCGCGCCAAAATCATTAAATTTGAAGGCTGCTACCATGGTCATGCCGACAGCCTGCTGGTCAAGGCCGGTTCGGGTCTGCTCACCTTTGGCAACCCCACTTCTGCCGGTGTGCCGCCCGAGTTCGTGACACACACCATCGTGCTTGACTACAACGACCTTGATGCCGTTAGTGAAGCCTTCAAACAGCATGGCGATGACATTGCCTGCATTATCGTTGAGCCCATTGCCGGCAACATGAACCTGATCAAGCCGGCCCCCGGCTTCCTGGAAGGCCTGCGTGAATTGTGCACACAATACGGTGCCCTGCTGATTTTTGATGAAGTGATGACCGGTTTTCGGGCTGGCCCACAAGGCGTGCAAGGTTTAAGCGGTGTTACCCCCGACCTGACCACCCTGGCCAAAGTAATTGGCGGTGGCATGCCGGTAGGCGCCTTTGGTGGCCGTGCCGATGTCATGAAACACATTGCCCCATTGGGCGCGGTGTACCAGGCAGGCACGCTTTCCGGCAACCCGGTCTCGGTTGCCGCCGGCCTGGCCACCCTGGACATCCTGGGTCGCCCCGGCTTTTATGAAAACCTGGCGGCGCAAACCCAGAAACTGGTCAATGGCCTAAGCGAGCGCGCCAAGGCCGCCGGTGTAACATTCTGCGCCGATTCGGTAGGCGGCATGTTCGGCCTGTATTTCCGCGAAAGCATTCCCACCAGCTTTGCTGAGGTGTCCGACTCAAATGTTGAAGCCTTCAAAGTGTTTTTCCATGCCATGCTGGATCAGGGTGTTCATTTGGCACCGTCTGCTTTTGAGGCGGGTTTTGTATCGGCCAAACACGATGACGCCATTATTGCCCAAACGCTGGATGCGGCGGAGAAGGCTTTTGCGGCTATTTGATTGATGGGTGAGTGGCATTGAGGCCCTATTCAGAGGTTTCAGCCTGTTCATGGACTTATAGCAAACATTCTCCCAATACGGTATTGGGGGAATGCTTACATGACCATAGCTACCTTTTTGTAAAATACTTGTTGGCGCTTCAACTATTATTTTGAAAAACTCAAGTTATTCATCTGCTCAACAATACCTCGTATTTTGTCTGTTGCCTCAATTGCTTTATGCGGCAAAGCCGCAAAGAAAATCTTCTTTTTTTGATCAAGACTCCATGGGCTATTTTTTTCCACTTCTGAAAGGTATGTTTTTAAGGGATCTTGAGGGTACGCCAGTAATCCCCATGCAAAACCATCCTCTTGAGACTTAAACCGACCTAAATAAGCTGCCATTTGATAAAGGTCTTCACGCTGAGGGCCATCGGGCGCTGTTGGAGAAGGAAAAATAGACTTATACTTTGCATCGACTACTCCTTTGATATTCCCCTGTTCATAGAGAATTCCATCAGGCATTAATTTTCCAAGCAGCCGCTTATTAATATCACTGCTAAGCAGAAACTTCGATGCGCTTCTCTCCCTCGTCCCATGACTAACAGATAATGCCGCCGATCCTTTTCCAAGTACGCTCAGCACATACAATTCCCAAAGTTCAGCAACATCAAGGAGCAGGCCCTTAACCTCACCTTTACTTATTTCAGTAGTTAATCCTTGCCTATTGGCGATCTGGCGAGAGAGTTCTGCAATTTTTGCGAATCCTATAGTGATGGGTGTATAACGAACTTTTTCAAGTTCTTGTTGAGTGGGTACAGTAGGGTGGGGACCAGTAACAGCCAGGAGCTGATGCACAAGCTCAATGGCTCGTGAAGGCATCCATTTTTCGTCAGGTATTCCGAGCCCTTTACGTAAGACTCGATAAGCGGCAATGATTGCACATGAAGCAGCATGATCCAAGGATTTTTCAGAATGTACTGAAATGACCTGACCTTGACGAGCAGCAATAAGCCGGATTGATTTGGAGACGTCAAGCCGCCCCCTGATTGTAGCGCTCTTGACAGTCACGTCACGACGCAAGGATGGTAACCCATGACGGGCCGCCTCAATAATGCCTTGTACCCATACATATGCCAATAATTGAATAATGAAGGAGCTATTGCTTTGCAGCTCTCCCTGAACATTAGTGGTTACCACTGAGGTCGCTTCAATAAGCCAATCCCGAATTGTATCTAACCCGAAACGTGGCTGAATATTCAGACAGTGCCCTTTATACGAAAGTGTCCCAATATAGCGACCTGTCCACCAGGTTCCTTCCCTGTCACAATGAACAATACGTTCGTCATTATCCTGACTTGTACTGCCAGAAACTGAGATGGTTAAATTTTTTGCCTTAACATTTGATGCCACATCGCTCAACCAATTAACCAATTCTTCTTTGGGCAGCTCTTTAGATGATGGCATTTTAAGCTTAGAGCAGTCTTTAGCTTCTACTATCATCCCAATCCCCAGCTTTCAGAAACACCTCGGACAACCCCTTTAATTCCTCATTACGTGCATTGGTGTCGTACCCCATTAGATACTGCTCCAGTAAAGGCTGCAAAGATAATTTCCATAGCAGATAAACCGGCTCAAGTGCATTGCCTTTATTATTCCATAGGTGGTTGTTTTTTCTTGAGGAAGAGTTATCGATAAACTTATACAGAAAATCAACAATATCAAGGAAGTATGTATGCCCAATTTCATATTGGGAACCCAGTAATTGGCTATTTTTAATCTTATTATTCAAATTGCTGGCTGAAACTGCCAACCGTTGAAAATCAGGTTCAACGCGTTCCCAGCTTGGCAAGGCATTTTTATCCCTCTTTCTTTCTTTCCATCTACTTTCGGCGGCGACAAGTAGCGCATCGGCATTAAATGGACAAGACAACCACAAAAAACGTCGCCGCAGGGCAAAGTCAATTTGCTCAATAGATTGATCAATAAGGTTCATCGTCCCAATGACAAAAAGATTGTCAGGAATACGAAGCGTCAGGGTTGTTCCATTTGAATTACGTGCGGGTAAATCAATCGTTTGATCCCTATCCTCCAATAACGAGAAACACTCACCTAACATTCGACTCAAATCGGTACGATTCATTTCATCAAGAATTAGTACGTGTGGCAAGCCACCCGCTTTTTCACCACTCTTTTTTTGATCCTCTATTTTTTTAATTAATTCGGGCAGATAGCCTAAGCGATACTCTGTTGCCCCCTCAGCATTTATGTGTAATCCTCGCACAAAGTCTTCATAACCATAAGAGGGGTGAAGCTGTAATCGATGTGTATTATTAAGGATCGCTTTTTTAATTTCGGCTTCTGATTCAAAATATTGTGCTGCTGTCCAATTATCCAAGGCAGCAGCGCGAATGACCTTTTCAGCCAATTGTTTAGCCCGATATGTTTTCCCGGTCCCTGGTGGGCCATACAAGACAATTTGTTTTTTTATTAAAAGCGCTTCTACAGGTGCAATATCCTCAGAGGCGTCTGTGGTTTCATCATACCAAGCAGCTCTTAGCGGATCCTTGTAAAAATCCAGCTCTTTGCCTGGGATTAAATTTTCTAGCTTTGCACGTATATTAAAGAGATTTAGGTCTTGGTTTTCTGTGACCTCGTTTTCAATAAGGCCTGAGAATTTATCAATTATTTGTCGCTTATGGTTATTGGTCGCAATGTTTTCAAAGCTCTCAGGAAAGAGTAGGTGCAGCAACATATGGCGAATCTGACAGGAACCAGCGTTATAAGACCGAGAGTCATCTAAACTCTCAGGAATTTGAATCATATCTAAATAATTTTGGAACTCCCACGGCTTCCCTATTTTGTCCTGTTTTTCTTGTAGAGATAGGTTTTTCCATCCCAACATAAAAGTTATGAGAAAAGCCAACTCAAATGGACGACGAGTATTGTAACCGTAACCACCGCTACCGAGTCCGTATTCAAAGGCTTTGGAAATAGGATGGTCGTCCCTAAGTTGTTGTGGCTCGCTATCAACCCACCCAAGCACCTCATTAACTACTTTTCGCTTTTGCACTCCTCGAACACTGGATGGAAACAAGAAGTACACACACAACAGCTCTGCTGCAAGCTGGATCACTTCATTTCCTTCTGGCTTGATCTGATTTTCAAATTTTTCAATAAAAGTAAGTGTAGCTGTTGTATCAGGCTTTGCAATAAAACAGTTATGGATTTTTTGTAAATTCTCTAATTTCCAAATATCACCCTTCCCCGAAATGAGGGAACAGTCATCGAACAGGCATTTCTCACGAAAATCCTTTGCTATTTCATATATTTTATTGCTATTGCTATCGTTTGAACGAGCCATTTCTTACTCAACCCCTTTGTAAAAAATTATTGTAAATAGTAAATAAATTTTAAGACATATCAAGATGATACCTAATATGTGAAGTTGGGTGTTATCTTTTCAACACATACTTTTAGGAGCAAGCATATCCGAAACCTGAATTCCTGTTCGTTTTGGCTCTAAACCGACCAAACTGACGAATAAACATCACGCGATTCGATGTTCAAGAAAATAGTAAGGTTTTATTAGTACGAACTCAGGAAAACCAAAGCTATCCCAATCCCGCACATTTTATTTCAGGAGAATCTGAAAACTCATGCCCCAACTCATCTACCATCTTGATGAAATAGCCCGCAAACAACAACGTGGCATTTTATATATCACTTTTGGCCCATATATTGAACCGTTAACCCCTTCATTTTTTCTTGATGACGAAAATAGCGAATGGTATTGGGAAGATTACCAGGCAAGAAAAATGATCATCAACTGGCTGGATAATAATAATTACCAATGGCATGAATGTGGCCATATTAACTGGCGTAACGGTTGGCAAAGATATGGTTATGACGGCAGGATTTACTTAGATACCCCTTATGACGTAGAAAATGAAAAATATATGCTACTTCAAGAATATCTGGAAAATCCTGATGGATCCATGAAATATCCTGACGTTCACTTTTGCTATTTACCATTGGAAACAGCCCTAAAACTACAGCGGTCTCCTGATGAAGAATGAGCTGTTCAATCAAGGGTCATGACGCCATGGTCTAAAAATGCTCTAACTCAAGATCCACGATACATAAGCTTTACCACTGATTTATCAGCATTTTCATCTTTGCCTGATCCAATGACCTCTACGGAAAGATGAATCAAATGCCGGACTAAGGATTAAGATGCACTTTTTTCTAGCACATCGCTTTACCATCACTCCCCAATTTTTTTCAGCCCTACCACTTTTTATAGCATCTCCAGTTATTTACGGTTATTATTAAGGGTATTCCATAATCCCAAGGGCAGAAAAGCAGAATGGCTGTCAATCTTCATATTCCCAGTGAAACAGATATTTTTCCTGTCGCAGGCGTAGAAATCGGTGTAACCGAGGCCGGTATCAAAAAAGAAAACCGTAAAGATCTTACCGTTTTCAAATTCAGTCCAGGTACTGCCGTGGCAGGTGTTTTTACCAAAAACCGTTTTCGTGCAGCGCCTGTTCAAATATGCGAGTCGCGTCTGCAAGCCGGTCATGACATCCGTGCCCTGCTTATCAACACCGGCAATGCCAACGCAGGTAGCGGTGCCGATGGCCTTGACCGTGCATATGCCACTTGTCATGCCCTGGCCAAAGAACTGGGTGTTCTGGAAGAGCAAATCCTGCCTTTTTCAACCGGCGTCATCCTTGAACCCCTGCCTAGCGATAAAATCATTGCCGCCCTGCCAAAGGCCATCAATGCCTTGGGTAAAAACGAGTGGATGAAAGCCGCTTATGGCATCATGACCACTGACACCCTGCCCAAAATCTGTTCCCGGCAAATCCAGATTGAGGGCAGAACCGTTACCTTTACCGGTATCAGCAAAGGCGCTGGCATGATTCGCCCCAACATGGCAACCATGCTGGGCTTCCTGGCAACCGATGCCGATATCGAGCCCCAGCTGCTCAAGTCACTCACCCTGGACATTGCCAATCATTCTTTCAACCGTATCACGGTTGATGGCGACACCTCCACCAATGACTCTTTCATCGTAGCCGCCACCGGTCAAAGTGGCATTCAGGTAGACAACACCAGCAGCCCTCACTACGAAACCATCAAGAACGAACTGACTGCCATGGCTCGCGAGCTGGCACAAAAAATCGTACGCGATGCCGAAGGGGCCACCAAATTCATTACCGTTCGCATTGAAGACGCAGGCAATTCCGAAGAAGCACTTAAAGTTGCTTATGCCATTGCCCACTCACCACTGGTGAAAACCGCGTTTTATGCTTCCGATCCAAACCTGGGCCGCATTCTGGCTGCGGTGGGTTACGCGGGTATCGAAGACCTTGACGTGAACAAAACCCGCTTATGGCTGGGTGATGTGCTGGTAGCCGAAAACGGCGGCCGCTCCCCGGCTTACCAGGAAGAAGATGGCCAACGCGTCATGAACGAAGCCGAAATCCTGGTGCGCATTTCCCTGGGTCGCGGCGATGTGACCGAGACAGTTTACACCTGCGACTTCTCTCATGAGTACGTCACCATTAACGCAGATTACCGTTCCTGATACGACATGACTGTCCCACAAAAACCGGTCACGCCTGTCGTTGACCGGTTTTTTTCTGCCAAACAGCCCACATTACCCTGCCAGGCCTGGCGCGACCTGTACTGGCTGCTGCATACCCAACCCTTGCTGGCACCCGGCTTTGCCTCTTACCCCCCCGCCCGCTTTCCGGATCATTGCCTGCAACACATCATGCAATGGATGTACCAAGAGCAGCAACATCCGATGGCTTTGACGCCCCAAACGGAAACCCGCTTCAGGCGTCTGGGTCTATATGCCGAACACCTTCTGAAACTGGGGCTGGACCACTGCCAGGACACCCGGCTTTTACTGCACCACCACCCTATTCACCTGGAACCGGTTGCCCCGGAAAAAGGCCGTAAAACGCTGGGAGAAGTAGATTACATTTGGCAGGAAAACAAAACCGGAGCCATTCATCACTGGGAACTGGCCGTCAAGCTTTACCTTTACGTGCCCTTATCTGAAGCGCCCGATCTGCCTACTGACGGGCAGGCCAACAAGGAATTGCATCGTTTCGTTGGCACCCAGTTGCACGATACGCTATACAGAAAAACACAACGTCTGTTTAACCACCAATTGCAACTGTCCGCTCATGAGCAAATTACCACCCGGCTGGGCAGGCAGGTGGATGAATGGGGGATTTACCTGAAAGGCTGGCTGTTTTATCCCTTGCAAGGTAGCGATTGGGACAGCTATCTGTTCCCAGGAAAAACCACGCTTGACTGCCTGAATCCGGCTCATAATAAAGGCTGGTGGCTGCGTCTGCCCGATTTCCTGGCCCGCCTTGCCCGCCAGCCCGACAACATTCGCTGGCTTGTCCTGCCCCGGCTGAACTGGTTATCCGAAGCATGGGCGACATCCGGACAAACACTTGATGCCTCGCAGTTACAGCAACAGCTTGGCCTGCATTTCCTTGCCGATAACCACCCTGCCGAACCCCTCCTGCTTGCTGCCCTCCAGGAAGACCCGGCGCATCCCGGACTTTACCGGGAAAACCATCGCGGCTTTGTGACGGGCCATACCTGGGCACGTGCCTGAAAACCACACCCATCCCCCCAGGTACCCAACTTTATTTCATCAAGCAATTGATTTATTTGACTTTTCAGAAGCAAGCAGGATAAAATGCAAGGCTTAGCATAAATTTTGCTATGTTACTTAATTATTTTTGAGGTTAAACCATATGTACGCGGTCATAAAAACCGGTGGCAAACAGTATCGTGTTGCCGAAGGTCAAAAACTTAAGATAGAACAGATACCGGCTGACATTGGGCAAGAAATCTCGCTAGACCAGGTTTTGTCAGTAGGCGAAGGTGAATCAATCAAGGTTGGTACTCCTTTAGTTGCTGGTGCTGTGGTGAAAGCAAAGGTTCTTGCACAGGGTCGTCACGATAAAGTGAAAATTTTCAAAATGCGCCGTCGCAAGCACTATCAGCGTCACCAAGGCCATCGCCAAAATTACACACAAATCGTTATCGAAGCTATCACAGCTTAATTTCGACTTACCTTAATACAGCAGGAGCTAATCATGGCACAAAAGAAAGGCGGCGGCTCAACCCGCAACGGCCGCGACTCAGAATCCAAACGTCTGGGTGTTAAAGCGTACGGTGGTCAGGTAATCCCGGCAGGATCCATCATTGTTCGTCAGCGTGGCACTCGTTTCCACCCCGGAACCAACGTAGGTATCGGCAAAGACCACACTTTATTTGCATTGGTTGATGGCAGCGTACAGTTCTCTGTAAAAGGCGCACTCAACAAGCAAACCGTTTCTGTTATTGCTGCTGAATAAGCGCAGTTTCAAAAACAATCAATGCCGTTCACTCTATCAGGTGAGCGGCATTTTTATTTTTATCCCCTTCCGAAATGCAGCTAACGCAATTTGGATTTAGAATAACTGTTTATAAGCAGAAAAGCGAACCATGAAATTCGTAGACGAAGCCACCATCGAAGTGATCGCAGGAAAAGGCGGCAATGGCGCAGCCAGCTTCCGGCGTGAAAAATTTATTCCCAAAGGCGGCCCCGACGGCGGAGACGGCGGTCGTGGCGGTAGCATTTATGCCATCGCCGACCGCAATATCAATACCCTTATCGATTTTCGCTATGCCCGCCTGCACCGTGCCAAAAACGGTGAAAATGGCCGAGGCTCCGACCAGTACGGTGCAGCCGCACCCGATATTACCTTGCGGGTTCCCGTCGGCACGGTTATTTATGACTATGAAACAGGCGAGCAGCTGTTCGACCTGGATCGCCACGGTGAACAAGTCACCCTGGCAGCGGGCGGCCAGGGCGGCTTGGGTAACCTGCATTTCAAATCCAGCGTCAATCGCGCACCGCGCCAGTTTACCCATGGTACCGAAGGTGAACAGCGCAAACTGAGAATGGAATTGAAGGTACTGGCCGATGTGGGCCTGCTGGGCATGCCCAATGCCGGCAAATCCACCCTTATCACCAAAATTTCCAACGCCAAACCTAAAATTGCCGATTATCCGTTTACCACGCTGCACCCCAACCTGGGTGTGGTGCGCACCTCGGCGGCTCGCAGTTTTGTCGTGGCCGACATTCCCGGTTTAATTGAAGGGGCATCCGAAGGGGCTGGCCTGGGCCACCTGTTCCTGCGCCACCTTACCCGTACCCGGGTATTGCTGCACCTGGTCGATGTTTCCTCCCTTGATCCCGATGTCGATCCCGTCGAAAAAGCCGTGGCTGATGCAAAAGCCATTGTGGAAGAACTGCGCCTGTACGATGCGGAACTGTACAACAAGCCCCGCTGGCTGGTGCTTAACAAACTGGATATGCTTGAAAACCCGGAAGAAATCAAACAACGCTTCTGCCAGGAATTCGGATGGGATGGCCCGGTATTTGCCATTTCAGCCCTTAGCGGCGAAGGCACGCAAGAACTGGTCTGGGCTTTGCAAGAGTACCTCGACAAAGTCAAGGCTCAAGAACATCTCGAGCAGGATAAACAGCAGGAAAACTATACCCCTGAAGATCCGCGCTTTGATGATTCCCGTCATAACCTTTAATCAATCATTTATTTTTTGTTTCTCTCCCGATTCACATCATGAGCACCGTGCCCCAATCTGCCGTTCATTCAGCCCAACGTATTGTCATTAAAGTGGGCTCTTCTCTTGTTACCAATAATGGCAAGGGCCTGGATAACACCGCCATCCGGCAGTGGGCATCGCAAATTGCCGCGCTCAGGAAACAAAACAAGCAAGTGGTTCTGGTATCCAGCGGTTCAGTGGCCGAAGGCATGGCACGCCTTAACTGGCAAACCCGCCCCAAAGCCATGAACGAACTGCAGGCTGCCGCGGCAATCGGACAAATGGGACTGATTCAGGCCTATGAAACCGCATTTCATGAGCACAATCTGTGCGCCGCCCAGATTTTGTTAACCCATGAAGACCTGGCCGATCGCCACCGCTATCTGAATGCCCGTTCCACCCTGTTTACCCTGCTTGATCTGGGGGTCATTCCCATCGTTAACGAAAACGACACCGTGGTTACCGATGAAATCCGCCTGGGCGACAACGATACGCTGGGTGCCCTGGTCACCAATTTAATTGAGGCGGATGTTTTAATTATTTTGACTGACCAAAGCGGCCTGTATGACAGCGACCCACGCAAGAACCCACAGGCCAAACTCATCTCGGTGGCCACGGCAGGCGATCCTGCACTTGAGGAAATGGCCGGTGGCGCCGGCTCCAATATTGGTACCGGTGGCATGGCCACCAAAGTGCTGGCGGCCAAACGTGCAGCCAATAGCGGTGCACATACCGTCATTGCCTCGGGCCGTGAACCTAACGTACTTGAACGCTTAAGTCAGGGAGAATCCATTGGCAGCGAATTGCGTGCCTCGGTGGCGGTACGCTCTGCCCGTAAACAATGGCTGGCCGATCATCTGCGGCTGCGCGGCCAGATCACCCTGGATGAAGGTGCCCTCAAAGCCCTTACCCTGCAAGGAAAAAGCCTGCTGCCCGTGGGCGTTATCCGCGTCAATGGTGAGTTTGAACGGGGCGATGTAGTGGCCTGCATGGATGAAAACAATGTTGAATATGCACGCGGCCTGATCAACTATTCCTCCTCAGACACCCGCCGCATCATGCGCCAGCCCACCCATAAAATTGAAACCATTCTGGGCTCAATGACCGCCGCTGAACTGATGCACCGCAACAATATGGTGGTGCTGCGCAAGTTTGCCAAAGCCTGAGTTCATGCGCCGGTGCCTTCCGGTGCCCACGCTGGAGCATGGGCACCAATACCACGCTCCCGAGGCTGTCGCAAAAGGCCCTTCTGGCTCCCACGCTCCCGCGTGGGAGCCAATAAAGCCTGAAGTCCTGCGCCAGTTCCTGCTGGCATGCCTTCCGGTGCCCACGCTGGAGCATGGGCACCAATATAGCCAACAACCTTATATAACCTTCAGTTTTAAACATCAATGAAATAGTTATTTTTATTTATTAAATATTTCATATAGCATTCATCAGATCCCATCATTGTTTCTTATCGCTCCTGGTTTCTGATGTCTTCTTATTACCCCATCTTCACCAATCTCAACAAGCGCCCCGTCCTGGTTGTCGGTGGTGGCCACGTTGCCGCACGTAAAATTGCTTCCCTGCTCAAAGCCGGTGCCCAGGTGCGCGTGGTGGCCCAGGCGCTTTGTGATGAAGTGGCCCAATGGGTCAAGGAAGACCGTATCAGCCATGTTGCAGACTCGTTTCAGGCAGAGCAATTAAATGATGTATTTCTGGTTATTGGTGCCACCGACAATGCAGCACTGAACCGCCAGATCGCCAGCGAAGCCGAGCGGCGCCAGAAACTGGTAAATATTGTGGATACCCAGGAGCTCTGCTCCTTCATCCTGCCCTCCGTCATTGACCGTGCCCCCATTCAAATTGCCATTTCAAGCCAGGGCACTTCTCCTGTCCTGATCCGGCTGCTGCGGGAAAAACTGGAAGCCCTGATTCCCCATCATTTAGGTGAAGTCGCCAGCCTGGCTGGCAAATGGCGCGAGCAGGTCAAAGCGCGCCTGAGCAACATCACGGAACGCCGCCGCTTCTGGGAGAACCTGTTTGCCAGCCGTTTTAACACCCTGATGGCAAACGGACAACCCCAACAGGCCGAAGAAGAACTGGAACAACAGCTGAATGGCCATACCCGCCAGCCCGGTGAAGTCACGCTGGTCGGTGCCGGCCCCGGTGACCCGGAGCTGCTTACCTTAAAAGCGCTGCAAGCCATTCAGCAGGCCGATATCGTATTGTACGATGCCCTGATCAGCGATGAAATCCTGGAACTGGTACGCCGTGATGCGATTCGGGAATCGGTGGGTAAACGGGCAGGCGCGCATTCGGTCGCCCAGGAAGACACCAACCAGCGCCTGATCAAATACGCCAAACAGGGCCTGCGCGTGGTGCGCCTGAAAGGAGGCGACCCGTTTGTCTTTGGCCGTGGAGCCGAAGAACTGGAAGCCCTGCGTGAAGAAAACATTGCTTACCGGGTGATTCCGGGCATTACCGCGGCACTGGGCGCAACCGCCTATGCCGGTATTCCGCTCACACACCGTGATCACGCTCAAACCGCCATGTTCATTACCGGCCACTGCCGCCCCGATGGTGATGAGCTGGAATGGAAAACCCTGGCCCGTGGCAAACAGACATTAGTGATTTACATGGGCACCATCAAGGCCGAGGAAATTTCACACCAGCTGATTGCCCATGGCCGCAAAGAAAACACACCCATTGCCATTATCAGCCATGGTACCCGCAAGAACCAGCAGGTTCAGACCGGTACCCTGGCACAACTGCCTGAACTGGCCAAACTGGCGCAAGCCCCTGCCCTTATTGTGGTAGGTGAAACGGCCGGGCTTCATTCAAATTTGAAATGGTTTGGTGATTAGGCGTTCCTGTGCACAGATGTGGCTGGGGGACCAGGCTGCGGTAGGCATTCCCACGCAGGAGCATGGGAACGAGCTGCGAGGGGAGACTGGGGTCACCACGCAGGAGCGTGGAGACCAGATGCTAACTTCTTGTTCCCATGCTCCCGCGTGGGAACCATCAGTCTTCCGCCTCTTACGCCTGATGATAAATTTCAGCGCCTTTTTTCACGAACTCGATGGATTTTTCCTGCATGCCTTTTTGCAGGGCATCCTTGTCACTGATTCCCTGCTGTTCGGCATATTCGCGTACGTCCTGCGTGATTTTCATGCTGCAAAAATGCGGTCCGCACATGGAGCAGAAATGCGCCACTTTCATGGAATCTTTGGGCAGGGTTTCATCATGAAAATCCTTGGCCGTATCCGGGTCAAGCCCCAGGTTGAACTGGTCGTCCCAGCGGAACTCAAAACGTGCCTTGGACAGGGCATTGTCCCGAATGGCTGAGCCCGGATGCCCTTTGGCCAAATCAGCGGCATGAGCGGCAATTTTGTAGGTAATAATGCCATCTTTCACATCTTTCTTATTGGGCAGACCCAGGTGTTCTTTAGGGGTTACATAACAAAGCATGGCGGTACCGTACCAGCCAATCAGGGCGGCCCCAATGCCTGAAGTGATGTGATCGTAGCCGGGCGCAATATCGGTAGTGAGCGGGCCCAGCGTATAAAACGGTGCTTCATGGCAATGTTCCAGCTGCATGTCCATGTTTTCACGAATCAGGTGCATCGGTACATGACCGGGACCTTCAATCATGACCTGCACATCGTGCTTCCAGGCCACCTGGGTTAATTCGCCCAGGGTTTTCAGCTCGGCAAACTGGGCTTCGTCGTTGGCATCGTAACCCGAGCCCGGGCGCAAGCCGTCTCCCAGCGAGAAGCTCACATCATAAGCTTTCATGATGTCGCAAATATCTTCAAAATGCTCGTACAGGAAACTTTCCTTGTGATGCGCCAGGCACCATTTGGCCATAATCGAACCACCCCGCGACACAATACCCGTCATGCGATTGGCGGTCATGGGAATGAAAGGCAAACGCACACCGGCATGAATGGTGAAGTAATCCACACCCTGCTCGGCCTGTTCAATCAAGGTGTCCCGGAAAATTTCCCAAGTCAATTCTTCGGCCTTGCCATCGACTTTTTCCAGCGCCTGGTAAATGGGCACGGTGCCAATCGGCACCGGCGAATTGCGGATGATCCACTCGCGGGTTTCATGAATATTTTTACCCGTCGACAAATCCATCACCGTATCGCCACCCCAGCGGATGGCCCAGGTCATTTTCTCCACTTCTTCGTGAATGCCCGACCCCAAGGCCGAGTTGCCAATATTGGCATTGATCTTTACCAGGAAATTGCGGCCAATCACCATCGGTTCAATTTCAGGGTGGTTGATATTGGCCGGAATAATGGCACGGCCACGGGCAATTTCATCGCGCACGAATTCCGGCGTGATGCGCTGGGGAATGGATGCCCCAAACGACTGGCCCGGATGCTGGCGGCTGATGCGTGCGGCCAGTTTTTCCCCTTCGGGCCCACTTTGGCGCAGGCTTTCCAGGTACTGCTCCACCCGCATGTTTTCACGGATGGACACGAACTCCATTTCAGGGGTCACAATCCCTTTGCGCGCATAGTGCATTTGCGTGACGTTTTGCCCGGCCCTGGCGCGTCGTGGCGGGCGCTGCAATTCAAAACGCATGGCGGCCAGCTGCGGGTCTTGCAGGCGCTGCCGCCCGTATTCACTGCTGGGGCCACCCAGCACTTCGGTATCATTGCGCTCTTCAATCCAGGCGTTGCGCAATGCCGGCAAGCCTTTTCGAATATCAATCCGCACGGTGGGATCGGTATAAGGGCCGCTGGTATCGTAAACCGTCAGCGGTGGGTTCTTTTCACCACCAAACATAGTGGGGGTGTCATCTTGCGAGATTTCCCGAAAAGGCACGCGAATATCAGGGCGTGACCCCTGTTCATAAATTTTGCGTGACCGTGGCAATGACTGGACAGCCGCATTGTCAACCTGTGCAGTGGCTGCGGAAAAAATGGGTTTAGCGCTCATGATTGCTCCAAATGAAAAAATTGGAGCCGAATAGGGAATGACTTTCGAGGGATTCGAATGTTGAACTCCCAGCCTCGGCATTATCCGTACTGGTACAAAGGGTCTCTCTCAACCAAGCGAATGCTTAGTACCCCTGTTTGAAGCGTAAATTATACGTAGACGACTGTCTTGTGTCCAGATGATTCTTCAACCACAAAAAACAATCATTTTCCAAAACTAATTAACCGAATTCCATGGGAATAAATCGTATTTACGCAAATCTGTCATAAAATCTTGGCTTGCCTGGTATTTAAATAACCGCCCCAAAACACACCTACTGTTACCTCGAAGGAAAGATCATGTCTTTAATGAAAAAAGCATTGTTTGTCGGCCTGAGCCTGTGTTTTTCTACCGTATCCGCTACCGCCTCGGCCCAGGAAACCACCAAAGTGGTCATTGGCATGTCTGGCTGGACCGGATTTGCCCCCCTGACCCTGGCACAAAAAGCCGGCTTTTTCAAAAAACACGGTTTGGATGTCGACATCAAATTCCTGCCCGTTAAAGACCGTCTGCTGGCCTACGCTTCCGGCTCTTTGCAATGTGTGGCCACCACCATCGACAGCTTCATCGCCTGGAATGCCAACAATGTACCGGTCACCCAAATATTCATGCTGGATGCCTCCCATGGCGCCGATGGCATCGCGGTACGCAATGACGTTAATGACATCAAGGAACTGAAAGGTAAAACCATTGCCGTGGAAACAGCGGGTGCCTCTCCTTACTTTCTGTTGTCTTACATGATGCACAAAAACGGCATCAAAATGTCCGAAATCAAAACCAACACCCTGTCACCACAGGCTGCTGCCCAGGCATTCAATGCAGGTCAGGTTGATGTAGCCATGAGCTACGAACCCTACCTGTCCACCGTTCGTGAAAACGAAAAAGGCGGCAAAATCCTGGCAACAACCGTTGAATACCCTGCGATCATCGACTTTGTCGGCTGCAACCCCACCTGGCTCAAAGACAACCCCAAAGCCGGTTACGCACTTGTTGCCGGCTACTCTGATGCCCTTGAGATGATTAAAAATAATCCTAAGGAAGCCTATACCATCATGGGCGCCGAAGTTAAGCAGTCTGCTGAGCAATTCGAAAAATCCGCTTCATTCCTGACCTGGAAAACCAAGGAAGACAGTCGCGAATACTTCAAAAATGACATTATTCCCTTCATGAAAGAAGCCACCGACATCCTGATTGACACCAAAGTGATCCGCAAGGCGCCAGCAGACCTGAACGCCCTGTTTGATGCGACTTATGTTAATTAACTCATGCCGTCTTAAGTCTTAAATAACGCAGTAATGAAACCAACACAACACAAAATTTTTGAATTCAGGCCGTTGCATCCCGTTCACCCACGCTTCAAGTGGGTGCTGGGTCTGCTCTTTTTCATTGTATTCGTTGCCGTCTGGGCCGCTTTTACCCTGGGGGGATTTGTTTCCCCCACTTTCCTGGCCAGCCCGCTTACCATGCTTGAAGAGGGATACCTGCTTTTCACGGAATACAATTTTATTCATGATATTGGTATGACGGTCATGCGTGTGCTGGTTGGTTTCCTGCTGGCGTGTCTGGTTGCCGTGCCATTGGGAATTGCCATGGGGGCCTTCAAGTTTATCGAAGCGTTCCTGGAGCCCTTTGTTTCCTTCTGTCGCTATCTGCCAGCGTCAGCATTTATTCCCTTGCTGATTTTATGGGCAGGTGTTGATGAAGCACAAAAAATACTGGTGATTTTTATTGGCTCGGTCTTCCAGATTATTCTGATGGTTTCGGTCACGGTCAGTAATGCCCGCAAGGATCTGGTGGAAGCGGCCTATACGCTGGGCGCCAATAACAAGGGAATCATCCGTCGCGTGATACTGCCCGGTGCAGCACCGGAAATTGCAGAAATCCTGCGCTTGGTGCTGGGCTGGGCCTGGACCTATGTGATTGTGGCCGAATTGATCGGTGCCTCGTCCGGTATCGGTCACATGATTACCAATAGTCAATCCCTGATGAACACAGGCCAGATTATTTTTGGCATTATCACCATTGGTGTTATTGGCCTGATTTCCGACTTTGCCTTCAAGGCGGTCAACCGCCATTTATTTGCCTGGAGCAACCTGTAATGAGTCAGCTGGAAATACAAAACATCAGCCGTGTCTTTCCGGGTAAAAAAGGCACACAAACCCAAGCCCTGACCCCGATCAATTTCAACGTCCAGGAAAATGATTTTGTCACTATCCTGGGCCCTTCGGGCTGTGGCAAATCAACCATGCTGCGCATTATTGCCGGGCTTGATCACCCCACCACCGGCCAGGTGCTTCTGGATGGCCAGCGCATTACCGGTCCCGGTGCCGACCGCGGCATGGTGTTTCAAAGCTATACCCTGTTTCCGTGGCTCACGGTAGAACAAAACATTTGTTTTGGCCTGCGTGAAAAAGGCATGACTGCCGCCGAACAAAAGGAACGCAGCAGTTACTTCATTCACCGTGTTGGCCTGAAAGGTTTTGAACAGCACTTTCCCAAACAATTGTCTGGCGGCATGCAGCAACGTACTGCGATTGCCCGTGCCCTGGCCAATGACCCCAAGATTTTGCTGCTGGATGAACCGTTTGGCGCCCTCGACAACCAGACCCGCCTGCTCATGCAGGAGCTGTTGCTGGGCATTTGGGAGTCGGCCCAAAAAACCGTCCTGTTTGTGACTCATGATATTGATGAATCCATTTTCATGGCCAACCGGATTGCCGTTTTCAGTGCCCGCCCCGGACGCATCAAAACCGAAATCAAGGTTAACCTGCCCCACCCCCGACACTACACCGTCAAGACAACACCCGAATTCATGGAGCTGAAAGCACGCCTGACGGAAGAGATCAGGGCCGAAGCGATTGCGGCGGAACAGCGTTAGATTTTTTTTTCCTTAATCGACGAAAGCCTGTCTTTCAAAATTTTCAATTACCCTTTCTGACATTTGCCTCTACAATTGTTTTTTTCCAATTCATTAAAACGTAGAGACAAAGTGTGAAGAAGACAAAGAGCGAGCAACAGCAAGACATCCGTTTGCTGGGAAAAATCCTTGGACAAAGCATTCATGAGTCCGACGGCAAACCCATTTTTGATGTTATTGAAACCGTGCGGCGTTCTGCCGTCAGTTTTCGCAGGGAAGGCAATATCAATGACAGTGAGGTCCTGCTGGACAAAATCACCTCACTGTCTGATGATGAAGCCAATACCCTGTCAAGGGCGTTCAGTTACTTCCTGCACCTGGCGAACCTGGCCGAAGACCGTGACCAGAACAGGCGCCACCGCCGCATTCTGCTGGAAAACAGTGATGAGCTACGCGGCAGTTTCAAGCATACATTGCTTAAGCTTAAAGAACAGGGGGTGTCACTGGAAGCCATCCGGGAGTTCTTTACAAAGGCATGCATTGTTCCGGTCTTGACTGCCCACCCCACCGAGGTCCAGCGCAAAAGCACGCTGGACCTGCACCGCGAGATTGGGCGTTGCCTGGCCCTGTACGACAAGCCGCTTACCGAATACGAACAGGCAGAGCTTGAGACCGAACTGGCCGGTCATATCAAAACCCTGTGGCTGACCCGCATGCTGCGTTTTAACAAGCTGATGGTGGATGATGAAATTGAAAACGCCATTGCCTATTTCAACAACACCTTCCTGACAGCCATCCCCAAGCTATACAGCCGCCTGAATCATTATCTGAAAACGCTGTCAGAGGACGGGGCAAGTGAGACGCCATCCCTGCCTACCTTCCTTAAAATGGGCTCCTGGATTGGCGGAGACCGTGACGGCAACCCGTTCGTGAATGCCGACACGCTTAAACATGCCGTCCTGCGCCAATCAACCGCCATTTTTGAGTATTACCTGACTGAAGTGCATTCGCTGGGTTCCGAACTGTCACTCAGCACCTCGCTGACCCAAGTGACCAAGGCTCTGCAAACGCTGTCCGACCTCAGCCCCGACCAGTCCAAACACCGTCAGGATGAGCCTTATCGCCGGGCCCTGATTTATATTTATGCCCGCCTGGCCGCCACCGCACGCCTGCTGACCGACCAAAGCATTACCATTCGCAGCACCCATGTGGCAGAGCCCTACACCACCCCTGCCGCCTTTGCGGACGATCTTGAAATCATTATCGACTCCCTGAAACAAAACCAGGCAGGTGCTGTGGTGACTTTGCATCTGGACAAACTATTGCAGGCAGTACGGGTTTTCGGTTTTCATCTGGCCACCCTGGATCTGCGCCAAAGCTCGGATGTTCACGAAAGAATCCTGACCGAACTGTACCGTCGCGCCGCCATTACCTTCAAGGGTAAACCGGTTGACTACGCCCGCTTAAGCGAAGAAGAAAAAGTAGAGCTGCTGCTGGACGAGCTCAATCAAAGCCGTCCACTGGTTTCCCCCTGGCAAGGTTACAGCGAAGAAACCACCAAGGAATTGGACATCCTGCGTGCGGCCGCCTTTGTCTGCAAGCGTTACGGCAAACAAACCATTCAGCAATATATTGTTTCCCACACAGAAACGCTTAGCGATATGCTCGAAGTCCTGGTCTTGCAGCAGGAAACCGGCCTGATCACGCAGGAACGCGATGAAAACGGCGAGCTGCTGCCCCTGTCAGAGGATGACGGCCTGATTGTGGTCCCCCTGTTTGAAACCATTCCCGACCTTCAGGCTGGCGCCGACATCATGGATCGCTGGCTTGGGCTGCCAGCTGTCAAAAACCGTATCCGGCACGCTCAGAACGGTATCCAGGAAGTCATGCTGGGCTACTCTGACAGCAACAAGGACGGGGGTTACCTGACGTCCAACTGGGCCTTGTACAAAACCGAGCTCGAACTGGTCCGGGTTTTTGAAAAACACGATATCCGCCTGCGCCTGTTCCATGGCCGTGGCGGTTCGGTAGGCCGTGGTGGCGGCTCCAGCTTTGATGCCATTCTGGCGCAGGCACCCGGTACGGTTGCCGGGCAAATCCGCCTGACCGAACAGGGCGAAGTCATTCAAAGCAAATACAAGAATGCCGATATTGGCGGCTGGCACCTTGAACTGCTGGTTTGCGCCACCCTGGAAGCCAGTCTCTCGGCCAAGAACAACACCCGGGACAGACACATGGAAAAATTCGCTCATGCGATGGATCATATGTCTGCCATTGCCGAGGCCACCTATCGCCAGCTGGTATACGGCACCCCTGAATTCAATGAATATTACTTTGCCGCGACCCCCATTCATGAAATTGCCGGCCTGAATATTGGCTCACGCCCGGCTTCACGCAAAAGCGGCCAACGTATTGAAGACCTGCGCGCCATTCCCTGGAGTTTTTCATGGGCACAATGCCGCCTGATGATTCCCGGCTGGTACGGCGTAGGCACTGCAATCGAAACCTATCTGAATGAAGGCATACCCGGTGCCCCTGAAACCGCCCGGGAACGTCTTGAGCAATTGCAGGAAATGGAACAGCATTGGCCCTTCTTCCGCACCATGCTGTCCAATATGGAAATGGTACTGGCAAAATCAGATTTGAACATTGGCAAGCAATACAGCTCTCTGGTCACGCAAACATCAACCCGGGAAAAAATCTTCGGCATGATTGAAACCGAACACGCCAAAACCCTGGCCATGCTCAAGAAAATTACCGGTCGCGAACTGCTGGCTGACAACCCCGAACTGGTGGCTGCCCTGCAAGAACGTTTTGCCTATATCGACCCGCTTAATTACTTGCAGGTTGAAGTCATTAGCCGCCTGCGCCAGGATGAAAAAGACAATGTCAAAGTCAGCAAGTTTGCCAGCGCCCGCAGCCAGCGCACCATCCACCTGACTATTAACGGGATTGCCACCGGCCTGCGAAACTCAGGCTAAGCAACTTGGATAGAGGTTCCCACGCGGGAGCGTGGGAATGCCTTGCCACCGGACACGGGCACAACAGCGCCCCCATCCGGTTACCGTTAAAAAATTAACGGCGCTTTAACTGGCTGACATCACGCACGGCACCTCGGTCGGCCGAGGTGGCCATGGCGGCATATGCCTGCAGGGCCTGTGACACATAACGCTCACGGTTTTCCGGTTGCCATGCACGATCACCCTTGGCTTCCATGGCGGCACGGCGACGCGCCAGCTCTTCATCGGAAATGGCCAGATGAATGGTACGGTTTGGAATATCAATCTCGATGATATCACCTTGCTGGACCAGACCGATATTACCGCCCTCAGCCGCCTCGGGAGAGGCATGACCGATCACCAGGCCTGACGAACCGCCTGAAAAGCGGCCATCTGTCAGCAAGGCAGCCTTGGCACCCAGACCTTTGGATTTCAGGTAAGAGGTGGGGTACAGCATTTCCTGCATGCCCGGACCCCCTTTAGGGCCTTCGTAGCGAATAATCACAACATCGCCTTCCTTGACCTGATCACCCAGAATACCGGCTGTTGCATCTTCCTGGCTTTCATAAACAACCGCCTTGCCGGTAAACTTCAAAATACTTTCATCAACACCGGCGGTTTTAACAATACAGCCATTGATGGCCAGGTTGCCATACAGTACTGCCAGACCGCCATCTTGTGAATAGGCATGTTCATGGCTGCGGATACAACCGTTGGCTCGATCAAGATCCAGACTGGGGTACTGTCTATCCTGACTGAAAGCCACTTGGGAGGGTACCCCACCTGGTGAAGCCTTGTAAAACTCTTTGACTTCCTCTGAGGCATGTCCACTATTGACATCCCACTGCTCAATGGCTTTGCCCAGCGTACCGCTGTGTACGTTACCTGCATTGAGGTCAAGTTTACCGGCACGAGCCAGCTCACCCAGAATCGCCATCACACCACCGGCACGATGAACATCTTCCATGTGGTATTTGTTGGTAGCCGGTGCCACCTTGCATAGACAGGGAACCTGACGGGAAATACGGTCAATATCACTCATATTGAAATCAATCTCTGCCTCTTGGGCAGCCGCCAGCAAATGCAGCACGGTATTGGTCGAACCACCCATAGCGACGTCCAGGGCCATGGCGTTTTCATAAGAGGATTTGGTCGCAATATTACGTGGCAGGACAGACGCATCATCCTGCTCGTAATAGCGTTTGCACAGCTCAACAATCAGACTGCCCGCACGCTCAAAAAGGGCACGGCGCTTGGCATGCGTTGCCACAATCGAACCGTTGCCCGGCAAGGACAGGCCCAGCACTTCGGTCAGGCAGTTCATGGAGTTGGCGGTAAACATACCAGAGCATGAACCACAGGTTGGGCAGGCACTACGCTCGGTTTCTTCGGTTTCCGCATCGGATACGGTGGGATCGCCCGCCTTGATCATGGCATCAATCAGGTCAAGCTTGGCAATGACCTTACCGGTTCCTGGCGCCAGAATTTTACCGGCTTCCATGGGACCACCCGATACGAAGACAACCGGGATATTCAAACGCATGGCAGCCATGAGCATGCCCGGGGTGATTTTGTCGCAGTTGGAAATGCAAACCATGGCATCGGCACAGTGTGCATTCACCATATACTCAACTGAATCGGCAATAAGCTCACGCGAAGGCAGGGAATACAGCATGCCACCATGGCCCATGGCAATCCCGTCATCAACCGCAATGGTATTGAACTCTTTGGCAACACCTCCGGCCGCTTCGATTTCACGCGCCACCAGCTGCCCCATATCTTTCAGGTGCACATGCCCTGGCACAAACTGGGTAAACGAGTTGACCACGGCAATAATAGGTTTGCCGAAATCTCCGTCTTTCATCCCTGTGGCTCGCCACAAAGCGCGGGCACCGGCCATATTGCGGCCATGTGTAGAGGTTTTTGAACGATACTGAGGCATACTGATTCCTAAAACTATCTGGGAGGTTACACAACGTGTTGTAAAAAATCTTTCAAACGCTGACTTGGAGGATTAGATAATAATTCAGATGGCGGGCCATCATGAGCTATTTTACCCTGATCGATAAAAATTAAGCGGCTTCCCACCTTGCGAGCGAAGTCCATTTCATGGGTTACCACAATCATGGTCATGCCCTCTTCGGCAAGATCTTTCATCACCTTGAGGACTTCATGGCGCAACTCAGGGTCCAAAGCCGAGGTAGGCTCGTCAAACAGCATCAGCAAGGGGTTGACCGCCAGCGCCCGGGCAATGGCCACGCGCTGTTGTTGTCCGCCCGACAGCTCACCAGGGTAATGATCCATACGCTCGGCCAGACCCACTTTTTCAAGCAAGGCAATCGCTTTCTCGCGCGCCTGTTTGTTGGACATGCCGCGGGCATGGATGGGCCCAAACATGACATTTTCCAGTGCCGTCAACTGTGGAAACAGGTTGAACTGCTGAAACACCATACCGGCTTCCCGGCGCAGCTCGCGTACCTCGGCAGGCTTGCCCCGCACACTTAACTGACCCACCCTGATATCACCGCCCTGAATGGTTTCCAGCGCATTGATGCAACGCAGAAAGGTGGACTTGCCCGAACCTGAAGGCCCCACCACCACAACCACTTCACCCTTGTTAATGGTCAGGCTGATATCATCAAGAATGGTGTTGTGGCCAAACTTTTTAACGACATGCTCAAAAGTTACCATACTCATAATATTCGCATCCTACGTTCCATGGTTTTCAGGATCAGTGCGATCAAACCGGTCAGAATCAAATATATAACCGCCACCGCCCCCCAGATTTCAACAGCCCTGAAGTTGCTGGCCATGATTTCCTGGCCCTGCCGGGTCAGTTCGGCAACCCCGATCACGATAAACAGGGAAGAGTCTTTCAAACTGATAATACACTGGTTGCCCAGGGCGGGAATCATGCGGCGAAAGGCAATCGGCCCGATAATGCGCAACAGGATTTTGTAAAAGGGCAAACCCATGGACTGCCCCGCCTCGAACAGGCCTTTGGGCACGGATTGCAAGGCACCACGCACGATTTCCGCGATATAGGCGCCAGAGTTGATAATAAGTGTCGCAATGGCTGCACTCATGCCATCAACCCGCACATCCACCATCAGTGGCAAGGCAAAGTAAATAAACATGACCTGTACCACAATCGGGGTACCCCGGACAATCAGGATATAAGCCTGCGCAATCATGGAAACCAGCGGCAGCACAATACCGCTCAGCGGGTGCTGACGGATCACATCGAGTGAGAACCAGCCCGGCACATACGTACGAATGACCCCCGCCAGCGCACCCAGTACGGCACCGCCAAACAAGCCCCAAAAAGTAATTTTGATTGTCACCAGCGTACCTTGCCATAGGCTGGGCAACGCATCCCAAACAACCGACAAATCAAAGTCCATAAGCTTTTCCTTATTATGTGCAAAACGGCAATACACAAAGTAAAAACGGTGATTGCCCATACAGGACAGCAATCACCGTTTCATATTGCCCTATAAACGCTTCAGGCGCCTGCTTGATTACTTGACTTCTTCACCAAACCATTTGGTATAGATTTTTTCGTACTCGCCATTGTCTTTCAGGGTTTTCAGGGCTGCATTGACTTTTTCCACCATGTCACTGCCTTTAGGGAAAGCAATACCATAGAAGTCACCACTTTGCAATGCGCCCGTAACCACTACTTTGCCCTTGCCTGCCGTGTTGGCATAGTACTGGACGTTAGGCGTGTCGTGCACCACGGCATCCACCCGGCCCGTTGCCAGATCAAGGAAGGCGTTGTCAATGTTCGGGAACAGTTTCAGCTTGGCATCGGGCACTTCTTTTTTCAGGTAATCCACGGTTGCCGTACCGGTTTTAACCGCCACTTCTTTACCGGCCAGGTCTGCCGCGGTTTTAATGTTTTCATTGTTGACGGAAGTCAGGATGGCCAGGCCGCTTTCGTAGTAGGGATCGGAAAAGTCGATGACTTGTTTACGCTCGTCCTTGATGGTGATGCCGGCCAGCGCCGCATCGATATTCCTGGTTTGCAAGCCGGGAATAATACCGTTGAAATCCATGGGTTGCAGACGATATTTCAGATTCAGTTCTTTGGCAATGGCATCCCATAAATCGATATCGAAACCGACATACTTGCCGTCCTGTTTGAATTCAAAAGGTACAAAGGCCGTATCAGTAGCAACAACCAGTTCCTTATCTTGTGCATAAGCTGTGGTTGCAGCTGGAATTGCAAAGGTAATGGCAAATCCCAATAATGCTGCTTTCATTTTATTTTTTAACATGACTACTCCTGAAATCGTATGTTTACACTTTCTGTTCTTCATGCTTTGGGAAATGCAGCCCATTGCATACTAAAGAACATTCAATATAACCCGTTTTATAGGATAATGAACAGTTAAAAATAAGGCCTTAAGGTAAACCCGAAAGCCCGTCACATTTATAGCCGTTTTTTACTTCAGTCTTTCCCGAAAAGGTGCTTTCCATGCTGTCTTACATCAATATCCAGGGCTCACCCCACGAAGTTGGCCGTCAGCTGGGTGAATTTGGCGCTCCTGGCGTACACGCCTTCCTGCTAACATCGCCCGACTGGGCTTATATCACTTCTTTCAAACATGACCCTGACCTCATGGAAATGAAAACCCGGGTACAACAGCATTTTCCTGCCATCTGGGAAGAAATCCAGGGATTGGCAAAGGGTTTGGAACTGGATGAAACCGATGTATTCCTGTGGAATTGCCGGGGCGATATCTGGGCCATGAGCAAAGACGGCTGCACCACCGTACAATACCCGCAAACGGCACAACGCACTGAACGGCGCATTTGCCACAATGAAGACGGCTACCCGGAATTTAACGGTTATTGCGCCATGGCCCGATGCCAGGTCAACAATTCACCCGCTTTTACTTCCTTTGTATATCCGGCCTCGATTCCCGGCCACACCTTTGCGGTGACCCAGACAGGTCTGGCCATGGCCGTTAACAACCTGCGTTCCCGCCATGTGGCAGGCGGCATTCCCCGTATGGTGCTTACCCGGGCCCTGTTAAACCAAGCCAGCCTGGAGCAGGCCGTGGAGCTGCTGCAAACGCTTCCGCGAGCCGGCGGTTTTCATATTAGTCTTGCCCACACCAACAGCCCCCATCTGCTCAGTATCGAATTTTTTTCATCCGCCTGCTCGGTCAAGAGCATCACTGCCGATCAGGTACATGCCAATCATGCCATCCATGACGAAACGTTTAATTATCCGCAAATCATTACCGGGTCATCAGGCTGGCGCCAGTTGCGTGGCCAGCAAATGCTGGCTAAGGGGGTCGGCCACCCGCTAGAGATTCTGGCCGATCAAACCCATCCGCAATTTCCGGTTTATCGCAAGCAAATCAATGACAGCGACCACGAAAACACCCTGGCGACCGCTGACATGCAAATTGGCCCACAGGGTGTTCAATGGCAGGTTTACGATGGTGCCTGGCCAACCAAACCGATTTATGTCTTCAAGGACGCTGATCTGGTTTCCAGCAATATTTAGTGAGCCGATCAGCTATTGCGATCGGTGGAAAAGTGACAAAAGCCGATCAGGGCATCTTTATAGGGAGAGTCAGGAAAGGGTTCCAGAGCCCTTAGGGCACGCTCGGCCTCTTCCTGCGCAATCTTGCGAGTGTACGCCAGGGCATCGGTAGCCTGGATGGCTCGGGCAACCTCGGTAAAATCAGCCTCTCCGGTTTCAATGGCTTTATACACCAGGTCGCGCTGCTCGGGTGTACCCACCTGCATGACACGAATAAGGGGCAGGGTTGGTTTGCCTTCACGCAAATCGTCACCCACGTTCTTGCCCAGGGTTTCGGCATCGCCAGAGTAATCCAGCACATCATCAATCAGCTGGAAAGCGGTACCCACGTAACAGCCATATTCGGCAGCCGCCTTTTCCTGCTCAGGGCTGGCACCGGCAATGACCGCACCAGTCTGGGCTGCCGCCTCAAACAGTTTTGCCGTTTTATAACGAACAACCTGTAAATAGCGTTCAACCGACACGTCGGGGTCGTGAACGTTCAGCAACTGCAGGACTTCACCCTCGGCAATAATCGTGGTGGCATTGGACACGATCTGCATTATCCTCATGGAATCGATATCCACCATCATTTCAAATGAGCGGGAATATAAATAGTCGCCCACCAGGACACTGGCCGCATTGCCAAACACCGCATTGGCCGTACTGCGCCCGCGCCGCATGTCGGACTCGTCAACCACGTCATCATGCAGCAAGGTTGAAGTGTGAATGAATTCGATAATGGCAGCCATTAAATGATGGTCGGCCCCTTTATAACCTAACGCATTGGCAATCATCAGAACCATGGCAGGCCGCATACGCTTGCCTCCTGCGCTGATGATATAGTCGCCAATAGTACGGATCATGACGACCTCAGAGTTCAAACGCTGACGAATAACGGCATCGACCGCTTTCATGTCATTGGCAATAGGGCTAACAATCTCGGCTAAGTTCAAGGTAAATCCAACAGATTAAGAAAAAGAATCAATTTAAAAGGCTGTCAAACTGTGTAATTATATTCGACTCACTCAAATATCACAGTGAAAAACCCTATTTCAGTGATAATGTACCTGTTTTTAATGCTTTTTCAAATTACTTTGCAGCAATGACAAACCACGATTTCACCACCCTGATTGCACGCGCCGAACGCGTTCTGGGCCAGCTTGAAGCATGGCTGCCCCCTGCCCCCCCCACCCCTGACTGGAATGCCACCGCCTTCCGGTGGCGCAAAAAAGGCAACACCGCCTGGCTTGATGCCGTCAAACACATCTCGACCATCACCCCTGATGACCTCAAACATATCGACCGGCAAAAAAACATCATCGAGCGCAATACCCTGCATTTCCTTGAAAAAAAACCGGCCAATAACGTCCTCATGACAGGTGCCCGCGGAACCGGCAAAAGCTCCCTGGTCAAGGCCATGCTCGACAAATACGCCAGCCAGGGCCTGCGCCTGATTGAAGTGGACAAGTCCGATCTGGGTGATCTGGCCGATATTGTCGACCTGGTTGCCCAGCGCCCTGAACGCTTCATCATTTTCTGCGATGACCTCTCTTTTGAAGAAGGCGAGGCCAGCTACAAGGCGCTTAAATCCATTCTTGATGGCTCCATCTCTTCGGCGGGCGACAACGTGCTGGTTTACGCCACCTCAAACCGTCGCCATTTAATGCCCGAATACATGAGCGAAAACCTGGCCGCCAAACATCAAAGCGATGGCGAAGTCCACCCTGGCGAAACCGTGGAAGAAAAAATCTCACTGTCCGAGCGCTTTGGCCTGTGGCTGTCCTTCTACCCGTTCAAACAAGACGATTACCTGGACATTGTGTACCACTGGCTGCGTGAACTGGGTTGTCCCGAAGAACACATATTGGCCAGCCGTACCGAAGCCCTGCAATGGACCCTTGAACGCGGTTCACGTTCCGGCCGCGTTGCCCGTCATTTCGCGCGCGACTGGGCCGCACGCCACATGGATCAATGAACCCGTTAATAAACAATTAAACCCGTTAAGCCAAAATACACAAACATGTCAAAACCACACATCCATGTCGCCGTTGGCGTCATCATCCGTGACAACGGTGAAATACTGCTTGGACAACGCCCCAAAGGCAAACCCTGGGAAGACTGGTGGGAGTTTCCCGGCGGTAAAATAGAAGCCGGTGAATCCGTCCACCAGGCCCTGTGCCGCGAACTGAAAGAAGAACTCGACATCACTGTCGAACAAGCCACTCCATGGGTCAACTTTGTTCACGAATATCCCAAAAACATCGTACATCTTGCCTTCTGGAAAGTCACCCGCTGGCAAGGCACACCCACCGGCCTTGAAAACCAGCAACTGGCCTGGACCCAACCGGAAAGCGCAGAACAACTGGGCCAGCTGTTACCCGCCTCTTTGCCGCCGCTTAAATGGCTGGGTATCCCCGACCGCTACGCCATCAGCGCCATCGGCTCGGCCGCCAACGCTCCCGCCTGGCTGGAAAAACTGGACTCACTGCTGGACCGCGGAATCCGCCTTTTCCAACTGCGCGAACCCAACTGGGACGAAGGCCCCAAAGCCGAATCCCTGAAAGCACTCATGCTGGAAATACACCAGCGCTGCCACCAAAAAGGTGCCCGCCTGATCATCAACAGCATCCACCCCAAAGCCTGGTGGAGCCTGGCCGATGGCGTGCAACTAAGGGCCCAGGACGCTCTCCTGCTGGAAGAACGGCCCTTGCCTGAAGATAAACTGGTCGGTGTCTCGGCCCACAACCTGGCCGATCTGCTGTATGCCAACATCATTCAGGCTGACTTCACCGTGCTCGGCCATGTTTTGCCCACCGCCAGCCACCCCAAGCAGCCACCGCTGGGCTGGGAAAGCTTCACGCAACTAAGTGCCGAGGCCGGCCTGCCCGTTTTTGCCATTGGCGGCATGAATGAAACCCTGCTGCCCGTTGCCCAACAAAACGGTGCACATGGGATTGCGGGGATTAGCGGTTGGTAAAAAAACACCACCGGTTTGCTCCGATGCCCCTGCGGGTCGAAGTCGCTGCACCGGTGGTGTTTTTTGCTGTTTCAAAGGAACGGGGTAGGCATTCCCACGCTGGAGCATGGGAACGAGGCCAACGGGGCTTGTTACTCTCCGTTTTTCTGAAAAAACCGCTCGTCACGGCTGGAGGCCTGGCTGACAAAACTGCCAGGGGCCACATCATGCGTTAACCAGACATTGCCGCCAATCGTGGCACCTTTCCCAATCGTTACGCGGCCAAGAATAGTCGCCCCCGCATAAATCACCACATCATCCTCAACAATCGGATGCCTTGCCAGCCCCTTATGCAGCGACCCGTCCTCTGCCACCGGAAAACTCTTCGCGCCCAACGTGACCGCCTGATACACCCGCACCCGCTCTCCGATAATCGTTGTCTCGCCAATGACTACGCCCGTGCCATGATCAATAAAAAACCCGTCACCAATCTGTGCACCGGGATGAATATCAATACCCGTCTGACTATGTGCCAGCTCGGCAATAATACGCGCCACCAGCTTGGCATCCAGCTTATAAAACTCATGTGCAATCCGGTGATAAATCATCGCCAGAATACCCGGATAACACAGCAGCACCTCATCCACACTGCCAGCGGCCGGATCACCCACATAAGCCGCATTCACATCGGTATCCAACTGGCTGCGAATCCTTGGCAGGGAAATCGAAAACGCTTTCATGATTTCCACCGCACGCTCCTCGAGCGCTTCGGCACTTAAAGTGTCATTACGATACTGATAACGGACTTCCAGCCGAACCTGGGCCAGCAACACATTCAACGCCACCCCAATGGTATAGCCCACATAATAATCTTCGGTTTCCTGCAGCAAATCATTAGGTCCCAAACGCATCGGGAACAGCGCACTGATCAGTGAATCCAGGGCTTCCCTGATCTCACTGGGAGAAGGCAAATGCCGTCCCCCGATCTCATGCTGGCGGTTTTGCGATACCCGCCACTTATGACGCGCCTCACGCAGGCCACAAACAATATCATCCAAGGGAAAAACCTGGGGGTTATCACTTTTGGAATCACACTTGAAAATCGGCATATAACACCCGTCAAAAAGGGTCAACTAAATACCACAGTTTTAACACAAGCAGGGAAAACACCGCAAACAAACCACATCAATACTATGGTGTTAACGACTCACTCCAGCCACCCCCCAACGCCTTGATCAAATCGACCGTCGTATTAAGCCGCTGATTTTCCAACTGCAAAGCCGTGCGTTCCGCCGAATAGGCCGCTGTCTCCACCTGCACCACACTTAAATAATCAATCAGGCCTGCCTCAAACTGGTTGCGGGTTATCTGCAAAGACTCGCGTGAAGCAGCCAATGCCTGCTGCTGAACCTTAATCTCACGATTGAGCACACCCAGGGTACTGATTGCATCTTCCACTTCCTGCAAGGCCGTCAAAACCGTTTGACGGTACCCGGCCACCTCGGCCTGATAAGACGCTTTGGCATAATTGATATTGGCCGCACGCGCCCCCCCGTCCAGCAGGGTCATGGCCAGCGCCGGACCCAATGACCAGAAATTAAGCGGGGAAGAAATCCAGTCTGAAAACGTGGCAGCTTGCAATCCCCCGGATAAATTCAGTTTCAAATCGGGGAACCAGGCTGACTGGGCAACCCCAATATCAGCATTGGCCTGCGCCACCTTGCGCTCGGCAGCCGCCACATCAGGCCGCCTTTGCAGTAAAGTAGCCGGCACACTGACTGGAATAGCTGGCACTTTCACTTCGAAGGCAACAGGCGCTATATTCACGCTGGACGGCAACTGTCCAGTCAGCACGGCAATCGCATTTTCCGTTCGCGCACGTTCGGCTTCAATATCAATAGCCTGCGCACGTGCATTATTCACCTGCGCCATGGCGGCCACCACATCGCCCCGTGCCGACACCCCTTGCGCATAACGGTTCCGGTTCATCCGCAATGAGCGTTCATAGGCCTGCAAAGTCCGTTCCAGCAAGCGTTTGTGCTCATCAATCATGCGCAAATTAAAATAATTCCTGGCCAGTTCCGACTGCATGCTCAGCCTGACATTGGCCAAATCAGCCGCGCTGGCCTGCTGCGCCGCCTCCTGGCCTTGCACCTGCCGGCGAACTTTCCCCCACAAGTCAAGTTCCCAGTTCAGGGATCCGCTTAAATCATATTGCGAGGTTCCCGAGCGATTGCTGCCACCCGAACGGTCATAGCCGGCACCGCTACCCAACACCGGGAAAAAACCCGAACGGGCTTGTGCCGTCAGGGCCCTGGCCGCATCATAACGGGCCACCGCCTGGACAATACTCTGATTGGACGCATTCAGTTGCTTCATTAAATCATTCAGCACCGGCTCATTGAAGCGCTCCCACCAGTTGCCCTTGGACAAATCATCTCCAGGCCGGGCCTGTACCCAGCCATCCACCTTTTCCGCCTTGTAGGCCAGTCCTGTTTCTTGAACGGGACGCACGTAATCGGGCCCTACCGTACAGGCACTTAACAGGGCCAGTGACAGCATGGTCGCGACCCAACGGAAATACCTGCCTGGAAAACGGGAATCATTGCTCAAAGCTTCACTCATTCTTCAACCTTTAATTGTCAGTATCCGGTGCCACTTCCCCGGTACGTTTTTTCTTTCTGGCAAAGCGCCAGCGCAATTTATCCAGATACAAATAAACCACCGGTGTTGTATACAGGGTTAGCACCTGACTCAGGAACAAACCACCAACAATGGCCACGCCCAGCGGCTGACGCATTTCGACACCGGCCCCGGTTGCCAGTACCAGCGGCAAGGCACCAAACATGGCGGCCAGGGTTGTCATCATGATGGGCCTGAAACGGACAATACAGGCCTCATAAATGGCCTGCTCGGGCGAACACCCCTCCTGACGCTCTTTTTGCAGGGCAAAATCCACCATAATAATGGCGTTTTTCTTCACAATACCAATTAGCAAGAACACCCCGATCAGGGCAATCAGCGTAAACTCCATGCCCACAATCATCAGGGCCAGCAGGGCCCCCACACCCGCCGATGGCAAGGTGGACAGAATGGTAAGGGGATGCATATAACTTTCATACAGAATCCCCAGCACGATATACATCACCACCAGCGCAGCCAGAATCAACAAGGGCTGCTGACTGGTGGTTTGCTGAAACATCTGCGCATTGCCCTCGAAACCGGCCTGGATTTCATTGGTTGGCAAATTCAGACGTTCAACGGCATTTTCAATGGCATTGCTGGCCTGCTCCAAGGTAAAACCGGGTGCCAGGTTAAAAGCAATCGAATCGGAGGCCAGCAACCCCTGATGCTGCACACTTAGTGGGGCATTCGCCGTTTCAAAAGTGGCAAAAGCGGACAAAGGCACCCGATTGCCATCGGCTGTCATCAATTCTATCGTATCCAATACCCCGGCATCCTGGGCATACTGCTGCTCAACCCCCATCACCACGTGATATTGATTGAGCGCACTGTAAATCACAGACACCTGGCGCTGGCTGAACAGATTATTCAGGGAGCCGGCAATCAGATCCATGTCCACACCCAGCCGGGTCGCCATTTCACGGTCAATCACCAATTCAATCCGGCGCCCCCTGTCTTCCACGGCGGCAGTCACCTCGGTAATTTCAGGCAGGGCAGCCATGGCCCTTTGCACTTTAGGCACCCATTCGCGAAGCAATTCAAGATCACCGGACATTAAGGTATAGTCATAAGAGCCCGTTGAACCACCACCAGGCCCACCCATACGGATATCCTGCTGTGGCACCAATGACAACTGGGCTCCCGGAATAACCGGAAACTTGCGACGCAAATTGTTAATCACGTCGTTGGCCGACAATTCCCTTTGCTCAAAAGGCTTAAGCTGAATCATCAGAAAGCTGGAGTTGCTGCCACCACGCCCGCCGGCATAACCCATTACGGTATCCACATTTGGATCTTTCAAGATTTCCTGGCGGTAAATTTCCAGTTTGGGCACCATGGCCTGAAAAGACGTGCCCTGATCCACCCGGAAAAAACCCATGATCATGCCGGTATCCTGCTGTGGAAAAAAGCCTTTGGGCACAATCACGTACAAGTAGACATTCAGGCCAATCGTCAGCAACAGCATGAGTAAGGTCAGAAACCTGAAACGCAGGGCCCAGGCCAGGGATTTCTTGTAACCGCCCAGCATTGCATCAAAAAAACGGTTCCACTGCCGGGTCAGCCAGCGTTCTTTGCGTACGGCCGGTTTGTTTTTCAGCCATTGCGCACACATCATGGGCGTCAGGGTCAGCGACACCAGCAACGACATAAGAATGGCCACCGACAGCGTGACCGCAAACTCCCGGAACAGGCGTCCCGGCAAACCACCCATCAGAAACAGGGGAATGAACACCGCGATCAGGGAAACACTCATGGTCAGTACGGTAAAACCGACTTCCCTGGCCCCCTGCAAGGCGGCCGTGAAAGGACTCACGCCCCGCTCCAGATGACGGGTAATGTTTTCCAGTACAACAATGGAATCATCCACCACAAACCCGGTTGCCACAATCAGGGCCATCAGGGAAATGGTATTGAGTGAGTACCCCAGAAAATACATGACAATGAAAGTCGCCAGCAAAGACAGAGGCACCGAAATCGCGGGAATCAGGGTAGCCCGGACATTCTGTAAAAACACCAGCACCACCAGGGTCACCAGCAGCACCGACAGAACCAGGGTAAATTCAGCCTCTGCCAGCGTTGCCCGGATACTGGGCGTGCGATCCTGGACAACATCCAGGTCCACCTGTGTAGGCAAAAGCAGGCGCAAGGCCGGCAATTCAGCCTTGACCAGTTCTACCGTTTTAATGATATTGGCCGATTCCTGCCTGCGCAGCAGCATGATAATGGCCTTTTCATCGTTGTAAAAGCCACTGTTGAAGACACTTTCGATGGAATCGTAAACCTTGGCCACGTCTTTCAGGCGTACCGCTGCGCCATCCTGCCAACGTATCACCAGGTTTTCAAAATCCGCCGCCTTGCTCAATTGCCCGTTGGTGCCAATCTGCCAGCGGTATTCTTCATTTTCCAGAAAGCCATTGGGCTTGACCGTATTGGCCGAGGTAATGGCCGAACGGACTTCATCCAGGGCAATGCCGTATGAAGCCAGCACATAAGGATTCAGGTCCACCCGCACGGCAGGCAGGGAACTGCCGCCAATCGTCACCTCTCCAATCCCTTCCACCTGGGCCAGTTTTTGCGCCAGAATGGTTGAGGCCAAATCATAAAGCTGGCCCTGGTCGAGCGTCTCGGACGTTAAGGCCAGTGCCATAATCGGTGAAGAGGACGGGTTTACCTTGCGATAAGTGGGCGGTGAGCGCATGCTGCTGGGCAACAGAGGCTGGGCGGCATTGATGGCGGCCTGCACTTCACGCGCGGCGTCATCAACATTCTTGTCCATGTCAAACTGCAGGAAGATTCGCGTACTACCCTCGGTATTGCGCGAGCTCATCGACATCAAACCGGAAATATTGCCTAGCGAGCGTTCCAGCGGGGTCGCCACGCTAGAGGCCATGTTCTCGGGACTGGCACCCGACAAGGAGGCGCTGACTGAAATCATGGGAAAAGACACTTGCGGCAAGGGAGCGACCGCCAGAAAATAATAGGCAATCGCTCCCATCACGGCAACAGCCAATGCCAGCAAAGAGGTAGCAACAGGACGGGCGATGAAGGGGCTAGACAGGCTCACTGCTTTCATCCCTTGGCGTGACCTCTGCCCGCTTGCCCAACCGGTCAAACATCAGGTAAATAACCGGAGTGGTGAACAGCGTCAGAACCTGGCTGCAAATCAGCCCACCCACCATGGCCAGGCCCAGTGGCTGACGCAATTCGGCACCGGTTCCGGTAGACAGCATCAGTGGAATCGCACCAAAAAGGGCCGCCAGGGTTGTCATGAGAATCGGCCGAAAACGCAACAGCGCCGCCTGGTGAATCGCATCCTGGGGACTCAGGCCCTGATGCCTTTCCGCCTCAAGGGCAAAGTCAATCATCATGATGGCATTCTTCTTGACAATACCAATGAGCAGGATAATGCCGATAATCCCGATCATGTCAAGCTCCCGACCAGTCATGATCAAGGCCAGCAGAGCCCCTACCGCTGCCGATGGCAAGGTGGACAAAATGGTAATGGGATGAATGTAACTTTCATACAGCACACCCAGCACAATATACATGGTAAACACCGCTGCCAGCATTAACCAGAGTGTGCTGGACAGGGACGACTCAAAGGCCTGGGCCGCCCCTTGCAAACGCATTTCCACCGAAAGCGGCATGCCAATCTGCGCCCGGACTTCGTTCACCACATCGACAGCCGAGGAAAGGGAAACGCCTTCGGCCAGATTGAAAGAAACCAGCGCGGCCGGGAACTGATCAATACGCATGACTTCAAGCAGGGTTTGCGAGTCATCAATACGCGCAATCTGAGTCAATTGCACCGGCGTGCCATTGCTGGAAGCCACATAGACATTGGCCAGATCTGCCGGTGATTGCCCATATTCCGGATCCACTTCCAGGACGACCCGGTACTGGGCCGACTGGGTGAAAATAGTGGAAATCTGACGCTGCCCGAACGCATTGTAAAGCGCTTCATCCACCTGGGACATGGACACCCCGTAACGTGCGGCGGCATCCCTGTCCACGATGACATTGGTTTGCAAACCCCCTGCCTGGTAGTTATCGGTGACGCCGGTTAACAGCGGGCTTTTCCTGAGCTGGTCGACAAATTCGGGCACCCATTGCCTGAGCAAGGCCGCATCAATGCTTGAAAGGCTGACCTGATATTGCGTGCGGGCAACCTGGGTATCAATCGTCAGGTCCTGGGCCGGTTGCAGATAAACATTGATGCCGCTTAACGGTGCAAGCCGCTCTTCAAGACGCTGCATGATTGTCGTGATACTGTCACGGTTTTCATTTGCCTTGAGCGAAACCTGCAAACGGCCGGTATTCAGGGTGGTATTGCTGCCATCAATCCCCACGAACGACGACACGGACCCGACATCCGGATCTTGCAGGACAAGCTCAACCACTTCCTGTTGACGTGCGGAGATCTGCTGGAATGAGGACGATTGCGGTGCTTCAGTAATTACCTGAATAAGGCCCGTATCCTGCTGGGGGAAAAACCCTTTGGGAATCCACCAGTATAAAAAAAGGGTCAATAACAGAGTCGCCAAGGCCACCATCAAAGTGGCACCCTGATGCCTGAGCACAATGTTGAGCAAACGATCGTAATAATGGATCAGGCCGTCAATGGCCTTGCCCATTCTGGCGTGAAAAGCGTTGTCCTTATACTCGCTTTCGGGCTTGAGCATACGGGCGCACATCATGGGGGTCAGGGTAAGGGAAATAAGCAGGGAAATCAAAATGGCCACTGCCAGGGTAATGGCAAACTCACTGAACAGCCGGCCAATCACATCTCCCATAAACAGCAGGGGAATCAGCACGGCAATCAAAGACACGGTTAGGGAAATCAGGGTGAATCCAATTTCCTGCGCCCCCCTGAGAGCCGCCTGCATGACTGTTTCGCCTTTTTCAATATGCCGGGCAATGTTCTCGATCATGACAATGGCATCATCCACCACAAAACCCGTGGCAATGGTTAACGCCATCAAGGACAGGTTATTCAGGCTGAAGCCAAGCAGGTACATCACGGCAAAGGTACCCACAATGGACAGGGGCACAACAATGGAAGGAATAATGGTGGCGCTTAAACTGCGCAGGAAGACGTAAGTCACCAGCACCACCAGGCCAATCGCCATCAGCATCTCGGACTGAACATGCGAAATGGACTGGCGAATGGTTTCGGTCCGGTCAGAGGCAATATCCACCGTGATAGAGGCAGGCAACGCCGCTTGCAATTGAGGCAGCAAGGCCTTGATATTGTCCACCACCTCGATCACATTGGCACCGGGCTGGCGCTGGATATTTAACAAAATGGCCTGTTCGTTGCCAATCCAGGCCGCCTGCCGGGTATTTTCCGCATCATTGACCACGCGGGCAACATCGCTTAAGCGCAAGGGTGCTCCATCGCGGTAGGCCAAAATAAGCGCCTCATATTCTTCGGGGGTTTTCAGCTGGCTATTGGTATAAATCGTGGTGGCGCGGCGCGGGCCATCCAGGTTGCCGGTGGGCTGGTTGATATTGGCCCCCGTCACACCACTTCTGACATCTCCCAGGGTCATGCCATTGGCCGCCAGCGCCGTTGGATTGACCTGTATGCGCACGGCCGGTCGCTGTCCACCGGCAATGCTGACCAGCCCCACCCCTGAAATTTGTGACAGTTTTTGCGCCATCCGGGTTTCAACCAGGTCACGGGCTTCATACAAGGGCAAGGTAGGTGAGGTGATTGCCAGCGTCACCACCGGTGAATCGGCCGGGTTTACCTTGTTGTACACCGGTGGCATGGGCATGTCAGCGGGCAACAGATTGGAAGCGGCATTAATCGCAGCCTGCACCTCTTGCTCGGCCACACTCATTTCCAGCGACAGGGAAAACTGCAGGGTAATGACCGAAGCGCCCCCCGAGCTGGAGGAGCTCATTTGAATCAGGCCGGGCATTTGCCCGAACTGTCGCTCAAGCGGTGATGTAACCAGTGACGCCATGGCATCAGGGCCCGCCCCCGGATATAGAGACACCACCTGGATGGTGGGGTAATCGACTTCGGGCAAAGCGGAAATGGCCAGTTGACGGTAAGCGGCTATCCCGGTCAGGAAAAGGGCCACCATCAGCAAGGTAGTGGCTACCGGACGAAGAATGAAAGCGCGTGAGATATTCACTGGATAATCTCTATTTTTGAACCATTACGCAAGCGGTCAACCCCTTCGGTGATAATCTGCTCACCCAAGGCAACGCCTTCCAGGATCTGAGTATAGATGCCATCAGTCACACCCAGCTTGACCGGCACCATTTCCGCGGTATTGTCCTTGCCCACCCTGAATAAAAACGGTCCGTTTGAACTGTTCTGGATCGCATCGGTGGAAATGACCATTGCCTGTGGAACCTGACGGATTTTCAGCCGGGTATTGACAAACTGATTGGGGAACAGCCGCTCGTCTTCATTGGAAAAATTGGCTTTAAGCTTAATCGTACCTGTACTGACATCCACCAGGTTATCCATGGATACCAGCTCTCCAGTCGCCAGCTCCTGGCGGTTATCGCGGTCCATCAGGGTGACTTCCAGCTTTGCTCCCTTGGCATATTGGGTTGCCACCTCGGCAAGATGAATTTCAGGCATGGAGAACACAACCGAAATAGGCTTGACCTGGGTAATACTCACCAGCGCATCTGTTGAATTGGCAGTTACCAGGTTGCCAATATCGACATTTCGCAAACCCAGACGACCGTCAATGGGCGCCAATACCTTGGTGTACTCAAGATTCAGTTTGGCTTCATCCACCGCTGCTTTGTCGCTATAAGCCTGGGCTTCCAGCCGCTGCACCAGCGCAGCCTGCGTATCCACCTGCTGACGGGCGATAGAGTCCTGTTTGAAAAGTGTCTGGTAACGCTTCAGATCCTGCCGCGCATTGGCCAGTTCCGCTGCATTCCGGGCCTGTTGCCCCTGGGCCTGCTGAAGCTGTATCTGGAAAGGACGCGGATCAATCTCAAACAGCAAATCGCCCTGTTTGACTTCCTGCCCTTCGGTAAAGGCAATATTTACAATGGGTCCGCTTACCTGGCTCCTGACCCCTACCGTGTTGAAAGCGGTTACCGTACCCAAGCCGGGTACCCTGACTTCCATATCTTTTTGCTGAACGGTTTCAACCCTGACGGGGGTAACCATCGCACCGCGCGCACCGGCTCCCGGGCCATTACGGGATAAGGGTGGGCCACCGGCACCTTGAGACTGTGTGGTGGCATTGTCACCCGAAGGGTCATTGGAAAAATATTGCCACCCGTAATAGCCGCCAATAACAATCAAGACAAATATTGCCAGCTGCAGACGTTTAGATGTTTTTGGTACATTTTCTTGTGTTTGATTGGCCATTGCTCAACAATTCGTAATTAAAAATCAATAGACGATATTGTGAACCATCTACGCAAGGTCTGGCTACCTTACCCCGAAAATTTGAAATAAATTGCAATACCTAAAACACAGTGAAGATGGACTCAAACGTTGCAAAGCGCAATTTTAAACGCTATTGGGCTGGTGACCAATTCTGTTTTCTGTTCGGGCGAGAACTGATGAAAACGAATCCAGATAATATATTTGTTGGCACTGATTTCAGGGTAAGTGCGAATATGCTCGGGTACCCACACCCGGATTAACTGATAGATCTTACCCCCCAGCATTTCCTGGTAAACACCTCCTTCCTGGGTGTTGGCCTCAACGGGATGACCCGATTCACGCAACGTTTTCAGCACCTGGGCCACACCATCATACAAGGGTATGAAAGGCCTGATCCAGCTCAGCAATGAAGCCTTGCGCTCTTCTTCAGGAAACAGCTGCCAGGCGGAATACGACGGCATGTCCATTTGGGAGGTGCCGCCTGGAATGGCAAAACGGTTTTTCAGGCTCATCAGCCATTCATTTTCGCGGGTTGACTGGCCTATGCGCCCGGTACCCGACAAGGCGGCGGACACACGATCCAGATCGGCAATGGCCTGATTCAGGGCCTCGGTATCGACATCGGGATAATTGCGATAAGCCTCGAGATTGGTTTTCTGTTTGTCGATATCCTGCAAAATGCCCGTACGCACTTCGGCACGATCACACGAATCCATGATTTCAAACAAGACCGACAAAGCCACATGCTGCTGCATGGGATCGGACGCCCCGGCAAATGCAAACAATCGCTTGAACAGATACTCCAGTCGCATGACAGAGCGGATTCTCTCGTTAAATGGATACTCGTATAAAATCAAACTGACTCCTTTCTACATTCAGTCCACACTCGCACTGGCAAGCTTGCGCGCCGACAACAACCATTTTTGATGTAGCGCAAAAGCACGCTCCTGCAATTGCTCATGGGTGATTCCCCTGCCATTAAATATCACTTCGTTGGCAACTGCAAGTCTTTGTTCACGGCTGGCCTGTGCCTTGAGAATATTCATGATCGCCTCGACAGACAATCCACTTCTTTTTTGCACCCGCTGAATCTGCTCAGACTCTTCGCAATCCACCACACAAATAACGTTCAGCAAATCCTTGTATTTATGGAGCGATTCCACCAACAGGGGGATATCGTAAATCACGTATTCGCCCGTGGCATTGGTGGTCTTGCTGAGCATTTCCTGTCTGATGAGGGGATGGATAATCGCTTGCAATGTATGACGCACACTGTCATCTTCGAAAACCCGTTGCCGCATATAGGCCCTGTCCATGCCCCCCTTGGCATTAATGGCCTGGCTGCCAAATGCATCCCGGATGGCTGCAACAGCCTTGCCACCGGGCCCGGTCAGTTCATGAGACAGGGCATCGGCATCAATAATGGTGACATTCCATTGCGCAAACAAACGGCAAACGGTAGATTTCCCTGACCCGATCCCACCGGTTATGCCTACCTTGAATTTTTCCATGATGCATTACATTTTAAAAACAGATAAACGGATTTGCCCTGTTATTGCCCGGCAGGTCAAAAAAACTTTCACATAAAATGACAGCATGACCCCGGAAACAAACAACCCGGCCTGCGTACAATGTACACCAAACTGGGTTGACACGCCATAAACACTTTGGACTTACCGATTTGCCTTAAGCAAGGCGTGACTGAATCGGTCAGAGCGACTCAAGGGTTGTACACCCATAGAGCAAGTGAACCAGATTCCTGACCTTCATTTTCCGAAAAATATGCGCCCGATGGGCTTCTATGGTTCTTTCTGTTACACCAAGCATGCCTGCCACGACCTTGTTGGGCAGCCCCTTGCCAAGCAGCTTGAGCACTTCTTTTTCTCGTGGAGTCAGTTGTGCCATTTTTTGCATCATTGTCGAATTTGAGTTGATCATATAACCTCCTTAACTCTTATATAAGACTCAAAAAGATTATATGAACCCCTTGCTCATTTGACACCTACCCTTTTAGGTAGGTACGGGACAATTACAGCTCAATTTCCAGATTATCAATAAGACGGGTCGCACCCAGCTTGGCCGCAGCCAATACCACCAAAGGCGTTTTATTGGCAATTTCCTGGGCCGTTGGCACATGCAGGTCAAGTTGCTTTCTGACAGAGACGTAATCCACTTCCCAGCCACGCTGGGTCAGTGTGTTTCGGGCAAACTCATCAAGGGCGGCCGGTTCGGTTTCTCCGGCCAGCAACCTGTCTTTGACCTGGTTAAGCGTGGCATACAGGAAAGGGGCCTCGGCACGCTCGGCATCGCTTAAGTAACGATTGCGCGAAGACAGCGCCAGCCCGCTTGGTTCACGCACTGTTTCATGCGCATAAATGGTCACAGGCAACTGGAACTGGCGGCACATGTTACGCACAATCATGAGTTGCTGGTAATCTTTTTTCCCGAACACCGCCACTTTGGGCTGCACACAGGAAAACAGCTTCAGCACCACGGTTGTCACGCCCTCAAAAAAGCCGGGACGGAATTCACCCTCAAGGACATTGCCCAGGTCGGAAGGGGTTTGCACGCGATAGCTTTGCGGTTCGGGGTACATTTCCTTGACGGAAGGCGCAAACAGCACATAGACATCACGCCGCTCTTCCAGTTTGGCGATATCCGCCTCTAGGGTACGCGGATATTTGTCAAAATCCTCGTTAGGGCCAAACTGCAACGGATTCACGAAAATACTGGCAACGACCGGGTCTCCGTGCTGCCGGGCAAGACGCATCAAGGACAAATGCCCTTCGTGCAGGTTTCCCATAGTGGGCACAAAGGAAGCCCGTAGCTGGCCACGCAGCTGATCCCTTAATTCCTCAATGGTGTGAACTACTTTCAATTGTCTTCCTTTCTTATTTATACAAGGTCAATTTATTCAACGGCAATTGTATAGGCAAGCCGTACATAGATGGGCGCATATGGCTCGGCCTGGGTGATTTCCAACAGCGATTCGCGGGCCAGTTCCAGCATCGCGATAAAATGCACCACAATGACGGCGGCCGGTTCGCCTTCATTGACCCTTTCCATGAACAGGTCGGTAAACTCCATAAAGCGGGTATCCGACAATCTGCGCAGAATATGCGTCATGTGGTCACGGACCGACAGCTGCTCCCGGGTAATCTGGTGATGGGCATTCAGTTTGGCCCGTTTCATGATATCTTGCCAGGCCAGCCTGAGATCATCGGCACTGACCTCGGGCAGCATGCGCTCCACACTTAAATCCATCTGCGCATTGGCACGCTCGAAATCGCGCCCCAACAGCGGCAGGGCATCCAGTTTTTGGGCGGCCAGTTTCATTTGCTCATATTCAAGCAAGCGCCGCACCAGCTCGGCACGGGGATCTTCCACTTCTTCGCCATTGTCCGACTTGCGAACCGGCAACAGCATTCTGGACTTGATCTCGATCAGCATGGCTGCCATCAATAAATACTCGCCAGCCAGCTCCAGATTCTGGTTACGGATCTGATCGACATAGCTCAGGTACTGACGGGTGACCTCGGCCATGGGAATGTCAAGCACATTGAAGTTTTGCTTGCGGATCAGGTACAGCAGAAGATCCAGTGGCCCCTCGAAAGCTTCCAGGAATACCTCAAGGGCATCGGGAGGAATGTACAGGTCTTGCGGGATATTGAACAGGGGCTCACCGTACAGACGAGCCAAAGCGACCGTATCCACCACATCGGGGGTACTGTCTATCTCGGGGTCCACCAGTGTATCGATTGCCGCAGAGGCCACTGCCATGGGAATGGCTTAGTTCGTTTGATAGACGTAGGGTTTCTGGGGAACACGGGCGGCCTTGAATTGCTTGAGCAGTTCGGCATCCTGCTGCTTGTCCCACAAAAGCGCACGTCCTTCCAGCTGACGCTTTTCAGTGTCGGGGTGTTTGGTTTTATACTCGTTAATAAACCGGGTAATATCTGATTCGTAATGTTGTGCCATGATCACTTACGCAAAAATAAACTAAAACGAAAGTTTACTGCATTTCTAGTGCAAAATCTGGCTTAAAAACAGTTTGGTCCTTTCGTGCACCGGATGATCAAAAAACGCGTCTGGCGTATTTTCTTCCACAATTTGCCCCTCATCCATAAAAACCACCCGGTCGGCCACTTTTCTGGCAAAACCCATTTCATGGGTCACACATAGCATGGTCATACCCGATTCTTCAGCCAGGGTCACCATGACATCCAGCACTTCCTTGACCATTTCAGGGTCAAGCGCCGAGGTGGGCTCATCAAACAGCATGACCTTGGGACTCATGCACAAAGAGCGGGCAATGGCCACCCGCTGCTGTTGGCCGCCCGACAATTGGCCGGGATATTTGTGTGCCTGTTCGGGAATCCGGACCCGTTCAAGATATTTCATGGCCACCGCCTCAGCCTCGGATTTGGGCATTTTCAAGACCCAAATGGGTCCCAGCGTGAGGTTCTCAAGCACGGTTAAATGAGGAAACAGATTAAAGTGCTGGAACACCATGCCCACATTGCGACGTACCTGCTCGATATTTTTCAGGTTATTGCTTAACTCGACACCATCCACAATAATCCGGCCTTCCTGGTGTTCTTCCAGGCGGTTGATGCAGCGAATCAGGGTGGATTTTCCAGAGCCCGACGGCCCGCAAATCACAATCCGCTCACCGGGCGCGACCGACAGGTTGATATCCCTGAGCACATGGAATTTTCCGTACCACTTGTTGACATTTTCCATACGGATAATCATATCTGACACACCAGGCTCCTTTTAACGCTTGTATCCCGTATCCAGGCGAGCCTCAAGATTTTTGGCGTAGCGGGACATGGCAAAACAGAAAACAAAATAAATAAGTGAAATAAACAAATAGGCCTCGACGCTGAAGCCCTGCCAGAGCGGATCGGCCAAAGCTGCCTTGGCCGATAGCGTCAGGTCATAAATACCGATGACCACCACCAGCGAGGTATCCTTGAACAGGGCAATAAAAATACTGACCATGGGTGGGATCACGATTTTCAGGGCCTGGGGCAAAACAATTTTGTACATTTGCTGCCAGTAAGTCAGGCCCAGCGACTCGGCACCTTCAATTTGTCCCTTGGGAATGGCCTGCAGGCCACCGCGCACGGTTTCTGCGATATAGGCAGCGGTAAAGAGGATAATGGCAATTTGTGCGCGCAGCAGCTTGTCAATCGTGACTCCTTCAGGCAGGAACAGCGGCAGCATGACCGACGACATGAACAGCAGACTGATCAGGGGCACCCCCCGGATGATTTCAATATACACCACACATAAGGCCTTGATGGCAGGCATGTTTGAACGTCGCCCGAGCGCCAGCAAAACGCCTAAAGGGAAAGCCAGGCCAATGCCAAAAGTGGCCAGAATCAAGGTAAGTGGCAAACCACCCCAACGGCTGTTATCAATGGGACTCAAGCCCAGCACTCCGCCCCACATCAGGATGGCAACCGAACCCAGGCCTGCCAGCCATATCAGCAGCAGCCATTTATTCCAGAAAACGCGGATGGCGCTGCAAATGATGATCGCCACCAGAATCACCATGGCCAGCAAGGGACGCCACTGTTCGTCATAAGGATAGGTGCCAAACAGGATAAGACGGTATTTTTCCCGGATAAAAGCCCAGCAGGCGCCTTCACTTCCCCGGCATTCGGTGCCGCTGCCTGCCGTGAAATTTGCCTTAAGCCAAACCCATTCGATCAGCCAAGGCGCCGTCATTAGCAAAAACCAGAGCGCCAGTGCCGTGATCAGGATACTGAGGGGCGAAGAAAAAAGATTCTTGTGCACCCAGCCAAAAACACCACTTTCATTTTTGGGCGGAGGACGCCTGCCTGGCTGAACGGGGCCGGTCAATGTGTGCTGACTCATTTTAACGCTCCACCAGGGCGATATGCCGGTTATACCAGTTCATGAATACCGAAATGGATAAACTGACCGTGAGATAGGCCGCCATGATGATCAACACGCCTTCAATGGCCTGTCCGGTCTGGTTCAGGGTAGTGTTAACCACCGAAACAATATCGGGATAACCAATGGCAACCGCCAGCGAACTGTTTTTGGTCAGGTTCAGGTAAGTACTGGTCAGAGGAGGAATCATGACACGCAAGGCCTGCGGCAAAATAACCAGCCTCAATACCCGGGCTTTACCCAGCCCGATAGAACTGGCGGCCTCCCACTGTCCGCTCCCGATACTTTGAATACCCGAACGGACAATTTCCGCCACAAATGCAGACGTATAAATAACCAAACCGGCCAGCAAGGCCGACAACTCAGGAGAAATGGACAGGCCGCCGGTAAAATTGAATCCCCTGAGTTCGGGGTATTCCAGCGCCAGCGAAGCACCACCCAGAAAATAGCCAATAAAGGGAAAAACCAGCAACATGAGCAGACCAGTGCTTAAAACCGGAAACGTTTTCCCGGTTTTTTCCTGGTGCCTGCGTGACCGGTAATAAAAAACAAACGTACAGAGCGCGGCCAGAAGCAGGCCATATAATATCCAGCTCAGGGAATCCCCCTGGAGCGCGGGAAACTTGAGCCCCCGATTGGACAGGAAAACGCCCTCAACCGGACGAAGGGCCTGTCGGGGACCGGGCAGGTTTTCGGTAATCAGGACATACCAGAAAAACAGCTGGATCAGCAAGGGCACATTGCGGATGACTTCAACATAAACGGTCGCCAAGCGGCCAACCAGCCAGTTCATTGACAGCCTGGCCACACCGATAATCGTACCCAGCAGAGTGGACAGGACAATCCCCAAAGCGGAGACCTGCAGGGTATTGACAATACCCACCAATATGGCGCGTTTATAGGTGTCGGCCGGTGAATAGGCGATAGAGGATTCGCCAATCGCAAAACCGGCCTCCCGGTCAAGAAAGTCAAACCCGGTTGTAATATTGCGAACGGAAAGATTATGCATGGTGTTGGTAACCAGATACCAGGCCACATACGCCACGATACCCAATACGGCAATCTGGTAAACAATGGCGCGGAATGCAGGATCATTCCATGAAATTTGTATTTTATTTGTTTTTTTGGAAGTCATAAGCATTAACTTTACAAACCAATGCGCCTTTGTAACCCAAACATCGCCTGTTTGTATAGTCTTATGACCTTATAAACTTATAGCCCTCAAGACAGAAACCGGCCTGCCATACATTCACCGACCGGTATTACCCTTTGGCAGACAGACCGGCCGTAAAGAATGCCATCATTGGTATAAAATGCAGGTATTATGTGCATTTGCATTAATGTGCCCGATTCCCTAACCTGAACCAACATGATTGAATTCAAGCACGTTTTCAAGTCCTATGGCCAAAGCGCCAATATTCTGGCTGATATCAACTTCAACATTTCACGCGGTGAGTTTGTTTTTGTGTCCGGCCCGTCAGGTGCGGGCAAATCCACCCTGCTCAAGCTGATTGGCGGACTTGAACCGCCTACCCGCGGATCCATTATGGTTAACGGACAAAGCCTTGACAGCATGCCTGCCAGGGAACGTCCTTATCTGCGCCGTGCGGTTGGCATCATTTTACAGGACACACACCTGCTCTATGACCGCAATGCCTTCGAAAATGTCATGCTACCCCTGGCCGTGATGAACCTTGATTATAAAAAAGCCGCCTCAAGAGCACGCGCCGCGATTGCCAAGGTGGGCCTGTCGGGCAAGGAAAAACTCAATCCCATTGCGCTCTCAGGCGGAGAACAGCAACGCCTGGCAATTGCCCGTGCCATCGTTAACCGCCCTGCCATCCTGATTGCCGACGAACCCACCGCCAACCTGGACCAGGACAATGCCAACCGCATTCTCGAGGTGTTCCGCGATTTCAATCGGGTAGGTGTGACCACCCTGATCGCCTCCCACGACATGCCCTTGCTGCAACGCCATGCCAACCGGACCCTGCTGCTGGAGCCCGGCCGTTTCAAAGACCTGGGGAAACACTGAATGAACACCTGGCTTAGACATCATCTTTACGCTATTCGCATTGCCGCACGCCGTCTGCTGGGCACGCCATTTTCATCACTCACCAATATCATCGTCATCGCCCTGGTATTGACTTTACCCCTGCTGGCAAGTGCCATGCTGGTTTCCATGCAGCCCCTTGCCCGCAATATATCCGTCAATCCGGCCATTTCACTGTTCATGAAAGATGCCACCACGATTGAACAGACCCATGCGCTAGCCACACAGCTGAAAAACGAACACAGCCAGTCTATTCTGACACTGGAAGTGATTGACAAGGCCGAGGCCCTGCAGTCACTGAAAGCCTCTGAATCCTGGTCGGACGCCCTTAAGGTTCTACCGCAAAACCCATTGCCCCACTCCATTATCATCACCCTTTCCGACGAGGCCAGTCCCACTGAAACGGCCGAACAGCTGGCAGAGATATGGAGCAAGCTGCCCGACGTGGACCTGGTGCAATTTGACAGTGCCTGGGTACAAAAACTGGAGGCCATTCTTTCTTTCATCCGGATTGTGCTGGGACTGCTGGCCGCCGGTGTGGCCCTGATTGTCATTACCACCATTTTCAATACCGTCCGCATGCAGGCACTGGTTCAACGTGACGAAATTGCGGTTGCCCGCCTGGTCGGCGCCACCGAATCCTTTGTGCGACGCCCCTTTCTGTATTTTGGTGCCATCACAGGCCTGACCGCAGGTTTGCTGGCCGTTTTACTCACCAGCATTACCCTGGGCTTTTTAAACCAGGCCATCACCCTGCTTTCCAACAGCTATGGCATCCCCTTCAACGTTACCCTGCCTTCCGCTTCATGGCTGGTACTGACCATTGCTCTGGTCATGCTCATTGCCGCCACGGCGGCCCGCTGGTCGGTAACCCGCCACTCACATTTCTAAGCACATGCAATTTGCCGATCTTATCGTTGCCTGGCAGAAAATCCATGGCAGACACCATCTGCCATGGCAGAACACGCAAGACCCTTATAAAGTATGGTTATCTGAAATCATGCTGCAACAAACCCAGGTCATTACAGTCATTCCGTACTATGCGCGTTTTCTGGCCACTTTTCCCACCATCCACGACCTGGCTGCAGCTTCGCAAGATGAGGTACTGGCGCTATGGGCCGGCCTGGGCTACTATGCCCGCGCCCGGAACCTGCATAAATGCGCCCAGGCCGTCGTGACCCAATGGCACGGAGAATTTCCCCGGCAGGCACAAGACATCATGAGCCTGCCCGGCATTGGAAAATCCACCGCCCATGCCATTGCCGCTTTTTGTTTTGGTGCAAAAACGCCCATCATGGATGGCAATGTCAAAAGGATTTTCACCCGTTACTACGGGATTGAAGGACAGACAAACAAACGGGAAATTGAAAACCGCTTATGGGAACAGGCCGAGGAAAACATTAAACAAGCGGATAAAAACCTGGATATGTCCGCCTATACCCAAGGCCAAATGGACCTGGGCGCCACCCTGTGCACCCGCAGCAAACCCAAATGCGAGGCCTGCCCGTTGCAGTCATCCTGTTATGCCTATCGTGAAAACAGGCAGGCAGAACTGCCCACTCCCAAAGCCAAAAAAACCGTTCCGGTGCGCTCGGTCAATATGCTGGTCTTGCAGCACGAGGATCGCATCCTTATTCAGCAGCGCCCCGAACAGGGCATCTGGGGAGGGCTGTGGTCATTACCCGAATTTACTGATGAACAAGCGCTGCAAAGCCTGCAAAACGATTGGCAACAGGCGCGGCAAACCGCCCTTAAAATGGCAGCTTTCGAACACGTATTCACCCATTTCAAACTGCATATACAACCGTACTGGCTTAAATGCAGCCATCTTCCATTAAGGGAAGAAAATGGCAACCCCGGCAGGCATCAGTGGCTGCCCCTGGACCAACTGGAAACCACGGCCTTGCCAGCCCCTATCCTGAAACTGCTGCAAGGCCTGCATCAGTTTTCAGGCACTGTGGATTTACTGGGCTCATAATTTGAAATGCTCATTAACAGCCCACAGGCAAAGCCCAGGGTTACCAGGGCCGTTCCACCATAACTCATGAATGGCAGGGGCACCCCGACAATCGGCAAAATACCCATGACCATGCCCATATTCACAAAAACATAAACAAAGAACATCATGGTCAGGGCACCGGCCAGCAAACGGCCAAACTGGGTTCTTGCCTTCAGGGTAATGAAAAAGCCGCGCAACAACAGCAGGGAATACAAAATCAACAACAGTATGCCACCATACAGGCCGAATTCTTCGGCGAACACGGCAAAGATGAAGTCGGTTGTGCGTTCCGGAATGAAGTCCAGATGGGTTTGCGTACCCTGCATGTAACCCTTGCCGTAAATGCCGCCGGAACCAATCGCGATCATCCCCTGAATGGTATGAAAGCCCTTGCCCAGCGGATCGGTACTGGGATCAAGTAAGGTGCACACCCGATGTTTCTGGTACTCATGCAGCACAACCCAGTCAAAACCGGGGGCACAAAGCGTTTGCTCATAGTACAGAATCAGGACCAGTACGGTTACCCCAAAAAAAAACAGAGGGGCCAACAACTTGAACGACAACCCTGCAAAATAAATCACAAAAAAACCGGTCGCAAACACCAGCAAGGCTGTCCCCAGATCGGGCTGCTTGACAATAAGGATAAACGGCAACAGCAGCAATACGCCAGCCGCAAAAAAATCAATCACACGCAGCCTGGCCCTGTGCTTGTCAAAATACCAGGCCAGCATCATGGGAACCACCAACTTCATCATTTCAGAGGGCTGAATAACCGTCACACCCACATTCAGCCAGCGGGTTGCCCCCTTGTTGGTGATGCCAAAGAACTCCACCCCCAGCAAAAGGATTATCCCCAACAGGTAAAATGGAATGGCCATCTTCATCATTTTGGACAGGGGTATCATGGCCACCACCCACATAACGACAAAGGCCACCAGAAAATTGCGCCCCTGACCGGCAAAGCGCCAGTCGGTGCCCCCCACTGCCGAATGCATGACCGTCATGCCCAGGCCGGACAACAAAGCCAGAATCAGCAACAACGGCCAGTCTATGCAACGCAGGGAACCAAGAATCCAATTCATTACCCGGCTCATCGTGCACCTGCCTCATTATTTTGCGTATCTTCCCGGCCATTCCTGTTTATCTCGACCGGTGCCAGAATTTCAGGTGTATGTCCCGGTGCATTGTCATCCGGGTTGGCAGGAATGTCTTCCGGCAGCACCAGATCGGGCGAAACCTCTTCCTGCTGTTCCGTATCATCAAAACTGGGGATGTACTCGGGAATATTGGCCCGTTCAGGTGCCAGCCAGTAATCAAAAACCTTGCGGGCAATCGGTGCGGCCACACTGGAGCCCCAGCCACCATTCTCAACAATCAGGGCCACCGCAATCTGGGGGTTTTCAACCGGCGCAAATCCCATATATAAAGCATGGTCATGCAGGCGTTTGTTAAGCGCTTCAGCCTTGTACTTGGTACCCTTCAAACTAAAAACCTGGGCCGTACCGGTTTTACCGGCTGAGTCATAATTGGTGCCGGCAAAAATCCTTCGGGCCGTGCCTTTGGCATTCACTTCGGCCAATGCCGCCTTGACCAGATCAATGTGTTCCTGCGCCACATCCACCGTGTACTCGGGCTCAGAGACGGTTTGCTCGACCGTTTTCAGGACCGGGTTTTCTATCCAGTTAACCAGATGTGGCTTGGTATACACGCCATTGGCCGCCAATGTGGCCGTCGCCTGCGCAAGCTGGGTAATCGTCAGCGAATTATATCCCTGCCCCACCGAAACCGAAATGGTATCGCCCGGAATCCATTTTTGCTGGGCCGGATTCTTGAATGCTTTTTTCTTCCACTCGCGTGAAGGCAAAATCCCTTTTTTCTCATGCATCAAATCAATGCCGGTTTTCTTGCCAAATCCGAATTGCTCTGCAAAGTCATGCAAGGCATCTACACCAATCAGGGGACCGAGGCTAAAAAAGTACGTATCTGACGACACCACAATGGCTTTATGCATATTGGTTGGCCCATAGGCAGCCCCCCCTGCATTGCGGAACCGCTGGCCACCATACTCAAAATAACCGGGATCGGGAATTTTGGCATTGGGGTCGCGCACACCCAGCTTCAAGGCAGCCAGGGCTACAAAGGGCTTATAAGTGGAACCAATGGGGAAGGTACCGTAAATGGGCCGGTCAATCAGGGGATGGTCGGGAGAGTCTGACAAGCGACGCCAGTTTTCAACATCAATGCCATCCACAAACAAATTGGGATCATAAGAAGGTGCCGATACATAGGCCAGCACCTGCCCGTTACGCGGATCGATGGCCACCAGGGCGCCCCGCTTGGGATCTTTGGGGTCGTTATAAATGCCCTCTACCAGTTTTTGCAAACCCATATCCAGCGACAGGCGCAGATTATCGCCCGGAATGGGGTCGGTTCTTTTCAATACCCGGACCGGTTTGCCGGAAGCGGCAATTTCCACTTCCTCCCAACCTGTTTTTCCGTGCAGCCGCTCTTCGTAGCTGGCTTCAATTCCTTTTTTGCCGATAACCTCGGTACCCCGATAATTACCCTCTAGCCCTTTTTCTTCAAGCTGCTCCTGGTCCCGCTCGGAAATCCGGCCAACGTATCCAATCACGTGGGCCGCCGATTCCCCCTCAGGGTACTCCCGTACCCAGCGTGCCTTCAGGCTGACGCCCTTGAACTTGTAGGAATGGGCGGCAAAAGTGGCCGCCTCATCGTCGGTCAGGTTGCTTTTAAGCAGAACCGAGGCAAAACGGTTTGAGCTGCCCAGCCGGCGCTTGAAGCGTCTTAACTCAAGCGGGGACAAGTGAATGATCTGCTCAAGCTGTTCGAGCATTTTAGAAACATCCCCAACCTGCCCGCGCACCATTTCAAGCGTATAGTCTCGATGACTGCGGGCCAGGACGACACCGTTGCGGTCCACGATATCACCCCGACGAGGCGTAATAGGCACAAGCGTAATACGGTTTTTTTCGGCCCTTTCCGACAGCCCCTGGTAGCGCTCAACCTGCAAAACCCACAAGCGGTTAACCAGAATACCAAAACACAACAGTACAAACAGCACCGCCACCACTACCCGGGTAATCAGTTGCCGTCGCTGTACCAGTGCCTGCTTCCTGAATTCAAACATAGATCTTTCCTGCCATAAGGTTAAATGGTTGCATCATCGTCTTCCACCGGACGCAATGGCAGTTTCAGGATAAGATCGGCAGCCAGCCACAACACCCCTGTAATCACACCGGACCAAATCCAGAGCCAACCGGGCCAGACACCGGCAAACCACGCCTGCATCAGGCGACTGGGAATAGGCGCGAGAACAAAAATCGGAAACATGTGAATAAGCTGGCTAATGACCCCGAACCGCATCATTCGTTTACGAATCCTCAAGGTACCGTAAATGATCAACACATAAGTCAGGGCATGTTCACCCAGGATATTCATGTCATGGACATCCATCAGGAAGCCAAAGCAAAAGGCGGCAAGCAGACCCACTCCCCTTACTTCATGCGCACACCAGAATGCCAGGACCAGAATCAGCAAATCAGGAGAGCCCTCCCAGCTGCGCCAGGGGAGCATGGATGCCATCCAGACAAATACAATCGTGCCCCAGCCATACACGGGATTGACCATGTAAGAATAATGGGTGGATTGCAGCGGTTGCAGCGATTTCAGGTTTTTATTCGCCATGAATCAATTTTTGCCGTATTTTTTAGTGGTTGGCGCCTTGGCCAAAATATCAAGCTCATCTTTTCCCGGAACCTCATCGGTAGGCACCAGCAGAACCAGAAAGTGGCGGTAGCGTTCGGGGTGAGCCGAAGGTTCGGCAATCGCCCGTACAAACCCTTCAGCCGAATTGGCTTCAATGGAAGTCACGGTACCAATCGACAACCCTGCCGGATATATACCGCCAATACCACTGGTTGTCAGGCTGTCACCCACCCTGATATCGGCATCCATGGACAAATACCTGACTTCAAGCTTGCCCCCCTGCCCGGAACCAAACACAATGACCCGCAAGCCATTGCGCAATACCATGGCCGGAATGGAAACTTTTTCATCGGTAATCAGGGCCGCTTCCGATGTCATGGCGGTTACCCTGCGAATTTGCCCCACCACCCCGCCTTCACCAATAACCGGCATGCCGGGCTCTATCCCATGGTTACTGCCTTTGGTAAGCACCATGGTCTGGTTCAGGGGGTTGGGTGCCGTATACAGAATTTCCACGGCCACCGATGGCGTCTGGGCCGTGTTTTTAATACCCAGCAAACGGCGCAACTGAATATTTTCAGCTGCCATCTGTGCCGCATGGGCCGAAATTTGTGCCAGTTCTATGCGTTGATGCTGCAATGCCTCGCTTTCCTGCTTGGCAACGGCCACAATATTGGACCAGTCATTGAATTTGGCGACGACATCACGTGGCCACAAGGCTGCTTTCTGAAATGGATACAGGACAACTGCGGTAGCCTGCCGAATGGGATCAAGTACCCGCCAGCCGGAATCGGTAATCATCAACCCAAAACATAACAAGACAAGAAAAAACAGTCTTACCTCTGCAGCCGGCCCATGTTTGAATAAGCGGATTGATCTGTTCTGCTGCATAAAACAACCGTGGGAAGAAGAACAACAACATGGAGCGGGCCATTCCGGACAGGCATGGCCCGATGAAAAATTCAGTTGCCAGGGGATTCAGTCATTAATAAAGATGGGACCCAGTTTTTCCAGGTGCTCAAGCGCTTCACCGCACCCTTTGACGACGCAGGTAAGGGGATCATCGGCCACAACCACCGGCAGGCCGGTTTCCTCTTGAAGCAATCTGTCCAGGTCTTTCAGCAAGGCACCACCGCCTGTTAATGCAATGCCCTTTTCGGTAATATCGGCACCCAATTCAGGCGGTGTTTGCTCAAGAGCGATTTTAACCGCGGATACAATCTGGTTCAAGGTATCGGACAGGGACTCAAGAATCTCGTTGGATGAAACGGTAAAGCTGCGCGGCACACCTTCAGACAGGTTCCTGCCCTTGACTTCCATCTCACGAACCTCAGTGCCCGGAAAGGCCGAACCAATTTCTTTTTTAATCAGTTCAGCAGTGGGCTCACCAATAAGCATGCCATGATTGCGGCGAATGTAATTGATGATGGCCTCATCAAATTTATCTCCACCCACTCGAACGGAACCCTTGTAAACCATGCCACCCAGCGAAATAATGGCCACTTCGGTTGTACCACCACCGATATCCACAATCATGGAACCGCTGGCATCGGATACGTTAAGACCGGCACCCAGGGCGGCCGCCATGGGCTCTTCGATCAGGTAAACCTGGCTTGCACCGGCACCCATGGCCGCCTCGCGAATGGCGCGACGCTCTACCTGGGTGGATCCGCAAGGCACACACACGATAATACGCGGGCTTGGCGCAAACATGCTGCGGGGATGAATAATGCGGATAAACTGCTTGATCATTTGCTCGGTAACGGTGAAGTCGGCAATCACCCCGTCTTTCATGGGGCGAATGGCTTCAATATTGCCAGGCACTCGTCCCAGCATTTGCTTGGCGGCATGACCAACGGCCTGAATGATTTTACGTCCGTTGGGCCCGCCTTCGTGGCGAATCGCAACAACCGAAGGTTCATCGAGCACAATGCCTTTTCCACGTACGTAAATCAGGGTATTGGCAGTACCCAGGTCAATAGCCATATCTGTTGACAGATAACTTCTTAAAAATCCGAACATTTTTCGCGCAGGTAAAAATTTTTAGGGGAGATAAAAGCGCAGCGACAAGCCCAGCGCACATAACGATTAAGATAACTTATAATAATAACTGAAAATTGCTGCCAACTAACGGATTTAGTGCGCCAACACATTGTTTTCTTTGTAACCTGGTGCTGTTTTCTTTACTGAAATCCACAGTTTTTTACTTTATTTTTTGTATATCCCTTTTTTCTTTTTATTTTTTATATCGCAAGAATTATATGTCACTCTCCCTAGAAGATGTAACGCGTATTTCGCGCCTGGCACGACTGGAACTGACTCCTGAAAAAAAAGAGCAGACCCTGAACGAACTGAATAATATTCTGGGACTTATCGAAAAGCTGCAATCCGTGGATACAACCGGTATCGAGCCTCTTGCCCATCCATTATCCGCACATGAAGACATAACACTCAGATTGCGTGAAGACGTTATTACCGAAACCAGCTCCGAATCCGTACGCGCCACCCTGCTGGCCAATGCCCCAGCCACCGAAAACGGCTTATTCCTGGTCCCTAAAGTTATCGAGTAATCATGAGCAATACAACTTCCCCTTACACTTTTTCCAGTATTGCCCAAATGCGCAAGGCACTGGACAGCAAGCAGGTTAGCGCAACCGAACTTGCACAGGCGGCACTTGACCGTGCCCATGCCACCAAACACCTGAATATTTTTCTGGATATCAACCCCGAAGCCACGCTGGCACAAGCCAAAGAAGCCGACCAGCGCATTGCCGAAGGTAAACAACAGTTACTGACCGGCATTCCAATTGCCCACAAAGACGTTTTTGTAACCCGCCAGTGGCGCACCACGGCTGGCAGCAAAATGCTTGAAAACTATACCAGCCCCTTTGATGCCACTGTTGTCGAGCACCTGAACAACGCGGGAACTGTCAACATTGGCAAGCTCAATTGCGATGAATTCGCCATGGGCTCAGGCAATGAAAACTCGGCCTTCGGCCCCTGTCTTAACCCCTGGGATACCAACGCGGTTCCGGGTGGTTCATCGGGTGGCTCAGCCGCCGCGGTGGCCGCCGGTATTGTACTGGCAACCACCGGCACCGATACCGGCGGCTCGGTTCGCCAGCCATCAGCCATGTGCGGCGTCAGCGGTATCAAGCCCACTTATGGCACGGTATCCCGTTTTGGCATGATCGCTTACGGCTCCAGCCTTGATCAGGCCGGTCCGATTGCCGGCAGCGCCCAGGACCTGGTTGAGCTGCTTGATGTCATCAGCGCTTTCGACGAGCGCGACTCCACCAGCATTGAAACCTGCGATGGAACCCCCAACCGCCAGGGAAGGGTCAAGCAGGCCTACCTCGACACCCTGGCCAGCCAGAACGCTCAAGGAAGCCTTCCTCTGAAAGGCTTGCGCATTGGCGTACCCAAAGAGTTTTTTGGCCCGGGCCTGTCTGCCGATGTCGCCAGTGCCATTGAAGCCGCCCTGCAGCAATACGAAGCCCTGGGTGCCGAACGGGTTGAAATTTCCCTGCCTCGCACCGAGCTGTCCATCCCTGCTTACTACGTACTTGCACCGGCCGAGGCCTCCAGCAACCTGTCCCGTTACGATGGCGTGCGCTACGGCTACCGCGCCAAAGAATACAAGGGCCTTGAAGACATGACCAGCCGCTCTCGCTCAGAGGCCTTTGGCCCCGAAGTGCAGCGTCGCATCATGATCGGCACTTATGTTCTGTCACAAGGCTACTACGATGCCTACTACCTGCAGGCGCAACGGATCCGCCGCCTTATTGCCAACGACTTCCAGGCCGCCTTTGCCACGCAATGCGATGTCATCATGGGTCCCGTCAGCCCCAACGTGGCCAAAAACATTGGTGAAAACCGCGATGACCTGACCGCCGACTGGCTGGCCGACATTTTTACCCTGGGGATCAGCATGGCAGGCTTGCCGGCCATGTCCATTCCTTGCGGATTTGGCGGTGCCAATGGCAACCGTCCCATAGGGCTGCAAATTATCGGCAACTACTTCAATGAAGGTCAAATCCTTGCCATTGCAGATCGCTTCCAGCAACACACTGACTGGCATACACGTAAACCGGAAATCAAATAATGAATTGGGAAATTGTCATTGGTCTGGAAACGCATGTACAGCTTTCCACAAAATCCAAAATCTTTTCAGGCAGCAGCACCGCTTTTGGTGCCGCTCCCAACACGCAAGCCAATGTGGTTGACATGGCCCTGCCCGGCAGCCTGCCGGTCATGAACAAATCGGCCGTCGAAAAGGCCATCCGTTTTGGCCTGGCCATTGGTGCCGAAGTCGCACCGCGCTCGGTGTTTGCCCGTAAAAACTACTTCTACCCCGACTTGCCCAAAAACTATCAAATCAGCCAGTACGAACTGCCTGTGGTGGTGGGCGGAAAAATTTCCTACTTTGTCGGAAAAGAAGAAAAAACCCTTAACCTGACCCGGGCCCACCTTGAAGAAGATGCCGGTAAATCCCTGCACGATGACTTCATTGGTCCGCTGGGTGAACTGTCTACCGGGATTGACTTAAACCGCACCGGCACGCCCTTGCTGGAAATCGTGACCGAACCTGAACTGCGTTCGGCCGCCGAAGCTGTCGCCTATGCAAAAACCCTGCATGGCCTGGTAGTCTGGCTGGGTATTTGCGATGGCAACCTGCAAGAAGGTTCGTTCCGCATCGACGCCAACGTTTCCGTGCGTCCCGTTGGCCAAAAAGAATTCGGTACCCGTGCCGAAATCAAGAACGTCAACTCTTTCCGCTTCCTTGAGCGCGCCATCCTGTACGAGGCCCGCCGCCAGATTGAACTGATCGAGGACGGTGGCACCGTGATCCAGGAAACCCGCCTGTACGATGACGCAAAAGATGAAACCCGCAGCATGCGTACCAAGGAAGATGCCCACGACTACCGCTACTTCCCCGATCCCGACCTGCCACCACTGGTCATTTCACAGGAATGGAAAGACCGTGTGCAGGCCAGCATGCCCGAACTGCCCGCTGCCCGCCGCGAACGCTACTGCAGCGATCTGGGCCTGCCCGCCTATGATGCTGCACAGTTAACCGTTTCCCGCGCCATCTCTGACTACTTTGAAGACACCATCAAGGCACTGCCCGAAGGCCATGCCAAACTGGCTTCCAACTGGATCATGAGTGAACTGTCGGGCGCGCTTAACCGTGATGAGCTGGACATTGAAAACAGCCCCGTCAGCCCCGAACAACTGGCCAAAATGCTGCTTCGCATTATTGACAACACCATTTCCAACAAAATCGCGCGTGATGTATTTGCCGATATGTGGGCCGGTGAACACAATCGCGATGCCGATGCCATTATCGAGGCCAAAGGCCTGAAACAAATCAGCGACAGCGGCGCCATTGCCACCATGATTGACGAAGTGCTGGCAGCCAACCCTGAAACCATTGAGGAATACAGGGCCGGCAAACAAAAAGCCTTCAACTCTTTAGTGGGTAAAGTCATGAAAGCGGCCAAAGGTAAGGCCAACCCAACCCAGGTGAATGAAATCCTTAAGGAAAAACTGGGTTAAGTTTTTATAGCCATATCCCGCCAAAAACAGCCGTTCATTGTATTAATGAACGGCTGTTTTTTTATCGGCCTGCGGTGAAACCACCCTGTGACAGCGAGAAAAAACACTTAGCTCAAGACGGCAAATAATAATCGTACGCTGCATCCAGCAGCATTCTTACCGTATATTCGGCAAAACTCCTGCGTACCAATACATGCCAGCCACTTGGCACTGGCCTGACGGCAATATCCGCCTTGAAAAAATGCGACTGGGCACACTGCCCCTTGCCAAACACGCTGGCATCAAAATCCAGCGGACAGCCTTTGTTAAGCACATCTGTGGCCATGCTGCCACTTAAATGCAGCAAGGTGTAGCCACTGCTGACATCAAGCACCCGGGCAAACGAACCCGTCAACAAAGCCTGGATTTCATCAACCGGTGCCGGCATATCAACTGGCGCGACTGACTGGGCCAGCCACTCATCGGGCCCCAGCCACCAGATCACATATCGGTCATTATCCACAACCGTATTGGGCTGCACGGGAAATTGAAGATTAAATGAATTACCCAAAACCCGGACAACATTGGCATCTGCAAGGTCAGCCCGGACATTCAGTAACTCACGAAACGGCAATTCCCTTAAAAGAAACTTATCAGGTGCCTTGCCGGCAGCCTCTTCCAGCAAACCCGGCACATTAATCAATGGTGATTGCATATTCACATCAAGCTGCATGCTGACGGCTCCCTTCTTCATCAAAAAAGACCGGACTGCAAACCTGTGCCTTTATAAAACCGGTTTGCGCCGACCACACAACAACAGTTGACCCCATCAGACTGAAGCCATCCCGGACAACCCCCAGGGCGATTGAGCGGTCCAGGACCGGGCTGTAATAACTGGAAGTCACGTGCCCCAGCATGGGAGCCGGGCGCTGTTCGGTTTCTTCCAGCAAGACTTGCGCGCCTTCGGGCAAAACCTGCTGTGGATCTTCTGCCTTCAGCCCCACAAACTGTTTACGCCCGCTGCCAGCGGTATGACTTCGGCTTAAGGAGCGTTTACCAATGAAGTCCTTGGTTTTGGCCACCAGGCCGTCCATGCCCAGATCGGCAGGCGTCATGGAGCCGTCGGTATCCTGGCCCACAATAATGAAACCCTTTTCAGCCCGCAGGACATGCATGGCTTCAGTACCATAAGGGGTAATCTCAAACTCCTGGCCGGCCTGGATCAGGGTATCCCAAACCGCCCTGCCATAATTGGAAGGCACATTCACTTCATAACAAAGTTCACCTGAAAAACTGATCCGCATGATACGAACCGGAACGTTCATAATGCTGCCTTCACGGAAACTCATGAACGGAAATTGCCCGGCCGCAAAATCAATGTCGCAGCACACTTTTTGCAGTACTTTACGGGCATTGGGCCCGGCCACGGCAAAGGTGGAATAATGATCGGTAAGCGAAGCCAGATGCACCTTCAGCTCGGGCCATTCAGTTTGCAACCATTTTTCCATCCACTGCATCACCCGGGACGCGCCACCAGTGGTCGTGCTCAGCAAATAATGATTCTCGCCCAGACGGATGTTCACCCCATCATCAAAAACCATGCCGTTTTCATCAAGCATCAGCCCATAACGGCATTTGCCTATGCCCAGCTTATTCCAGGCATTGGTATACATACGGTTAAGGAATTCGGCGGCATCCGGGCCCTGGACATCAATCTTGCCCAGGGTGGAGGCATCCAGAATACCCACACCATGACGAACGGCCAGGCATTCACGCCTGACTGCGGCCTGCATGTCTTCATTGCCAGGCGCGTAGTACAGAGGCCGCTTCCAGTTACCCACGTCCTCGAAGACCGCGCCATGCGCCTCATGCCAGGCATGAATGCAAGTAGTCCGGACCGGCTCAAAAAAATCACCCAGTTCACGCCCGGCCATGGCACCAAACGTAACCGGTGTGTAGTTGGGCCTAAAAGTCGTGGTGCCGGTTTGCGCAATGGTTTGTTGCAGGGCTTCGGCCAGAATAGCCATGCCATTGATATTGCCCAGTTTGCCCTGGTCGGTGCCAAATCCCAATGCCGTATAGCGTTTGACGTGCTCCACCGACTGATAGCCCTCCCGCGCCGCCAGATAAATGTCAGCCGCAGACACATCATTCTGGAAATCGACAAACTGCTTTTCACCCTGGCCTATTTGCGCACGCTCACCAATCAGCCATAAAGGCAAAATGGCGTTTTCCCGGTATTCATCAAGCGCCCAGGCCACAGGCTGCACAGCCGGCAAACCCAACTTGGCAAGGCAATCATTGGCTGCCTGCTGGCCACCGGCCAACGCCTCAGCCAGCAGGAAGTCGCCATTGGCGGCTCCCACGCTGACTTGCTTCTGCACGGCATCACCAGGTACAAAGCAGGCTTTTTCATCGGACCAGGTGGCTTTCCCACCAGACTGGGCAAACAAATGCACAACCGGATTCCAGCCACCGGACACCCCCAGCAGATCGCAGCACAAGGTGGCCACGACCTCACCCAGATGACCTTTCCGGTAAGCAGCCACACTGACTTTTTCAATGTGATGGTCAAACTGTTCGCTAAAGGCCTCCAGGACCACCGACTCAAAAAGAATGGAAATACCCATGGCATGGGCCCGTTGTGGCAAGGTGCCCCCCGACACGGGCCGCGCATCAATCACCGTAACGGCAGCACCATGCTGTTTAAGGGCAATGGCCGCCCGGTATCCTTCATCATTGTTGGTGAAAATCAGGGCCGACTTGCCCGGCAAAATCGCATAGCGGTTGACGTAGCTGACAATGGCCCCCGAAAGCATAATGCCCGGCAAATCATTATTGGCAAAAACCAGGGGCCGTTCGTGAGCCCCTGTCGCCAGAATAACCTGACGGGCCCTGATTTTCAGGATGCGTTCACGCGTTCCCTTGCGTTCAGCCAAAGGCAAGTGATCGGTCAAGCGCTGGCAGGCGGTCAGCAGATTATGATCCTGGTAGCCAAAAGCGGTGGTACGCAAAAAAACCTTCACATTGGGCATGTCGGCCAAATCCTGCATGATGCCATCGACCCATTGCGCGGCCTTCATACCATCAATGTTTTCATCGCCAGACAATAAAGAGCCACCCGCCTGTGCCTGTTCATCGAGCAGGATGACCCGTGCACCACCCTTGCCAGCGGCCAGGGCTGCGGCAAGCCCTGCTGGCCCCGCCCCCACCACCAGAATATCGGCATGCATGAACTGCTTATCATAGCGATCGGCATCACGAGCCTTGGGTGCCACACCCAAACCCGCGGCATCACGGATTTTTTCTTCGAAACGGGGCCAGTATTTTTTGGGCCACATGAAGGTTTTATAGTAAAAACCCGCCGGCAGAAAACGGGAGAATTTTTGCACAACCGCCATTTTGTCCTGCGCCAGACTGGGGCTGACATTCACGCTGGCAGCTTGCAGGTCGTCATATAACGGGATCTCGGTAGCCTTGGCATTGGGCACGGTATAGGCACCGGTTTCAAGCTGAACAATCGCATTGGGCTCTTCAACTCCGGCTGTCATAATGCCGCGCGGCCGGTGGTATTTCCAGCTGCGTGCCACAAAATGCACGCCGTTGGCCAACAGGGCAGAAGCCAGGGTGTCACCCTCGTAACCGTAATAACTTTTTCCATTAAACTGAAAACGGATCTTAAGGTGCCGGTCGATCCGGCCACCTTCCTTAAGCCTGAACGATTGACTCATGCTGCGCCTCCTTCCCGGACCGACTCGGCCACTTCCTGAAAAGCGTAGCTGACCGTATCCCGATACACGGTAAACCAGCGTCGGCAGCCATGTATATGCTGCCACTGCTCGTGCTGCAGACCACGTTTATTTTGACGCATGAAAAGATAGTCGCCCCATGCTTCATCGCTTAACGATTCGGGGTTGACCGGCCGGACAATACCTGCCTCACCACCGGCTGCAAATTCGGATTCGGCCCTTTCTCCACACCACGGGCATTTTATCAACAGCATATCTTCTTCCTTCAGATTTGAACTAGTGGGCCACACCGGCAGCCCCGTGCTCATCAATCAAATGGCCAGTATAAAAACGGTCAATGGAAAACGCCGCGTTCAAAGAATGCGGCGTATCGTTGGCCACGGTATGGGCAAATACCCAGCCCGAGCCCGGTGTCGCCTTGAAGCCACCGGTTCCCCAGCCACAGTTGAAATAAAGTCCCTTGACCGCGGTTTTTGAAATAATCGGGCAAGCGTCGGGCGTGACATCCACAATGCCGCCCCACTGCCGGTTCATGCGCACGCGGCTAAGCACCGGAAACATTTCAACAATCGCCTGCAGCGTACCTTCTATAGTGTGAAAGCTGCCACGTTGTCCATAGCCGGTGTATTGGTCGATGCCGGCACCAATCACCAGGTCGCCCTTGTCGGACTGGCTGATATAGGCATGCACGGCATTGGACATGATGACCGTATTGATAATCGGTTTGATGGATTCAGACACCAGGGCCTGCAGGGGATGGCTTTCGATAGGCAGGCGAATGCCGGCCATCTCGGCCAGCACGCTGGAATTGCCCGCCACGACCACCGCCACTTTTTTGGCCTTGATGAATCCCTTGACCGTATCCACACCGCTTACCGCACCATTTTCACGGCGAATACCGGTTACTCCGCAATTCTGGATGATATCCACCCCGCGGTGATCGGCCGCCCGGGCAAATCCCCAGGCAACGGCATCATGACGGGCTACTCCGCCACGTGGCTGAAAGGAGGCACCCAGTACCGGATAACGGCTGTTAAGATTGATAAGGGGAACCAGCTCCTGTACCTGATGGGGGGTCAGGAACTGGGCATCGATATTGTTAAGTTGATTGGCATTGACCCGACGCTGCGTATCACGGACTTCCTGCAAGGTATGGGCCAGATTCAGCACCCCACGCTGGCTGAACATGACGTTATAGTTCAGGTCCTGGGACAGGTCTTCCCACAGCGACATGGATTTTTCATACAGCAGCGCGGCTTCATCCCATAAATAATTGGAACGCACAATCGTGGTGTTGCGGGCCGTATTGCCACCACCCAACCAGCCTTTTTCCAGCACCGCCACATTGCGTATGCCATGCTCTTTAGCCAGGTAGTATGCCGTTGCCAGGCCATGACCGCCCCCACCCACAATCACGACATCGTATTCTTTTTTAGGTTCGGGACTGCGCCAGGCGCGCTCCCAGTTCCGGTGATAACTTAGTCCATTGCGGACCAGACTGAAAATAGAATATTTCTGACTCATACTTCCTCTTGCAACGGATGGGGTAATAAAGGTTTCTGTAGGTTTTCATTCCCACGCGGGAGCATGGGAATGCGTTAATGCCCTGGACTCCTTGCTCCCACGCAGGAGCATGCGAACGAACAAACGAAACAGCCCACAGCGATTAGTTCACGCCATATTTCGCACGATAGGCCACCACTGCATCTTTATGTTCGGCAAACGCCGGATCCTCATTAAGCAATTGCATGATATCGTTCAAAGAGGCAATGCTGACAACCGGAATGCCATACGTTTGCGACACATCCTGAACCGCTGAATGGGCGGACAGCGCATCATCGGGACCGGCCCTTTCCATCCGGTCAAGCGCAATCAGTACGGCAGCAGGCGTGGCGCCAGCCTTACGGATAATGTCCACCGATTCACGCACCGACGTACCTGCGGTAATCACGTCATCGATAATAACCACTTTGCCCTGCAGAGGCGCACCCACCAATACACCGCCCTCGCCATGATCTTTTGCTTCTTTGCGGTTAAAGGCAAATGGCACATCACGACCCTTCAGGGCAGGATGATTAGCCAAGGCAATAGAAGTAGCCGTCGCCAGTGAAATACCCTTGTAAGCAGGGCCAAACAACATATCGAACTCTACCCCGGAATCAACCAGTGCCTGGGCATAAAACTGAGCCAGTTCACCCACCGATTTTCCAGAGTCAAACAGGCCGGCATTAAAAAAATAAGGACTGAGCCGACCAGATTTGACTTTAAACTGGCCAAACTTCAAAACACCCTGACCCAATGAAAAACGAACAAAATCAAGACGATTCCGAGATGACATAATTAACCTTGCACAAAAACTGATGAATAAAATAATTCTGTCATCTTAGCAATATTCATACCAGTCCTCCACTTTTATTTGTCCATTTTTTCCGAAAAGAAAATTACCGGTCTGATTAGCTCTGCCAAATTACCCCATCAAGTCCGGGTAATGCTTATGACCCAGGCAAGAAACCCCGATTTATTGATGATGTTTTCAGCGCTTAAATGGCACTATTCCATTTGCGGAACAGTGCATTCAGGTTAACCCGATTTATTTCCCTCAAAATCCTGATTAGAATATCCTGGCTCCATGAAAACGGTTTTTTACATACAGCCAAACACTGATTTGCCCAATATCATTCAGGCGCTGCAAGAACCCGCAAAAAAAACCGGCTGGCTATTGTTTTTTACAAGGAACTCATATGAAAATGCCCACTTATTTTATTTCGCACGGCGGCGGCCCCTGGCCTTATATCCGGGAATGGGATGAACAATACAAAGCATTGCGGGAGTCTCTTGAACAACTGCCTGCCCAGCTGCCGGAAAAGCCCAAAGCCATTGTCATGGTTTCAGCACACTGGATTGGCAATGAAATCCTGATCATGGGCAGTGAAAAGCCGAGTATGCTTTACGATTATTACGGCTTCCCCGAACATACTTATCATGTTCACTACAACGCCCCCGGCCACCCGGCTTTAGCCGCCCAAATACAAAACATGTTGACTGAAGCCGGCTTTGAAACCCGCATTGACCTGGATCGCGGTTTTGACCATGGTGCTTTTGTGCCTTTGGCTGTTTCATTTCCCGACGCCGACATTCCGGTGGTGCAGGTCTCTATTAACCGTCATTATGACCCGGCCTATCATATTCGCATGGGTCAGGCACTGGCCACCTTGCGCGATGAAGGGGTACTGATTATTGGCAGCGGCCTAAGCTACCATAACTTGCGCCTGTTGGGCCCGGCCGGTTCAGTCCCTTCGGCAAAGTTTGATCAGTGGTTACAGGATGCCATTTTGGGAAAAACCCAGGAAGCCCGCAGCCATGCCCTGGAGCAATGGGAACAAGCCCCTGCTGCCCGCCTGGCCCATGCGCAGGAAGACCATCTGATTCCCTTAATGGTGGCAGTTGGTTCGGCCGGTGATGATGCGGCCACCTGTGTGTATCATGAAACAACTGCGTTTGGTGGTATTACCGCGACAAGTTTCAAGTTTGGCTAATTCCTTAAAACCAGACTCATCACCAAAAAGCCAAAGCATCATGTATCCTTGATGCTTTGGCTTTTTCATCTTTTTACAGTCCCATTTCATGACTTCTGCTCGTCAGGGCCTTGTTTCTGCCCATATCGCCGCTTTTCTGTTTGGTCTTACCGGTGTGCTTGGCGCCCTGATACACAGTACGCCCGCCATCATTACCTTTGGCCGGGCTTTTTTTGCCGTGCTGGCCTTGGCTATTGCCTCGTTTTTACTGCGCAGTCCGATTACAAAAAACATCAACCGCCATACACTTAAAATTCTATTTTTCTCTGGCCTTTCCCTGGCCATTCACTGGTTCACCTTTTTCATTGCCATCAAAACGGCCGGCGTTGCCATTGCCACCCTGGGTTTTGCCAGCTTTCCCGCATTCATCACCCTGCTGGAACGTCTCTTGCTGAAAGAACAAATCGGCAAAAGAGAATGGTTTTTACTGGCTCTGGTGTTAATCGGCCTGATTCTGGTCACACCTGCCCCATCGACAGACCCGGGCAATACGTCTGCCAGCGGCTTGATCTGGGGCATTATTTCCGGTTTTGCATTTGCCATACTGGCTGTCATGAACCGCAAAAATGCCGTTAACCTTAACCCGGTGCAACTGGCCTTCTGGCAGAATCTGGTGGTTGCCGCCTTGACCCTGCCCTTTATTTTCACCCATATCCACCTGTTGGCACCACGGGATTATTTTTGGATAGCAGTGCTTGGCGTTATGTGTACAGCCTTGTCCCATTACCTGTTCGTTTTCAGCCTGCGCTCCCTGACCGCCCGCACCGCAGGGTTAATCATAGCCCTTGAACCAGTGTATGCCATTGCGGTTGCCTGGATACTGTTTGCCGAAGCCCCCTCAGAGCGCATGATTCTGGGGGGGATACTCATAATAACAGCGGCCGTGTTCCCGAAGAAAGCATAGCTCACATAAAAAAAACGAATGTTTATATAAATTATGCATATTTAAATTTATTGACTGAAAACATTAAGATGAACCTTTTCCAATGAATTGTTTCATTTTCAAATATCAACAATTATGATTTTCAGCGATACAACCAGCACAACAATACAAACATAAAAGAGAACAACATGACACAACCTTTAAATACCGTCGTTATTAATGGTAGCCTGCATCGCCCATCCCGTACTGGCATACTACTGAATGAAATTGAAAAACAAATATCAAAGCGGGTATCACTTGAAACCGAATTCATCGATCTGGTCGATCTGGTTCCCTATATTGGAACAGCACTTTGCACCGATCATCTGAACGATTATGCCAAACAGACGTTAACCCGCATTGAACAGGCCGATTTTCTGATTGTAGGAACCCCTGTATTCAAGGGCTCCATTCCCGGCCTGTGCAAACATTTGTTTGACCTGGTTGATATGAATGCCATCGCGGGCAAACCTGTTTTGCTGGCTGCTACCGGTGGCAGTACCCGGCATGCGCTGATGATTGACCATCAGCTACGCACCCTGTTCGGTTTCTTCCATGCGCTTAGCCTGCCGGCCGGTGTATACGCCACACAGGAAGACATTCAGGATGGCCTGATTTCAAGCACAGCCCTGAAACAGCGCCTTGACCTGGTCGCTAATCTGGCCACCCCTGTTCTGCAAGGCATCGCACTACAAAAACAGCATAATGCCGAAGAACTGATCCCTGCATAACAATTTTCCAAAAGAGCGAATACTATCCCTGAATCAGCGTATGCGATTGTGCTTACCTGAATACTGTTTGCCCCCCTCTCAGCGCATGATACTGGGTGGGGCCCTTATAATAACGGCAGCCGTGTTCCCTAAAAACACAGATTCAAAACACTGATTCACAAAGGAATTCATTTTGTTACGCGTTACCTCCATCAATGTCAATGGCATTCGTTCCGCCGCCAAAAAAGGACTTATTCCCTGGCTGGAAAAGCATAATGCCGATATTGTCTGCCTGCAGGAAATCAAGGTCAGTGACCCGGACCTGGTTGACGAACTGCGCAACCCGCTTGATTACCGCGGTTTTTTTTGTCATGCAGAAAAAAAAGGGTATAGCGGGGTAGGCATTTACACCCGCCAGGATGTACCGGTGGCAACCGGTATGGGCTGTGACGAATTTGATGCAGAAGGCCGTCTGATCCGTGCCCGTTGGGATGACCTGACCGTGGTCAGCGCCTACCTTCCCTCAGGCTCCAGCAGCGAAGAACGGCAAGCGGCCAAATTCCGTTTCCTGGATAAATTCGGTCCCTGGATTGACGCCATGATGGAAGACCATGTCAAAACCGGTCACAACTACATCATTTGCGGTGACTGGAATATCGCACACAAGGAAATTGACCTGAAAAATTGGAAAGGCAACCTGAAGAACTCGGGTTTTACACCGGAAGAGCGGGCCTGGATTTCAGAAGTCTTTGACCGTCGGGGTTTTGTGGATGTATTCAGAAAACTGAACCCCGAACCCGACCAATACACTTGGTGGAGCAACCGTGGCCAGGCCTGGGCCAAAAACGTGGGGTGGCGGATTGATTACCAAATTGCAACCCCGGGCATTGCCGAAAAAGCCGTGGCCACCTCTATTTATAAAGATGAGCGCTTCTCGGACCACGCCCCCCTGACGATTGATTACGATGTGACGCTATAACCCATCCAGGCCCCCGGTGCTTTCACTGGCCGGCCGGATTTTCTGGCCAGTGAAGGCTGCCCAGCCCCAACATGACAGGCAAAAAATACATTGCCAATACGCTAACGGGATGCCACTGGCAAGTCGGCTTCGTCAGTTTCGGGCCCGACTTCATCAGCCTGTTGCGGCTGATCCAGCCGGCTCAGCTCTTTGCGTCGGTACCACAACAGCAGCAAACCGGGCAAGGCAATAAACACCGTAAACACAAAGAATCCGGGCCAGCCAAACGCTTCCACCAGCGGTGGCGTCAGCGGCCCGGCCAAAAACACCCGCCCCACCGAAGACAGGGCCGAGAGCAAGGCAAACTGGGTGGCCGTAAATTGCTGGTGACACAAGGCCATTAACAGGGCAACAAAAGCCGCCGTTCCCAGGCCGCCACACAGGTTTTCCAGACCAACGGCCAGTGCCATCACGGGAATACTTTGCGGTGTAATGGCCACTACCCAATACGCCAGGTTGGAAACCGCCTGCATGATCCCAAAAAACATCAGGGAACGGTACAAACCCAGCTTACCCATGATGGAGCCCCCAACCAAGGCACCCAAAATCGTGGCAATAACCGCCAGGATCTTGTTAACCGACCCCACCACCTCGGGTGAGAAACCGGCCCCACGAATCAGGAAAGTGGTTGAAAGGGCGCCGGCAAAGGCATCTCCCAATTTATAAAACACGATCAGGGCCAGAATCGACCAGGCTTCAGGGCGTGAAAAAAATTCCCGGAAAGGCACCGTGAAAGCATCATAAATATTGCGAGGGGGCTGTACACGTGTGGCATCAGGTTCGGGAGCCAGCCAGGTCAACACGGCGAACCCGAACATGAGCAGGCCCATGAGCAGATACATATTGGCCCACCCCAGCCAGACCGAAGCAATCACCAGCGCCAGACCGCCGGAAACAATCATCCCGATGCGATAACCCAAGGTACGGATGGCTGCCCCCGCCGCCCGTTCTTCCGGCTGGAGCACTTCGGCACTGTAAGCATCAAAGGCAATATCCTGGGTCGCCGACAAAAATGCCACCGCCGTGGCCAGCAGGGCCAATATAAACAGGTTGTCAGACGGGCTGAACAGACTCATGCACCCAATGGTAATACCCAGGGCGATTTGCGCGATTGCCATCCAGCCCCGCCGCCGCCCCATAAAAGGGGGCACAAAACGGTCGATGAACGGAGCCCACAGAAACTTGAACGTATAAGCCGCCCCCACCAGGGTCAGGAAACCGATTTCCTTGAGCGACACATTTTCAACTGTTGCCCAGGCCTGCAAGGTTCCACCGGTCAGCGCCAGTGGCAAACCACTGGCCACCCCCAATAACAGCAAAGGATAAACCCGGCGACTCAGATAGGGTTGGATATAGTTGAAAATAGGCGTGCTCCTTGATTGACCGGGTAATGTGTTTGCCTAAAGGGGAAAAAATCTATTCCTTCAACAGGGGTGCCGATTCGAAATGATACACCGCCAGCGTACTGCGCCAGCTTGGCATGAAAGAAATTTCACGGCCCTCGTTAAACGTGGCACGATCCAGTATTTTAATACCCAGTTGGGCGGCCAGCGCCTCAAAGTCATGCAATGTGCATAAATGAATATTGGGTGTGTTGTACCATTGATAAGGCATTTGCCCGGTTACCGGCATACGGCCATTCAAAATAGACCACCCATGGGTCCAGTGTCCGAAGTTGGGAAACGACACAATGCCGTAACGCGCCACCCGTGACATTTCCCGCAGGATATCCTCGGTATTTTTCATGGCCTGCAAGGTTTGTGACAATACCACGGTATCAAACTGCCGATCGTCAAACATGGCCAGGCCATCTTCCAGGTTTTGCTGGATAACCTCTACCCCTTTGCGTACGCAGGTAATGACATGTTCGTCTTCAATCTCAACACCAACGCCGGTCACCCCCTTGTTATTTTGAACATGAGCCAGCAAAGCACCATCACCACAACCCAAATCCAACACACGGGTTTCTTCCCGGATCCAGCTGGCAATACGGATCAGGTCTGGACGGATTTTTCCCTGATTGGGCCTTAATACGGATTTTTTATTCATGCTGTAACCTCCAGATCAAGGGCGCGCACAATGCGCTCGTAATAGGCCCTGACAACGGCGTGATATCTGGGATCGGTCAGCAAAAAGGCATCATGCCCATGCGGAGCATCAATTTCGGCATACGTGACTTTGCTCTGGTTTTTAAGCAGGGCCCGTACCAATTCACGGGAACGCTCGGGCGGGAAACGCCAATCGGTGGTGAAGGAAACCGTGAGAAAATCGGCCTGGACATTTTCCAGCGCCTTGCTCAAATCGCCGCCATGACGGCGGGCCGGATCAAAATAATCCAGTGCCCGGGTAATCAGCAAATATGTATTCGCATCAAAATAACCGGAAAACTTCTCACCCTGATAGCGAAGGTAAGACTCGACTTCGAATTCGACATCGTAACCATAACGGAACCGGCCGTCTTCGGCAGGATTACGCTGGGCACGGCCAAATTTTTCAGCCATGTCATCATCGGACAAATACGTGATATGACCAATCATGCGGGCAACTGACAAACCCCGTTTAGGCACGGTGTTATGGGCATAATAATCACCACCGTGAAATTCAGGATCGGTAATAATGGCGCGCCGGGCCACTTCATTGAAAGCGATATTCTGGGCAGACAGGCTGCAGGTACTGGCAATGACCACGCAATGGGCCACCCGCTCGGGACACTGGATGGCCCAGCTTAAGGCCTGCATGCCGCCCAACGAACCACCCATGACAGCGGCAAAACGCTGAATGCCAAAGTGATCGGCCACCCGGGCCTGCGCCCGTACCCAGTCTTCAACGGTAAGTACCGGAAATGCAGCCCCCCAGGGACGGCCGGTTTGCGGATTGATGGAAGCAGGACCCGAAGAGCCGAAACAGGACCCCAGGTTATTGATACCAATCACAAAGAAAATATTGGTGTCGACCGGTTTGCCCGGCCCCACCATATTGTCCCACCAGCCAATATCATTGGGATCACTGGCCGAGATGCCGGCAACATGGTGCGACGCATTCAGGGCATGACACACCAGCACGGCATTGGAGGCATCTGCGTTAAGGGTACCATAGGTTTCTATGGCAAGGGTATAGTTTTCAAGGACTTGCCCGCTTGCCAAAGGCAGGGGCTCTTGGAAGTCCAGGTAAACCGGACTGACAACACCAACGGATTCAGACAATTTTTTTTCAGGAATAGATTCGGCCATAAGGACCTCTTTAGCTGGATTTTTGAAGCGCCCGCAAGCAGATCAAGCAAATCGGCGCAAAAAAGCTTAAAGATATGATTCTAACATCTTCGACAACACGCAACAGGCATTTAATTGATTTTCACCCCATCCAGAAACTGCCTGACCTGTTCGGGCGGTGTCTGGTTATCTGCCGCCACATAGGCCTGAACGATTAAGCCATTGGCGGCCAGTATTTTGACATGCACATTGAAAACCTTGCCATTGACCTCTTTGGAAAAACTGAATACATCCCCAAACGCCGGCGCCGGGTCGGGCATGGGTTCGCCCATGGTTTGGTAAACCGAAGCCATGAGTGCCCTGCCCTTTTGCTCAATTTTTGCCTGTTCGGCCACCATTTCCACTGGAAAGACACGATATCCCACGGCATACACCTCATCGCTAACCGTGGCAATCTGCATGGTAAATGGCATTTTTTCACCATCAAGCTCCACCTGCCTGGTTTGCTCCACCGGCCGGGCCGGAAACAAAGCTGTCAGATTGCCTTCCGCGGTATTCACGCTGCGCCAGTCATACTCGGGCGAACACCCCATTAAGAGCACAAAGGAAAACATCAGGAGATGGCGAGCTATCATTTTCATACAAAGAATAAAAAATCATAAAAAGATAAATTTAAAACTGAATTACCCGGGTTCTAACTTAAAATCGAATTTTCGTTAGACGATTCAGGATATTTTGTGCAGCGATTCACTCAATTACAACAACATCGTGACATATTAACCCGAACCATGCGTGGCATCGAGCGGGAAGGTTTACGCATAGACCGGGATGGTCATCTGTCCACTCTGCCCCATCCGCTTGCCTTAGGCTCTGCACTGACGCACCCTCATATTACGACCGATTACTCTGAGGCTTTGCTGGAGCTGATCACTGGAACACATACAACCGTCGAGTCCCTGTTACGGGAACTCACCGAGATTCACCAGTTTGTCATGCAGCAAAACCGTGGTGAAAGCATCTGGATGCAATCCATGCCGGCTATTTTACCGCCTGAAAAAGACATCCCGATCGCGACATATGGCTCTTCCAATACCGGCATGCTCAAGCATGTATACCGCCGGGGACTGGCCGAGCGCTATGGCAAGAAAATGCAATGTATTGCCGGCCTGCATTACAATTTTTCCATGCCCTCCGAGTTATGGCCATTACTGGACTTCAAGGGTGACAGCCACCAGGAACAGCAATCCAATGGCTACCTGGCCTTAATCCGCAACTTTACCCGCTACTCATGGCTCCTGATGTATCTGTTTGGCGCTTCACCGGCCGCTTCAAAGTCGTTCCTGGCCAACATGCCACACGAGTTGCAAACCTTTGATCATGATACGTTCTATCTGCCCTATGCAACCAGCCTGCGCATGAGTGATTTGGGCTACCAGAACGATGCACAATCAGCTCTGACCCTATGCTATAACGACCTGGATTCCTTTATACGAAAAATGTATGACGCGGTAACCCAGTCCTGGCCTGCTTATGAAGCCATCGGCACTCACCGTGACGGCCAGTGGATCCAGCTGAACACCAATGTGCTGCAAATAGAAAATGAATTCTATTCCAGCATTCGCCCCAAACGAACCACCTCGCGTGGCGAACGTCCGATTACCGCCCTGATGGAACGTGGCGTGCAATATGTTGAAATCCGTTGCCTTGACATCGACCCTTTCGAGCCTATTGGCATTGCGGCATCCACCAGCCATTTCATGGACGCTTTCCTGCTTTTCTGTGCCGTGAGTGAAAGCGGTTTCTTCCCTGATGGTGGTCACTGCGCACAAAGCCAGAATAACTTTGCACTGACTGTCAAACAAGGTCGCGATCCCGCTTTAACCCTTAATAAAGAAGGGTCCCGCCTGTCCGTCAAAGACTGGGGACATGAGATTCTGGATCAGATTCTTGCCTATGCCAAAGAACTGGATATTGCCTACAGCACCACACAATACAGTGCGGCAGTTGAACTGCAACGACAAAAACTGGACAACCCGGACCTGACGCCTTCTGCCCGCCTGCTGCAGGAACTCAGGAACAGTGGTTTAAGCCTACAGGATTACACCCTTCAGAAAAGCCAGGAACACTCGGATGCACTGCGCTTTCAGGAGCTATCGGTGGAAACCGACCAAAAACTGAAAAACATGGCTCAGGAATCAATACTTGAACAAAAAGAAATTGAAGTCTCCGATATGGAATCATTTGATGAATATGTCAAACACTACAATGACTCCCTGAAGCGTCCTGCATGACCAACGCGGCCGGGCGACAGACATGTCACCGGCTTGCCCGAAACCCTTCGTTTTCCGGCCGCTTCACCCCCCCTTCCATCACGGTTTGATTTCCCGTAAACTTTCCTTACCGACAACAAAAACAGACAGGAGACAGACATGGATGAATTCATGCAGGCAGCCATTGAGGAAGCTCGTCTTGGGTTGCAGGAAGGTGGCATTCCCATCGGTTCGGTACTGGTACATCAGGGACGCATTATTGGACGTGGACACAACCGGCGTGTTCAAAAAGGCAGCGCCATTCTGCACGGCGAAATGGATGCCCTGGAAAACGCTGGCAGACTACCGGCGCACGTTTACCGTGAATCAGTCATTTACACCACACTTTCACCCTGCTCCATGTGTACGGGTGCCATTCTGCTTTATGGCATTCCCAAAGTCGTGATTGGTGAGAACCAGACCTTTATGGGTGGTGAAGCATTATTACGCAGCCAGGGCGTGGAATTGCAGGTTTTACAAGATAATACCTGCATTGAGCTGATGCGTCATTTTATTGCCAGCAAGCCGGAACTCTGGAACGAGGATATTGGAGAATAGGCGCATTCAGGAACTGTCACGGTTTCTTAACACAAGCACAGGATAATGCCCGCATAACATTTTGATTTATATGGGTGTAGTATGAAAACAGCCTATTTGTACAGAAACTTTGATGACCGCGTTCATAAAGACAATCCTTTCTATATAAACCTGGCGCTCCCTTGCCAGAAAGAGGCCAATCCCGAGTTTTATTCCCGTTCTGGCTGGCTTAGTGAGAAAGGCCTGAAAGAAGGTTTGCCGCAAATCTTCAAGCATTACAATCCCAATAGCGCCTTGAAATATGACTTGCTGATTCTTAGGCATTGCGCCAAAGGCAGCTATATCATCAGCCAGGTCAAGGATGGCTGTAACAATAAAAAAATCGCCCACTTCGATGATGGGTATTTAATCAAGGCCAGGACTGCGTTCAAGGAGCAACTCAGCCAGTCTGCCCAGGACACCCTGGTCCACCTTTAACCGGTAGACAGCTTTTCAATAGCCAGCAAATAGGGGGGGTTGTTTTTCTGGTTGGTAAACTGGTAACGCAGTACCTGGAAATGCTGCTGATCCAGCCCGGTTACCAGGCCCTCAATGGCTTCCTGCTCTATTCTGCCCGGTTCATGCCCGGGATAAATCACCAGCAATAACAAACCATGCTGTCGCAACAAAGCCAGCCCTTGGGTAGTGGCGGCCAGCGTCGTGTCCCGCTGGGTAGTCAGCGCCTTGTTGCCGCCCGGCAAATAACCCAGATTAAAAATAACCGCCGACACGCCCTGTCGCACGTGTTCGTTCATATACTGATGGCCCTGGCAAATCAATTCAACCTGATCGTCAAGACCGGCTGCCTGCAGGCGACGGCGTGTTTTATGCAAGGCCTGTTCCTGCACATCAAACGCATACACCTTGCCTGCGGCCCCCACACATTGGGCCAGTACCACCGTATCATGTCCGTTTCCCATGGTGGCATCAACCGCTACATCGCCAGGCTGCACCACCTGTCTTAAGAGCTGATGGACAAATGAAAGGACAGGTACTAACTGGGTCATGGCAGAAGAAATAACAATAATGATTGAAAAGTGATTACTTTAGCACGCGCTGAAAATTTTTCACCTGAATCCTGTTTTCCAAAGAGGCATCAACGGCAATATCAAACACCACTTTGTCTTCACGGTGCCAGGCGGTAATAACTGGCCTGCAATTGCAACAAGGGGCTTCTGTTTTTAACCTGCAGGTAGGCCGCCAGGTTTGCACATAGGAAATGGGCTCATCATTGATATAACGAAGCCGCTCCAGCAAAATCCCTTCCGGGACCCCATGAAACCCGACCGCTCATGACTGGCCACCCATGGCTTGCTGAATCCCAATACATAAACGGTGTGGCTTATCGCGCACTTGAACAATATTAAAAAACCCCAAAAAGACTGAAAACGGGTCCAGTTTTTTGGGGTCAGTTCAAAAGCGCATCCGGAAAAAACCGGATATCCAAGCGCCTGCGCTACTGCACAGTGCTAGCTATTTACCAGCACCCACTGACAAAAAGGTAAATGGCTGGGCTGGCTCAAAAGAGGACGAGACTTCGCCTGCATATACCTGGCTTGCCATGGGGCCCAAATCCAGCTTCAGGGCTTTGGATGGATCCATGCCAAAATCGATTTTTTTCAGGTCTACCCAGAAAGTATTGGGACTGAAAGCCGACTCAAAGAAATAATTCAAATGTTTGTGATCAACCACGGTTCGCCAGCGGGTTGACGATATGTTCGGCTCGGTTTCAGAAGCAATACCATAAGGCACCGAAACATTCCGGATAACGCCAAACATACTGGCCAAGGCTTCGGCGATAGGTGCTTTTTGCGGGATCGCATCCACATAAAACGATGCGCGTACGAAACGATCCGCTGCCCGATTGGTACCCGGTAGCATCACGGTGCCACCAATTTGTTTCCAGTAAGCATTAAGCGCCAACTGATCACCAAATACAGGCGAGTTGGTCATGACCTGGTATTTCCGGTCATGGTGAATCACCTGCTTGCCACCAATATATTCAACAATGGCACTGTCTCCGGAGGCATCCGACAATGAAAGATGCAAAGTTGCCAGACGGCCCTGCCCCGGAACCTGATCGGTCACCAGGGTAAAGGGTTCTTTTTCCAGTGCCTTGACGGCCTCATCGACCGAAGCGAAACTATCCAGCATGTATTGCGCCCACAGGGAAATGTTCAAGCCGGGTTTGCTTTCTGGCGTAAATGTTGGATATTCTGATTCGACCAGCCACAACAGGTTAACAGCCAGACCTTTTTCATTAAGCCCGTCAGTGGTGGCAATATCATAGCCCGTGGCAACCAGACTGCCATACCTGGACTCCCAGGAAAGAGAGTTTGCGCCTGCCTGCCCCTGGCGTTTCACCCCACGGGGCAAAGCCCACAGATTGGTGCCCAAATCCATTTTCCAGTCCATTGAGCGAGCTGTAATAATCTGCTGCTCTTCGCCCAAATAAACCACTCGTGTACATGCCATAGCTATTGTTATCCTACTTAAAAGTAATGAAGAAGCCAGCAAAAGCTGGCTCATGCGTAGCTCTGCCTCAGAATCCCTCAGAATCTCCAGGTCAGCCCAAGAAACGGACCCGTCAATTTTGTATCAATCCGCGTCCCGTTCTGTTTGTAATCCAGGTAAAGATAACGATATCCGGTTGATACATAGATATTTTCATTCACTTGATAATTGGCACTTAAGGCAACTTGCTTGGTGAGTTCTGATCCGGCACCCAAGCCACCAATATCACCATACGCCAGAATGGACCAGTCAGGACTCAAAGTGAAATTGGCACGTAATGCAACAATCGGATCAACAAATTTTTTCGTCTCGGACAGATGTTCTCCAATGACCGGCACGCTGACAGAAGCCCGTGTACGCCAGGCCCTCGCACCCGCCATGACATCCAGGGCCACGACTGAGTCATCAAGAACCCGATATCCTCCGGTAAGGGTCAGCGCAGTCATGCGCAGCTTACCCTTGGCCGAAATATCGGGAAAAACCTCTCCTTTTCTGGAAAGACTGGCATAGAGCAAGTCTGCGGAAACCACGAAACGGTCTTTTCTTGCAAAACCATTAATAAAAAATGCGGCATCCAGGTCTTTCAGTGTGTCTGAAAAAGACCGCTCGAATGAAATGGAAGGCGCTCCTGAAAAAGGCTTAAGATGACCTCCCATACCGGTTGCCCAGACATAAGGAGTAATTTGCCCATACCAACCGGTATCCTGTGCGAATGCCGCTGATGAAACCAGACAACAGACCAGGGCAGACATACCCGCCTGAAGTGTTGCTCGTGAGCGCCTTAGATAGGACTGAAACATTCCTGCATCCTTTTAAATATAACCAAAAAATCAAAGACCCAAAAATTCGAAGGGTTTGGATTCTTCGAACTTATCATTGACCACACCTGAGAAAATATTGGCCTGATTGGGACCAAGATCCAGTTTTTTGACTTTGCCTGTTTTTTCAGAAAAATCAATATTGTTGAGCTCAACCCAGAAAACATTGGGGGTCAATGCGCTCTCAAAAAAGTACAGCATGCGCTTCTGGTCAGCCACGGTACGCCAGCGGGTTGATGAAATATTGGGCTGATCAGGAGTACTGATGCCAAAGGGCACAGACACGTTGCGAATAACGCTGAACACGCTGGCAATAGTCTTGCGCGCGTCTTGGTCACGAGGAATGGCATTCACATAGAATGCGGCACGCGTAAAGCGGTCCGCGGCACGGTTGGTGCCTGGCAGCATGACAGTACCACCAATCTCGGTCCAATACGAATGCAAGGCCAGCTGGCGCTCAAACGTTGGTGAGTTGGTCAGAACCTGATATTCACGACTGTGATGAATCACCGCCTGACCATTTATATATTCCACAATGGCACTATCACCACTGGCGTCGGAGATGGCCAAATGGAGCGTGGCCAACCTGTTTTGTCCCGGTACGTCGCGTGTAACGATTGTATAAGGCTGCTTGCGCAGTTCGTCAACGGCCTCCTGGACCGTTGCAAAGTTATCCAGAATATATTGTCCCCAGGCAGCAATAGTCAGACCCGGTGCGGAGCCCTCTTTAAACTCAGGGTAACTGGACTCGACCAGCCACAGCAGGTTGGCCACCAAGCCGGCTTCATTCATGCCGTCTGTGGTTGAAATATCATAACCGGATGAAATCACGCTGCCATACTTTGAGGTCCAGCGAAGAGAGTTCTCTCCGGCCTGGCCATTTCTTTCCATGCCCCGGGGGAAAATCCACAAATTGGTTTCCACATCAACGCTCCAGTCCATTGAGCGGGCGGTAAGAATCTGATCATCAACACCATGATAGACTAGCCGGGTGCAAGCCAATGCGGTGGTACCCACGAGCATGGTTGCTACAAGCGCTGTTGTGGCGGTTTTTCGTAAAGCGTTGGAGAATAAAGACATGCTCACTATCCTTTAAATATAGAGAGAATAACTGTTTTATGAAACCAGGGTATTTTGTGCAGAATAACACATCCTCTGGACTCGTAGTTTACATCACGGTAAGCGTTCGGCCATCTCATCTTGACAGCGGTTTTCTTTAACCTGTTTTTTTACATCGCTGTCTGTGGTTGCCAATTATGCGGCAACAGTTCAGCAATACGGCTGGCGGGCTGATTTCTTCTAGATAGTCCATACGTGTCCATTTGCGATAGTGGACAAGTATGTTCATATTTTATTAGCGACTTGAAAAGATGACTTTACCGGACAGTTACGGACAGTTACCCAGGTATGCAGTAAATTGGCATTAATCTGGTGTGCTTGGGCAACGGCAGCAATCGACGTATTGGCCTGAAAAGAGGCCTCTACGACCTGGCGCTTGTATTCGTTTGAATAGCGACGCCGGGGTCGCTCAGCCACTGGCACCGAATAAAGAGAAACATCCATAACGCATCAAAACCTAGTTGAATAAATGGACATCTATATTGCTAGAATTTAAAACAGAATTCTAGACGGCACTGGCCGGAGCATTACGGTATTTACACTTTCCATTGGTAATAAGTGGCACTGCTGATGCCGTGTTCACGGCAGATATCGGTCACTTTAGCACCCTGTTCAGCGAGTTTTAAAATGCTGACGATTTGGGCTTCGGTAAATTTAGATCGTTTCATGATTTCCTCCATGTAAAGAATCATGGCAGAAATCTCTGGTTTTCGTTTGTGCCTTTTTAAGGTAAGTCTACGATGGTACGCAACGCGATGAAGTACGTGCCCTACAAGGACTACAAGGCAGTTGCTGCCGGGCTCAAGCGTATTTACCAGTCAGCCACTGAGCAGGAAGCCTTGCGCGAACTGGAGTTGTTTGCGCAGCAATGGGATGACAAATACCCACAGATCAGCCGTAACTGGCGTGCCCACTGGCCGAACCTGAACACCCTGTTTCGCTATCCGGAGGACATTCGAAAAGCCATTTACACCACCAATGCCATCGAATCCCTGAACAGTGTCATTCGCAAGGCCATCAGCAAGCGCAAGTTGTTCCCGACAGACGATTCAGCCAGAAAAGTTATTTACCTTGCCATCATGGATGCGTCCAAAAAATGGACCATGCCCATTCGCAACTGGAAGCTTGCACTGAATCGGTTTATTATCGAGTTTGAGGATCGCATCAGCGATTATATATAACCCAGACGGTTACACAGAATTATTTACACCCTCTGGAAAAGCGAAATGATGAAGCAACTTCTCCTATCACCGTTAATCTCTGCCAATTTTAAGTGGCACTCCTATTAGCTAACCACTCTTATATTCACTAAGTCCATCATCCAGTATTTTCATATCCACATCCCCTGAATAATCAAGACTCCTTAACCAGTCAGAATAATATTTACTTAAAACATCGTTGCCGTTTTTATTTAGCATTGCGGATGTAATTGAAAACTCCGAATCCACTCCAAGATCAAATATTTCCTCTCCCTCAGCAGAGAAAAGGTCATTTTTTTTAATCCACTCAACCAAAATATCAAAATGTTTTTTCGCTGCCTCAAGGCTTGGACAGCTTTTTCCTTCAGGGAAGTGCCAAGAAACTTTATCGTAAATAATTACCTTAGACATTAGGCGTATCTCCTCACCTCAGTTTGAACATCCTTTGGAATTTCCACAAGCTGGCCAGTATCTCGATCCTTGATAAAGTTACCGCCAGCGTCTCTGATTCGTTCTTCTTTCGCGATCTGAGCGTCTTTAGGTGCCGTTTCCGACGTCACCTCAATGCTTTTTACTACCTCTCCATCTTTAGTTACCACAAAATCTACTCGTCTAGCTTCACCAGTCTCCGAGTCTTTTACAATATTTCCATCCTCATCTCTTAGATACTGTTCTCTTTCGGTTTTATATCCATCTTCCTCTGGAAATTCCTTATTCAGAATCTCAAGAGCCAGCTCCTCTCTATTTGCGCCATCCTCTCTATTTTTTTCAAGCTGCCCCACTTTTGCCTCATTAATATTTTCCAGTACTAATTCATTTTCAGCTTTCAAGCTTTCGAGCGAGCTGTTTTCTATAAGCTCCATACTAGATTGGAGCGGCGTCAGCTCCTTGCTTTCCTTAATATACGCTTCTTTGAAAGCTTCGCTTATGCTTTCCCTTGTCTTTGAAGCGACAGCATTAAGCATTGGCAGCCTCCATCTTGTTTTGTATTTTTTGGGAAAGCACATTCAGCATATTACCACTGTCAGCAAGTAATAAAAATGAAGACACATGATTTTTAACTGCTAAGGGATCCACTATCAATCGTTCTTTTTTATACACTTGACGAGTAACCAGAGTCTCAATGACATCTTCAATGAAACCCATTGCAGAAGTGTGCATCCATAGTTTATCCAGCATACGAATAAGTTTTTTTCTAGCTAGTTCACTTGGTTGCTGCAGAACTTGAACAAGTGTGGATTTGAAATTCTCTGGAAGAGGGTTTCTACAACAGTAAATCCCCTTGTTCAAAAGCAGCATGATTTGTAGAGAGAAATAGTCTGAAAACAGTGAATCATCGGCCTGATGCCGAAAGTTTTTCAAGATGAGAAGCTTTCTAAATTCTTCTGCAGCCCTTTCCATCAATTTGTTTAATTCGTTTGCCTCAAGGATTACGAGTGAATTAAACAGCCTGATAGCTAGCTCTTTACCATCTTGGCCAAGCAGTTCTGCTATTTGATAAGCCTGATAGCCGTGCAGGGGCTTACCTGTCCAAGGCTCCATTACTTTCTTGACTCTCATATCACTGATCGCATGTGAGCTAACGTTTGGCTGAATTACGCATTCGACGGGGCGCGCCATACCCTCCTTGTGACACAATGCATGCCCAGTCTTAAGTCTGTTCAGATAGAGCGCCTCATGATCATCAATGCTTAGGGAGCCTGCCAAAAGTGATTGATCGTCTTTTGACACTAAACGATGAACAATCTTAGTGTTGGAGTTTTTAATAACGTCTGGAGAGATTTTTGACGGGATCTGCTCAACAACCGCAACGCCTTGGCCTATGGAGCGCATTTCTGCAAGAATATTGCTGAATACTTCAACTGCTTTGCCTTTGGGGTTGCCCATCATTTCCGACGATCGCTCGGTATCAACATTTTTCAGTAATCGATGGGCTTCTTCGATAACCATAAAATGACGCAAACCCTTGTTACCCATTCCAGGATTGACCGCTGGATTTTCTTTCTGCCGGTATTCGCTCAGAAGTACCAAAACAAGACCAACAAAAAATGCCTTGTCATCATCGTCTGCCAGACTTTCCATTTCGAGTATCGTGTTTTGTGACAAAAGCTTCTCGATGGGAAAGAAGTTATGAGTATTGAACATCAAACCTTTCGCGCCGACGCAGAGACTTTCTAGGCGTACTATGATGGCAGTACGAATGTTATCTCTTAGCTCACCTTGATAATCCAGTTCGTTCTTGATGTAGTGGTCAACTTCATCTTTAAGGTCAGTCAATGTGGGGAAGCAGTAAAAATGCTCTTCCAACTCATACCGTCTCTCATCAGAGTTGCCTTTGCTATCAATAAAATTGGGGTGGGTGCCCAAGGTCAAATCCCATCCCTTTTTAATGTATATGGCATGCAAGCACTTTTCGACAATGCTGGGCATGGGGCCATACAAAGAAAAGCTGGCATTAAATATGGCCTTCAAGTAATCAATATGCACCAAAGGATGAACACCTTTCTGGATATAGAAAGGGTTGAAACGAATGGGGCTGACCATGCCATCACCAATGGTAAAAATGTTCAGGTTCCTCTTGAAAATATCATCTGCCAACAGTTGCCGATAGTCGCGCTTGGCTGACTCCAGCACCAAAAATGGAATGCCTTCCTGTTGGGTAAGACTCTTCAAAATATGCTTGACCGTGGTGGTCTTGCCACTTCCCGTCAGGCCACAGACAAAAAGGTGTTTGTTCAGATCACTTTTGGATAGGTGGAGGTGCATACCTTTAATCGGATTACCATGGTCGGCAATGTTACCTACTACTACTCCGGACTGGCTTCCAATGTCAGTCAAAGCCAGTGTGGGCATTTTCTGTATTTCATACCCTGGCACTGATTCCATTGGAGGAGAGGAAACAAGCGCCAGCTCTTCACTGGTAATGTATGACGCAAGCGACTTAGGAAAAAGATTGCTGGCAGAGTTTTTTTTGGGAATGAACAGGATTTTATCGTCAAGGTTGTCCTGATAAATACGGGGAGGTGGTAGTATCTTGTTGCTAGGTTTTGCAAGCTCCCCAGTAAATGTTCCAGCGAGAATGTCACTTGTGATTTTATCTCGGGTGGCAAAGGTGATAGATGTTTCCCAGTAGCCCGCGCCAAGTCCTCGCATCATTCTTTCAATATACTGATCCGCAATTTTCTCCAGCTCCAGGGCAAAGCCATTTTGCTGTTCAAAGGAAAGCGAACTACCAAAAGTATCGGTTTTTCCGCTAGACGTACTGTTTCCTTCTGTGTTCGACCAGTTATGTGAATAATTGCCTCCAATGCCAATAAAAACGAAAGGTGTTGGGACACCAAGCCCTGCGGTTCCTCCTGCGCTGTGCCCGCGTGTTTTGGAGCTCGATTCAGTCAAGGTTTCAGATTCAGATAATGACTTGTTTTCACCTATGGTATGTTTTGCCAAAGCATGCAAAGCATCTCTCAGCTGGATCAGCTCATGAAATGCACTTTGTTTATTTGACTCAGAAACTGGTTTGGAGATGATCGCAAATAGATATTCCTTTCCGTAAAGGCTGCGCGTAACCGATGACAGATTAAGCTTCTGTTTTTCATCCTCAATTTTCACTATCGGCACACCGGTCACCATGCCCCCGTAACTGAAACCATCAGCGAGGGAGCTTATGTTGACCTTTTCATCGTAGCTAATATTTTTCCCCGGGAAAATGCCATTCACGATGGATTCGAATAATGTCGGTTTACTCTTAGCTAACTCACTTTTGAATCCAAGAAAAACGCGGTTATTACCGTTTTTACTACTGAGTAAAAGAGCGACTGAAAGACCCGAATGACTCGCGGCCGCTAATATGTTTTGGAAACGCTCATTAATGAAGGCAGGAATATCATTGCAGTCTGCGTTGACGGATATCTCGTCCAGTGGGAACAGATAATAGCTGTCCAGGTCACTCTTGGGGTCAGCTTCCGTTTGTGTTTTCAATGCATTACTGGCGTTAACCGACCACCAAGGTACAAGTTTTTGTGAGGCTTCAACAAGTTTTTTTGAAGGTTCAGCGAGCATTTGCTCTTTGATGGATACCAAGTTAGTCACTTGTCTCTCCCTAGGATAAAATCATTGGCTGTGCAGAACGCATGAAAATCATTGTCAAAGGCATTTGCAACAGTTTTCAGCCACACGAAAACCTGTTCTTGCGAACTTGCCAGATACTGATCAATATCCGCCCTCAGCGCCTCCCGAGCCTTGGGTGACGCCTTGTTATAGGCAATCTTGAAAACCATAGTGGTAAGAATAATGGTAACTATTCCTGAAAGAATAGAACCAACAAGGCCCGAAGCAACAGCGGTAGAGATACCCGCTCCTGCAAGAAAGGTAATGCCTGAAGCAATCAGCCCTTGTTTTAGGCGAGGATCGGTCGAGTATTTGACAATATTCGGTTCCAGCGCGAGATTGTTCTGCAGTTGCTTTGTCCATTCATGAATGCGCTTGCGAAAATCCATGTCGAAAAATGCATTTTGCAGTCCAATATCGGCAGTCTCGATTTTATCCCTGGCATCTTTCATCAGATAGTTTAGCAGGGTGTCCAGCAGAATCTCAGATTTATAGGTAACCTCTTTTGGAACATGCGTCTGCAAAAACTGTTTGGTTTGAGACACGTCAAAGCCCGGCTTAAAATATATCTGCAGCGATTCCTTGATGCTCAGAAACTCTTCGGAGACGTCTGTCTTGATATTTTCGATAATCATTGGATGTCCTCCAAAACTTCGTTGCATCTCTTTATTTCCGGCTGAATATCCTTTTTTTTTCTGTCAAGATCCTTTATTTCGTTGGCTATTTCTTCGTTGGAGCGTTTCTTGTCTTTTTCCTGCTCTAAGGCTTTCTGACGCTCTTTAATAACCGAGTCCATTTTATTCGTAAAGAGCTGTAAATAAAGATCAAGAACTACTTTTGATTGATTTGGCAGATTGTTAACGATTTTATAAAACTCCTCATTACAACGAGTTTTAAATCCATCAAGAAATTTTTCATTATCGAATTCTTGTTTGGTTCCTGTCTTTACATAATAATCTCTACTTCCCCACTTCCAGATCTTCCATATCGGCTCCTTATCCCAATACCCAGTTTCTTTCTCTTTATATGCTGCTTCCTTTGATTTTTCCTCCAAGGCTTTCAGATCGACTTTAGGGATAGATATTCGATGCTCCTCTTTGAATGATTTATCTTCTTTATTAAGAGCGTCCTCAAGCCTTTTTGTCAACTCTCTTGAAAACTCGTCTGCCTTATTCTGTATAGCATTTATAGCATCGACGGTATGTTTTCGGGCACTTTCAATACTATCACTTCCTTCTATAAGTTTCTGGTACTTATCTTTAAGCGCCTCGATATCTTTCTGCCAAGAAGAGTGTCTACCAGAGTAATTTGATCTCAGCTCTTCCTCAGTTTTCCGGGTAAGTAATTTGTATTTTTCCAGAGCTTTATTAATACGATTTATCTCTTCCTCAAACTCTTGAGGATTTCTTTTTTTCAGCTCCAACTGGCTGGATTTTTCACCAATCAGCTCTTCCTGCTTCTCGTATCCTGACTTCACCTTCTCCAAAATTTCTTGAAGTTGGATATTGGGTGCCTTCATGGAAAACTCATCAATTGCAGAAAACATTCTCTTAAACCGAGACGCCTCATAAATCACGTCAATTAACTCGCGGCCTTCATCTTCTGCTTGCTCTCGATAACTGGAAAGAATTTTCTTTTTATTTTCAGATTTTCTAATTTCTTGAACAGAGACCCCCTGCTCAAGGTCGCAATGGATTAACTTAAGAAGACTATCCACTACTAAAACTCTATCTTGAGGAATCAAGCCCCCATATAACCGCTTGGCTTCGCCTTGCAATCTCTCTACTTCATCATTTGAGTAGATTCCGGCATGAGTCAAAATCAGAAATAGGGTTTCCTTACTGCGATCAGAAATAACTGAATCGACAAATTTTTTGAAAGACTCAGATTCAATAGGTTTAATAGGATGCACAAACAAAATTGCGTTGGCTGATTCAAAAAAATCAAATGCAACGTCCTGAACCCCGCCAGTCGCATTAACTCCAGGGGCATCGACAATCCGTAGTTCCTCAAAATCCCACTTCAAGGGGTAACCAAAGGTTATTTCAACAGGGATTTTATCTTTGGTTCTTTCTAAAATATACGACTCGATCTTATCCTGATTGTGCTCAAGGTTCTTCATGCCAGAGCTTTTCTGGAGTTTCGTGATGAGCTCATTATTAACTTCCAGAAGCTCATTGCTTTCAACTATGCAGGCATCTATCAATGTTGTCGGTATGTCGCGGTAGGCATCATGTAGCCTACATATCTCATGGAGACGCTCTTTTGCTTCATCCGTAGTGGGTGTGTCCAAGTCATCGGAAAGGATTTCTTCGTGACCATCTGAGAATTTCACCTTCAATACTGAATTTTCAGATTTGAAAATTTCTACAATGGCACTTGATGCTTGAAGCACATCGGTAGGGAGAATTTCCGCCCCCAAAAGCGCATTGATGAACGTTGACTTTCCCGCTTTAACTTCACCCGCCACCGCCAACGTGAACTTGCCATTTTTTAATGTGTCCACTCTTTGCTCGAGAAATTTGATATCAACACCATCATTGAGATCGCCTCTTTTATTTTTGTACCCGTCAAAAAGGTCTATCACGTTATTTTTATGGGTTTTATATTGTTTTCCGATTGGCATTTTCTATTCCTTTTTGACTTTCTGTCCCACCATGATTGGAAAAACTACAGCCTCGATGAGAAGTTAAAATTCGACACAGTATTTAAGATGCGCTATTTTAGCAATAAAAATTTCTGTAACGCTCCGCCCCATACCGTATTGACAGCTTAAAACTTGTTTTTACAGCTGCACTCGCCAAGGCAATAACTCGTCGACGCGATTAACCGGATAGTCGGCAATCACCGACAGCACATGACACAGGTACGCCTCGGGATTGATATCGTTCAGTTTGGCCGTGCCCAGCAAACTGTAAAGCGTTGCCGCCCGCTCACCACCCGCATCCGAACCCAGGAATAAGTAATTCTTGCGTCCAACAGACACGCCGCGCAAGGCTCGTTCTGCCGCGTTATTATCGATTTCGATTTCCCCATCATCCAGATAGCGTGTCAAGGCCTGCCACTGGTTAAGGGCATACTGGATGGCATCGGTCGTTACGGATTTACGTGACAGGGTCGGTAACTGCTGCATGAACCACTCATGCAAGGCAAGCACAATTGGCAATGACTTGTCCTGGCGCTCGGCCTGACGAGTTAGTGGTGGACTGCCCCGGATGCCGGCCTCAATCTCATATAAACGGCCAATTTGAGTGAGCACATGATGGGTAATATCAGAGGGCCGATGGACATGAATATCATGGAACTTGCGCCGGGCATGGGCCCAGCAACCCGCTTGGGTCACCTGGCCGGTTCGGTATACCTCGTTGTAACCGGCATAGGCATCGGCCTGTAAAATACCCTCGAAGTTTTTAAGGTGGGTTTGCGGATGGATGCCCTTGCGATCGGGTGAGTAGCGGAACCAGACCGCCGGTGGCTGGGTGCCGCCACTAGGGCGATCATCACGGGCATACACCCATAAGCGGGCTTGCCGGGTTTTACCGCTACCCGGTGCCAGCACCGCAATCGGGGTATCATCGGCATGTAGCTTGCGGGCGCTAAAAACATGCTGGTGCAAGGCGTTGATCAATGGGCGCAGCAATTGATGCACGCCACCCACCCAGTCGCCCAGTGTGCTCTGGCTCAAGGAAACATTCTCCCGTTCCCACATCTGGGTTTGACGATACAAGGGTAAATGATCCAGATATTTGGAGACCATGATATGGCTGAGCAATCCTGCTCCGGCATAACTGCACGCCAAGGGACGGCTGGGTGCCGGTGCCTGTGCCATGCGATCGCACTGGCGGCAACTGAAGCGGGGACGCACATGGCGGATCACACGCAAGCTGGCGGGGACATAGTCCAGTACTTCACTCACATCTTCGCCAATACGTTGCCAGGCGCCACCACAATCGGGGCAGCAGCACGCCTGCGGCAGGTGCTCCTGGATATCGCGAGGCAGATGTTCGGGTAATGGTTTGCGCACCGGAGCGGTGCGCGTTGGCAGTGTAACAGGTTCTGGCTGAACGGGATGATCTCCCTGCTTGATGTGCAGTTCTTCCAGCTCCAGTTCCAGCTGTTCTATCTGGCGCACCAGTTTCTCAGACTTCTGGCCAAACAGCAGGCGCTGTAATTTGGCCAGTAATAAAGTCAGGCGTTCGATTTCCTGTTTATCGTTCGTATAGGCAAGGAGTTTACAGGCCTAGAGGCCACCGTTTAGGCCGTCCTCGACAGCGCCAGTAGACATTAGACATGCTGTGTTACATTGTGGTTTTACTTGGAGGGAATCAAGCATGTCACAAGGGCGCAGCATTCGACTCTTTTTAGTAGACGGATCACCTAAAGGTTTAATGACCGCGGAAATTATGAATTGGACAGGGCATGTGCTAACAGGCCCTAGAACCAAACTATCAGAGCTGGTGCAACGTCCAGAAAGCAAGCGAACAGGCATCTATTTTTTAGTGGGCAGCGATCCTGATGGTGGGGCGCTGCCTTTGGTGTATATCGGTGAGAGTGACGATGTCAGTACCAGACTAAAGCAGCACAATCGAACGGAAGAGTCAGGTGGCAAAGACTTCTGGGAGCATGTGTGGCTCGTCACAAGCAAAGATCAAAATCTAACCAAAGCACATGCTAAGTATTTAGAAAGTCAGCTTATACGTAGTGTAAGTCAAAGTGGTTTATGTAAATTAGAGAATGGCACCGCTCATGATTACGTAAACCTGCCAGAGTCTGATCAGGCTGATATGGCATTTTTTATGGAGCAGTTGCGTACTATTTTGCCGGTGTTGGGTTTTGATTATTTGCGCAGTTCAGTCACTGAGGTGAAGGAACAAAATATGATCCCCACTAAAGCGACAGAGACACCTATCTTTACCTTTGCCATACCGACCAAGGGCATTAAAGCGCAGGCTAAAGAGATAGAAGGGCAGTTTGTTGTATTAGCCGGATCATCAGCCAGAGCTAGATGGGAAGGTGCCGCTGGCGGTTATGAAAGCCTCTACGAACAACTTTGTGCCAGTGAAACACTGATTAAATCCGAATCAGGACAACGTACCTTTGCAGTGGATACGGTTTTCTCTAGCCCTAGTGCAGCGGCGGCTGTAGTGGCAGGGCGTAGCGCGAATGGGCGCAAGTCTTGGGTGGTTGAGGGAAAAGCTTTAACGTATGGCGCTTGGCAAGAGCAGCAGCTTAATGACGAATGATACAATCTCTTGGTTGTTTCATTATGTAAACGAGTGAAAGCTCGCTAAAATGAACTAACTTATATGAAGTCACTGGGTTACGCCGTGGCTTAGGGCAGATCATCTAGGAAATACAGTATGACAGGTCAACAACAGCGTGCTGAGCTGCAGCGCCGTATTTGGCAAATTGCGAATGACGTGCGTGGATCAGTGGATGGATGGGATTTCAAACAGTACGTGCTGGGCACTTTGTTTTACCGTTTCATTAGTGAAAATTTCTCTAACTATATCGAGGCTGATGATGAAAGCATTGACTATGCAGCCCTGCCGGATGACATCATCACCCCAGAAGTACGAGATGAAGCGATTAAAACCAAAGGATATTTTATTTATCCCTCGCAGCTGTTCGCCAACATCGCGAAAAATGCACACCGTAATGACAGTCTGAATACCGATCTGGCACAGATTTTTTCTGACATCGAGAACTCAGCAAATGGCTACCCTTCAGAAAAAGACATTAAAGGGCTGTTTGCCGACTTTGACACCACCAGCAACCGCTTAGGCAATACCGTTAAAGATAAAAACGCTCGCTTAAGTGCGGTACTAAAAGGTGTAGCAGAGCTTGGCTTTGGTGATTTTTCGGGCAATCAGATTGACCTGTTTGGTGATGCCTACGAATTTTTAATCTCGAATTATGCTGCTAACGCTGGCAAATCCGGTGGGGAGTTCTTTACCCCGCAGCATGTATCGAAACTGATCGCACAACTGGCTATGCATGGTCAAAGCAGTGTGAACAAGATATACGATCCTGCTTGTGGGTCAGGCTCTTTGTTGCTCCAAGCAAAGAAACACTTTGATGCGCACATCATCGAAGACGGTTTCTTTGGCCAAGAAATCAACCATACGACCTATAACTTGGCTCGTATGAACATGTTTTTGCACAACATCAACTACGACAAGTTCGATATTAAGCTGGGCAACACGCTAACGGAGCCGCACTTTGGTGATGAAAAACCGTTTGATGCCATTGTGTCTAATCCGCCTTACTCGGTGAGGTGGATTGGCAGCGACGACCCAACGCTGATTAACGATGACCGTTTCGCCCCTGCGGGTGTGTTAGCGCCTAAGTCCAAGGCTGACTTTGCCTTTGTGCTGCATGCGCTGAATTACTTATCTGCAAAAGGCCGTGCGGCTATTGTGTGCTTTCCGGGCATTTTTTACCGTGGTGGTGCTGAAAAGAAAATCCGCCAATACTTGGTAGACAATAACCACGTAGAGACCGTGATTTCCCTAGCACCTAACCTGTTTTTTGGCACCACCATTGCCGTGACCATTTTAGTGCTGGCGAAAAACAAACCCGACACCCACACCCAGTTTATCGATGCCAGCAGCCTATTCAAAAAAGAAACCAACACCAACACGCTAACCGACGAGCACATCGCAAAAATCATGGCGGTGTTCGACAGCAAAGAAAATATTGACCACTTTGCCCAAACCGTGCCATTGGAAACCATTGTCAACAACGACTACAACCTGTCGGTGTCCAGCTATGTGGAAACCGAAGACACGCGCGAGAAAATCGACATCAAAGCGTTGAACGCCGAGCTTGAAACCACCGTCGCCAAGATCACCCAGCTGCGTAGTGAGATTGATGCCATTGTTTTGGAAATTGAAGGTGAAAAGCAATGATTCTGGAAAACAAGTTGGGCATCACGGATCAAGTGGAACTGGCCAGAGCCGAAGAAAAGATCAGTAAACAAAAAGCCAAACAGCTGTTTGATTCGGGCGACATTAACCAAGTGCAAGTGGGTACCTTTGCCGGACTAGCCTTTATTCATACCTATTTATTTGGCGACATCTATGACTTTGCGGGCAAAGTCCGCGATGTGAATATCGCCAAAGGCGAAACCGCGTTTGCGCGTGTGATGTATCTGGATGCCTCGTTAACGCATATCGACAAAATGCCACAACGTAGCTTCGATGAAATCATTGAAAAGTACGTCGAAATGAACATGGCGCACCCCTTTCGCGAAGGCAATGGCCGCGCCACCCGCATCTGGTTGGACGTAATACTCAAAACAGAAATACAGCAGGTCATCGATTGGAATCAGGTGGATAAAGAGGAATACCTCTCTGCCATGCAACGCAGCCCAGTCAAAGACGTGGAAATCAAAGCCCTGCTCAAACAAGCGCTCACCGATAAAATTGACGACCGCGCCCTGTTTATGAAAGGCATCGACGTGAGTTACTTTTATGAAGGCTACAGTGAGTTCAAAACGGAGGAACTATAAGCATGGGTTTTATAGAAAAACAGGCTAAAAAAGAGAGCCGTAAAAAATGAGCCAAAGCCTTAGCAATGAGCAACAGTTTTTTGCCGATATTGCCCGCATTTTACAAACAGGGCGCAGCCAAGCTTACCAAGCCGTCAATACCGCCATGGTGCAAACCTACTGGCAGCTAGGCCAACGCATTGTTGAGCAGGAACAACAAGGCGAAGCCCGTGCCGAATACGGCAAAGCCCTGATTACCAACCTGTCGCGCTATTTGGGAGACACCTTTGGCAAGGGTTTTTCGGTGGCTAACCTAAAGAACTTTCGTCAGCTTTATCTTACTTACCCTGACTTTGATGAATTGGCTACGCACTGCGTAGCCAATCTTAGCTGGTCACATGTGCGCTTAATCATGCGTCTAGAAAACCCAGCCGAGCGTAGTTACTACCTGCAAGAAGCCAGTAGCCAAAACTGGAGCACTCGCCTACTAGAGCGCAATATCAAAAGCGGTTACTACCGTCGTGTGTTGAATCACGATACTTCTGTAGAAAAGCAATTTGCCACCAGCCCAGAAGCCTTTATTAAAGACCCTTATGTATTAGAGTTTTTAAACTTGCCTAGCGATCTTAGCGGCAAAGAAAACCTGCTAGAACAAAGCCTGATTAATCAATTACAGAAATTTTTATTAGAGCTTGGCAAAGGCTTTTCTTTTGTAGCTCGCCAAATGCGTATCAGCACCGAAACCTCGCACTTTTATGTGGACTTGATTTTTTACAACTACCTGCTCAAATGCTTTGTGGTGATTGATTTAAAAACCGAGAAATTGACCCACCAAGACATTGGTCAGATGGATATGTATGTACGCATGTTTGATGATTTAAAGCGTGGTGAAGACGACAACCCTACGCTGGGCATTATCCTCTGTGCTGATAAAGATGAAACCCTAGTGCACTACTCGGTACTGAGCGAAAGCAAACAGCTCTTTGCCTCTAAATACCAAACCATGCTCCCCACCGAAGAAGAACTGGCTGCCATGCTTGAACAGGATTTTCAGCACAGCTTAGGAGATAAGAATGAATAACTTAGGATTTATTGAAAAGCTATTGGATGGTGTAAAGGTGGAGTGGGTGAGGCTTGGTGATGTAGCCTTTTATGTTCGCGGTCTTACTTACAGTAAATCGAATGAATCTTCAAATAGTGAAGGATTTAAGGTGTTGCGAGCAAACAATATCACCTTATCAGGTAACGTATTGAACTTTGATGATATTAAAATTGTTACGCATGACACAAAAGTAAAAAGCTCACAAAAACTCTATAAAAATGACATTTTAATAAGTGCTGCTAGCGGCAGCAGAGAGCACGTTGGTAAAGTAGCTTTTATTAAAGAGGATTTGGATTACTACTTTGGTGGATTTATGGGGGTTGTAAGACCTCATAGCAATCTACTTCCAGGGTATATGTTTCATATTTTAACTAGCGCTATTTTTCAACGTTATATGGATGAAATGTTGAAAAGCTCAACTATTAACAACTTAAGTTCATCTGTCATGAATGGTTTTGAGTGCCCCATCCCCTGCCCAGACAACCCCAAAAAATCGTTGGAAATCCAAGCCGAAATCGTCCGTATTCTAGACGCATTTACCGCCATGACCGCCGAGCTGACCGCCGAGCTTAACCTACGCAGGCAACAATACAACTACTATCGCGACCAGTTGTTGAGTTTTGAAGAAGGGGAAGTGGAGTGGAAGACGTTGGGGGAGGTAGCCGAGTACTCAAAGAGCCGTATTAGGCATACAGAGCTCGATGGCAGTAATTATGTTGGTGTTGAAAGCTTGTTACAAAATCGAGCTGGAAAAATAGACTCTACCCGCACTCCAGATAGTGGAAATCTTACAAAATACAAGGTGGGTGATATATTGATAGGGAATATACGTCCTTATTTAAAGAAAATTTGGCATGCTGATCGAGTTGGTGGAACGAATGGGGATGTTCTTGTAGTTCATCCTACAGATACTGCTGTAAACCCAAAATATTTATATCAAGTTCTAGCTGATGATAAATTTTTTGAGTACAACATGCAGCATGCTAAAGGCGCAAAAATGCCACGAGGTAATAAACCGAAAATTTTAGAATATCTAATTCCAGTACCTTCACTAGAAGAACAAGCACGCATCGTCGCCATCCTCGACAAATTCGATACGCTAACCACCTCCCTCACCGAAGGCTTGCCCCGCGAAATCGAGCTGCGCCAACAGCAGTACGAATACTACCGCGATTTGTTGCTGAGCTTCCCTAAGCCAGATACCAAGGTAGTCGCTTGATATGAGCAAGACGTTACAAGACATTGCGCAGCAATTAAATGCGCCAAGAACGGTGAAGAATAAGAAAGCCACTGAGGTCGAGGTGGTCAAGCAGGTGCCGAAAGTGCAACTGATTTACGCTTTTAATGGTACGGGTAAAACGCGCTTGTCTCGCGAGTTCAAGAAATTGGTTGCACCTAAAGACTTTGATGAAGGCGACGAAAATGACGTAATGTTATCTCGTAAAAAATTTCTCTACTACAACGCCTTTACCGAAGACCTCTTCTATTGGGATAACGACTTGGAAGAGGATGTCGCCCCTAGGCTGAAAATTCAGCCGAATACCTATACTGACTGGTTGCTGACTTTACTGAAAGACCTTGGGCAGGATGGAAATATCATTAAGTACTTCCAACGCTTCGCTAATGACAAATTGACTCCACACTTTAGTGAAGACTTTGCTGAGGTCACCTTTACACTGGAGCGGGGTGATGACAAAGGTACGGAGCCTCTGAAAATATCCAAAGGCGAAGAAAGTAGCTTTATCTGGAGTATATTCTACACGCTACTGGACCAAGTGATCACCATCCTAAATGTCGTTGAGCCTGCAGAGCGAGAAACCAATCAATTTGACCAGTTAGATTATGTATTTATTGATGATCCTGTGAGCTCTCTGGATGAAAATCATTTAATTGAGTTGGCGGTCAACTTGGCTGGTCTTATCAAGTCCAGCGAATCGAACCTGAAATTTATTGTCACCACCCACAGTCCGTTATTTTATAACGTGCTTTACAACGAGCTAAACAGTAAATCTTGTTACCTGTTGGAACGTTTTGAAGATGGCACTTTCGAGCTGTTGGATAAGTATGGCGACTCCAATAAAAGCTTCTCTTACCATCTATATTTAAAGCAAACGCTCGAGAATGCTATCGCTGAAAACAAGGTGCAGAAGTACCATTTTACGCTTTTGCGCAATCTGTATGAGAAGACCGCCAGTTTTTTAGGCTATCCAAAGTGGTCAGAACTTTTGCCTGACGACAAGCAGGCCTATTTGAACCGGATTATTCAATTTACCAGTCATTCAACATTGTCGAATGAAGTCGTCTCTGAGCCCAGTGCTCCTGAAAAGAATACGGTAGCTTTGCTTCTGAACCACTTGGTAAGCAATTACGGTTATTGGCAGAAGGAAGAAGAACAACATGGTTGAACACACTAAGCTCGTCGCCGAATCCAATAACTTTATCCTATTGGATAAATATCCCCAAAACTGGCAAGTAGCTGAAAGCGACCAAAGCGAAATCGAACTGCGCGAACAGCTGTGCGAGTTTTACCGCAGCTTGCTGCTGAGCTTTTCCAAGACTGAAACCGTTGCAACTGCATAAAGAAGGACCCTATGAGCCAACAATTAAGCACACAAGACCAAGCCACGGAGTTCTTACTCTACACAACGCCCGGCAATCACCAAGCACTTGAAGAATATTTTTGAGAGAGGTGATTGAGACGAAAAACTGCTATGTTCCAAAATGGAACCTACCACTGAATATGGCGCGATAGCAGGCAAAACTCAGACCCAGAGAGTCAGGTTTTGACCGTGAAATAAAAAACGATTGAGCAAAAAGGATAAAAGCCAATGACAAGCTACACACCCATTGCCGAATCCAACAACTTTATTGTGTTGGACAAATACACTAAAAACTGGCAAGTCGCGGAAAGCTATCAAAGCGAAGACGCGCTCGAGCAAGAGCTGATCCAAGATTTGCAACACCAAGGCTATGAGTACGTAGCAGGGCTGAACAACCCACAAGCCATGCTGGCCAATGCGCGAGAGCAGTTGCAAGCCTTGAATAAGGTGGTGTTCACGGAAGGGGAGTGGCAGCGCTTTGTAGAGAGCTATCTGGATAAACCCAGCGACAGCATTACCGACAAGACCCGTAAACTCCACGACGATTACATTCTGGATTTTGTGTTTGACGATGGCCGGATTCAGAACATTTATCTGGTCGATAAACACACCATTGCCCGCAACAAATTGCAGGTGATTAGGCAGTTTGAGCAAACCGGCAGCTACGCGAACCGCTACGATGTGACGATACTCGTGAACGGTTTACCGCTGGTGCATATCGAGCTGAAAAAGCGTGGTGTTGCTATTCGTGAAGCCTTTAATCAGATACACCGCTACAGCAAAGAGAGCTTCAACTCAGACAACTCGCTGTATAAGTATTTGCAGTTGTTTGTGATCTCTAACGGTACCGATACCCGTTATTTTGCCAACACGACCAAGCGCGATAAAAACAGTTTCGACTTCAGCATGAACTGGGCCAAAGCCGACAACAGTCTGATTAAAGACTTAAAAGACTTTACTGCGACCTTCTTTCAAAAAAACACCTTGCTGAACGTGCTGCTGCATTACTCGGTGTTTGATGTGAGCGACACGTTGCTGGTGATGCGCCCCTACCAAATTGCCGCCACCGAGCGGATTCTGTGGAAGATCAAAAGTGCTTTTGCCAGCAAAAAATGGAGCACTCCAGAAGGCGGTGGTTTTGTTTGGCATACCACAGGCTCGGGTAAAACGCTGACCAGTTTTAAAGCGGCGCGGCTAGCCACCGAGCTGGACTTTATCGACAAGGTGTTCTTTGTGGTTGATAGGAAAGACCTCGATTACCAGACCATGAAGGAGTACCAGCGCTTTTCACCGGATAGTGTGAACGGCTCTGACAGCACCGCTGGCCTCAAGCGCAATTTGGATAAAGACGATAACAAGATTATCGTTACCACCATTCAAAAGCTGAATAACCTGATCAAGGGCGAGGCAAGCTTGCCTATTTATCACAAGCAGGTGGTGTTTATTTTTGACGAATGCCACCGCAGCCAGTTTGGTGAGGCGCAGAAAAATCTGCAAAAGAAATTTAAGCATTATTACCAGTTTGGTTTTACCGGCACACCGATTTTTGTAGAAAACGCTTTGGGGGCTGAAACCACGGCCAGTGTGTTTGGTCGCGAGCTGCATTCGTATGTGATTACCGATGCCATTCGGGATGAAAAAGTGCTGAAGTTTAAGGTGGACTACAACGATGTCCGCCCACAGTTTAAGGCGCTGGAGCAGGAGCAGGACGAGCAAAAGCTGAGTGCGCTAGAGAACAAGCAAGCCTTATTGCACCCCGAACGGATTCGCGAAATATCGCAGTATGTGCTGACCCACTTTCCTCAGAAAACCCACCGCTTGCGAGGCAATAACCAAGGCTTTAATGCCATGTTTGCGGTCAGCAGCGTGGATGCCGCCAAGCTGTACTATGAAACCTTGAACCAACTGCAACAAGACGCGGACAAGCCGCTGAAAATCGCCACAATATTTTCTTTTGCGGCTAACGAGGAACAAGACGCTATTGGCGATATTGCCGATGAAAGCTTTGAAGTGTCGGCCATGAACAGCAGCGCCAAAGAGTTTTTGAGCGCAGCGATAGATGACTACAACACGTTTTTCAAAACCAACTTTAGCGTGGATAGTAACGGTTTCCAAAACTACTACCGCGACTTGGCCAAACGGGTGAAATCGCAGGAGATTGATCTGCTGATTGTGGTGGGCATGTTCCTCACTGGTTTTGATGCGCCAACGCTCAATACCCTGTTCGTGGATAAAAATCTGCGTTACCACGGCTTAATGCAGGCCTACTCGCGTACCAACCGTATTTACGATGCCACCAAAACCTTTGGTAATATCGTCACCTTCCGAGATTTGGAAAAAGCCACCATTGATGCCATTACCCTGTTTGGCGACAAAAACACTAAAAACGTGGTGTTAGAGAAAAGCTATAAGGAATACATGGAGGGCTTTACGGATGTGGTAACCGGTGAAGCACGGCGCGGCTTTATGGACGTGGTGAGCGAGCTGGAGCAGCGCTTTCCTGACCCATCCGCCATAGAAAAAGAGGCCGACAAAAAAGCCTTCGCTAAGCTATTTGGTGAGTATTTGCGCGTTGAGAACATTTTGCAAAACTACGATGAGTACGCCAGCCTTAAAGCCTTACAAAACCTAGACCTGAGCGATGCACAGGCCGTAGAGGCCTTTAAGGCCGAGCATTACCTTGATGATGAAAAGCTGGCTGAGCTGCAAATCATACGTCTGCCCGCTGAGCGTAAGGTGCAAGATTATCGCTCTACCTATAACGATATTCGTGATTGGCAGCGTCGCCAAAAAGCAGGAGAGCAACAGAGCCAATCCACCATTGACTGGGATGATGTGGTGTTTGAGGTGGATTTGCTTAAATCACAAGAGATCAACCTTGACTACATTTTGGAGCTGATCTTTGAGCAAAACAAAAAAAACAAGAGCAAGACCGAGCTCGTGGATGAAGTACGTCGGATGATCCGTGCCAGCTTAGGCAATCGAGCCAAAGAAAGTTTGGTTGTGGATTTCATTAATCAAACGGATCTGGATCAGATAGGGGATAAAGCCAGTGTTATTGAGGCGTTTTTCAACTACGCTCAAGACGAGCAAAAACGCGAAGCCGAAGCACTGATTGCCGAAGAAAACCTGAATAGTGACGCTGCCAGACGTTACCTGAGCATCTCATTACGACGTGAGTATGCCAGCGAACAAGGTACGGCCTTAAATGAGCTGCTGCCTAAGATGAGTCCGCTAAACCCGAAGTATTTGATTAAAAAGCAAACTGTCCTCCAAAAAATCTCTGCTTTTGTGGAGAAATTTAAAGGTGTGGGGGGAAGGGTGTGAGCTTGTTACGGCTTACTCATCTTTTTGGTGAGCAGATTTTACTCACGGTTATAAAAACAAAAGCCCCTGCTCTCATGGGAAAGCAGGGGCTTTTTTCATTTTTCTTTAGTACCGCTGCCAGGCAGTATAAGTATTCATTTGGCGTCTCCGACAGGAATCGAACCTGTATCAAGAGCTTCGGAAACTCTCATTCTATCCATTGAACTACGGAGACTGACAGAACCGATGATTGTACCTTATTAATCTTAATAACCGCTACTATTTAACAAAATTTCTGTTTAAAAGATAAGACAGCTTATAAAAAAACAGGCTTTTGATCATAAAACGCACAGCAAAATGGCATTTTAAGGGGATATATTGTTGGAATTCATACAAATTTCAGATAGTGTCGCTATAATTCATCACTATAATCTTCCGCGTACTTTTAGTAAGTATAATCTGATTAACAATACTAAATGACCGGATTTCATTACCCACTCGTATTTGCGCAAACAAAAACCTTAGGATTTGATCCATGAGCGAACAAACAGTACACAACGAAGAACACAAAAGTCCCATCAAATCACCCAAGCAGCTGATTGCTGTCGTGGGCCTGTCATTCCTGGTGCCTGTCATCGCGATCATCCTGCTGGTAAAGCTGGTAGATACAACTCCCAGGGTTGGTTACGGCTCAGATGCCATGTCTCATGAAGCCATTGCCGCCCGTATCGCGCCAGTCGCCTTATACAACGTGACCATCGTCACAGAAACAGAAGAAACCGGCCCCAAACAGTTACTGACCGGTGAAGCCCTGTACAACAAACTTTGCATGGCCTGCCATGACGCCGGTGTGGCCGGTGCCCCAAAAATAGGTGACAGCGCAGCTTGGGCGCCACGCATCGCACAAGGTGAGGACACGCTTTTCAAACATTCACTGGAAGGATTCAACGCCATGCCTGCCAAAGGTGGCGACACTTCCCTGGATGATATTGAAGTCAAACGTGCGGTTGTATACATGGCAAACAAATCAGGCGGTTCTTTGACCGAACCCGAAGCACCCGCAGCAGAATAACAAACTGCCTTCGCAATTTTCACCACACAAAAACCTTCGGTATCACCGGAGGTTTTTTTATTTCCTTCTCTAGGCCTATCACCCTGGATAGAGACATCCACGGCTTATGGCCACCATCACCAAGAAAAACAGGGACTAACCCCTAGATACAATCCAACAAAGGGGGGGGGAAACATCATGTTCAATTTACTGTTTAACGCAGTGAAAACCATTTTTGGCAGCGAAGTTGCCGACTCTTTATTGTGCGACCATATTGGTCATAAAAGCCAGGAGCACCTTAAATCCCTTTTGGTTTCTCGCAATTCCATTTCCAATGGACCCGGATAATCGGTTTTCACCGGCATCCGTCCCTAAACACCCACACCCAAAAATGCGGACACCTGTTGCAAATAGCATTTAAGCCTATGCACCGGCAGTTTTTTTCTGCAGCATCTCTTTTAACTTAACCAGTCTTTCCTTGGGACTCATGCCCTGATAAGGATCCTGGAGTAGCTGGCGTCCGCTTTCCAGTCCCATTTCACTAATAAAACGAGAGGGCTCACGAATCAGGTCTTCACGTGCCCGACGACGTTTTTTACACCAGGTCAGGGTCAAGTGGAACTGTGCCCGTGTAATGCCCACATACATGAGCCTGCGTTCTTCCTGGATACGCACATCCAGCGCCTCGGCATCTTTGTTGGCATCGCCATATTCATCATCCTTGCCCATATGGGGCAACAGGCCCTCTTCCACGCCCACCATGTGCACATAAGGATACTCCAGCCCCTTGGAAGCGTGAATGGTGGTTAGCTTGACGGCATCCGGCTCTTCTTCTTCCTCGCTGCGTTCCAGCATGGTAATAAGGGCAATATGCTGCACCAGCTGCATCAGGTCAAGGCCATCTTCCTTTGACTTGCGCTTGAGCCAGTCCACCAGTTCCAGCACGTTCAGCCAACGGTTTTCCGCCGCGCGTTCTTCCTGGGTTTCATACAGGTAGTGTTCATAATTCATGTATTTGAGAATATCATCCAGCAACACATCGGCCGAAGCGGGTTGCACGGCCTGGACCGGGTCTGCCTTGCCTTTGCTGGCGCGCCACTGGATGGTCTGGATGAATTTGGCAAAGACACGCAAGGGTTCAAGCTGCCGGCTGGCAATTTTATGATCCAGCTCCTCATCAAACACCGCCTCAAAAAGCGAGCATTTCTTTTCTGCCGCATGCTCACCCAATGCAGTCAGGGTAGCTTGCCCAACCCCACGCCGGGGCGTGGTAACCGCCCGAATAAAGGCCGGATCATCCTCCTCATTGGCAATCAGACGCAAATAAGACAGCACATCACGCACCTCGGCCTTGTCAAAAAAACTTTGTCCGCCCGAAATGGTATAGGGAATACGCAACTGCCTGAATGTCTGCTCGATAATTCGCGCCTGATGATTGCCCCGGTAAAGAACGGCATAATCCTTCCACTGGGCATTACGCTCAAAGCGCGAGGCCGATATACGCATACCCACCGATTCGGCCTCGGCCTCTTCATTATCCATGGAAATGACCTGAATCGGTTCTCCCCTGCCCAAATTGGACCAGAGTTTTTTACCAAACAGGTTGGGATTTTTTGAAATCACCTGATTAGCCGCATTCAGCACCGTTTCCACCGAGCGATAGTTTTGTTCCAGCTTGATCAACTTCAGATTCTTATAGTCTTTGGTCAGTTTGGCCAGGTTTTCAATCGTTGCACCACGCCAGGCATAAATGGCCTGGTCATCATCACCCACGGCAGTGAACATATTCCGGAAACCGGTTAATTGCTTCACCCACTCATATTGGCAAACATTGGTATCCTGGTACTCATCCACCAGCAAATATTTGATGCGCTTTTGCCAACGCTCACGCACCTCGGCATTTTGCATCATCAATTGGGCCGGCAGGCGAACCAGATCATCAAAATCCACCGACTGATAAGCCTTGAGCGTCGCATCATAACTGCGATACACCAGCGCGGCATCCACCTCGTCGGGAGTTTGAGCCATTCTTTCAGCCATATCAGGGGTAACCAGATCATTTTTCCAGAGCGAGATTTTTTGCTGCACCATGCGAATCCGCCCCTTGTCGGTCGTTGCCAGCATTTCCTGCACAATACCGTAGGTGTCATTGGCATCCAGGATGGAAAACTGCGGCTTCAGACCGGCATGCGAGGCCTCTTCCCGTAAAAAACGGACCCCCAGCGAATGAAAGGTACTGATAATCAGCCCTTTCATGAGTTTTCGGTCAATCAGTGTTTTAATCCTCTCGGCCATTTCCCTGGCTGCTTTGTTGGTAAACGTCAGCGCCACAACACCTTTGGCATCGTAGCCACAAGTATTGATCAGGTAGGCGATTTTTTGCGTGATCACACTTGTTTTGCCACTGCCCGCGCCCGCCAGGACCAGACAGGGCCCGTCCAGGTACAAAACGGCCTCACGCTGGGAGGCATTCAGGCCATCAAGATTTGTTGTACTCATATTTCAAGGGGATCCACTTCGATAAAGTAACGAATACGGTGACGCTTGCCAATTTCCTGCACCAGTGGCAGCCAATGCCCCAGAAACGCCTGCAATACAGGCCGTGATGCCGACTCCACCAACAATTGTGCCCTTTCTACATGCGCCACCCGAACAATCCGCAAGGGGACGGGATCATACATATTGATGACGGCCTGAAAGCCGGCCAATTGTGGCTGCGATGCCAGCAACTGCCTGGCCTCGAGTAAAAATTGCATGGCCTCATTGACGGTTTTGGCTTGGGCGCTAATAAGCACCTGGTAAGAAAAAGGAGGCAGATGAGTGATTTTACGCTCTTCAAGGCTGGCATTGGCAAAAGTATCATAATCATGCTGTATCAGGGCCTGGTAAACCGCCTGTTCGGGATACGCAGTTTGAATCAGTACTTCACCACCCGCCACATGCCTGCCCGCCCTGCCCGATACCTGGGCAAGCTGGGCAAACAGCTTTTCGGGGGCCCTGAAATCGGAAGAAAACAGCATGGCATCGGCATTGAGCACACACACCAGGCCAAGTTTACGAAAATCATGCCCCTTAGCCACCATTTGCGTACCCACCAGGATATCAATTTCACCCGAATGCACCCGGTCAAACAATTGGCGCGCACTGCCCTTCAGACGGGTACTGTCCGCATCAATCCGTTCAACACAGGCTTGTGGAAAAGCCGCCTGCAAGAATTCCTCAACCCGCTGGGTGCCCCTGCCCAGCATTTCCAGATCCTGATTGCCACAATCGGGGCATTTAACCGGCACCCTGCCATAATAGCCGCAATGATGGCATTGCAAGACATTGCCATGCCCGGGCATGCGATGCATCACGGTATACACCGAACAGCGCGGACACTGGCTCATCCAGCCGCATGAGGCGCAATGAATGACGGGCGCATAGCCACGCCGGTTAAGGAATACCAGAGATTGCTCACCCCGCGCCAGCCGTTCCCGGATGGCATGCAAGACCACCGGTGCAAACCCCTGCTCCAGCTTGATCTGTTTGGTGTCCACCAGTTTAATGGCTGGCATATAGGTGGTTTTGGCGCGTTTTGACAGGGTCAGTTTAAGATACCGGCCAAGCCTGGCATGCTGCCAGCTTTCCAGTGAAGGCGTGGCCGACCCCAGCACAACGGGAATATCCAGCTGGTGCGCACGCCATATGGCCAGATCCCGTGCAGAATATCGCAAACCCTCTTGTTGCTTGTAAGAAGCATCATGCTCCTCATCCACAATAATCAGGCCCGCTTCCTGCAAAGGAGCAAAAATGGCCATCCGTGTTCCCAGCACGATTCTGACCTGTCCACGCTGTATGGCAACCCAGGCTTTAAGACGCTCACCCTCAGCCAGCCCGCTATGCAATACCGCGAGCCCTTCCAGGCCTACCACCTGCTGGAAACGGGCCAGCAAGGCCTGTTCAAATTGCGGAGTAAGATTGATTTCAGGCACCAGAAACAGTACCTGTTTACCTTTAGTCAGGGCATCCAGTGCCAAGTGCAGATAGACCTCGGTTTTGCCACTACCGGTCACGCCATGCAGCAGGACGGTTTTAAACCCCTTCAGTGACTGCACGGTATCCACTGCTTGCTGCTGCTCGGGATTAAGCTCATGCATCCGGTCTTCCGGTGGCTCGGGCACCCGGGTTTTTTTCTTTTTACGGTCAAGCCGGGCAACCGGCCCTCCCTTGGACAACTTGCCGGTATAAGAACCGGGCTTTCTAAGTGCGGAAGGCATGGCAGGCAACAAAACCTCACCCACCGGACGATGATAATATGAAGCGGCAAACTGGCCAAAATCCAGCCAATCCTGCCGCAATGGGGGTAAATCATCCAACACCATCAAGATGTCCTTGACCTGCTCTTCGGGATAAGAAGGACTTTCGATGGTGTCCAGCACGATACCTATGAGCTCGCGGCGACCAAAAGGCACCAGCACCCGTTGCCCCTTAATGGCTTCCAGGGATTCAGGCACACGATAATCGAAGGGGCCCGCCAAAGGGACGTCCAAAGCGACACGAATCCATTGATTATGTTTCAAACCCTGCTTCCTGAAGATTGCCTGACAAGTGATGGAGACCGTTTCAACACCGGCAACAGATATTGATAATGAGTGCTGGCGACCTGCCTACAGGCTGTGGATAACTTTGGGGAAAAGTATATTGATAATCTGTTGAAAAGATGAAAATCAGTACAAATTCTTTGAAAGAGCTTGTGGTAAACCAATTTTTCTTTTTAATATCAATAACTTAATATGAATTTCTATATTTTGTTTTAATAAAGGGCAAATATTACCCTTTATTAAAACTGTGCACAACTTCAATTAAACGTGCATTTTCCGGCTATAGGAATGCACTTCATCCACCAGGGCGGCAACCCTTTCAGGATTGGTAAACTGGGAAATGCCATGACCCAGATTAAAAACATGACCACCCTTGCCGACCGGACCGAAATCATCAATCACCCGACGCACTTCCTGACGTACCGATGCTTCAGAACCAAACAGGCTCATCGGGTCAAGATTGCCTTGCAGGGCAACGGCATCGTTAACCCGGGCACGGGCCTTGCCAAGATTGACCGTCCAGTCCAGCCCAATCGCATCGCAACCCGTGGTCACAATATCTTCAAGCCACAAGCCACCGCCTTTGGTAAACACAATCACCGGGATTTTCTGGCCGTTATATTCACGCAAGAGACCATCGCAGACCTGCTTCATGTAGGCCAGCGAAAATTGCTGATACAGGCCATCGGCCAGAGCACCGCCCCAGCTGTCAAAAATCATGACAGCCTGGGCACCCGCCTTGATTTGTTCATTCAGGTACTGGGTCGTCGTTTGGGCGGTAATATCCAGGATTTTGTGCAACAGTGCCGGCTGCGTATACAGCATGGTTTTGATGGTGCGGTAATCGGCAGAACTTTGACCTTCCACCATATAACAGCCAACCGTCCAGGGGCTGCCGGCAAACCCGATGAGCGGCGCACGGCCATTAAGGCTGCTTCTGATTTGGGCTACCGCATCAAACACATAACGCAACTCGTTCATGTCCGGAACCGCCAGCTTGTTGACATCATCTTCCGTACGCAGCGGGCGCGCAAAACGTGGGCCCTCTCCGTGAACGAAATCAAGTCCCAACCCCATTGCATCAGGAATCATCAGGATATCTGAAAACAGAATGGCTGCATCAAGCGGAAAACGATCCAGGGGCTGAATGGTAACCTCTGTTGCAAAATCCGGGTTTTTGGCAAGCCCCAGAAAAGAACCTGCGGTACTTCTGGTTTGTTTGTATTCGGCCAGATAACGGCCTGCCTGCCTCATGAGCCAGACCGGTGTATAAGAAACCGGCTGACGCTGCAAGGCGCGAAGGAAAGTATCGTTTTGTAATGTAGCAGCAACCACAGCAATCCCTTTTAATGATGAATCCAAGATTTTAACTGATTCAGGCACTTACAGGGCGACAGTGACGAACTAGAGCATATCTTTGAATTGTTCTGCCTTGATCCCGTGTTTTTGCATTAATGCCCAAAATGCCCTTCGATGCTTGCTGGAGACTCTGGCCGCCATCGCAATATTGCCACCACACCTGAACAAGGCATGCGTCACATAAGTCTTTTCAAACTGGGCAACCAGCCTGGATTTGGCTTCCTTGTAAGAATGGGCCTGACTGACAAGCTCCCTGCAACAGGCATCGACTTCGAAAACAGGAGTAACAGAGCGGCTGACCCTGGACACCTCACGGGCCTTGTCATGCAAAACAGGCGTTCTTGAGCCGTCAAGCAATTGCTTTTCCTGTTCATGCCGCAAACGCATGAGCAGGCGAACCCTTAGCTCTTCGATGTTATCGGGTGCAAAAACACAGTCAGCCACCCCAAGACACACCAAATCGTACATGGCCACAGGATGTATTTCTTTCGTTAACGCAATCACCGGACGTAACAGGGAGAGCGGCGTTTGCTGAAGCAGCATCCTGGTCCATACCAGAGAATCCTGGGAAACCGGCAGCAAAATCACGTCAAAACGCTGCAGCCTTTGCGACAGGTTGGTTAACACCGAGAGATCCGGATAGGCATCCTGACGTTGAGGGCACGAGGAAAGGCTGTCCGATGGGTAACAGTCTTCCATCAGGCTAACAGGATAGAGATTTAATTTTCGGGTATTTACATTTGCCCTGTCAATAAACGCCTTTATTCTTTCCTCAAAAGAAGGCACGACCAGAACACCACAATCCAGACACTCTCGCATTTTTATCTCCCGTATTACGATTCATGACGGGCCTCATCATAACAATTCATAACACTTGGTAACAATTGCTACTTTCCACAATATCAAGCACCTGCAATTGTGTCTTTTTTGAAAAAAATCCTTAATTTTCAATTAATTATTTGAAAAAACAACAATTTCACTTGCAACAAACTAGGGAAAACCCTATAATGGATATCACTTACTTAACACTCAATTCAAGAGAGATAACACATGCAAACCGCAATGAATTCCAACATTACCCTTAGCGACAACCTTGAGCGCGAACTTATTTCACAGGCAATCAGCGAAGAACGCCCCGTTAATCTGGTGAAAATGTTTAAAGCTGTTATTGCTTCAATTGCTACCGCTGTCAGCTCATTCGTTGAAATGTTTAAAGATACCGAAAAAGCAATTGACCAGGCTGATCGTAAAGATCACAGCACAGGTGGTTTCAGCTGGTAATTGAACCCAGCACCAAAAGCACTGGCTGCTTTTGTTGAACCCCCACGTCTTACCCCCCACAAGAGGGGAAATGTCCTGGATTGAGAAGTAATAAAAAAAGCTAATGGAATTTTATCTATTAGCTTTTTTCATGTCTTGAAAAGACCGGCTGTAGATAGCTTGCCTGCCTGAAAAACACGAATGATATCAGGCAAACAAGCGACTGACGACAGAATTAATCTACGCTAATGCCACCTTTGCGGATAACGTCACCCCAGCTTTTGGTTTCGGCTGAAATAAACGCACCAAATTGTTCTGGTGTATTTTTTTCAGTAACCGCACCCAAACCATCCAGCTGTTCAACCACTTCTGGCTTGGACAGGATTTTTTCAATGGTAACGTTTAGCTTGTCCACAATTTCCTTGGGTGTACCGGCAGGTGCAACAATTCCAAACCAGGAGTCAACCGTGAAATTGGGGTAACCCAATTCCTGAAGGGTAGGTACATCAGGGAAAGCGGGAGAGCGATTTGCGGAAGTAATAGCAAATGGCTTCAGCGAACCGGCTTTGATATGCGGAGCGGAAGAAGGCATGTTGTCGAACATGACATGAACCTGACCGCCCAAAAGAGCAGTCATGGCTGGACCACTACCACCATAGGGAATGTGCAGCATCTCGATACCTGCCTGCTGCTTGAACAGCTCACCAGACAAGTGCATTGAAGTGCCTGAGCCGGAAGAACCGTAAATCACGTCTTCAGGCTTGGCCTTTGCATGATCGACCAACTCTTTCACCGAATTATAGGGCATGTTTTTGTTGGCAACCAGCACGTTGGGAACCTTGGCGACCAAGGCAACCGGTGCAAAATCTTTTTCTACATTAAACTTGATATTGTTATACAGTGTTTGGTTAATGGTGGTGGTAATTGCCATCATTAGCAATGTATAGCCGTCGGGCTTGGCGCGGGCAACCAGGTCAGTGGCAATATTGCTGCCAGCACCGGCTTTGTTTTCCACAACAAAAGATTCACCCAACTCATCACTTAGGCCTTTAGCCACGATACGGGCCAGTACGTCGGTGGTACCGCCAGGACTAAAGCCCACAACAATTTTTGCCGCATGCTCAGGATATTTGGTTTCTGCTTTGGCAGGAGATGTCATGGCCATAAAGCCAAGTCCGAGACTCATGGCCAGCGCAGCGACGCGAAATAGAGAACGCCCTTTCATATAGAATTTCCTTTAATATAATGTTTCGGCAGCCAGAATGTTTTCTTAAGTAGAAACTAACTTCCTATTTTGGCTACGTTTATTACAAACCCTACTATTATAGAATACTCATGGAAAACAATATCAAAACTCGCAGTGGTGGACAAATTCTTGTAGATCAACTTATGGCACAAGGCGTGGAGCACGTTTTTTGTGTACCCGGTGAAAGCTATCTTGCCGTACTTGATGCACTGCATGATACTGATATTCAAATTACCGTATGCCGCCAGGAGGGAGGTGCCGCCATGATGGCCGATGCCTATGGCAAATTAACCGGCCGTCCTGGCATTTGCATGGTTACCCGCGGCCCGGGCGTCAGCAACGCATTTGCCGGCATTCATATTGCCAGGCAGGACTCTACCCCTTTAATCGTTTTTGTTGGCCAAATTGAAACCGGCATGCGTGAACGTGAAGCTTTCCAGGAAGTGGATTACCGCGCCGTTTTCGGCACTCAAACCAAATGGACCACCGAAATTGATGATGCAAGCCGAATACCGGAGCTGATTTCCCGGGCGTTTCATGTGGCGACCTCAGGACGCCCTGGCCCGGTTGTGATTGCCCTGCCCGAAGACATGCTGGTACAACTGCGTGAAGTGGCCGATGCCCCCCGCGTGGAAGCGGTTGAATCAGCCCCTACCCAATCCCAGATGGACACCCTTGAAAACCTGTTGAGTGAAGCCAAAAACCCGCTCGCCATTCTGGGCGGCAGCCGCTGGAGCGAAGATAGCGTGAACGCCTTTGCCCGGTTTGCGGAAAAAAATCAATTGCCCGTTGCCGTCCAGTTCAGGCGCCAAATGCTCTTTCCCGCCAACCACCCCTGCTTTGCCGGTGATATTGGACTGGGTATTAATCCGAAGTTGCTAAAACGTTTTGAACAGGCCGATACCGTGCTATTGGTGGGAGGCCGCATGTCCGAGGTTCCTTCACAAAGTTATACGGCCCTGTCCATCCCGGTTCCCAAGCAAAAACTGGTGCATGTACACCCCGACAGCCAGGAACTGAACCGGGTCTACCAGGCTCAGCTGGCTATTAACGCAACCCCAGCAGAATTCACCCGTGCACTGGGTAAACTAAGCATCAAGCCAGGCACTGGCCGGGAGGACCTGGTCAAGCAGGCCCATAACGATTACCTGAGCTGGAGCGACCCGGCAACCGTGAGCGTGCCAGGCAAACTGCAAATGCCCCATATCATGCAGTACCTGGATAGCCGGCTGACTCCAGATACGATTATGACCAATGGAGCCGGCAATTATGCTACCTGGCTGCACCGTTTCCACCGGTTTACTCAATTCGGTACCCAGCTGGCCCCCACCTCGGGCTCGATGGGTTATGGCCTGCCTGCGGCTGTGGGTGCAAAACGCCTGTTGCCCGACACGCCGGTTGTCTGCTTTGCCGGTGATGGCTGCTTCATGATGCACGGCCAGGAATTTGCCACCGCCGTACAATACGGTCTGAATATCGTTGTGCTGATTTTTGACAATGGCATGTATGGCACCATCCGCATGCACCAGGAAAAGCATTACCCCGGGCGGATCAGTGCCACTCATTTGCAAAATCCCGATTTTGCCGCCTATGCCTTCGCGTTTGGCGGCCACGGAGAAAGAGTGGAAAGCAATGAAGAATTTGGCCCTGCCTTTGAACGGGCAGTGGCAAGCGGAAAACCGGCCATTTTGCATTGTCTGGTTGATCCACAGGCGATCACCCCTTCGGCAACCATTGACCAAATTCGTGCCGCAGCCCTGAAATAAACCTTGTTTTTCCACCCTGCCGGGTATGAATGCCCGGCAGGGCAGCAATCACCAGAAAAACGTAATGGCGCCAAACAAAACCGGGTTTTAAAAATACAAAAAAATAGCGCCCAAAGGGCGCTATTTTCGTACTTCTTTTGTCGCTTAATGGCGATTTTTCATTTGAGTCAGACGACGAGCGGCGCTAACCTGAGCGGCCAACATGGCCAACTCGGCTTCGACCACAGCAATCTCTGCCTTGTCTCGTGCATTACGCAACGCTTCTTCAGCCTGTTCGCGTGCCTTGACCGCTTTCGCTTCATCAAGATCTGCAGCACGAATAGCTGTGTCAGACAATACCGTAACGCCATACGGCTGAACTTCAATGATGCCGCCAGCCACAAATACCAGCTCTTCGCCTCCGTCTTCACGAACAATTTTCACTGTTCCGGGACGGATACGAGAGATCAGTGGTGTGTGGCCTGGAAGAATACCCAGTTCACCCGCTTCACCAGGCAAAGCAACGAATTTGGCCTCACCGGCAAAAATCGATTCTTCCGCACTTACCACATCAACATGTATAGTAGCCATCGCTATTCCTTAATTATAAGGTTTTGGCTTTTTCAAACGCTTCGTCGATTGAACCAACCATATAGAACGCCTGTTCGGGCAACGCATCGCATTCACCTTCCACGATCATTTTAAAACCACGGATGGTTTCTGACAATGGAACATATTTACCAGGAGAACCGGTAAACACTTCAGCAACGTGGAAAGGCTGGGACAGGAAGCGCTGAATTTTACGGGCACGTGCAACGGCCTGTTTATCTTCAGGAGACAACTCGTCCATACCCAGAATCGCGATAATATCACGCAACTCTTTATAACGCTGCAGGGTTTGCTGAACAGCACGGGCCACTTCGTAATGCTCGGTACCAACAACTTGTGGGTCCAGCTGACGACTGGTGGAATCCAGTGGGTCAACCGCAGGGTAAATACCCAGTGAAGCGATGTCACGAGACAACACAACGGTAGAGTCCAAGTGCTGGAAGGTCGTTGCAGGAGAAGGGTCGGTCAAGTCATCGGCAGGAACGTAAACGGCCTGGATAGATGTAATGGAACCTGTTTTGGTAGAGGTAATACGCTCTTGCAAAACACCCATTTCCTCAGCCAGTGTAGGCTGATAACCCACCGCTGAAGGCATACGTCCCAGCAGCGCGGATACTTCGGTACCGGCCAGCGTGTAACGGTAGATGTTATCAACGAAGAACAGGATATCACGGCCTTCGTCACGGAATTTCTCAGCCATTGTCAGGCCGGTCAAGGCAACGCGCAAACGGTTTCCTGGGGGTTCGTTCATCTGACCGAACACCATGGCAACCTTGTCAAGAACGTTGGACTCTTCCATTTCGTGGTAGAAGTCATTACCTTCACGAGTACGCTCACCCACACCGGCAAAAACAGACAAACCAGAGTGCTGTTTAGCGATGTTGTTAATGAGTTCCATCATGTTAACGGTTTTACCCACACCGGCACCACCGAACAGACCCACTTTACCGCCTTTTGCAAACGGACAAACCAGATCAATAACTTTAATACCGGTTTCCAGCAGTTCAACGGATGGAGACAATTCGTCGAATTTTGGAGCGGCCTGGTGAATAGCACGTTTTTCTTCGTGCTCGATTGGACCAGCCTCATCGATTGGACGACCCAATACGTCCATAATGCGGCCCAGTGTACCTTGACCAACTGGTACGGAAATAGCTGCATTGGTTCTGTTTACTGCCATACCGCGACGAAGACCATCGCTTGAACCCAGAGCAATAGTACGGACAACGCCGTCACCCAGTTGCTGCTGAACTTCAAGGGTAAGCCCTTTTTCAGCGAAACCGCCTGCATCATCTGCTAAAACAAGCGCTTCGTAAATTTTTGGCATGTTGTCGCGTGGGAACTGTATATCCACGACGGCGCCGATGCACTGAACGATGGTACCGTTACTCATGTCGATTCCTTACTTAATAACGATTGAAAGAAACTGACAGCCAGCAAGCCCTTGGCTTAAACGGCTGCAGCTCCCCCCACGATTTCTGAAATTTCTTTAGTAATTGCTGCCTGACGGGTTTTGTTATAAACCAGTTGCAAATCACCAATCACTTTTTTCGCATTATCTGACGCAGCTTTCATAGCCACCATTCGGGCTGACTGCTCAGACGCCATATTTTCTGCTACTGCCTGGTAGACTACGGACTCTACATAGCGATGCAACAGGTCATCAATGACTGACTTTGCATCGGGTTCGAAAATGTAATCCCACTTATATGATGCCTTGGGAAGCTGAGACTCTTCTTCCTGGGAAGTCTGGAAAGGATCAGCAAGACCATCAGGCAACGGCAATAAACGAATAAACGAAGGTTCCTGCTTCATGGTGTTGACGAAAACGTTCGTGGCAACATACAAAGCATCAATCGTGCCATCCATATAAGCATCAAACTGCACTTTCAGTGCACCAATCAGACGCTCGAGACTTGGGGTGTCACCCAACTGCACTTCCTGAGAAACCAGGTTTGTACCGATTCGAGTCAAAAAGCCCAGGCCCTTGTTACCAATCGCAGTAGCCTGAACCTTAATGCCCTGGGCATCAAATTCTTTAAGACGTGACAAGACAAGACGCTGTATGTTGGTATTCAAGCCCCCACACAGACCTTTATCTGTACTTATCACTACAATGCCGACAGCCTTGAGGTCTTTACGCTCTTCCAGATAAGGATGAGAGTACTCAGGATGTGTCTGCATCATGTGCGTAGCAATTTCACGTACTTTGGTAGCATAGGGACGGCCTGCACGCATTCTTTCCTGCGCCTTGCGCATTTTGGAAGCAGCGACCATTTCCATTGCTTTTGTGATCTTGCGAGTGTTTTGCACACTCTTGATCTGAGTACGGATTTCCTTAATTCCAGCCATAAGCCTTCCTGTTAGACGGTTTTGCAAAACAAGGGTGCAGGATCATGATCGTGCACCCTACCAGGTCTTAGTAAGTACCGTTCTTCTTGAATGACAGAACCGCTTCTTTCAAAGTGGCTTCGTCATCTTTAGAAAGCTCTTTGGTTTCTTCGATGCGATCAACCAAAGCAGTATGCTTGTGTTTCAACTCATCTTTCAAACCTTTTTCAAATGACAGAACCTGGCTGACATCGATGTCATCAAGGTAGCCATTATTCACGGCAAACAGAGACACGGCTTGTTCCCATACCTGCAAAGGCTGGTACTGAGGCTGTTTCAACAACTCAACCACGCGTTTACCACGCTCCAGTTGACGGCGAGTGGCTTCGTCAAGGTCAGATGCAAACTGGGCGAAAGCAGCCAATTCACGATACTGGGCCAGGTCGGTACGAATACCGCCAGACAGTTTTTTGACTACTTTGGTCTGGGCTGCACCACCCACGCGAGACACGGAAATACCCGCGTTAATCGCAGGACGGATACCCGCGTTAAACAAGTCTGTTTCCAGGAAGATCTGACCGTCGGTAATGGAAATTACGTTGGTTGGAACGAAAGCGGAAACGTCACCTGCCTGTGTTTCAATGATAGGCAGAGCAGTCAGGGAACCTGTTTTGCCTTTTACTTCGCCTTTTGTGAATTTTTCAACATAGTCGGCATTCACACGGGCCGCACGTTCGAGCAAGCGGGAATGCAGATAGAAAACGTCACCGGGATAGGCTTCACGGCCTGGTGGACGACGCAACAGCAAGGATACCTGACGGTATGCCCATGCCTGTTTGGTCAGGTCATCATAAACGATCAGGGCATCTTCGCCACGATCGCGGAAATATTCACCCATGGTACAACCGGCATAAGGAGCCAGGTACTGCATGGCGGCAGAATCAGAAGCAGCGGCAGCCACAACGATTGTGTATTCCAGTGCGCCGTGCTCTTCGAGCTTGCGAACAACGTTATTGATCGTGGATGCTTTTTGACCAACAGCCACATAAACGCAAGTAACGTTTTTGCCTTTCTGGTTGATGATGGCATCAATAGCAACAGCGGTTTTACCAGTTTGACGGTCACCAATAATCAGCTCACGCTGACCACGACCAACGGGTACCATGGCGTCAATCGCCTTGATACCGGTTTGCAATGGCTGGGAAACAGATTGACGGGCAATAACGCCTGGCGCCACTTTTTCGATAATATCGGTTTCTTTGGCATTGATCGGGCCTTTGCCATCGATGGGCTGACCCAGTGTATTTACAACGCGACCACGCAATTCGGGACCAACGGGCACTTCAAGAATGCGACCGGTTGTTTTAACAGGGTCACCTTCGGACACACCTGTATAATCACCTAAAATAACCGCACCAACTGAATCACGCTCAAGGTTGAGAGCGAGACCAAAAACGTTGTTTGGAAATTCAAGCATTTCGCCTTGCATCACATCGGATAAACCGTGGATACGTGTGATACCGTCGGTTACGGAAACGACCGTACCTTGTGTGCGAACATCAGCAGAAGTACCCAAGCCTTCGATACGGCTCTTAAGCAATTCGCTGATTTCTGACGGATTGAGTTGCATATTCAGACTCCTGAAATCCTGTTATTCTGGCGCTTATGCAGCGACCAATGTATCGCGCAAGCGAGCCAACTGGGCTTGCACGGAAGTATCTAATACCTGATCACCCACTGTGACTCGGACACCGCCAATAAGTGACTTATCGACAGTAACAACCGGCTTTAACTTGCAGCCAAATTTTTTCTCGAGACCAGTAAGCAATTCCTGAATTTGCGCATCGCTTAATTCAAAAGCACTTGTGATTTCTGCACTGGCAGAACCCTCATGGCGATTTTTCAGTTCTTCAAATTGCGCTGCGATCTCGGGCAATAGCAATAATCGATCGTTGTCCACAAGCAGATCGATAAAGTTCTGCATTCCTTTGGAAAGTGCAGACTTGACCAGCCCTGAGAACAGCTTTTTACGTTGATCTTTGCTTAATCTGGGATCGGACATTGCTTCACGCACATCCGATACACTTGAAATTTGTGCCAATTCACTAACAGCCTCTGACCATGCAGCCAAGCCGGCTTGATCATCTTTGGCAGCGGCAAACAAGGCTTCTGCATATGGGCGGGCAATTGTTGATAATTCAGCCATGATAATCCCGAATTAAAGCTGTGCTTTAAGTTGATTCAACAACTCAGCATGCGTTTTTTCATTTACTTCACGCTGAAGAATCTTCTCTGCACCTTTAACAGCCAAAGCGGCCACTTCTTCACGCAGTCCCTGACGAGCACGTTCTACTTCGAGCTCGGCATCCTGTTTGGCCTGAGCCAAAATACGGGCGCGTTCAGACTCGGCTTCACCACGAGCAGCTTCTACAATAAGTGCTGCCTGTTTTTCCGCCTCTGCCAATTTAGCGTGATTCTCTGATTTTGCAGATGCTTCGATCAGGCTGATACGAGCCTGGGCCTGAGCCAGATCTGCCTTGCCTTTGTCGGCAGCAGCTAAACCATCGGCAATTTTCTGACGACGTTCATCGATAGCCTTTGTAAGAGGAGGCCACACAAACCGCATTGTGAACCATGCCAATACAAAGAAAACGAGCGTCTGGAAAAAGAGCGTCGCGTTTAAATTCACGGTCGTTTCCCTTCTACTATGTTAAGGCTTTGCGAAATTGCAAAACCCGAAATTTATTGAACTCTGTCATATGCAGGCCTTATTGATAAATCATAAGGCCCGCATCTCCATCCAGTTCACACCCCATCAACAGATGGTATAGACGTTTACTGTATTAAGCGCCGAATGGGCTAGCAAACGCGAACAACATAGCGATACCAACACCGATCAGGAACGCAGCATCGATAAGACCAGCCAACAAGAACATTTTTGTTTGCAGTGCATTCATCAATTCTGGTTGACGAGCAGATGCCTCAAGATATTTACCGCCCATGATAGCGATACCGATACATGCACCGATAGCACCCAAACCGATGATAAACGCGCAAGCAAGAGCAACGAAAGCTGCTGTGGTCATGACAACTCCTTGTGGTTATGAACCTAAAACAAATTTAAAGATGGAAAAAAAACTACTAAAAACAAAGCAAACAGACCAATTAAAAATTAAATGATGCAATTTGCAAGAAAAAACATCCCGGAATATTACACGAAAAACCGGGACGTTAAATCTTAATGCCCTTCATGTGCCTGACCGATATAAACCAGTGTCAGCATCATGAAAATGAATGCCTGGAGCAAAATAATCATAATATGGAAAATTGCCCAGATGGAACCAGCCAGAACATGGCCGACCCCCAACCCAATGCTCATTGCATTGAATCCTGTCCATGCACCGCCCAGAAGAGCGATCAACATAAATACGAGTTCACCGGCAAACATATTACCAAACAGCCGCATGGCCAGAGATACTGTTTTGGCAGCATACTCGATAACGTTCAATGCGAAGTTGGCAGGGGCCAGAATAATTGCACCAATACCACTTGAATGGAAAGGAGCTGTGAACAGATCTTTCAAGAAACCACCGGGGTTTTTGATTTTGAAGCCGTAGTAAATGGACAGCAACAAAACACCCAGAGACATACCCATAGGCACGTTCAGGTCGGCAGTAGGAAGAATACGATGATAGTACAGGGGACCGTGCGCATGACCATCGCCGGCAAGACCAAGCCAGCCAAACAGCGAAGGAAGCATATCAACGGGGACCAAGTCAAGAACGTTCATGAGCGTGATCCACAAAAATATGGTTAACGCCAATGGCGCAACATACTTGCGTGATTCAGAATTATGAATAATGCTTTTTGCCTGATCATTGACCATGTCAACAATCATTTCAACACCAGCCTGAAAACGCCCAGGTACACCAGAGGTGGCGTGACGCGCGGCTTTCCACAGAAAACCGACTACCAGCAAACCCATTGCAACAGACCAGAAGATGGAGTCATAGTTGATAACACCGAAGTCTACAATGTTTGCCTGTCCTTCTCCAAGGTTGTTGAAATGGACAAGGTGATGCTGAACATAATATGACTGAGGCGAGACATCTGCAGGTGCAGCCATTTGATTCGTACTCCACGATTTGGCAGCCAACAAGGCTGCATTACACTCTTTCCCAATGATTGCTATTAAAGCTTCCTGAAAGCCAATAACAATACATATCCCTTTAACACCGCAACCAGGCCAATCAGCAATGCTGGCCAAACCAGCGAGGTTCCGGATAATTTAACAATTAACGCAAGCAGGCCCACCGTGCCCCCGAGTTTGAATGCTTCACCCCAGAAAAACGTTAGCACGCTTGCATTTGAACCACTATAAAGCTTTAACAACATATGCAGCACGAAAAGTGCTGTTGGCACCAGGTAAGCCATGCCACCTGCCAACGCCGACATTGCGGCAGCCACACCAGACACCACCCAGCACAACACCACCACTATGGCCAGCAAAAAAAACTGTGCCAACACTATATTCACAAGCCCTTTGGCAGAACTTGCGTTAAGTCTGGCTTTTTCAGCCTGGCTCAGCTTAAGTACGTTGTGCTCGGCGTTGGCCGAATACGCGTACTTATCATGCGGTATGGTCATAACAAGGTTTCGCAATATGTCAAGCCTTGAGAGTATAACTTATTTTTTCCAACATAAGCAAACCCAAGAGGCTGTTTAATTACATATTCCTGAAATTTGCCTGACGTTTTTCTACAAATGCGTTCATACCCTCTTTCTGGTCCTCTATTGCAAATGTTGCATGAAATACACGCCTTTCATATTGCAGCCCCTGTTCAAGGGTGGTTTCCAGTGCGGTATTCACGCATTGCTTTGCCATCATGACCACAGGCGTGGACAACTCGGCAATACCCTGGGCCACCTTGATCACTTCCTCAAGAAAGTTTTCCAGAGGCAGGATGCGGGCAACCAGACCGGCACTTTCCGCTTCTTTTGCGTCCATCATTCTACCTGTTAGAACCATATCCATGGCTTTTGATTTTCCGATAGCCCTCGTCAGCCGTTGCGTACCCCCCAAACCCGGAATGGTACCCAGCTTGATTTCGGGCTGGCCGAACTTGGCATTCTCGGCCGCAATAATGAAATCACACATCATGGCCAATTCACAGCCACCGCCCAACGCATAACCGGAAACAGCGGCAATCACAGGCTTGCGAATGGCATTTTTCATGGTTTCCCATGGACCGCCAATATAATTGCTTTTATACACGTCCATATAAGACCAATCTTTCATGGCTGAAATATCAGCACCAGCCGCAAACGCCTTTTCATTGCCGGTAAGTACAATGGCACCCACGTCATCATTACTTTCCAGTGCCAGCAAGGCTTCACTGAGCGCTTCCATGACTTCGTTGCTAAGCGCATTCAACACCTTGGGACGGTTTAAGGTTAATACACCCACACCACCCTCAATTTTGGTCAATACCAACTGCTCTGACATACTACCCTCCTGTAAGTTGTCAATCATCTGTTTTTCCTGAGGTATTGTAGCCAGTTTGTTATAGTTACTCTGTCTGAATACATACAAATAGAAAAAATCCCGATGAACGAAATTATTTATACCATTACCCCCCACGATCCGGCCGGCCATCGTTTTTTTGTCAATATCGACATTCCCGCCCCCTCCCCCAACGGCCAAAAAGTCTCCCTGCCCGCCTGGATTCCCGGCAGTTATCTGATCAGGGATTTTGCCCGCAACATTGAAAGCATTGAAGCCCGTTGTGGTGAAAAGAAACTGTCGGTTGAAAAAATCGACAACAACCACTGGCAAATAGAGGCTTGCCAGGGACCATTGCATGTTTCCTATACCGTTTACGCCTGGGATTTATCGGTGCGCAGCGCACACCTTGATGAAACGCATGGCTTCTTCAATGGCACCAGTGTTTTCCTGCAAGTGCATGAACAGGAAGAGCGGCCCTGCCTGTTAAATATCAAGGCACCCGACTCGATTAACGGCTGGAAAGTGTACACCAGCCTGCCCGAGGCAAAAAAACACACTGGCTGCGCCAAACGTCATGGCTTTGGCATGTACCTGGCACCCAACTATGATGCCTTGATAGACCACCCGGTTGAAATGGGCACACCTCAGGTGGTTTCCTTCAAGGCGTGTGGCGCCACACATGAAATGGTGTTTACCGGCCAGATTCCCAACCTGGATCTGGCCCGCATTGCGGCCGATACCGCCCGCATTTGCGAATACCAAATCAAGTTTTTCGAACCCGAAACACACAAGGCCCCATTCCTGGACTCCTCCGATCGCTATGTATTCATGACCATGGTGACCGGCAAAGATTACGGTGGTCTTGAGCATCGTTCCTCGACCGCCCTGATGGCATCACGCAATGACCTGCCCACCCTTGGCAATCCCGAACAAAGCGAACAATACCGTAACTTCCTGGGACTGGTCAGTCATGAATACTTTCATACCTGGAACGTAAAACGTATTAAGCCTAAAGCATTTGCGCCCTATAACCTTTATACTGAAAGCCACACCGACCTGCTCTGGGTGTTTGAAGGCTTCACGTCTTACTATGACGACCTGAGCCTGTTCAGGGCCGGCCTGATCACACAGGAACAATACCTGGGCCTACTGGCCAAAACCATTGCCAACGTCCATGCCTTGCCAGGACGTTTCAAGCAAAGTGTGGCACAAAGCTCATTTGATGCCTGGACCAGGTTTTACAAGCAGGATGAAAATGCCCCGAATGCCATCGTCAGCTACTACACCAAAGGCTCACTGGTTGCCTTGGGCCTTGACCTGACTATCCGCAACGCCACCCGCAATGAGAAATCACTGGATGACGTCATGCGTCTGCTATGGCAACGCTACGGTCGCGACTTTTTCAACAAACCAGCCGAGGGTCTAAAAGAAGACGAGATGGCTACAGTCATCAAAAGCGCAACCGGGGTTGATGCCAGCGACTACATTACGCGCTACGCATACGGCACGGAAGATATTCCATTAAAAGAACTGCTGGCCGGCCAGAATCTGACCTTGAGCTGGAAGAGCAGCAATCAAACCCCATCATTGGATATACGCACCAAGGTGACCGGAAATGTCTGCCAGATTGGCAGCGTGATTGAGCATGGTGCGGCCCACAAGGCCGGGCTCAGCGCGGGAGACGCCCTGGTGGCCATTGATGGCATCAAAGTGGACAGCGACAATCTGGAAACCTTGCTGAAACGCTACCAGCCAGGGCAAAAAGTCCTTATCCATGTATTCAGGCGTGATGAACTACGCTGCTTTAGTCTTGCCCTGAATCCACCCGCACTGAACACGTGCCTGATTGAGCCGGTACAGGCTTAATCAGGCATGTACTGAAGCACACACCCGGCAATGCGGGTTTTTCTGTACCTGCATTGCATGCCATTGCATGGTCCGCACATCAAGCTGTAGCAAACGCCCTTCAAGGCCAGCGGGCATGCCCACCAGCAACTTAAGCGCTTCTGCCGCCTGCATGCTGCCAATAATACCCACCAGCGGTGCAAACACCCCCAGCGTGGCGCAATTATCAGGCGCCAGATTATCTGAAGGATCAAACAGGCAGGCATAACAGGTGGCGTCGTCATGACGCAGGTCATAAACCGCCACTTGCCCGTCAAAACGAATGGCCGCCCCCGATACCAGCGGCTTTTTCAGGGCCACACAAGCCCGGTTGATATGATGCCGGGTCGTAAAATTGTCCGTGCAGTCAAGCACCACATCGGCATCTTTAACCAGCTCCATCAAACCCGGCCCGTCAAGACGGCGGGCATGGCACTCGATAAGCGGCTCTGCATTCAGGGCATGCAAAGCCTGCCGTGCCGACTCCACCTTGGGCAGACCGATCCGCCCGGTCGTGTGCAGGATTTGTCGCTGCAAATTGCTTAACTCCACCTGATCATCATCAACCAGCACCAGCTGCCCAACCCCTGCCGCTGCCAGGTAAGCGGCCGCCGGACAACCCAGACCACCCACGCCCACCACCAACACCCTGGAGGACATAATGTTCTGCTGGCCTTCAATGCCTATTTCATCCAGCATCAGATGCCGGGCATAACGCAATAACTGAGAATCATCCATTATTTTTTCTGCTTTGCAGCACTTTTATCACCAGACTCACCGCCACTGGCATCATTACTGTCTGATGGTTTGACCGCTTCCATTTCTTCTTTAGTCAGGCCGTTGGGCTTTTCTTTGGTGATAACCCCCTGATCAACCTTTCTTCCGGTTAAATGATTAATGGCCTGCTGCAACTGAAAATCGTCACTGGAGCCAAACTCAAACATTTCCTCAGGTTCTTTAAGCATTTTAGCCGCCTTGTCTGTCTTGACCGTACCCTTCCCGCTGGCTTCAGGCGCCTGGTCATTATTCAGGTGATCACTTAAATCCGCTTCCCGTGGAAAACTGAACAGGTCACCCGTTTTGGTATCGGAAACAACAATATCCGGTTCGATACCGGTGGCCTGTATGGAGCGTCCAAGCGGTGTGTAATAACGGGCAGTGGTCAATTTAATGCCGGTATTGTCGTCCAATGGCATAACAACCTGTACCGAACCCTTACCAAAACTGCGGTTACCCATGATGGTGGCACGCTCATAATCCTGCAAGGCACCGGCCACAATCTCCGAAGCAGAAGCCGAACCCACATTAATAAGCACCACCAACGGCACCGTGCGCGCCCAGTCGGGCAGATTTTTCAGGTAATCGGATTCATCAGGTGCATATTCGGATGGCACCGCCAGATAACGCTGCATTTCCTGTTCGCGGGCCTTGGTTGAAACCACCAGCTTATTGGGCTCGATAAAAGCGGCGGAAACGCCAATGGCGGCATTGAGCAAACCGCCCGGGTCATTACGCAAATCAAGCACCAGCCCTTTCAGGGGCTTGCCTTTACCCAAGTCTGCCAAATGCTGGGCCAAATCGGCCCCGGTGCGTTCCTGAAACTGGGAAATTCGCACATAACCAATATCATCAGGCAAGCGCTTGCTGCGTACGCTGCGAATCTGGATTATGTCACGAACAATTTTAATATCCAACGGTTCGTCCGAAGAAGACCTTTTCACCGTCAGGACAATTTCACTGCCCGGTTCACCACGCAATTGCTTGATGACATCATTCATGGGCATGCCTTCGGTGCTTTCCCCATTGATTTTTATGATCAAGTCACCCGGCATAATGCCAGCCTTGGCCGCCGGTGTGTCTTCAATAGGAGCGATAATTTTAACCAACCCCTGCTCGGCACCAATTTCAATACCCAGCCCGCCAAATTCGCCATCGGTGGATTCTTTCATTTCCTCGAACTCATCCTCATCCAAAAAAGAAGAGTGCGGATCAAGATCATTGACCATCCCCTTAATGGCAGATGCGATCAGCTCCTGGCTTGAAACCGGTTCAACATAATTATTCTTGATAGCGGCAAAGACTCGGGCAAAGCGCTGCAATTCCTCATAAGGAAGTTCATGCGATACCTTTTGCGCCCATGCTGGCATGACGGCTGTTAACAGCAAGCCTGCCGCAACCATGTAACTGACCAATCGTTTTCTGCTTGTCACAAGAGACTCCTGCCTACAATCGAATAAAGTTTCAGTGGTAAGTGGTATGGGTTCCAGCCCTATTATTTTGATAACCAGGTTAATGGATCAACAGGCGTGGAGCCATTACGAATTTCAAAATACAGGGCAGGATCAACCTGACCACCGGTTGACCCTACACGGGCAATGGTTTGTCCGGCACGGACATTATCACCCACACTGCCCAGGATGCTTTGATTATATCCATACACACTCATATAGTTATTGCCGTGATCAACAATGACCAGATTGCCAAATCCACGCACCCAGGATGAAAACACCACCTGCCCACCCGCAATGGCACGCACGGGTGTGCCTTCATTGGCACTGATCAGGATACCCCGCCATACGCCACCGGTATCGGGCCGGGTCGTACCGAAACGCCCCTGCAGGGTACCACGCACCGGCCAGGGTGCGCCTTTTTGCAAACCGGTTGCACCCGATTCGGCATTGGCCGCTGCCCGGCGTTCATCTTCACGGGCCTTTTGAGCCAGCAAGGCCGCCTGCTCCTCTTTTTCTTTTTGAATCCGTGCCTTGGCCCGTTCAATTTCAGCATTTTCAGCCTGTTGTCGGGCCAGTGCCAGTTCCTGGCGAGCCTGTTCGGTTTGCTGCAAGGCATTTTGCACCTGCTGCCGGGCCTGCTGACGCTGCTGCTCGTCTTGTGCCTGGGCCACCTGCTGTTGCGCCTGAGTCAAGACCTGGGTTTGCTTTTCCTGATTCACCACAGCGCTTTGCAGCACCACATACGCCAACTCTGTTTGCGTTTCGGCCTGTTTGGCCACAATGGCTGCCCTGGCTGCCTGCTCTCTGGCCAAAGCCGCCTCCTGTTCTTTCTGACGTAATGCTTCCCTGCGTTTTTCAGCTTCGGCTTTCTCTTGGGCAATCTTTGCCAGTCGGGCCTGCTCCAGCTGCCTGGAGATGTCTTTCTGAATATCTTCAATCAGGCTGTTCAGCCGCTTTTCATCTTGGGCCAGCTTGACAGCCTGTGAGCGTCGGTCTGTTAAATCTTTTTCAATTTTCTTCAAGACAGCCGCGTATTTTTTTTGCTCGGTCTCAAGTTCTTTTTTACCTGCCAGCGTTTGTTCGGCCAGACGGTCCAGGGTTTTCTGGTGATCTGCCGTTTTTTTCTTCAGCTCATCCAGTCGGGAAATTTCCGTTTCCAGTTTCTGAACCAACTCAACCCGTGCCTTGGCCACATAACCCAGATAAGTCAGGTCCCGACCTATTTTCTGGGCATCTTCGCCTGACAGCAACGCTGCCCACGGAGACAGTCCACTGGTATATTGTGTACGCATTTGAGCCGCCAACTCTTCGCGGCGCAGCTCCATGATTTTTTGCTGGCGATCCTGCTGCTTACGCAGCTCACCCAATTCTTTTTTGGCGCGTTTACCCTGTGCCTGAAGGTCATCAAGGCGGGCATTTATTTTGGAAATTTCCGTTTCGGATTTGCGCAGCTCATCGGTAACGTCTTGTTTATCCGACTCCTGCGCCTTGATTTTTTTCTGGATTTCTTCTATCTGGTTTTGCAGGCGGGCTTTCTGCTTTTCTGCCGTTTTTTGCTGTTCGCTTAATGCAGCGGTCGTCTGGGCCATGACCGGCCCGGTGCCTAACAGCACAAACAGGGAAATGCAAATTACCCACCTGGTCACATTAGTCCTTTTGGGCTTTACCTTGAGCGGCCACGGCAGCCACCGCCGCGGCAATCGCTTCCTGATCGCCCAGATAGTAATGACGGATAGGCTTGAGGCTTTCATCAAGCTCATAAACCAGCGGCTGCCCGGTGGGGATATTCAAATTAACAATATCATCATCGGAAATGCTATCAAGGTGCTTGATGAGTGCACGCAAGCTGTTGCCATGGGCGGCAATCAGCACATTCTTGCCAGACTTGATGGCAGGCGCAATGGATTCATTCCAGACAGGCAGGACACGGGCCACTGTGTCTTTCAGGCATTCGGTCGCCGGCAGCTCCTGGGCAGGAATGCGCGCATAACGGGGATCAAAACGGGGGTGACGCTCATCATCCAGATCCAGAGGTTCAGGAGCGATAGCATAGGCACGACGCCAGACAAGAACCTGCTCATCACCATACTTGGCTGCAGTTTCCGCTTTATTCAGACCCTGCAGGTTACCGTAATGACGCTCATTCAGGCGCCAGTTCAGGTGAATCGGGGTATGCATGGCGTCCATGGCGTCCAGAGCAATCCACAAAGTACGAATGGCCCGTTTCAAGACGGAAGCATAAGCCACATCAAATGAAAACCCTTCCTGCTTCAGCAGTTCACCGGCTTGCCATGCCTGCTGACGACCCAAATCGGTCAGGTCAACATCGGTCCAGCCGGTAAAACGGTTTTCAAGATTCCACTGGCTTTCGCCATGACGCATTAAGACGATTTTGTACATACTATGAGCTCTTTTCCACTAAATTAAGAAATAAACAATTCAATACCCAAACAATTTTCTGTTATTTTAGCGAAGTCTTATCTCTATTTGTCCAGCTATTTTATAATCTGAGAATTAAGCTTAAAAAAAGCAACACTACAGGATTAAACGTGGATTTTCTTTTTTACCAAAATACCATTTATTTTTTAGCTTTTGCCCTGGTTTCAGGCATCATGCTGGCCCTTCCCAATGTTCGCAAAGGCGGTTTTGGCGGCCAGTCCAATATGTTAAGCACCAAAGAAGCCGTGCAAATGGCCAATAAATCGGCTGCCATTTTCATCGACATCCGTTCCGCTGAAGAATACAAAAACGGCTCTATTCCGCAGGCCCGTAATATTCCCATGGACGAACTCGAAGAGAAAACGGCTTCATTGTCCAAAAGCAAGCCTATCATTCTGGTCTGCAATATGGGGCGTACCGCACAAAAAGCGGCCGTCACCCTGAAAAAGCTCAACTTTGAAGAGGTTCACGTGCTTTCGGGTGGCCTTTCAGCCTGGACCCAGGATGGCCTGCCTCTTAAAAAACACACGGCAACTGCCCAGCGCAAGCACAACCGTTAAATCATTTACATAAAAAAAGCATCATGAAAAAAGTCACTATGTTCTCCAAGGCAACCTGCCCGTATTGCATCCGTGCCGAAAAGCTGCTCATCGAGCGTGGCGTAACAAATCTGGAAAAAATCAGCATTGACACCAACCGTGAACAACGGGCTGTTATGATTGAGCGCACCGGACGCACCACCGTTCCCCAGATTTTCATTGGCGACAAACATGTAGGCGGTTGTGATGACCTGATGGCACTTGATCGCGCCGGTGAATTGACTGCCCTATTGGCCGACTAAGCCAGCAGCGCAATTTAACCTTTAATCTTCTTACATAGGAAACAGCATGGCCCAAGAGCAACAAACAGAAAACACCAATCCCGCATTCAGTTTGCAACGCGTCTACCTGAAAGACCTGTCCCTGGAAATGCCCAACTCACCCCAGATTTTCCTTGAGCAGGAAACACCGGCAGTTGAGATTTCCCTGAACGTAGGCGGTCAGCGCCTGGCAGAAACCATTTTCGAAGCCACCGTACGCGTCACCGTCACCACCAAGATTGCTGACAAAGTCCTGTATCTGGTTGAAGGCACCCAGGCAGGTATTTTTGAAATTGCCAACATCCCTGAAGAGCAGTTTGATCCACTTCTGGGCATTGTTTGCCCCACCATGCTTTTCCCTTACCTGCGCGCCAATATTGCTGACGCCATCAACCGTACCTCATTGCCACCGCTGCACCTGGCAGAAGTCAACTTCCAGGCCCTGTACGAGCAACGAATCCAGGAAGCCCAACAGGCACAACAAAACAGTGCCGCCCCTGAAGATTCCGGCATCATCCTGCCTCCCGGCGCCACCCGTCAGTAAGGGCTCGCATGTCACTTCCCGGTGCTTCGCCTCATGTACTGGTTATAGGTGCGGGTAGCTGGGGAACCGCATTGGCTGCCTCGGCAGCCAATAATGCCCCCACCCTGCTGCTGGCCCGCAACGAAGCGGTTTCATCAGACGTCAATACCCGACACCACAATACCAAATACCTGGGTGATCTTCCCTTGCCCGACTGCCTGCAAAGCACCACAAGCCCTGATCGGGCCATTGCCCATTTGCAAGGTTTCCCCCCAGAGCAAAGATTAATCATACTTGGCGTACCTGTCATGGCCATGCGCAGCACCTGCGAGACCTGGTTGCCCCTGCTGCAAAACGCCAAACTAACCGATACGCCCATTGTCTGGACTTGCAAGGGTTTTGAACAAAACAGCGGACAATTACCACACGAAATCGTGCATTCCGTATTTGGCAGCCAAATACCCAATACCGGTGTACTGTCAGGACCGTCCTTTGCCAAAGAAGTCACCCGCAATCTGCCGGTTGCCCTGACCATTGCCAGTCATAACGACATTACCGTCCAGAACACCACGGCTGCCCTGCATGCCAATAACACCCGTATTTATGCCAGCAACGATGTCATTGGTGTGGAAGTGGGTGGCGCACTTAAAAACGTCATGGCCATTGCCTGTGGCATTTCAGATGGTCTTGAACTGGGCGCCAATGCCCGTGCCGCATTAATTACCCGTGGCCTGGCTGAAATTACCCGACTGGGCATTGCCCTGGGCGGACAAGCCGCCACTTTTTCAGGCCTGACCGGGCTGGGTGACCTGGTATTGACCGCCACCGGCGACCTGTCACGCAACCGTCAGGTTGGGCTGGCCCTGGGACAAGGCCAATCGCTGGATCACATCCTTGCCTCAGGCATGACCGCTGAAGGCGTTCGCTGCGCCCGTGATGCCCTGAAACGCGCCACTGCCCTGAACATCGAGATGCCCATCACTCAAGCGGTCTGCGATGTCCTGTTCAATGCCATGCCGCCCCTGCAGGCGGTTTCAAACCTGCTGGCACGCGAAGCCAAGGCCGAGTGGCCGGCCGGGTAAACCTGCTGCTGACCACGCCTGGCAACACTTCCCCAGACCTTGCCTCCATGCCTTAATGGTTGCCAAGGATCTGGTCTGCGGGAATGCTTAACTGAATCACGCTGCCATTCGAATCACTGCGGATCACTTGCAAAGGCCATTGCAAGCGCTCGGACATCAAAGTCACAATATACAAACCCAGACCATTTAAAGACGCACTGCCCGGCACCACTTGCCGTTCCCTGCCAAGAATGGCTTTTTGCCCGGCCGTCAAGCCTGCCCCCCTGTCCTGTATCTGGATCATGCCTTTACTCACGGTAATATCAATTTCTTTTTGTGTATGCTGCAGGGCATTCTGGATAAGATTACGCAACAGCATTTTCACCAGGACAGCATCACTCCTGAGCTTGATCGTGTCCATGACCGTCAGACGCACCCTGGCCCGAACCGTGAATAAATTATTCAGGTCATCCAGAACCTCTTCAAGCAAGGCTGTCAGTGAAACAACCTCCCTGACCGGAGAACCGTCGGCCTGGTTACGCGACAGCTTAAGCAAAACCTCTACATTGCTGCGCATTTCCGTGCAGGCATTACGCATGCGGGCCACAGTTGCCAAATCATTGGGCTTGAGCTGCCCGCGCATTTCCAGGATATCAAGCGCCCCGGACATGACCGCCACTGGCGTGCGCAGCTCATGACTGGCCAGGCTGAGCAGCGATTGCTCCCTGCGCACATAGGATTCAAGCTCACCCAGGAAACGGTTAAAGGTTTCCGCAATTGAATACAATTCGCTGTCTGTGTAATTAACCGGAATACGCGGCATTTGCGAACCCACCGGCACCTCACTGATTTGCTCTGACAGCTTGCGCAAGGGATCAACGATCCGTCGACTGCTTAAAGTTGCCATCCACAAACCCAGGCCGATGATAAGCAGCGTCATGACAACCAGCGCGATGCTGAAAAGGAGTTCGCGATCTTCAAAATGGGTAATATCCTTGGCCATATACACCACCCCTTTGGGTAAAATAGCAATATTGACCAGATAGGTGTTTTTGCCCCGCTGGATCTCATCAGAGAAACCCAGCGGCAAATCCTTGAAAATCTCGGGCATTTGTGATGGTGTTGCCTGCCCCTGGGGCACAAACACCAACTGCTGGTTAAAGCCCTCCCACACAAACAATTCGGAATCATTACGGTTTTCAAGAATAAAATCCAGTTCCTGCTCAAACTCCACCTGCAGCATGGTTCGTTCAAGGTCTTCATTGACTTCCAGCACCATCACCACCATCACCGCAATACATGCCATGCTAACGAGCAGGATGGCGCGATGAATGCGTCGGGAAATGGACCTCATTGTTCTGCCTGTGCCGGTGAAGTCAAGCGGTAACCGCGCCCGTGCATGGTCTTGATCATGGAAAACCCGAAAGTATCCTGCAATAATTTACGTAAGGTATACACATGGGTACGCAAGGTATTCATATCCACTTCTTTTTCCCCCCAGATCCGTTCTTGCAACTGCTCATAAGACAGAAAACCCGGATAGGCTTTAATGAGTTCCTCAAAAATACGCGCCATCGTGCCACTTAGTTCCAAAGAACCGCTATGATTGACCTGCACCGTCAGCTTGCCTGGGTCAAAACGGATACCCGGCACTTCGATCCCTGGGGTCTTGCCCATGCACTCTTTGCGGCGGTACAGGGCATTGACCCGCAGTTGCAGCTCACGAAGGTCAAACGGCTTGACCAAATAATCATCGGCACCGGCCCGAAAGCCCTCTTCCTTGTCTTTAAGCTGGTCTTTGGCGGTCATCATGATAACCGGCGTCGTACACTGGATATCGTTACGGATCCGGTGGCAGATATCAAACCCCGACAGGCCGGGCAACATGACATCCAGCACAATGACATCGTATTCATGGGTGGCAATCAGATGCAGGGCCGTTAAACCGTCCGAAGCGAAATCCAGCACATAATGCGAATTTTCAAAATACTCGGACAGGTTCTCGGCCAGCCCGACATGATCCTCAACCACCAGCATGCGAATGGGCTTTGTAGATGTATTCATGCAATTTCAGAAAAAAATCAGTTTGCCACTATGGACATGGCTGTCTGTGCAAGACCAGGACTGGTTTCAAACAAAATATAACGTTTGTTTTCATAACGCTTTTGTACCGGTACGCTTAACGCATGCACAACCTCGTTTAGACGCCTTTTGGGTATTGCCAGCAACACAGGCAATGTACTGTTGTCCAGTTTGGCAGAAACCTCATTAATCTTCAACAATTCTGCGGTTCCGCCAGAATAAAACCGGGCTGAAAACGGACGATCATCAACATAATAAACAGGCGTCCCGGCCTTCGTCTGCAAGGCGGCAAAATGAACCAGACCCTTTTCTGTTTTGAAGTGATTCGGACTAACATACGCAAACAGACTGAGCAAAACCAGTATCATCGGCACCAGCGCCGCCATCCACCGGGTATTTCCGGCAAACTGCCACGTACTTTGTTCCACCCAATTGCGCCAGCCAAGCGCCATCAGTATGCTGAAAGCCCCCAGGCAAGGCAAAATATAGGTCCAGAGAATATTGCCCGAAAAGGTGAAAAACAAAGGAGTAAATAACGCCCAGGCCAGCAAATACGATAGCTGGGCTGAATCGGCAAGCGGCTTGATAACGGCACGCACACCTTTTTTCACCAGGCTGCTCAGCAGCAAGCCTATGCCAAACAAGCCCCATGGAAAGGTAGCCTGTAACCAATACCACCAGATCGTACCATGCCTTTTTTCATGAGCGGTACCATACAAATCCCCCTGCCAGCCCGGATCCATAAAACGCAGAAAATGCTCACCCACGATGAAATAATTCAGGAATCCCGGGGTCTTGATTTCTGCCATCACATACCACGGCAGGCTGATTAGCGCGGTTAAGAGCAAACCCCGCGTCCAGGACAATGCCCTGAATTGAACCATCCGGCCACCGATATTGGGCAACAACCATAACAGCAACGGGCCGGCAACCAGAACCAGCGCCAAAGGCCCTTTGGCGAGCAGACCAATGGCCAGTCCCACAAAAAAACCATAGCGCCAGAACAGGGACGGATAATGCCGGGCCATCATGAAAGCCGTCATGCTAAAGGTCGTGCCCAGCACCAGAAACGGATCAGTCAGTACCGCCCCCGAAGTGATATAAACCAGGGCACAGGAGCTGTACACCACTGCGACCCACTGAGCCAGCTGCCGGCCAAAAAAAGCCCGTGTAAAGGCAATAAGAAGCCCCACGGTTGCCACCATGCTTAACCATGAAGGAAAGCGCACGGCAAACTCGTTAACGCCCAGCAGCCTGAAGGACAATGCCTGTGCCCAGAACGACAGCGGTGGCTTGCCCCAGAAGGGCTTGCCCGGTTCAAACCAGGGCGTAATCCAGTCACCGCTTTGCGCCATCAAACGGGCAATTTCCGCATAACGTGGCTCAGACGTATCAGACAACGGCATCAAAACCATACTTATCAGGGGCAGACACAATAAAACACCCGTCACCCACCACAAACCAATCCTGCGCGTCACTTTAATTTCCTTTTACAACCATCAACTCTCGAACCGTCTGTTGCTGCTGATTCACCGCTGAGCGATTCATTTCACGGGTAGTATCCACAAACGGTTCCAGGGCCTGCCCTTTATTTTTACGCAGTACATCCCTGATCAGGTAAACCGGACGCTGCTTGGCTTCAAAATAGGTTTTGCCCACATACTCGCCCAGCAGTCCAATTGAAATCAGCTGGACCCCTCCCAGAAAAGTGATCATGGAAATTAACGAAGGATAGCCTTGCACCGGCTCTCCCAGTACCAGGGTTTTAGCGACAATCCACAGGGCAAACAAAATACCTGCCAGTGCAGTCAAAATGCCAGCCGCCATGGTCAGGCGCAAAGGTGCCACTGAAAATGAAGTAATTCCCTCAAAAGCCAGCCCCATCAGGCCGGGATAGTCCCACTTGCTGGTACCTGCGGCACGGGGTAGCCGGTCGTATTCAATCACCTTGGTGGGCAAGCCAATCCAGGCAAACAACCCCTTCATATAACGATTGCGCTCACCCAACTGGCTCATGGCATTAACCGCCTTGCGGCTGAGCAAACGAAAATCACCAGTATCTTCAGGAATCTCAACCTCACTGATGCGGTTCAGCAAACGATAAAAAGCATGGGCGGAAAATTGCTTGAACCAGGTTTCACCGGCCCGTGAACGGCGCTTCATGCTCACAACATCGGCACCCTCGCGCCAGGCCTGCAACATATCCGGAATCAGCTCAGGTGGATCCTGCAAATCGGCATCCATAATAATGATGGCTTGTCCCCCGGCATAGGCCAGACCGGCACTCAGGGCTGCCTCCTTGCCAAAATTGCGGCTCAGACGGACCAGTTTCAGATGTTCATCCCAAGCGGCGCGCTCGGCCAGGAAATGCCCCGACCCGTCGCGACTGCCATCATCCACCATCACCAGCTCATAATTGATCTCCAGCGGATCCAGAACCGAGGCCAGCCGGGGAAACAGTAACGGCAACATCTGCCTTTCGTTATAAACCGGAATCACGACAGATAAAACCAGGCCTTTTTCAGCCTGAAATAAAGATGTCCCGTTTTCTTCCATTGCACTCATTGACAGCACCTGCTTTCATCTTTTAAACATGACAGGCGTAAGAGTACGTCTTGGCGCAACAAGGAAACATCAATCAAAAATCAAGTAAATATCAAAAAAAAGCACGTCCGAAAACGTGCGTTGTGCAGGAACCGTCATGAATGGGTCATGAATAGTTCAGGTTTTTGATTTTCTGCCCCCAATGGAACTCAGGGAAATACGGGTTTCACCCGCTGCCGTTTTATGTACGGCACTTTTCCAGGCATGGCCATAGGCGACTTCGAGGCTCAAATGCAGTTTGCCATCAGACTGTCGCTGCTGCTCAAGGGCATCACACAGGCGCTGGTACCATTGGCGCCCAACCAGCCCCTTATGACGCCCGATGGTTGGGTTACCGCCAAGGGCGGAGACGTCACGCAGCAGCTTTTGCGGACTCTGGTAAGTCAGTGTAATCACTTCCTGATCCATGACCGGATCCACAAAACCGTTTTCAAGCAGGATATCGCCAAAGTCATGCATATCCACAAAGGGCACCGTTTGGGTTTGGATCCCGGCGGTTTCAACGGCTTTGCGCAATTCGATAAAGGTGCCGGGGCCCAGACAGGAAAACATGCAAATGCCGCCAACCTGGATTACCCGCCGCCACTCGGCAATTACCTTATGCGGCTCGGGATGCCAGTGCAGGGCCATATTGGACCAGACCAGGCCTGCCGATTCGGCCTCCAGCGGCATGCTTGCCAGATCGGCCAAATGGAATTCACCCAGGTTTTTGCGGCCCAGTTTTGACACCCATGCCTGCATGCCCTTGGGTAAAAAGGTCTTCCTGCAATGCGCAATAAATGAGGGGCAGCTATCCACCCCCAGCAGACGCGCTTTGGGAAAACGCGTCTTCAGCGCTTCAAGCGAATGCCCTGGACCACAGCCGGCATCAACCACCGTCTCCGGTGTGATGCGGATATAACTTAAACGCCCGATCATGCGATGGCTGATTTCATCATAAAAAAACCGGGAATCTTCCAATAAACCACGACGGGAAAATTGTCGAATGACGTGCTCGGAATTGATGGGCAAAACCTGAGGGGAATAAATGGCCTGGGACATTGAGATCACTGACGTATTGTTAATACGGGAAGAAAATGATTTGATAAGGTCATATTGTAAATAAGACTTCCCCGATTCTGTGCAAAACCCTTACGCAAACAAAAGATTGCTTGTCCTGCCCGGCACCTGCCCCTTGTGTGGTACCGTCTGCACGGGAGAAAGATTCTGCCCCGACTGCCACAACGATATTTTACACTCCATGCAAAACCACCCCTATCGGTGTGCCCGCTGCTGCCTGGCCCTGCCCAACGCGGGCCCTTGTCCGGATTGCAGCGAACAGGCACTTCATACCGGAACGGTCATCGCTGCCTTCGATTACGTACATCCACTCGACAGCCTGGTATTACGCTACAAAAACGGCCGCCAACTTGACCTGGCGCCCGCATTTGCACAGCTGCTAAGCCAACAGCTGCAACAACGGGGTCTGCTGCCCTTGACCAACACCTGCCTGATCCCCATTCCGGGCAGCCGGCAATCACTTTCCCGGCGCGGTTTCAATCCAGCGGCTGAATTTGCACAACAGCTGGGAAAAAAACTACAATTACCAGTTGAGCATTTTGTGCTGCACCGCCATGACCAGCATCTCAAGCAATCCAGCCTGTCCCGTCACGCACGTCGTGCCACCGCTGCCGGTTTATATTATTGTTCGCGCCGCCTGGACATTCCCCATGCCATTCTGGTCGATGATATTGTCACCACCTGCAGCACCCTCGACAGCGCCACCCGTGCCCTGCTGGCCGCCGGTGTGCAACGCGTGGATGCCCTGGCCATTGCCCGTACTCCCCCCAACCATTTTTAAGCAATCGCATGTTTCACATTATTCTTGTTTCACCCGAAATTCCGGCCAATACCGGCAATATCATTCGTCTGGCCGCCAACACCGGCATACAGCTGCATCTGGTCAGGCCGCTGGGTTTCATGCTTGATGACAAACGCCTGCGCCGCGCCGGGCTGGATTACCATGAATGGGCCGACATCAAGATTCACGACCTCCTGCAAGAAGCGATCGAATCAACCGGTGCCGCCGCCGGCCATATTCATGCCATTTCCACCAAAGGCCAACGCCACATTGGCAACATGACCATTAACGATGGCGATGCCTTTATTTTTGGCAGGGAAACAGCCGGACTCAAACCCGAAGAATGGGACATTATCGGAATGGAAAATGCCGTGCGTCTGCCCATGCGACCTGACTCGCGCAGCCTGAACCTGTCCAATGCGGTCGCCATTACCGTATACGAGGCATGGCGACAGATCGACTATGCCGGCAGCGTCTAGGGACAAACATTCGCGGCAACGTTTTAACGGCGCCAGAACCCGGGGGTAAAAATAACCAATACGGTGAACAGTTCAAGACGTCCAATCAGCATGGCCAGGGTACATAGCCAGATTTGAAAATCGGACAAGGCACTGTAATTGCCCATGGGCCCGACACTGCCCAATCCGGGACCAATATTGTTAAGACTGGCAAAAACGGCAGAAAACGCCGTAGTGGGTTCGGCCCCCGACAACAGCATGACCGCCGACAACGCCATTAAAGTCAAGGCATACACCAGCATGAAAACCATGATGGACATAATCACGCTCTGGTCAATAATGCGTGCTCCCAACCTGACCGGAAACACCGCATGCGGATGCAAAATATGGCGGATTTCAGTACGAATCTGCTTGATGACCAAAATCAGGCGAATCATTTTGATGCCACCACCGGTAGATCCCGATGAGGTGGCACAGGCACCCAGCAATAACATGACAATCGGTAAAATCAGCGGCCACTGCAGGTAATCCACATTGGAAAAACCGGTGGTGGTCGCCACGGAAATGGTATTGAACATGCCAAACCTGAAAGCATCAAGCAGGTTGCTGTATTCACTGGTAAAGAACAGGTAAAGACTAATCAGGACACCACTGACCAGCACCAGACGCAAAAACGGAATCGTTTCAGGGCAAAACCGGTAAGTGGACAAATCCCGGTTACGAATAGCCTTGTAGTGAGTGGCAAAATTGATGCCGGCAAACAGCATAAACACCATCGCCACCATTTCAGCAGCCGGTGAATTGATATCCACAAAGCCTCCACTGTGAGTGGAAAAACCGCCCAAACCCATTGTGGAGGCAGTATGACACCAGGCATCAAACCAGCTCAGGCCCACCAGACGATAGGCAATCAGACACACAAAAGAGGCCGAAACGTAAATGCCATACAACACCTTGGCCGTCCCGGCAATGCGAGGCGTTAATTTCTCTTCCTTCATGGGGCCTGGGATTTCACCCCGCATCACCTGATGTCCGCCCACCCCCAACATGGGCAAAATGGCCACGGCCAGCACCAGAATACCCATACCGCCAAACCAGACCAGGGTATGGCGCCAAAGATTCAGGGATTCGGGCAGTTTTGTCACGTCTGGCAAGACCGAAGCCCCCGTGGTGGTCAGCCCCGACATGGCTTCGTAATAGGCATGGGTAAATGATAGTTTTACCCCCACATGAGACGCTTCCAGCATTAAAGGCAAGGCGGCCAGAAGAGGAAACACGGTCCACACCAGAAACACCAGCAACAGCCCGTCACGCGGACGCAATTCACGGCGAAACGGGTAAGTCAGCAGCCAAAGCAGCAAGCCACTGCCACCTGCCAGCATGAAACTGGTCAGAAAACTCTGATCGGCACCATCCTCAAACAGGCGTGAAAAAAAATAAGGAAACAACAAGGTCAGTGAGAACACCACCATGGTCAAGCCGAGCGCATGCAAAACATTCAGAATACTGCGCATTCAATTTCCTAGAAAAACATGGCCGAAACCTGGAACATTTTTTCAACTTTTTTCATGGTTTCACGGTTTGCCGCATAGACAATCACGTGATCTCCCTGGCGAATCACGGTATCAGGCTCAGGCATAATCAGGTAACCTTCACGGAAAATAACCGCCAGTGTTGAAGACTTGGGAAACTGGATATCCTTCACCGAGCGGTCGGCCAGTTTCGAACTGTTGATGTCCCCCAGCACCTCGAACTCGATCACCTCGGCAGCGCCACGACGCAAGCGATGACCGGCAACCACCGCCCCCTGGCGCACATCACGCAACAAGGCACCAATCGTGGCCTGGGCGGGTGAAACCGCGATATCAATCATGCTGCCCTGCATGAGCTCGCCATAAGCCTGGCGCGAGATAAGAGCAATCACCTTGCGGGCACCCAACCGCTTGGCCAGCAAGGAAGACATGATATTGTCCTCATCGTCGTTGGTTAAGGCCAGCCAGGTGTCCATTTCGGCAATATTCTCACTTTCCAGCAAGGACTCATCAGTACCGTTGCCATGCAGGACCAGCACATTTTCAGGCAGCATGGATGCCAGCCACTGGCAACGCGCCTTGTTGCTTTCAATAATGCGAACGTTGTAATTGTCCTGGGCCAGCTCTTTGGCCAGCCGATAGCCAATATTGCCACCACCGGCAATCATGATGGAACGAATACGTTTTTTTTCTTTGTGGAAAGAAGCGATACTTTCCCGGGCCTGCCGGGTATCAATGGCCAGCACCAGCTCATCATCGGCCTGTATGGCCCCCACCCGGTTCATGGGAATGGACACCTCACCCCGCATGACTTCCAGAATACGGGTATTCAGGTTAGGCAGATTCAGATGCGTTTCGTCGATATGATGGCCGATCAGAGAACTTTTGCGTCCCACTTTAAGGATGACCACGCTCACCCGACCCTGTGCAAATTCGACAACCTGCAAGGCCTCGGGAAATTCAATCAGGCTGTAAAGATATTGCGTAACGCTTTTTTCGGGGCTGATCACAAAATCCACGCCGAAGCTTTCCGCCAGCAACGCTTCATTTTCAGAATAAGACTGCCCCCTGACCCGAACAATGCGACGCGGTATATTGAAGGTATCACGGGCAATGGTACAGGCCACCAGATTGGAGGCATCCGTGGCGGCACAGGCCACCAGAAGGTCGGTATCATCGGCACCGGCTTCCTCGAGCACATCGGGCAATGAGCCATCACCCAACACGCAACGCAAATCGAAGCGTTCCTGCAAATAGGTCAGCCGATCTGGGTTGGTATCCACCACCGTGATGTCATTCTGCTCTGACACCAGGTTTTCGGCCACGCTGGATCCGACACGCCCCGCCCCGATGATAAGGATCTTCATGGAGAAGACAGGAACTAGGTGTTACGCTTGCGGGATGAATCGATACCCAGCTGACGCAGTTTGCGATACAGGTGAGTTCGTTCAAGTCCGGTTTTTTCGGAAACGCGCGTCATGCTGTGGTTTTCACGTACCAAATGATACTCAAAATAAACCCGTTCAAACTCATCACGCGCATCACGCAAAGGCTGGTCAAGAGTAATGTTGCCCAGCATGGAACCTTGTTGCTGAGGTGCTGCTTCCTGAACCGGTGCAGCGGCCGCAACAACAGCAGGCGCTGCGGTAAAGGTTGGTGCTGCCGGTGCTTTTACCGGGGCGGGTACAGGACGGGCAGCCGGTGCCAGACCGGCAGAAGCCAACACCTGTTTGGCATGAGGACGTGCCAGGCCAGACTGGACCGTTTTAAGAAGTTTTTGCAAGGTAATGGGTTTTTCAAGAAAATCCATGGCACCAATGCGGGTTGCCTCTACGGCAGTGTCCACCGTGGCATGGCCGCTCATCATGATTACCGGCATATCAAGCAATCCCTGTGAGCCCCATTCTTTTAGCAGACTGACCCCATCGGTATCGGGCATCCAGATATCGAGCAAGACCAGGTCAGGCCGGTATTTCAGGCGCGCTGCACGTGCCTGGGAAGCGTTTTCAGCGAGTTCCACGGTATGACCTTCGTCATACAAAATTTCAGAAAGAAGCTCACGAATTCCAATTTCATCGTCTACCACCAGTATTCTGGCCATATGTAGTCACCTATTACTAACGTACTTCAGTACTATTATTTAAATCTGATTAATCGAATTATAACCATCAGGACATGGTTTTTTTGCTTTTCTTCACAAGTCTCGTGAGTAAAATCGAGATACGGGCACCCCCTTCCTTGCGATTTGAAATGTCAATTTTGCCGCCATGCTCTTCGATGATTTTGCGAACGATTGCCAAACCAAGACCTGTGCCGTGCACCTTGGTTGTTACGTATGGTTCAAACGCATTCTGTAAAACCTGTGATGTAAACCCACAACCCCGATCCTCGATCATTATTCTAACCGCTTCACCTTCATCGCTGGTACCTGTTGCGACTTTTGTGAGCATGGTCTGAATGGTGATGCCTGGTTCGTCTCCGTCAAGCTCCATATCAGCCATGGCATCCCGGGAGTTGGCCATCAGGTTGTTCAGCACCTGACGCAGCTGGGTCGGATCAGCCTCGACCTCTGGCAGCATGGCATCAAGTTTCAGGCCCACCCGCCGGTTCAGCGGTTCTTCGGCATGATTTCCTTCGGGGTCCCAGCCATACAGCAACGCAAGATCCGTTATTAAAGCATTAATATTAACGTGTTGCATCTGTGCAGGCGGTGTTCGGGCATATTCGCGGAAATCATCCACCATTTTTTTCAGTGAAGTAACCTGATTCACGATGGTATTGGTGGAACGGATCAGCATATTGGCATCGGCCTCTTCCAGTTTGTCGGTCAGCTTCATGGCGAGCCTTTCAGCCGACAATTGAATGGGCGTTAGCGGATTCTTGATTTCATGGGCCAACCTGCGTGCCACCTCTCCCCAGGCCACCGCCCGGTTGGCAGAAATGACCTCGGAAATATCATCAAATACAACCACGTAACCGGTTTGGCGACCATCCACCCGCAGCCGCGTGCCACGCATCAATAGCGTAACCGTTTTCTGATCGCCTCCCGATTCCGCACCAATGATGATTTCGATTTGTTCCTGCCAATAATGGCGACCCGAACCCACTGCCGCGTGATTGGAAAAAGCCTTGCGGATGTCCTGCGTGAATTCGATCAGGTTATCCACCACTTCCAGCGGCCGCCCCGGCACCGAACGCAGGTCTTCATTCAGGATGGTCTGGGCACCCTTGTTCACGGTCGTGACATTAAAGCGCTCATCAAACACAATCACTCCCGATGACAGGCCCTCCATCACGCTTTCCAGATACACATTGGAACGCTCCAGCTGAAGACGATTCAACTCCACCTGTTTGCGAGCCTCATCAAGCTGATGCGTCATCATGTTGAACGAGCGTGTCAACTGCCCCACTTCATCCTTGGCATCGGGTTCGGGTAACGGGCGGTAATCACCAATTGCCACGGCCTGTGTACCTTCAGCCAGATTCAGCAGAGGTTGAACCAGCTGACGGGCAATCGCCAGCGCCACACCGATAGAAGCAAATACCGTTAACAACAAGGCCATGGTCAGGGTTATGCCATACAGATTGCGAATGCCGGTCCGGGACAACGCCAGCTCTTCGTAATCACGAAAACCCTGTTGCACCTGATTCAGGTGACTGCCCAGACTCTCGGGAACCAGATGGGTCAGCTGCAGCCAGTACGGTTCAGGCGCGGCGCCCAGTGGCACATCAAACCGGAAAGAATGGGTAAACACGGGCACAATAACCCGAATCCTGAGCTGAGGGTTTTCCGTATCAGCGTTGCCGGTGTCTTCGGCGCGGGCATATTGTCGCGTCAGCTTGAGCTGGTTCACAATACTGGCCGGCGGCATGGAGGGCAACAAACTGCCAAAATTTGACGTGGAAAATGCCACAACACGATTACCCGCTGCTGAAAAAACCAGAGCTTCACCAACACCATTAGCCTCACGCAATCGCGTCAGTTCCATCGGCATTTCCTGCTCGGATACCCGTGACAGATCACTGGACATGGCTTTTGCCCGGGCCAGCAAATCTGCCACCTGACTGTCCAGCGAAGCCCGCCCAAGGGCCAGCCCCGACTCAAGTGCCCGGTCAACCTTGACATTGAACCATGACTCGACAGAACGGGACATGAACTGTACCGACAGCAAATAAATAACCACCCCTGGAATAATCGCCATCACGGCAAAGGCCATGGCAAACCGGGAGGTCAGGCGGGCACCAAACTTTTTCTTGCGCAATTGGCGCACCAGCCGCCAGGTAAGTGTTGCGACCCAGATAAACAAAGCCAGGGCCAACACGCCATTAAGCAGCAGCAGCAAATCAAACTGCTGGGCAAAACGCGATGTGTTCCCGGTTGATCCAACCAGCAAACCCAGCAAAACAAATGCCGCCAACACAATGATCATGAAGCTGATTTTCACCAGCCATGAAATCAGGAGCTGGGTTTTATGTCCGAAACTTTTAAGGTGAAATTTTTCCATGGAGTTGATAATGACCAGGCACTGCTGTTGAATGCATTAATCTGAAAGGGCCTCGGAAGCAATGAGGTATCCAGTTTCAGGCGTAATCTACCTTTATAGTTAATGGCGGGATCAAGCTGGTCGAGATCATTGATTGGCCAGCTTTCAAGGTTAATAATATGCTGCAGGGAGTCGTCCAGCGACAATTCTGGAATGGAGTGCTCTCCGTAACTGATTCGCCACTGACGCAACAGCGCATTGTATTGAATACGCCAGGTATGCTGCTGCGTCAATTCTGTTTTATCAAACCATAAGCGCTGTGGCTTAAGCACTTCCATATTGATGGTGAAATAAAGCGGCACCCCTTTTTCAGCGGCATTGCGCACTTCCTCTCCAAGGTTTAAGGAAATACTGGCCGACAGGGTATAGTTCTCTTTTTCCTTGTCCAGCTCAAGGGATTCTATCCAGGCATCGGGCTGCGCCTGCTGAAACTGATGGGCATATGAAAACCACACTGGTAACAGCAGGAAAACGGCTAAAAACGACCACATGAAAATACGGCCAAACCATTGAAATCCAGATTGAGAAAAAACATCGTCCTTCAAATTTCTTTACCCACGCTTGCCTGATACCGGTTTTTTACGGAACAGGGCATAATAAAAACCGTCATGCGGCGCAACACTGCCCGACTGCTGCGCCAGCGGCAGAATCTGTCCAGGTGCACCCAACCGCTCGGCGTCTGCCAGCGACATTTCCAGATAACGAGCCTGCTCCTGTCCTTCTATGGGAAACAATGAACAGGTTACATAAAGCAAGTAACCGCCCGGAGCAACCGTTTGCCACAAAGCCTGCACAATTGTTCTTTGCAAGGTGGCGGTTTTGGTCAGGTCAGCCTCTTGCCTGAGCCATTTAATATCGGGGTGCCTGCGCACAATCCCCGATGCAGTACAAGGCACATCGGCCAGCACCAGGTCAAACGACATGCCATCCCACCACTGCGACAGGTCGGCGGCATCGGCAGCGTGCAGGTGCACATGCGGACCATCCAGTTTCAGGCGGGCCAGGTTTTCTTCCACCCGGGCAAGCCGATAACTGTCCACATCAAGCACGGTCATGTCTAGATCGGCCAGTTCAAGCATATGGGCTGTTTTACCGCCCGGAGCGGCACAGGCATCAAGCACCCGCATCCCGTTGTGTACCGGCACGATTTCACCGGCCAGTTGTGCGCCGGCATCCTGGACCGACCACCAGCCCTGATCAAATCCCGGTATTTGCTTAACCGGCATGGCCTGCGCCAGCACAAGACCGGCATGCCCGGTTTCATGCGCCTCAATACCATGCTCACTGAACAGCCTGTGCAGGGCCTCACGACTGATTTGCCGTGTATTCACACGCAAGGTCATGGGGCCTGGTATGGCCGCTGAGGCCAGAATGCCCTGCCACTGCTCGGGATACGCCTGTCGCACCTGATGAATCCACCATTTGGGGAAACCCCATTTCACCTCACTGCGTACGGCAATGGCTTGCATTAACGATGCTTTATTACGCAGAAAATTACGCAGACAGGCATTGACAAGCCCCTTGAATGAGGCGGTTTTTTTGTGCTTTTCAGCCGCCTTGACAGCCTGGTTCACCACTGTATGTGCATCATAAACTGGCACATGGCGCGCCCTGTTCCGTTCCTCGTTTTCATCAACCGCCAGCAGGCATAAAGCCACCACCAGCAAAGACTCAAGCAGGCGATTGGGCGCTTTTTTATCCAGCAGCAGCTCGCTTAAGGCCTGGCCGGTTGCCAGCTGCCGCATGACATAAAATGAAACCGACTGCACCGGTGCCCGCAACTCATCAGGCACCTCCTGCAGGGATTCGGTTAAAGAACGGCCTGCCAGGACGTCACGCAAGCAGCCGGCACAGGCAAACAGAACATCAGACAAAGCAGGCGCGACAACGGAAGAGGTCATAAGGAAACAGACAAAAAATAAACGGACAAATCCAAGTGTAACCCGCCTTGATGTTGATTTAACTGATTTTTCCGCCCTTTCCCATGTTAAATCTGAAGAAAAAAACCAGATAGTCAGGATTTGAGATGCCGGTCAAAAAAATCCAGTGAGCGTCGCCAGGCCAGACTGGCGGCTTTTTCATCATATCGTGGCGTTGTATCGTTATGAAACCCATGATGCACATCATCATACATGTGCATTTCATAAGTCTTGCCGTTGTCCTTCAGGGCTTTTTCAAAGGCGGGCCAGCCGGCATTGATTCTGTCATCCAGCCCGGCATAATGGATTTGCAAAGGTGCCTTGATCGCCGCCACTTCCGATGCCGGTGGCTGGGCACCATAAAATGGCACAGCCGCAGCCAGATCGGGCATGCGTACCGCCAAAATGCCAGCAACGCCACCACCATAACAAAAACCAATCACACCCAGCTTCCCGCTGGACTCGGGATGGGCTTTCAGGAATTCGGCCGCCGCCACCATGTCTTCAGTCCGCTTGCCCGGATCCAGCCTGGCAAACATTTCCCTGGCCTTGTCTTCATCACCGGGATAGCCGCCCACCACTGCCAGGGCATCAGGCGCAAAAGCCAGATAGCCTTCAAGCGCCAAGCGGCGCACCACATCTTCTATATAAGGATTCAGGCCACGGTTTTCATGGATGACCACCACCGCTGGCAAGGGCCCGCTGGCGTTAGCCGGGCGTGCCAAATACCCTTTCATGGTGCCATTGCCTTTGGGAGATGGATATTCGACATATTCCGCCTTGATCCGGCTATCATCTTTGGCTACCTGCTGGGCCCAGGCAAAATTGGGCTGCAGGCTGTCCAGAATGGCGGCAGCGGTAACACCCCCAACGGCGAAACGGGCACTGCGGTTTAAAAACTCACGGCGGCTGATCAGGCCATGCACGTATAAATCAAAATCCTTCAACACCGCGGGCGAAAAATCACTTGTTTTTTTACGTTCCATAACAACTGCCTCTTTCAAAAAGGGGGTTGATAAAACAAGGTTTTTTACAGTTTACGTTGAATGGGGCCTGAACGGAACGGATTTTCCAAAAAAAAGTTAAAATGCTGATTTTAAAAGTATTGTTGAGCCCCGCTCCTTCAAAAGGTATTGTTTTTTATGTCCAACCCCAAAGTCGGTTTTGTCAGCCTTGGCTGTCCCAAAGCCCTGGTCGATTCTGAACGCATTCTTACCCAGTTGCGTACTGAAGGCTATCAAATTTCCCCCTCCTATGAAAATGCGGATGTCGTGGTGGTAAACACCTGTGGCTTCATCGACAGCGCCAAAGCTGAATCGCTGGAAGCCATTGGGGAAGCACTTGCCGAAAATGGCAAAGTCATTGTGACCGGCTGCATGGGTGTGGAAGAAAATATCATTCGCGATGTGCACCCCAGTGTGCTGGCGGTAACCGGCCCCCAGCAATATGAGGAAGTGGTGCGTGCCGTGCACGAGGCTGCCCCACCCAATCTGGAGCACGACCCGTTTACCGACCTGGTGCCACCACAAGGCATCAAGTTAACGCCCCGCCACTACGCCTACCTGAAAATATCCGAAGGCTGCAACCACCGCTGCAGTTTCTGTATCATTCCATCCATGCGTGGAGACCTGGTCAGCCGCCCGGTTGGCGATGTCCTGGATGAAGCCCAGCGCTTGGTCAATGCCGGAGTGAAAGAAATCCTGGTGATTTCCCAGGATACCAGCGCCTATGGGGTAGACCTTAAATATCGCAGCGGTTTCTGGAATGGCCGCCCGGTTAAAACCCGCATGACCGAGTTATGCAGCGCCCTGTCAGAAATGGGCGTCTGGGTTCGCCTGCACTATGTGTACCCCTATCCCAGTGTTGATGAAGTTATTCCCTTAATGGCCGAAGGTAAAATACTGCCCTATCTGGACATTCCTTTCCAGCACGCCAGCCCGCGCATTTTAAAAGCCATGAAACGCCCGGCATTTGAGGACAAAACCCTGGCCCGCATTAAAAAGTGGCGTGAAATCTGCCCTGAACTCACCATCCGCTCCACCTTTATCGTGGGCTTTCCCGGTGAAACCGAAGAAGATTTCCAATACCTGCTTGACTGGATGAGTGAAGCCCAGCTTGACCGGGTTGGCTGCTTCCAATACTCGCCCGTCGAAGGCGCACCCGCCAACGAATTGGCCGACCCTGTTCCTGATGATGTCAAACAGGATCGCTGGGAACGCTTCATGGCGCACCAGCAAGCCATTTCAGCCGCTCGTCTGCAAACGAAAATCGGCAAGGAAATTAGCGTTCTGGTTGACGAAATTGACGAAGATGGCGATGCGATTGGCCGTTCCAGTGCCGATGCCCCCGAAATTGACGGTTGTGTTTACCTAAGCAGTGAAAAAACGCTGAAACCGGGCGATCTCGTGCGCGCGGTAGTGACCGATGCCGATGAATACGACTTGTGGGCAGACGTCAAGTAATGAACAGACTTCCCAAAATTATTGCTTTCGATTTCGACGGCACCCTGGCCAATACCTTGCCCTGGTTCGATGAAATCCTGAGCAGTGTTGCACAAAAATATAACTTCCGGGATCCATCAGCCGAAGAAAAAGCCCGTTTGCGCAGTATGGAAGCCGGCGAAATCTTGCAAACACTGCAAATTCCTTTCTGGAAAGCACCCGCTATCCTGATGGAGTTCCGCCAGCGCATGCAAGACGCCTCTCCCAATATCGAACTGTTTGACGGTATTCCCGAGGCTCTGGCGCAGTTGCATGCCAAGGGATACCCAATGGCAATCCTGAGTTCAAACAGTGAAATCAATGTCCACCAGATTCTTGGCGCAAATGTACGCTACTTTCATGAATTCCTGTGCGGTACCGATCTTTTCGGCAAACCGGCCAAATTGGGCAAACTGCTGGAGAAACACAATCTGTCCCCCACCGAATGCCTGCTGATTGGCGATGAGCTGCGTGATATTGAAGCATCTCGCAAAGCCAACGTCATGGTTGGCTCGGTCACCTGGGGCTATAACAGCCTTGATGCCCTGCAACAGGAACAGCCCAACTTTCTGTTCACCTCACCGGCAGATATCGTTAAGGCGTTAACTTGAGTGCCAGACACACGTTCACACGCAAACGTTGAATCGTGCGTGACTCGTAGGCGTTCCCACGCTGGAGCATGGGAACGAGGACGAGGACACACACGGAACCCAGACTCGTCCCCATGCTCCTGCGTGGGGACACAGACCCACCTGGCCCATTCAGACTCGTTCAGACTCGTTCCCACGCTCTGAACTGCCCCCCAATGTCCAGTCTCGTTCCCACGCTCTGAACTGCCCCCCCAATGTCCAGTCTCGTTCCCACGCTCCTGCGTGGGAATGCAGATCATGGCCTGAACACTATATATCTTGAGTAAATAAACCCAAGTACCAGGCTGGTGCCTGAAAAGGCGGCCAGGGTTATAACAGGTAAAGCACCCAAGGCATCAGCGCCCCATCCCACCAGGATGGACAGCGCTCCCATGAATGACACAAACAATAAATAACGCCTTAAACCGGCATTGGACTTGAACGTAAACTTGGCGTTGGCAAAAAAACTGAAGGTCACGGCAACGCAAAAAGCCACAAAATTGCCTGTAGCCTGGCTGGTACTGAAAACACGGTACACCAGGAAAAAAACACCCCAGTGAATCAGGGTATTCAGCACCCCGGTCATCAGGTATTTTGAAAACAAAACCCCTGTTTTACGGCGGTTCAAGGTTTCCATCCCGTTACAAAAACCGCGACCGGCTGTCGCTTGCCACCGGCCTTTTGCAGTTCAAGCAAACGCAATACGCCCTGCCCGGTGGCAATATCCACCCCGTCAGCGGTGGCACGTAATACCGTACCAGGTTCTGCGCTGGTGTTTTCATTTAACGCCACCGCCTGCCACACCTTGACCGGGTCTTTCAGGCCGGGCAGCTGCAGGGTTGCCCCTGGCACCGGGTTAAAGGCCCGAATACGGCGGGCAATGGTTGGGGCATCCTGCTTAATATCAATGGGCGCTTCGGATTTTTCCAGCTTGGCCGCGTAAGTCACCCCTTCTTTAGGCTGGGGCACAGCCTTGAGTTCACCCGTACCCAGCTTGCCCAATACCGCGGTAATGCATTCGGCACCCATTGCAGCCAACTGGTCATGCAGCACGGCAGCGGTCTGATCGGTAATATCGATACGCTTCTCAAGCAATACGTCGCCAGTATCCAGCCCGGCATCCATTTGCATAATCGCCACCCCGGTTTGCGCATCGCCGGCCTCGATAGCACGCTGAATAGGTGCGGCACCACGCCAGCGTGGCAACAGACTGGCATGAATATTCAGGCAACCATATTTGGGCAGATCAAGCACCCACTGGGGCAAAATAAGCCCATAGGCCGCCACCACCATCACATCAGGAGCCAGCGCCTGCAATACCTGCTGCGCTTGCCGGGCCTCATCAGGATACTTGCCGTCAAGCCGCAGGCTTTGGGGCTGCAGCACCTGCGCCCCTTGCGCCAGGGCCTCTTGCTTGACCGGGCTGGGCGTTAATTTCAGCCCCCTGCCAGAAGGACGATCGGGCTGGGTCAGCACCAACGGGACCTCGTGTCCAGCGTTGACAATCGCCTCATAGGCCAGACGGGCAAACTCGGGGGTACCGGCAAATATAACTCGCATAATTACTTATCTTCCTGCAAACAATCCTGAATGATAACGATTTTAACTCACTACATGCCGTAAATTCTGGCCATCAACGCTTATCTTCAGTGGATTCAGTTAAAGTAAGGGCAATCAGTATTTCTTTCGGCACAGTCCAATATTATGAGCCAATTTCCCCATTCCGACCCTAAACACAACGCTTCGGCTGGTCACCATCCCACGGCCAAAAAACCGAATGCCACCCTGACCCAAAACAATGAGCGTGTCAGGGTAGCCCGTATCAGCACCTGGGTCAGTGTTGCCGTTAACTTTAGCCTGTCAGTCTTGCAAATCATTATTGGCATTATCGCCCATTCACAAGCCTTGATTGCCGATGCCGTTCACACCCTGTCAGACCTGGCATCGGATTTTGCCGTGCTGTTTGCCAGCAAACATGCCAATAAGGCGCCCGATGACAACCACCAATACGGACACCAGCGTTTTGAAACCCTGGCCGCCCTGGGTATTGGGGTTTTATTGTTACTAGTGGGTGTTGAAATGATCTGGGCAGCGGCCGAAAGCGTACAAAGCGGCAAGCCTATTGCCCAGGTACACTACACTGCCCTTATCATTGCCTTCGCCACGCTGGTTGGCAAAGAGCTGCTATTCAGGTATTTGCTCACACAGGCCGAAAAAGTGCGCTCGTCCATGTTGGTGGCCAATGCCTGGCACTCGCGCTCCGACGCTGCCTCATCCCTGATTGTAGCCATCGGAATTCTGGCCAACATGCTTGGCTTTACCTGGGCCGACCCGGTTGCCGCCCTGATCGTGGGCCTGATGATTTCACGCATGGGTCTTAAATTCATCTGGTCTACCCTGAATGATCTGACAGACCGCTCGGTAGATGCCGAAACCTACCAGCGCATTCACGACAAACTGGTCGGTACCCCCGGCCTGCTGGGCATTCATGACCTTAAAACCCGCAAAATGGGCGATATGATCCTGGTGGAAGTACACCTTGAACTGCCCGCCAACATGACCATTGCCGAAGGACATGAAATTTCCGAAGAAGCCTGTCGACGGGCGATGGTGGATGAAGATATTTTAGATATCACCACCCACTTCGACCCGCACTAAAATGTCGGGCAGGCACAATCCAAAGCGGGCTTGCCTGCCAGACATTTGCCCCGCCCTTCAAGACAAGGCAAAAAAAATAAAAGATCAGGCGCACACCGCGGCCCGCTTATTCACCAGGGCCTTGCCGGCACGGCTGGCATTGGGACGTTTCAGGTAATCGGAAATCCACTGTCCGGTGGTAATAACGGCATCCAGGTCAATGCCGGTTTCAATGCCCATGCCCTGCAACATGTACAGGACATCTTCGGTTGCCACATTACCCGTTGCTCCCTTGGCATAAGGACAGCCGCCAAGACCAGCCACCGATGAATGGAAAATTGAAATCCCGGCCTGCAGGGACGCATAGATATTGGCCAGTGCCTGCCCGTAGGTATCATGAAAATGCCCGGAAACCTGGCGAGGGTCAACCTTTTCGGTCACTGCCGACATGACCCGGTAAACCTGGGAGGCTGTGGCAACGCCAATCGTATCTGCCACATCAATTTCATCACAGCCCAGGGCAATCAGGCGCTGGGCCACGTGCACCACCGATTCAACCGGCACCTCGCCCTGATAGGGGCAACCCAGCGCACAGCTGATGCTGCCACGCAGGCGAATGCCGGCCTCTTTGGCCGCTCGGGCCACCGGCTCGAACCGGTCAATCGATTCATCGATGGAACAGTTGATGTTTTTATGAGAGAAAGCCTCGCTGGCCGCACCAAAAATAACCACTTCATCAGCCCTGGCCGCCAAAGCACCTTCAAAACCGCGCATATTGGGCGTCAGCACTGAATAAACCGTGCCTTCCCGGCGTTTGATGGCTTCCATGACCTGGGCGCCATCCGCCATTTGCGGTACCCACTTCGGTGATACGAAAGAAGTGGCTTCTATATTCAGAAAACCGGCATCGCTCAGCTGGTTGACCAGCGCTACCTTGATATCGGTAGGGACGAACTCTTTCTCATTTTGCAAGCCATCGCGTGGGCCTACTTCTACAATTTTTACTTTATCCGGCAATGCCATGACTGTCTTCCTTCCTTTAGTTTGCTCATTTTAAAAATAATCACTCAGGGCCATAAATGGCTTTTTTCAACTTTTCATTATAATCTGAACCACCTAACGCACACGCTGATATCGACCATCATTCAAACGCACAATATAAGCGGCCAGTTCCAATGCCAGCAACTGGCTACTGACTTCAGATACGCCAATACGCAAATCGCTCACCAGCTCATCCAGACTTAAAGGCTCAAACCCCATCCGCTCCAGTAGACGACACTGTTCGGGGTCAGGAACAAAACCATCAGTCTGGTCTGTTATCGTACCCGTGCCCTTACCTCTGCCCTTTCCCACCACCCTCTCGATTCCCGTATCGGCTGTCAGCTTATTTGCCGGGATTCCAGCAAGCTCTTCCTGGATATCCATGGCCGTTTCCACCAGTTTTGCTCCCTGGCGGATCAGGGCATGACACCCTCGTGACAAGGGGGAGTGAATTGAGCCCGGAATCGCGAACACCTCTCGCCCCATTTCTCCGGCCAGACGGGCAGTGATCAATGAGCCGCTTTGTTTGGCGGCTTCCACCACCAGCACCCCTTTGGACAAACCCGCCACAATCCGGTTGCGGCGCGGAAACTGATGCACTACGGCCGGCGTGTCCAGTGGCAGTTCTGACACCAGTGCCCCCTGTTCGCGAATGCGCAGGGCCAGGTTCTTGTTGGCAGCCGGATACAGGCGATTAATACCCGTGCCCATCACGGCAATCGTGCTGCCCGACCCTGCCGGTGCCTGAAGGGCACCTTCGTGAGCAGCGGCATCTATGCCATGGGCAAGCCCACTGACTACACACCAGCCCTGCCCAGCCAGGTATTTGGCAAAGGCACGGGCATTGTCGCAGCCACCCATCGTGGCATTACGGGCGCCCACCATGGCAATGGTCGGCATGGCCAACACCTCGGGACGGCCATCCACGTATAACAAAACAGGCGGATCATGCGTATCGAACAGGGCTTTCGGGTACAAAGGGTCGGCCAGCGTGAGAATGTAATGCCCGGGCCGGGCCAGCCACTCGAAGGTTTTCTGGATTAATCCCTGAATGTCAGGCTCAGGCTCTGCTGCCAGCTGCAACGCCAGTTTTTGTGGCAAATATTTCATGAGCTGGCCAACCGAAGCGGCAAACACCTGCTCTGGCAAACCAAAAACCGCCAGCAGCTGACGTGCCGTTACGGGACCCACGCCCGGCTCAAGGGTCAGCCTTAACCAAGCCTGCAATTCTTCTTGGGAGCGCATCAAAGACATTTGAAAAACAAGAATGAAATAAACATTATCTTACCGTGCCAGCAGAACGGAAAGGGCCGTACCCGTACACCCACTTGAAATATGACATTGTGCCACCATTTACGATAAAGAAACGGAAAAACGGACAATTTGGTCTGCCTGGCACTCACAAAGCACATTTGACTGCGCCTGCCCTGCACGGAAAATCCCCCGTGTAAAGCAGGGTGGTTATTATTAGTGCACAAAAATTGCCTATAATATTGATATTGCTGATATGTCTTTTACTTGAACCCACATTTTATTCTATGGCATTACTACCTATTCTTCATTTTCCCGATCCACGTTTGCACAAAGTGGCCAAACCTGTTGAACAGGTGGACGACCGAATTCGCCAGCTCGTCAAGGACATGGCTGAAACCATGTATGATGCGCCCGGTGTGGGCCTGGCGGCCACCCAGGTTGATGTTCATGAACGCGTTGTGGTTATTGACATCTCGGAAGAAGGCAACGAACTTCGCGTACTGATCAACCCGGAAATCATCTGGAAAAGCGATGACACCCAGGTTTACGAAGAAGGCTGTCTGTCAGTGCCGGGCATTTACGACAAAGTTGAACGCGCGGCCCAGGTCAGGGTAAAGGCGCTGAATGAAAAAGGCGAAGAATACACGTTTGATGCCGATGGCCTGCTGGCGGTCTGCGTCCAACATGAGCTGGACCATTTGATGGGTAAGGTTTTTGTTGAGCATCTTTCAAGCCTGAAACAAAACCGCATCAAGACAAAAATCAGGAAACAGGCTAAGGAAAAAGCCTGAAAAAAGGTTGGCCATGGCCAACCTTTTTTCCATATACGTCAGGCGTATTCTGACAAAACCACCGTCATTACAATAAACGCATCAGACCACTTCTTCAAACTTCAAAGACATGAACCCCTCAAGGGAATCATCCTTGATTTCCAGCCAAGGTTTTGGGAGTTTGGCCCCCATTGTCCCGGTAATGGTTGAACGATAAACCTTATTGCGAAAACCCATGATGTCGGCTTTTCTTTTTTATCTTCCTGCCATTGTTTGAACAGATCGGCCTGCTGATGCACGGGAAACTCGGGATAGTCGGTAGCACCGACCAGATCATCAATATAACTGGCCTGGAAATCAATACATTCGCCATCACTGCCTAACTGCCCGTGACGATGCAGCCAGGCATCCATGTCTTTACGGCGATCTGCCTCATCAGGCAATTGGATTTTACCCATGATCACGTCACGCGCATGCGGGCACTAAACCAGGGCCTTTTCACATGCCCTATTCAATCCAGCTTTCACGTGCCGCAGTCATATTACCCATCATGAAAGCAAGGTTGGCTGCCGCCACCTGAGAGGCAGTTCTCGCATCCATGCGGGCTTGTTGTGCATCGAGCAGTGCCGTATCGGCAATGGTGACTGCCGTCAGGGTACCCAATCCCTCGCGATAGGCTTCAAGCGCACCATCGTAAGTTGTCTGCGCGGTTCTGACCAGCTCGGAAGCGGCCTGATGACTGGCCAATGCCGTACGCAGCATATTGGACGCCGCAATGATTTCCCGCATGGCGGCCTGCTGGGATTGCTGAAAAACATCAGAAGCCTTGTCGGCCTGAATGCGCGCATCATGTAAACGGGCCGAACGAAGGCCGCCATCAAATATCGGGATTGTCACGCCCAGGATGACATTGCTTGAACTGGTTTGCTGCTGCAGGCTAGGTAAACCGCGCACGTCAAAGTTGGTCCGGTTAGTGGCAGCCACTGCCCCCAGATACACCTTCGGCAAAAATTCGGCCTCGGCGGCGGTAATCCCCTGCTCACTGGCTTTCATGGCCGCATAACTGGCCAGCACATCAGGACGCCGGGAAATGGCCAGCCTTATGGCCTCATCCGTTAACATCGTATTGGTACCAGGCAGCGTATTTTTTTGCGGTGCACTGATTTTAATATGCATGTTTGCCGGCAGGCCTGCCGCTGCCAGGAGAGCCTGATATGCAATTTGCTGATTGCCTTGCGCTGTCACCTGTCGCAACTTTGCCTGGGCCACTTGCTGATTGGCCTGGGAAGTTTCCAGCACGGTGGCCAGGCCGGCCTTGCGACGCGCTTCAACAGCATTGGCAATTTGGCGTGCATTTTTCAGGGCCTGATCGGCCACCTGTATTTGCGCATTCGCCCCGCCATACTGATAATACGCATGTGTCACTTCATGAATAATTTTCTGATGCGTACCATTGAACAGGACATTGGCCGCAAAAGAAGCTTGCCGGGCGCCTTCAGCAAGCGCACTGCGTTGTCCGAAATCAAAAATCAGCCATTCAAGCGCCAACGCTGGCACGACACCGTTCAACTCGGTATTGATACTTCGATTACCCGGCAGCAAAGGAAGCGGTGTATGCGTCTTTTGCCAACCACTAATCACGTTGGCGGACAATCGCGGCAAGAAAGTTGCTTCAACCAGACCAACCGCCAGGGCAGCCTGCCTGGCCCGGTTCCAGGCCAGGCGCGTATCGGGATTTTCCCGCTGGGCAATATCTATCAGCTCGGGCAAACCATAAGCCCGTTTACTGTCAATGGTGGGGGCCGTCGGCAACACGGACACCTCGGGCAAGACAGGCACGCCAAAACCCGACGGCACCTCGGGACTGCCAGATGTCATAGCAGAAACAACAGGATCTTTCGGAGACGGCTTCCATGGTTTATCGGGTGAGGCCGGTGCCAGCGTCAGGGCATCGCTGGCACAACCGGACAAAACCATACACATTGCCAAAACAAGACCCGGCTGCCTTAAGGCTGGATTAAATCGGATAGGAAAAAGTGCCTGTTTAATCATCCTTAACTCTTGCTTAGTAATTGCTTCATTTGATCAATCTCATTCAGGGCACTGGCAGTGGCAGAAGAAAGACCGGGCTGTTTGAACACCACAACGGGACACAATGCCTCTGCACGCACAATCAAGTCTTTCAGGCGGGCGATGGACGCATCATCCAGCCGTAAATTTCGTGGTTCGAACATTGACAAACCCAGGGCCTCCCGGGCCTGATGCAAGGTAGCCACCACTTTAGAGACATCATCCATGGTCACCGCTTGCATGTGGCTTGAATCCAAAATTTTCGTGAGTCCATCCAGGGCCTCATTGAGCTTGTCATTGACCGTAGAGGCAATGCCAAGCGGCCAAACCCGGGTGAAAATCAGATACATCACCAGATTGCCCAACAAAATACCCACCACCCGGTCAGATGCGGCAGACATCTGAATATCAGGACCAAAGCCCTGCAAAATGGTTAACAAAAATGCCAGGCCAATTTGAATACCTGCATACGCAATCCGCTCGCTGCCTGCTGAGACCCACCCGGCCACCAGAATACCGGCAAAAACCAACGCCATTAATGAACCGATACTGGTCATGTGGGGAATCAGGAACAGGATGGAGGCCACGCCCATGGCAGCCCCAATTAAGCAGCCAATGATACGCAGCGTTAATTTATGTACCGTTTCGGCGGTGGTTCCCAGCGCAGCGACATAACAGGTGATCATGGCAGTATGGATACCCTGCCAGTCGATCGCTGCATAGACCAGATAACTGATAATGGCGGCCGCTGTGGTTTTAAGGGCAAATCGCACATAATTGGGATTGGTAAGCGCGTCCTTGAAAAAAAATGGAACTTTAGCGGCTCGCACCACCGGCAAGGCACAACGTCCCAGAAGCGTATCAAGCGCCTGTCTGGCGGCTTCTGCAGGCTCCGCTCCATACGTGATACTGACCTCAGAAGCAGTATTGGGCGGATATCCTTCTGCCACAGCCCGGGCAGCCAAACGACATTGCGCCGCCAGTTCAACGCGTTGCTGCTCAGGCAGGTTGCCCGCCAGCATTGTAACGGCCAGCATCAGGCGATACGACTCATCAATCGCAACCTCCAAATAACGGTTTTGAGCGGTAGAGACCAAATGCAACAGTTTGATATTCCCCGCGCGTTTTTTCAGGGCTTCATTTCCCTCGTGCAATAGCGCATGCAAATCATCAACGGCCGTTGCCTGCTCAAGCACCTGCCCCGCCATTTCAAACCTTTGCACCAATTCTGATTTCAGCAAGCGTACCGCCGAACGACCCAGAAACAGATTGAAGCCCACAATAATGCCCATGGGAGCTACCGTCATCAACCAGGCATAAAGCAAGGCGCGCGTGGCCGCCTCGCCAAAAGGCACATAGCCAATCAAAGTCATGGCAAAACCCACCACCAGGGCAAGCACACTGCCAATTTCCCCCAACTGGCTCGCAGCGCCCAGATACAGGAAGAAAAAAGAACCAACGGCAATCACCACCAGACGCCACATGGGGTAATCGATCGTCCAGCGAACCAGATAAAGCAGCATGACCACCACCAGTGCCACCAAAATCGTCAAACCAATCGCCATTAAGCTATTTTCGGCACTATCGGGTTTCATCAGGAACAGGATCAGGTAGCATCCGATGGCCGCCAACGGAATACCGTAAGTCATGAACACAAAGGCTGCCAGCGCACATTGGGCGGCAACCCGCCAGGCCATCGCCAGGCGCCCGTCAAAGGGTCGCAAATCATGTTTTGCGGTATTCAGGACGACCGGCCAGAAGCGATTAGCAGTCGTCGTCATGTTTTTTTACCACCACGACCGCCGATGCGCCAACACGCAACAGGTTTTCAGGTGCGTCCCCCAGACGCACCCGAACCGGGAAGCGTTGAGCCACCCGTACCCAGTTCAGGGATTTTTGCACAACAGGCAAAATACGAGGCAACTCAATCATATCGGTGGAATTCACGCCCCAGCCGATGCTGTCAACCTTTCCCTTGATGATCACGGAAGGATCGGCAAGCGCATAAACCAGCGCACAGGCATTGGGCTTGAGTTCCATCAGCTCGGTTTCACGGAAAAAAGCGGTGGCATACCATTGTTCGGTATTAATCAGGGTGAACAAGGATTGGTCGGGCGCGACATACTCACCGGATGATACCGACAAGCCCACCACCAGTCCGTCATGGGGAGCACGAACCTGCGTATCGGCCAGCGCACGCTGGGCAATAGCCAACGCGCTTTGGCTGACCTGGACCAGGGCATCGGCCGCTTCCAGGTTCCCAACCAGGCTTTCTGCCGCCCGCGCCTGGGCCTGGGCCTGCCTGAGACTGACTTGGGCATCGCGGTGCAGCGTTCTGGCGTCATCCACCTGCTGGGTGGTCACAAAACCCTTCTTGTTCAGGGGAATCAGTCTTTCCAGTGTTTTTTCGGTCAGGTTCAGGTTTGAAAGCGCACGCTCTACCTGTTCATTGGCAACGGTCAGGTTGGCACGCTCGGCTTCAATCTGCCGCCGTTTCGCATCCCGGGCTGCCATGGCTGACTTGAGTTCGGCTTCAGCCTGCTCCACGCGCAAACGGTAAACCGTTGGATCCAGGGTATACAGAAGATCGCCACGCTTTACCCTGCCGTTTTCAACCACATAAAACTTCTCGACCCGGCCCGGTACCGGCGTACTAATATTCACGACATCGGCCTGCAACATGGCATCTTCCGACAAGGGGCTGTTCTGCCAGTAATAATACAGGACCAGCGCAACGGCAGCCACGATAATGATGGCTGCTACCAATCGTGCCACAATTTTATGCTTGTTGGAGGAAATGGGATGACTCATGAATCAGGTAGAAAAGAATGACAGCGAGGTGACAATGGCAATAATGAGTGCTACACACAGGTAGACCAAAAGGCGAAGTGGCAAAACATCGTCGAGCTGCAGGTAAACAAAAACCACCCGGACCAGCACTGCTCCGATGATGCCAATAAAAGCGCAAAGCAGCCAGGAAGGAAAATACGAGCCGAAAGCATAAACAGACGGTGCATTTGAGCAACCCGAGAGCATCGCTGCAAGCAGCCAAGTCATAATATGAGGCATGCTTACAGACCCTATGACGGCAAATGGGAAAAATACAGATTTGTAAAAGACATCAGGCGCACTAATCGTCAATGTAACATTTGATCACGATATAGTCCCACAACCCTATCCAACTGTCAATCTGCTTATCGTTAATTGACAGTCGCCTGATGCCGGGGTGACAAAACCGGCATCGCACCTGCAATGCCGGCTCCCGGCCATATTAGCGATTACTCATATGACCTTACATCATCAATGACCTTGCCGTCATTGGGTAGCAATCCGGGCTTTTCAAACACGATTTCCGCCCGCAGCTTGGTGATATCGCGCACGGCATCCACCAAAGACTGCCTCAAGTCATCAGACACGGCATCGGGCGCCACTTCAACCCAAAGGCTCATCTGGTCATGTCCCACTGCGCCACTAACGACCAGCCGCGCCCGCTGGACCTGGGCAAACCGCCGGGCCACCATCGCCACCTGTTTCGGATGCACAAACATACCCCGCACCTTGGTGGTCTGGTCTGCCCTGCCCATCCATCCCTTGATACGCTTATTGGTTCGACCACAGGCAGACGGGCCGGCAATAATAGCCGACAGGTCACCGGTACCAAAACGCACCAACGGATAATCGGGATTAAGCGTAGTCACCACCACTTCACCCACCTCACCGTCTGGAACCGGCTCATTGGTGCCTGGACGCACGATTTCCAGAATGATATCTTCAGCCACGACCAAACCGTCACGCGCAGGGGTTTCGTAGGCAATCAACCCCAGATCGGCAGTCCCATAAGCCTGATAACCTTCTATGCCCCGGTCGGCAAACCATTTCTGCAAAGACGGTGGAAACGCCTCTCCGGAAAAAAGGGCCCGCTTCAGGGAAGGCAAGGCTACCCCCATGGCATCGGCTTTTTCCAGAATCAGGCGCAGGAAACTGGGCGTTCCCGTGTAGCCATCAGGTGCCAGATCGCGAATATTTTGCACTTGCATCTCAGTTTGCCCGATACCGCCGGGGAAAACCGTACATCCCAGCGCATGAGCACCGGTTTCAAACATGGAGCCAGCTGGCGTAAAGTGATAAGAAAAACAGTTGTAAACCAGCATGCCTTGACGAAAACCGGCCGCAAACAGGGCACGTCCAAAACGCCAGTAATCACTGCGCGCGCTTTCCGGCTCAAAAATCGGCCCGGGCGAGGCAAACACCCGCAACGCCTGCCCCCAGCCAATGGTGGAAAAACCACCAAAAACACGGTTTATTTCATCGCCCGGCTGCCTGGCCAGACCCAGCATAGCAGCGCGCGCATCCAGTTGCCGCTCGAGCAACTCGGATTTGCGAATCACCGGCAAACCGGCCAGGGCCATACGGTTATGCACCCCCTCCACCTCAATGCCCCGCAACTGATCGGCAATGGCTGGCGCCCGTTCCACCGCTGTTTTCAGAGCCTGAGGCAAAGCGGTAAACAAAGCCTGTTCACGTACATCGGCATCGCGATGCTCCAATACATCAAAAAACTCACTCATGATTGCTCCTAGGCCAACCAACGTTTGCGGCGACGATAAAACTTGGTATCCCTGAAACTTTTGCGATCACCACTTTCAATGCCCAAATAAAACTCTTTGACATCTTCATTGTTGGCCAGCTCATCGGCCCGACCATCCATCATGACCCGGCCGCTTTCCAGGATATAGCCATAGTCGGCATAACGAAGGGCAATATTGGTATTTTGCTCGGCCAGCAGGAAGCTGACGCCTTCACGGGTATTCAGGTCACGGACGATCTCAAAAATCTCTTCCACAATTTGTGGTGCCAGCCCCATGGAGGGTTCATCAAGCAGAATCATTTTGGGATCGGCCATCAGGGCACGGCCAATGGCCGCCATTTGCTGTTCACCCCCCGAGGTATAACCGGCCTGGCTGGCACGACGTTGCTTCAGGCGGGGAAAATACTGATACACCATATCCAGCGAAGCGGCAATTTCCCCCTTGCTATCGGTTCGGGTATAGGCACCGGTCAACAGGTTTTCCTCGATGCTCAGGTGCCCGAAACAATGCCGCCCTTCCATGACCTGGATCACGCCACGCCTGACCAGATCGGCAGGCGTCAGGCTGTCAATCCGCTCTCCTTTGTAATGGATATTTCCCTTGGTCACATCACCACGCTCGCTTTTGAGCAAGTTGGAAATGGCACGCAACGTAGTGGTCTTACCGGCACCGTTGGCACCCAGCAAGGCCACAATCTTGCCCTCGGGAACCACCAGCGATACCCCACGCAACACCAGAATAACGTGGTTATAAATAACCTCGATACCATTCACATCTAATAAGGCCTTTGGTGCCTCTTGTTTCGTTTCCATACAGATTTCCTGAATTCAGGTGGGAAGCTGCACTCACACACGCCGGTTACCCCATATGCACAATACGGCAACCGGGCATGCAGCCTCCCGAAGCACAACAATTTACTTACGACTCGGCAGCGCAATCACGCGGAGTGATTTTTTTCTCACTGGCATATTTCCCGGCTTCGGATTTGACCAGCGGATCCACATATTGCTTATCAGACTGATACCAGTCGGACACCACGTTGAACTTGTTGCCATCCCACTGTATGATGCGGGCCCAGTCATCTCCCATATGGTTCTCGCAAGAGGTTTTTACCGGACGCAACATTTCATCAAAGCCCAGTTCCCTGAGCCTGTCTTCGGTCAGGTTCAGGTTCTCAAAGCCCCAACGAACCTGTTCAGGCGTCATGTGCTGGCCTTTGCCGAATTTTTCCTGGGCTGCGCGAATGGCTTCCACCTGCAACATGGAAATGACCATGCCACGGTTATAGGCCAGTGAACCTTTGGTATCTTTACCAGACTCCAGGCCCTTATCGTACAAATGGGCTTTCAGATCATCGTAGATCTTGCCTTTGCTTTCACCCGTATTATGAATGGTGATGGCGTTATAACCTTTGGCAACCTGACCCAGATCTTTCACATCGCCTTCGGAACCGGCCCACCAAATGCCATAAATCTTGTCACGACCATAGCCCGTAGACTGTGCCTCACGAATAGCCGTCGGCGTCATGATACCGGCACTCCACAAAAGGACGTAATCAGGACGTTTCTGACGAATTTGCAGCCAGGTTGATTTTTGTTCCACGCCCGGTGCCGTGACCGGATACAGTTGCAACTCAAAACCATTAGCCTCGGCACGGGCCTTTAAAAGAGGGATGGGCTCCTTGCCATACGGAGAGTCATGATAAACCAGGGCAATTTTCTTGCCCTTGAGCTTGTCTTCCCCACCCAGCTTCTTGGCAATATCCTGAATCATCACATCGGCCGCAGTCCAGTAAGTACCCAAGAGCGGGAAATTCCACTTGAACACGGAGCCATTGGCCGATTGAGACAGACCATACCCGACGGTTTCAATCGCCACTTTGTCGACCGGTGCCTTGTCAGACACGGCAAAAGTAATACCGGTAGATTGCGGGTCAAAACCGGACGCGCCACCCTTGGCATTTTTCAGACGTTCATAACACTCAACGCCACGGTCGGTCGCGTAAGCGGTTTCACACTCCTCAAAAGCCAGCTTGACACCATTTACACCGCCATCGCGCTCATTAATCAGTTTCAAATAGTCAATCTTGCCATCGGCCCATGGAATACCCAATGGGGCAAATGAGCCTGTACGATAAGTAAACAGGGGCACAAACTGTTCTTCTGCCGCCTGAACCTGCAAGGGAACAGTCGCCAAAACGCCACTAACTGCCAGGGCTGCCGTAATGGATTTGAAGCTTAATTTCATATCGGTCTCCTCCGAAGAAATTGATACATGCTGTTTTTTATAAATGACAACGTCAGTTAAACGTAAGCTTTTAATGTGGGAAAGGCCATATCCGCAACTTCTCTTTGGCAATACTCCACAATCTTGCCAGGCCATGCGGTTCCGCAATCAGGAAAAAGACAATCAGGGCACCAAATACCATATGCTCGATGTGCGCTGCGGTATCCACGCCAATCGGGATACCCATCATGGCCGGAATCCGGTTAAGCAAAATCGGCACCAGTACAATAAAGGCGGCCCCATAGAAGCTGCCTACAATAGAGCCCAAACCACCAATAATAACCATGAACAACAGCTGGAAAGAGCGATTCAGGTCAAAGGCCAGGGGCTCCCATGAGCCCAGGTGCAAATAACCCCATAGCACGCCGGATACCCCGATAATGAACGAACTGACCGCAAAGGCGCTGAGCTTGGCATACATGGGGCGAATGCCAATGACCGAAGCCGCCACGTCCATATCACGGATCGCCATCCATTCACGGCCAATCGCACTGCGCACCAGGTTTTTGGCCAACAGGGCAATAATGACCACCAGCAAAAGAATGAACAGGTATTTTTGTACCGGTGTTTGCACATCCAGACCAAAGAATGTCAGTGGTGGTACCGACACACTGCCTGAGGAAGAGTAGTTCGTAAAGAACGGAATCCGCAGGAATGTCCAGTCGACAAAGAACTGGGCGGCCAGCGTGGCGACCGCCAGATACAGGCCCCGGATCCGCAGGCTGGGAATGCCAAACAGGATACCCACCAGGGTTGAACACAAGCCCCCCAGCAGAATCTGCAGCAGCAGGGGCATCTCGGGGAAACGCACCCCGAAATTCCAGGCTGCATAAGCACCCACGGCCATGAAGGCACCACTACCCAGTGAAATCTGCCCACAATAGCCCACCAGGATATTCAGGCCAATCGCTGCCAGGGACAGGATCAGAAAAGGAATAACAACGCCACTTAACAAATAATCACTGGCCAGGGCCGGCACCATCAGAAAGGCAACAGCCAGCAAAATCACCATCAGGACACGATCCTGGCGGATGGGAAAGATCTGCTGATCGGCCCGGTAACTGGTCTTGAACTGTCCATTTTCACGATATAACATGATGTACTTCCTTTACGCTTGCCCGCTATACGCGGTCGATAATCTTTTCACCAAACAAACCTTGCGGACGGAACAGCAGGAATGTCAGGGCCAATACATAGGCAAACCAGATTTCAATGCCCCCCCCCAGATAAGGACCCAGGTAGGCTTCCGATAATTTTTCGCCCACTCCGATAATGAGCCCGCCGATAATGGCCCCGGGAACCGAAGTCAACCCACCCAGGATAACCACCGGCAAAGCCCGCAGCGCAGCAGTGGAAAGCGTAAACTGCACACCAAACTTGGAGCCCCAGATAATGCCCGCCACCAGCGCCACAATACCTGCCACCACCCATACAATGACCCAGATCCGGTTAAGGGGGATACCAATGGATTGCGCCGCCTGATGGTCATCAGCCACCGCCCGCAAGGCACGCCCGGTAGAGGTGTACTGAAAGAAAAAGGCCAGGGCTGCCACCAGGGCTGCTGCAATCGCCGCCGCCGTCAGGTCTTCAAGATTGATTAAAATGCCGCCTTCGAACAGACTGTCCAGGATAAAAGCCGGATCTTTGGGCATGCCGACATCAATCGTGTAAACCGAACTGCCAAACAGGGTTTGACCGAATCCGTCCAGAAAATAACTGATGCCCAAAGTGGCCATTAACAAGGTGGTGGCCTCTTGATTGACCAGATGACGCAAAACCAGCCGTTCTACCAGCCAGGCAATAATCACCATTAACACCGCACTGACGATGAAGGCCAGAATATTGGCCAGCCACATGCTTTCAAAACCCAGCCACTGGGGCAGCCAGGTTGAGAACCGTGCCATTGACAAGGCCGCCACCAGTACCATGGCTCCCTGGGCAAAGTTAAACACCCCTGATGCCTTGAAAATCAGCACAAAACCCAGCCCGACCAAGGCATACAGCATGCCGCTCATCAGGCCACCAAACAAAGTTTCCAAGAAATATCCCATAATGCCCTCAATGCTCTACGCCCAGATAGGCACGAATCACTTCTTCATTTGAACGAACCTCGGCCGGTGTGCCATCGCCGATTTTCTTGCCGTAATCCAGTACCACGACACGATCCGAGATATCCATCACAACCCCCATATCGTGCTCAATCAACACAATCGTGGTCCCGTATTCATCGTTCACATCCAGAATGAAACGGCTCATATCCTGTTTTTCTTCAATATTCATGCCGGCCATGGGCTCATCAAGCAACAGCAGGCGGGGCTCCATGGCCAGCGCCCGTCCCAGGTCGACCCTTTTTTGCAGGCCATAAGGCAAACGCCCGACCGGGGTTTTGCGATAAGCCTGAATCTCCAGGAAATCAATAATGTTTTCCACAAACTCGCGATGCCTGATTTCTTCCTTTTCGGCACCAAAAATCCGGAATGCCTGTGACAGGATGCCGCTTTTCATGCGCAGGTTACGGCCTGTCATAATGTTGTCCAGCACGCTCATCCCCTTGAACAAAGCCAGGTTCTGGAAAGTGCGTGCAATACCCATTTCGGCAGCCCGGCGCGGTGTCATCCGGTTGAAATGATTCCCCCTGAACTGGATGCCACCTTCCTGTGGCACATACACCCCGTTAATCACGTTTAACATTGAACTTTTACCGGCACCGTTAGGGCCGATAATGGCACGGATCTCATGCTCTTTAACATTAAATGAAATATTGGTAAGTGCCTTGACACCCCCAAAGGACAGGGAAATACCCTGCATATCCAGGATCACATCACCAATCTGCTTTTCTCTTTCGTTCATCATTCTCAGGCAACCTTCTTCATCTTGACATCAACCACTTTGCCTTCGGCAATCTTCAGATCGGCAGAAATCTTGCCAGTACGCCCGTCCTCAAACTTGACTTCGGTCTCGATAAACTGGTGTTGCCGGCCTTCAAACAGGGCATCGATAAGAACCTTGTATTTTTCGGCAATAAATGCCCGTCGCACCTTGCGGGTACGTGTCAGCTCACCATCATCCGGGTCCAGTTCTTTATGTAAAATAAGGAAGCGGTGAATTTGCAGGCCAGCCAGCATTTCATCACTGGCCACATCCATATTGACCTGATTGATACAATCGGCAATCAGGTCATAAACCTCGGATTTGGAAGCCAGGTCGGTATAACCGGCATAGGCCAGGCCACGACGTTCGGCCCAGTTGGCCACCGCTTCAAGGTCTATATTCACAAAGGCGCACACAAAATCCATATTGGCGCCAAACGCCACCACTTCCTTGATGTACGGGAAAAACTTCAGCTTGTTTTCGACATATTTGGGTGCAAACATGCGGCCATCGCTTAACTTGCCCACATCCTTGGCACGGTCAATAATCTTGAGCTGCCCATTGGCATCAATCACCCCGGCATCACCCGTGTGATACCAGCCATCTTCGGTAAAAGACTCTTTGGTGGACTCGGGGTTTTTATAATATTCCTTGAACAGGCCCGGGCTTTTGATTTGCACCTCGCCATTGTCTGCAATCCGCAGTTCCACCCCTTCAACGGGCGGCCCCACGGTATCGGCCCGCACGTTGCCATCACTTTGCACGCACACAAACACCGAGGTTTCGGTAGATCCGTACAATTGCTTTAAATTGATACCGATAGATCGGTAAAAAGAAAACAGGTCGGGACCAATCGCCTCACCGGCCGTATAAGCCACCCGCACCCGGCTCATGCCCAAGGCATTACGCAACGGCCCATACACCAGCACATCACCCAGCATATATTTGAAACGGTCCCATAAACCTACCGACTCTTTATCAAGGATACGCGTACCCACCCGCTTTGCCAGCGCCATACATGACTTGAACATGGTTTTTTTCAGGCGGCCAGCGTCTTCCATCCGGATCATGACCTGGGTCAGCAAATCCTCCAGAACCCGTGGTGGAGAAAAATAATAGGTGGGGCCGATATCGTGCATATCGATAGACACGGTAGCGGGTGACTCAGGGTGATTCACGGTAAAACCGGTCACCAGCAACTGGGTATAGGAAAACATGTTCTGGCCAATCCAGGCCGGTGGCAAATAAGCCAGCACCTCTTCCTTGTCGGTCAGGTTTTCAAGCCTCTGGATAACACGGGCCCGGTCGATCAGGGCATGATGGGTCAGCACCACTCCTTTGGGTTTACCGGTGGTACCCGAGGTATAAAACATGGCCGCCGTATCATCCGCCGACAGACTGTTTACGGTTTCCAGATAAAAATCGGGGTTGGCGCTCTCATACTCTTGCCCCTTTTCCTGCAGGCTTTCCCAGGACAGCAGCAATTCATCAGTGTAATGACGCAGGCCGCGCGGATCATCGTAGACCACATGGGCCAGATCAGGCACCTGTTCGTGGATCTCGATCATTTTATCCACCTGCTCCTGGTTTTCAACCACCACCACCCGCACTCCGGCATCTTGCAGCACATAAACCATTTCCTGTGCCACCGCATCCTGATACATAGGTACCGGGATGGCCCCCAGCGACTGGGCTGCCATCATGGCCATATACAGGCGGGGACGGTTCTCACCCACCACCGCTACATGATCATTTTTCCTGACACCCAATGCGGCCAGGCCGCAGGCTGTTTGCCGAACCTCTCGGGCCACCTGGGCCCAGCTTAAGGTTTGCCAAATTCCCAAATCCTTTTCACGCAATGCCGGTTTATCAGCGCGAACGTTCGCGTGATGCAACAGCAAGGCAGGAAATGTGTCCAGGCCCGTTTCCGAACCTGTACCAGACATAGCGTACGCCATGTTGCCTCCTTTTATATTGTGTCTCTAGCATGATTGCTTCCGGTTGGTTGAATTGCCCACAAAACTTTAAATTGGAAATAACAGAACCGGACACATCAATCTTATTTAATTATTCTTTGTAATGTATTGCAAAGTTAGCCTGTTGAATGTAATCTAACTGTCGTTATGGTGACATTCCAACCGCTTCTAGGGTAAGTCCTTATGACTGAATTTGCTCCACATTTCTCCAGCTGGTTCCTCCTTCTTACTCCCGAACATCAAGAACGGGTCAAACAGGACATCAAAGTCCACCACTATCCGTCTGGTGCCATGATTGTGCGCAAGGGCGAGTCTTCCGATCACTGGATTGGCGTTATTGAAGGATTGATCCGCATTTCGGTGGGCAATGCCGAAGGCAAGGTGGCGGCGCTCATTGGCATTCCTTCCGGGGGCTGGGTGGGTGAAGGCAGCCTGCTGAAAAAGGAACCACGCAAATATGACATTATTGCACTGCGCAATTCCACCATTGCCAAAATGCCCGTGCATACATTTGAATGGCTGCTTGACAACAGCATCCCGTTCAACCGCTACCTGCTGCACCTGCTGAACGAACGGGTGGGACACTTTGTGGGCAAAGCCGAGCACGACCGTCTGCTTAATGCCGATGCCCGGATTGCCCGCTGTCTGGCCGAACTATGCAATTCACGCCTGTATCCGGGCATTAGCAACCGCATGGAAATTACCCAGGAAGAATTGGGCTACCTGGCCCGGGTTTCGCGCCAGCGGGCCAACCAGGCCCTTAAGAAACTGGAAGCAGACGGCCTGTTAAGCGTGGAATACGGGGCCATCTGTGTACAAGACCTGGAAGGCCTGCAAAACTACGGCAGCTAAGCAGGCTTAAGCGTAATTGCGGTGACCAAAAATGGCCGAGCCTATCCGTACCTCGGTTGAGCCCTCCTGGATGGCCCATTCAAAATCTCCGCTCATGCCCATGGAAAGCGTGGGTAGCGCCAAACCGGTCAGATCCTGACATTGCCGCCTTAGATGACGCAAGGCAGAAAAACACGCACGCACCGCTGCCTCTGAGTCGCTGTTTTCCGCAACCGTCATCAATCCCATGGGACGAAGGGTTGATATGGCTTTCAATTCCTGCAAAAAGGCCGGAACCGCTTCGGCAGGCATCCCTGTCTTGGTTTGCTCGGGGCTGGTTTTCACCTGAACCAGCACATCCAACGTGCGGTTTTCAAGCTGCAGACGCCTGTCCAGGGCCAATGCCAGGTCCAAACGGTCCATTGACTGGACTTCAGCCGCATAACGGGCAACCTCTTTGGCCTTGTTGGTTTGCAAATAACCAATAATGACCCAGTCAATGGGATACTCCGAAAACACTTCGGCCTTTTGCTTCATTTCCTGCACTTTATTTTCACCGAAACGGCGCAGGCCGGCATCAATGGCTTCCTGCAATACATCGGGGCCAAAGGTTTTACTGACCGGCAAGATCCGTACACTGTCAGGCTCACGACCGGCCCTTATACAGGCCTGCTCCACCCTGTCTTTAACTTCTTTGTAACGTTGTGCCAGCATTACCCCTGCTCCTGTAGAAAAAAAACCAGGGTCAATTTTACCCCAGCACCGGTCACCTGCCATAATTTCAGTATAATTCAATTTTCAAATAAACCACCTCTGCAATATCGACATGAGCCACAACAAGCCACACCAACTTTCCATGACTATTCTGATGACCCCCGACATGGCCAATTTTGCCGGCAATGTACATGGCGGCACCATTTTGAAATATCTTGACCAAGTGGCCTTTGCCTGTGCCAGCCGATATGCCGGCTCTTATGTCGTTACCCTGTCGGTGGACCAGGTCGTGTTCCGTCAACCCATTCATGTGGGTGAGCTGGTTAATTTCTACGCATCGGTTAACTACACCGGCAAGACCTCCATGGAAATTGGCATAAAAGTAGTCACGGAAAATATTCGTGAGCAATTCGTGCGCCACACCAACAGCTGCTATTTCACCATGATTGCGGTTGACGACAATGGCAAACCCACCGCCGTCCCCCAGCTTGTTCCTTCAACGGAAGAAGAAAAACATCGTTTCATTGCCGCGCAGCAACGCCGCGAGCTGCGCCAGGAAATGGAAAAACGTCACGCTGAGATCAGGGCAAACAACTAAGCCGGCCGGTTTTAAAAATTTGATATGCCGTGCCAGCCACACAACCTAACGGGGCGTAATTTTAGCCAGCATAATACGTTTGCGCCAGCGCTCGGTATCGTGCTGGATGAATTTTTCTATATTCAGACAAACATTATCAACAGGCTTCAGCCCTGTTTTTTGCATGGCCTGCTTGACACGGGCATCGGCCAGGGCACCGCGCAGCACGGAACGCATCCGGGAAACCACATCACCAGGCACATTTCTGGGGGCCGCCATACCAAGCCAACCCTCCAGGACAAAGTCCGGATGCAGTTTTGCGGTTAAATCAACCTCATTCATATCAATACCCGGGATATCTCCGGTTATGGCCAACACACGGATCTTTTTTTCTTTAAGCAAATCGTGCACAAAGGCACCATCCAGGAAGGCAAACTGTATGCCATTAATCGCCAGTTCATGCAAAAGCAGGCTCCGGTTTTTATAAGGCATCACGGTTATATTCACATCTGCATAATAATTGAACAAACCGGCCGCCACCTGCGAGGTACTGTTGTAATAACCAATACGGTAATCAGGCGGATTCAAACGAATGGCATCCAGCAATTGTGAAAACGTACGGAATGGACTGTCGACCGGCACCACCAGCGCAGCCCCAAATGTACCGATCATGCCAACATTGACCAGATCCTGTTCAGGAGAATAGGAAACTGTTTTTTGCAACATACTGTTAACACTTTGGGTTGAGTGTGTTGAAAACAAAAAAACACTGCCGTCATCCGCGGACTGGGAGACATAATCGGCACCAATCATGCCGCTTTCCCCGGCCATTTGCATGATTTGCACATTACTACCCGTTTTTTCATGTACAAAACGGGAAAAAACCGTAGCAAAATCGTGAAGGTTTTGGGAAAGTTGGGTACCCGCCACCACTGACACCTGCGGAAACTGAACCTTACCGGGATGAATATGATCTGCCCAGGCATGGCCTGCCAATGACAGCACACCCAGCACAGACAACAGCGACCAACGCATTAGTGCATAAACCCTTTATACATGATCATGTTACAAATAACGATGCCTATTAGTAATTAAGCAGAGAACACAAAAATTTGCCCCATAGCAGCAAGGGGCAAACAGACCATACTTACAATGCGCAAACTTCACTTGATTTATTGACTTATTAATTTGCAGCAATTTTACTACAATTTACCAAAACTTACATTAAAAGTTACAAAACCCCTTTTATTTTCATTTTACAGCGGCAATACCTTAACGGCTGCCGACCCGGCAGACACACCCATCAACATTCTCCCCATTACCTGCTACACTTCCTGCATTTCCCATTTCATTAAACTCGGCAATGAATCAAGCACTTACATCCCTGACAGAACAACTCAAACTGACTTCACTGGATAAAGACACCTTTCTTGGTCAAAGTGTTGACCTTTTTGGCTCAGGACGCGTATTTGGCGGCCAGGTCCTGGGGCAATCACTCATGGCCGCTTCCCGAACTATCGCCAACCCTAAGCGGGAAGCACACTCCATGCATGCATATTTCCTGCTGCCCGGTGATACCAATGAGCCTATTCGCTATGAAGTGGAACGCATCCGCGATGGGGGCAGTTTCTCGGCGCGCCGGGTAGTGGCGATCCAGCGTGAACGACCCATTTTCTTCATGTCAGCCAGCTTTCAGGCCGCTGAACCGGGGTTTGAACACCAGGCCACCATGCCAACCGTACCATCGCCCACCAGCCTGCAAAGCGAAGTGGAGCTATTCCGGGCCATTGCCAACGAATTACCACCCACAATGGCAGAGCGCGCCATGCAAGCCCCCCCTCTGGACATTCGTCCGGTTAACCCCATCAACCTTTTGAATCCAGGCGCGCATCTCCCCTATTCTCACGTCTGGTTCAAGGTCAATGGCTCGCTGCCCGAAGACCCGCTGCTGCATAAATCCATGCTGGCCTACACCTCTGACTTGCACTTGCTGGATACGGCTTTGTTACCACACGGGCAATCCTTCCTCAACCCCTCCTTGCAAATGGCCAGTATCGACCATGCCATGTGGTTTCACCGGCCGATAAACATGAATGACTGGTTACTGTATGCCTTGGAATCACCCAGTGCCAGTAATGCCAGGGGCTTTTGCCGGGCCAATATCTTTGATCGCCATGGCCATCTGGTTGCCTCTTGTGCGCAAGAAGGCCTTATTAGAAAAGTGCCTGCAAAAACCTGAACGAAACACTTTATTCCGTGTCTGGGGCAAAGCCCCATTCACGCAGCAAGGCTGTCACCATCTCCTGGCTAACCAGCAAAGAGCCATCGCGTGACAGGTGTGTACCGTCCGAATACAGGAAGCGTCCCGCCTGCATGGTTTGGCACAGCTGTTCACCACACAAAATGTCATAAGGATCAATAAAAATCACATTAAAACGAGAGCGGGCGTATTCAGCCAGCATTTGGTTAATGTGCCAGGCATTGCCTTTTTCGCGGGGCAATGTCAGATATCTGGCACAAGTCAGTGGTAAATAGGCCGGCCTGTCCACACAGGAAGACAAGCCCGCCTGCGAACCCGCCCCGGGCGGGGTACCGATAATAATCAACTTGTTATCCAGGCCAATACGCTCATGGATGGCATCAAAATTGGCTTGCAAAAAGCGTAAGTACGCATCATCCGTCAGGCGAACCCGCTCACCATCGGTGGTACCCAAGGTATTTTGGTAATTACGGAAGCTAATTGCATAGATCAGGGGAATCCGGTTCGTGAAAGCGGTGTGCAAGGCATAATCAAGCCTGTCCTGGCAATCCTGGCGGGCAATACCGTCCAGAATGCGGGTGTAACCCGGACCAAAAAAACAGCCATCTTCAAAGGAAGTGTCTATTTTTACGCCCTGCCCGGCCAACACCTGGTCTAGCCCATAGGCAAACTGCCGTGCATAACTGTCCCCCAGAAAAACCGCCTCATGAAACAGGGCCCGGGGATCGCCAAGCGTTTGACTGCCCATCCCGTATCCGGCACCCCCATACTGCTCTTCGTGAAAACGCGGGGAATCAAAAGTATGCTGGGAAAACTGCGTATTCATCCTGAAAGGCATGCCATTTTGCGTCAGAATAAAAAATGCCGGCAGCAATACCACCGCCACAACCCCTGCCCGCTGCAATATTTCCTTGAAATACCAGCTGGACAAATTCATGCGTCGGAAACGGTTTTCAACCAGTACATACATGGCATAACCCAAAAACAGCGGCACGATCACCAGAGCCCATTGTTCTACGGGCATCAAGGGACGATAAATATAATACTTATAAAAAACAATCAGCGGCCAGTGAATTAAATACACCGAATAGGAAATCAGCCCGATAAATACCACCCAACGGTTTCTGAGCAGCCAGCCGGTATAACGGGCACCACTGGCAAAAATACACAAAGCCGCCCCCAAGGCGGGCACCAGACCGTTAAACCCCGGAAAAGCAGTGGTTTTATCAAACACGAACACCCCCCATGCCAGCAGCGCAAGACCCGCCAGCATGATCAATTCCTGCCAGATATTGGCCAACACAAAACGGCGTACCGCAAACACCAGCAAACCGCCAATGGCAAACTCAAACACCCTGAAGGGTGTCAGAAAATAATTGGCGGAAGGATCCACCTGCGTATACCACTGTGAAGCCAGCAGGGAAAGCAGTCCGGTTAATGCCAGCACCCAGGGTAACCAGCGGGCATTCAGCCGGCAAGTACCATAAACAATAAACGGCCAAACCAGGTAAAACTGCTGCTCTACCCCCAATGACCAGGTGTGCAGCAAGGGGTTGGTTTCTGAAGACGTATCAAAATACCCCGCACCCAGCCAAAACTTGATATTGGAAATAGAAAAAAAGGCATAAATGGTTGACTCTGCCAATGCAATATAATCACCCGGAGAAAAAACAAGAAAGCCCAGAGCCAGGCACAATACCAGGGTCAATAAAAGGGCCGGATACAAACGCGCAATTCGCCGTGCCATAAACCGGGCAAAGCTGAAGGAACCAGCCTGGCAATTATCGATGAGGATGCGGGTAATTAAATACCCTGAAATCACAAAAAAAACATCAACGCCTGTAAAACCGCCTCCAAAGACAGTAAACCCGGCATGGAAAAACAAAACCGCCATCACGGCAACAGCGCGCAACCCGTCCACCTCGGGCTGGTAGCCGGCACGGGGAGCCTCATGAACCGGAACAAGCAAAGACATAGTGCCCAACACCCAAAAAACAGCAACAGTAAAGAAAGATATCTTAACCCATATTACAAAGGGCAAAATTTGGTTAGAACAATTTATCCTGCCTCAAACAAAGACAATTAAATATCAGAAAACTTCTTCAGCCCCCGAAATTTACCCGAAACCTGTAAAATAATTTTTTAAATTACAGGAGTTTAAAGCGGCACGCCGCCCACAAGTCATGGATATCCTTATCATTTTAGGACTCATTCTAGTCAATGGTCTTTTCGCAATGTCGGAAATCGCCATTGTTTCATCCAAACGCATTCGCCTGCAAAACAAAGCCGATAACGGCAGCAAAAGCGCCGCGGCCGCCCTGAAGCTGTCAGACAGCCCAAGCCGTTTTCTTTCTACCGTGCAAATTGGTATCACCCTTATCGGGATTTTTAACGGTGCCTTCGGTGAGGCCTCAATCGTATCCAGACTTACTCCTTTTTTCCTGAATATTCAACCCATTAGCAGCTATGCCTATGAGCTCTCACTGGCAACTGTGGTGATTGGCATTACCTATGCCTCCTTGATTCTGGGCGAACTGGTGCCCAAGCGTATTGCCATGCAATACCCTGAAGCGGTGGCCATGTTTATCTCGGTGCCCATGACCTGGCTGTCACGTATCGTGTCACCCTTTGTTGCCGTTTTGTCGTTTTCCACCGATTTTCTCATGAAAATTTTGCGGCTGGACCAAAGCAAAAACAGCTCATTAACCGAAGAAGACATTAGCGGCATGTTAAAGGAAGGCGCCACCGCCGGCCTGTTTGAAAAAACCGAACACGACATTGTGGCACGCGCCCTGCAACTGGACGACAAACACATTAACACCATCATGACACCACGCTCGGACATTCACTACATAGACCTGAATGCGCCGCTGGAAGAAACCCTGCTACGCATTGCCAACAGTCCCTACTCCCGCTTTCCCGTCTGTCAGGGTGGGCTGGACAATATTATTGGCATTGTAGATGCCGGCAGTCTGTTCGAACAACAAATCAAGCAGCAACAAATCAACATCCAGGCCATTACCAAAACGGCCCTGTATGTACCCGAAACCATTAGCGCCATGGACTTGCTGGAGGCCCTGCAAAAAAACCGCTCTGAAATTGCCGTGGTGATTAATGAATATGGCGAGGTCGAAGGCGTGGTGACCCTGCGCGACATCCTGAAAGTACTGGTTGGCCACGCGATTCCTATCAATGAAAATCATGTTTCCGATGCCGTTCAACGCAAGGATGGCTCATGGCTGTTGGATGGCGGTGTTTCACTGGACCGCTTCCGTGAAATTTTTTCTTCCTCAGTCAGATTTCCCGAAGAGGAAGACGAGGACTACCACACCATCGCCGGCTTCATCATGCACCAATTGGGGCACATTCCCACTGAAACCGAAAGCGTGGAATGGGAAAACTACAAATTTGAAGTCGTGGACATGGACAAGCACCGTATTGACCGGGTGCTGGTGTCTGAAATCGTTGTTGACAGCGATGACAGTACGTTTGATGGTGAGTAACCACCCCGGTGCTATGCGCCCCCCCCTGCGCAGAGGGGAATTTTCCTTCTTTGTGGAAACGCCTGCGTATGCATACGCGTTCCCACGCGGCGCGTGGGAACAAATCGTGATCAAAAGTTAAAACAATGAAAATCCTGTTTACCAATTTCCACAAACGCAATGGCGGCGGGCATGCCACGTATATTCTCAACCTACTGGGCCAGCTGGCGCCTGAACATGAATGCTTCGTGGCCACCCCCGGCACCAGCCGCCTGTACCGCTTTGCCCAGGCAGTTCCCAATGTACGGGTCATCGACCAGAGCTTCAACTCTCGCATTGGCAAGCTCCTGCCCGAAATAAAGCAACTCAGAAAGCTGATCCAACAGGAACACTTTGACATTATTCATGTGAATGCCTCGGCCGACCACCGCCATGTCATGCTGGCCTGCCTGGGGCTGCGGCACCGCCCTAAAATCATCTTTACCAAACACAATGACCACCCCGTGGGCAGTTTTGGGCACACACTAAGGGCCAAACTGGCTACCGACCGCATCATTGCAGTGAGCCGCTTTGTGGCGGACATGTTCAAAAACTCGCCCTATGCGGCCATCCCGCTGGACATGATTCACCATGGCATAGACACCTGGTATTTTGCACCCGCCAGTGCCCGGCATAAACAACAATGCCGCCAGGCCTTGCTGGGTAACGAAGCCGCAAATACCGGGCTAATATTACTGGGCAGCACCGGTGGCACCGATTATGAAAAAGGCTGGCTGGAAATGGTGCAGGCCGTATCGCAACTGCCCGAACACCTTAAAAACCGCTGCCGCATTATCATGGCCGGTGACCCGCCCAACGAAGAAAAAATGAACCGGGTCAAAGCCCTGGGTATGGAACAGCAACTGGTTTTCCCGGGCCTGGTTGACGATGTGCGGGATATTCTGGCGGCCTGTGACCTGGGCTTTGTACTGTCACACAAAGAAGCGCTGTCTTTTGCCTGCCGTGAAAGCATGGCCCTGGGCCTGCCCACCATTGCCAGCAACGCCGGTGGCCTGCCCGAAAACATACAGCATGGCAAAGACGGCTGGATTGTACCGACCAAAGACCCGCAGGCCTTGCAAACACTGCTACAGGAAATTCTGGATAACCCAGCGCTGCTTCATGAAGTTTCGATGGCCAGCCGCCAAACGGCCGAACAGCACTTTAACCTGGACACCTTTGCCCACAAAACCCTGAACACTTACCGGCAGGCTTTGGGCCTGACCTTAGCGCCATGATACCTATTCTGATGTACCACCAAATTACCGACATGCCCCCCAAGGGCACGCCTTACCGTGGCCTGTGCGTGCCAGCCAAAAAATTTGCGCAACAAATGCAATGGCTTAAACGGCTGGGTTACCGTGGCCTAAGCATGCAAGACCTGCTGCCCTACCTGGAAGGCAAAAAAAGCGGCAAAGTGTTTGGCATTACCTTTGATGACGGCTACACCAACGTGCACGACAACGCCCTGCCCGTTTTGCAGGCACTGGGCTTTACCGCCACTACCTACTTTGTGGCTGGACACCCGGGCGGGCACAACCACTGGGATATTGAAAAAGGCATTCCCCGGTCTGAACTAATGAACGAACAGCAAATCCAGAACTGGGCCAATGCCGGCCAGGAAATTGGCTCGCATACCATAGATCATGTTCATTTAACCCAGCTGCCGGAAGATGAGGCTCGACAGCAAATTGAAGCTTCCAAACACGGCCTGGAGGCCGTATTTGGCGTACCGGTTACCGCCTTTTGCTACCCGTATGGAGATGAGTCTGCGGCGATAAGGGAAATGACCCGCCAGGCGGGCTACACCAATGCCACTTTAACGGTAAAAGGACTGGCACTGAAAGAGGATGATTTGTTTGGCCTGCCACGTGTTACGGTTTCAGGCAATATTGGCCTGGTCGCGTTTTTAATGAAATGCCTGACGCAAAAAGAGCATAAGCGACGGGTGAAGAAAGAAAAACAACCCTGAGTCCGGCTAAGGAAAACCAAAGATCAATCAAGCGCCGGTTAATCAAACAACTCACTATTACGCAAGCTACTTCCTGACCGGTCTTTGGCAGATAAAACAGGAGCCGCTGTCAATGGCCAGCGTATATCAATCTCCGGATCATCCCAGGCTATGCAACGCTCATGTTCAGGCGCATAGTAATCACTGGTTTTATACTCCACCTCGGCCACCTCGGACTGCACCAGAAACCCATGTGCGAAGCCTTCAGGTATCCAAACCTGACGTTTATTGTCAGCGCTTAACTCTTCAGCCACCCACTGCCCAAACGTGGGCGATGAGCGACGCAGGTCCACCACCACATCGAAAATCCTGCCTACAACAACTCTTACCAGCTTGGCCTGCGGCTGTTGAATTTGGTAATGCAACCCCCGCAACACATTGGCCTGGGAACGGGAATGGTTGTCCTGTACAAAATTTACCCGCCGTCCCACAACCTGTTCAAACTTCCCGGCATTAAAGCTTTCCATAAAAAACCCGCGCTCATCGGCAAAGACATCGGGTTCAACAAGCAAGACATCGGGAAGGCGGGTTTTAGTAATTTTCATGGTTCAATTATTTTTAAGCAGATGCAATTAATGACCGCTCTTGGCTGATGCAGACACAAATGAGCTGATCTATATTCACGACAGACTCGCCTGATTGACCAAACCCATCCTGGATTAAGTTATTGCCAATAAACCCGGTAGCCTCGGTTACGAAAATTGTCATAGTAAACTTTAAATTTGCCCAGAATCACACAAAACAATTACCAATTATTATGCTTGTTCAAGATTATCATCTCTTCAAGTGTTATTTACGGGTATATTACTAGTGTTTTTATAATTAGCATAAATCATATTATTTCAATAATTGAAAGTTTATATGCCTGCCATTGTAATCTTCTACAGTGCACTAAAAATCAAAAATTTCGGTAAACTCTTAACAATATGCGCTTAACATCCCAGTCACGTTTTCATAAGCTGTATGAAAAAATTCTGCTTTCCCGCTTTGTCTCAATGCTGCTGGGTTTTATATTGTGCGTAGTATTACCCTTTTATATTCATTACGGTTTCAAGACTTACTACCATATTGATCAAGGTCAGTTCAATGCCTTAATCATTAGTTCAATTGCCTTCATACTCACACACATCTGGTGCAACTACCTGACCAACTCTTATCCGGGCGGAAGATCGGCAGTCCTGCTGGCTCCACAAATCATTACTGTTTACGGATTTTGCATTCTAACAACTTTCCTGTTTCAGTTTCCCATTTCACGACTCATTTTGGTAACCAGTGGTTTAGCCACCCTATTCTGGTTGCACATTGAATACATACTGACCTTTAGAATGCGTAAGCCCAAATTGGCTGTCGCCAATCAGGCCAAAACGCAGGAATTGATCTCATTAAGTAAAAAAGGTCATGACATTCGAGTACTGGAAACACCCAACCTGAATAATGTCCGCTATGATGCCGTGGTTGCGGATTTTAAAAGTATTACACCAGAATGGGAACGTTTTCTGACAAAATGCGCCCTTAACCGTATTCCAGTCCTTAACTCAGAGCAGGTTTTTGAGTCCCTGACAGGACGAGTCAGAATCAGGCATATGACTGAAAACAACATTGGCTCATTGCTGCCTTCCCCTTTTTTTGAGTTTATTAAGACTAGTTTTGACTGGGTTGTCGTACTCCTGACACTTCCCCTCACCCTGCCACTGGTCCTGATTACTGCCTTGCTGGTAAAACTGGAGTCTCCCGGACCTGCCATTTTCTGTCAAAACCGGGTTGGTAGAGGCAACAAGCCATTCCGGATGTATAAAATCAGAAGCATGCGCCATGATACTCAGACAGAATCCACCGAAGTGTTTGCCGAGGAGGATGATCCCAGAACGACCAGAGTTGGCAAAATCATAAGAAAATTGCGCATCGATGAACTGCCACAGTTTTTGAATATTCTGAAAGGCGAGATGAGTCTGATTGGCCCCCGACCTGAACAACCCAGTTTTGTAGAAGAATATGACAAAAAAATACCCTTTTACAGTTACCGTCATGTTGTAAAACCCGGCATTACTGGCTGGGCACAGGTACGATATGGATATACCTCAGATACTGAAGAGGCCCAGATCAAGATTGAACATGATTTCTTTTATATTAAACATTGTTCAATCTCACTGGATTTTTACATTACGTTATTAACTATAAAGACTATGCTGACTGGGTTTGGTGCCAGATAACTAAGCTTGATTCAGCAAACTCAATAAATATTGCCCATAACCTGTTTTTGCCAACGGTTTGATTTTCTCCATTAACTCTTCCCTGGACAGCCATCCATTCCGGTAACCGATTTCTTCCAGACAGGCTATTTTTAAACCCTGTCGGTTCTCGATGGTTTGTACAAAATGTCCTGCCTCCATCAGACTGCCATGCGTTCCTGTATCAAGCCATGCAAAACCGCGCCCCAGCAATTCAACGTTTAACGTGCCCTGCTCCAGATACATTTGATTAATGGTAGTAATTTCCAACTCACCACGAGCAGAAGGCTTTACATTTTTTGCGATGTCAACAACCTGATTATCATAAAAGTACAAACCCGTCACTGCCCAATTCGATTTGGGTTGAAGCGGTTTTTCTTCGATAGAGATGGCTTTAAAGTTCTCATCAAATTCAACCACTCCAAAGCGTTCCGGATCCTGAACATGATAGCCAAATACCGTAGCACCTTCTTTACGCCCTACGGCTTGCTCCAGCTTATTACCAAAACCCTCACCAAAGAAAATATTGTCCCCCAGTACCAGACAGACACTCTCGTTCCCGATAAATTCTTCACCAATAATAAATGCCTGCGCCAAACCATCGGGACTGGGTTGAATGGCATAACTGAGATTAATCCCATAATCGGATCCGTCACCCAACAAACGCTTATACCCATGCATATCCTCGGGCGTACTTATAATTAAAATGTCTCTGATACCAGCCAGCATGAGCACTGACAAAGGGTAATACACCATAGGCTTATCATAAACAGGTAACAACTGCTTTGATACACCTTTCGTTATAGGATATAGCCTTGTTCCTGAACCACCCGCTAAAACAATTCCTTTTGTCATATTATTTTCCCAAGCCTAAACGTTGTTGCTGATAGGTTCCCGCTTTGACGCGTTGCCACCAGTCCTCATTATCCAGATACCATTGAACCGTTTTCCGTAAACCGGTTTCAAACGTCTCTTTGGGTTGCCAACCCAATTCCCGTTGAATTTTACTTGCGTCGATGGCATAACGTGCATCGTGACCGGGGCGGTCCTGCACATAAGTAATTAAATCCGTGTAGGCAGCGATATGTTGCGTATGCGGATTATTGACTACTGGCCTCAACTGTTCCAGTAAGGAACAAACCGCTTTCACGACCTCAATGTTTTTTCTTTCGTTATGACCGCCAATATTGTAAGTTTTACCAGTCTGCGCCTGGGTCATGACGGAATAAAGCGCCTCTGCATGATCCTCAACATATAACCAATCCCGTATTTGCTCACCTTTTCCGTAAACGGGCAATGACTTGCCACTCAGGGCATTTAGAATAATCAGGGGAATCAGTTTTTCAGGAAAATGATAGGGACCATAATTATTTGAGCAATTGGTAATTAAAACAGGTAAACCAAAAGTCCGCCCCCACGCCCTTACCAGATGATCACTGGATGCCTTGGAGGCGGAATAAGGGCTACTGGGTGAATAGGGTGTATCTTCGACAAAAAGGTCTGTCGTACCATGCAAGTCGCCATACACCTCATCGGTAGAAATATGATGAAAGCGGAAGTTACTCTTGACTTCATCCGTCACACTGGACAGGTATGAGCGTGTTGCCTCAAGTAATGTATAAGTGCCCACTATATTAGTCTGGATGAAAACACCCGGTCCGTCAATTGAACGGTCAACATGACTTTCAGCGGCCAAATGCATAATATGCGTTGGCTGATATTGTTTAAAAATGGCATTAATCTTTTCGGCATCACAAATATCAACCTGCTCAAAATGGTAGCGCGGATTGTTTTGTACCGCAGCAACCGAATCCAAATTACCAGCATAAGTCAGTTTATCAATATTAATGACGGTGTCGTTTGTGTTATTGATAATATGCCGTACAACCGCCGACCCAATGAATCCGGCACCACCAGTAACTAAGATTTTTCGATTTATCATAATACTCATAACTTACAGAACAGTGATTTGGATCAAGATGCGATGCTATCCCTGAATCAGCAACTTTGCTTTTTTATAAAATTCAAATCAGTTTTAATGATAATCATTTAAAAAAAATTTCAACATGTGTCTTCTTGTATCTTATACCAAATGCAAGTAAGATGGGTGTTGAATTATTCTGAATAAAAAAACACAAACCCAAAAAACGTTTTGGTCTCTTCAGTTGCAAACTGATGACCGCCATACTGTTTCATGTAATTGCTATGCTCAACCTGACAAAGAAATCTTTTATTTCACTAATTTTTTAAAAGGAATGGTCGTCTTCTCGTGGTCAATGCAAGTAGATTTTCCCTGTCTCAAAAAAGCTCGCGGATTTTATGGGCTTTTTTAATTTCCTTAATATTTGTATCTATTCTTTGTTTTTTCTTTGAGCCATATTGGAATACAAACGATGATATCGGCATGTCAATGGTGGCTCACGGCTATGGGTTTGCCGCAGTAAGTTCACCAACTTTGGTTTTTTCCAATGTTGTCTGGGGCTATCTTGTTCGTGCCATCCCTCAAATAAATGGGATATTAGGGTATTCCATCATCACCCTCGGTACGCTGGTCGGAATAGGAACGGCCATATTATTCGTATTACGCCAATTTGGAATTGGCTGGCTGGTATCTCTATTCGTAATATTATTTTTACTTGTACGCCCTGTCCTTTTCCCTCAATTTACCATTAATGCCGGCCTGCTTGCTGTAGCAGCAATTGCATGTTGGTCTCTTTATGAACAACAGGAAAACAAATATGCCTTGTCAGCGGGCTGTGTTCTTGCATTCTGCAGTTACCTTGTGCGTAATCATGAGTTCTTACTGATCATACTCATTGCATTACCATTCCTGCCCTGGTCAAAATTACTTAAAGACAGGACAGCACAAGCTGCTGCAATCGGTCTTTTACTGGCCATCAGCATTGCCACCTTTATAGACTATCAAGCATACCAAGGCAGTGAATGGCAGGCATTCAACGCATTAGACCCTGCCCGTGTACCGTTTACGGATTTTGGCGCGGCCGTTCAACTCAATCAGCATCCGGAAATTCTGTCACGACATAGTTACAGTACGAACGATATTTCTTTAATTCAAGCATGGTTCTTTGCTGATCCGACTATTGCAAATCCGACCGCATTAAATGCAATGCTAGCCGAACTGGGTCCTCTCGCAGCCCAACCCAACTCACTCAACAATGGTTGGGAAGGTATTCAGGCGCTTGCGCACCCTGTTTTGCTACCTGGCGTTTTGACAGCCATATTATTGTTTTTCATATTACCAAGTCGAAAGCTATTCATAACTTGGGTACTTTGTCTTATGGCCCTATTTGCATTAGGCATGCTTGGTCGACCCGGTATTCTGCGAGTTTATATTCCTGTGTTGGCTTTAATGTTAATTGCCCCCTTCCTTGAGCACAATACCAACCACATAAACAAGCGATTATCTTGGTACTTTGCACAAGTAGTGATCGTAGTAGCAGCAATCTTCAACACCATACAAGTTTTCTCTGATTCCAAGGCTGCACAACTGTACTCAGAATCAATCCGCGAGAATCTATCTGGTTTCCCGGATCATACCGTTATAACATGGGGGCTAGCATTTCCTTATGAAAATGTTTATCCGGTTCTAAAACAATCAGAGTCTGCCATGAAATACCAGCATTACAGTCTGGGAACAGATACTCTTGCGCCATTTTCACGGGCATTTCTTGAAGAAAAAAACGGTACAGGCATGATTGCGCGACTGATTTCCAAAGAGGGTGTTCCTATTATTGCTGACAAACCCCTGTTTGATCTGCTCGCCATTTACTGCAAAGAACATTTTGATGGGGATTTGGAAGAGCTTGTCAGCCAGCAATATGGCCACATTCATCTTAGTTGGCGCCGTTGTAATACCCAAAAGTCTCAATAAGGGTAAAGCCGGCTCAGTGCAATGTCATGAGCAATAATTAACGCAGATCACAAAAGGAAGAATGATGAATCAGAAAGTTCCGTTCAATTGGCCCCATATGACGGGTAAAGAACTTCATTACATCGCAGAGGCACACCTTAATGGCAGCCTTGCCGGTGATGGCCCCTTCACAAAACGTTGTCACGCCTGGTTAGAGCAAAAAAGCGGCACAGCCAAGGCATTGCTCACACACTCCTGCACCGCTGCTTTAGAAATGTCCGCGCTATTGCTGGATATTAAACCTGGTGATGAAATCATCATGCCTTCATATACTTTTGTGTCAACAGCCAATGCTTTCGTGCTTCGCGGTGGTGTTCCTGTCTTCGTTGATATTCGAAACGACACCTTGAACATTGATGAAACCCTCATTGAGGCAGCGATCACCCCGCGTACACGAGCCATCGTCGCAGTACATTATGCCGGTGTTTCCTGCGAAATGGACACCATTATGGAAGTTGCCAAACGCCACCACCTTCGGGTAGTTGAAGATGCTGCCCAAGGCTTAATGTCGTACTACAAAGGACGGGCGCTAGGCAGTATTGGTGATCTGGGGACATACAGCTTTCATGAGACAAAAAATGTCATTTCCGGAGAGGGCGGTGCATTATTGGTCAATGATCCTGACTTGAAGCTGCGTGCAGAAATCATCCGTGAGAAAGGGACGGACCGCAGCCGTTTCTTTCGTGGAGAAATCGATAAATATACCTGGCAAGATATAGGTTCTTCATTTTTACCAGGAGAGTTGATCGCCGCTTTCCTATGGGCCCAGTTTGAAGAAGCCGAACGTATCACAACCCAACGGCTGGCAAGCTGGCAGCATTATCACGGTCAACTTGAAACGCTTGAGGCCAAAGGGGTGCTACGTCGTCCAGTCGTGCCTGAGTCCTGTCAGCACAACGCACATATGTACTACGTGCTCATCGCACCGGATATTGACAGGCAGAAAGTTTTAGCCAAATTAAAGCAACAGGGAATTTTGTCTGTATTCCACTACATCCCCTTGCACTCATCACCCGCTGGCCTAAAGTACTGTAAGACACATGGCGATCTCGAGGTAACTGTTCGTCAATCCGAACAATTGATTCGATTACCGCTTTGGGTAGGTCTTTCTACCATGCAGCAAGACAAGATTGTTGAAGTTTTATGTGATGCAGTAAGTTGATATTATCGTCATGAACCTCAAAATGCCCGGATCCCCCAAGCTCGGTATTGCCCAGAGAAGCCTAACGCAAAGACACACGCCAAAATACGCTACAATAAGTAAAAAAAGTTACTAGAAAAAAACAACATAATTCAATATCAAATACCCATGCAACTTTAGAGGGGAGCATTTCATGGAGAGGCACAGGTCAAAAAGCACGGCTGACCCAGTGGTATCTGTATCAAGCGAGACACACAAATCCGACTCATCACCGAAAACCATATTATTTCTTGGTGCCAGCTCCCAACAACTGGCACCGATCAAATACGCACGACAAGCCGGGTTTAAAATCATTACATGTGATAATCGACCTCACAATCCAGGCCACAAACTGGCAGATTGTTCTTACGATATAAGTACAACTGCTTTGCAAGACATTTGCGATAAGGCCGAAGAGCAGGAAGTTGATGCCGTTATTGCCTATGGTACCGATGTAGGTGCTCCCACCGCGGCCTGGGTCAGCGAACGTCTGGGCCTGAATGGCAACCCATACAATGCCGTCATCACCTTGACCGATAAAGGCAAATTCCGCCAATTTCAGAAAGAGAAAAAGCACTTCACTCCCAAGTTCTTGATTTTAAATCAGGAGCGCTTGAAAAATGAAGCCGACTTACCTGCAAAGATTCTTGAAGAACTGGATCTTCCCCTTATTATCAAGCCGGTTGATGCCAGTGGTAGCAGGGGTATTAACCGTGTCCATGAAAAGGAACAATTGCAAAATGCCCTGGCACTTGCCGCTGAAAACTCAAGAAGTGGCGACATCATTATTGAAGAGATGATTCCCTATATAGGCTATCAAATCTGTGGTGAAGGTTTTTTGCATAATGGAAAAATTATCTTTCATGCATTTGCCGATGAACACTTTACACCTGGTATATCACCCCCCGTTGGTGAAACCTTCCCCAGTTCAGCAAGTGAAGCACAGGAGCAAAAAGCGGTTGGCGTCCTCCAGGACATTTTCAGTACATTAGGCATGCGCCAGGGGCCATTTAATTTCGATTTGTTTTACCTGCCCAATGGTGAAGTATTTGTTATTGAAATCGGTCCCCGTAACGGTGGCAACCGGATGCCGGAAGCCATTGCCAATGCTTACGGGGTCGATATGATCGCAGCAACCGTCGAGTCTGCTCTGGGTAACGATGTACAACTTGAAAGGCAATGGCTTCGTTATAGCGCAACCTATTCTGTCCATAGTAAAAAACCAGGCATATTTGAACGTGTTGAATACGATCCAAAAATCCAGCCACATATCGTCAATGAACAAATGTTTGTCAAACCCGGTGAAAAGGTACAAAGGTTTTCACAGGGCAGTGACATGCTCGGCTGTCTGATTCTGACATTCGACAGCCAGGATCAAATGATCTCAATGATGCAAGACATGGATCAGCTTATCCAGGTCTTGGTTAATGATGAGGATATCCACTGATATGACAGTACCTGAAATATCCATTGTTGCAACCATGTATAAATCACAGGACTACGTAGTTGAATTTTGTGAGCGTGTGAATGCAGCCATGAGCCTCTTGGGCAAATCCTTTGAAATCATTCTGGTCAATGATGGTTCCCCGGACCGTTCTGCAGAAATCGCCAGGGAATGCTGTGACAGATTCGGAAATGTTATTCTCGTCGACTTGTCGAGAAACTTCGGCCATCACCAGGCAATGATGGCGGGATTACGTCACGCAACAGGCAATTACATTTTCCTGATCGACTCCGATCTCGAAGAAGAACCGGAATGGATCCTACAGTTCTGGCCAAAACTGTTCGAAGATAACTGTGATGTCATTTACGGTGTACAAGCCTCACGTCGAGGCAATCTAATGTCCAAAATAAGCGGGCGACTTTATTACCAAGCCACCCGACTTCTCACGGGTCTGCCAATGCCTTTTGACCTGGTTACCGCACGTCTGATGACACGTAAATATGTCGATGCACTGCTTCAATTTAAGGAGCGTGAAATAGACATTGCTGCGCTTTGGGTATTGACGGGCTTCAAGCAGCAAGCCTTTCCCGTCACCAAGCACGACAACAGTCCGACCACATACACGCTAAGTAAAAAAATCGCCCTGCTAATAGACTCCATTACTTCCTATAGCAATCGCCCATTGCTTGGCATTTTTTATTTTGGCGCCATCATGGCCATGGTTTCCAGTGCCTTCGCGTTTTACCTTATCCTTAACCGTATTTTCTTTAATTCATCACTTGAAGGCTGGACTTCGGTCATGGTGTCTATCTGGCTGATTGGCGGCTTGATTATTTCTTTCATAGGAATAATCGGAATCTACCTGGCCAAGGTTTTCTCGGAAACCAAACAACGCCCACTCATGATCGTCAAAGAAATATATCCAGGTAAGCACTTGAGCAACCAAGGGAAGAACTATGATTAACGAGTACCTGAAACAGAACCGGTCTGTTATTCAACGTGCCCAAACCTTCAATAATGACCAGCTTGAACGTCACGCCATCTCCCCGCAGGGTGTTGGCTGGAACGGTGAAGAATCACAATCTATCCGCTATGAACAACTGCTTCGTATTTTACCGTCTGCGCCCGATACAGGCATTACGATCAACGATGTAGGCTGTGGTTATGGCTTCCTGTGGCACATGTTATCCGACAACAACAATATTGTTAAATATCGTGGCTATGATATTTCAGACAATGCGTTGGTCACATCTGCCCGAGCACAAATGAGCGCAGCCGATGACCGGGTTGAATTCCACCATTTATCGGATATTGAAATTGCCGATTACTCGGTCGCCAGCGGAATTTTCGGCATGCGGTTTGACTTCGAACCAACCGAGTGGCATGCATATATCCTTGATACACTTGATGTCCTGGATCAATACAGTCGTCATGGATTCGCATTCAATATGCTAACTTCCTACTCGGATCCAGACAAACTGAAGAATGATTTATACTATGCGGATCCCTGCCTCTACTTCGATATCTGCAAGCGCAAATACGCCAGAAATGTTGCATTACTGCATGATTATGGACTTTATGATTTCACCATTTTGGTAAGAAAAACGTGAGCATATCCACCCGGCTCAACTCTTCCCCTGAAGATCTGCCTGTTTACTTAACTATTGATGTTGGTCCCACTGATGCGGTAATGGGTCATGGTCATGCTGCAGCCCCTTCATGGGAAGTCACCTTCCAGGGTCTTGAATCCCTGTTCAAAACCATTCCCTTCCTTGAACAACAGATACAACGTGCTTTGCCAGTCACCTGGTTTGTCAGGGCTGATCGATTTATTCATCATCAGTTCGGTGATCGCCTCGCTATTATCAATCGTTTCCTGGATAACATGGGCAAACTGATCCATGATGATGGGCATGAATTGGGCTGGATGCCACAATTACCTTCCGGTCAGGCCAATGGGATCATGTATGAAGACCTGCTCAACACTTGCCAGGCTGTTAGAAGCATTGTGCCAACTCTGAACAGTGTCCGCATGGGGGATTGCTACCATGATAATACCAGCATGCAAGTGCTCAATCAGCTGGGCATTCGCTTTGATAGCTCTGCCCTGCCTGGCCGGGTGAAACATGATGCTGGCTGGTGCATGGATTGGCAAAAAACGCCACAATTTGCCTACCATCCTTGTCATGATGACTACCGTCTTGCCGGGCACCCCGCAATGGACATACTGGAAGTGCCACTGTCAGTCGCCCCCATTTTGGCTCCTTACGATTCAGTAGCCTTATTGCGTTACCTGAACCCCTGTTATGGTACTGATATCTGGTCTCAGGGATTCAATGAACTCATTGCAACAGCACCTTATATGGTGCTTATTTTGCATCCTGATGAACTGGTATCACGCAACACTCCGGGCCATCCACTTGTATCGTACTCACAAGAAACCCTCATCAACAATATCCTTAACATGATTGATAGAGCGTCCCTCCTGGGGCGAAAAATCTCTTTTCAAACCATCGGCCATTTTAACCCGGCAAACCAATTCACCATTTATTGAACTTCCTCCCCCACAAGCTTAACAAAATCCAAAGGATCAACCATATGCCATTTCGTTTCACTGACCACCTCTACATTTTTGCGACCATCGCCTTCACCGTCTATGGGCAGCTAATCCTTAAATGGCGAATGGTACAACTGGGTGAGATGCCTGTCGCATCTGCTGCGAAACTCAAGTTTCTCATCATGGCCGTATTTGACCCGGCTATCTTTTCCGGCTTTTTTGCCGCGTTCCTGGCTTCTCTGGCATGGATGGCGGCAATGACGAAATTTGAACTCAGTTATGCCTATCCCTTCATGAGCCTGAATTTCGTCATCGTTTTACTGCTCAGTGCATGGTTACTACATGAACCGATAACCATGAACAAAACCATAGGAATGGTGCTAATTGTTGTGGGAACTGTCATAGCAAGCCGAACATAACGCGGTGGAAACACGTTAAGCCGGCAAGTTTTTATTGGGCATTGGCCGATGGCAGGCGTTCTATGGTTATTCCTTTTAACACAAGACGCTCATTACCTGATGCCCATACCCGGAACTCCATTATCTGTGCCTTATCAAGTGTGAAATAAAGGGGCTGAGGATGCTCACTCGCTGTCAGCATTGTCTCGGCATACATCTTACCTTCGTTGCCAACCACATCAAGCCTGACAGCCCCGGCCGGATTATGGGCAGCCAAAATATCAAAACTCACCTTGTAATGCCCTGGATCAACCTTAATATAAGGTCCATAATGCAAAGCACCTGACTCTCCCTGCTCGGCAACGAGAACACGTTCCTCCTTGTCAAAATGCCCGATCTGTTTTGAAGCATGCTCGTTCATCACGAATTTAAAGGGTGTCTCAAAACGAGTATCCCAACCTGGCAAATGATTGGCCAGATTATCCTTGAAAACATAAATTTCGAAATCCTTGATTGCATAATGTCGGATGGGTTCCACATTATATGCCTCAAGGGCATCCCATTTAATATGCTTCGCCTCTTCATTGGTCAGCAATAAGAAAGTTTCTCCGTGCCACGCTGAGGGCCGGTACCACCGGTTAGAAGACAAATGCCGCACGGGAACAGGAATCCCGTTTTTTATGGATATCTGGCGTACCAATGATTTCTCATCACTCAAAACGCTCACAACACCTGCATTCCAGTATGTGGCATAACCATACTCAAGCTTATTGGCAACAAGAAAATCCACAAGGTCTTGTAGCTGCATATGGTATTGGCCTGGCTGCCCCCATGCCATCTCTGCCCGCTCCTTCGGCGACGAGTGATAAACCAAATAACCATTCACAAGATAGAAAACAATCATAAAGGTCATGCCGATTGCCGGAAGTGGAGATCTGACCCGGTCTATAGGACTCATTAATAACGTTATAAAGCCCAAAAACAGGGAGGGCACCAGATACCTTGCACTCTGAACCGGGTCACTCATATCTGCAAGGGTCGTCGTAATATATATAAAGAAAACCCCGGCAAACGCCATGACAGCAAAACCGCCAAAGAATTTCATGCCGTCGTCAGCATAACGAAAAGCCTTATAAACTGCCCATGGAACCAATAAAGTGGTAATAACGGCAACCGCTAACCGTAAGGCTTCATAAACGCCTGTGGAACTAACCATAGGTTTGCCTGGCGTTGGAAAACCACCAAAAATAGATAAAACACCCAGAGGCACCAGGCTGAGATTTTTCAGCATCAGCTTATAGGGAAGCCAAAGCGCATTTCCCACTGTCAGTATGTTTATGACGCCTGATAAAGTATAGAAATGCAACGAAGCACCAATGCCAATACCCATAAAGAATATGGCAAGCGCCTGCCAAAGCTTATGGCGACCAACAGCATTCCCCATCCAAAGCAACCAACAGACTGCCGCTAAAAAAGGAAGTCCGTAACTTATTGTGGCTCTCTGTGGATTTTCCCAATACACCAGCGTCACAAGAAGAAAGAAAACCGCTCCCCATACAACCGCAAATTTTCCATTGGATTTAAAAAATTTCCATGCAAACACAATCAGATAGCAACAAACCGTCACATCAAAGCCATAACTGACCTGCCCATATAGATTTTCTGCCATAAAACTGGAGACACCCGCTGCAGCAACCGCCACAATAAAAATACGGCGTGCAAGACTTAAATTTGTTATACCTGAAATAAACCAGATAGCACTTAATAGCAGTACGGAAAAAATCAAACCGGAAATAGCATGGACGGTAAAACCGGCCGGCATGAACCCGAGCAGCGGAATAATGAATGTATGTCCAAAAAAAACAAAAAGATCATTATTTATATAATTCCAATCATTTGGAAAATAATCTTTGGTATCAAAAATCTCTCTGGCAAGTAAAACCTTAACCGCACTATCAGAGTGAAACTCAGGTTGATATTCAATAAACAGATACCAGACAAGCAAACCGATATTGATCGCAAGAAATGCTGCTGCCACGCCAAGTGCCAAATGATTCAATATTTTCTTATTCTTAATCACAACCCTTCCTCAAAATAAGCGCATCAACCAGACGGTTACAAAAAACGAAAGTTTATCAAGTATTTATAACTTCTGATAAACCGCAATGGTTTCCTGCGCACACCGCTCCCATGAAAAGCCGGCTGATCGCTGTAATCCTTGTGTCACAGCCTGCGTTCTCCAAATATTATCTTCCAATCCCTTGAGAAGATTCATGGCTAACGTTTCAACATCCATGGGTGCACACATTAACGCGGCAGAACCCACCACCTCTGGCAAAGAGGAACTGTCAGAACAGACAACAGGCACACCTGAACTCATTGCTTCCAGCACAGGCAATCCAAACCCTTCATATAGGGAAGGAAAAGCAAATAACCTTGCCCCCGCATATAAACCCGGTAAATCTTCTGCTGGCAAAAAGCCCAAATATCGGGCCCACCCTTGTCTTTCAGCGTCTTTAATCCGTGCATGAATGGCCTCACTTTGCCATCCTTTATAGCCTGTGAGAATCAAAGGCCATTGGCGCCTAACGCTGACAGGCAAACGCGCATAGGCATCCAATAATGTCACGATATTTTTACGTGGTTCTATCGTTCCTACAAAAAGACTATATCCCTGGTACTCAAGCTGATAGCGCTTTAACAAAGGTTGCAGATCAACCTCAGGATAAGGCTGAAACTCGGGTGCACTGGCCAATGGAACCGCATGTATCTTATCCATTGCCAGACCTGAAAACTCCGCCAACTCACAGCGCGTAAACTCTGAATCAGTGATTAAGCGATCAGCTCTGTGAAGTGTTGTACGAAGTTCTTTCTGCAAGTAACGCACTTTTACCGGATCGTGACACTCAGACCAGGTAAACGGTGAAAGGTCATGAAAAGTGGCCACTTTCCTGCCGGGAAACACAGGCAGAAAGAAATTGGGGCTGTGATAAATATAATCGCCATGCTTACGCAAGGCTTTGGAACGAAGCCACGGCATCAATAAACGATACGCCTCCATGGCCAGATAGCTCTTTTGAACCACCCGTTTAAGTCCATGCACAGGATTATCTTTCAAATCAGATTGCGGCAGTTCCTGCAAAAAACGAGTTGCTGAAAACAATTTCAGCTCATCAATACAGGAGGATGTGCGCAACGCTTTAGCCAGCTCATAAGTGTAACGACCAATCCCGGTTAATGGAAAACGTATAGGCTCGACATTAAGTATAACTTTCATGCTTAACCGTCAGAAAACGCGACCACCAAGAATTTCTTCAAGGAACAAAGTGGCATCCCCCCCCAAATTCTGAAGCCGTTGAATACCACTGGCATCATCAACCAGACATTGAATCATCACTCCCCGCACACGCAGTGTCTGATAGAAGTCACTGTGCATTGTCTGTACAGATTGTGGTACGTCCAAAACAAAAAATATATCACCCACGGCAAACTCAATAGGTTCGTCCTGCAAACAATGCTCGGGACAACCCATCAGGCCCGCCGAAAAATGTCGTGCATACCGATACTCATTTTCACCTGAGGCATAAACGGGCTCGATACGGTAGTTACCAGGAGGATTTATCAGCCACTCCCTGAGCGTATTTCGTATCGCTGTGTTTTTACGATTCCCAATCAGTCCACTCACATCAAGCAACAATTGCTTTTTTTGGGGCCGTAAAGGAAAACAATCCGCAAGATGGCTTGAAAGAGCGATTAATTCCGTATCTGGTTGAGCGGTTGCTGATTTTTTTGCAATAGCAGGCAAGAGACCTGGCAAGCCATTTTGTGCCGACTTATAAAAGTTTTCAATGGCATCCTGGTATTGTCCCGCGCAATATCGGGGGTCATGATCCTCAAGGATGACTTCCCTTGCCCGTTTCCCCAGGGACTGCCGCTTATCGCCATCTTGCCAAAGTGTTTCCAATGCGGTGATAAGCTGTTCATCGGAAAATTCGTCTGACAACATCCAGACAGCCTGCTCGTTCAAATCCGCCATACTGCCATTGGCATTGACGATCGTTGCCAGACTGTGGCACATACAGTCAAGAACCGTCCCTGAGGTTTCCCCTCGTGACAAAGTGCGTAATTGAACACCCATATCAGCGGCAGCAAGATAATTTCGGAAAAGATCCAGATCTGCCCATCCCGTGATACGAATGTTTTTTTCAGCACGATGGTTCCGAATGGTCTCAAGCAACTCTACCCCATAAGTGCCAGGATGATTCTCACCGACAAAGACAAGATGACAATTTTTGTCTGCACCCAACCGTGAATTCAGCCATGCTTCCAACAGGCGGTGATTTAATTTTGTGGGGCCAAGCATACCAAATGAACACACAACGAAGTCATCCACTCCCAAACCCAATGCCTGACGAGCCAATGCCCTGTCTTTATTGACATGAGGATCACGCATATGAGGAATCACTGCCCAGTTATCACCGTTATCACCATACCACCGCTTGGCCAAACGCAACGAGTTCTGGGAATGGGCAATCACACCCAAACTGTTCTGCACCACACTCAGGCTGCACGGATACTTCCAGATAACATCCACTTCATCCTTGCTATGATATCTGTCATGAAATGCGGCATAACCATGCGCATGGTATAACTCTTTTGTCCAGAAAGCGGGTTCAATGGCATGCGCTTCCATGTAATGGGATATGCCCGACAAATAAAAATCATGAAGAACGACAACCCCCGGGTGAGTACCGAGCAATTCAAACATATGCTGATGAAAAGCCGAATTGCCAAACTGATACAACACCCGATCATAACTGCTGGCGTTGTCTGTAAAGTATTGAACCGTACGTATTGGACAATTGGCATTGATCCATTCATCCGTAACATTATCCTGCACAACCACAACCTCAATATCATAGTGCCTGGCCAATTCTGGCAACAGTTCAGCACTGTAATCGGCAATACCTGATCGCTCGGGGGGCAAAGGTGAAATGTAAGCCAGTTTAAGGCGGCGGTCTGGAACGCTATTCGTTGACTGGCTTTTCTGATGGGCAACAAGACGCTCCATCTGCTCAATTGCACGGCGAGCACTCTCTGCCCATGAAAATTTCATTGCCTGATGCTTGCCATGCTTCACAAGTCGGGCGCGAAAATCCTCATCATTCAGGGCCCGCTCCATCAATCGGGCAAAATCATCATCTGAATGGGGATCAAATAAAGCTTCTGGCAAGCCAATGACCTCTGGCAAGCTGGACGTATTGGCCCCAATAACCGGTGCACCACAACGCATGGCTTCCAAAGCCGGCAAGCCGAATCCCTCATGCCATGAAGGAAAGACAAAAAGATGACAAAGGTTATAAAGCCTGACGAGGTCTTCTTCGGTGACAAACCCGGTAAGAATCAGCTCATCTTCTTCAAGACCGCATTTTCGGGCCAAGGCTTCAAGATTGCGTCTGTTTTCAGCCTGAATGCTGCAGACAATGGCCAATTGTTGCGATGAGCGCAATTTTTTGGGTAGTTTGGCATAAGAACGAATTAAACCTTCAATATTCTTGCGATGATCAATACCCCCGGTGTACATCACAAAAGGATGATACAAGCCATATTTTTTCCGCAATTCACTTTCCGCTTCGGCAGAAACAGGCACTTTACGGAAATGTCCATCAGCATCTGTTGAAATATTGACAGACCAATCCCGTGACAAGCCCAAATGGGAAATACCCTCTTGCCGTGAGGATTCTGAAATGGCCAACCAGAGGTCAGCCTGACGCAAAAATTCAATTTTTTCAGAATAATAGGCTTTTACGACAGGATTCTCAAGATAGATTTCATGATGGATGAGCGGAATCAGGTCATACAAAATCACAGCCGTCGGAAAATCACGTGTGAATTGAGCGATGCTGGTTACAGCATTATCCGTCAGCCCTTCAAACAGGCTGGACACCAGCACCACATCAGGCTTCAAACCAGCCAGGAAAGCTTCCCGAAGAAGTTCACCGGCGTGTCGGCGCCAGTCATTATCCGTTTCAGCCTTGGCTGTAGGCGTGACGGTATTCCAGACCTGAATATTTTCCAGTGGCAACAGCTTATCAAAAGCAGTGCGTATTGGCTCTATGGAATCAGAGAAATAGCCATTTACGGCAAGAATAACTTCGTGATCCCCCCGATTACGTACAATCTCTTGCACCAATGCCATTGTGTAACGCCCGATTCCACGATGACGCGATCCCGTGGATTGAGCACCTTGCATATCTATCACAATGCGCATTAATCGTTCCCCTTATTATTCTGTTCCATGGCAATTTTAAGGTCACGATAAATATGACGTGCCCGTGGTGTAAGTTGTATTAATTTTGTGGGTACATATTGAGCCGGAACAAGCATCATACCGGTGGTGCCTGCCGTTAAACGGGATATTCGAGCCTTGAGTCCCGGAAAACGATTCAGGATGTAAAGTGCCATTCGTTTGAGCCGGGGTCGCCTGAGAATATAATGCGCCGTTTTGCCCACAAAAATCTTGATCCTGTTCCGGATACTTTTTGATTTAAAGCGTTTTATCTGCTCACCCGTATAACGTAATGGTGCTGTTATTTTCCAGGAAGTGCTCCCAAGTAAAGTCTGGGTATAAGCCTCTTTCTCCACCATCCTGTTTTCCAATTCTTTGATCGTTGCCTCTGCCTTAATGACAGCTGCTTCTGCCTTAATGGCCCTTGCTTCTGCCTTAATGACCGCTGCTTCTGCCTTAATGGCCCTCGATTCAATCTGCTTGCGCATTCCCAACACATTTTCACATAAAAAATTGGAAGCTGTCCCACTCAAAATAGCTTGGTCAAAGACATTAGGAGGTGTTTCAAAATACGCAAACAAGTCCTTATGCTTCTCATGCACATAAAAACGATTCAGTCCATCAAAATACGCAAATATATAGCCTTTCTTCAGTACTATGTCCTCCCAGTCCTGGAAATTAACCTCTGCTGAAGAAGGTCTTGTACTTTCAATGACTAAAATCCATGGACGTGCCGGTGCATCTGCCCAGCTTTCAAGGACTTCCTTTTCCAGTCCTTCGACATCAATCTTAAGCCAATGAATTTCATGCTCATCATACTGCTCAAGAAGCGCACTTAAAGGTATGACTTCTACCCTCGTCTCTGTAACAGAAAAGCCATCTTTTCTATGTTGCTCGGCAACCTCACGTTTTACCGTTGATAAACCCGTACCTTCAATTTCATAAAATATGATCGATTCGGACTGCATGCCGATAGCAACTTGTTCTACATGCTCATCAGGCCTTGAAGAGCGTAATTTATCGGCATATTGCGGCGTTGGTTCAACATGAACCCCTCTCCAGCCATGCTCATAAAAAGCAAGACTGACAGAATCAACAACAGGGTCATTGGCGCCAATATCAATGTAAAACCCGTTTTCAATATGACGCAATGCCCGCCAAAGCATGACATCTTCAAAATTCTGTGCGTAAGACAAGATTCCCATTACATCACCACCTCAATTTTAGGCTCTATCCATGAAGAACCTGCAAAAAGTATTCGGGACGTATTTACCACATCAAATATCAGTGCCAAATCACGCCACTCATAGTTCAGCTCAAGATGAGTCACCCCACCTGTCAAGGCAATCTGAACAGAATAAGTACCTGGTCCCAGATTCGCCGGGAATTTGATATTAAAAACACACTGTTTATCCGCTTCAAGATTTTCCAGAATTTGTTGGGTATGATGCGTGTTTGTTCCATACATTACCTGGCCCAGCCGATCTTTAATACCATAACCCAACACCAACCTGGAAACCGGCTTATGAACGGTCGTCGTCACTTGCAAAACAACATTCTGGCCTACTTCAATCGCTTCAACAGCCTGTCCCGCCTCGTTTAGCAACAGAACTTCCGTAACGGTAACCTCCCCGGTACCTGAGACGGTCTGAATTTTTCCATTTTTCTGGATTTTTTGCTCAACTTTAGTACCTTCTTTATCGGCAAGCAATGCATTGTAATAATCCATCACTGCCTCTGGCTTCCCTTCCATTGCCATTCGTCCCGCGTTTAAGAGTATCGCTTTATCACAAATACTCTGAATGGCCGCTTTATCATGACTGACAATCAGCAAGGTTGTGCCCTGCCCATTAAATTCACGAATCCGATCAAAACTCTTGTGCTGAAAGTAGGCATCCCCCACCGACAAGGCCTCATCAATAATCAAGATATCAGGTCGCTTCGCGGTAGCAACACTGAATGCCAGACGCATTTGCATGCCACTGCTGTAAACCCGAACCGGCATGTCAATATAATCACCAATCTCGGCAAAAGCCTCTATGGCCGGCATCAAACTGGAAATTTCCTCTACGGAATACCCGATTAATTGCCCGGCCATATATACATTTTGCCGTCCGGTAAAATCTGGATGAAACCCAATGCCAAGTTCCAGCAAAGCTGCCACACGCCCGGCAATATTAATACTGCCCGTAGTAGGTTGAGTGGTGCCGGTAATCATCTTTAGCAATGTACTTTTACCTGCACCGTTAATACCGATTATCCCAACCGCTTCACCCGCCCCAACATTAAAACTAATGTCTCGCAGCACCCATTTCAGGTCATGATATTTACGTTTTCCCGGCAGCACCCATTCTGCCAATCTGGACCAGCGCGTTTTATATTGTTTATAAGCCTTGCCAAGATTATTTACTGTGATTGTTCCCATTACAGTTCGTCCACCATGTCACCGGCGTGTTTACGGAATAAGTTCAATCCCATAAAACACAAAATCAACGCCTCAACTCCCACTAACCACAACGAACCCCAGTCAGGCCATTGAGCATGAACCAGGATTGTTTGAAAAGCTTGCACAATTGGCGTCATCGGGTTGAGTTGCAAATAATTCTGCGCCCACTGTGGCAAGATATTGGCGACATACACAATAGGTGTAAGCCAAAACCAGAACTGCAAAACAATTCCAAAGAACTGACCCACATCACGAAAGAAAACATTCAAGACACCAACCGTCATACCCAAGCCAATGGCAAATAGCACCAGCAGCATCAAAACAGGAAATACACCCAAAAAATAAATTCCCGGAAATTGTCCTGTAATCAGAAGAAAAGCCGTAAAAAGGGTGAACACGATAGTGAAGTTAAGCACAGCGTTCACAATCACAATAACCGGCAGGCATAACCTCGGAAAACTCAACTTTTTCAATAAACCCGCATTATCCAAAAATACATTTTGTGAACGGCTGACTATTTCAGAAAATAGTCCCCAGGTTAGGACACCTGCACATAAATAAATACTGTATGCATAAGGAAAATCCACGCCGGGCAAGCGGGCACGCATAATCTGGGAAAAGATGACGGTATAGACAATAATCATTGCCAGCGGATTCAATACCATCCATGCCGCACCTAAAAGTGAATTCCTGTATTTGGACTGGAATTCCCGTTTCACGCTCCCCTTGATGAAACCCCTGTAGTTCCATACGGCGTGTATCATTTGTGTAAAGACCACAATTAATTCCTTAGGTTATTCTCTATTTTGAATCTCAGAACGCGGCAAACCCTGCATCAAGACATTTTTATATAGTTCAGCATAACGTTGCATCATGCGCTCTGCCGTATAATAGCGCTCATAACGCTGTTGCGCATGATGCCCATATTGCCTTGCCAACTCTGGTGCATTCCACAACTGTTCCATGGCACTTGCAAATGCATCAGGGTCTTGTGGCGGTACAACTATGCCAGTTTCTTTATCCTGATTGATATATGTAGTACCCGTACCAATTTCACAGGTAATCATGGGCTTGCCATACATAGAGGCCTCAACCAATACAATACCGTAGGCTTCGGTACGGGTAAAAGATGGGAAAACAAAACAGTAACTCAAGTATAACAAGGCATATTTGTCATTTTCAGAAACCGGTCCAACAAACATTACATTTGACAGCCCTTTCTTTTGTACAGCCTCTTTCAAGCGAACCTCTTCTGAACCGGCTCCAGCGATAACTATTGGGTAAGAAACTTTGGCAGCCGCTTCTACCAAGGTATCCAGCCCCTTGTAATAACGCAAGGCACCGATAAACAGAAAAAATGGTCCCGCAAGCACTTTTTCCCAGTGCCTTATTCTTTCCCAAATTTCATCAGTAAGTGCTACAGGTGCAATACCTATAGGGATAGTGGATAACTTATTGGGAAACTCCCTTAACACTGCACTGCTTTTCGCATAATTGGGAGAGGTCGCGACAATGGCCTGCACACTTTTCAAAAACCGCTGCTGAACGGGTTTATAAAGTTGCAACAGAAATTTCTGTTTAATAATGTCGGAATGATAGGTCACAACAGACGGTTTTCCATGCCCCCCGGAAAAATGCAGTAAGTCCATGACAGGCCAGGGGAAATGGTAATGAATAACGTCAAAATCCCTGGCGACTTTACGGAATTGCCTAAAGGCGGACAGAGAGAATGTGGTTGATGCAAACTCAAAATCCTGCTTGACCCGATGCACGCGATGACCGTCATACATATCATCAGCCGGTACCGATACATTTTTACTTACCGTAAATACTTCGGCCTGTATACCATACTGTGCACTATGTGTAGCCAGTTGGTAAATCACTTCCTCAATGCCACCATATGTATCAGGATAGTATGTTTTAAAAACATGAAGAACTTTCAATACAGGCTCACTATTCTTGTGATGATGCCGCATCACCCGCCAGCATCCAGGCCAGGGTGTGCTTGATGTCTGTGGGTTGCCAATCTGGAATCAAAGAGTGCAACAACTGGGCGTTTCCAGTTAATGTTTTAACTTCATTTTCCCGTATAAAAGCAGGGTTAACTTTGACTGTCAAAGTGTGACCTGTAATAGCCTCACAAATACGGATGATATCGCCCAGCGAAGTGGCTTTCCCTGTACTGACGTTTATTGTTTTACCAATAGCGGCCGGTACTTCAAGCAATTGCCTGTACGCCTTTGCCACCGCCCGCACATCGCCAAAATCACGCCAGACCTCTGTATTGCCCAACTCAAGTTCAGCTTTGCGTTCACGAAAATGCGAAACAATTTTGGGAATGACAAAGTATGGCTCCTGCCCTATTCCCGTATAGTTAAATGGGCGAGTGATGATAATTGGCAACTTTTTGCGGTAAGTTCTGGCCATGAACTCCATGGCCAGCTTGCTCACTGCATAATCATTAACCGGGTCAGGAGGGGCCTGTTCAGACAAACTACCTGCGGACGAATTACCATAAACATTGGCGCTACTGGCCAGTAACACGGACTTTACGTTTTGCCCTGGAGCACTAAGTGCCTGAAGCAAATACCGGGTGCCTACCAAATTGACATCATAAAAAGCCCTGACATCACCATGCCCAACAAAGGCAATAGCAGCCAGGTGTATGACGTAATCGGGTTTAATATCTGTAATTATTTTGCTTAACTGTTCATAATCAAGCAAATCAACCTGATAATAATTCTCTCGGGAAACGGTTTTAGAGCCCAACTCGATGACCTGATATCCCGCGGATTTCAGCTCACGAACCACATATTGCCCGGTAAACCCTGAAGCACCTGTTACTAAAACCTTAGTCGGCTGATATGATTTCATGGCATGATCAGAATGAAAAACCCTGCTGGTTACGGCGCAGATCCTCTTTGACCATCATTTCACACAATGATTCAAGTGAAGTTTTTGGCTCCCAACCCAATATAGCCTTGGCTTTGGAAGGATCACCAATTAACAGATCCACCTCTGCCGGACGATAGAATCGCGGATTTACTTTCATCACTACTTTGCCATCAGCAACATTAACGGCAGTTTCGTTTTCATCTTTTCCTGAAAACTCCAGGTCGATATCAACGGCCTTAAACGCCAGACGAACAAAGTCACGAACGGTTTCGGTTCGGTTAGTCGCCAACACAAATGTATCTGGTTGATCGGCCTGCAAAATACGCCACATGCCCTCAACATATTCCTTGGCATACCCCCAGTCACGCTTGGCATCCAGATTACCCAATTCCAGGATATCCAGCTTGCCCAGCTTGATTTTAGCAACGCTGTCGGTAATTTTCCGGGTCACGAATTCACGCCCACGCAAGGGACTTTCATGATTGAAAAGAATGCCGCTACTGCCAAAAATATCGTAACTTTCACGATAGTTAACTGTCATCCAATGCGCAAACAGCTTGGAGACGCCATAAGGACTGCGCGGATAGAACGGGGTATTTTCATTCTGGGGAATGGTCTGTACTTTACCAAACATCTCAGACGTACTTGCCTGGTAATAGCGGATTTTAGTATTGATCAGACGAATGGCCTCAAGAAGATTCAAGGCCCCCAATCCTGAGATTTGAGCTGTCGTTGTGGGTTGATCAAAACTGACACCTACAAAGCTTTGTGCGGCAAGATTATAGATTTCGTCTGGCTGATATTTCTGAACCAGAGAAATACTGGCACCCAAATCTGTCAGGTCGTATTCCACCAAATGAAAATTTGGATGATTCTGGATACCCAGCTCTTCTATACGCCAGAAATTAACAGAACTGGTTCGACGATAAGTACCATATACGGTATAACCTTTTTCAAGCAGAATTTGACTCAAATAAGCGCCATCCTGACCTGTAACACCCGTAATAATAGCCTTTTTCATTTTATTAAATATCCCTTATAAATTTGATTTTACAACTAACAGGTGATTGTAAAAATATCATTGTTCAACACGACCATATACATCCTGAAAGCGAACAATGTCATCTTCTCCGAGATATTCTCCGCTTTGAACTTCAATTAAAACCAGGTTTATCACACCAGGGTTTTCCAGACGATGCCTGTGCCCGGCAGGAATGTACGTAGATTCATTGGTATTCACCAGCAGCTCTTGCTCACCATTGACGACCTTTGCCATTCCGCTCACCACAATCCAGTGTTCACTACGATGATGGTGCATTTGCAAACTCAGGCGGCCACCCGGTTTAACTTCCAGACGCTTGATTTTGAAACGGTCACTGTTTTCCAGAACAGTATAGCTGCCCCATGGACGGTAAACGGTACGATGCCATTTATAAAGCTCATTATCATTCTTTTTTAATGTCGTATATATTTTCTTCACATCCTGGCTGTACTGCTTATTGGCGACCAGCAGCGCATCAGGTGTATCCACAATAACCAGGTTTTCCAGTCCAATGGCACCCACAAAACGTTCTTCACTTTTGATATAGCAGTTTTTTACATTTTCCAGCAAAGCTTCAGCTTCAACCCGATTACCATTTTCATCGGACTCACCCACCGCACTTAAGGCCGCCCAGGAACCAATATCGCTCCAGCCAATATCACAAGGCACTACAGATACTACATTTGATTTTTCCATCACTGCATAGTCAATGGAAATATCCGGTACAAGACGGAATGTATCCGCATCAAGGCTAAGCTGTTTTTGCTTTTCTCCTGAAAGCTCCTTGGAAGCCCCCAAACAAACCTGGACTGACGACACAACATCCGGACAATGAGTTTCAAGTTCTCGCAAAATGGCATCCACACGGAAACAGAACATACCGGAATTCCAATAAAAACGGCCGGAGTCCATGTATTCCTGAGCCACTTGCGCCTCTGGCTTCTCAACGAATCGGACAACATCAGAGCCGTTCGCCTCTATATAACCGTACCCGGTTTCAGGATGAGTTGGCTTAATTCCAAAAGTCACCAAACGACCACTTTCGGCCAGTTTGACCGCTTTGTCTACGGCAGCCCGAAACGCATCTTGATCTGAAATAAGATGATCGGCAGCCAAAACCAGCAAAATAGCCTCATCCCCAAATTCCTGTTTCACGTACATGGCAGCACTTACAATGGCTGCGGCAGTATTACGACCAAATGGCTCAAGGATATAGTTACTGCGAATATTCTTGAGCTTCAACTCTGCCAATTCATCTTCGGTCTGAAAAAACAGTTCCCGATTGGTTACGGTAAGAATATCGTTGACACCGTTTATTGAAAATCCTCGAAGAAAAGATTTTTGCAGCAAACTTTGATTATCGGCCAAACGAATAAAGGGCTTGGGATGCCCTTCTCGGGAAACAGGCCAAAGTCGTGAACCAGCACCACCACATAAGACTGTCGGTATTAATTTAGAGCTCATTACACTATTTCCATATTTTCAAGAGACCGAAACATCAAACTTTACCATAATGTAACCGACTCATTCCAATTACCTAGTTTTTATATATTCCCAACATATTTCCCATACATTCAAACCGTATTTAATAAATGCGCAAATATATACTAAATTGATAACAATAAATCAGATTGACTTTCAATAATGTCAATTAGCGTAAATATATATAACTGACTTTACACTAATACTGATCCTTTTCAAACAGACCTATTAATTGGAAAACGTGTTTTAACAAAAATGCCCTGCTTTTTAGCAGAGCATTTTATATTTTTAAATCACCAAAACTGTTTACACCCCAGCCGCATGCGCCTGCTGATCCGCATGGTAAGAAGACCTTACCATCGCGCCCACTGCAGCATGGGTAAAGCCCATTTTATACGCCTCTTCCTCAAACATTTTAAAGGTGTCGGGGTGCACATAACGCGTCACAGGCAAGTGATGCTCGGAAGGCTGCAAGTACTGGCCAATAGTCAGCATTTCAATATCATGCTCACGCATGTCACGCATAACCTGTAGAATTTCCTCATCGGTTTCACCCAGGCCAACCATTAAGCCTGATTTGGTGGGTACATCCGGGTGGCGGGCCTTGAAGTCTTTCAGCAGTTTTAACGAATGCATGTAATCGGCCCCCGGGCGAGACTGCTTGTATAAACGGGGTACGGTTTCCAGGTTGTGGTTCATGACATCAGGTACGCCTTGGGCAAAAATGTCCAAAGCTTTTTCCAGCCGACCACGAAAATCGGGTACCAGGACTTCAATGGTGGTTAGGGGCGAACGTTCGCGCACTTCGTTAATGCATTCAACAAAATGGCCAGCGCCACCGTCCAGCAGGTCATCACGGTCGACCGATGTAATCACCACGTATTTCAGGCGCATTTGCGCAATGGATTTGGCCAGGTTGGCCGGTTCGTTAACATCCAGCGGATCTGGGCGGCCATGACCCACATCACAAAAGGGGCAGCGGCGGGTACATTTATCACCCATAATCATGAAGGTGGCCGTGCCCTTGCCAAAGCATTCACCTATGTTCGGGCAGGAAGCTTCTTCACACACGGTAAACATATCGTTTTCGCGCAGAATACGCTTGATGTCGTTAAATTGCGAGTTGGGTGCGGCGGCCTTTACACGAATCCAGTCGGGTTTTTTCAAACGCTCGGCAGGAATGATCTTGATAGGAATACGCGACGTTTTTTCAAATGATTTTTGTTTTTTGGTGGCGTCGTAATTGGCGTTTTTTGAAGCGGGTGTTACGGCTGAATCGGTACTCATGATATGTCTTACCTTGCAGTTTATCTGGCGCATGCCCGGTTTTACCGGGCAGAATTGTTCATTTTAACGTTATTCAATCCGCAATACTTGAAAACCCTTGAGTCCTTACGCGTTTAACTTGTCAGCTTTAAGCCTGTTTGCCGGACACTTGACTGTCTTTCCGGGCGGCAGAAAGCAGCAAGAATACCGCCACCATGAAGGTATAGAAAGAAAGCGTGCGCATACCGCGGAACATGAGCTCGGTCATGCTGTACATCGCAAAGCCCAGGCAAACGGCGGCCCCCATGGCGGCAAAGCTGCGAATAAGCACTTGATTGGATTGAAGCAGGCGCCTTACAAATATCCATGCAGGGGCAAAATATAAAAACAACAGACCTAATACGCCCAATGGGCCAAAACTGCTTAAGGCCTGCAAATAATCATTATGCGGCTCTCCAAAATCATTGGCAGTGGTTTGCGAAGCCATGCCTTTTGGAACACTATGGTTTTGCAATTCTTTACTGAATTGCGCATTGCTACCCGTTCCGATTAAGGGGTTGCGCTGCCATATATCAATGGCTGTGTTCCACAATTGCAAACGAATACAGATAGACTCGTCGGCAATAGGATTAACATGAATACATTGCAAAAATTCATTTTTAGCTTCTTCCACCCGATTTTGTACCATTGGAATGGTAAACAATAAGGCAAAGATAATGGTAATACTAACCAGATAGCCAATCACGATTTTCACCCGGGATTTATCTTTCCAGGCTAACAAAATGCCCAACAACAAATACACTGGCAAAACCAGCAAGCCGGTTCGGGTTTGCGTTACCATGAAGCCAGCCATGCCAAGCAGGCCTATGAGGATTTTGGCGTTTTTTTCCAAACGGGGTTTACTGGTTAATGGCACCCCAATAGAGTATAAGGTAATACTGCTTAACAACAGGGTAATTACACCATAGCCCACTGCATTATAAACATCAGACGTATCTGGCCTGACAAAATCTGGCCAAGCCAGATAAACAACATAAGCAAACGCATACAGTACCGCAGCATAAACACCCCACAGGCAATGCTTCAATTTTTCTACCGGAATGTATTTCATGCCCAGCATCAACAAGGGCAGCCCTACAGAAAACCGCGCGGCTTTTTCTATTTCAGAACCGGAAAGATGATGATGTGCTATTTTGGATACCAGCACAGCCAGCAGATTGACCGAACACAGGATAAACAGGATTTTGTATTGGTTTGAATAAACCGTGGAATCGTTTTGACTGTTTTTACGGTTGGCACCCCATACCACCAAAGATAACATGCACAGCAGATAAAACACCCCACTGGGCAAGCCCTGGTGACTGACCACAAACAAAAACATCAATGCGCTTGTCAGTACAACCGTACTGTCTAAATGGGTTTGATATTTTGTCTTCATGGGGTGAGGTGGGTCCTGTTTGGGATTGCAATTAAATTTGTATGCAATTGTAGTATGTTTTTGTAGAATGTATGCATTCCCACGCGGGAGCATGGGAACGAGGAACGAGGAATGACCTTCCTGGTTCCCATGCTCCCGCGTGGGAACGCACCGCTAATTACGTTTCCTGGTTCCCATGCTCCTGCGTGGGAACCAATGCCTATTAACGCTGAAGGTCCAGGAAAAGTTTACTCTCCACCAGCCGGCCGCGATGGGTGATACCTATTAACGACGTGCTGGTCAACCAGCAAATCCTCTTGAAAAGCTCGTGCTACCGCTTCAACAATCTCGTCCCATATACCCGGTGCCTGCAATATTGGCATCTGTTTGGCCAATACGTTGCTTAATGCACCCTGGTTTTGCTCAATGGAACGCAGCACGCGGTCGGCCTGCTGGTCGGGCATTTCAATTATTTCTTTAAGTGCCTGGCGTGCCCGTGCATGATTGCGTAAATAACGGGATTGCTCACGCATCTGTTCAGTTAACGTCCGCCTGATAATATTGGACAAATACATCACATGCGGCCCAAGGTCAAGGTAACGCCATACATGACGGGCTTTTTCGACACCGCTGAATTCAAAATTGGATGTTACGCCATCCGGGTAAGTGATATCGGTAACGCTAAACGAAACATCATCACTTAGCGTTCGCATCAAGGGTTTGGAAACCTCATCCAGTATCATGTCATAAGCCCGACGTTCTGCGGCATCGTCTGTAATAACCGCTGACACAGGCAAAATAACAGGGTCTGGCACAGCCCCGTCACGACGCAGCAGGTCATTAACCAGAAAGCGGTGTATGCGGCCATTGCCATCCGCCAATGGGTGGATATACACAAAGCCAAAAGCCGTTACCGCACAACGCATGACCGGTGACTGCCCTTGGGTACGCTCCAGAAAAACGTGCAGGCCTTCCAGCATGGGCGGCACCTCTGCCGCTGGTGGTGCCACATAGTGAACCACATCCTGGTACTGGAAAGTTTCCCCCACAAATACCGGAGACTGACGCACACCAAAATGCGTAACCGTGGTGCGATCGCCCAGGATTTCACCCTGTAATTGTGCAAGTGCCTCGTTGCTTAAAGGTAAATCACCCTGCCCGGTCCAGCGCGCCATGACATCGGCAAACCGTTCAATGCGATTGGTGCGGTCCGCCTCCCTTTCTATGGCAAAACTGGCTTTGCTTTCCCGCAATGTCATCCAGATGGCGGCACGTCTTAACAGGTCTTCACCAAATTCAGCAGCCAGGTTCTGGAATAAATGCGGCACATCCAGCTTCATGGCCAGCATGACAGCATCGGTTTTGACAATCATCGGACAGAAGTAGCGCGTTCCCGGCAAGTTATCATTAACACGCCAACGCGATGATTTTATGACTTGGTCTTTTGAAGAGGCCACCAGTTTACTGCTGTCGATGGCATCAACATAGTTGCCACCCAAGCGTTCTGGTAGCTGTAACGTAGCATTGCTGATCCATTCATATAAAAAAGCCGCCCGGCGCGCATATTGTCCTGTGGGTTCGGCATTAACCCAGGTCTGGATAAAATCACCCCCAGTTTTGGCAAACAAACGGGATAAAAATTCCAGATGAGGAATTTCGTGACGCAAATGAAATTGCAAATGGGCTGCAGGCTCTGAAGTAGGCCGCATGGTTTCCGGATAGGTTTCCAGCCGGTCACCATCTATAATTTGCGTAACCCGTCGGCCACCGATCTGGCTTTGTACTGGCAAACTCCCTACCGGAGTGATTTGATACGTTTTGGCCAACCATGCCGCGCCAATGGGGTCAGCGGGAAGCGTATTCATTAATAACTCCTGTTGGGTTCAGCGGTTGTGCGCACAAAGAATATGCATCCCCACGCATCGTAGCGGTTCCCACGCAGGAGCATGGGAACCAGGTTTCCTATCGCTCGTTGCTCGTTCCCATGCTCCCGTAGGGAATGCGGGTAACCGACTGCTCGTTCCCATGCTCCCGTGGGGAATGCGGGTAACCGACTGCTCGTTCCCACGCTCCTGCGTGGGAATGCGGGCATGCACAAAACCGATTATATTGTTTTGAAAATGCATTTTTTCAATTATACATACATAAAATCAATTACAAAACAGGATTTTTGCTCAAATTTGATTATGTAGACGTTCACGATACTCGATCAGCTCTCATTTCCACGCTCTGCGTGGGCATGCAAACCAGCCCCACGCATCGTATCGGATCCCACGCAGGAGCATGGGAACCAGAAACACACCATCCTCGTTCCCATGCTCCGCGTGGGAATGCATCGCTAAACTTACTTACGCAAACACTTCCATCAGATACCCGCTTACCTTGTCTGCCACTTCCTGCCAGCTGGCTTTCGCGCCAACGGTTTTCATATCAATGGTTTTTAATTCGGCGTAACCGCAAGGGTTGATGCCGTCAAACGGGCTTAAATCCATGTCAACATTAATGGCCAGGCCATGGTAGGTGCAGCCACGGCTGACTTTCACACCCAGGGCGGCAATTTTGGCCAATTCACCGTTTTCCATGGGTACATACACCCCGGGTGCACCGTCTTTGCGGCAGGCCTGGGTAATGCCATAGTCATTCAGGGTATGAATAATGGCGTCTTCCAGCGCGGTAACGTATTCTTTAACGAACATGTTGGCGCGATGCAGGTTGATTAAGGGGTAAATCACCACCTGCCCGGGGCCATGGTAGGTCACCTGGCCGCCCCGGTTGCATCGCACAACCGGTATCTTGCCCGGGTTAAGGACGTGTTCCGGTTTGCCGGCCTGCCCAAGGGTGTACACTGGCGGGTGCTCCACCTGCCAGATCTGGTTTTCCGTGTCTGGCTGGCGGTTTTCCGTGAAGGTTTTCATGGCCTGCCAGGTACTTTCGTAGTCGGCCAGGCCTTCAAGCCGTTTCAGCTGCGCCATAAGCTTACAGCACAACCTTCACCAGCTCGTGACCATGCAGGGAACGATAGATGTTGTCCAGCTGTTCGCGGGAAATGGCACGCACGGTAAAGGTTAAGCCTATGTAGTTGCCGCCTTTGCTGGCACGCATTTCCACGGTAGCGGCATCAAAGCCGGGGTCGTGCTGCAATACCAGTTCAACCAGCATTTGGGCCAGCTCGGGGTGGTTAACGCCCATAACCTTAATCGGAAAATCACAGGGGTATTCAATTAAGGATTCTTCGGGGGGAATTTCTTTCATCATAATTGTTCAATTTCCAAATCGTAAGCGGCACGCAGTTTTTGGTAGATGGGGCCGGCAACACCCTGGCCCACCGGCTGGCCATTGTATTCAAGAATCGGCAGCACTTCTTTGGTGGCCGAGGTAAACAGCAATTCGTCGGCCTGGGCGACCTGTTCTTCGCTAATGTTTTGTGCCACAAACGGGATGCCACATTGGGCCGCCAGTTTTTCCATTAGGCCGTAGCGAATGCCTTCCAGAATCAGGTTGTTCTTAAGCGGCGCCAGCAGCGTACCGTCTTTAACCACCCAGATGTTGGCCGAAGAGGCCTCGGTCATGAAGCCGTCACGAAACTGGATGACGTCGTCTACGCCTTTGGCATGGGCATATTCTTTGGCCAGAATGTTGCCCAGCAGGGAAACACTTTTAATGTCGCAGTGATACCAGCGTTCGTCGGGCATGCTTACCACCCTGAAACCCTTGGTGCGCAACTCTTCGGAAGGCCGCACAAACGGAGAACTCATCAAGAAAATGGTGGGTGCTACCGGCGGGTTTGGGTAAGCATGATCGCGCTTGGCCACGCCACGGGTGACTTGCAGGTACACAAAGGTATTATCAGTTTCGGCTTTGTTAACCATGTCGGTCATGAGCTGAATCCAGTCTTGGGTGGTTTTGCCGGTTTCCAGCTTGATGGCCTTAAGACTGCGCTCCAGACGGGCCACGTGTTCGTTCAGGCGGAATGGTTTGCGGTTGTAGGCCGGTACCACTTCATAAATGCCATCACCAAAAATAAAACCCCTGTCCAGAACCGAAATTTTTGCCTGGCTGAGTGGCAGGTATTCGCCATTCAGATAAACCAGGCTGTCACTGCTAATGCCTTGTATCACCGTAAACCTCTATGCCGAGTAAATAAGGCCGGACTGAAGTTTTTCAAGGCGGCCTGAAAATAAAAATTGTGTTGAAAACTCTCGTTCCCACGCAGGAGCATGGGAACCAAAAGTATCGTGCCCGTTCCAACGCGGGAGCTTGGGAACCGGACAGAACCACCCCGGCGCTATGCGCCACCCCTCCGCAGGCGGGGAATTATCCGTCTCGTTCCCACGCTCCTGCGTGGGAATGCAGACCCGTCCCCCGCATCGCACTGGTTCCCACGCTCCTGCGTGGGAATGCATACCAGCAATCCTAGAACATGCCCAGCAGCTTGTCCCACATGCGACCCACGAAACCGGCTTGGGCAACCGCTTCGGTAACCACCAGGGGTTCCTGTTTAAGGATTTTGCCATCGAGCACAAACTGTACCGTACCCACGGTTTGACCTTTGGCCAGCGGAGCCACCAGTTTGCCGTTGTATTGGGTAACGACCTGGACGGCATTTTCCTGGCCACGGGGTACCGTAACGATAACCGGATTCAGCGAACCCAGGTTAACCTGCTTGGTTTCACCTTCCCAGACCCGTGGCTGCACCAGAGGTTTGCCGGCTTCGGCAACGGTTTTGTCGCTGAAGTTCTGGAACCCCCAGTCAAGCAGGGTTTGACTGATCTGTTCGCGGGCACGCACCGAATCAGCCCCCACTACAATCGTGATAATACGGCGACCATCGCGCAGAGCCGTGGAAATCAGGCAGTAACCCGCGTCATCGGTGTGACCGGTTTTCAGACCATCCACCCCGATATTGCGATACAGCAAACCATTACGGTTAGGTTGCCTGATTTTATTGAAGGTAAATTCAGGTTGACTGAAATAATGATAATAGCTGGGGTGATCTTTAATAATATGTTGAGCCAGCACCGACAGATCACGCACGGTGGTGTAGGTGTCTGGCGAAGGCAGGCCGGTAGGATCACCAAAACTGGTGTTGTTCATGCCAAAGGCTTTGGCTTCCTGGTTCATTTGCCCCACAAAAACACTTTCGCTGCCAGCCACCACTTCGGCCAGCTGAATGGTGGCATCATTGCCAGACTGCACAATCATGCCTTGCAGCAAATCACCCACCGATACCTGTTTATTCACCTCAATAAACATGCGCGAACCACCGGTTTTCCAGGCCTTTTCAGAAACGGTCACCATTTGGTCAAGGCTGATGCGTTTGTCGTCCAAGGCGGAAAACACCAGGCTGGCCGTCATGAGTTTGGTCAGTGAGGCCGGTGCAATTCGCAGGTCGGGTTCGACATTACCAATAATCTGGTTGCTGTTTACATCAAAAACCATCCAGGCCTTAATAGGCGGGTTAGGTGGAGCAACACTGGCAAAGTCACTGACAACCGGCGTTTGGGCGTTGGTAACAGTAATGCTTGAGCGGGCTTCAGGGGCCTGGGTAGCAGCAGGTGCGGGATTATTAAGTACCGAGGTAACAACTGAACCGTTTACCGTGGTTTCTGCCTGGGCAGGTGTTTTATTTTTATCATAAAAATAATAGGCACCTCCAGCGAGTGCCACAACGATCAGACCAAGTAATAAACGACGGGAAGACATAAAAAAAACAGTATCCGGTTAGAGTTGTAAGATAAGGCAATGGCATGAAAAACCATGCCATTGCGGTTTATTATAAGCCCTGTTGCCGGTAAACCCACGCCAGCACTGGCTTATTTCAGGATTTGGTCCAGCTTAATTTGTATCAATCTTTTCAATTGAATCAGGAACCCATGAAAAAAATGGGTCGCCTCGGGAATCACCGTTACCGGGATCTGATAAGGCCTGATCCAGTCGAAAACTTCCTGCAAAGGCACAACCTCATCTTTTTCACCATGTACGACCAGCAAATCGGCAGGTAGTTCAATATCACGATATTGAAACCGCCATACGGCTGGCCCCAGCAGCATCATGGCATCGGGCAATTGATGCTGAGCCTCTTTTTGTTCGGCATACAGCTGGGCTGCCACCGCCGTACCAAATGAAAAACCGGCCAGCACCCATTTTTTATGGCCCACTTCGGGATAAAGCCGTTCAATTTGTTCAATGAGCATTTGCATGTCACGGGTTTCACCATGAGCCTTATCGAACTCACCTTCAGACAGACCCACGCCCCTGAAGTTGGGACGCACGGCAACCAGACCGTTCTGGGCACATGTCCGGGCCACCGTCGTGACAATTTTATTATCCCGCGTACCTTCATGCAGCGGATGCGGATGCAACACCAGGGCCCAGCCCCTGATGGGGGTATCGGGCCAGTCGATGGCGCAATCCATATTGCCGGCCATCCCGTTCAAGATGATTTTTTCTGTTTTGATTGCCATTGCTATTACTGGCCCAAAGGCCCTGTTTTAAGTGCATGCGACTTGAATTCCACGGGTGGCTTGACGGCCCCGCCCGGATTTATTTCACTGGGCGGTTTACCCACCCAGCCCTGCCCGTGTGCATACACCAGGCCATTGGCCAGCCAAATAACAAAAAACAAGGTTCGCATAATTAATGATTCCATTCGGCCCGTGCATAGATACGCAAGCCATCCAGCACGGGAGATTCAATTTCCTGCAAAGTGATTGTATCAAATCCCTTTACCTGCGCGATGTCGTTAAGCAAACGGTGCAGCTCTGGCAATACCCCATGCCGGGCACCACCGGTCACGAAAATGGTGGGAGGCTGAGCGGTTTTATCCAGTACGGCTTTCCATTGCCGCACAATGGCTCCAGCCTGGGCGGCAATAATGCCACTTAAGATCGCCTGTTCGGTATTATGCGGAAAAGCCGGGGGTACCTCACTTTTACGCAGGTCGATGGCAGGCAGATTGGCGGTCCCTTTATGCAAACTGGCACGCATGAGCATAACACCAGGAAAGATCAGCCCCCCCATGAAGAGGTTGTCGGCATCAATGCTGTCAACGGTGGTGGCCGTACCAAAGCTCACCAGCATGGCAGGCAATTCGGGATGTTGCCGATGTTCGGAAAGCCCCAAGAGCCCCATCCAGCGGTCGGCGCCCAGCTGTTCGGGATGTTGGTAACTGTTTTTCAGGTGCAGGGTTTGCGCCTGCGCGGCCAGCCATTGAAGCGGACAGGAAGCAGGCAGGGCCTGCTGGATTTTGTGTGCAATGACTTCACCGGCCACGTTAACGCCAATGGCCCTTACAGGAACTTCGGGCAAGGTATTGCACCAGTCGTGCAGTTTGTCTATATGGTCGTGCTCCAGCACCAGAAGGTCTTCGGTTTGCCGGAATTGGTTGATAAGGTAAGTGACTTTTACCCGGGTATTGCCCGAGTCGATCAGTAGCATGAGCATGGCGCGCTCCTAGGTATGGGTACGGGCACGAATGCTGATATCACCGTTGGTGACAAGATGCAGGCCCTGCCCGTTTTCAACCACCAGGCATGCCTGGTCATTTAAACCCCTGGCAGTGCCTGTGAGTACAATTTTATCACCAGACAGCACATTAACCTCACATGTTTTAAGGGCATCCAGGCTTTCATGGCGTTGCCGGAACGGCGCGAAACCTTCCTGTTCGTAAAGGGAAAAAGCCTCGGACCAGGCACGGGCAATACGGGCAACCAGCAGGGCAATGTGCTCAGCCTGTTCATCCTGCCGGTTCAGGCTCATCAAAACCGAAGTCCAGTCGGCCACTTTGCGACCCAGGTCCTGGCTAAGCGCTTCAGCCTGGGAAAGGTTCATTCCCATACCCACCACCACCACATGATGACGGTCATTCACCCGGCCATTTCCCGGCTTGACCGATTCAACCAGCAGACCCGAGAGTTTGCCCTCATCAAACTGGATATCGTTGGGCCACTTCATGCTTAAACGGTCCTGTGCGGCAGAGCCCACCATCTTGCGCAACTGTTCACAGGCCACAATACCGGCTACCGGTGCCAGCATGGGCAGTTGCGCCGGCGGCAGGAAAACATCATACGCACAGGAAAACATCAGGGTGGCGCCCGCATTATCCACCCATTTGCGCCCGCTACGTCCCTTACCTTTTTGCTGGTGATGGGCTCCAATCAGGGCCGGGCGCCCCCACTGGCTCTGCAGGTTGCGCGCTTCCTGCATCAGAAAAGTGTTGGTTGAATCAATTTGTTCAACCCAGGCAATAGAAGAAAAGTCAGGCAAGGCGGAAAACAGGGTTTTCTGCAGCATGCCTGCACTGGGCAATAGGGTCATTATGGATAACTCTGGTAATACACTAACGAAGATAAGGTTTCAGGGCACTCATGATACGATCGGTGGCCCCCTCATGCAATGATAACCACTGCTTGGCCGCTTTGCTCATGCCAAGCCGCTGTTCTTCATTACCCAGGATTTTAAGAGCCAGTTTAATGGCCCCTTCTTCGTTCTGGGTACGCCGGGCAGCCCCTTCCGACAAGGCGTCTTCCACCGATTGCTGGAAATTTTCCGTATGCGGGCCAACAATGACCGGTACTCCCACGGCACAGGGCTCAATATGGTTCTGACCACCATACTCGCCAAAACTGCCTGCCACAATCGCCAGATCGGACATGGCGTAATAAAAGAACATGTCCCCAACACTGTCACACAAGAGAATATCGATGGTTTTCAGATCATCATTGATGGGGTTTTGCGAGCGGCAACGGTACGTAAGGCCACTTTGCTGAATCAGTGTTTCCACTTCCCGGAACCGTTGTGGATGACGGGGAATAATCATGAACAGGGGCAAGGATGACGCTGCTTCCTGCCGGGACTGTTGCTCTTGATTTTTAACCAATGCCTTGATGACCTTGAGAAAACCCTCTTCTTCACCGTCCCGGGTACTGGCAATGGCCACCACCTGACGGTTGATAACCTGGCGTACCACTTGACCTGCATGTACCTGGCTATAAGAAATATTAAGGTCAAATTTCAGATTGCCAACCACTTGCAGGCGCTTGACGCCCAGATCATCAAGCCGGGCAGAGTCGACACGGCTTTGGGTAAGCACCAAATCCAGTCCAGCCAGGGCATTACGCATGACGCTGCCCAGCCAATGGGCCTGTTTGTAGGCCGATTCGGAAAACCGGGCACTGGCCACAATCAGCGGCATTTTCTGGCGATTGGCCTCGGCCACCATATTGGGCCAGATTTCACGTTCAATCAAAATGCCGCAACGGGGCTTCCAGTGCTCCAGAAACCCCCTGACTGCCTCGGGGAAATCATAGGGCACCCAAGCCTGGCACAACATACCCTGACCAATCGCATCGGCAAACATACGGGCACCTTGCGCCCTGCCAGTGGCTGTCATATGGGTTAACAAAACCGGAAAGCCCTGGTCCAACAAAGCCTGAATCAGGGGATGCGCAGCCCGGGTTTCACCAAGACTGACGGCATGCACCCACACCGGGCGCCTGAACGTGAAAATGGTTTCGGCATAGCCTTCATCATCACCATGGGCAATGCTGGAACCGGCAGGTGCCGAATGAGGGTAACGGCCAAAACGCTCATCACCGCGAATGTCCCATTTCCCGCCCGCCTTGCGGGCACGACGCTCTAGCAGCCATAATGCAATGGGTGCAATCAGACGCAGCGTATTAGTATAAAAGAATCGGTTCATGGTTAGCTTGCCAGTGCCTGTTTCAGTTTGGATAACACCATTTCCCGTGTGGGTGGAATGCCCCGGTCACCCAGACTGGCCGTAAAGGCAGCGCCTACCAGCGGTGTTCTGACCGGGGTGGAAGCGCTGTAAATGCCAATTGTAGGACGACCCAGCGCGGCGGACAAATGCGTCAGACCGCTATCAAGCCCAATCATCATGCGGGCAGGTGCAATGACACGGGCCACATCGGTCAGGGACATACGGGGCAAAATCCCGGCATCGGGAAAGTCACGTACCAGCGCCCGGGCGCGTTCGGTTTCTTTTTCATTGCCGGCCAGCAGCTTCAGGCTTAGCCCGGCAGCATTCAATTCACGGAATACGGCATGCCAGTCAGCCTCGGGCCACAGCTTGTCTTCACGACTGGCCGAGGGCATGATGACGACGTAATCCTGGATGGCAACGCCATCGGTAAATTTTTGCAGGCCAAAATCGGGCTCGCCGTCGTACTGGTAATTGAAAGTCGCCGCTGCCAGCATACGTTGACGGGTAACCGCAGGCTGCCAGAAAGCCACGGTATGCCTGACATCATAAAACAGGGAAGCCATGGACTCCCGGGCAGATTTCCAGTCCAGCCCATGCTTGACCCCCTTGGCCTGACGAACAATCCAGGCGGATTTCATGAGGGCCTGCATATCCAGCACAACATCGTATCGGGTACTTTTAAGTTTACGCTTGAGCTCGGCCCTTTCCTTCCGGGTAGGCGCCGACCACCAGGTTTTACGCCAGCGACGGTGAGCCACCTTGATAACCTCATGCACAGCAGGATGCCAGGCGGGAATTTCAGCAAAAGCCTCTTCAGCAACCCAGTCTATTTGCGCATCAGGAACATGTTTGGCAATATCCGAAATGGCCGGCAGCATGTGCACCAGATCGCCCAGCGAGGAAGAGCGAACAATAAGAATTTTTGTTGTCATATTATTTTTGGTCAAAGTAAACGGAACACCTTTGCCGATTATGGCCATACATGATGCCTGCATTTTACTTTAATATTTGGAGTTTTGAAATTTTCACTTAAGGTATAGAATAGTCGAACATCTATACCGCGTTACACCGAACCGGCAAATTCAGGCCATACCGCCCGTATTTGCTTATTTTTATCTTCCCTGTCACCTATATACAGGGATTTACCCGGAGCCCGGAAAAATGACCCATGTTTTCCACCGTAACCCCAAAGTGTCCCTGAAAACAGCCGTGGGCGGTAAAGGTATCCGTCTTTTTGATTCGGACGGAAAGAGTTATATCGATGCCTGTGGCGGCGCAGCGGTTTCATGCCTGGGGCACGGACATCCGGCCGTGATTGAGGCCATCAAGCAGCAGCTTGACACCATTGCCTATGCACATACTTCATTCTTTACCACGCAAGTGGCCGAGGATCTGGCCGATTTTCTGCAAAACAAGGCCCCAGGCAATCTTAACCATGTGTATTTTGTATCAGGTGGCTCAGAAGCGGTGGAAGCAGCCCTGAAGCTGGCACGCCAGTATTTTGTGGAAATTGACCAAACCGAACGCAGACATTTTATTGCCCGCCGCCAAAGCTATCACGGCAATACACTGGGCGCCCTGGCAATTGGTGGCAACGCCTGGCGACGCCAGCCTTTTTTACCCCTGCTCATAGAGGCGCATCACGTGTCTCCCTGCTATGCCTACCGTGACCAGCTTCCCAACGAGTCCGAAGAACAATATGCCTCCCGCCTGGCCCATGAGCTGGAAGACAAAATTCTTGAGCTCGGGCCGTCCACCGTGGCCGCCTTTGTGGCCGAAACCGTGGTGGGCGCGACAGCCGGTGCCGTGCCACCGGTAAAAACCTACCTTCAGAAAATCCGCGCGGTTTGCGATAAATACGGTGTTTTGCTCATTCTTGATGAGGTCATGTCGGGTATGGGCCGCACCGGCCACCTGTTTGCCTGCGAAGAAGACGGTGTGGTACCCGACATTATTACCATTGCCAAAGGCCTGGGGGCCGGTTACCAACCGATTGGCGCAACCCTGTGCTCGGATAAAATTTACGATGTGATTGTCAATGGCAGCGGTTTTTTCCAGCATGGCCATACTTATATTGGTCACGCCACCGCCTGTGCCGCTTCGCTGGCGGTTCAAAAAACCATACAGGATCAAAACCTGCTGGCCAATGTGCTGCAGCGTGGCGAACAACTGCGCAATGAACTACGCCAGGCATTTTCCGGTAACGGGCATATTGGCGACATTCGTGGACGCGGACTGTTTGTGGGAATCGAACTGGTGCAAGACCGGGAAAGCAAAAAGCCCCTGGATCCGGCGCTTAAAACCCATGCCCGAATCAAGGCACAGGCCAAGGAAAACGGCCTGCTGGTCTACCCCATGGGCGGCACCATCGACGGACGCCTGGGCGATCACATTTTGCTGGCCCCCCCCTTTATTTGCACCGAAGCAGACATTAGCGATATTGTGAGTCGGCTCAACGATACGGTATCGCAGGTTTTATAAGATGAATTAACCGCAGCTCCCGTTTTTACCACGGGAGCAACCACATATATTAAATGCACAAAACAACAGGAGAGACCATTTAATGGCACGTTTACCTTATGCCGATTTAACCACCCCACAAACCAAGCCCCTGGTCGACCAGATTGTGGCCGAACGTGGCAGCGTTATTCATTTATACCAAATGCTGTTGCACAGCCCCGCCATTGCCCAGGGCTGGTTGGATTACCTGACCGCGGTACGTCAAAAAAGCACTCTGCCCGGTGATATCCGTGAATTGATTATTATGCGGGTGGCGGTCTTGAATGGCGCTCCCTACGAAGCCGACCAACATGCTCCCATTGCCCTGAAAGAAGGCGTCACCCAAGCCCAGCTTGATGCCCTGGACGACTGGGAAAACAGCGATTTATTTGATGAGCAAACCCGCGCCGTGCTGGCCTACACCGATTCAATGACCCGGCAGATTCAGGTTCCCAAAGAAATTTTTGAGGCCGTCCGCAAGCATTATGACAATCAGAAGCTGGTGGAACTGACCGCCACCATCGGTGCCTACAATATGGTGTCACGTTTTCTGGAAGCGCTGGATATCCACCAGGACGACCAACGGTAAGCGGGTGATTACGCATCCTGGGGTTTCGCCAATGCCAGCTCCACGCAGATCGGGGCATGGTCGGATATTTTGCTCCAGGGCCTGCCTTTTAATACCTGGGCAGAACGGATTTCAAAACCGCGCTGGTACATCCTGTCCAGCCTTAGCCACGGGAAAGCCGCCGGAAAAGTGCGCGCTGGCGGCAATTCCTCGGGGTCTTGCAGGTGCTTAAGCACCTTGGGCAAGGTTTTCAGGGAAATCTCAGGTAATTTCATCCGCTGGGAACGCAGTTTTTTCTCAGTCTCCATGAGCTTTCTGAAGCTGAAGGTATCCCAAAGACGCTTGAATGAAACTTTCATGCGGGGCAGTTCATCATCAAGCCGCAGCGGTGTCTGGGCAAATACCTCATGCACACCCAACTCTTCGGCAAAAAAAGGAGCCAGTTTTTCATTCCAGTCATTGAAATCACCGGCAATAATCAAGGGTTCATCTTCGGGCACCAAACGCTTGATACGTTCGATAATAGCCGCAACCTGACGGATCCGGCTACCGTGAAACAACCCCAAATGCACCACAAAACAATGTATGCAATGCTCACCGATCTTTACCCGGGCATGCAAAACACCACGCTGCTCCAGCTTATGGTCGGAAATATCCTCATTTTCATGGTCAATAATTTCATACTTGGACAACAGGGCATTGCCATGATCGGTTTTTTTCCTGATGGCATTGCACCCATAGGCCACTTCCATATGCAAATGTCCGGCCAATAAGGCAGGCTGGGCATGCTGGTGCCGCTCTTTTTCGTTTCGCCCCTGGATTTCCTGTAAAAAAACCAGATCCGCTTTCAGGCCCGAAAGCCCTGCACTTAGATCAAGCAGTGAACTGCGACGCCCCAAGGCGGTTTTCCCTTTGTGAATGTTATAACTGACAATTCTAAGTACTGTCATGTTTTTTCGTGTTCCTTAAAGAATGAACAGGGTAACCAGCCATTGAACAACCATTTGGATAATTGGAAAAATAATAGGGCTGAGCAATCCGGTTACTATTAATCCTATGAGTATGAACATGCCGTAAGGTTCAATTTTATTGTATTCCCAGGCCAGCTTGGGTGGCAACAAACCCGACAGCACCCGTCCGCCATCCAGGGGCAGCAAGGGAAACAGGTTGAAAACCATTAGAATGACGTTGACCTGAATGCCTGCAATGGCCATGAGCCACCAGAAGCTGCCAAAACCGCCCAGTTCAAGGGCCACTCTGGCCATGATAGCCCAGAAAACAGCCATGAGCAGATTGGCACCAGGTCCGGCAGCGGCAACCCAGATCATGTCTTTTTTGGGATTGCGCAAATTATTGAAATTGACCGGAACCGGCTTGGCCCAGCCAAAAATAAACCCGGTATTCAGCAGGGCCATGGCCAACGGCACAATAATCGTTCCCACCGGATCAATATGTTTGACCGGGTTCATGCTGATTCGTCCCAGCATAAAAGCGGTCTGGTCGCCAAATTTCCGGGCGGCATAACCATGGGCAGCCTCGTGCAAGGTAATTGCAAACAGCAAAGGCAGCGCGTAAACGGTAATTGATTGAACTATTTGGCCAAAATCCACAAAAACAACTCCAGAAATTCCATAAGACCCGAAACGGGCAAGCAAAACACGCCATTACAGAAATTGCGCCCATGAATGAGAATAATTAACGCAACATCCTGCTTTGATCCCCATTTTACCAGCAAGTTGTTGGCAGACTTGTTAAGTGAAAAAAAGACTTCGTTGCAAGAACGCAAAACTTGCAATCGTTTACACCCGGAATAAGGGACTTGCCCTGATTATGTTTAAAATGAGGCAAAAACTTTTGTACAGCGGTGCAATATCGCACCCATGGTTTCAAGGAAAATACAATGCGCTTGGATGGGTCAGACGAAAGCAAAAACATAGAAGATCGTCGGGGCAACCATACCGGGATGGGTGGTGGCATGTTTGGCCGTGGTGGCGGCATGTTCGGGGGAGGAAGAGGTGGTGGTGGTGGTGGCGGTGGTGGCAAGAAATTTGGCCTGGGAACCATCGTGCTTATCCTGGTTGCCATGTATTTTGGGGTGGATCCCAACCTGCTGCTGCAAATGACCGGTTCCGACGCCCCCTCACAATATGAAGAAACCACGTATTCACAAGGACCAACGCCAGGCCTCAGCGATGCTGAAAGCAGGTTTGTGGCCAAGGTGCTTAAAACCACCGAAGACGCCTGGGGCAGAATATTCCAGCAACAGCAATGGGGGGCCTACCCCGAACCCAAGCTGGTGTTATACAGCGGATCCACACGCAGTGCCTGTGGCCTGGGCCAGGCGGCGATGGGCCCTTTTTATTGTCCGGCCGATGAAAAGGTTTACCTGGATTTAAGCTTTTTCAGGGAAATGGGCCAGCGCCTGGGTGCGCATGGCGACTTTGCCCAAGGCTATGTAATTGCCCACGAAATCGGCCATCATGTGCAAAACCGCCTGGGCATCCTGGATCAGGTCAACGAGGCACGCAGCCGTGGCAACCAACGTCAGGCCAATGCACTTTCCGTCCTGTCCGAGCTGCAGGCCGATTGCCTGGCCGGTATTTGGGCCAACCAGTTGCGACGCCAGGGAGACATTATTGAACCCGGCGATATTGAAGAGGCCATCAATGCGGCAGCCGCCGTGGGCGATGACCGCCTGCAAAAACAGCAGCAGGGTTATGTCGCTCCTGACACGTTCACCCATGGCACCTCACAGCAACGCATGACCTGGTTCAAGCGGGGCCTGGAAAGCGGCAATATTGCTCAGTGTGATACCTTTGCCAGCACCCGGTAAGCGCCAGGAAACAAGCGCTACGGTTTTGTCATAATATAAAAGTTATGACAAAGCCGTAAATATCATTTTATTTTCAAAACCACATCAGGTTACATTGGCCGCATACATGAAAATGCATTGTTTTCATGATACTGCCGGGAAACCTCCATCACATTGCACAGACCCGGCATTGTCTTTCCGGAGTCTTTGAAATGTCCAATATGTCCCAATCATTAAGTGTGCAAAAAGCCCTTGATGATGCCCCCATTTCCCGCTACCAGTGGAAAACCATCCTGCTGTGCTTTTTGATTGTTGCCACCGATGGCCTTGATACGGCCGCCATCGGTTTTATCGCCCCGGCCATTATTGCCGATTGGGGCTTAAGCAGGCCCCAGCTAACCCCCCTGTTCATTTCGGGCCTTATTGGCCTGACCCTTGGCGCCATTATTTTTGGCCCGCTGGCTGACCGTCTGGGACGCAAGAAAATTCTCATCTTCAGCGTTTTCTTTTTTGGCCTCATGAGCCTGCTGTCGGCCTTTTCCCCCAATATGGAAACCCTGGCCTTTCTGCGTTTTTTAACCGGCATCGGTCTGGGAGGGGCCATGCCCACCGCCATTACCCTGACGTCCGAATTCCTGCCTGCCCGTCGTCGCTCAGCCCTGGTGACCCTAATGTTTTGTGGATTCACGCTGGGTTCGGCCCTGGGAGGCGTGCTTACCGCACAATTGCTGCACTTGGTTAATTGGCACGGCATTCTGGTACTGGGTGGTGTACTGCCGCTGGCACTGGTGATTATGTTGTCCATCTTCCTGGATGAGTCTCCCCGTTATCGTGTCAGCAAAAACGAGCCCGCTCAAAACATTGCCGCTTTCATGGGAAAAATTACCGGTAAAACCTACCCCAATACCGTCTTCCATCTGGATGAAATCAAAACCGGCAAAAGTGCGGTTACCGCCCTGTTCCAGCCCGGCCTGTTCATGGTGACTGCAGTGTTATGGCTGGCATTTTTCATGAGTTTCCTGATTATTTACCTGTTCTCCAGCTGGGTACCCACCCTGCTTGGCAGTATTGGTGTCGAACTGTCCAAAGCATCCTGGATTACCGCCGCCTTCCAGATTGGTGGCACCCTGGGCGCCATTTACCTGGGCAACCTCATGGACAAGCGCAACCCTTATAAAGTGTTAATTACCAGCTATATCCTGGGTGCCGGTTTCATTGCCCTTATTGGTTTTTCAACCAGTAATATTCCTTTATTGGTGCTGGGCATTTTTGGTGCCGGTGTGGGCATTAGTGGCGCACAGGTAGGATTCAACTCTTTATCTGCCATTTTGTATCCCACCGAATGCCGGGCAACCGGTGTTAGCTGGGCCAATGCCGCCGGACGCTGCGGTGCCATTTTTGGTGCGTTTGCGGGTGGCACCATGATTTCCTGGGGCTATGAGTTCACGACCATCTTCAAGGCACTGGCCTTCCCCGCCTTGATTACCGCTTCATGCATCCTGGTGCTGTATATGTTCTCGCTAGCCAAACAAAAGCGGGCACGCCAAGGCACCACCATGAATGCAACACCCGCCAATGCATCGTAAAACCATTTATTTGCAGCAGTCACACTCAATTATAAAACGGGAAGACGCCCCTGCTGTCGGGGGTCTTCCGCACCAGCCAAATGGCCTTAACCATCAAAAAAAGACAAACAATGACTAAACTTTACAGCTTTTTCAACAGTTCCGCCTCTTACCGTGTACGTATTGCTTTAGCGCTAAAAGGCATCCAGTACGAAACCGCAGGCATTAATATCCGTTCAGGTGAGCAGAACGATCCCGAGTTTTGCAAGCTGAACCCCATGGCCCTGGTACCTGCCCTGGCGGATATTCCTGAAGGATCCATTGGTCAGTCGCTGGCCATCATTGATTACCTGGACCGGAAATACCCCAACGTTGCCCCGCTTATCCCTGAAGATACCGCGCAGCGTGCCCTGGTTCTGGAAATCGCCTATGGCATTGCCTGCGATATTCACCCCGTTAACAATATGCGTATCCTGAAATACTTAAGCAAAGACCTTCAGATCAGTGAGGAACAAAAACAGGCCTGGTATGAACACTGGATCGCAACGGGCTTGAAAAGTATTGAAGCTTTGCTTGAAAAAGCCGGCTCTGATCATTTCTGCGTTGGCGATACGCCCACTCTGGCCGACTGCTGCCTGATTCCGCAGCTGGCCAACGCCATTCGCATGAAATGTGATGTGAGCGCCTATCCCCGTTGCCTGAAAGTGTACGGGCATTGCACAAGCATGCCCGCCTTCAAGGCCGCGGCACCTGAGAACCAGCCCGATTACATCGCACCGGCTAACGCCTGATATGTCTTGTGCCCACGCAGGAGCATGGGCACGAGTATATTACATCGCACCGGCTACTGCCTGATAAGTCTTGTGCCCACGCGGGAGCATGGGCACGAGTATATACTTGTCTTGTGCCCACGCTCCTGCGTGGGCACACAAACAGGCGTGGGTAAAATCCCGCTTCTTCTTATTACCGCGATGCCTCAACCAGGTGCCCGAGGAAGGCCTCGAGCGTATCTGACGGCGGTTCGTTCTGACGCCAGAAAATACCCACACTGCCCTTTTGTTCGATTTTGGGCAAGTCCAGAATCACCAGCTGCCGCTCTTTGGCAAAACTGTCAGCCAGCCGCTGCGATAAAATCCCCACCATATCGCTACCCTGCAACATGCGAACCGTGGCGCTCATGGAGCCAGATTCGACATGATTGGCGGGCATCATCATCCCCAGGTCAACCAGGGCATGGTCAATACTGCTGCGGATCGGCGTGCCGGTAGGCCAGACAATCCAATCATAATCACCAAGCTGTGCCCAATCAATATTGGACTGGCCCGCCAGGGGATGCCCCGGTCTTGCCACAAAACAGATGGGTTCGGTATACAGGACCTTGTAATTCAACGGCAATTGCAGGGCGCTTCCCCCCACCCGGCCAATGACCGCATCAATATGGCCGGACACCAATTGTTCCAGCAAAGGCGTCATGACGCTTTCAATGATGCGTACATGAACATTGGGGTAATCCTTGAGCAGATCCAGCACGGCTTTTGATACGACATCGGTGGCCACCGGTGAACTGCCAATCATAAGCGAACCCTGGATACCTTCCTTGAACAATTCTATGTCCCGGGTAGAACGCTCCAGGTCATTAACCAGTCGTCGTGCATGCTTAACCACCAGCAAGCCCCCCGGTGTAGGCCGGATGCCCTTGCTATGCCTTTCAAACAGGGGCATGCCGATTTCTTCTTCCAAGCCAGACAGCCATTTTGACAGGGCCGGCTGGGTAATATTCATAAGCTCGGACACCCGAGTCAGGTTTTGCTGCTCGGCCAGCGCCACCAAAGTTTTCAGGTGATGAAATTTGAGTTTAGCAATCCAGCTCATGATTAAAACCAACCGTCATATTAAAAATAAACAACCGGCATAACAACACCCGCTTTACGCCTTATTTTTGTATCAATACCCTCAGAGGCATTATTTTCTAATCACCACTTCCTGCGGGATTTTTTCCAGCAAGCTGTCAAGATCGCGATAAACCCTGTCCATGAGTGCTTTGCCAATTTTTTCTTCCAGTGCATTATGCTGGTTTTCAATCAAGGGCTTGATCCGGGCCAGCAAGGCCTGCCCTTTTTCAGTCAGATACACTTCCTGCTTGCGTTGATCCTGCTGCGAGCGGCTTCGACTGATCAGACCGACCTGCTCCATGCCTGTTAGCATACGCGTCAGACTGGGACCCAACAGCATGCATACACTGGAAAGCTGGTTCGGTGCCATGGGCTCTTGCTCTCCCAGGGCTCGCAACACCCGCCACTGCTGGTCTGTCAGTCCTTCGGCATGTAAAAGAGGACGAAAATGCACCATTAGCGCTTCACGCACGTTCAGCAGCAAAGAGGGCAAACTGCGGTAAGACGACGAACTCATTTTGATTTCACCCCCTTGGGAACATAAACTTCATCCCGGTGAACGTCATGTGACACAAAACCAATATCATTGTCAGGCATGGCCAGAAACTCGGGTTTGTCCAGGGTTTGGCGGATATCCATCAGGCCCGATTGCCAATGGTCTTTCATGCTGGCAAGACCGAACTGATAATCCTTGTTATGACTTTCATAAGGACGGTCACGATAAATCAGCTGGATGACATTATATTTACACCTGTCAGCCAGCTCTTTGATCTTGGCCAGCGAAGCGTCATCAGGCATTTTTTCAGGGGACACCAGTTCAAGCAACTTGCCAATGGCATGACGCATTTCCTGAACCTGCTTCCAGTAATCAGTCAGCATACGGGTCCGGCTGGAATATTGAATTTCCTTTTGCCGATCATTCACCTGTTCCATGTTGTGTGGAACATGTCCGCGGGCACTCCAGAGATCCACCTGGAACACCAGGGTATCGCGACTGGGTTTTGCGCCCAGCACATAGGTCAGTGGCGTATTCGAAACAATGCCACCGTCCCAATAGTAATCACCATCAATTTCCACCGGCGCAAAGGCCGGTGGCAAGGCCCCCGAAGCCATGAAATGCTCGGCCCGCAACTCGTGACATTCATTATCAAAATAGACAAAGTTGCCGGTACGCACATTGACGGCACCCACCGACACATGAATGTCACACTTATTGCTGTTGATACGGTCAAAGTCGCAGAATTTTTCCAGCGTATGTTTAAGCGCCGATGTATCGTAATAACTGGCCTTTTCGGGCGTGCCATGCCCCACCATGGCCGGTGGCGGAATGCGCAGCTTGTAAAAACCGTTCTGGCCATCGAAAATGGCACTTAACCCGTACATATTGCCAAGACCAATCTTGAACCAGTCGTGCATATTGAACAGACCCTGCTCAAAAAACGGTAACATGGACATGCCCAAATTGGGCTGACAAATGGTTTCCCAGAACTGACGCAGTTTTTCAACGCGATCTTCTGGGGCATTCCCGGCAATAACGGCGGTATTCAGGGCACCAATAGAGATCCCGGAAATATGATTGGGCATGATGCCCGCTTCATTCAGACCCTGGAAAACCCCGGCCTGATAAGCACCCAGCGCCCCACCCCCCTGCAATACTAGGGCGATGCGTTCATAATGAGGCAAATTCAATGACTTCTCCGAACAATAACAAAAAACGATTTAGTGCATGTACCAACCGTGGCTGACCGTAATTGACTGACCGGTAAGGGCTTTATTGGGGAACGCCGCCAAAAACAAAGCGGTTTGGGCAATATCTTCGGTCGTGGTGAACTCCCCGTCTACCGTGCCGCCCAGCATGACATTTTTAACCACTTCCTCTTCGGAAATACCCAGCTCTTTGGCCTGTTCGGGAATTTGTTTTTCTACAATCGGAGTCCGCACAAATCCGGGGCAAATCACATGCGAGCGAACATTATGCTCGGCCCCTTCCTTGGCCAGCACACGAGCCAGGCCCAGCAAGCCGTGCTTGGCGGTTACATAAGGCGCTTTCAATTTGGAGGCCAGGTGAGAATGCACCGAACCCATATAAATAACCACCCCGCCACGGCCGGCAGGATACATGTGATTAAGCACAGCCTTGGTGGTCAGGAAGGCACCATCCAGATGAATCGCCAGCATCTGTTTCCATTTGGTGTAATCGAACTTGTCGATGGATTCGATGGTTTGAATCCCCGCATTGGACACCAGAATATCAATTGAACCGAACTCGGCCACCAGGGCATCAACACCCTGGTTGACCTGATCTTCACTGGTCACGTCCATGGCAACCCCAATGGCTTTGCCACCCGCATTGATGATTTCATCTGCCACTTTATTGGCCCCGTCAATATTCAGGTCGGCAACGCCAACCGCGGCACCCGCCCTGGCATAGGTCAGGGCAATTTCACGCCCCAAACCACTGGCAGCACCGGTTACCAACGCCACTTTTCCATTTAACGAGGTTTGTACTTCTGTTGTCATACTTAACTCCATTCCTGTCTGGTTTTAATAAAATGCGCTTAATGCCATTTGATGTAATTATTTTGAATTCGTCATGAATCCGGTGTGCATTTACAAAATCAATGCACAAAAAAGCATAGCATAGGTTCAGGCTTCAAACCTGTTTGCCCGCGACACTGGCTGCTGATATTACTCATCAGAAATCGTGATGCAACCTTAAAACAATGGGGTCAAGGCGATACGCCCCAAATCTCACACACAGCCTGGCGAATAAGCTGACTGTTTTTATCCGTCTCATATTCTGCCGGATAAATATAGCTCAGACGCGAACGGATGTCATACCCTGGTACCAGGGCAATATTTTTGCCAGCCTTGATGGCCCGATAGGCTTCACGCGAAGGGATAAGCGTGATGGCCAGATTGCTGGCAACCAGCTCGATGCATAAATCAATATCATCACAAACCAGTGCGGTTTGCGGTGAAATCTTGTGTTGATGCCAGAAGCGGTTGCTGATCTTGTCACCGGCCGAGAAAGCCGGGCGCTCTATCCAGGTGGCCGTACTGAAAAATGTCTTGGGGTCTTCAATGGCTTCCGCCAACCGCTGCACGGCCACAATCAGCACATAATGCACCTCGTCCAGCTCGATGGAGTACACCGTACGATAAGGGTTGTCACCCAGAAAAAAGCCGGCATCAATCTCTTTCTTGCGCACCTTGTTCAGGACCTCGCCGCTAAGGCTGTTTTCCACATGCAAATACAGGGAACTGTCCAGTTCCAGAATATGGTTAAGCAAACGGCTTAACATTTGCCGGTCGACCGATTGAATAATGCCCAGTTTTGCCTGCTCTACATATGTGGATGAAAGACTCAGGGCAAAAACATCAAGCTCGCGCATTTGCTGCAAGATGGATTCAGCCTTGGGCAAAAAGGCCTCACCGGCTGGCGTCAGCCTCATGCCCTGAGTATTACGTTCAAACAAATTAACATCAAGATTGCGCTCGATCGCCTTGATTTGTGCGGTTACGGCAGGTTGTGACAGGTGCAGGGATTCTGCTGCCTGCGTCAAATGCCCGTAATGGGCCACTGCCACAAAACTTTTCAGTTGGGTCAGATCCATTTATCCTCCTGGGTACTTCATTTAAATATAAACTTTTTTAATAATTGTTTTTAGTAGTTTTTAATCATTGAATGACGCTGTTTGATGGCGTTAATTTTTTTTACCGCATTTTTTTATTGTACGCCCGTGTCACAAAAACTTTTTCGAAGAAACGCATTTATTTTTTGATTTAAATCAAATAGTCGATGCCGCCGACTTTTTACATATTAACCTCCCCATCCAAAAAAATATATAAGCAATTGATTTTATTGTTATTTTTTGGCCATCATAATTTGAACAAATAATAATAATCAAAAAAGAAAATTAGAAAATCCTGCCCCACCTCCTTTACATTACGCAAAGTCCAATAACAACAAAGCAGTCCCTTCTTTTTAAAAAACAGTTTTACTTTACCGGAGACATAAAGTGGATAAACTGACACAAAGGGTATTGGATAACCCTGAGTTCCAAAAAATGGCACACCAGAAAAGTGTGCTGGGATGGAGTTTTTCCATCCTCATGTTCAGCATCTATGTGGTTTACATCCTGTATATCGGGCTTAGCCCCGAATCTTTCGGGGTACCCGTAGGAACCAACAGTATCACCACCTGGGGCATCTATATTGGCCTTTTCGTGATTTTGTTTGCCATTGCGATTACCGGCATTTATGTGCATAAAGCCAATGGCGTTTTCGAAGAAACCACCCAACGTGTGATTCTTGCTGTCCAGGAGCAAACCCATGAATAAGCATTTACTGGCCCTACTTGCTGGCCTGTTCAGCACCTCGGCCTGGGCCGACGCCCTGACCGGTGAGGTTGAAAAACAACCCATGAACATTCCGGCCATTATCATGTTCTTCCTGTTTGTGGCCGCCACTTTGTACATTACGTACTGGGCCGCCCGCAAAAACACCACTGCCAGCGATTTCTACACGGCCGGCGGCGGTATTTCCGGCTTTAAAAACGGCCTGGCGATTGCGGGCGACTACATGTCCGCAGCTTCCTTCCTGGGCATTTCCGCCATGGTGTACACCACCGGCTACGATGGTCTTATTTATTCCACCGGTTTTCTGGTGGGCTGGCCTATTGTGCTCTTCCTGATTGCCGAGCGTTTACGCAATCTGGGCAAGTTCACCTTTGCCGATGTAGCCGCCTATCGCCTGAAGCAGACCCCGGTCCGTCTTTTTGCAGCCTCGGGTACCTTGCTGGTAGTCATGATTTACCTGATTGCACAGGTGGTGGGTGCCGGCAAGCTGATCCAACTGCTGTTTGGCATGAACTATATCTGGGCCGTGCTGATCGTGGGTGTGTTAATGGTCATGTACGTGCTGTTTGGCGGCATGCTGGCCACCACCTGGGTACAAATCATCAAGGCGGTCCTGCTGCTGTCGGGTGCTACTTTCATGGCATTCATGGTCTTGAAAATTGCCGACTTCAGCCCTGAAATCATGTTTAGAAAAGCCACCGAAGTCCATGAAAAAGGAACATCCATCATGAGCCCGGGCGGATTGGTGAAAAACCCGATTGATGCGCTTTCCCTGGGTGTGGCCTTAATGTTTGGTACTGCCGGCCTGCCTCATATCCTGATGCGTTTTTTCACAGTGAAAGATGCCAAGCAGGCGCGCAAATCCGTGTTTGTGGCCACCGGTTTTATTGGTTACTTCTATATCCTGACCTTCATTATCGGTTTTGGTGCCATCATGCTGCTCACCAAAAACCCGCAATTTTTTGAAACCACGGTCAAAGACGGGGTTGAAATCACCCAGATTATTGGTGGCACCAATATGGCCGCCGTGCATTTGTCCAATGCCGTGGGTGGCAACATTTTCCTGGGCTTTATTTCTGCGGTTGCTTTTGCCACCATTCTGGCGGTGGTTGCGGGCTTAACCCTGTCCGGGGCCTCTGCGGTCAGTCATGATCTGTACGCTTCAGTGATTATGAAAGGCAAGGCCCGTCCACACGATGAAATGCGCATTTCACGCTTAACCACATTGGTACTGGGTGTGCTGGCCATTATTTTGGGTATCGCTTTCGAGAACCAGAACGTGGCCTTTATGGTGGGCCTGGCCTTTGCGCTGGCTGCTTCGGCCAACTTCCCCATCCTGTTCCTGTCCATGTTCTGGAAAAACCTGACCACACGCGGTGCCGTGGTCGGTGGCTTCAGTGGCCTGATTGCCGCCACTGTCCTGATTGTGCTGGGACCAACGGTATGGGTGAGTGTGCTGCACAATGCTACGCCCATCTTCCCATATGGCAACCCTGCCCTGTTTACCATTCCCCTGACATTTATCGTGGCATGGCTGGTTTCCATTACCGACACATCTGAACGTGCCAAACTGGATAAGGCAGGCTTCCAGGCACAATATGTACGATCCATGACCGGAATTGGTGCATCGGGTGCCGCGCAACATTAAAATAAAATGACGACCGGATAGCTGACTGTCATCTATCCGGTCATTATTAAATTTTAACTAAAATACAAGGGACAAATCATGTCAGCAATTGAATCAGTATTGAAAGAAAGCCGGGTTTTTCAACCCAGTGATGATTTTGTAAATAACGCCAATATCAGCAGCGATGCCTACAATGCGCTGTGCAACAAGGCCAATGAAGATTACGAGGGCTTTTGGGCAGATGCCGCCATGGAAAACCTGACATGGAAAAAACCTTTCACCCAGGTACTCGATGAAAGCAATGCCCCCTTCTATAAATGGTTTGCCGATGGTGAACTGAATGCCTCCTATAACTGCATAGACCGCCATCTTATCGACAAAGCCAACAAAACCGCCATTATTTATGAAAAAGATGATGGCGACAGCGAACACATTACCTACCAGCAACTGCATGACCGCGTCTGTCAGTTTGCCAATGGCCTGAAAAGCCTGGGTGTGCGCAAAGGTGATCGCGTGGTCATTTACATGCCCATGACCGCTGAAGCCGTAATCGCCATGCAGGCCTGCGCCCGTATCGGTGCAATCCACTCAGTGGTTTTTGGTGGTTTTTCTTCGGGTGCCGTGCGGGATCGCATCAAAGACGCCGAAGCCAAGATCATTATTACCGCCAATGAAAGCGTGCGTGGTGGCAAGTTCACCCCGCTGAAATCAACCGTGGACGAAGCGCTATCGCATGGCGACTGCGACAGTGTTGAAAAAGTGATTGTGCTCAAACGTACCGATAGCGACACGCCCTGGAACGAATCACATGACATCTGGTGGCACGATGTCATCCAGGGCCAGGCCAGTCAGTGCGAACCCGAATGGATGAACGCTGAAGACCCCCTGTTCATTCTTTATACCTCGGGCAGTACCGGCAAACCCAAAGGGGTTCAGCACAGTACCGGTGGTTATCTGCTGGGGGGGATTTTATCCATGCGCTGGGTGTTTGATTACAAATCCAGTGACGTGTTCTGGTGCACGGCCGATGTAGGCTGGATTACCGGACACACATTCATCTGCTACGCACCGCTGGCCGTGGGCGCCACCCAGATCGTATTTGAAGGCGTACCCACTTACCCCGATGCGTCCCGCTTCTGGCAAATGATAGAAAAACACAAGGTCACCACTTTCTATACCGCACCTACCGCCATTCGCTCCCTGATCAAGCTGGGCCCCGATCTGCCCGGCAAATTCGACCTTTCTTCACTGCGCCTGCTCGGTTCCGTCGGTGAGCCTATCAACCCTGAAGCCTGGATGTGGTATTACGAAACCGTTGGCCAAGGCCGCTGCCCCATTGTGGATACCTGGTGGCAAACCGAAACCGGGGCGCATATGATTGCCCCCATTCCCGGTGCATTCCCCATCAAGCCCGGCTCATGCACGCTGCCATTGCCCGGCATTATGGCCGATATTGTTGATGAATCGGGTGCCTCGGTAGAACAGGGTAAAGGCGGCTCGCTGGTCATTAAACGACCTTTCCCGTCACTGCTGCGCACCATTTGGCGCGATGATGCCCGTTTCGCCTCAACCTATTTCCCCGATGAGTTGGGTGGCAAGATGTATCTGGCTGGCGACTCTGCCTATCGCGATGAACAGGGTTATATCTGGATCATGGGCCGTATTGACGACGTCCTGAACGTATCGGGACACCGCTTGGGTACCATGGAAATTGAGTCCGCCCTGGTGGCCAACCCCCTGGTGGCCGAGGCCGCTGTGGTCGGCAAGCCGCACGATGTCAAGGGTGAAGCTGTGGTGGCTTTTGTGGTACTGAAAGGCAATCGCCCTGAAGGTGATGAGGCACAAAAAGTGGCAGCCGAACTGAAAAGCTGGGTGGCTCATGAAATCGGCAAAATTGCCCAACCCGATGACATCCGCTTTGGTGAAAACCTGCCCAAAACCCGTTCAGGCAAAATCATGCGCCGTCTGCTAAGGACCCTGGCCAAGGGTGAAACCGTTACGCAGGATATTTCAACCCTGGAAAATCCACATGTAATGGAACAGCTAAGCGAAAGCGTTTAGGATAATCAATACCCGTTCCCGCGGCTCCGCGTGGTAACGGGTAAGATAAAGTCCGCTAAAACAACAACCCCCCACATAAGCCGGAAACATCCGGCCTATGTGGGGGGTTGGCATGCATCCCCACGCAGGAGCGCGGGAACGAGTAGCATCTCGATATTATTTCACTTCAATGTTACGCAGGCGGATATGCAGCTCACGCAATTGCTTCTCATCTACGGCAGAAGGAGCCTGGGTTAGCAGACATTGTGCACGCTGGGTTTTCGGGAAAGCAATCACGTCGCGGATAGAATCGGCACCGGCCATTAAAGTCACCAGGCGATCCAGACCGAAGGCCAGGCCACCATGCGGAGGGGCACCGTACTGCAACGCATCCAGCAGGAAGCCAAATTTTGCACGGGCTTCTTCAGCATTGATTTTCAGGGCACGGAATACCTTGCTCTGGATTTCTTCGCGGTGAATACGGACAGAGCCACCACCCACTTCCCAACCGTTCAGCACCAGGTCATAGGCTTTGGCATACGCCTTGGAGGGATCGGTCTCGAGGTAATCTTCATGACCATCTTTGGGGCTGGTAAAGGGGTGATGCGCTGCCACGTAACGGTCTTCTTCCTCATCGTATTCAAACATCGGGAAGTCAACAATCCACAAGGGTTTCCAGGTTTGTTCAAACAGACCGTGTTCTTTGGCAAAATCGCTGTGGCCCAGTTTGACACGCAGGGCACCAATCGCATCGTTAACCACTTTGGCCTTGTCGGCACCAAAGAACAGGATATCGCCATCCTGGGCACCGGTACGTTTGATAATTTCAGCCAGGGCCGCATCGTGAATGTTTTTCACGATGGGTGATTGCAGACCATCACGACCCTTGGCCACTTCATTGACCTTGATCCAGGCCAGGCCTTTGGCACCATAAATAGCCACGAATTGGGTGTAGTCGTCGATTTCCTTGCGTGACAGCGCAGCACCGTTGGGTACGCGCAGGGCAACCACCCGGCCACCGGCCAGGTTGGCTGCACCCGAGAACACTTTGAAATCAACGTCTTTCATGACATCGGTCAATTCAGTGAACTCAAGTTTCACGCGCATGTCGGGCTTGTCTGAACCAAAACGGCTCATGGCTTCGTCCCAGGACATGATCGGGAAGGTGGCATCAAGATCGACACCTTGTACAACCTTGAAGATATGACGCAGCATGCCTTCAAAAATTTCACGGATCTGCTCTTCGTTCAGGAACGAGGTTTCGCAGTCGATCTGGGTGAACTCTGGCTGACGGTCGGCGCGCAAGTCTTCGTCACGGAAGCATTTGGTAATTTGGTAATAACGGTCGAAGCCGGATACCATTAACATTTGCTTGAACAGCTGTGGAGACTGTGGCAGGGCAAAGAACTGACCATCATGAACACGGGAAGGCACCAGGTAATCACGTGCACCTTCAGGCGTGCTCTTGGTGAGCATGGGGGTTTCAATATCGATGAAACCCAGGTTGTCCAGGTATTTGCGCACTTCAATCGAAACGCGGTAACGCAACATGAGATTGCGCTGCATTTGCGGACGACGCAGGTCAAGCACACGATGGGTAAGGCGGGTGGTTTCAGACAGATTGTCGTCATCCAGCTGAAACGGCGGAGTGACCGAGGCGTTCAGGACTTCAACTTCACGACACAGGATCTCAACCTCGCCAGACTTCAGGTCGGGATTGATCGTACCTTCGGGACGGTGACGCACCAGACCGGTAACACGGATACAGTATTCATTACGAATGCTCTCGGCAATTTCAAATGCAGCGGCATTGTCGGGATCAAAAACGATTTGGGCAAGACCCTCACGATCACGCAGGTCGATAAAAATAACGCCACCATGATCGCGACGACGATGCACCCAACCAAATAATGTAACGGTTTGATCGAGGTGATCAAGACAAACCTGACCGGTATAGCAGGTACGCATAATTGAAATGCTCCGAAAAATCTGTAAACAATCGGCATCGCATTTGCGATGCCAGTGATATTCTGGTTAAAAATCAAGCCGGGGTGCTGCTTCCTGATGAAGAAGAGGTACTGCCTGCTGACGTGGACGATGAGCCGGAACCGGCTGAGGCACTGCCAGAAGCGTTACCACCACGGAAATCGGTCACATACCACCCCGTTCCTTTTAATTGAAAACCTGCTGCGGTAACCTGTTTGGCATAGGTTTCCTGATGGCACTCGGGACAAACGGTAAGGGGTTCATCAGACATTTTTTGCAGCACATCCTGCTCATGACCACAAGCGCTGCATTTATATGCATAAATTGGCACAGCTTAACTCACAAAAAAGAAACATGGCCAGGCTAAATACACCTTGCCCAATGTAAAATCCAATAAAACCGTTTATTTTAACGCGTTTTTACAAGCCTGTACTTCCTAGAATCTGTACCGGCAATAAAAACATGATGGCCGCCATCAGTGTTGGCAACAATGCCGAGACCAGCAGCCATTTGGGTGAAATCGCACCGTGCGGGAAGCAGCCGCGCAAAATGGAAAAACCGGCCGGGTTGGGCGCATTGGCAATCACGGTCAGGCCGCCCCCGGTTACCGCACCCGCCACCAGCATATAACGCCAGATTTCACTGGTGCCTTCCACCAGGGAACCCAGATAGGTCAGTGCTGCATTATCGGTGATAGCCGTTAAGGCCGTGGCCCCCCAATACAGCACGGTGGGTGACATGCCACCCAACAGGTCTTGCAGCCACCATTGCTGCAGCCCGCCCAGAATAACCAGACCGGCCAGGAAGAAGCCCACCATTAAACCTTCGCGAATCATGAGACGGTCTTGATGATGTTTATAAGCTTCGCAGTAACCAATGAAGAGCATCAGCAGACCCAGGAAAATGGCCACATGATGGGCAAACAAAACAATACCCACCAAAAACAGCAAATGCACCAGAATCACACCAAAGGGGACGGGAGGACGTGCTATTTCAGCGCCAGGCTCTTTGGGGGCATTAATACCGCGCCCCGTACCGACCGCACGGGACTTGATGTCCTTGCGACAAATCATGGTAATGATAAACGCATTGGCAATCACGGCCACCGCTGCCTTCCAGCCAAAATGGGTAGCCATATACAGGCTATCCCAGCCAAAGGTTTGCGCCACCATTAACACCGGTGGTGCGGCATAAGCGGTTAGCACACCACCAATCGAAACGTTCACGAACAGGACACCCAGCGCCAGGTACTTGAAGCGCACATTACCGCTGCGGGTAAAAAAGCCTTCTTTTAACATAAGGGCAGCCAGGGTCATGGCAGCGGGCTCGGTAATGAAAGAACCTGCCAATGGCACCAGCGACAAAGTAATGAAAAACGTGGCCACTTCGGTTTGCACTGGTGCCACCCTGGCGATGAACCGAACCGTATCACTCACCAATTGAAGGATCGGACGGCTGGCTGCCACCACCATAATGGCAAACACAAACAGGGGCTCGGTAAAGTTCCTGGTTTCCATATAGTCAACCGCCGGATCCAGGCCCGCGGCCAGTGCCATCACCACAATCAGTACGGCAGCCCAGACGCCAAACACGCCCTCCACTTCGGACAACAAATGCCACATGCCCGCATGAGGGCCATTACGATGAGCCAATTTTGCAAAGTAAGAAACCGAAAAAGTATGAATAATGGCGATTGCAAACAAAACGGTTGCAAGTATTTCTATATAGCCGGGCATATGAAATAAACCTGAAAACAAGGTGACCAATCAAACAGAAAAAAGGCGGCCAAAAAAGCTGCAATTGGGTGCCTGCTCTGTTACCAAAGGAAATGATTGTATATGAAACAAACGCTGTCAAACCACCCTGGCGCGGTTGCGCAACATACTTTTGCAATTTATTCGCCGACTGGCCGCAACCGCCCCGGTTTTGCCGCGAACCTTATAAACACGTTAAAATGCGGCTACTTTCACCTGAACCAATGCGCAAAATTAATGACTGTTAACACCCAACAACCCGATTTAAGCGATATTCACCATAACGACTGGGTCGAGCGGTACCTGCCCGCCTCCTGGGGGCCCTATGCCCGCATCTGCCGACTGGATCGCCCCATCGGCACCTGGCTTACCCTGCTGCCCTGCATCGCCGCCCTTATCCAGGCAGCCAACGGCCTGCCCGATGTCTGGCGCCTGTTTATTTTTTGCCTGGGTGCCCTGCTCATGCGCAGTGCGGGCTGCACCATTAATGATATTTGCGATCGCGATTTTGACAAACACGTGGCCCGCACCCGTTACCGTCCCTTAACCAGTGGCCAGATTACCCTTAAACAGGCTTATGTTTTCCTGTTCGCCCAACTGGCCCTGGCAGCCACCCTGCTGTTTTTTATTAACAGTTACAGTCGCTGGCTGGCCGTCTTGCTGGTACCCATTGTGTTTATTTATCCGCTTTGCAAAAGGTTTACCTATTGGCCCCAGGCCGTGTTGGGTGTTGCCTTCAACTGGGGCATGCTCATGGCCTGGTCAGACACACAAAATACCGTTCCCGCCGCAGCGATTGCCATGTGGCTGGGTGCCGTGATGTGGCAAATCGGCTATGACACGATTTATGCCTATGCCGACATGCAAGACGATATCAAACTCGGACTGCGCTCAACCGCCCTGAAATTTGGTGAAAAAGGCCTGATCTGGCTAAGCGGATTTTATGCGGCAACGGCCATCCTTTGGATCTGGGCCGGTCTTGCCATGGGTATGGGCTGGGGTTATGGCATCTTCATGGCCATTATTGTGCTGCACTTTTTCTGGCAACTGTACACCTTCGACATTAACCGCCGGGATAAAAGCTTTGCCCTGTTTCGTGCCAATATCTGGACCGGTATTTTCCTGATTGCCGGTGCCCTGCTGGGTAGCGTTACACCCCTATAAATATTTTACTTTCATTGGGTTAACCTTTTTTCATTAATGGTTAACCCTAATATTGCGCGGCCGTAAAAATCTATAACCTATGCTGTCATGAACAACCCATGACGGCAGAACAAAATGGCCAACAATAACACCACCCTGGGAATCAAGGTCGATTCCACCCTGAAAGAACGTTTGCAGCACAATGCCAGCAAACTCAACTGTACCCCTCACTGGCTCCACAAACAGGCCCTGCTGGCCTATCTGGACCAGATCGAACGGGGACACACACCCGAAGAGCTGGCCCATCTGGTGATCCAGTCCGGTGACAGCGACATTGGCATCCCTGACAATGACGCAGCTATTCCGCCATTTTACGAGTTTGGCCAGGATATCCAGCCCCAATCCGTCTTGCGCGCGGCCATTACCTCGGCCTATCGTCGCCCCGAAACCGAATGCCTGCCCCTGTTGCTGGAGCAGGCCCATATTGCCCAGCCCGAACAAACCCGGGAACTGGCCCTGTCTCTGGTGAAAGCCCTGAAAAACAAGCGTCCTTCAGGCGGTGTTGAGGGTCTGATCCAGGAGTTTGCCCTGTCCAGCCAGGAAGGTGTGGCCCTGATGTGCCTGGCCGAAGCCCTGTTACGCATCCCGGACAAGGCTACCCGAGACGCCCTGATTCGAGACAAATTAAGCCGTGGCGACTGGAAATCCCATATGGGCGGCTCTTCTTCGGTATTTGTCAATGCCGCCACCTGGGGCCTGATGCTGACGGGCAAGCTGGTGGCTGTCAATAGCGAACAACACCTTTCCTCGGCCCTTACCCGCTTGATCGGCAAGGGGGGTGAGCCCCTGATCCGCCAGGGCGTGAATATGGCCATGCGCATGATGGGCGAACAGTTTGTTTCAGGGCAAACCATTTCCGCCGCCCTGGCCAACAGCCGCAAATTCGAGGCTCGCGGTTTCCGTTACAGCTATGACATGCTGGGCGAAGCGGCTACCACCATGGCCGATGCCCAAAGCTATTATGACGCGTATGAACAGGCTATTCACGCCATCGGCAAGGCCTCACAGGGCAGGGGTATTTACGAAGGACCCGGCATTTCCATCAAACTGTCCGCCCTGCATCCGCGTTATTCCCGTGCCCAGCGCGAACGGGTCATGAATGAACTGCTGCCACGCCTTGAATCACTGACTAAACTGGCCAAGTCCTATGACATTGGCCTGAATATTGATGCCGAGGAAGCCGACCGCCTGGAGCTTTCGCTGGACCTGCTGGAAGCCCTTTGCCACAACAGCGAATTTGACGGCTGGAACGGTATCGGCTTTGTGATCCAGGCTTACCAGAAGCGGGCACCCTATGTGATTGATTATGTGATTGACCTGGGTCGGCGCACCCATCACCGTCTGATGATCCGCCTGGTCAAAGGCGCTTACTGGGACAGCGAAATCAAACGCGCCCAGGTCGATGGCCTGGAAGGCTACCCGGTGTATACCCGCAAGTCTTATACCGATGTGGCCTATCTGGCCTGCGCCCGTAAACTGCTGGACGCCCCCGACGCCGTCTTCCCGCAATTTGCCACCCATAATGCCCAAACCCTGTCCGCCATTTATCACCTGGCCGGCCAAAACTATTACCCCGGCCAGTACGAATTCCAATGCCTGCACGGCATGGGAGAACCGCTTTATGAAGAAGTGGTTGGGCCCAAAAAGCTGAACCGTCCCTGCCGCGTCTATGCCCCCGTTGGCACCCACGAAACCCTGCTGGCCTATCTGGTACGTCGCTTGCTGGAAAACGGTGCCAACACGTCTTTTGTGAACCAGATTGCCGACGACAGCATTGACATCAATGCACTGGTGGAAAACCCGCTGGAAACCGTTGCCCGCATCACACCACTGGGTGCCCCGCATGAAAAAATCCCCCTGCCTCTGGAGATTTATCACTCCAGCAAACCCGGCCTTGACAGCAAACGCCAGAATTCAGCAGGCATTGATTTAAGCAACGAACACCGCCTTGGCTCCCTGTCTGCCGCCTTGCTGAACAGCGCCACCCAGGCCTGGCGGGCAGCCCCCACCCTTCTGCCTGAAGCAGCCTGGAACGACGAGCGCGCCATTGCCTGCCTGAATCCTGCCGATCATCGCGATGAAGTGGGCAAGGTGATCGAGGCCAGCGAGGATGAGGTCCGACAGGCTGTCGAGGCATCGGTGAATATGGCGCCCATCTGGCAGGCCACTCCCATCAAGGAACGTGCCCACTGCCTGCGCACTGCTGCCCAGCTCATGGAAAACAATATGCAGGTGCTGTTAGGCCTGATTATCCGGGAAGCGGGCAAATCCCTGCCCAACGCGATTGCCGAAGTACGCGAAGCGGTGGACTTCCTGCGTTATTACGCCGAGCAAATTGAGCATCACTTCAAGGAAGACGTCCATCTTCCGTTGGGGCCGGTGGTTTGCATCAGCCCCTGGAACTTCCCGCTGGCCATTTTCACCGGCCAGGTCAGTGCCGCCCTGGCCGCCGGCAATACGGTCCTGGCCAAACCCGCCGAGCAAACTCCCCTGATTGCCGCCCAGGCAGTGGCCATTTTACATGCTGCCGGTATTCCACGCGAAGCCGTGCAACTTGTACCCGGTCAGGGTGAAACCGTGGGCGACCAGCTGGTCTCTCATGAAGCCATCCGTGGCGTGATGTTTACCGGTTCTACCGAAGTGGCCCACATTCTGGCTGGCAAACTCTCGGGCCGACTTGATCCACACGGCCACGCGATTCCCCTGATTGCCGAAACCGGTGGCCAGAACGCCCTTATTGTTGACTCTTCAGCCCTGTCCGAACAGGTAGTCTTTGATGTGCTGAATTCGGCCTTTGATTCGGCCGGACAACGTTGTTCGGCCCTGCGGATCCTGTGCCTGCAGGAAGATGCCGCCGACCATATCCTGACTATGCTCAAGGGAGCCATGAAAGAACTCTCGGTCAGCCGGCCCGACCTGCTGTCTGCCGATGTGGGGCCCGTGATTGACCAGGAGGCCAAAGCGGTTATTGAGCGCCATATTGAAAAAATGCGTCAGGCCGGCCACCGGGTTGAGCAAATTTCCATGGACAAAAACACCGAGTTTGGCACTTTCGTGGCGCCTGCCCTGATTGAAATCGATGATATTGCCGAGCTGGAACGTGAGGTGTTTGGACCTGTCCTGCACGTGGTTCGTTACCAGCGGCAGAGTCTGGATACCCTGGTCAATGCGATCAACCAGACCGGTTATGGCCTGACCTTTGGCATTCATTCCCGGATTGATGAAACCATTACCTACCTGTCCAACCGCATTCATGCCGGCAACATTTACGTCAACCGCAATATTGTCGGTGCGGTGGTGGGCGTACAGCCCTTTGGTGGCCAGGGTCTGTCGGGCACCGGCCCCAAAGCGGGCGGCCCCCTGTATTTACTCCGCCTGCTGTCCCAGGGCAACGACCAGCTGCCCGCTCCCTTCAATCCGGGCCAACCCGAAAGCCTGACGCTATCACTGCCTGGCCCCACCGGAGAAACAAATGTGTACCGCCTGGTACCCCGTGGTACGGTGCTGGCATTTGCACAAAGTGAGCAGGGCTTCACTACCCAGCTGCACCAGATTGGCACCACTGGCAACCAGGCCCTGTTTATTGACTCCCCCGATACCCGTCAATGGCTGGACAAAACAGAGGCAAGCCTGCGTGAACAGGTCAGCCTGATTAATGATAAGCAGCTGGACGAGGTCGCCTTTGATGCCGTTTTGTTTGAAGGAGACAGCGACGACTTGCGCAGCCTGAACCTGCGTCTGAGCCAACGCAAGGGGCCAATCATGATTGCCTATGGATTAAGCCCGGAAGAAATCATGCAAGGTAAACAATATCCCTGGCTGGGCCTGTTCCATGAACAAAGCATCAGTACCAATACCGCTGCCGCAGGCGGCAATGCCAGTCTGATGACCATTGGATAATACGCAAACAAAAAGGCCCCGCTGAAATTGGATGAGTTTCCGTTTCAGCCGGGCCTTTTACTGCTGGCGGTTTTCAATATCCCGCAGGGCCTGCTCAACCAGCTCTGTGCCAATGCGTTCTTTCCATTTGTCAAAAACGGGTCGGGTTGCCCTGACGAAGGCCTGATGCTGTTCGGATGTCAGACGGGTGATTTCCACCCCATGAGCGGCAATTTCCTTTAACAAGGAATCATCGTCCGGAGTCATTCCTTTACGGGCAAGTGCCACCTCCTGCCGGGCAGCCTCTTGCGCGCCCTGCCGGACAATTTCCCTGTCCTGTTCAGTCCAGCTGTTCCAGACATTTTTATTCACTGCAAACACCAGGGGATCATTCACATAATTCCACAATGTCAGGTATTTCTGGCCCACATCATAGAGTTTGGAGCCCAGGTAAATGGACAGGGGATTTTCCTGGCCATCGACCTCGCCACTGGCCAGCGCAGGTTGCGTCTGGGCCCAGCTCATAGGCATCGGACTGGCACCCAAGGCAGTAAATATATCCATATACAACGGTGAGCCCACCACACGCAGCTTCAAGCCTTGCATGTCTTCAGGCGATTGAATGGCTTGCCTGGCATTACTGATTTGACGAAAACCGTTTTCACCCCAGGCCAACGGCACCACGCCCGCCTTGTCAATCAGTGCGAACAGCTGCTTTCCCACCTCACCCTGCACCAGCGCATCCAGCGCCGCATCATCGGGCATCAGAAATGGCAGGGAAAAAATATTCAGCTGACGGACTTGCGATGACCAGTTAATGGTTGAACCCACAGCCATATCAATCACCCCCTGGCGAATGGCGGTGAACTCACGGGTTTGCTCACCCTGAACCAGCGAAGCCCCTTTATGGATTTTGATATTGATCCGGCCTTCGGTTCTTTCCCGGACCAGATCGGACCAGGTTTGCGCTCCCTGTTCCCATGGAGATTTCGCACTCACGACAATAGACAGTTTGTATTCCGGTTTATAATTGTTGGCTTGGACACTCGTAGCAAACAAACCGGTCGTGGCCGCAAAAAACAATGAACATACCTTTATCAGGGCACTGAGTTTCATTCTGGATTCCTTGAATTGATATTTAAATTTAAAACCCGAGAGTCTGGATATCTTGACAAACACATGACCGAATCCAAAAAAGCACCCCGACACTGCGCGACCCCTTCAAGAAGAATAAAACAAATCAGGGCATTCTATCCGAGCGGGCACCGTATGTAACTACGTATTTTCACTACACAAATAAACAACGGCACCGATAGCCCGATCAAACCGTCATCCGGAAAATTAAAGCAATACATTCAAAGGGTTAACCCGTACCAACAACACCACAAAACAATTATTTCATTTCTAGACTAAATTATTGATTTTTATCGGGTTAACTACCCCTAACAATGGTTAACCCCAATATATTTACAAAATAAAAATCGGTAATCTAGCAGGCATTTTCAAAAACAGGACAAGGAAAAACATGGGCAATTTAAACCCTATGATTATTACTTTCGCCATTTACCTTATCGTCGTTATTGCAATAGGGTTCATCGCGTATTTTTCCACACGGAATTTTGACGATTACATTCTGGGTGGCCGCAGTCTGGGCAGTTTCGTAACCGCCCTGTCAGCCGGTGCCTCGGACATGTCAGGCTGGCTGTTAATGGGTCTGCCTGGCGCCATTTACTTAAGTGGTTTAACCGAATCCTGGATTGCCATCGGACTGACTGTGGGTGCCTACCTGAACTGGCTACTCATTGCCGGGCGTTTGCGTGTTCATACCGAATACAATAACAACGCCCTGACCCTGCCCGACTATTTCCACAACCGCTTTGGTGCCGAAAGCCGCCTTATCAAACTTGTGGCCGCCGCCATCATTCTTTTCTTTTTCACCATTTACTGTGCGTCCGGTATTGTGGCGGGTGCCCGCCTGTTTGAAAGCCTGTTCCATGTCGAATACAGCACGGCCCTTTGGCTGGGTGCGGGCGCCACTATTATCTATACCTTTATTGGCGGTTTCCTGGCGGTTAGCTGGACGGATACCATCCAGGCCAGTTTAATGATTTTTGCGCTTATCCTTACCCCCATCATGGTCTTGATTGGCCTGGGCGACTGGCAACAAACCATGGCATCCATCCAGGCTGCCGCCACCACTGCAGGCATGGAATACTCCAGCCTGTTTGCCGGCACCACGTTCCTGGGTATTGTCAGTACCGCAGCATGGGGCCTGGGTTATTTTGGCCAACCTCATATTCTGGCCCGCTTCATGGCAGCTGAAAGCGTTGGCGCCATGAAAAACGCCCGTCGCATTGGCATGACCTGGATGATCCTGTGTCTGGCCGGTGCCGTGGCGGTTGGCTATTTCGGTATTGCCTACTTCCAGGAACATCCGGAACTGGCTGGCCCCGTCACTCAAAACCATGAGCGTATTTTCATTGAACTGGCCACCATCCTGTTCAACCCCTGGATTGCCGGCATCATCCTGTCCGCCATTCTGGCCGCCGTAATGAGCACCTTAAGCTGCCAGTTGCTGGTTTGCTCCAGCGCCATTACCGAAGACTTCTACAAAGGCTTCCTGCGTCCGTACGCCTCACAAAAAGAACTGGTCTGGATTGGCCGTTTCATGGTTCTGCTCATTGCCTTGATTGCCATCTGGCTGGCCAGCAACCCCAACAGTCTGGTGCTGGGTCTGGTGGCGTATGCCTGGGCCGGTTTTGGTGCCGCTTTTGGTCCTGTTATCATCCTGTCGGTGTTCTGGAAACGCATGACCGGCAAAGGCGCCCTGGCTGGCATGATTGTAGGGGCCATTGTCGTGGTGCTCTGGAAAAACTCGGGCATTAACCTGTACGAAATCGTACCCGGCTTTATTGCCTGCTTTGTGACTATCATTCTGGTTTCCCTGTTTGGTGGTGAGCCACCCAAAGAAGTAGTCAAGAAGTTTGAAGAGGCCGATAAAGCTTACAGGACTGAAGTTTAAACCACTCCGTCAGTATTTATTTCAATGCCCGTTGCACCCGCTGCCTCAGTTCTGGCAACACTTCTTCTTCAAACCAGGGGTTGCGCTGCTGCCAGATGCGGTTGCGGGGTGAGGGGTGCGGCAGTGGCAAATACTGCGGCAGGTATTCTTTGTAATGCTGCACGGTTTCAGTCAGGGTTTTATACGCCCTGTCTTTCAGATAATAGCCCTGGGCGTAGCGGCCAATTAAAACCGTCAAGATAATATGGGGCATTTTTTCCAGCAGTTTTGCGTGCCATAACGGTGCGCATTCGGGGCGCGGCGGCAGGTCGCCCGATTTGCCCGCACCCGGATAACAAAACCCCATGGGCACAATGGCCACCAGGTCCGGATTGTAAAACTGTTCTTTATCAAGACCCAGCCAGTTGCGCAGGTTATCGCCACTGGGATCATTCCAGGCAATCCCGGTTTCATGCACTTTGCGACCCGGCGCCTGCCCGATTAACAGAATACGGCTTTGGGAAGAAGCCGCCAGAACCGGTTTTGCGCCAAGCGGCAAATGGGGCTCACAAACCTTGCAGGCCCGCACCTTTTCCAGCAACCGCACCATTGATGTTGAAACCATAAGTGCTCCTTATGTGTACCGGATTGCACGAAAAGCCTCGCCGTTCAGGGCGGGGATGTATAGCGCGGACGGCAGTACCGTCCTTTGAATACTTAATGATTTATACGCCCAGATAGCGTGCCCAAAGGCTGCGATCGTTGGCCAGGCTGGCAGACGAGCCCTCCCATACCACACGGCCACGCTCAAGAATAATATGCCGGTCGGCCAGGCCCAGCAGTTTTTCCAAGTATTTGTCAACTATAAGCGTAGTTTGACCTTCTTGGCGCAATTTGGCAAGACAGGCCCAGATTTCATCCCGGATAACCGGTGCCAGCCCTTCAGTGGCCTCATCCAGGATCAGCAGGCGCGGATTGGTGGACAGGGCCCGGCCAATGGCCAGCATTTGCTGCTCGCCGCCCGAAAGCTGGTTGCCCATATGCGAAGCACGCTCTTTAAGCCGGGGGAAAAGCGCATAGATACGATCAATGTCCCAGCCATCGGCCCGCCCGTTACGCCGGTCGGCAAAAGCCAGCAAATGCTCGCGCACGGTCAGGTTGGGAAAACACAACCGCCCTTCGGGCACAATGGCCATCCCCAAACGGGCAATGGCATCCGCCTTCAGGGACTGCACCGGCCGGCCATTAAAATGAATCTGGCCCGACTTGCTGCGCAAATCACCCATAATGGATTTAATGGTGGTGCTTTTGCCCATGCCATTGCGTCCCAGCAACGTAACGGTTTCACCGGCATGAATCGTAAAGCCCACATCAAACAGGACCTGGCTGGCACCATAACCGGCATTCAGGTTTTGACAGCTTAGCAAAGGGGTAACGTTCATGCCTGCTCTCCGGTGCCCAGATAAACCGCCTGTACTTGCGGGTGCCCCTGGATATGCGTGGCATCGCCCGAGGTCAGGACACGACCGTATACCAGAACGGATATCCGGTCTGCCAGCTGAAAAACCGCATCCATATCGTGTTCAATAAGCAAAATGGCACATTCCTGCCGCAAGCGGCGAATCAATTCAATCATTTGCAAAGAATCTTCGGGCCCCATACCGGCCATGGGCTCATCCAGCAACAACAGTTTGGGCCGTGAAGCCAGCGCCAGCGCGACGTCCAGTTTACGTTGCACACCATGCGGCAGGGTACCGGCCAGATGGCTCAGGCAATCGCCCAAGCCGGTTTTTTCCGCCAGGCCCAAGGCTCGCTGTTGCAACACCGCTTCATGATTGCGCTGACCAAAAAAACGGAAACTGGAGCCTTCATGCGCCTGGGCCGCCAGCATTAAATTGGCCCAAACGGTTTGATCGGGAAATATACTGGTTACCTGAAAGCAGCGCGACAAACCATAACGCACCCGCTGGTTCATTGACTTACCCACCAGCTCAACCCCATCCAGGGTGATCGTGCCTTCATCGGGCGCAAACAATCCGGATACCAGGTTTACCAAGGTGGATTTACCGGCCCCGTTCGGACCGATCAAGGCATGGATCTCACCCGCTTTCACGTCCAGATCAACATGATCGGTTGCCAACAGGCCACCAAAGCGCTTGACCAGGCCTTGCACGTTCAGCAGACTCATTTGATGACCCTTTTACGACTGCCACCCGCAAGCCCTGCCGGCAACAGAAAAACCGACAACAGCAAGATCAGGCCCATGGGCCAGTGCCAGTAATCGGTATACAACTTGAGTACTTCAGCCAGGGTCAGCCATACCGCCACCCCAAGAGCCGGACCCCAGCGATGTCCCATGCCACCTAAAATCACCATCACCAGCAAGCCGGCCGATTCGCCAAACGACATCATGGACGGACTGACAAAATTATTATTGACGGCCAGCATGGCACCGGCAAGTCCGGCAAAAGCACCCGCCACCACAAAGGCCAGCAAACGAATGGCATACACCGGATAGCCCATGGCACCCATGCGCACTTCATTATCGCGAATACCCTGCAAGGCAAGACCAAAGCGTGAACCCGCCACCCGACTACCCATGGCAAACACCAATGCAGCCACGCACAAAACAACCCAATACAGGGCATGGGGAATGTCATCAAGCCAGCTGCCCAGAGAAAGCGGGACATAAATGCCATAACCGTCCTCCCCACCGTAACGGTTGAACGAGACCGCCAGGTAATACAGCATTTGTGCAAACGCCAGCGTGATCATGATGAAATACATGCCACGGGTACGAATACTGATGCTGCCAATCAGCAGGGCAAATAACCCCGACACGCCCATGGCCAGCACCCAGGCCAGCCATATGGAGTCTTGCCCGCTATCGAACAAAGCCACCAGTGTATAGGCACCAATACCCAGAAAGCCGGCATGCCCCAGCGCGACCATACCCCCATAGCCAACCAGAAAGTTCAAGCTGCTGACGGCAATACTGTAAATCATGAGCCTTTGCACAAAACCCACGTAGTATTCCAGCCCCAGCAAGGGTGCCACCAGCGGAAAAGCGGCCAGCAACAACAGTACCAGCCAGGGCGCCAATAAAGACAGCCCGCCTTCCTGCCGTGCGCGCAATGGAAGCGGTACCACAGGTAAGGTGGTGGAATGGTTGTTTTGCATGACTCAGCCTCTTGCCGGAAAAAGACCGGACGGCTTGAGCGCCAGTACGGTAGCCATCAGGATATACATGGCAATGCTGGCCAGCCCCGAAGCCAGGTCGGCTGCCAGGTCGGGGGAGAGCATGACATGCAGTAACAGTGGCAGGAAGGCCCTCCCGGCGGTATCGATAAGACCCACCAACAAAGCTGCCACAAAGGCGCCCCTGACAGAACCGATGCCGCCAATCACAATCACCACCAGCGCCGGAATCAGGATGGCATCACCCATGCCGATTTGCACTGAACTAATGGGCCCCATCAAGGCACCGGCCAGCGCGGCCAGCCCGGCCCCCAGTATGAAAACAAAAGAAAACACGCGGTCCACGCGAACCCCCATGAACTCGGCCATACGCCGATTGGAAGCCCCTGCCCGCACAATCATGCCAAGACGGGTATGATTCACCAGCAAATACAAGCCCAGCGCCACCAGCAAACCGGCCACAATAAGCATGAGCCGGTAAGACGGATAAGGCAGCACACCAAACAGCGTGACCGGCCCCGACAACCCGGCTGGCGTGGGTGCCATAATGGGCGACGGTCCCCAAATGGCCCGTACCGCGTCATCAGCCATCATGATCAGGCCAATCGTGGCCAGCACCTGGGAAAGATGGTCGCGCCGGTAAAGCTGCCGCATGACCAGCACTTCCAGCAACAAAGCCAGGATTTTTGTGGCCGCAACCGCCACCACAATGGCCAACAGGAAACTGCCGCTGGCCTCGTGCACCCGCGCGGCCAGATAGGCACCCGCCATGTACAGCGAGCCATGCGCCAGATTCAGCGTGTCCATGATGCCAAACACCAGGGTCAGGCCGGCAGCCAGCAAAAACAGCATCAGGCCGTAGCCGATCCCGTTAAGCAATTGCTCAAATACAAAAATCACATCCATCAATACTTCCGCTTGATCGCTGAATGCCGCTTACATCTTGCATTCAGCCACATAGGCATCCTGATGGTCTGGCAAAATGGTTTTCACCAGAATATTGGTTAATTCACCGTTGGCATCTTTACCAATTTTGCGAACATAGTAATTCTGGATCGGGTAATTGTTAACCCCGTATTTGAAATCACCGCGCACGGAGTTGAAATTGGCATTTTTAAGGGCCGCCACCAGTGCATCACGGTCCTGGACATTACCGTTGACATCACGTACCGCCGCATCCATGGCCATCACGACATCATAAGACTGGGCCGCATACACGGTGGGATAGCGCTTGTACTTGTCGCGGAAAGCCTGTACAAATGCCTTGTTGGCCGGATTATCCAGGTCATGCGCCCAGTGTGCCGTGTTTTGCAGGTTTTCCACTGCATCACCCACCGCGGCAATCACGTCCTGGTCAGCCGAAAAGCCCGGTGCCAGCAGCGGAATGTCTTTCAAACCCGCCCCCACAAACTGCTTGACGAAATTGATGCCCATGGCCCCCGGCAGGAACAGGTAGACCGCGTCCGGCTTTTCTGAACGGATACGGGCAATTTCGGCCGCGTAATCAATTTGGCCCACCTTGGTATAAATTTCTTCTTTTATGTCACCTTTATAGGTGCGCTTGAAGCCCCCCAGATGATCTTTGCCAGCCGGATAATTGGGCGCAATAATGACGGCGTTTTTATAACCGGCCTCGTTAGCCAGCACACCGGCCGCTTCATCATAAGTGTCGTTTTGGTAAACACCAAAAAAATACGGGTTACATTGTTTACCAGCGAACTGGCTGGGACCGGGGTTACTGGACAGGAAAGGCACCTTGGCGGCAAACAGGGCCGGGCCAACGGCCAGGGCGGCATTGGAAGCCACCGGGCCGGTAAAGAAATCAATCTTGTCTTTCTGGATGAAACGGTTAACCAGCTGGTTGGCCTGCTGGGGGTTACCGGCAAAGTCGGTTTGCAGGAACTGGGCATCCACCCCACCCAGTTTACCGCCCAGTTGCTCAATGGCCAACTCAAGACCATCACGGGTTTCAACCCCAATGGCGGCAAAAGGGCCCGAGATATCCAGCGCCACCCCTACCTTGATGGGCTCGGCTGCCTGTGATGATGACAAAGCGCCCAATGACAGTGCCAGGCAAAGCGTGGTTTTTTTCAATTGAAACATGCGGTCTCCTTTTTTATGCTCTCAAAATGCTTGCTCTCCTGCCAAACCGTCTATTCACAGGCCAATTCACCAGGGCAACCAGAATGTTACCCCATAAAACACCGTGTTTTTATGCCAAATCCACCATACAAGACAAATCTGCCCGAGCTGTTTCCTGCATACAACGGCAAAGCAGTTTAAAATCCCCCATTGTGCCCAAAACCCCGGGCCAGTCACACGTACGGAAATAGCCATGTGGACCAATCTGATCAATAACCCGCCGCTTGCCACGTTAGTGGCTGCCCTGCTCGCACTGGCCGCCTGTTTCTGGCTAAGCCGGGCCGCTTATGTTTTGCCCCGCACCATTGACCCGGACATTCCCCTGCAAGTGCCTGCCTGGCATTTCCGGATTCGCAAACTATTCATGGCACTTGGTCCGCTTATTGCCGCGCTATTTTGCTGGTTTTTTGGCAGCAGTGTCGCGGCACTGGCCAGCATCGGCTTTATGCTGGTGTTGCTCAGCCTGGCCTGGATTGATGCCGAAACCAGCCTGTTGCCCGACCGCCTGACCCTTTCCCTGTTATGGGCCGGTTTACTGGTCAATCTGAATAATACGTTCGTGCCCCTTGAGCATGCCGTGCTGGGCGCCGCGATCGGTTATCTGTTTTTATGGCTGTTGTACCAAATATTTTTACGCCTTACCCAAAGCGAAGGCATGGGATTTGGTGACTTCAAACTGGTGGCGGCCCTGGGTGCCTGGTTAGGCTGGATGTCCCTGCCCATACTGCTGGTTTTTGCCACTGCCCTGTCATTGGTCGTGGTACTGGTGCAGCGCCTGCGGGGCAAACACAAAACCGGCAACCTGATCCGCTTCGGGCCTTATCTGGCCCTTGCCGGCATTATAGGGATGCTGGAGCGGTGGCTATAAAGAAGAAAGAAGGCAGATGGCCCACACAATGGCAGCGGTCCGCCCCTGTTGACAGCCACACAGCCCAATATCATTATTTTTACCCCCGACCGGGAACCGGCTGGATATGACGTGCTTCTTTACGCTTTTGCAACCACTCCATAAAGATTTTAAGGAACAGCGTCACCAGGGCCATCAGAGCCAGCACACTGGCTGCGGTAAAGGCGGCCGCCACCTTGTAATCATTATTTAACTGGTCTACCAGCAATGGCAGGGTCAGGGTCTGGTTCATAATGGTGCCGGAAACCACCGCTACCGCGCCATACTCCCCCACCGCACGGGCATTGCTTAAAACAGCGCCATACAGCAAACCCCACTTGATATTGGGCAAGGTAACCTTGGTAAAGATTTGCCAGCCATTGGCACCCAGGGTTAGGGCGGTAACCTCCTCATCCAGCCCCTGGGCCCTGATAAGCGGAATTAAAATACGGGCCACATAGGGTGAAGTCACAAATATAGTAACCAATACAATGGCAGGCCAGGCAAACACCACCTGGATATCATTGGCCGACAGCCATTGCCCCAGGGCGCTTTCACGGCCAAACAGGATCAGGTAACAGAAACCGGCCACCACGGGCGAAGTGGCATAAGGAATATTGACCAGGGCCTGCAAGAGCTTTTTCCCCTTGAACTCGTAATGGGTAATGCACCAGGCCAGCATAATGCCAAACACGATATTGACCGGCACCGCCACCACTGCTGCCAGCACGGTCAGACCAATCGCGTGCAACATGTAATCTTCAGTCAGATTGCTCCACATGGCGGCCAGGCCATCGCCCAGAGCCATCGTGAAAATCAGTGTCAGGGGTAACACCAGCAACACAATGGCAAGTACAACCCCCAAGCCAATCAGGAACCACTGTCCAAATGAATCCGGTTTCTGTCCACTCATCGTTATCTTCTATTTGTCTTCGTATTTGTCAAGGAAACGGCTTTGCCACCACTGCAATACAAACAGCAATAACAGGGATGCCACCAATACCACCGAGGCAATCGCTGCCGCTGCCGGATAATTGAATTCCTGCAGCCGCACAAACAGCATCAGGGAAGTCACTTCGGTTTCAAAAGGAATATTGCCGGCAATCATGATCACGGCACCGAATTCACCCAGACTGCGAATAAAAGCCTGTGAAGCACCCGCAATCAGGGCAGGACGCACCGCCGGAAACAGCACCCGCGAAAAGGTCTGCCATTTATCGGCCCCCAGCATCGAGGCGGCCTCTTCATATTCCCCTTTAAGGTCTTCCAGCACGGGTTGCACCGAACGCACGATAAACGGGATACTGGTAAAAATCATGGCCAGCACAATCCCCGGGAAAGCATAGGAAATCTTGATACCCACCGCGGCAAACCATTGCCCGATCCAGCCACTGGGCGCAAACAGGGCCGACAGGGTCAGCCCGGCAACAGCGGTTGGCAAGGCAAAAGGCAAATCCATTAAAGAATCAAGCAGCCGTTTGCCGGGAAACTCATAGCGGGTAATAATCCAGGCAAACAAAAAGCCGATCGCACACACGATGATGGTTGAATACAGGGCCCCCAGAATGGTGACCCGATAACTGCTTAGCACGCGCGGGTCGGTAATCGCCCCCCAATACTCAGCCCAACTCATCCCGCTTACGTACATAAGCAAGGTGGACAGGGGAACCAGAATAATCAGGCTGAGGTATAAAACGGAAAAACCGAAGGTCGGGCCAAAGCCCGGCAACAACGGTGTCCGTTTAAAAAATGAGAATGAGGTTGACATCAAAAGTACTTAATTAGCGGCGCTTGGATAACAAGCCGTCAAGTATACCGCCAGAAGCAAAATGATTTTGCTGGATTTCATTCCATGACCCCAACACCTCGGTTGGATTAATGGTGCGTACCGGAGCATACTGACCTTCTGTCGCCTTGACGACCTCAGGATCATTCACACGCAGGTTGAACGTAGTTAACAGCTCCTGGATATCCTTGCTGTACTGGAACTTCAGGTATTCTTCAGCCAGTTCGCGTGTACCGCGGCTGTCAGCCACTTTGTCCACAACAGCAACCGGAAACTCGGCCAATACAGAAACCGGTGGCACCACCACTTCAAAGCCTTTGTCTTTATACTCTTTGTCATTGGCGATATTAATCACTTCCGACTCAAAAGACAGCAATGCATCGCCCTGTTCGTTTTGTGCAAAAGCCACGGTTGCCGCCCGACCGCCAGTGGGGAAATTCACCACATTACCCAGCAGCTTGCCAACGAACTCCTTGATTTTCTCTTCATCGCCATTAAATTTTTCATTGGCGTACAACCAGGCACCCAGGTAAGAATAACGGGCATTACCGGAAGTTTTCGGGTTGGGGAACACCACTTTGACATCTTCACGCACCAGGTCATCCCAGTTTTTGATGTTTTTCGGGTTGCCCTTGCGCACCAGGAAAGCCGTCGTGCTGTAGTAAGGTGAACTGTTGTTGTCAAAGGATTTTTGCCAGTCTTCTTTAACCAGACCGTTTTTTTCCAGGAAGTTAATATCGGTCACCTGGTTGAAAGTAACCACGTCCGCTTTTTTACCCTGGACAATATCCTGGGCCTGGCGGGAAGTACCGGCAAACGATTGGTCAATCTTGACGTCCTCGCCTGTTTTGGCTTTCCAGTATTCAACAAACTTGGGGTTGATGGCGCCAAACAGCTCGCGGGCAACATCATAAGAGGCATTCAGGATGGTTTTTTCCTCGGCGTGTACCGCTGTTGCCGAAAAAGCGGATACGGTTGCCACTGCCAGAATAAGTTTCTTCAACATAGTCTATATCTCGTTCAAGTAAGGGTTGCAGGTACCTTTATTCTCTTTTACCCACAGTGTTTGCTTCATTGCCAACTGAAAGTTATTAGCGTAAGGTTGAAGCAAAGGATAACAAAGAGATATATACATAGGAACGACTAAATAATAATTTCAATATTACTTAAAATAATATGAAATCCATTTTCATTGCACATGAAAAAGCGGCCTTGCCACCGGTCATACTTGCCGGTGCAACGCCGCTTTTTCACTAAAACCCGCCTGCTTACCAGACGCTGATGGGTTTAATAATGAATCACGGTACGGATGGACTTGCCTTCGTGCATCAGGTCAAACGCCTCATTGATGCGTTCCAGCGGCAAGGTGTGAGTAATATACGGGTCCAGGTCCAGCTCACCGGCCATTGCCTGCTCCACCATGCCCGGCAACTGGGTACGCCCTTTCACGCCGCCAAAGGCACTGCCACGCCACACCCGGCCGGTAACCAGCTGGAACGGACGGGTACGGATTTCCTGGCCGGCCCCTGCCACACCAATAATCACGCTTTCTCCCCAGCCCTTATGGCAGCATTCCAGGGCTGAACGCATCACGTCCACATTGCCAATGCATTCAAAACTGAAATCCACGCCGCCATCGGTCATTTCAACAATGACGTCCTGGATGGGACGATCATGGTCTTTGGGATTGACGCAATCGGTCGCCCCCATGGCCTTGGCCAGAATGAATTTGTTGGGGTTGGTGTCAATCGCGATAATCCGGCCGGCCTTGGCCTGCACGGCACCCTGGATGACGGCCAGGCCGATGGCTCCCAGGCCAAACACGGCAATCGTATCACCTTCCTTGACCTTGGCCGTATTGTGAACCGCCCCGATACCGGTAGTGACACCACAGCCCAGCAAACAGACTTTTTCAAGCGGTGCCTCGGGATTGACCTTGGCCAGCGACACTTCGGCCACCACCGTGTACTCACTGAACGTGCTGGTACCCATATAATGGTAAATGGGTTGGCCGTTGTAGCTGAAACGGGTGGTACCGTCGGGCATCAGGCCCTTGCCCTGGGTTTCCCGAACCGCAGAGCACAGGTTGGTTTTACCCGATGTGCAAAATTTGCACTTGCCGCATTCTGCCGTATAAAGAGGAATCACATGGTCGCCCGGTTTGACGCTGGTCACGCCCTCACCCACTTCCACCACGACACCACCACCTTCATGACCCAGGACGGCCGGAAAAACGCCCTCGGGATCCACCCCTGAAAGCGTGTAGGCATCGGTATGACACAAGGCGGTATGGGTGATTTTGACCAGTACCTCGCCTTTACGGGGTGGTTCTACATCAATCTCAACGATTTGCAGGGGTTTGCCCGGCTCAAAAGCCACTGCGGCACGGGATTTCATAACTTTCTCCTATTTTAAGTATGAGCGAACCAGACCGGTTAACTCCTTGACGCTTTGCGCACGCCGCTCGGCGGACACTTCCGCTTGCCCGAACTCTTCCCGAATATGGGCTTGCATGACTTCCGACATCAGGCCGTTTACCGCCCCCCGGATCGCGGCAATTTGTTGCAGTACGGGAGCGCAATCAGCCCCTTCTTCAAGCGCGCGCTCAAGCGCCTCACACTGACCACGAATGCGGCGTATGCGTGCCAAGACGCGTTTTTTTTCCTGGGGTGAATGGGGCATGACGCATTTTCTTGAGTAATATACTGGGGGATAGTATATCCGAAGCCATTTAAAAATAAAAGAATCGGGTCTCAAATCAAATATCGATACATTAATCGCGCTGGTAATCCGCACTTTGTGCCTGATTCATGGCCATGCATGCCGTCATCCGGACTTCTTCAGACACGGAGCGGGGCGAAAAATTAACCATTCTTATCTTTTTCTGGTCACATTCTTTTGTTATATAGGCAAATACCCCTATGGTTACAGGATAATGTTTATTTATCATTGAAAGATCGGAACACAAAAAACGGCGTTTTAAAACCGGTTTTTTGTCACCCAATCATCGTATTTTGCCTTTATCAATGGCAAGCGTCTACGCATCAATTTAAATTTTCTTTCACACATTCTCTCTTAGGATCGTAACAATGACTAAAAACCCAGATACCGGCTTTAATCAACTTGACGATGTGTACTCATCATTGGAACTTTCCACTTCTCTACCCAAAAGCAAATTCCCGTCACAGGAACGCAACCCGAAAAATGTTTTTGCAGCGGTTCGCGATGAGTTGATGCTTGACGGCAATTCACGGCAAAACCTGGCCACTTTTTGCCAGACCTGGGTTGATGACGAAATCCGCGATCTCATGGATCTGTCCATCGACAAAAACATGATCGACAAGGATGAATACCCCCAGACCGCCGAGATTGAGGCCCGTTGCGTCAGAATGATTGCCGATTTATGGAACTCACCCGATGCTGAAAACACCTTGGGATGCTCTACCACCGGTTCTTCCGAGGCAGCCATGCTGGGCGGCCTGGCCCTGAAATGGAGCTGGCGCAAAAAACGCCAGGCACAAGGCAAACCCACCGACAAACCCAACCTGATTTGCGGCCCGGTACAAATTTGCTGGCATAAATTTGCCCGATATTTTGATGTTGAGTTGCGTGAAATTCCGCTTGAAGGCGATCGCCTGATCATGAGCCCTGAAGAAGTGCTCAAGCGCGTTGATGAAAACACCATCGGTGTGGTGCCTACCCTGGGCGTGACGTTTACCTGCCAATACGAACCGGTCAAAGCGGTACACGATGCACTTGACAAACTGCAACAGGAAACCGGCCTGGATATCCCCATGCACGTAGACGGTGCCAGTGGCGGTTTTCTGGCCCCATTTTGCGCCCCCGATATCGAGTGGGACTTCCGCCTGCCCCGCGTCAAATCCATCAATACGTCGGGCCACAAATTTGGCCTGGCGCCCCTGGGGGCTGGCTGGGTGGTCTGGCGTGAAGCATCCGACCTGCCCGAAGAATTGATTTTCAATGTCAATTACCTGGGTGGTGATATGCCCACCTTTGCCTTGAACTTCTCCCGTCCCGGTGGACAGATCATTGCGCAATACTACAACTTCCTGCGCCTGGGCCGTGAAGGCTATACCAAAATCCATAATGCCTGCTATGCAACCGCCCAATACTTGGCAGAAGAAATCGGCAAAATGGGCCCATTCGAGATTATCTTCGATGGCGACAGCCAGAAAGGGATTCCCGCCCTGGCCTGGAAACTGAAAGAAGGCCAGGCTATCGGTGGCTATACGCTTTATGACTTTGCCGATCGCCTGCGCAGCCGTGGCTGGCAGGTTCCCGCTTACTCCATGCCGGCCAACCGCGAAGACCTGGTCGTCCAGCGTATTCTGGTGCGTCATGGCGTCAGCAAAGACCTGGGAAGCCTGCTGCTTGACGACATGAAACGGGCGCTCGATTACTTTGAGAAACACCCTGTTTCCCATCCGCTGACTGAAAAAGAAGGCTCTGGTTTTAACCACGGATAATCTTCCCGAGACAGAAATTATGAAACCATCTGCTACCAATACTGGTAAACAACTGTCCCTGCTGGGATTCTTTGCCATTACCGCATCCATGGTCATGGCCGTTTATGAATATCCCACCTTTGCGACATCAGGCTTCAGCCTGGTGTGTTTCCTGCTGCTTGGCGGACTCTTGTGGTTCATTCCAGTTGGCCTTTGTGCCGCTGAAATGGCTACCGTCGAAGGATGGGAAGAAGGTGGTGTCTTTACCTGGGTCTCCAATACACTGGGCGAAAAATGGGGCTTTGCCGCCATTTCCTTCGGCTATCTGCAGATCGCCGTAGGCTTCATCCCCATGCTGTATTTCGTCCTGGGGGCACTTTCCTATATTCTGAACTGGCCTGCGCTTAATACCGATCCGGTCACCAAAACCATTGCGGCCCTGATCATCCTCTGGGCCCTGGCCTTTTCGCAGTTCGGCGGCACGAAATATACCGCACAAATTGCCAAAATCGGTTTTTTTGCCGGCATCCTGTTACCCGCACTGATCCTGGTCGCCCTGGCGATCAGTTATTTGATTAGCGGTGCGCCCCTGGCCATTGAAATCAGTGCCGCCACGTTCTTCCCTGATTTCACCCAAATCGGCACACTGGTCGTTTTTGTGGCCTTCATCCTGAGCTATATGGGTGTTGAAGCTTCCGCAACCCATGTGAACGAGATGAAAAACCCCGGCCGTGACTACCCGATGGCCATGCTGCTCCTGATGATTGCCGCCATCTGCTTAAGTTCTATTGGCGGCCTTTCGGTGGCTTCGGTGATTCCCCATGCCGAAATCAACCTGTCTGCCGGTGTGGTCCAAACCTTCAATGTCCTGATCAACCATTTCGGTCCGGGTTTTGAATGGGCCGTACGTGTTATTGCGGCATTGCTGATGCTCGGTGTGCTGGCTGAAATCGCCTCATGGATTGTCGGGCCTTCACGGGGCATGTACGTCACCGCGCAAAAAGGCATCCTGCCAGCCAAGTTCTCTAAGGTCAACAAAAACGGCGTTCCCGTTGCGCTGGTGATTTCCCAGCTCCTGATTACAACGGTTGCCATTATTGTGCTGACCAATACCGGTGGTGGCGGTGGAAACATGTCGTTCCTGATCGCCCTGGCGCTTACCGTAGTCATCTACCTGTGCAGCTATTTCCTGCTGTTCCTTGGCTATATCAATCTGGTCCGCAAGCACCCTGAAAAGAAACGCACTTTCAATATTCCTGGTGGCAATGGCGTCAAGATTGCGGTGGCCTCAACCGGGTTCATCATCTCCGTGCTGGCATTTATCATCTCGTTCTTCCCGCCAAGTTCACTGCCTGATATCAGCGCCGATGAATCCTACGTGACATTGCTGGTGATCAGCTTCCTGATCGTGGCTGCCCTGCCCTTTATCATCTATGCCATTCATGATAAACGCGGCAAGAAAACCGGCGTTTCACTGGTCCCCATCACGTCACAGAATGCACCCAAAGGGCATTTCTTTATGCACCCAAGGGCCCGTTCACCGCATCATCTGGTTCATGGCGAAGCTGATGAAAGCGCCTGAGGGGTAAGGGCAGCTTAACGGCTGACAACAAAAAAGGGGTATCCAATATAAGTTGGATGCCCCTTTTTTTAACCTTGAAGATATAAACCACTTTTAACAATAGGCTATGTGGTACCCATTAAAACGGCGGTTCACATAAAACAGTAAAGAATCCATTTAACCCATTGAATATATTGGTTTTTATCATAAAGAAAGCCAAAATTGTAAAGTTAAGCCCAATATTGTCAACTTTCTGGGCAGGTACTGTGGGAGTATTAGCCGCCAAGCGTAAAGATAGAATCTTGACACATTCAGCGACAGCACCTGATCAACTCAGGCGGCTCCAACACCCAAAATCACAAAAGGCGGTTATTGGAAGGCTGGTTGTTTCTACCAAACATTAAATCGCATTCTAGCAAGATCTCGGCTAAATAAAATCCATTTCCCGCTCTTGCCATCAACTCTAATTCAAACCTTGGTATTTACACCCATTTTCAAGCCGTCACCGGCTAATAGCTCCTTAGACCAAGGCGCTATCCAGCAGACAGCCGGCCAATTTGAGGTTTGAGATAGAGTTACCTCAAATTACGCACAATTACGCGCCACATGCGTAATTACGCAAACTATGCGTAATCCAGTTGTTTGCGAGCCTCTCTCACAAACCATATTTCGAAGTAGTTTCATGAATCTGGTTGTTATTTTCTACTCAGCATCCTAAAAATATCGAGTGCTTTTGAACAGGTGTAATATAAATAGGGTTCCAGAATGCAAAGCCTTTCAAGCATCCGCCCCATTCTCTCAATAGAGTCTTCGCTGATTGGCATATAAGCCAATTCTGTGCACCATTGACCTATATATTCTGCCCAACCATCTTTATCCTCAAAGGCTGCTCCTGCCACAACACCTATTGCCAGATAGTTTTCGGGCTCAGAATCCACATCAATATAGTCCCGATATAGACGGCTTAAAATCGTCACCGATGCAGCAAGCTTTCTACTTCTAGTCATACAAGCAACCTGAGCCAGTCCGTTTAAGACCTGATAGACAGAATCCTTGTCGTTAACCGCTGCTAATTTGTGCTGAGCACTTTCGAGCAGTGAAACAGCACGCTCCAAATAATCATCATCAATATTCCAAAAGGGCGCCAAATTCATCAAAACCCTAAAGGATTCCAGTGTAGCCTCACCGTCAATATGCTTAGCAAGCAAATTCGAGATTTCATCCGGTACAACCGCTGGTGCAGAGCTACCTTCCAATGGCCCAGGCAAGAACGAGTGCATATTCAATCGCGAACCAGACGTAAGCTCCTTTTGAAGATATTCAACCGCCTCACACTTATCGGGCTCTTGACACGCGACACTGACCCGCCCATATAGTTCATTAATAAATTGCTCTGAGGTTAAGTAAGTCGGCAGCCACCTTGGCTCTTCTATTAAATCGATAAAGCTTTGGCAGAAAAAGTAAAGCCCCCTTTGCTGAGAAGCCCACTGCTCAACTTTGTCAAAAACAACGCCCTCTTCCAGCGCCACTTTAACAATTAAGGCTGACTGGGCGAATGAAGAAAGGCGCCGGTAGAATGGTGGCATTCCTTTGAATATCTGCAATCGCGCCAGTTCGCCATCAACAAAAACTGCCATTGAGCAAAACAGGCGCAGGTTATTTAACGTTTTGGCAGAAGATAAGCATTCAAACAGCTTCTTAATAATCGCAGCTGATGTATCCTTGAATTTCAGTATGCCTACTTCGAGGCATGATATTAAAAGTATTGGGTGGCAGGATTCGATCGCCCGGTTTGCTATTGCGTGATACTGAACCTCATCAACAGGGCCATTGGAAACGACTGCTGATATAGACTTGTGAATGCACATCAAAAAATCATTCTCAGTCACTCCACTTTCTATTCTGCTGTCAAAATACTGTTTTAGCTCGACCTTACAGTACTCATCAATATTTTTACTCCCACAGGATTTCCCTACAAGCCTTTCGTAATAGCGAATATTATCTGGAACCAGCGTAGAAACTTTATTTGACGGGCCTTGAAACTCCTGCCGCAATAAGGCCTCAATGTGACTTGGCGAGTGCTCCAAATCAAGCAACAAATCTGACACATCATCATCACTGATCGTCGGTGTCGAAAGCACTGCCCGCCAACGGTCCAGCTCCTCTTTCGAAAGTGATTTACCCTTCGCTTCTGTCTCAAATAGGCTTAACCGCCTGTCCACATCAGCACCAAGCGGCCAAAAACTATCATTAAGTATCTGCAAATCACCCTTAGTTAAAGAAAAGGCTGGACGTTCATCCGGATGATGGCGTAGAGACCAAGGATTGCCCTTAATATCCTCCAGAAAAAATTCTTCCTCGATATTTTCAAAAGCACTGCGAATAGCCTTAAAGAAAGCTTTTCTGGAAAAGGCTATATCGTTATCGACAAAATTAACCGTAACGTCTCTCGCAAGACCTAGTTCTTCTAATAGCTTAGAATCAGATAATAGTTCAGCCCTTACCAGGCTGGGGAACAAATTGATAACGTGGGAGGCCATATAAGCACGCATCGAATCGGAGTTAGCCATCCAGCTCTTCCTCCAATGTCGATTGGTCAGAAATGCTTTTAACCTGCTGTTTCATAGAGTCAACCACATTCTTAAAGCTCCACGGATCGAAATCCTTCAGCGGCCCCAGTACAAACTCACCCAACCAAGCTTTGTAGTCTTCCTTTTGCTTATCAGATACAGACTCCGGTGCAATCAACATGGAATTCACCTTTAAAACCTCACCTAAATAGGCCATCCCTCCATCACCCCTTATTTGATGGGCTTGAGCCCACTCCCGATAGCCCATCAGTTCATAAAGCCAGCAAGATCTGGCACGGCTTAGTTCAAGTGGGATATCAACCGACCACTGAGCCCTTATGGCTTGTGCAATCGTTTTCATCGTTTCATGTAGCCACTGGGCATCTCTTGGGAGTTGAACCAAGCCACTAATCCTGATCAAAAGCAGATTTTCTCTTATCAGTTTTAGCTGCTTAGTTGGCTTAAACTCACCATCTGCCATAACTGAGTGATTTAGATGATATTCAAGCTCTTCAGCGGAAATTCTAACAAACTCAAACCCAAACTCCCGAAGTGATGTTCTGGCATCAAGCTTCTGTTCTTGAGAAATAAGCTCTTTATGGTGTAGCGTCTCGACAAAGTCTAATGATGTAAAAATTGGTACCGTTCTTTCATCAAATGTAATATTCCGATGCTTGTTCAAAAATCGATCATCTATCAAGGCTGTATCGCATACTTTAAGCGTCTCAAAAAGTTCTTCTGTTGGCCTGGCATAATTATTCTTAGGGGCAGCCACTTGGTCTTTATTTAACGGCATTTCAGCAAGGATCACTTTCCCAGATGTAAGCCCATTAGAAAATAGCTTCCTGATATTTTCTATTTTCGAATCTGCCTGTTGGATGATTGAATCGTAGTTTATCAGCGACCTATACCTATCACGCTCCCCTTTGAAGACATACACTTCGAATCCAGCATCACTGAGCTTGTCGAGCATTTCAACGGTCATCAAATAGGTGATTGACAGTGAATCGAGATACAATCTTGCACCACTTGCCACATCAAGATCGACAGGCCACTCTTTCTCGTGTTGGCGTAGGTAATTTAAGGCTTTAACACACTGAGCTTCAGTGATCACAGACAGACCTTCGAGCTTTTTGACTAATTGTGAACATGAAATCAGACTGTGATGAAATGATGAAAGGTCAACTTCCGCCTCCCTGAAAGAGCCACCGACCTTATACACAGGCCAGGAACACACCACCAATGCCCGCGACTCATTTGCAGGACTTGCATGCGCCTCCTCAAGCATATACGCAAGCTCATCACCAATATCTAACGCCAGCTCCGGATTGTTGATCGTTTTAGGATGGAAAACGGAAATTCTGCCGTCAGATACCAGCCGCTCAAAATATTTTGCCTTTTCGATCTGGCTCGGCTGGTGAAAAGCAACTTTTTGCTTTTCTTCAAACAACCAGCGCATGAACGAGTGAGGGATAACAATTCTCTCGAAGCAATCAAACAAATGATGTAGTTGCCCTATATTCTCCATAACCAGCGCACTGGAGGCATCGATGGCAATCGTCTCACTACCAATAATCTGATCCGACCTAGCACCATGAAATATCGGGACTAAATTTTTCCGCCGTATATCTTTTGCGCTTTTGTTTTCCTGGGGCTGAACCAGATAAAAGTCAGACATCGTCCTGTTCAATAGCTCCGCCACTGTAAAAACAGGCGCATCACCATCAATATAGGCTTTATAGACCTTCTCATTTTTCTCCCTGGCTTCAGACATCATCACTTTTAAGTCTTCTAATGATGCCCTATGCAATGGGCCATCGTCATTGGAGAGAACCATCGCTTTATTGAGCCACTCGGATGCTTTTTGATTGTCCTCCCAGCCCATCGTGGTCGCCGTAAAGTACGATGCCGCTAACACTTGAGGATCTTCAGTATATTTGCCAGTACAAAACTCTACTATTTGCCTTGCTCGACCTGGGGAAACGGCCTTAGCTAACTGGGCGGCCTGTAAAAGATCATCGACCTTCAACTCCTCCCGGCTATTCCAGCTATCCTCCACAAAAACGCTAAGGGATTCCCAGTCACCACCGAATATAGATAAATTGATTTCAAGCGTTTTAAGACCAGGTAGTTGTGATTTAGATTGCCTCAACAGTGCAATCTGTTCATGAGCGCCACTTAGATCCCCCTTTCTAAATAGAGACCAAGCCCAGTGAGCCTGCAACCCCTCGCTTCTCTTAATGATGTCCATCCTATCTGACAGAAATTGATGCAGCTCAGAAAATTTTCCAAGCGAAGAGGCGGCATTACAGACTCTAATAGCATCAGATTCCTGGCCAGTGCGATCAAAAAGCTCCCGGCAATATGAGTAGTATCTATCCCCAAGATTTTCTCTTTCTAGCAAATTAACCAAATGAGAAAGGTCATTTGTAGCTTTACTTTGTTGATATTGGCTTATGGCTAATGCAACTGGATCGTTACCCTTGACTGACTCAATGATATTTTTCAGATTCCTTACTTCAGCTTCTGGCGCCCCCGAACCCTCTATATTTTGTAGGAGCTGTTCTGCATCATCCACCAACCCTGATCGCGCCAATGCCTCTATTTCAAACATATTAATGGCAATGGGATTAACGGCTCTCTCCATTTGAGTCCTGTGGCGAACGATATACTCCGCCACCGCCGAGGCTGGTTTTTTTGTTTGTGCCAATACAAACCTGGCTAAACCAAGAATTGGATCATTATCATAGCTTAGTGCCGTTTGCCTATTTACTTCCTTTTCAATGGACTCAAAATCAATATCAATTCCAAACGCGAATGCCAATGGCAAATACTCAAGCGTTTTTTGAGTGTAACTAACGAAGTAGCTCTGAAGTTGAACCTTTGCCTGCTCATGTGTTTCACTGTTTCTAAGCTCTAACCACAGCCCATAGTTATCTGCCATATTCGCGACATCTTCAGCACCAAGACGCCTCGCCAGTTCCGAACAAATTTTAAACAGTTCGACAGCGCGATTTCTAAGCAATATAGAGTCAGAATCATCTGCCAGCGGAAATTGCTCTGCCGCTAATGGAACAGAATTCATTACGATTTCGCGAAGTTCAGTGGCCTTAATTGCATTTACTAAAAATGTGAATGCAGAAATCTGAGCCAGCGCTGGCGATATAGACAGGGATTCATCGCCTATTGCCTGCACAAAATTTAAAGCCTTTTCCCATCGATGTTCTGACAGCAATGCAGAAACTAAAACCACTTTTCCATCATTATCTAGGTCCTGAACACTTAAACCTGCACCGTCAAGCCAGTCAAAAGCAGCTTCGTTTCCCTCTACTGTTTTTTTAATCATGAAGAAGGCGGCATAATTAGATGGGCTACTTGCCTTAAGCAAACCAGACGCCGCATCTACATTTTTTGACCCAATCGCGCCAATAAAGGCCTGAGCTATTTCAGCCTCTTCCGTTTGGCATAGCTTTTTAGAGGCTGATAACCAGCTTTTCGCCTGCTCAACTCTTTCCCCCACGCACAAGTATCTTGCCAGTAGCGCTAGTGCCTTGGCTTTTGCTTGAGGGGTACCGCCAGACAGTTCACCGCCAATAATGCTTTCTGCTAAAGCCGTCGCCTTCTCTTCCTTAGGAAAGGAACCGAAAAATCGCAGCAAGGTAATTTCGCGAGCTAGTTCTTCTATTTTTTCGTCTTGAAGGTGTTGAGCTGTAAATCCTGCGCTCCGAATTTTATCAACTATCAAATCTGCTGTTTGTTTTGGATGATCCTTGACAACATCCAGTAGCTTTCTTTCGCTATCCTGACGCATTGATTTAATTTGAAGCCAAACATCAATCAAATAAATCAAAATACTTAAACCGATTAGCACCCAGCCAGTTATATACATTGGAGTTGATATTGGCTCGCTATATTCTGGAAGGACTTTCTGATTACTCAAAAACCAATTTAGAATATCCAGCCACAAAGGAGGATTGAGGATACCTATTCCTGCCAACAACAGCGGCACACTTAGTGCCTTCGCTAATGAAGGTCTAAACAGCGCAACCAAAAATTTTATGTTTTTCCGCACAACATCCCAATCAATATTCATAACAATCTAAACCCTCCCTGAAGGTGGAATTTCCTTATCAAACGGCCGGAGAATCTGCGCGGTTTCAGTGTTAGAGGGTAGAGCAGCCCCTTCTGGCGGGGCCCTATCAACATTGGCCATCTGTATGCCTTTCTGCCGCACATGAAAGGCGATTTGCTGCCAGCGACGCAACCACAGCTCTTCCTTTCGCTTGTAGGCATCTAGCTCAGCCTTGAGGCGATCCACCTCAACCTGAAGCTCTTCGGCCTCTTTGGTGGCCTGCTCTTTGGTTTTCACCAATCCGCCCGACAGCGCTCGTTTGGCGTTGTCATAAGCAGCTTTGATCTCAGATTTAGCCTGGAGCGACTGGCGACTAAAGCCAAAGCGCTCTTCTAGTACAGCCCAGGTTAGTTTTGATCCAAGCTCGCCCAGCGCCCAGCGATCCAAATCGGCAACGATTGTATTGATGTCACTGTCGGACATGCGTCTGAAGCGCTTAACCATGCTCTACCTCGTGTAAATATTGTTCGGGATCAAAGTGCTCCACCCCGTTGTCGGCCAGTTGGGAAGCCAGTGTTTTAAGTTTTTTATCGTTGTGTGCTAGCCAGTCAGCACTCTTTTTCGGCTTAGTGCTATCCAACTGCTTTTCAGCATTTTTTCGTGCCAGCGCAGTAAGAGCAAACTGGCGCTTCTGCTCGTCCAGACGACCCTTATCATCCTTAGCCCACACGTAGTCTTTGCAGTCCGCCGAACATTGCAAATGCCGCTCGCAGGGTGTTTGAGAGAAATTGTGGATACAGATACCGGTACCGACATCATGCACGGCCTGAATTCGCGCCTTCAGAATGGCATCCTGGACTTCTATCGGTACAACTTTAATTTGCTCGGCTAACTGGCCTCCAACCAAGCCTTTTTTGATGTCGTCACGGAGCATCAGTGCTCGTTTTTCGCGGGATGTATGCTGATAGGCTTTGGTGTCTCTTGGGTTGGTTCGACCAAACCATTCAGTTTGCAGCAGATCACTTAACCCGCCCTCATCAAGCAGGGTATTAAGCGTGTGACGAAAGTGGTGACTGGTAAAATCCACCTCGATACTGCCGGAAGCGTATTCGGCGGCAAGCGCAGGGAAATAGCGGAGAAATGTGGCGAGCATGGCATGGGTGCAAATGGTAGCCAACCAGTGCGCGTAGCTCCCACTAGAAAGTCCCATAGGACGAATGAATAACAGATCTTTTAGGTAGTATTCTTTGCCAAATTGATCCGTATGGAGAGCCGATAAATATGCTTCCGAGAAATCACGGAAACAGTATTCAACCAATCCACTTTTGTAAGTGTAAAAAATGGGGTTTGCAGGCTTAATTCCCTGCTTGGTTAACGCGCTATGATCTGGCCACGCAAGGTTTTGTTTCCTGAGCCAGCCAATTGTGCCCAAAACAGTATGACTGATCCCCAATTCAGTTAAATCAGCCGCATATAGCTTTTTATCTTCCGAGATGCTGTCCAAAAACCTTAGGTCAGGCCCCCCAGTTTTTTGCATTTCTTCTGCTGTCGCCCGCGCTTTTGCGGTAATTTCTGCTATCTCAATGAGCACATCGCCAACAATAGAGCTTACCTCTGACGGCAAATACAGCCTGCGCTTTGGCGTAAATACATCTCCTCGGCTAGCTTTCCTCGGAAAGTACTCGATATAGGCGTTACCATCTTCATCAAAAGACAACTGCTGATTGGGTAATAGTGAAATCTCACTGAATCGTCTTCCTGTGCAAGCAAGTAGCGTCAACATCAGAATATAGAAGCGATACTTATGACCTTGGGGAACTTTTAAGTAGAGTTCACCAATGACTCGAAACACAGCGGGATCAACTAGTTTGTCCGACTTCGTCTCCAGAGCCTCTGGATCATCCAACCTTTTGTGATTTATCCCTCCCGTGCTCGCTGGCCGCCTCATCCTAGCGTATTTGTACTGCAATAAAACCCGACATAGACCATTCGAATCACAATGCGCTGCGAACTCTGCAACATGCTTGTGAAGGTTGTAGGCAGTGGTTTCACTGTAGTGTTTTGAGATTAAACCAGACGCATTATCCAGAGCCTCTGGCGTAAGCCCAATTAACTCCTGCCCTAGCTGTTTAGCTGCATATGAGACATATCCAATAGCGGTAATGAAACTGCGCTGATTCGGTGTTGATTGATGTTTTCTGTGGAACCTGAGAACAAACAACGCTTTGGCAACCAGCTCCCAGCAACCGTCTAATGGCGCTGAACCCAGCTTCGGAGATAGCGAAAAACCAAAAGAGGCTGATTTCGTATTTTTACCAGTTAACTTGACTAGGCGACCTGCATCGACTTGCCACTCGGGGTCCTCCCAAACAACCGACTCAAACCCTTCCAGCTTCATTAGCTTTGCTTTGCTGACTAAAGATTTGAGGTTTTCATTCCTGTCACGCTCCAGACGATCAACGAAAGAGACGACCTTGGCCTTGCGATTAGAGCGACGATCAGACATTGCGCCCCCCTTCCTCACAGAGTTTGGCTACTTGTGCAACCGCAGCGATCACCTCGTCAAGCTGTATCCCTAATCGCGCATTCTCGTACCTTTTTAAACGCTCTTCGCGACCGGCCAGCAGGCATTCCAAGACATGCTCATGATCAGCATGACGATATGGCTGAAACTTGGGGCACAAATAACACGAGTAAGGGGGATCAAGATGGCAGACACTGGATTCACCACATATACCAATATCCGCTTGATCGACAGGGTTTTGATCATCTACAAACGTCAGATGCTTGTCATCTCGTTCACCATTGACGGCATCTTCATCACTATCGATTAGCCTGCCTTTGAAAAAACTGAGGTACTTCGAGAAACCTTTCGCTGTTGCTTTGTCTAGGTGTTCAACTATTTTTCCAGCCATCTCAAAATAGACATTCACGTGCTGGGTATCTGTATGGTCCAGTATTCTGGCCAGCTCACGCTTACTGATTCCCTCAGCAGCCAGCCCAGTTGCCAAGGTATATCGCAGCCGCCTTGGCGTGACATGCAATAATTCGCCAGTAAGCGGCGAGATAATATTGTGACGTTTTATAAAAGCTTTCACAAGGTTCGCTATCCCAGTGGACAGCATGTTATAAGCCTCATCCCAACGCTTTGAATCAATCGCATAAGCATTTTTTCTGGGGTTTATAAATAGAGGTCTGGTGACTTCTACTGCCTTTCCATCTACCTCAATTAGAAGCTTCCTATGCTTGGACGCATCTATAAGCTCCAAAACGTGCTTTGCGATCTCAGGCTCTAAATACTCATCGATCATGTCATCCCTTGGAGCCAACTGCCTTTTCTTTATTCTTGGCATTTTCAAGACATAACACGGTGGCGATGAACCCGGTGTCAGGTTAACTAAATCAGTTTCTTTTAAAAATGTTAAATTCGCGGGGTTTCGGCCAAAAGCTATAGATAGAGCCACAGCTGTTTTTTGCTGCAAATGCTCGTAGACTTTACTTTGATCCTGCTTAAGCGCATTGATTATAGGCTGAAGCTCCAGCGTCCTATGCAATGGCCCACATTCTGGATCTTCCTGACGAACCGCCTCACCCTTAGGGTTGCCTGGAACTTCTAGAGAATCGAGCTCTTGTGCATAGGCTATCGAGAACCCGAGCTCCGAATAGTTTTCAGAGCACCAGATGTACCACTGAATTGGCCGGTACAACGCCCACAGCCTGTGCTTATTTCGCGCCTGACTGATTGCCTCTTCCATTACAGCAATCAGACGTTCTTGAAATTCATCAGCGGAAATGTCGGGCAACAAAGAGTGCTTTTTTTGGCAAGAGACTATTGCAGCGGATATATCACTCCAGTACTGGCACCCTGCATGAGTTGACACCCTTGATGCCTGATCAATAATACAGCGCTTAATCGAAGTTTTAAGCGTGTCGTTTTCAACTCGAGAAAAATCAAGCCTGCTATGCCGATACAGAAGAGGAAATGTCCATCTATCACCAGTAATCTCAACTTTTACACCCTCTCGAGTAAAAAATTGAGAGGGTAACTCTAGCGCAGAGTCAGAAATCTGGGGCGCTTTATGCAAGAGCAATTTCATTTATTCAACCCTGCAATCAATTTCTTTTGATAGTCACATAGCGCCCGACGAGCCTGCTCTTCAACCTCTTGAGCAATGTACACGGATTGGGACTCCAAACTTGAATCTCCCCGCAATATAGCTAAGGCCTGTTTCCTTCTCTCCTCTTCCAAGCCTGCCGCCCTGAGCGCCTGCTCCATACGGCTAGAAAATGTATGCCTCAAGGATTTAGGTGTAAGAATTTCCGGAAGCGAACCAGAATATTCACTCCGCAGACGAGAAAAAAGTTGCGTAAGGGACGAATGAGACAGAGGGTCGCCTTCATCACTTAAGATCAAATAGTCGGTTTCTTTGCTCGATTTCTGCTCCAAAACCTCCCTCCACTCAACTATGTAGCGATCAAGCATTCGTACAAAGTGATGTCCTTCTAAAGGCAATACCCTGCCATTGCGCTTGACACTGGGCCTTGGCTTTCTCTTGTCGAGCGGGTCCGGGGACCTTCTTTTAACAGTCACCGACGAGATCGAGCCAATCTGAATATCCTCTACACGCAAACTAAGCAATTCCCCAGGGCGAAGTCCGCAATTAAGCATCAGAGACACCGCCGCGAAGTTTCTAAATTTAACAGGCTCGAAATGCGCAAACGAATCTGGACTTTCAGGATTCAGACACTGGAGTAAGAACTCGGCTTCGTCATTGGTTAGAGACTTCCTCGAAATACTTCCAGCCCTTGGAGTATTTATAAAGGCTCGATCAATCCATCCCATTAGGCGCTTCCTTGCAGCCTGAAGAACCTCATATTGGGAATCACTTAGTGGTAAAGATGAAATATAAACATCGAGCTCCCATACGAAGTACTGTCGGATCGTTGCTAATCGATTATTGAATGTATGAGGCGAGACAACCTTATCTTCAGATTCCATATCTTTTCTTAGAAACTCTATCAGACCACCACTGAATTCAGCCTCTGTGAATAGTGTGCCAATTTTCAGCCTTGCTCTCAGATCGATTTGTCTGTCCTCCAGCCATCGATACAAAACAGACAACTCTCGAAGATTCCTGATTAGCGTGTTTGTACTTAAGTTTCTTCGACTCAACAGAAATTCATTTGGAGAGGGAATCGGCAAACCATCACCATCCAAAAGTATTGGCAACAAATCACCTGATCTATGACTTACCGTTACGATTCTCATTCAAGCCACATCTTTACAATTACAAAACTTAAAAACCTACAAGTTTACAAAAATAATAACATACGAATTCTAATAATCACACATTTTTCAGGCAATAAAAAGCCCTCTAGTATCTTTACAGACAAAAGAGGGCTATTTATTAACTTAACCTATTAATTTATATGTCTTTTTTAAAACAAACCAAACCTAAAAGATTACAAATTAATATTTATCAGGGCTAAAACGGAATATCGTCATCCATATCCATGATGTTGGCGGCAGGGCCACTGGCCGGTGCCTGCGGACGCTGGCTTTGCGGTGCGCGCTGCGGCTGCTGGCGCGGTGCAGAATAAGAATCACTGAAACCGCCGTCATCCATGCTGCCTGTATCGGCACGACCACCCAGCATTTGCATCTGGTCGGCAATGATATCAGTTGAATAACGGTCTTGTCCGGTTTCCTTGTCTTGCCACTTGCGTGTTTTGATGCGCCCTTCCACGTACACGGCACTGCCTTTTTTAAGGTATTGACCGGCAATTTCAGCCAGGCGGCCAAAGAAAGTCACACGATGCCATTCAGTTTCATCACGCCGCTCACCGGTATTTTTATCTTTCCAGCTTGATGTGGTGGCAATAGAAATATTACACATTGCAGCACCGTCAGGGCTGTAACGAACCTCCGGATCACGACCCAGATTTCCCACTAAAATGACTTTATTGACTGATGCCATAAGAATTTCCTAACAATTTGTGTGAACCAGCCTGTTATCTTACAAATGCAGGTTGGTTTACTAAAGAATAATGTGCGCATTATAACCATTGTGGCTATCGCCCAGCACCTTTCAGGCCTCTTGATACAAAGAACCAGACAGCGGCCAGCAAGGCCCCCAGCAGAAAGACTTTTGGAGGGCCGGCATAACGTGCCACCAACCCGCCAATCGCGCCACCCGCCGCCACACCCAGTGCCTGGGACATATTATAAAACCCCAAGGCCAGGCCTTTATGCTCGGGAGGTGAAAAGCGGGAAACCATAGACGGCTGCAAGGCCTCCAGGATATTGAACGCAATAAAAAAGAGCACAAAGGCAATCATGGTAGCAACAAAAGACTGGCTGGCCAGCGGCATGACCGCCATCACTATAGCCAGGGCGGCCACACAGACTTCCAGGCTCAATTTATGGATATGGCGGGTTTCTGTATAGAAAACGGCCGGGACCATTAACACAAAGGCCACCAGAATAACCGGCAGATACACTTCCCACAAATTGCCCACCGTATAGCTACCCAGCTCCATGAGCAGGGGCGGCGCCACCACAAAAATGGACATCAAAATAAAATGCAGGCAGAAAACCCCGAAATTCAGACGCAGCAAATCGGCATGTTTGAATACATCGGCCGCACGCGACTGTTGCGATACCGCCTGGCCGTGCATGGGCACCACGGGCACGATGAAAGTCGCCAGCAGCAAACAGACAAAACCCAGCAGGCTGATTACCCAGAACAGGCCCGGCAGGCCACTCCATTCAACCAGCAAGGGAGACAGCACCAGTGAAACCGCAAACGAAACGCCAATGGAAGCGCCCACCATGGCCATGGCACGGGTACGGACCTCCGGGCGGGTGGCATCGGCAACCCAGGCGGTAATGGCAGCGGAAACCGCTCCAAACCCCTGAATGGCCCGACCAATAATGACCGTGGTGACCGATTCGGCATTGGCACAAATAATGCCACCCAGCACAAACAGCAACATGCCAAAGATAATGACCGGACGCCGACCGAGTTTGTCGGACGCCATGCCAAGCGGAATTTGCATAATGGCCTGGGTAATACCATAGGCCCCTATGGCTGCCCCCACCAACGCGGCATTATTGCCATTGGTTAAGGTTTTTGCGGCATCGGCAAACACGGGGGTCAGTAAAAACAGGCCCAGCATGCGCACGGCAAACAATAAAGCCAGGGAAATGCTGGCTTTTCTTTCAACAGGGGTTAGCTTGAGTTTTTCCCGTGGTTGCCGGGCAGCATGAGGGGAATCAGGTCGACTGGTTCTGGATTTAATGGACATGTAAAGAATTCAATGAATAACCAACTAATTGGAGGATATCTTTATGAGAGTGTAACGCAGACTGGCTTCCTGCGTTATAGTTATATATTCCACTGACAAAAACCAGACTCATCTTACTGGAAGCTAGTATTAAACAATGGTAATGGATACATCCCCCGACACAAACGGTGATTTCAACAGGGATGCAATCCGCATCCGCGGTGCCCGCACGCATAATCTCAAGAATATTTCACTTGATTTACCCCGTCATAAACTGGTGGTCCTGACCGGCCTGTCCGGTTCGGGCAAGTCTTCCCTGGCGTTTGACACCCTGTATGCCGAAGGCCAGCGCCGTTATGTGGAAAGCCTGTCAGCCTATGCCCGCCAGTTCCTGCAGCTCATGGACAAACCTGATGTCGACCTGATCGAAGGTTTGTCGCCGGCCATTTCCATCGAACAGAAAGCGGCCGGCCACAATCCGCGCTCCACCGTTGGTACCATTACTGAAATTCACGATTACCTGCGCCTGCTGTTTGCCCGCGTGGGCACGCCCTATTGCCCCGAGCACGGTGAACCGCTACAGGCCCAAAGCGTGGCCCAAATGGTCGATTTCATCCTGGCCCTCAAACCCGACACCCGAATTGCCCTGCTGGCTCCCATTGCCCGCAATCGCAAGGGTGGCTTCGAAGATGAATTCGCTCAATTTCAGGCCCAGGGCTTTATTCGCGTTCGCATTAACGACACCATGGTCGAACTTGACCGCATTACCCCCCTGAACAAAAACGAGAAGCACAATATTGACGTGGTGATTGACCGCCTGAAAGTGCGTGAAGACAGCAAGCAGCGCCTGGCCGAAAGCATTGAAACCGCGCTCAAGCTGGCCGATGGCCGGGTGATTGTGCTGGACCTTGATGAAAATATCGAACACGCTTTTTCCAGCCGCTATGCCTGCCCTGTCTGCAACCACAGCCTGCCCGAACTGGAACCCCGGCTGTTCAGTTTCAACAACCCGGTGGGGGCCTGTCCACGCTGTGACGGCCTGGGTCATGTCCAGGTTTTTGATCCCAGGAAAATTGTCGCCTTTCCCGAACTCAGCCTGGCCAGCGGCGCCATCAAGGGCTGGGACAAGCGCAATGCCTTTACCCATTCCCTGCTGCACAGTCTGGCGATTCATTACGGTTTCGATATTGATGAAGCCTTTGAATCACTACCCGAGAACATACAACACATCGTGCTGTACGGTTCCGGTACAGAGGAGATTTCTTTCCTGTACCTGGACAACAAAGGACACAGCACCTTCAAGACCCATGCCTTTGAAGGCATTATTCCCAACCTGGAAAGACGCTGGCTGGAGACCGATTCCAGTGCCGTTCGCGAAGAGCTGGGCAAATACCGCACCCTGCAAAGCTGCCCCGAATGCGAAGGCTCGCGCCTGCGCGCCGATGCCCGGAATGTGCTGATTGGCAATGAGGTGCGGGAAGGCACCAAGCGCGGACTGGGTATTTACGAAGTGGAAGCCATGGCGCTGTCCGAATGTCTGGAATGGTTCCAGGCCCTGCAACTAAGTGGCGCCAAGCAGGAAATCGCCAGCCGGATCGTGCGGGAAATCCAGTCGCGCCTGCAGTTCCTGAATGACGTGGGACTGAACTACCTGTCCCTGGACCGCAGCGCCGACACCATCTCCGGTGGCGAAGCCCAGCGCATCCGCCTGGCCAGCCAGATTGGTTCCGGGCTGACCGGCGTCATGTATGTGCTTGATGAACCCTCTATTGGCCTGCACCAGCGCGATAATGACCGCCTTATCCATACCCTCCAGCATCTGCGTGACCTGGGCAATAGCGTGATTGTGGTGGAACATGACGAAGACATGATCCGGGCCGCCGACTGGGTCGTGGACATGGGCCCCGGTGCCGGAGAACACGGTGGCAGGGTCATTGCCCAAGGCACGCCCAAAGAGGTCGAAGCCGATCCGCAATCACTGACCGGCGCTTACTTAAGTGGCCGCCAAAAAATCAATGCCGGCAAAATCCGGCCTCTCGAGGCCGAACAACCTTGGCTGAAACTGTACGGCTGCACCGGCAACAACCTGAAGTCGGTGAATTTGCGCATTCCGGTGGGCAAGCTGGTTTGTATTTCAGGCGTTTCAGGTTCGGGCAAGTCCACCCTCATCAACGATACCCTGGCCACCATCATGGCCAGGGAGCTCAACCGTGCCCAGTCAGAGTCTGCCCCTTACTCCCATATCGAAGGGCTGGAACATTTCGACAAAATCATTAATGTGGACCAAAGCCCGATCGGTCGCACCCCGCGCAGCAATCCGGCCACCTATACGGGCCTGTTCACTCCCATTCGCGAATTGTTTGCCGGCACTCCGGAAGCCCGCACCCGTGGCTATGATCCGGGCCGCTTTTCCTTTAACGTCAAGGGCGGGCGCTGTGAAACCTGCCAGGGCGATGGCGTGATCAAGGTGGAAATGCATTTCCTGCCCGACATGTACGTGCCCTGCGACACCTGTCATGGCAAACGCTACAACCGGGAAACACTGGAAATCCGCTACCGTGGCCGCACCATCAGCGATGTGCTGGACCTGACCGTGGAACAGGCCCTTGAATACTTCAGTGCCGTGCCCCTGGTGGCCCGCAAGCTGCAAACCTTGATGGATGTGGGCCTAAGCTATATCCGCCTGGGGCAAAGCGCCACCACGCTTTCCGGTGGCGAGGCGCAACGCATCAAGCTGTCGCTGGAACTGTCCAAACGCAGTACCGGCAAGACCATGTATGTGCTGGATGAACCCACCACCGGCCTGCACTTTGCCGACATTGCCCTTTTGCTGAAAGTGATTAACCAGCTGGTGGAGGCCGGCAATACCGTGGTGGTGATCGAGCACAACCTGGATGTGATCAAGGCTGCCGACTGGGTGGTGGATATGGGCCCCGAAGGCGGCCAGGGCGGCGGCACCATTGTGGCCGAAGGAACACCACGGGATATTGCCAACCACCCCCAAAGCCATACGGGACGTTATTTAAAAATACTGCTGACGTAATTCCCGGCGAATGATTTTACCGGTGGTGGTCATGGGCAATTCACGCACAAAGTGAATCTGGCGCGGATACTCATGAGCCGCCACCCGGTGGCGAACGTGGGCCTGGATGTCCTTTTTCAGTTCCTCGCTTGGGGCAACGCCCTCGTTAAGTACCACAAAAGCGCTTACCACTTCCGTTCGCTCGGCATCGGGCAGGCCAATTACCGCCACCATGCTGACCGCCGGATGTCCCAGAATGCAGTCTTCTATCGGTCCCGGGCCAATCCGGTAACCGGCACTGGTAATCACGTCATCGTTACGGCCTACAAAGCGGATGAAGCCGTCAGCGTCACGCACACCTATATCTCCGGTCACCAAATAGGCACCGGCAAATTTTTCCTGGGTCGCTTCGGGGTTTTGCCAGTATTCCAAAAACATGACCGGATCAGGTGTCCGCACGCCAATATTGCCTTCCTGCCCGTTGGGCAAGGCATTTCCCTGTTCATCAACAATGTCCAGAACATGCCCTGGCACTGCTTTGCCAATACTGCCAATCTGCGGTTCAAACAAAGCTGAACAGGCGGAAACAATCATATTGCATTCAGTCTGGCCATAAAACTCGTTAATGGTAATCCCCAGATTGCGTTTACCCCATTCAATCAGCTCCAATCCCAGGGATTCGCCGCCACTGGCAATGGTACGCAGCTTAAGCTGCCAGCGTTGTTGCGGGTTTTCTATATGGCGCATCATTTTCAGTGCCGTAGGTGGCAGGAAAGTATGGGTTACCTGATGCCGCTCCATCAGCGCAAAGGCTGCTTCGGTGGTGAACTTTTCAAACCGGCAAGCCACCACCGGGATACCGTGGTGCCAGGCGGGCATCAGGACATCAAACAGGCCACCAATCCAGGCCCAGTCGGCCGGTGTCCACATGACGCGGTCTTTGCCCGACAGAAAATCATGGGACATTTCTACCCCGGGCAAATGCCCCAACAATACCCTGTGGGCATGCAAGGCGCCCTTGGGCTTGCCGGTTGTGCCAGAAGTATAAATAATCACGGCCGGGTCGTCGGCCAGCGTGTCCACCGGTGTAAAGTCAGCCGCCTCGTGCCGCAGGGTTGGCCAGAAAGCCTGGGCATGATGATCGGATTGCCCGGCATCGATATTGAAAACCGCCTGCAACTGGGGCAGGCTGCCACGTATGTCCTGTAATTTGGCCATCCCTTCCTGGTTGGTCACCAGCACCCTGGCCCCCGAATTGGACAGCCGGTACTGCAAGGCATCTATCCCGAACAGGGAAAACAGGGGAATCGCAATCGCCCCCAGCTTGTACACGGCAATGTGGGCAATCGCTGTTTCCACGCCCTGCGCCAGCAAAATACCCACCCTGTCACCCTTGCCTACGCCTGCTTTTTGCAGCACACGGGCAAACTGGTTGGAGTATTGCTTAAGCTGGTCAAAGGTATAACGGCTGATATCGGTGGGCGATTTTTCCTGGATCAGGGCCAGGCGACTGCTGCCATCGGCCCATTTATCGCATACATCCACCCCGATGTTGTAATTTTTCGGGATTTCCCATTTGAATTCCTGATGGGTTTGCCCATACGTTGGCTTCTGGATTAGCACCCTGTCTCCTGATTCCGGATTATTATTAACCTGATTCTAGCATCAGGCTTTTCGGTCCTGCCATCAGGGAAAATCATATTGATCCTAGAACAGGACAAAGTGCAAGGTCACCACCAGTGGCACCAGAAAAGCGGTCAGCAAGCCATTCAGGCTCATGCCAAGGCCGGCGAAGGTGCCTATTTCATTGCTGATCTGGAAACCACGCGCCACGCCAATCCCGTGCGCGGTCAGACCCAGCATGAAGCCCCGGATTTCCGGTGACTCGATCCGGATGACTTTAAAAATATAACGGGCGGTCATGACACCAAAAATACCGGTCCCCATGACCCCCACTGCTGCCAGTGAAGCCAGGCCACCCAGTTTTTCACTCACCCCCATGGCAATCGGCATGGTGGCCGATTTGGGGGCCAGGGAAATAATCAATACATCCTCAGCCCCTAACAACGCGGCTACCAGAACCACCGACAAGACCGCCACCAGCGAACCCGCCAGCAAACCGCAAACCAGTGGCAACCAGGCTTTTCTGACGCGTTCAAGCTGCCTGGCCAAGGGGACGGCAAGAGCAACCGTGGCAGGGCCAAGCAGAAACGAAATGTATTGTGCGCCCACCATATAGTCTTCATAGGAAACCCCGGTATACACCAGGAAAGGCACAATCAGCAGGACCGACAGGGCAACGGGATTGACCAGGGGATGAAAGCGGCTTTTTTGGGCCAGCCAGGCAACCAGGACATAAACCAGCAGGGTCAGCAAAATGCCGAACAAGGGTGTTTTGGTAAACGGGAGCCAGAACTCATTCAACATCGCTCACCGCCTTTTTCTGGTTGTGGGCCTGCTTTTCAAGATGCTTCATGACCTTGTGCATCACCAGCGCCCCCACCGCCATGGCCAGAACCGTACTAATGACGATGGCGACCACCAGGGCCAGCCACTGGCCCTTCAGCAGGGTGTAAGAAGTCATGATACCCACGCAAACCGGAATAAACATGACCATCATGGATTTGAGCAGTTGTTCGGAAGCGGCGGCAATATGATGATTCAGGCCCGGCTTGAGCAGCAGGGTAATAAACAAAAACACCATACCCAGCACCGGCCCGGGGATGGGTAAACCCGAAAGCACCGATACCCATTCCCCCAATGCCTGGAAAAAACATAAAATGGCCAGCGTCAGTAACATTACACCCCCTGATGGTGATTCTTGTTCAAATGCTGCCATCTTAACCGTTAACGCACAGGACTTCCAAAATCAGGCGTGGACAGCCTGTTTGGCCTCTTCAACATTACCCTTGTATTTTCTGAATACAGAGGGAGAAACACCGTAAAACTGCTGGAATGCCGTTGAAAAGTTGGCCGAGCTTGAATAACCGATTTCTGCGGCAATGGTAAGGGTACGCAAGGAGGTTTCCAGCAACAGGCGTTTTGCCTCGTGCATGCGGGTATCACGCACGAATTCGAAAACACTGATATTGAGCTGGTCCTGGAAAGCCTTGGTTAAGCGCTTTTCGTGCATGCCAGCCACTTCCGCCAAATGACTGATTGAAAGCGGCTCATTCAGATGCTCTTGGACATATTTTTGCACAATGGATACCACCAGGACATCATCCAGGGTTTCCTGGCAGGAGACAGGCCGGGGCGAAAAAGTGGACAATGAATTCATGTCCTGGCTCTGGTTCAGACTCATGGATTGAAGCAGGCGCTTTTTACTGGCCAAAGACAAATGCACGGTGATCCGGGCGATCACCTCGAAGTCGGAACAGTCGTTGGGAATGTAATCAACCGCCCCGCTACGAAAGGCTTCCAGACGATTTTCCGGATTTTCTTCCTGCCCGTAAAAAATCATGGGGATATCGTTGGTAAAAGGATTGGCTTTCAGGCGACGGCACAGCGTGACGCCATTCAGTTTGGGTAACTGTATGTTTGAAAGAATCAGGTCGGGACGATTGGCCACTGCCCGTTCATATCCCTGTAAGCCATCAAAAGCATGGCTGATGCGGCAGTTTTTTTCCCGCAGAATATTCATCAGTGCGTTACGTCCATGTATTTCATTGTCGATAATCAGTATATGGGACAATGAAAAATCATCATTAGCTTGCATAATTGTGGGGTTTTTAAATTAATAACAATTGAGTCATTTCTAATTGTAAACAAATCTACACAAGATTGTTTTTGATTTTATTTTTGACAAAACAAAAGTTATTAAAATAAAAACCATCAAATCAAAAACAATCTTTTATGCTCTTTAATTGCATACCGGTCCGTCATTCCAGCAATATAATCGGCTATCAAACGGGCCTGCCGGACTTCATCCTGCGCACGGTAATCCTTGGGTAACAAACGTGGATCTTCCAGAAAAGCACTATATAAATCAACGATAATGCGTTTTGCTTTACCTGACATGCGCATGACTTTGTAATGCCGGTAAAGATTTTCCATAAGGAACCGTTTAAGCTCGTTTGCCTGCTTTCTGATGGGGTCTGAAAATGCAACAAGCATGGGTGCATTATATACATCTTTTAGTGTTTCGATCTGAAATGTTTTGATATTAAGCGCTGTATTTTGTGCCAGATCAACAATTAGAGTATTTATTATCCGCCTGATTGTTTCGGAAATCAGCCTTTTTTCTGAAACATTTTGATATATACCACAAACATTTTGATAATGATTTGCAAACAACTCCACCGACAACAATTGTTCAACCGTGATCAAGCCTGATCGAAGCCCGTCATCGACATCATGATTGTTATACGCAATTTCATCGGCCAGATTCGCCAATTGTGCCTCAAGGCTGGGTTGTGTCTTGTTGATGAACCGCTGGGCGACCTCTCCGAGACTGTGGGCATGGGAAAGGGAACAATGCTTAAGAATACCTTCCCGCGTTTCAAAGCTCAGATTCAAGCCGTTAAATAAGGCGTAGCGCTCTTCAAGCTCATCAACCACCCTCAGGCTTTGCAGATTATGTTCAAAGCCGCCTGCTTGCGGCATTTTTTCACGCATACAGGCGTTCAGGGCATCCTGGCCGGCATGCCCAAACGGGGTATGCCCAAGGTCATGGGCCAGACAGATGGCTTCCACCAGATCCTCATTCAGACGTAATGTCCTGGCCAGCGCCCGACCGATCTGGGCAACTTCAAGGCTATGGGTAAGGCGAGTCCGGAACAGGTCGCCTTCATGATTGACAAATACCTGGGTTTTATATTCAAGCCGCCTGAAAGCAGAACAGTGAATAATCCGGTCTCTGTCTCGCTGGAACGGATTGCGACCTGGGTCTTCGATTTCCGGATGAATCCTGCCTCGGGTATCTTCGGATTTGGTTGCATAAGTTGCCAGCGTTGTCATGTTGATTTACCTTTCCTGTGTTGTTTTCTTCAAAACCAGCGCCAAGTCTTCCCGGGGAACCGTTTGACTTTTCGCCTGACCGATGCCCGGCATGACAATGAATTTGATTTTGCCTCCTTCTGCCTTTTTATCGATCTGCATCAGCTCGATCCATCGGTCTATTCCCAGATCGGGCGCGGTTACCGGGCAACCAATGGCAGCGACCAGTGCCCTGACCCTTTCAACGTCAGCCTGTGGAAAACCGCAAACCCTTGCCGACAGTTCGGCTGCCTGCACCATGCCACAACCCACGGCTTCGCCGTGTAGCCAGGTACCAAAGCCCAGACCGGCCTCGATGGCATGGCCAAACGTATGTCCCAGGTTCAGGATGGCACGCATGCCGGTTTCCTTTTCATCTTCCGACACCACATAGGCCTTGAGCTCGCAGGAACGCTGGACGGCATAACCGATGGCCTCAGGATCCAATGCTTTCAGCTTGGCCACGTTTTGTTCACACCACTCAAAAAATTCGGCATCCAGAATAAGACCGTACTTGATGACCTCTGCCATACCTGCTGCAATCTCACGTTCGGGCAGCGTACTTAGCACAGCGGTATCGATATCAACGGCAATCGGCTGGTAAAATGCACCAATCATGTTCTTGCCCATGGGGTGATTGACGGCGGTCTTGCCGCCCACCGAGGAATCCACCTGCGCCAGCAAGGTAGTGGGCACCTGAATGAAACGGATACCCCGCATATAGGTGGCCGCGGCAAAACCGCACATATCGCCAATCACGCCACCGCCCAGCGCCACAATAACGGCACGGCGGTCCAGACGCTGTTCTAGCAAAAAGGTATAAATACTGTTAAGGGTTTCCAGGGTCTTGTAGGCTTCACCGTCGGGCACCTCGAAAACGCTGATTTTCTTTCCGCTGGCTTGCAATGATTGCAAAACGGTGTTGCCGTATAAGCCAAATACGGCAGGATTGCTGATGAGGACCACCGAGGTGGCATCTGGCGGAATGGAGGTACCTACCTGTTGCAATAAGTTGGGGGCAATATGAATGGAATACGCACCTCCTTCCGTGTTGACCTTGACAATACTCATACTCTACTCCTGATTTTTTTGCAACAAATTATGAATGGTTTTGACAACCGAAGAAATGGACCCTGAACCGGTTTCTATCGTCAGGTCGGCAACACTCTCATATAAGGATTCGCGCTGTGCCAGCAATTCGGCAATGCGGGCTTTAGGATTGGGTGTAGCCAGCAAGGGCCGGTTCCGGTCTTTGGCAACCCTTCGATAAAGCTCATCGGCACTGGCCTTCAGGTAAATCACGATGCCCCGACGACGCAAAATGGCCCTGTTGGCCTCTCTTAACACAGCGCCTCCTCCTGTTGCCAACACGATACCGTCAATCCGGGCCACTTCTTCAAGCACCATGCTCTCCCGATTACGGAACCCTTCCTCACCTTCAATGTCGAAGATGACGGGTATGCTAACCCCACACCGCCCGACAATCTCATGATCCAGATCCAGAAAATCCCGATTCATGGCCCGGGCCAGGGCCCGGCCTATTGTTGTTTTGCCTGCCCCCATCATGCCCACCAGGAATACCGGCTGCCTGGTGGACAGCCCGACTGGGGCAGTATCATGTATTATTTCACTCATATATTTAAAAATGTCGGTAATTTGAGACTTATTTTGCACAGTTTTGCATATTATCACTTGCAACCTAAGTGAGGAGCGCTAAACTGCACAATTCAGTTACAGAAACCCATGAGTTTTTCAGGAAATTCTGCCCACAAAGCTTTAAAATCCCGTGTAATGAGTAAAACTACCACACCCAAAAAAGAGAAATCGTCTTCCGGCTCATGGCTGGGACGGTTTATCATGAAATCCATCGTATTTTGCGCAGGCATCGGGCTTTGTGGCGCCTTGCTGGTCATCATGGCTATTGGTCTTACCTGGCCGAACCTGCCCGACCTTCAGGCCATGACCGATTACCGGCCGCGCATTCCCTTGCGCATCTATTCCGAAGACAAGGTCCTGCTGGCCGAGTATGGTGAAGAACGACGCAACGTCATGCGTTTCAACGAAATTCCCGATGTCATGAAACTGGCCGTGCTGGCCGCTGAAGACGACAATTTCTATAAACACAGCGGGGTTGACTGGTCTGGCGTAGGTCGGGCGGTCCTGGCCAATATCACCTCGGGCGCCAAAGCCCAGGGGGCCAGTACCATTACCATGCAGGTGGCCCGTAACTTCTACCTGTCATCCGAGAAATCGTTCATTCGCAAATTTTATGAACTTTTGCTCACCTACAAAATAGAAGACACCCTCACCAAAGACCAGATTCTCGAGCTTTATCTGAACCAGATTTACCTGGGCCATCGCGCTTACGGTTTTGCAGCAGCAGCCCGGACTTATTTTGGCATTCCCCTGTCAAAAGTCAGCATTGCCCAGGCCGCCATTCTGGCCGGTGTGCCAAAGGCACCCTCACGCTTTAACCCAAAGACCAACCTGAAACGTGCTATCGAGCGTCAGCACTATGTCTTGAGTCGCATGCTGAAACTGAACTACATCACCCAGGCGCAGTACGATGAAGCCATGAAGGAAAAAATCGTGGTCAAGACACGTGACAACAGCGCACCCGAAACCCAGTTTGCCCTGCATGGACAGTATGTTGCCGAACTGGCCCGCCAGCTCATGTACAACATCTACAAAGATAACGTGTATGGCCGCGGCCTGAATGTCTATACCACCGTCAATTCCAAAGACCAGGAAGCCGCCTATAAGGCTGTCCGTGACGGGATTCTCACTTACACCCGGCGTAAGCCTTATCCCGGCCCGGCGGCCCAGCTGGAATTGCCGGCAGGGTTTGAACAGAACCAGGAAAAAATGGAAGAGTTCCTGGATAAAGTCAAGCACGACTACCCGGACAGCAATGACATGCACACATACCTGGTGCTTTCCGCCAGCCCCACCAAGGTAGTGGCCATCCGTGATGCCGGCCATCCCATTGAACTAACCGGTGCCGCGCTGAACAATGCCAAACGTGCCCTGGTCGCCAAGCCCAATTCAAAACGGCACATCATGAGGGGTTCGGTCATTTACCTGCAAAAGGTCAAAGACAACTGGACCATTATCAATATGCCCGAAGTTGAAGGGGCGTTTGTAGCGCTTGATCCTACTAATGGGGCCATCAAAGCCATGATTGGCGGTTTTGATTTCAACCGTGGCGACTTCAACCGGGTTACCCAGGCCTGGCGCCAGCCCGGCTCAACCTTCAAGCCGTTCATTTATGCCGCCGGCCTGGAACGCGGTTTAACCCCTGAAACCAATATTTCAGACCAGCCGTTTTATTTAAGTGCGGCTAAAACCGGCAGCAAACCCTGGACACCCAAAAACTACGGGAACAGCTACACCTATAGCCAAACCATGCGCCAGGGCCTGTATAAATCCAAAAACATGATTTCCATTCGTATCCTTGAGGCCGTAGGCCCCGATTTTGCCACGGAATTCATTGAACGCTTTGGCTTTGATCCTGCCCGCCATCCCCCCAAAGGGGCCTACCTGACCATGGCACTGGGTGCCGGCAGCGTGACACCTTTGCAAATGGCCAGCGCCTATGCCGTATTTGCCAATGGTGGCTATCGCGTGAATCCTTACATTATTGATTATGTGACCGATCCCAACGGCACGGTCTTGATGAAGGCCCAACCGGCCAAGGCCGGCGATGAAGCCAATCGCGCACTTGACCCGCGTACGGCCTACGTCATGGATGACCTGCTGCGAGGCGTGGCCCGTAACGGTACGGCAGCCCGAACCCAGGCAACCCTCAAGCGCCCGGATATTGGCGGTAAAACCGGTACCACCAACCAATCCTTCGATGCCTGGTTTGCCGGCTATACACCCAAAATGGTGGGGGTTGCCTGGCTTGGTTTCGACCAGCCCCGTTCCCTGGGTGATCGCGAAACGGGTGGTGGCGCGGCCATGCCCATCTGGCTCGATTACATGGCCAGTGTATTGCCGTCCATCCCGGTTACCAAACCAGGTCCCTTGCCACAAGGACTGGTCAAGGCAGGCGATAATTTCTACTATACCGAATTCCCTGCAGGGCAAGCCATTGCAAACCTGGGCGTAGGCGGTAGCGGTTATGCCCCTGGCACCGAAGAGGCAGGAGCGGCAAAACCAGCCGCACAGGGTAGCGCAGATGCGATTGGCAAGCTGATCGAATCCTTCAACCCTCTGGGTGGTCCTCCCATCCGCTTCTAGCCACACAAAAAAACGCTCATTTTCAACATTGAAATGAGCGTTTTTTTGTTGCTGCCTGGCCAGTCTTACAAGGTGACGGTTAATGGCTGACCGGCAATTTCAGAACACAGGGCGGAAACATTGGCCGCCAGATCCAGACCACCACGGGTATCCTGCCACACCTTGCCATCAAAACGGTAATGGAATGCGCCACTGGGCGCAGCCACCCACATTTCCTGCAAGGGAGCCTGGCTATTGATGACGACATGCCGGGTACTGTCAAACACAAGGGTAAGCACCTGACCACTGCGATTCGCATCAACATCAATATCCAGATGTTCGAACCAGCCATCAGCCTGGGCCTGAATCTTGTCTAAAATATCGTCTGCACGTGCAAGAAATTCTGATTCAGTCATAATATCAATTCTTTAGAAAAATTTTTGGAGTCGTAAATTGCCTGCGTTTATAAAAATACACCGCAGTCTTTCAATTGCATCCCTGCTTGGCTTAAGTTTGGGGCTTTCCGCCTGCGGATACAAGGCACCTCTATATTACCCTACCCAAGAACAATTACAGCAAATAGAAGCACGCGAACAAAGGATAAAGGCACGCAAGGAAGCTGCCAAGGCTGCCGCCCGACAAGAAAAGGAACAGGCCCGTGCCCGGGAGCAGGACCCCAACACCACACTCCCTCAATAATTCCGTTTATTTTCATACACCGTTAATTCTGATTATCACTTTGCAATGACCACACAATCCCAACCCTTACCCACTCCCGCCGGTTCACCTTTCTTTCATTACGAAAACAACACCCTGCACGCTGAAGGTGTTTGCCTGGAAACCCTGGCCCGGGAACTGGGTACCCCCCTGTATGTTTATTCCCGAGCTGCACTCAAGGCAGCCTGGCAATCCTACCAAAATGCCATTGGCAGCCGTGACACCCTGGTTTGTTATGGCATGAAAGCCAATTCCAATCTGGCTGTCCTGAACGAATTTGCCAAATTGGGCAGCGGATTTGATATTGTTTCCGGCGGTGAACTGGCCCGCGTCCTGAAAGCGGGCGGGCAAGCCTCCAAAGTCGTTTTTTCAGGTGTTGGCAAACAGGACTGGGAAATTGAAGCAGCGCTTGAAGCCGGCATCAAATGCTTCAATGTGGAATCAGTCGCCGAACTTGAGCGCATCTCTGAAGCAGCCACGCGACTGGGAAAAACGGCGCCGGTTTCCTTGCGCGTGAATCCCGATGTCGATGCCAAAACACACCCGTATATTTCAACCGGCATGAAAGAAAACAAATTCGGGATCGAAATTGGTGCCGCGCCAGCCGCTTATCAAAAAGCCAATACCCTGCCCGGCATTAAAATCGTGGGTGTCGACAGCCATATCGGCTCGCAAATTACCGACGTCAGCCCCTATCTTGACGCCCTGGACAAAACCCTGGACCTGCTTGACATGCTTGGCCTGCAGGGCATCAAGGTGGAGCATCTGGACATCGGTGGCGGTTTGGGCATCCGCTACACGGATGAAATCCCGCTGGACCCCAAAGAATTGCTTGAGCCTGTTTACGAAAAAATGGCGCAACGTGGCTATGACCACTTGCAGCTGGTGCTTGAACCGGGTCGCTCCCTTGTCGGCAATGCGGGTGTCCTGCTCACGCGTGTCCAGTACCTCAAGCATGCCGAAGCGCGCAATTTTGCCATTATTGATGCGGCCATGACCGACCTGATGCGCCCCGCCCTTTATGAGGCCTACCATGGGCTGCTGGCTGTCAAGCCACGTGCACAAACCCCTGAAACCTACGATATCGTGGGCCCTGTTTGTGAAAGTGCCGACTGGCTGGCCAAACAGCGCAGCATTGCCTTGGAACAGGACGACATTCTGGCGCTTGAGTCCGTGGGTGCTTATGGTTTTGTTATGTCAAGCCAATACAATACCCGTCCACGGGCCGCTGAGGTCATGGTGGATGGCAAGAATTTCCACATTATTCGCCAGCGCGAAAAACTGGAAGACCTGTTTGAAGGCGAACAGCTCCTACCCTGAAAAACGAGAATCCCCTCATTTCTCAGCAGCCTGCCTGCCGCTTTGAATATCCCCCTTGCGGGGGTATTTTTCTATTTGTTACGAAAGACAAGTTATAATTCAATTCATCGATTGCGGTCACACAACCATGTTTAATTAGAGATGTCAGAAACTCCCTCCAAAACAGAAGCTGCCATTCAGAATCGCTGGTTATCAAGTCTCTGGAAAATGGCACCGTTTGGCATGATATGGGCCATTGGTGCCCCCCTAATGGCAGGGGGAGTCTTGGTATTCCAGGCCTGGATACTGGCAAAAACCCTCGACCAGGCCATCCGCTTATCAGTTCCCCCCACCGAGTTATGGGGGCAAATGTTGCTGATTGCCCTGCTGATTGCCCTACGGGCCTTGATGATCTGGTCTGGCGAAATGGCCGCTTCCCGGGCTTCCGAGCACATCAAGCAACAATTGCGGCAACGGTTTTTTGCGCAATTGCTGGCCCGGGGGCCTGCCTGGAGCAGGCAAACGCCGGCCGGCGCCCTCACCACGGCCATCCTCGACCAGGTGCAGGCACTTGACGGCTATTTGCAGCGTTTTCTGCCCGCCACCATTTCCGCGGTTTTTCTGCCCCTGGCATTTGCCGTTGTCATCCTGCCCATCGACTGGATCGTCACCCTGGTGTTCTTATTCAGCGCCCCCATGATTCCCCTGTTTATGGCCCTGATCGGCATGCGTGCCGAGGCCGCCAACCAAAAACACCAACAGGCGTTAAGCCGTCTGTCAGGCATTTTTGCCGACCGGATTCGTGGTCTGTTCACCCTGGCCTTAATGGGACGCACCCAGGACGAAATCAAGGCCGTACATTCGGCCAGCAAAAGCTTAAGCGACACCACCATGAAAGTATTGCGAATTGCGTTCCTTTCCTCGGCGGTCCTTGAGCTGTTTGCCGCACTGGGTGTGGCAGGGGTGGCCATTTATATCGGCCTAAGCTATTTGGGTATGCTGGGCGCCCATTTTTCGGGCAATACCCTGCAACAGGGCCTGTTCTGCCTGTTACTGGCCCCCGAAGTGTATATGCCGCTACGCCAGATGGCCGCCAGTTACCATGACCGGGCCACCGCCAAGGCGGCAGCACAGGGCTTACACCAGTTGTATGAGCAACTACCCGCCCACCACGACGACACTCACCCGCCACTTATCACACCCTCAGCCATTATCCAGCGCCAGGCACGCAACGGTAGCGGGCTTGTTTTGCAGGCACAGGAACTTGCCGTGCAAACCCCGCAGGGCCGGGATATTTTATTACCCGCCCACTTTACCTTGCGGGTCGACCAGCCCATCGCCTTAATGGGTGAAAGCGGCATTGGCAAAACCTCTTTGCTTGAGACCCTGGCCGGACTGCGACCCTACGCCAGCGGTCAACTGGTGCATTATTTTGCCAAAAACGAATATGTCTTGATTGGCCAGCAACCTTTTATCGGCCTGGGCAGCATCCGGCAGTTTTTATTGGCGGTCAATCCACAAGCTACCGAACAGCAATTATGGTCTGCCCTTGAACAGGCACAGGCAGCCGATTTTGTAACCAACCTGGCACAAGGATTGGATACCGTGCTGGGTACACGCGGACACGGCGTGTCTGGCGGGCAGGCCCACCGGCTTGCGCTGGCCAGGTTGTTTTTAACCGACCCTGCCCTGATCATGCTGGACGAGCCCACTGCCTATCTTGACGGGCAAACCCGTGATGCGGTTATCCAGGCCATTTTACGCTTTGCCCGGGGCCGTGCCTTGCTGGTGGCCACCCACGATGAGGCACTGGCAATGCAAATCGGGCAAACCTGGCGTATTCAAGATCAAACACTTATTATCAAGGAAAAAGCGTGAAATTGTGGTGGCAATTGGCCGAACCCTGGATTAAACAACATTGGCGCCTAAGCCTGCTGGCCCTGTTCCTGGCTTTATCGACCGTTTTTGCCGGCGTGGGTCTGCTAACCGTATCCGGCTGGTTTTTAACCGGTGCCTTTCTGGCCGGCTCGGCACAGGCGTTCAATCTGTTTCTCCCCTCGGCACTGGTGCGCGGGATGTCCATGTGGCGCATTGCCTCGCGTTATGCTGAACGGGTCTGCGGCCATATGGTCACCCTGGACCTGCAGGCGGAAATCCGTACCGGCAGTTTTGCACGCCTGGCGGCTTTCAAACCGGCCCAATTGGCGCAATACCGTGACGGTGATTTACTGGCCCGCTTAATTAACGATATCGAACGGCTGGACACTTTCTTCTTATTGATTATCACCCCGGTGTTTACGGCAGTCATTGCGGGCGCTTTTTTCAGCCTGCTCATGGGCACGGCATTACCCATGGTGGGCTGGATCCTGCTCCTGGTGTTGTGCCTGGCATCCGGTGTACTGCCCTATTTGCTGGCTCGTCAAACCGCCAAAGCCGGTCTGGATGTACAGGCTGCCAATGCCGAATTGCGGGCACTGGCTCATGAAGCCATTGCCGCGCATACCGACCTGCTGGTGTTTGGCATGACACCTATGGTACAAGAACAATTTGACCAGGCCGGCCTGCGCCTGGCAAAAGCACAGCAAAGGCTTACCCAGGCCGGCAGTTTTGGCACGCTGGTACAACAACTGTTAATGGGTGCACTGGTACTGGCTCTGTTATGGCTGGGCGCCAACGCACAGGCGCAACAGGAATTGTCCGCCCCGGTATGGGTGGGGCTATTGCTGGGGGCCATGGGCCTGTTTGAAATTTTATCACCCATCATGCGTGGCGCGGCAGGCCTGGGAGCCGTACAGGCCGCTGCCCGGCGTATTCAGGACATCACCGCTGGCACAGCAGCCAATACACCAACAGAAACCGACAAAGCCCTACCAACCGCAATGCTGCCCGCAACCGGCACATTACAGTTACAAGACATATGCGTTGCCTATGACAACAAACCGGTTTTAAACGGGCTTGATCTTTATGTCGATCATGGCCAGCGCATTGCCATCCGCGGCTTGAGCGGTACAGGTAAAACCACCCTGTTAATGGCCATCATGCAAATACAGCCATTATCATCGGGCACCATTACTTATGGTGGCGTAAATTTAAGTACGGTCAGCAGCCCAGTACTGTACCGGCATATGGCTCTGTTATCACAACACTCTCCGGTGTTTATGGGCACCATTGCCCACAACCTGCGCCTGGCCGATCCTGAGGCCCCTGACGAACGTTTATGGGAAGTGTTGAAACAGGTACATTTGGCCGCTCATGTTGAACAAATCGGTGGCCTTGATGCCTGGGTTGGCGAAGGAGGCAACACCCTGTCTACCGGCCAGATCCGCCGCTTATGCCTGGCCCGCGTTTTGTTGTCCAAGGCAAGCGTCTGGCTGCTTGACGAGCCCACTGCAGGGCTTGACAAGGCCACCGCCGATGCCTGGTTTACCAACCTGCAACAAGTGGCCAAAGACCGTACGGTGCTTATTGTGACCCATGCCGATGTGCCAGAGGGTGTGGTAGATGCAAGCTATATATTGACCGATGGACGTTTGCAGTTTCAAGCGCAGCAAAAGGCACAAAAGAACGTAGAAAAAAACACGGAAGAATGGGTGTAGCACCTGCCAGGCGATGCAACAACCTGGCAAGCGCCCCCTTTCAACCAAGGACCCGGTTTTAGCATTTTGCCCAAACAGGAAAAAACGGTGGCCAAATATAATATATATGGCCACCGTTTTTCTGTCCCGAAACAAACCGCTTTGCGCTGGCTACCTGTTTGGCCCGCTCATGCGGAAAGTCCCTGCATTCAGAAGCGCTTAAAGCTCACCGTATGAATGCAACCCTGACAGGAAAATATTAACCCCCAGGAAAGCAAAACTGGTAATGATCAGCCCAGCCAGAGCCCAATAAGCGGCTACCGTACCACGCATACCTTTCATGAGCCGCAGGTGCAGCCAGGCCGCATAGTTCAGCCACACAATAAAGGCCCAGGTTTCCTTGGGGTCCCACTGCCAGTAAGTACCCCAGGCATCAGCGGCCCACAGGGCACCCAATACGGTGGCAACCGTAAAGAACGCGAATCCCACCGAAATGGCCCGATACATGATGTCGTCCAGGACCTCCAGGGGCGGCAATTTGCTGGCAATGGTTTTACGGGCCAGCAAAATGCAGGCCACAATAATAATGCCAATGCCAAAATACAGAATCCAGAATCCGAAGTTTTCCTTGTCACTGAAAATAAACGGTTCTGACACCATGGCCCCCCCGACCAGTAACAGGGGAACCAGGGGCTTCCAGGAAACGGTTTCCCCATGCAGCTTGACCAGATAGGCAAACCCGACCATTGCCGACAGTGCAAAAGTACCATAGCCAATAAAGTTGGCCGGTACGTGCAGTTTCATCCACCAACTGCGCAAAGCGTTATTCAACGGGGTAATCACCGCCGCATCACGCTCAAACGTGTACCAAAGCAGGAAAATAACCGCTGCGGAAATCACCAGCAGGACAAACCCGCCCAAAGCCCGCGTGTTATAGCGTTTTTCATAATACAGGTAAAAAACAGCCGTAATCAGACAGAACAGAACAAAAACCTCGTACAGATTACTGACCGGAATATGCCCCATATCGGGGGCAATAAGATGGCCTTCACGCCAGCGAACCAGCAGGCCGGCAAAACCGAAAAACACACCTGCCCAGGTGAAAGCGGTCCCCATCCAGGCAGCGGTTGGGCTGATATAGCCCACCCAATACACCACAGTAGCCATGAAAAACAGGGCGCACATCCATAAAATGGCCGATTGTGATGACAACAGATATTTCAGCAGGAACTGGTTATCAGCCTGTGCCAGATTACCGTCATACAGGCCAATGGCCAGCAGGGCCGCCAGGCCACAGGCAATCATGAGCACCCGCAAGGGGCGCCACAGCCAGCCGACCCAGGTCACAAAAATGGTGGAACCCGCCAGAATGTATTTCTCGTAAATATCCATTTCATTGGGATAAGTCACAATGGCATACGCTGCCCCTGCCACCAGGATCAGAAAGAAAACCAGGTCGGTCCAGTCGGGCTTGCCGCGCAAGACCCGATTATCACCGGTTTCTGACATTTGATCTTCCCACTTCGCGGATGGACGCGTTCCCGGGGAAGAGTGTACCAAGGTATTGGACATATTCAATTCCTACTTTTTAGCCAAATCTGAAAAGTCTTGCCTGAAACGCTCGAACTCACGATTGAAGTCCAGCGTTCTTTTCTGTGAAGTCATTGCTGACATGATTTTACTGCTATTTGCCGTGTCACCCGGTTTAATCCACATCCAGATCCGGCGGTCACGGATATAAAACATGGCAAAAACACCGATAATAAGGAACAATGAACCCAGGTAAACAGAGCTTTTTCCCGGAGAACGGGTAGCCTGCAGGACACTGGCCTGAATATGCTCGAAAGTTTTGAGCTGCAGCATGACCGGCGCCGGATAGGCACTTAAATCGGACAAGGCGCGCAGGGATACATCAAACCAGCGTGCCTGTTTTTCCGCCTCTTCACGACTGTTTAAAGAGACAGGCGCCAGGCCCGCCTCAATGCGTACCAGATTGCGCAACTCAACCGCACTGAACAACAGATAATCGCGCAGGATCTTTTTCATGGGTTCCCGCAAATTTTCGGGAACCCGTTCCGCTTCGGGAACATCGGTCCCATCCACGTATTGGTCAATCCCCATGAAACCGCCTTTGGCAAATATCTCAAGGGCCTGTTCAGCCAAGGGGGTAATCATGTCGGCATTAAAGCGCTCATCTCGGGATTTTTCAGCAAAAGCACGAGCGGCCTTGCGCCTCATTTCAGGATTTTCAAATGCGGCGCGCATGGCCATGAATTCATCGAGCGTACCATTGTCATCGGCAGGCATGCGCACATAACGGAACATGCCCTCGCCCGGCAACTGAATTCCCGCCAGGAAAACCAGCGAATCATCAAGCAGCATGGGCAACATGTAATTATTATATTTGACCGACTGGTTCTTATCATCACTCAGCGTATAAGCAACGCTGGGACCCACATTTTGCACCTCACGCTCTTTACCCGCCGCACTACCGGTCACCGCCAGAATCTGCTCTTCAAAACTTTTCGGCTGCGGATTGCCGGCATTCAGGTTTTCAACGTTGATAGGTTTGAAATCATCAATCGTAACCCGATACTCTTTGTTTTCCCCATTAATCGTGGTGGTCAGTTTAGAGGTGCCGGCCACCTCCATATTCAACTCAAAGGTTTCAGTTGTCTGCCCGTCCAGTGGGTAGCCTGTTAGCAGCAACTTGGAACCACCGTCATGGAAACTGGACTGATAAAGGGTAATACCGTCCTTGGAAAAAGGATGGTTCACCTCGATAATACGGTTTTCAACTTCCTTGCTTGCCAGATCGGTAATGGTCACGTCACTGGCAAAGCGCTTGGGCATCCCATTGGTTTCGTAATACTCGATAATGAACTTGTTCAGCTTGATATCGAACGGCAACACCTGCAGGAATTGCTCACCGCCCAGTCCCAGCAAGGCGTAGCTGGAATTGCCACCCTCTGAAATGGAGACATTGCCACGGAAACTGGGGTTGGAGGAAGAAAAACGGGTTTCCTCCGCGACATCGGAAATATACTTCGCGGTAGCGGGAATAGGTGCTTTGCTGCCAAACCAGATTTGCAGGCGATTGGGCAGCTCACTATCAAGCAAACCACCAATACAGATCACGACAATGGCAACGTGAGCAAAAACATATCCCAGACGGTTGGCACTACCCTTTTTGGCAGCCAGCAACACACCATTTTCAGACACTTTTTCACGGAAGCGGTAACCTTCTTTTTTCAACCACGACTTGGACATGCGTACAGTGGTTTCCTGATCGAAACCGACTTCCACATTCAATTTATGGGGAAACGCCCGCAAACTGCCCTCACGGATATACTCACGAAAGGAGCGTATGTCCTTGATCATTTTAGGCGTATTGCGAAGCAGGCAAACCGTGGTGGATATCACCAGAAAACCCATAATGACCAGGAACCACCAGGTATTATAGATTTGCGACACCCCAAATTTACTGAAAACAGTGTACCAGAAAGTACCGAATTGATCAGTATATTGAAGCTCGGTCTGGTTTTGTGGCAACACCGTACCGATAATACTGGCGACACAGATAAATGAGAGCAGGCTCACCGCAAAGCGCATGGAGCCCATCAGTTCAAAAAAATCAGCAGTCCATCTTCTGCGGGTGGTATTTTTTGCCATCGTCAATTATTAATTCATAAGAAAATAGGGAGTGCCAACGTATGGACTCCCTATCTTAGATAACACTATCTGTAAAAGTTCCCCCGTATGTGTCGGGAGTAAACACTTGAACAAAATTAGCGGATACCGGCTGCGTAATCGGCAACCGCTTTCATGTCTGCACGGTTCATGCGGTTGGCAATCACGCCCATCATGTTTTCAGTGCCACCATTTTTACGATAACCGTCTGCAAAGGCAAGCAGCTGGGCCTCGAGGTACTCGGGGTGCTGACCGGACAAAGCGGGGAACGCGGAAGGCATACCCTTGCCGGTTGCGCCATGACAGGAAGCACAGGCAGGAACATTACGCTCGGGGATACCGGCACGCCAGATTTCCCGACCACGCTGCACCACTTCATGATCGGCACCCAGTTTGGCGGTTGCTGGCTGGGCAAGTGTTTGCTTGCTAATGTACATAGCCAGGTTCTGCATGTCTTGGGGCGTCATTTGGGCAACAATAGGTGCCATCATGGTGGGGTTACCCTGTGCATCAACCCGATTACTGGTTTTGGCACCTTCGGGGGTCTGGAAATTCTTGAGCTGGTTGATGATGTACTCATAGGGCATTCCGGCCAGACTTGGATACATGGGAACCATGCTGTTGGCAGCAACGCCATGGCAGGCCACACAGGCCAGAATACCACGTGACATGTCGCCATTGGCATACAGTTCCTCACCGGCCTTGGCATCAGGCTTGGCGGCAAAGCTGGAAGCGCTCATGGCCAGTCCCATGGCAACGCCACTTGTCACTAAAATTTTTGATAAAACTTGCTTCATGAATACCCTCTATGATCACAGCGGATCAGTACGCATTGGTCTAAATTAGCGTCTATTGTAAAAGATAATGCTTATAAACGTAGGAGTATAAACCTCAATCACTAAATTTAGGCGATTTTTATGGATAAGGATTATACAATAGAGACTTATTTTTTATTTATTCGAGTGAACTTGTGTCAATTTTACATCGGGCATCCTTCTTTACCTCAGCTGCAAAGCTGCATCAGCTGCCTCCACCGTCGGTTCCCGAAGTATGTTTTGTGGGCCGCTCCAATGCAGGCAAATCCTCGGCCATCAACGTGCTGGCCAACCAGAAAAGGCTGGCATTTTCCAGTAAAACACCCGGACGCACCCGACTGATCAACATGTTTGGTCTTCCCGATCCGCTCGACTCGGAACACCCATTGGGCTTTCTGGTCGACCTTCCGGGCTATGGCTATGCCTCGGTTGCGCGTGATGCCCGTGAAGAATGGGCCGATGTACTGGGTGCCTACCTGCGTGAGCGCACCTCCCTGGCCGGCATCGTGCTGCTGGTTGATATCCGCCGCGGTGTCACCGACCTGGACCGCCGCCTGGCCAATTGGATCGCCCCCACCGGCAAACCCGTTCTTGTATTATTGACCAAGGCCGACAAACTACCCTATGGCCAGCGCCTGAAAGCCGTTGCTGCCGTGCGCAAAGACCTGGCCGATATCGGTGCCCTGAATGCCATCCCTTTTTCAGCCACCCACCGTATCGGACTTGAAGAGGCCGATCTCAAAATTACCAACTGGATTTCACCAAAGGTTGTACCATGAGCTCAATTATTACTGCCGATTTTCCCGCTTCACGCCCCCGTCGCAACCGCCGCGATGACTTTTCACGCCGCTTGGTGCGGGAAAACATTCTCTCAGTCAATGACTTGATTTACCCCGTCTTTGTGAAAGAAGGCAACAATCTGCACGAACCCGTACTGTCCATGCCTGGCATCGTGCGTTACTCGCCCGACTCCATCTTGCCCGTGGCCGAAGAGTGCGTCAGGCTGGGTATTCCGGTATTGGCCCTGTTCCCATCCATTGAACCCTCCCTGAAAACCCCCGACGGCATCGAAGCCACCAATCCCGAAGGTTTGATCCCGCGTGTGGTGGCCTCCCTGAAAAAAGAATTCCCCGAGCTGGGCATTTTATGTGATGTGGCCCTTGACCCTTACACCAGCCACGGCCAGGATGGACTGATTGACGACAGCGGTTATGTCCTGAATGAACCCACGGTTGAGATACTGGTCAGACAAGCCCTGGTGCAGGCCGAGGCCGGTGCCGATTATGTCGCTCCCAGTGACATGATGGACGGACGCATTGGCGCCATTCGCCAGGCACTGGAAGCCCACAATTTCATTTACACCCGTATCATGGCCTATTCAGCCAAGTACGCCAGTGCTTTCTATGGCCCGTTCCGCGATGCCGTGGGTTCTGCCAGCAACCTGGGTAAATCCGACAAAATGACTTACCAGGTGGATCCGGCCAACCGCAATGAAGCCCTGCGTGAAGTGGCTGCCGACATCCGCGAAGGTGCCGACCTGGTCATGGTCAAGCCTGGCATGCCTTATCTGGACATTGTTCGTGACGTCAAGGAAATGTTCCGCATGCCCACCTATGCCTACCAGGTCAGCGGTGAATACGCCATGATCAAGGCGGCATCCATCAACGGCTGGCTGGATCACGATAAAGTCATGATGGAATCCCTGCTGGCCTTCAAACGGGCCGGTGCCGATGGCATCCTGACTTACTTCGCCATTGAGGCGGCCAAAATCCTGCAACAGCAGAAATAAGCACCGGGCGCTTATCCCGCCACCGCTTCAAATAAGTTATCCAGACCGTCTGGCCGCTCCATGATCGGCCAGACAAATATCAAGATATCTTGCCTTACCCATGGCTATTCTTGCCAATTGTCATTAAGATAAGCAAACACATCAACCATCAGCAAAAGGCAATACCATGAAAATCCTCATCGCTTGCGACCTGCGCCTGCTGGGTTCGCGCTTTACACGCCTCAAGGAAATTATTGACGAACACTTCCCCAACCGCTGGCATTGTTTTGACAGCAGTTATATTGTCTCCACCGATCTGGATGTCAACCAGGTGCGCGACCTGCTCTTGCCTGCGCTTAGCGTTAACGACTGCCTGCTGGTCAGTGAGCTGGGCAATAACTGGGCCGGTATCGGCATTTCTGAAAAAAACCGCCTCCTGCTTGAGCAGTAATGCCGTGCCAATGCCTGTTTCCTTAATCCGGGTCAGGCAAGTTATCGCATTCATACGTTAAAATGGCCTTTGTGTTTATCTCAAAGGCCATTTTCATGAAAACAGATACCGGCAACTGCATTGTTATTTACACCACGGTTCCCGACCCGCTTTTGGGCAAACGCATTGCCCATATCCTGGTTGAAGAGAAACTGGCTGCCTGTGTGAACCTAAGTGCTCCAGGCCTGTCCATCTACTTGTGGGAAAATGTGGTCGAAGGCACCGAAGAAATCACCTTGACCATAAAAACCACCCGGGAACGCCAGCAAGCATGCATTCAGAAAATTGCCGAACTGCATCCCTATGAAGTCCCCGAAATCATTGTGGTGCCCATTTTGGATGGACACACCCCCTACTTATACTGGGTCCAGCAACAAACAAAAATTTGAGTCAAGCCCCCATGATTGTTCCGCTGTATAAAAAATTTCTCTGGTTATTTTCTGTTTTCACCCTGTTTTTTTTCACTGCCCTGTCTCCTCTGCAGGCGGAAGAAGACTTTCTTGATCCCGAAAAGGCATTTGTGTTTTCAGCACAAATGCAAACCGACAACCAGCTGAAAATCCGTTTTGACATTGCGCCCAAATACTATATGTATCGCGAGCGCTTTGAATATCATGTTCAAGATGATGATGACAGCGCCACACAGACGGGCCAGCTATTGGGCACCCCCGTTTACCCGTCTTCCGGACAGGTCAAATACGACCCCACTTTCGACAAGGAAATGGAGGTCTATTACAACCATGTTGAAATCCTGCTACCCCTGAACAAAAGTGACCACCCTTTCACCCTTGAACTGATTGGCCAGGGTTGTGCCGATGCCGGCCTGTGCTATCCGCCCATGAGCTATGAAGTTGGCTTAAGCCTCACCGCAACCGGCTATGAGATTACCGCCGGCAAAGGTGCCATACTGGGCGGCCCGCCCCTGGTATCCACCAGCACCAACACGGCCGACAACAATATTTCCCTGTTTGATGCCGGCGATACCGATATTGCCGCCTGGCTGAACGATGCCAGCCTGCTGAAAATCATCCTGCTCAGCTTTGCACTGGGGGTTCTGCTATCCTTTACGCCCTGCGTACTGCCCATGCTGCCCATCCTTCTGTCTATTGTGGTGGGTGATCGCAAGTCCATCGGCAATGCCGCCGTCTCACGTTTCAGGGGTCTGAACCTGACCCTGATGTACGTACTGGGCACATCGGTTGTTTATACCATCCTGGGCATTCTGGCCGCCTCTATTGGTGCCGTGCTGGCCGCCTGGATCCAGAACCCGTGGGTACTGGGCCTGTTTGCCATTGCCCTGGTGATTCTGGCCATTGGCATGTTTGGTGCCTTTACCATTCAAATGCCCGCCAGTCTGCAGTCTTCCCTTAACGAAAAAGTTTCCCGCATGCCGGGTGGCCGCATGGGCAATGCCTTTTTCATGGGCATAATTTCCGCCCTGATCTGTGGTCCTTGTGTGGCGGCCCCCCTGGCAGGCGTGCTGCTGTTCATTTCACAAACCGGAGACTTGAGCACCGGTGGCCTGGCCCTGTTCGTACTGGCCTGGGGCCAGGGCACGTCCCTGTTAATCCTGGGCACCTCTTCAGGCGCCTTGTTACCCAAGGCCGGGCCCTGGATGGACAGTATCAAGAACTTCTGCGGCCTGCTGTTGCTGGCCACCGCTGTCTGGATGATCATGCCCATCACCCCAGGCTGGTTCGACATGCTGGCCTGGGCTTTCCTGTCGATGTGTCTGGCCCTGTTACTGGGTGCCTTCAGTCCCTTACCCAACCATAACAGCATTCTTAAACTGCTGTTCAAGGCAACCGGCCTGCTGTTTGCCTTATGGGCCGTTCTGCTCATGCTGGGGTTGGCTACCGGAGGGCAAAGCGTGCTCAGCCCGCTCAAGGGCTTAGGCGCTGGCGCTGCCAACAGCCAGACATCTGCCGTACGTGGCAGCATCGCAGTCGTGGAAGAAACCCCGTTTGTCCGGATTAAAACACTGGCCGAGCTTGAAAACACAGTGGCCAATGCCGGCAAACCCGTCATGCTGGATTTTTATGCCGACTGGTGCATCTCCTGCAAGGAAATGGAGCTATTCACCTTTTCCGACCCCTCCGTGAAGCGCAAACTGGACCAGATGCTGCTTCTGCAGGTGGATGTCACCAAGAACAACGAAGCCGATCGCGCACTGTTAAAACGCTTCAAACTGTTTGGCCCACCGGGTATTATCTTTTTCAATCAGCAAGGCCGGGAACTGGAAAGGATCCGCGTTGTGGGCTTTCAGAATGCCGAAAAATTCTCAGGGACCTTGGATAAAGTGTTGAATTGAAACAGGCAAGCCATACCGCATAAAGCGCCTTAATTGTTTTCCACACTAAAAATGCCTGGCATGGCCGTAAAGCCATTGATCCCCTTGACCCGATCTGTCCAGCGACGCAAAGCCGGGTAATCCAGCAAAGAGATACCGGCCTCATCAGAGAGCATAATATGGGGAAAGCAGGCCAGATCGGCAATGGTGGGATGTTCACCGGGGCACAGCCACGCATGACCGTTTTTTTCGGCAAACCACAGATGTTCGTCGATAACCGTCAGCAATTGCCGGGCTTTCCGGCACTGCGGCGCCATATTTCCACCCTTTCCAAACACTTGTACCCAGCGTGCGGCCGAAACCGTTTCATTCAGGTCATTGGCAAATGACAGCCATATCTGGACACTGGCAATCCGGGATGCATCCTCAAGTGGATACCATTTCCCCTTAGGGGCATATTTACAGGCAAGATAAACCAGAATGGCCTGTGAATCACGCACGATAAACCCGTTATCGTCCAGTACCGGCACTTTGGCCAAAGGATTGATGGCACGAAAACGGGCCTGTTGATGCTCCTGCCCGGGAAAAAGCTCAACCGGGATAAGCTGGTGTTCCTGCCCCAGAATACTCAGGAACAGGCGAACCTTATAACAATTTTCCGACAATTCGCAATCGTACAAATTCAACATGCCCGCTCCTAGATATCCAGTACCAGATCATCGCCTGCACTGCGAGATACACAGGGCATCATGCAATGACCGCTTTGTTTTTCTTCTTCACTTAAATAAAAGTCCTTGTGCTCAATCTTGCCCGAAAGAACTTTGGTATAACAGGTGCCGCACACCCCCTGTTCACATGAAGTTTCAATATCCACGCCATATTCCCTCAGGGCATCGGTAATGCTGACACCGGAAGGAATGATATAACTTTGGCCCGACCGGGCCAGGGTAACCCGAAAGGTGTGCTCATCCTGGTGATCGACCCGGTTGATAAAAAGCTCATGACGGACCTGAATATGCGCCCAGCCATTTTCCTGAATGACCCGCAGGGCTGTATCAAGCAGGCCTTTGGGACCGCAAATATACACATTAGGCTGCTCGGGAGTAACTTTGGACAGAATACTGAAAAGCTGCTCGGCCACCTGATCTGGCTGCATGGCTTGATAAAACGAAACATTGGACAGTTTGTTAAGCTGATCCACAAACGCGCGGGAATAGATATTACGTACGAAATAATGCACATGATAGGGCAATTTCTCATGTTCCAGCTGATTTGCCATGGCAACAATCGGTGCCACGCCAATTCCTCCGGCAATCAGCGTACCGCCTTTGCCCGGCACCAGACGAAAATGATTCTTGGGTGCTGAGATTTCCAGTACGCTGTCTTCCCTGACTTCGTTATACAAAGACGCCGAGCCTCCTCGGGATTCAGGCTCAAGCTTGACCCCAATCAGCAGTTCCTGCGCTTTCGTATCCCACTCCACCAGGGAGAACTGCCGCACCAGGCCTCGCGGCGTGCGGACATCAATGTGCGCGCCCGCCTCGATCCCCTTGAAACGGTTGAATGATGGCAAATGCAACCGAAATGAAGCCACCTGTTCGGCAATTTCCTTGCGCTCGATAACCCGCGCCGGTAACCAGCGCGGCAAAGCCTGCACCGGTTGGGGGGCAATAAGTGGCTCTTGTTCCGTGATATCCCGGTCGGCCTCCAGTTCAAGCTTCAGGCTTGTCAAGGCCTCATTAATGCGACGTGTCCACTTCAATTCATCATCACTTTGATTGCACATCACATGAATGACGGTTTTTTCAGTATGTGCCGGCTGCAACATGAACAGCACTTCAACAGTTTGCAGCATGTATTCCTGCCAACAGACATGCATCATTAAACCATCTTCCTGCACCTGAAAAGTTTGCCTGTCGACATGCCGGTCGTAGTGACAGAAACCCTGCAACTGCGTCCGTACAGACGCCAATGGCGCATTGACGGTAATACTGCGCAAGACACTGGATGGCAAGGCAAAGGGGTGAACCAGCGTGCTGGGCTCACTTAAATAATCACGGGTAAGATTGACCCAGACAAAACCGTTTTTTTCCACCACGGAAAAACTTTTGGCACAGGCCGAGTGCGGCATACTGCCATCGGGGATGGCAGGAACCACTGAACACTGACCGTCACCGGAGTGGAACTGCCAGCCATGGTACTGGCACTTCAGACTCTTGCCGGTATTGATACCCAGGGTCAAGCGCATGCCACGATGTGGGCAGCGGTTTTCCCAGGCATTGACCTCACCCTTGTCTGTCCTCCATAAAGCCAGTTCCACACCATGCAATTGGGCTTGAAACACATGACGCAAGACCAGTTCATCGGCTCGGGCAACAGGAAACCATTTATCTTCAAACATATTCAACTCTTATCAGCATTAAGACAGACTGTATGTCAGGATTTCTGAAAAGTACCATAGACCACGCCTTGCTCGCTTAGCCACTGCCGGTAAGCCAGCGAAGCGGCATCTGCAGCCGTTGATATTTCAAAATCAGGGAACAGAGGAAGCTTACGCGGTACCTGATTATTCAATATGGCAAGATCCTGGCCAATAATACCCTGCTGAAACCGACGCAGCGCTTGCGTGCTGGCGCTGTCATCCAGGCAAGCCATGGGCATATGAACAATACTGCGGTCTTCATCACAGGGCTGCACAAAAATACATACCAGGTCTTTTTTGGCTGGCTGCAAGGGGCAGGTTTTATACAATAAGGCACTAAACGGACTGCACACCCGGTAAACATACGAAATAGTCATGTGCCCTTCATGACTGAAGGCTGCCATGGGTTGATGAAACGCTGCACCCCGGACATAAAGCCCATTATTTTCAATTTCAACATGGTAAGGCTTGACGGCCGTATACGGCATTTCACCCAGCGTCCCTTCATGGACAAACGGAAAATGAGCTATGTCCAGAAAATTTTCCATCACTCGTAAACCGGACGCACGCACGCATACCGGCACCGTCGCCAACACACGCCGGTCAGTCTCGTGAAATTCGGGAATTTCAAACATGGCTGGCGGTGTGCCCAGGCTGACCCAATAAGTGTAATACTGCCTGAGCACGGGTAGCGGCCGTCGGGTATCTCGCCCAATAGCATAAAAGGTGGCATTATCATCCAATCCATATTCAATGGGCTGCCCCAGTAACCGCGTATGGTAAACCTTGCCGGCAACGGGCATGTTTTCCGTTGCAACCGGATACCATTGATCAAGCACAACCGATTCGATTTTCATATTCACACCTTCACAACCCATGGCAGCAGACCTGCCATTATCAATTACAATGCAACCCGGGCTGCACACGATCATATTACGCGTTTTATCGCCATTGTGTCACGTTGGCCCAAATCAGCCAATATAAAGCAATAACCATACCATGACATGATCCAGCGCAAAAAAAGCACCCGCTAAGGGTGCTTTTCATGATACCTGAATGATTGATTGCTCAATTACTCGGCGTCAACAACTTCGTCTGCAACTTCTGGACGGTCAACCAATTCCATGAAAGCCATAGGTGCATTGTCGCCTTGACGGAAACCCATTTTAAGGATGCGGGTGTAACCACCGTTACGCTCCTGGAAACGAGGACCGATTTCAGCAAACAGTTTAACTACAGCATCACGATCGCGCAAACGGGCAAATGCCAGGCGTTTATTGGCCAGGGTTGGCTCTTTGGCTAAAGTGATCAGGGGTTCGATGACACGGCGCAGCTCTTTGGCTTTAGGCAATGTTGTTTTGATCGCTTCGTGCTGGATCAGGGATACAGACATGTTGCGGAACATAGCCAGACGATGGCTGCTTGTACGATTTAATTTACGTAAACCACTGCGATGACGCATGATATATTTCCTATGAATCTAAATTTAAGATGATCGGCTGATCATCCGGTTAGCCCAGCTCTTCTATCCGTTTTTGAAATGATGACCAAAGACGGCGGTCCGGTTGATTAAATATTGCCAATCAGCTTCTAAAAACCGATTGGCAACAAATGCTTTGCTTTATGGGCGTTCCAGGCCAAGTGGTGGCCAGTTTTCAAGTTTCATGCCCAGCGTCAGGCCGCGTGCGGCCAGGACTTCTTTGATTTCGTTGAGTGATTTGCGACCCAGGTTAGGTGTTTTCAGCAATTCATTTTCGGTACGCTGGATCAGATCACCAATGTAGTAAATGTTTTCCGCTTTCAGGCAGTTGGCCGAACGTACGGTTAGCTCAAGATCATCAACAGGACGCAGCAGTACAGGGTCAATTTGTGGCGCACCACGTACCGGTGTTTCGTAAGTTTCGGTTGCACCTTCAAGAGCGGCAAACACGGAAATCTGGTCCATCAGGATACGGGCAGCCTGACGCACGGCCTCTTCAGGTGTAATCACACCGTCTGTTTCGATATCGAGAATCAGTTTGTCAAGGTCGGTACGCTGTTCAACACGGGCGCTTTCAACGGCATAGCTGACACGACGGATGGGACTGTAAGACGCGTCCAGGATAATACGGCCAATGGTATGGGCCTTATCGTCTGCCAGGGCACGGACATTACCAGGCACATAGCCACGGCCCTGCTCTACCTTGATCTGCATTTCCAGCTTACCATTTTCGGTAAGGTTGGCAATAACGTGATCAGGATTGATGATTTCAACATCATGAGGAAGTTCAATGTCGCTGGCCAGAACAGGACCTATACCACTTTTACGCAAAGTGACGGTTACTTCTTCACGGTTATGCAGCTTGAATACGACACCTTTCAGGTTAAGCAGGATGTCAACCACGTCCTCACCGACACCAGGCAGGGTTGAATATTCATGTACAACACCGGTAATTTGCACTTCGGTGGGCGCGTAACCGGTCATGGAAGACAGCAGAATACGGCGCAGGGCATTGCCCAAAGTATGGCCAAAACCGCGCTCAAACGGCTCCATGACAACTTTAGCGTGGTTATCGGTAACTGGGATGACGTCAATGGAACGTGGTTTAAGAAAAGCCTGAGACATTACATTTCCTTTTCAATACCCTCGGCTCGTTACACCGATAAGGCTGATGGATAAGATAAAAGTATAAAAAAACAGACTGATTGCGAAAATATGTGCAGATCAACCTATTGGAGAACCGGAAAATTATAACTTATTTTTATTATTTTCATGCAATTGCCAACGCAAGCATGGATAGAAGATAAAAAGCAGAAAAGGCCAAAACCTTTTCTGCTTTTTCACGATATTAACGAGAATACAATTCAACAACCATTGATTCATTAATATCACGCGCAACATCTGCACGATCCGGGGCTTGTTTGAATGTGCCGCTCAATTTGGCAACATCAACTTCAACCCATTGTGGCAGACCATTACCGGTTGCCAGATCCAAAGACTCTTTAATACGAGCCTGGCCTTTGGACTTTTCACGTACGGAAATGATGTCTCCGCTTTTGATCAGCATTGAAGGAATGTCGGCTTTGTGGCCGTTCAGTTCAATAGCTCCGTGGCTAACCAGCTGACGTGCTTCGGCGCGTGTAGAGCCAAAACCCATGCGGTATACCACGTTGTCAAGGCGCGATTCCAACAACTGAATCAGGGTCTCGCCTGTGTTACCACGGCGACGCTCAGCTTCAGCAAAGTATTTACGGAATTGTTTTTCAAGTACGCCGTACATACGTTTGAGTTTTTGTTTCTCGCGCAACTGCAGACCGTAATCGGAAGTACGGGCACCGGAAGTGCGACCGTGCTGACCAGGTTTGGAATCCAGTTTACATTTGGAATCCAAAGAGCGACGTGCACTCTTCAGAAATAAATCAATACCTTCACGACGTGAAAGTTTACATTTTGGTCCAGTATATCGTGCCATTATGTTCCCTTAATATATTAGATACGGCGGCGTTTAGGAGGGCGGCAACCGTTATGCGGAACTGGCGTGATATCAGAGATGCTTGAAATTTTGATACCCAGCGCATTCAATGCACGCACTGAAGACTCACGACCAGGACCTGGGCCCTTGATGCGAACTTCAAGTGTTTTGATACCATATTCCAATGCTACACGTCCCGCTGACTCGGCTGCAACCTGCGCTGCAAAAGGCGTCGATTTACGTGAGCCTTTAAAGCCCGCGCCACCCGACGTCGCCCATGACAAGGCATTGCCTTGACGGTCAGTAATTGTGATGATTGTATTGTTAAAAGATGCATGAACGTGCGCAATGCCGTCCGATACAACTTTTTTAATTTTTTTGCGAGCGCGATTTGCGCCGCTAGAAGCTTTCGCCATAATAACCTACCCCGATTATTTCTTCAGTGATTGAGCTGCACGACGTGGTCCTTTACGGGTACGCGCATTCGTACGAGTGCGCTGACCACGGACGGGCAGTCCACGTCTGTGGCGCATGCCACGATAAGTTCCCAAATCGATTAAGCGTTTAATCGAAAGTTGTACTTCACGTCGCAAATCACCCTCGACTGTGAACGTACCTACCTGTTCACGAATTTTCTCGAGTTCTGCATCTGTCAGGTCTTTAACTTTTTTATCGAATGGTACACCTGATGCTTCGCAAATCTGACGAGAGCGGGTGCGTCCAATACCAAAAATAGCGGTTAGACCGATTTCTGCATGTTGATGCGGCGGAATGTTGATGCCTGCGATACGGGCCATGACTGTTCCTCGTTAAGTCGTTAACGCAGGGATTAACCCTGGCGTTGCTTGTGACGCGGATCTGTACAAATAACTCGTACAACTCCGTGACGTTTAATGATCTTGCAATTACGGCAGATCTTTTTAACCGATGCCATTACCTTCATTGGTTGACTCCTAATTGTTCCCGCTTATTTAGAGCGGAATACGATTCTGGCGCGTGAAAGGTCGTATGGGGTTAATTCCACAGTAACCTTGTCACCCGGAAGAATCCGAATATAGTGCATACGCATTTTGCCAGAAATATAGCCTAAAACCACATGGCCATTCTCCAGTTTAATACGAAAAGTTGCGTTAGGGAGGTTTTCAATAACCTCTCCCTGCATTTGTATGACGTCGTCCTTTGCCATGATGATTATCTCATTGGTAAGTTCGTACCCTTGAAACTGGTTTTCTTGAGTAACGAATCATATTGGTGCGACATCATGTAGGCCTGAACCTGGGCCATAAAATCCATGGTCACCACCACAATAATTAACAGTGAGGTGCCACCCAGATAAAACGGTACATTCTGCCATTGCATCCTCAGGAATTCAGGAACCAGACACACCAATGTGATGTAAATGGCGCCCACCAGCGTTAAACGCATTAATATTTTGTCAATATATTTTGCTGTTTGCTGACCTGGACGAATACCCGGTACAAATGCACCACTTTTCTTCAGGTTATCTGCTGTTTCACGACTGTTGAAAACCAAAGCCGTATAGAAAAAACAGAAAAATATAATCAAAGCAGTAAATACAGTGACATAAAGCGGTTGACCAGGCTGCAAAGCAGCTGATATATCACTTAGCCAACGAATTTGGCCTGCACTTGAAAACCAATTCGCGATCGTGGCCGGAAACAAAATAATTGACGAAGCAAAAATGGGAGGAATAACACCCGCCATGTTCAACTTCAGTGGCAAGTGAGAACTTTGTCCACCATAAATTTTATTTCCAACCTGACGTTTGGCATAGTTCACGGTAATGCGGCGCTGACCACGCTCGACAAATACAACCAAGGCGGTTATCGCCACGACCAGCGCAAAAATGAACAACGCTGCAACCGTTCCGATCTGATTCTGGCTAACAAGCTCGAACATGCTTGCCAGTGCAGTAGGCAAACCGGCCACAATACCTGCAAAAATCAGGATTGAAATACCGTTACCCAAACCACGTTCGGTGATTTGCTCACCCAGCCACATTACAAACATGGTACCCGTTACAAGGGTAACCACCGTCGTGAAGACAAACATCACTCCCGGGGTGATTACCAGATTGGGTTGTGCCTGCAAAGTTGCTGCAATACCAAATGACTGTACCAACGCTAATACAACAGTGAAATAGCGGGTGTACTGGGTAATCTTGCGACGACCCGATTCACCCTCTTTTTTCAAGGCTTCCAGGGATGGAACAACCGCTGTCACCAGCTGCATGATGATCGATGCCGAAATATACGGCATGATACCCAATGCAAAGACAGAGAAGCGCTCGAGCGCACCACCGGAAAACATGTTAAAAAGACCCAGAATCCCGTCTGACTGTGTATTGAACAGTTCCTGCATGGCACCAGGGTTGATGCCAGGAACAGGAATATGTGTACCGAAACGGTACACAACCAGAGCAAGAATCAGGAACACAAGTCGCTGTTTAAGGTCGCCGTATTTTTTACCGCTACCTGCTTTACCTGCTGCCTGCGCTTTAGCCACTTTTACCCCTTTTTAAGCGAGTGAACCGCCAGCGGCTTCAATTGCTGCGCGTGCACCTGCTGTGGCGGTCAGGCCATTCAGAGTTACTTTGCGAGACAATTCACCTGACAGGATGACCTTGGCGTAACGAACGCTTTGACCAACAACACCAGCTTGTTTTAAAACCTGAACGTCGATGACATCAGCTTCGAGTTTCTGCAAATCAGACAAACGCACTTCTGCGTGCAAATGCTGACCCAGTGGAGTGAAGCCGCGTTTTGGCAAACGACGTTGCAAAGGCATCTGACCACCCTCGAAGCCGACTTTATGAAAGCCACCTGAACGTGATTTCTGACCTTTATGACCACGACCTGCTGTTTTACCCAAGCCAGAACCAATACCGCGTCCAACGCGACGTTTGGCATGCTTGCTACCAGCAGCAGGAGCTAACGTATTGAGTTGCATTTCAGACATCTCTATTCCTTTAGGCTTCTGATACTGACACGAGATAATCCACTTTACGGATCATCCCACGAACTTCGGGCGTATCAAGCAACACACGGCTGCTGTTCACTTTACCCAAACCCAGACCACGAACGGTATCGCGGTGATCGCGTTTGGTGCCAATGACAGAGCGAACCAGTGTTACTTTAATTTGTTTATTCTGTGCCATGATTTACCCCAGAATTTCTTCAACGGATTTACCGCGTTTGGCAGCCACCTCTGATGGTGTCAAACATGCGTTCAAGCCGTTCAAGGTTGCACGTACCAAGTTGTATGGATTGCTTGAGCCCAAGCTTTTTGCAACCACGTTACGTACACCCATTACTTCGAAAATTGCACGCATTGGGCCACCGGCGATAACGCCAGTACCTTCTGCCGCTGGAGAGATCAGAACGGTGGATGCACCGTGCTTACCTACTACAGTGTGATGCAGGGTGCCATTATTCAGGGCAATCTTGACCATGCCACGACGGGCCTGTTCCATTGCTTTCTGAACAGCTACCGGCACTTCACGTGCTTTACCTTTGCCCATGCCGATGCGACCATCGCCATCTCCAACCACGGTTAACGCTGCAAAGCTCATGGTGCGACCACCCTTGACTACTTTGCTGACGCGGTTAACCGCGATCATTTTTTCGCGAAAACCGTCATCGCGTTCTTGTTCAGGGGCGTTTTTGCCTTGTGCTTTAGCCATTTGACAATTCCTCGCTTAGAACTTGAGGCCGGCTTCACGCGCGGCTTCTGCCAACGCTTTAACACGGCCATGATAACGGAAACCCGAACGGTCAAATGCGACCGATTCGATACCTGCTGCTTTAGCTTTCTCGGCAACACGCTTACCTACGATAACTGCAGCCTCGACGTTGCCGCCGCTTTTTTTGCTATCAGCCAGCTCTTTGCGAACTTCAGGTTCAAGAGTAGATGCGCTGAATAACACTTTGTCGCCTTCTGGCGAAATAACGTTCGCGTAAATGTGCAAATTGGAGCGATATACAGATAAGCGATGCATACGCAATTCTGCAATCTTCCGGCGTGTAGCCACTGCACGACGCAAACGGGATACTTTCTTGTCCATGATTTATCCTTGCCTGCGCTATTATTTCTTCTTAACTTCTTTGATGGTGACCTGCTCATCCGCATAACGAACACCTTTGCCTTTGTAAGGCTCTGGCGGACGATAACCGCGGATTTTGGCAGCAACCTGTCCTACTACCTGTTTGTCGTAACCTTTCAGAACGATTTCTGTCTGGCTTGGACATTCGGCTTTTACGCCTTCTGGCAGAGGATGGATGACATCATGAGAGAAGCCAAGATCCATTTTCAGCGCATTGCCCTGAACCTGTGCGCGGAAACCCACACCGATCAGAGTAAGACGACGCTCAAAACCTTTGCTGACACCGGTAACCATGTTGTTTACCAGGGCACGCAATGTACCTGACATTGCCTTGGCATGGCGCGACTCATTAGTAACTGCGAAAGACAATTTGCCATCATCAAGCGTAATGGCTACATCGCCACTCAGTTCCTGGTTCATTTCGCCCAAGGGACCTTTCACATTGATGTTATTGGGTGCAATTTTAACTTCCACACCGTTAGGTACAATAACTGGATATTTTGCTATACGTGACATTGAATTCTCCTTATGCCACATAACACAGAACTTCGCCACCCACGCCTTCGGAGCGTGCTTTACGGTCTGTCATGACACCGCGCGAAGTTGAAACGATTGCTACACCCAGACCGTTCATCACCTGAGGGATAGAACCACGGCCTTTGTAGATACGCAAACCAGGACGTGAAACGCGGTCAATGCGCTCGATCACGGGACGGCCTGCATAGTATTTCAGTGAAATTTCAAGCTCGGGCTTGGTTTTTTCACCTTTGATTTCGAAGTTTTCGATATAACCTTCATCTTTCAGCACAGCAGCAATAGCCACTTTCAGCTTAGAGGAGGGCATAGATACCGAAACTTTCTCGACTTGCTGTGCGTTACGGATACGCGTCAACATATCGGCGATTGGATCGCTCATGCTCATTTATATTCTCCTACCAGCTTGCTTTAGTCATACCAGGCACTTCACCGCGCATTGCCATTTCGCGCAGTTTGTGACGAGTCAAACCAAACTTGCTGAACACGCCACGAGGACGGCCAGTAATTACACAACGATTACGCATGCGTGTTGGATTAGCATTGCGAGGTAATTGTTGCACTTTCAGACGGGCGACATAGCGCTCTTCGTCTGATTTAGATGTGTCGTTAATGATCGCTGTCAATTCGGCACGCTTGGCTGCATATTTTGCAACCAGTTTTGCACGTTTGATATCGCGATTGATGAGTGATAGTTTTGCCACGTCATCGCCCCTTAGTTACGAAACGGGAAGCTGAATGCTGTGAGCAGCGCTTTCGCTTCTTCGTCAGTCTTAGCAGTTGTAATGATGCTGATATTCAGACCACGCAGTGCATCAATTTTGTCGTATTCAATTTCAGGGAAAATGATTTGCTCTTTAACCCCAACGTTGTAGTTACCACGACCATCGAAAGCACGACCGGAAATACCGCGGAAGTCACGTACACGTGGCAGTGCCACTGTAACCAGACGATCCAGGAACTCATACATGCGTTTGCCACGCAGAGTAACCATACAACCGATAGGATAGTCTTCACGAATCTTGAATCCGGCAATCGCCTTGCGGGTTTTGGTTACGACAGGTTTTTGTCCTGCAATTTTGGTCAGGTCAGAAACAGCATGCTCAATAACTTTCTTGTCTGCAACTGCTTCGGAAACGCCCATGTTCAAAGTGATTTTGGTAATGCGAGGCACTTCCATGTCACTTTTGTAATTGAATTTTTCTTTCAATTCGCCAGCAATTTTGCTGATGTACAAATCTTGTAAACGAGCCATTATATTGTGCCCCTTACGCTTTCACGCCAACGACAGCGCCGTTGGAGCGATAAATACGGACTTTATGACCATCCACTTCTTTAACACCAACACGATCAGCTTTACCTGTTTCTGGGTTAAACAAGGCCACATTTGAAATGTGGATAGGCATTGTTTTATCAACAACACCACCAGGATTGTTTGTCATGGGATTAGGTTTTTGGTGTTTTTTCACGACGTTAACGCCCTCAACCAGAACGTGGTCAGCACCGACGCGAGCCAGCACAACGCCACGACGCTTTTTGTCGCGTCCGGTCAATACGATAACTTCATCACCTTTACGGATATTGTTCATCGTTACCCTCTTATAACACTTCAGGTGCCAGAGACACGATCTTCATAAAACGCTCTGTACGCAATTCACGCGTTACAGGGCCGAAAATGCGAGTACCGATTGGCTCCAGCTTGGCATTGAGCAATACAGCTGCATTACCGCCAAAACGGATTAATGAGCCATCCTTACGACGAACGCCTTTGGCGGTACGTACGACCACCGCGTTATAAATTTCGCCTTTTTTGACGCGTCCGCGCGGTGCTGCATCTTTAACACTAACTTTAATAATGTCACCGATGGAAGCATAACGGCGCTTGGAGCCACCTAATACCTTGATGCACATGATACGGCGCGCACCGGTATTATCAGCCACGTCTAGCGTGCTTTGCATTTGGATCATGATTATTCCTGTTCCAACTTAGTTACATATACCGCCAAACAAAATGTGGCGGACCATATTCGCTTTCGCTATTCATATAACCAGTTTTGGTCCCGTCAGGCCGCTTGGCGTTAGACCAAACCACCCTGGGTTGAAATCTGCTTAAATAAGAACTCTCCACCCACTGTAGAATGAGCGAAGTCTACTAATATAAACCATAACGCATTCTTTGGCAAGTTATTTGACTGTTTATTTTCTGGATAACACTTTAAAAACAACAATATATCACACTTTTCCAGCCGTACTTCCCCCTTTGGGAAGGGTTTTTGTGCCGTTTAGACGTGCTGACCACCGTTGATTTGCAGTTCCGAACCATTAATGTAGGAAGACTCTTCACTGCATAAATAATAAATGGCCTGCGCCACTTCCTGAGGCGTTCCCAGGCGGTGCATGGGAATCTGGGTCTCAACAATTTTATGCGTATCCGGAGAAAGAATGGAGGTATTGATCTCCCCCGGTGCTATGGCATTGACCCTTACCCCCTGCGGGGCAAACTCATGTGCCTGCTCGCGGGTCAGCGCCGCCAGACCCGCTTTTGACGCGGCATAGGCCGCACCGGCAAAGGGGTGAACCCGTGATCCGGCAATTGAAGTGACATTCACGATACTGCCACCGGCTTTTTTCAGTTCGGGAAACAGGTAACGCGACAGCAGGGCTGTTGAAACCAGATTCACCCGCAGTACGTTCACCCAGGTGAACTCATCGGTATCCAGTACGCCCAGGCGCCCACCTCCTTCTTTCTTCGGTGAAATACCGGCATTATTTACCAAGGCATGCAATTTTCCATCAGGCAGCTTTTGCCGCACCGTCTCGACCAAATCACGCAAGCCATTCAAATCGGACAAATCAGCCTGAATGTGACTTTCCCTGGCGTCTGCCCACCTGCATTCCTCCGAAAAAGGCTGACGCGATACGGTAAAAATACGCCATCCCCGCTCTTGGAACAGCTTGACGGTCGCATGTCCAATGCCACGGCTCGCGCCCGTCAACAATACATATCGAGTTTGCTCTGCCATACTATTCTCCGTTCGCCAGTCCCAGGCGCATTTTTTCACTGCGTCTCCTGAGCCACTCCAGCGTCAGGAGCATAACGACTGAAAAAAGAATCAATAAAGTGGCCGCTGCGGCAATAGTGGGGTTCAGATTTTCACGAATGCCACTGAACATGACCCGGGGCAAGGTAAACTGTTCGGGCCCCGCCACAAATAAGGTCAATACCACCTCGTCAAAGGAAATACCAAAGGCGAACAGGCCACCTGAAATAACACCGGGCGCAATAATCGGCAAAGTGACCCTGAAAAACGCATAGACCGGGGACGCCCCCAGACTGCTGGCCGCCTTGACCAGATTCTGGTCAAAACCCTCGAGTGTGGCCAGTACGGTAATCACCACAAACGGCACACCCAGCACCGCATGCATTACGATCAGCAGCCAGATATTATTGGCCATACCCAGAGGTGCAAAAAACAGGTAAGCCGCCACCCCCACAATCACAACCGGCACCACCATGGGTGAAACCAGCAAACTCATCAGAAATGCCTTGCCAAAGAAATTGGCACGGTTGAATCCCAATGCCGCCAGTGTTCCCAGCACCATCGCAATCAATGTGGCCACGGGTGCCACAATCAGGGTGTTTTTCAGGCCCAGCATCCAGGTGGGCGATGAAAAGAAATTTTCATACCAACGCAGGGAAAAGCCCTGAACAGGATAAACCAGAAATGCACTCTCACTGAATGATAATGGCACAATCACCAGTACCGGTGCTATCAGGAACAGTAAAATCAGTGCACAAATAATCCGGTGCAAATAAAACCAAACCCTTTCCACAGTCGTACGGTTTTCTTTGGTTTTTTTCATGCGAGCCTCACTTTGCCACTGCCAACCAGACGGTTGTACACGGCATAAAGAATAAGCGTGGCCAGCAGCAGGAACCCACCCAGGGCAGCCGCCAGACCCCAGTTAATCGAACCGTTTGTATAAAAGGCGATGAAGTAACTGATCATCTGATCTTTGGGACCGCCCAGCAATGCAGGGGTAATGTAATAACCAATGGAGGTAATGAACACCAGCAGGCACCCGGCACTGACACCCGCCACGGTCTGGGGAAAATAAACCTTCCAGAAACTGATAATGGGGTGACAGCCCAGCGACACGGCCGCTCGGATATACGTGGGGGAAATCCCTTTCATAACACTGTATATGGGCAGAATCATGAACGGCAACATAATATGCACCATGGCTATGTACACCCCGATCCGGTTGAAGACCAATTGCACCGGCTGCTCTATAAGACCCGCCCACATTAAGAATCCATTGATAATTCCGCCATTTTGCAGCAATACAATCCAGGCTGCGGTTCGCACCAGCAGAGACGTCCAGAATGGCAATAACACCAGGATCATGAGAAGGTTACTGGTTTTGGCCGGCAAAGTTGCCAGCAAATAAGCCAGTGGATAAGCCAGGACCAGGGTACAAAGCGTCACCACCAGCGCCATTTTGAAAGTACGCACATAGATATCCAGAAAAACGGACTCTGACGGTCCTGCACTGACAATCTCATTGCGTGCGTCATATTTCATATCCAGGGCCGTCAACAGGTAAAAAGCGGTAAACTCACCCGAATTGCGCTTAAGCAGCGCCCAAATGACCGGATCGGCCCAGCTGGCATCAATTTTTGCAAATTCGTCCCGATAAGAGCTCACCGTTTCAGGAAGCGGCATTCTACGCACCGTCTTTGACAACAGGCTACGGGCACCGGGTTCTTCAAAATTCAGCCTGCGCATCAAGTCACCCGAGGTTTTCGCCTGCTTGGCCACGGTCAGGTCCTGGGCCAAAGCCCTGTAAAAACTTTCCTCTAGCGGCTGCCCCACTTCCCAGGCTCGCAACTGTTCGGTTGTCATGGGCAATACGGAAACCACTTCGGGGTTTTCAATGCTTTTATTCAAAAAAGCCAGAATAGGCACCACAAACAGTAACAACAGAAAAACAACCAAAGGAAGTACCAGGCCAAAGGCCTTGACTTTATTGCGCTTTGTTGATTTTGAAAACTTGACTTGCAAGGCTGCCGCCTCGCTGGCGGACAGAACCGGTTTTGTTATTGCCATCTGACTCATAATCCCTTCCTCTGGACTTATCCCTTCCCCTGGACGCTTGACGGACTAGCTCGAACACCTCAACCCGACATTACTGATAGGGGTCAAGAATACGAACAAATTCACGCTTCCAGCCTACATTAATCCGATTACCCACTTTCAGGGTCTGGCTCAGCAAGGCAATAGGCTGCTTGACCACAAAATTCGGATTGTCATACAGATTCAGACGCAAACGGACATGATCCCCAAAATAAACGAATTCCAGAATTTCACCCTGGCCGTTTTGTTCGGTACTGCCGGCAGGGGGATCAATCACGACACGCTCGGGGCGAATGGAAACCGACACCATATCACCAGCCTTGAGGGACGGATTGGCCAGCACGCCCTGCATTTGTGTACCATTGTCAAGCAGAACCGTGCCATACTCATTTCCAACCTCGGTAATACGGCCATGCGTACGGTTATTCTCACCAATAAAATTGGCAACGAATGCAGTGACCGGCCGCTCATAAAGCTCTTCGGGTGAATCGATCTGCTGGATGACACCATCATTGAAAACCGCCACGCGATCGGACATGGTCAGGGCCTCGCCCTGGTCGTGGGTGACATAGACCACCGTAATGCCCAGCTTGTTGTGCAACCGCTTGATCTCGTATTGCATATGCTCACGCAATTGCTTGTCAAGCGCACCCAAGGGCTCATCCATCAGCACTACCTGGGGCTCGAATACCAGTGCCCTTGCCAGAGCCACCCGTTGCTGCTGCCCACCTGAAAGCTGGCTGGGAAAACGGTTGCCGAACTGATTCAGTTGCACCATGGCCAAACCGTTTTCCACCCGTTTTTTTATCTCGTCCTTGCCCATCCCCCTCACTTTCAGGGGAAAGGCCAGATTTTCAGCCACTGTCATGTGCGGAAACAGGGCATAGTTCTGAAACACCATGCCAATATTGCGTTTATAAGCAGGTACATCGTCCAGCGAACGCCCTGCCAGCTCTATGGTGCCCGAGGTGGGCGTTTCAAAACCGGCAAGCATCATCAGGCTGGTTGTTTTGCCTGAACCTGACGGACCCAGCAATGTCAGGAACTCACCATGTTGTATATCCAGATTCAGGTTTTTAACAATCATGGAGCGTCCGTCATAGCTTTTCTGAACATTCCTGAAACGCACCAGAACATCCGTATTATTGCTGTCAGGTCCAGACATAAGCATTATCTCCTCTGTTTAGCCATTCAATCTTTCATGAACAATATCAAGCGCCTGTTTGAATTTATCCACCATCTCATCCACCTGCTCAACCGTAATGATCAGGGGTGGGCAAAAAGCAAGCGTATCGCCGATATTGCGTGAGATGACGCCCAGATCCTGCAATACTTTGCCTACCATGGTGCCCAGCTGTCCCGGGACTTCCAGCGCTGTTTTCTTGGCTTTGTCGATTACCAGCTCAACACCGGCAATCAGGCCAACGCCACGCACCTCACCCACCAGCGGATGATTTTCCAGCTCATGCAATCGCTTGAGCATATGTGCACCCACGGTTGCCGCATTTTCCACCAGATTGCGCTCTTTAATAATATTCAGGTTTTCGATGCCAACCGCCACCGCCACCGGATGACCGCCTGCGGTAAAACCATGTCCCAGCACGCCCAGCTTGTTACTTTCATCGGCAATCGGATTGAACATTTTCTCATTCAGCAAAATAGCGGACAAAGGCTGGTAAGAAGAAGAAATTTGTTTGGACAGCACCAGTACATCGGGTTTCAGGCCAAAAGTTTCAGAAGCGAACATTTTCCCGGTACGGCCAAAGCCACAAATCACTTCATCAGCAATAAAAAGGATGTCATGCTTTTCCAGAACCGCCTGGATTTTCTCCCAATAAGTAGCAGGCGGCACAATCACGCCACCCGCCCCCATAACCGGTTCGGCAATGAACGCGGCAATGGTTTCAGGGCCTTCTTTCTGGATCAGGTTTTCCAGTTCCTGGGCCATACGGGTTGAAAACTGTTCTTCACTTTCGCCTTCCTGTGCATCACGCCAATAATGCGGACATGCCGTATGCAAAATGCGATCGATAGGCAAATCAAAGCCGCGATGATTGCCTGGCAGACCGGTCAGGCTGGCAGACGCTACGGTAACGCCGTGGTAGCCCTTAAGGCGACTGATGATTTTCTTTTTGTTGGGCAAACCCAAAGCATTGGAACGATACCAGACCAGTTTGACGACCGTATCATTGGCCTCGGAGCCGGAGTTGGTAAAGAACACCTTGCTCATGGGCACTGGTGCGATATCAATGAGCATTTTGGCAAATTGGGCAGCCACATCATGGGTTTTATGCGTGAACTGATGATAAAACGGCAATACTTCAAACTGACGCATGGCGGCCTGGACCAGCCTTTTTTCGCTAAAGCCCAGGGCCACACTCCATAATCCAGCCATGGCCTCCAGATATTTCCGGCCATGAATATCTTCAACGTAAACCCCATCTCCCTTGACGATGACCAACGGCCCCTGTTCCTGATGCTTGCGGGCATTGGTATAAGGGTGCAAGTGGTAATTGATATCGTCACTTTCCTGCTGAATTAATGTATTTTCCATTTGGGTCTCCGTAACAGTCGAATATTGCACAATCAAGTCAGTTCTGTTTTTTTATCCTAAGACAGGAAACCACAATCGGCTATATCCACTTGTGTAATTTTGATCAGGCCAGTTGCATTTTCAGGCACCACTGAAGAACAGTCCACGCTCGCCTTCAATGAAAACTTGCTGCAGGCGATCAACCGCTCCGGCAATATCCCGGGTAGGTACGCCACCATAGCCCAGTACCAGGCAAAGCCCGTGTTCCGTGGGTTTGCGGAATTTGACCTGACGCACAATCATGCCGTGGCGACGGGCACAAAGCGAGAACTGTTCGAAACTTAACAAAGTATTGAATCGGGCCATTAGGTGCAAACCCGAATTACCCTGTGAAAGGGTCACTTTATTGCCGAAAACCGCTTTGAGCCTTTCCCGGAACAAGGCGCCACGCTCAAAATAAATAGCCCGCATTTTCTTGATATGCCGGTAGAAGTGGCCTTCATTGATAAATTCAGCCAGGGACGCCTGCAACTGCAACATGCCTGGCAAGTACAGGTTTGAAATGGCCCGCCGCATGGCGGGCGCCAGCCCTGGAGGCACCACCATATAGCTCAGACGCACCCCGGAAAACATGGTTTTACTGAACGTACCGAAATAAATGACATGATTGCCCTGATCCAGGCTTTGCAAAGAGGGCAAATGCAAGTCATCATGCCTGAACTCACAGTCATAATCGTCCTCTATCACCCAGAGCTGATGCTTTCGGGCAAGCGCCAGGATCTTCTCGCGCCGCTCCATCGACATGGTGACACCGGTGGGGTACTGGTGTGAAGGCGTGACATAGATGAATTTGCCGTTTACGGCAATCATGTCATCCTCCAGCGCGATTCCCTCTTCATCAAGCGGTATGCAGTTAACCTTTACCCCCCCTGCCTCAAATACCGACTCGGTCGCCCAATAAGGCGGATCCTCAATATAGGCCTGCTGCCCGGGGTCACTCAGCAGCCGGGTACATAAATCCAGCGACTGGGGCGTGCCAAAGGTCACAATAATCTGGTCGGGATCACACTGCAGGGAGCGGGAAATGGCCAGATAAGCGGCAATGGCCTTACGCAATTCCACATATCCGCCCGACTCGGCGTAGCCCGACAGGTGAAGATATTTTTTTGAATAATATTTGCCCAGGATTTTTCGCCAGATATGAAACGGGAACTCGGAGACATCGGGGATACCGGGCACAAACTCCCCCTTGGGTTGCGGCGGACTGCTTTCCGACAACAGCAACCTGGCTCCCCTTTCGGAATATACCCAGGACTTCATGACAGGCGCATTGCCGGAAGGCACCAGCGGTGTGACCACCTTTGAGACATACGTGCCACTGCCTTCCCTGCTGTACAGATAACCTTCGGTAATCAGGCGCTCATAAACCAAAGAAACGGTAATTCGCGAAATACCCGCCTCTTTGCTCAGAAAACGGGAAGAAGGCAGCTTTTTGTCTGGTGGCAATTTACCATTGTTGATCAGATCATGAATGATTTGATAAAGCTGACGTTGCAATGGGGTTTTATCATCACGATTCAGCTTTTCAAGCACCAGTTCAGCTAATGGAATTTCAAACATAAGACTCGCACATCAATTATTATTTTCATATTTAATTCAAAATTGAAATTGTTGTTTTTTTATAACCATGAACTAAAAAAGCATCAGACAATCCCATTCCAAATTCACGCTTCATTATCCATGAGCATTTATGGTTGTAATAACCAGTTAACGATTTATTGCATTTCATTTATATGATTCATTGCATTTATATTCATTTTAATAATCCCGCAATCCATATCCACCAATCCTGCAGCCACCTCATCACTTCACGGGAAAACCCCTATTTCCTTTAAAAAACAAAAATTGCGATGATGTCACCATCATCACTTTTCTTCAGGCTCAACCTTCAGGGTTCCGCCCAAAAACCGGCCTGACACGGAAAATGATTCAATAATGCCAAACACAAGGATGTGAAATTATGCTCAAACATGCTCGTTCAGCCATTGTTACAGGCTTCATACTCAGCGCCTTTACTGCTGCCGCCTCTGCTCAAAGTCTTACCGTTGTTTCTTTCGGTGGTGATGCAAAAGTCGCCATGGAAAAAGCCTACTTTCAGCCTTTTGAAAAAGAAACCGGCATCAGAATCAATTCTGCGGACTGGAACGGGGAGATGGGAAAAATAAAAAGTATGGTCGACACCAATAGCGTCCAGTGGGATGTGGTAGAGGTTGAGGCCCCCGAACTGGAGCGCGGTTGCGCCGAAGGCATGTTTGAAGAAATTGATTACAGCAAAGTTATCCCGCAATCCGACTTTATCGAAAATGGAGCACTTGAGTGCGGTGTGGGCACATTTATCTGGTCGGTGGCCCTGGCCTATAACAAAGACAAACTGAAGGAAGCCCCCACCTCATGGGCTGACTTCTGGGATGTAAAAAAATACCCGGGCAAACGATCCCTGCGCAAAGGCGCCAAATACACACTTGAAATTGCCCTGATGGCCGATGGCGTGTCTCCCAAAGACGTTTACACAGTACTGGCAACCCCAGAAGGCGTTGACCGTGCCTTCAAGAAACTGGATGAAATCAAACCCTATATCCAATGGTGGGAGTCGGGTGCACAACCCGGTCAATACCTGGTGGCCGGTGATGTCGTCATGTCTTCCGCCTACAATGGCCGAATTACCCATGCCATCAACCAAGAAAACAAACGCCCGCTTGGCCTGGTCTGGGACCAGAGTCTGTATGCCATTGATTATTGGGCCATTCCCAAAGGTTCTCCCAATGTTGAAAACGCCCATAAGCTGATCAAGCATGCCAGCCAGCCCGAGAACCTGGTGGCCTTTTCAACACTCCTTCCCTACGGCCCGCCAACCATAGCAGCCATTGAGGCCCTGCCGGCTGACATCGCCAAAGACCTGCCCAGCTCCAAAGAAAATATGGAAAACGCCATTGCGCTGGATGTCAATTTCTGGACCGATTACGGCGATGCCCTTGAGCAGCGCTATAACGCCTGGGTAGCGCAATAAGCAAGCAGTTAAAAACAAAAAAACCACCTGATCATCTCCTGGCTTTCCCGCCAGGAGATGATTGCATTCTGACTGGCAAACCCATGCATGGAACCCGGCTTTTCCATGGTACAGTTATTTTTTTCCACGCACGCATATTTTTAACTAGAAGGAAAGCCATGTTTGAGCATTTAGCACCTTATGCCGGTGACCCCATTTTCAGAATTGGTGATATGTTCCGCCAAGACCAGCGCCAGAATAAAGTGGATCTGACCGTTGGACTTTATTATGATGGAAAAGGGCAGATTCCCGTCCTGGACAGTATCCATCAAGCCGAACTGAAACGTGCTCAGCAACCCGAAACCCGCCAATATTTACCCATGGAAGGTTTACCCAGCTATCGTAGCGCCGTACAAAAACTGCTTTTTGGCACTGAATGCGCTGCCCTGAACGAAGGGCGCATTGTGACCATGCAAAGCGTGGGAGGCACCGGTGCCCTGCGTATTGGCGGAGAGCTCCTGCACTTGGCCAGCCCCAACAGTGAAATCTGGATCAGCAACCCGGGTTGGGATAACCACCACGCCATTTTTGAGGGTGCCGGCCTGAAAACCCACACCTACCCCTATTACGATTCCGTCAAAGGCGTGCTGCTATTTGACGAAATGAAGCAAACCTTCCAGAACCTTGCCGCTGGCAGCATTGTGCTGCTGCACCCCTGCTGCCACAATCCGACCGGCGCAGACCTGTCCACCACGCAATGGGAAGAAATTGCCGATATCATTGTGGATCGCAAACTGATCCCGTTCCTGGACATCGCCTATCAGGGTTTCAGCAACGGCCTGGATGAAGATGCCTTTGCCGTGCGTCTGCTGGCTGCCAAAAACATTCCCATGCTGGTTGCCAATTCGTTTTCCAAGAATTTTTCTTTTTATGCCGAACGCTGTGGTGCACTTTCAGTGATTTGCCAAAATACCCATGAAGCCGACCGGGTACTCGGACAAATCAAACTGCTGGTACGCCGTATTTACTCCAACCCGCCCTTGCATGGTGCCCGCATGATCTCCGATGTGCTTAACGACCCGGAGCTGTTTGCCCTATGGGATAGCGAAGTCAATGAAATGCGTACCCGCATCCGGAACATCCGCCAGAAAGCCTACGATATCCTGCACGCGCAGGCACCTCACTTCGACAGCTCGTTCATCATTAAACAAAATGGCATGTTCAGCTACACCGGTTTAAGCCTGGCACAAATTGAAAAACTGCGTACCGATTATGGTGTTTACCTGATCGACTCAGGCAGGATCAGTGTACCCGGCCTTAACGAAAACAACGTGACCTACTTTGCCGAATCGGTCAGCAAAGTAGTCTAAAACCCAAATTTCAAATAAAAAGTTTTATTCAAAACACTAACTGAGGATTGAAAGAAAATGAGTCAATATGAAGCACTGAGTCTGTATATAGATGGCGAGTTTATTTCTGGTGGAGGACGCAAAACCCAGGACGTCATCAACCCGGCAACCCTTGAAGTGCTGGGGCAACTGCCTCATGCCAGTGAGGCGGATCTGGATCGTGCCCTGTCCGCTGCGCAGCGGGCGTTCGACTCATGGAAGCACAGCTCTCCCATGGAGCGCTCCGCCATTTTACGCAAGGCTGCCCAATTATCCCGTGACCGTGCCCAGGAAATTGGCCTGAACCTGACCCGCGACCAAGGCAAACCTTTGGCCGAAGCGGTAGGTGAAATCATTTCATGCGCCGACCACTGCGACTGGCATGCCGAAGAATGCCGTCGCATTTACGGTCGGGTCATTCCTCCCCGCACACCCAATGTGCGCCAGATCGTGGTACGTGAGCCGATTGGTGTATGTGCCGCTTTCACTCCATGGAACTTCCCTTACAACCAGGCTATCCGTAAAATTTCAGCAGCGATTGGCGCCGGTTGCTCCATTATCCTGAAAGGCCCCGAGGACTCCCCCAGTGCCGTCATGGCGATTGCCCGCATCTTTCACGACGCCGGCCTGCCCAAAGGGGTCTTGAATATTGTTTGGGGTGAGCCCGCCAAGGTATCCGACTACCTGATCCGCTCCCCGATCGTACGTAAAGTCTCCTTTACCGGCTCGGTACCGGTTGGCAAACAGCTGGCTGCCTTGGCAGGTGCCCACATGAAGCGCATCACCATGGAACTGGGCGGTCACTCTCCCGTACTGATCTTTGATGATGCCAATATCGAGCAGGCAGCCAAGAGCCTGGCCAAGTTCAAGATCCGCAATGCCGGTCAGGTCTGCGTGTCGCCCACCCGCTTTTATGTCCAGGAAAAAGCCTATGACCAGTTCCTGGATATTTTTGTTGGTGCCTTGAAAAACATCCAGGTGGGTGATGGTACGGCCCAGGGAACCGAGATGGGTCCCCTGGCGCACGAGCGTCGCATTGGCAGCATGAGCGCTTTTGTCGAAGATGCCAGACAGCGTGGCGCAACCATTGAACTGGGCGGTGACCCCCTGTCACAAACCGGTTATTTCTTCCCGCCAACCGTTGTTACCAATATTAAAGATGATGCCAAGCTTATGACCGAAGAGCCTTTTGGCCCGATTGCACCGGTGGTTAAATTCAGCAACACCGATGAAGTTCTGGCCAGGGCCAACAGTCTGCCTTTCGGCCTGTCTTCATACGTCTTTACCAATTCACTGCAAACCGCCACCAAAGTATCCAATGCTCTTGAGGCGGGGATGGTCAATATCAACCACTTCGGTTCTGCCTTGCCTGAAACTCCCTTTGGTGGCGTGAAAGACAGTGGCATCGGCAGTGAAGGCGGTACCGAAACCTTTGACGGATATTTGGTCACCAAGTTTATTACACACATATAACAAACAAGCGGTTTTTACACTTTCACCGCTATTGAAAAATTATATATTTATATCTAAAACCGCGAAAAACCTTGTTTTTCGCGGTTTTTCTCTTTTCTACCCGCTTTAATCTTAAATCCTTATGGAAAGCACCTATAGCGAGCCAATCTGTTTCTAACGCATACTCATCCTGTACCAAAGGCATGGGGAGACACCTGTGTTTTCAATCACTATTTTTTAAAATTAATGCATAACATGAGTGATTTAATCTTAGAAACAAAAAACCTGACCAAGGAATTCCTTGGTTTCGTGGCGGTAAATGATGTAAACCTGCAGGTGCAGCGCGGTCACATTCATGCGCTCATCGGTCCCAACGGCGCAGGTAAAACCACCTGCTTCAATTTGCTGACCAAATTCCTGCGTCCCACCGCTGGCAATATTCTTTTTAATGGCACCAATATTACGGCTGAAAAGCCGGCTCAAATCGCACGCAAGGGCATTATCCGCTCCTTCCAGATTTCAGCCGTTTTCCCCGAGTTGACGGTGCTGGAGAATGTACGCATCGGTCTGCAACGCCAGCAGAACAATTCTTTTCACTTCTGGAAAAGCAACAGATGCCTGCATGAGCTTGACGACCAGGCCAGGGAATTGCTGGCCGAAGTTGACCTGCTTGAATTTGAAAATGAAATCACCTCCAACCTGCCTTACGGGCGCAAACGGGCATTGGAGATTGCCACCACGCTGGGCATGAAGCCCGAACTCATGCTGCTTGACGAACCTACTCAGGGTATGGGGCATGAAGATGTGGACCGGGTCACCCAACTGATCAAAAAAGTCAGCGTCGGCCGCACGATCCTGATGGTCGAACACAATATGAACGTGATTTCCTCGATTGCCGACAAAATCACCGTTCTGGCACGGGGCGCCACGCTGGCCGAAGGCAGTTACCAGGAAGTTTCACGTAACCCCGCCGTGATGGAAGCTTATATGGGCACTTCCGAAGGTCAACTGGAAGGGGCTCACTGACATGACAGCACTCGCACTTGAAATCAAGGATTTGCAGGCCTGGTATGGTGAATCGCACATTCTGCATGGCGTCAACATCAGCATTCCCAAAGGAAAGGTCATTACCCTGCTGGGGCGTAACGGCGCAGGCCGTACCACCACCCTGCGGGCCTTGCTGGGACTAACCGGCACCCGCAAAGGCTCCATCAAGATCCATGGTGTTGAAGCCATTAACCTGCCCACCCATAAAATCGCCCATCTGGGTATTGGTTATTGCCCCGAAGAACGCGGCATCTTTGCCAGCCTGAGTTGTGAGGAAAACCTGCTTTTGCCTCCGCAGCTCAATGGCCGCACCGCTGGCGACAAAGGCATGTCCCTGGCGGAAATCTACGAAATGTTTCCCAACCTGCTCGAGCGCCGCCACTCACCGGGAACCCGACTGTCGGGTGGTGAGCAGCAGATGCTGGCGGTGGCCCGGATTTTACGCACAGGTGCCAATATCCTGTTGCTGGATGAAATTTCAGAAGGTCTTGCTCCTGTCATTGTCCAAACCCTGGCCCGCATGATCACGACCCTGAAAGCCAAAGGTTTCACCATTGTGATGGTCGAACAGAACTTTCGCTTTGCCGCCCCCCTGGCCGATCATTTCTATGTCATGGAACATGGTGAAATCGTGGAACAATTCCCGGCTTCCGAGCTGGCCGCCAAACAGGACACTCTCCATACCCTGCTGGGTGTCTAAGCTATTTTTCATTCTATCCCCGGAGACAAACATGAGAATAAAGAATTCAACAAAATTGAAAAAAACAGCCTTGGCTACGGCAATTACCCTGTCCACACTGGGCCTTGCCCAAGCCCAGGGAATTTCCGATGACATCATTAAAATCGGCTTCATTACCGACATGTCCGGTGTGTATTCCGACCTGGACGGCCCTGCCGGTGGCGAAGCCATTAAAATGGCCATCGAAGCCGCTGGCGGTGAAATCAATGGAAAAAAAATAGAACTGGTGACCGCTGATCACCAAAACAAAGCTGACGTGGCATCGGCCAAAGTCCGTGAATGGATCGACCAGGACAAGGTTGACATGATTATCGGTGGCACCAACTCAGCCACCGCACTGGCTTCGGCTGCCGTTGCCGCCGAAAAGAAAAAACCCTATATCTCGATCGGTGCCGGCGCAACAGCCCTCACCACCACCCACTGCACCCCATTTACCATTCACTATGCCTATAACACCAAGGCACTGGCCAATGTAACCGGTTCTGCCGTTTATAACCAGGGTGGTAAAACCTGGTTCTTCATCACCGCCGATTACGCTTTTGGCCACTCCCTTGAACAGGACACCATCAATGTGGTGAAAGCCGCCGGTGGCACCATCAAGGGCACGGTTCGCGTGCCATTAAGCACCACCGACTTCTCCTCTTACATGTTGCAGGCCCAAACCTCTGGTGCTGAAATCCTGGGCTTGGCCAACGCGGGGGGCGACTTCATCAACTCCATCAAGGCCGCCAGCGAATTTGGCGTAACGCCAGGCATGAAACCAGCCGGGCTGCTGGTATTCATTAACGACGTGCACGCACTGGGCCTGCAAGCCACACAGGGTCTGTACCTGACCGCCCCCTGGTACTGGAACCAGGATGACGAGTCACGGGCATGGGCCGCCAAGTTCGAGGAACGCATCAAGCGCAAACCCTCATTCGTTCAGGCAGCCGACTATACTGCAGCCGAAACCTACCTGAAAGCCGTCAAGGAAATCGGCACCGATGACGGTGAAGCCGTCATGAAATGGTTCAAGTCCAACACAATTAACAACTTCTTCGCCAAAGATGGCATCGTCCGGAAAGACGGGTTGATGGTCCATGACATGTACCTGATGCAGGTCAAGACACCGGAAGAATCCAAAGGCCCATGGGATTACTACAACGTTGTTGACAAAGTTTCAGGAGAAAAGGCTTTCGGTCCCGCGAGTGAATCCACCTGCAAACTGTAAACGGCACTTCATACAGATTCGCACTGTAGTCATGACAGCCTCTACCCGGGGCTGTCACAACACCAGTTAAAACATGTGGTCAATAAATAAACTGAACGTTATGCATTATGATTGATATTTTCGGCATCCCTATTCAAGCCTTTCTTGGCCAGATTTTGCTGGGCCTTGTAAACGGTTCTTTTTACGCAATTCTCTCATTGGGTCTGGCCGTCATTTTTGGCCTTCTCAATGTCATCAACTTCGCCCATGGTGCTTTATACATGCTGGGCGCCTTCCTGGCCTGGATGGGACTGCAATACCTGGGGCTTAATTACTGGGTCATGCTGATTGTCGCCCCTATTCTGGTTGGCATTTTTGGCATGATCATCGAACGCTTGCTGCTGCGCCATTTATACAAGCTCGACCATCTTTATGGCCTGCTGCTTACCTTCGGCATTGCCCTGTTGATCGAAGGCGTTTTCCGCAGCTTTTATGGTGTCTCGGGCCAACCCTATCCCACCCCGGAAAGCCTGCGTGGTGCGGTCAACCTGGGCTTCATGATCCTGCCCATTTACCGTGGCTGGATTGTGCTGGCGTCCATCATTGTTTGCCTGTTCACCTGGTTCATGATTGAAAAAACCCGTCTTGGCTCGTTATTGCGTGCCGGTACTGAAAACCCCAAGCTGGTTGAAGCATTTGGCATTAACGTACCGCTTATGATTACCCTGACTTATGGTTTTGGTGTTGCCCTGGCCGGTTTTGCCGGTGTGCTGGCCGCCCCCGTGCTGCAAGTATCCCCCCTCATGGGCGCCAACCTGATTATTGTCGTGTTTGCGGTCGTTGTTATCGGTGGCATGGGCTCCATCATGGGTTCTATTGTGACCGGTCTTGGCCTGGGGGTGATTGAAGGACTGACCAAAGTATTCTGGCCTGAAGCTTCCAGCACCGTAGTCTTCATTATTATGGCCATTGTTTTATTACTCCGCCCTGCCGGACTTTTTGGGAAAGAAAAATGAATCGACAAATCCTTGGCTATGCATTATTTGCCATTGTGGCCGCCTCATTGCCTGCGTTCGGCATATACCCCATTTTTGTCATGAAAATCCTGTGCTATGCCCTGTTTGCATGCGCTTTCAACCTGCTTCTGGGCTACGTTGGCCTGCTCTCTTTCGGACACGCCGCTTTCCTGGGCAGTGCCGCCTATGCAACAGGCCATGCCATTAAAGTATGGGGATTTTCACCCGAGCTGGGTATTCTTTACGGCATCCTGATTGCCGCCATCCTTGGTTTCGTGATCGGGGGTCTGGCGATCCGGCGCAGCGGTATTTACTTCACCATGATCACGCTGGCAATGGCCCAAATGGTTTTCTTTTTCTATCTGCAAGCACCATTCACCGGTGGTGAAGACGGTTTGCAAGGCGTGCCCAGAGGCTATCTCTTCGGCCTGCTCGACCTGAAAAACGACCTGAACCTTTACTATGTGGTAGTTGGCATCTTCATGATTGGTTATTTCCTCTGCTGGAGAACCGTCAACTCGCCCTTTGGTCAGGTCCTGAAAGCCATCAAGGAAAATGAACCCCGTGCCATTTCGCTTGGCTATGATGTAGACAAATACAAGCTGCTGGCTTTTGTCCTGTCCGCTGCCATTGCCGGACTGGCCGGTGCCACAAAAACACTGGTTTTTGTGTCAGCCACGCTATCCGACGCCATGTGGCAAATGTCAGGTATCGTTGTATTAATGACCCTGATTGGTGGCGTGGGTACCTTTACAGGTCCGGTCATTGGCGCTTTCATTGTCGTCATGCTCGAAAACAAGATTGGTGATTTGGGCCGCATGATTGCCGATACGACTGGCGTACAATGGTTTTCAAGCCTGGGTGAATCGGTTACGATTGTCATGGGACTCATCTTTATCATCTGCGTGATGGCCTTCCGAAAAGGAATCGTGGGAGAACTATCACATTTTTTCACCGCAAGACAAACTAAAAGCCAATAGTTACAAATAACTCTTAAACCTTGCAGGCGACCCGCAAATTTCTAGGCAATTACCCTTATTATTTGTATTTATGCTTGCAAGGTTCCGCTTGTTCTTACTATTATCTGCCCTTCTTCGAAATAGATTATTTCTATAAGTATATTTTTTCGATGCAGATTTTACAAATTGTCAAGGAATTTATATGAAAAAATCCCTTTTAACCGCAGTTTTCAGTGCTGCCGCCATCATAAGTGGCACGTCATATGCAGCTGACTTCCCAAGCAAACCCATTCGCGTTATTGTTCCTTTTGCGCCTGGCGGCTCTACCGATATCGTAACCCGGATCGTCACTGCCAAAATGAGTGACATCCTGGGCAAACCAATGGTAGTGGAAAACAAAGCCGGTGCGGGTGGTGCCATTGGCGCCTCTGAAGCTGCGCGCGCCAAACCTGATGGCTATACCCTATCCATTGCAACCGTTTCAACCCTGGGCGTCAACCCTGCCTGCAAACCCGAAGGACTGGGTTATGACCCCCTGAAAGATTTTGCGCCGGTTTCCAACTTCGTCAACGTGCCCAACGTACTTGAAGTCAACCCCAAATTTCCTGCCAATGACTTCCAGTCCTTCCTGGCCGAAGTCAAGGCCAATCCCAACAAATACTCTTACGGTTCATCGGGCACCTGCAGTGTTCTGCACCTGTTTGGCGAAGCCTTCCGCCTGGCCACCGACACCGACATCGTTCATGTTCCCTATCGGGGTTCAGGCCCGGCAGTTACCGATGCCGTGGGTGGACAAATTGGTATTTTGTTCGACAACCTGCCATCCTCTTTCCCACAAATCGAAGCCAAAAATCTTCGTCCTCTGGCAATTGCCTGGGAAGAACGTCTGGACAGTATGAAAGATGTTCCCACCTTTAAAGAGCTGGGTTACCCTGAATTGAACCAACCCGTCTGGTATGGTCTGCTGGCACCTGCCGGTACTCCCGAAGACGTGATTGCCACCCTGAATAAAGCAACGCTTGATGCATTGAAAGACCCCACCGTGATTGCTGCCCTGGAAAAACAAGGGGCCTTCCCAGCAGGTAACTCACCTGAAGAATTTGCCAAGGAAATCCAGCAACAGTATGACTGGGCCAAGGATGTTGTAAAAAAAGGCAATATTGAATTGCAGTAATCCCTGCGATTTTTATAAAAAAGCGGATGAAAGCCTCATCCGCTTTTTTGCCCGATCCATTATAAATCTCACACATTTCATCTATTTAACTAAGGTTATAAGTTATGCACATTAAGAATCAACAGGACTTCTGGTCCGGCTTGATGTTCATCGCTCTAGGAATTGGCTTTGCCCTGTTCGCCACGAGCTATGACATGGGTACGCCTGCCCGTATGGGGCCTGGCTATTTTCCATTCTGGCTGGGTGTCGTCCTGGCCTTGCTGGGCGGTGTGGTCACCATTGGTTCACTGCGTGGTGAAGAAGCCGATGACCATCATATTGGCAAAT
>NZ_JAHSPR010000020.1 GCF_019132845.1 Advenella alkanexedens | reverse complement strand
GTGAACTCGGGTGTGGCCCGTTTTGACTTTGGCATTCCCGAACTGCAAGACGGTATCGACTTTGCCGTGGTGGCCATGGGTGTGTTCGGTCTGGCCGAGATCATGAACAACCTGGCACAAAAAGAAAACCGTGTTGATATTACCGACAAACTCGGTACCCTGTATCCCAACAAGCAAGAGTTCAAAGAAGCCGGTCCGGCCGTCTTGCGCGGTACCATGCTGGGTTCGGCCCTGGGTATTTTGCCTGGTGGCGGTGCGGTGCTGTCTTCCTTTGCCTCTTATACCCTGGAGAAGAAAATCTCCAAAACCCCCGAGCGTTTTGGCAAGGGTCATCCGGCCGGTCTGGCCGGCCCCGAGTCGGCCAACAACGCGGCGGCACAAACCTCGTTCATTCCCTTGCTGACCCTGGGTATTCCCGGTAACGCCGTGATGGCCCTGATGGTGGGTGCCATGACGATTCACAACATCCAGCCCGGTCCTCAGGTCATGAGCAGCCACCCCGAGTTGTTCTGGGGTCTGATCGTGTCCATGTGGATTGGTAACCTGATGCTGGTGGTGCTGAACCTGCCGCTGGTGGGCCTGTGGGTCAAACTGCTCAAAGTGCCTTACCGTGTCCTGTTCCCGGCCATTTTGCTGTTCTGCACGATCGGTGTGTACTCGCTGAACTACAACGCGTTTGATATTTACGTCATGGGTATCTTTGGCATCATCGGTTATATCTGGACCAAACTGAAGTGTGAAGGTGCGCCGCTGTTGCTGGGTCTGGTACTGGGCCC
>NZ_JAHSPR010000001.1 GCF_019132845.1 Advenella alkanexedens | reverse complement strand
ACGGGGTAACGGGGTTGGTTCCGGGCTGATTTCTTCTAGATAGTCCATACGTGTCCATTTGCGATAGTGGACAAGTATGTTCATATTTTATTAGCGACTTGAAAAGATGACTTTACCGGACAGTTACCTTATGCAGGTATGAAAGGCAGATTGTGCTGAGATAGTCGGTCGTTCTAGCGGCCACATTAAAAATCCTCATCCTCAAGATTCTCTCGTGCTGCCAGTAGTCCTTGGATGATTGCTCGTGCTTCATCGCCAAGCTCTCCGCTGAAGTGACGAACCACCCTATCATAGTTTGGAAGTTCGGAGACAGCATCGCGAAGCATTTTGTGAAAACCAGACTGGGTAACCTCCAGCCCGAACACTTCCCGGGTAAGTAATCCAATATTCTCTCCGAAGGTTTGGATTTCGGGTCTTTCAGCTATTGAGAGTAATCCTGTACGTCGTATCATCCAGACACAGCTCATCGGCACTTCCTGTAGAACGACTGGTGAATGCGTTGCAATTAACGCGACGCCATTCCGGTTGATCAGTAAATCTGAGAGGGCTCGCACAAAGGCTGAAAGTAGTGGCGGATGTAGATGTGCTTCGGGTTCATCCAGAAGAACAAGAGTTTTTTCTTCAACAGTCTCGATTAAACGTGTGATTGTTAGAAGTACAATTTTGTGCCCGGAACTTAAGTTCTTGAAAAGTCTGCGCGCTTCGGTTTTTATCTCTTGGAGTCCACTGGTGGAGCGTGCGAGTGACGAGACCCCCGCGTCGCGGAAAATTGGATCGGCTTGTAGCATGTTAAGTGCCCTCTCCCAACGCGCAACCTTCCCGCTCTGACGGCAAATCAATACGCTGTTGACAAAATCGACAGATAAAGCATCAGGGTTTTTGGGTGGTTTGGATTGACCATTTTTATCTTTCTCACTATTCTTTAATCCGATATAGGCATAGCGAACGCCTTGTGACTTGTCCTGTTGGTCAGGAGGAGGCTCAAATGGATCAAACGCACTGAAGGTTACTGAAACGAGGCTGGTAAAAAGATTTTCGTCGAAATCACCGAGCTCAAAGGAAAAGGCACCAACTATTGTCGCATCTGTATTTTGATTAACGATAGCACGTGTCATATCGTTTAGCAAGGTGGTTTTGCCTACGCCATTGCGTCCGATGAGTACATGCACATTAGTAGGAGGATATGATTCTGGGGCAACGAAAAAAGTGAGGCTCAATGGTTCGACGAAGGGAGATCGTCGTTGTGCCGAATAACTGAACTTGTAGTTCGTCAGCCGTGCGCCACCTTGCGCCATCCGATGAAACTGGCCAGTTACCGTTGAGCGATCGACCGATCTCAATAAGGAAGTTCCCGTTACTTGCTCGTTAAGAGCGCGCTCGAATAAGTTGGAGTCTAGTGCTACGTCGCGAAGAGCGCCGAGTATTCGATCGCGCACCCCAGCGCCTAGGTTATTTAAGAAGTCATAATAACTGTCGTCTTGGCCGAGCGAGAAAAACCGATCATCAAGGTTGTCAAACTGCTCAGGGAGATTTGGGCGGTGTTGCTTCTCTGTCATTGCAAACTGGCCAATTTTTACCCCACCAATGTTATGTCGTTCGCCAGTCTCATCGTAAATCACGAGAGTATAAAGCGTTGAAAACTTGAACCAATCGTCCCAGTTATCTGTCAGGAGATAGGCACAATTACTCGCTTGAACGGGAGGATTTTTTCCCACTGGAAGGACGTGAAAGTATGACATTGACCTTACTGAAATACCAATAAAAAACTATCCAAACATATGGCTAGTAACGTGATGTAAATTAATCAAGGATTTAAATTTATTAATACAATCAAGCTGTTAGGGATTTGATGGCAATGTCAATACTGTAAATAAGAGTAGGTACAAGGATTGAACAATATTGCCTTGACAGGTTCTGTATAAAAATAGCTAATTGTCAGCTTATGCTTGAGCCTCTACAGTTGCTTAAGCACAGTAATCAACTATCACTACCAAAAATATCGCGTGTATAAATTTTGTCTTTCACATCTTCAAGCGCTTCAGCCATACGGTTACAGACAATCACGTCGGCAGTTTGTTTGAACTCTTCCAAATCCGTTAAAACCCGTGAGTTATAAAACTCAGTATCCTGTAAAGCGGGTTCGTAAATAACAACTTCAATACCCTTTGCCTTGATGCGTTTCATGATCCCCTGAATGCTGGATGCCCTGAAATTATCAGAACCCGTTTTCATGATCAGGCGATACACGCCGACAATTTTAGGGGCACGTTTTAAAATATCATCTGCAACAAAATCTTTGCGGGTCGTATTGGATTCCACAATCGCACGAATCAGATTTTGGGGTACATCTTTGTAATTGGCCAGTAATTGTTTGGTATCTTTGGGTAGGCAGTAACCACCATAACCAAAACTGGGGTTGTTGTAATGATTGCCAATACGGGGGTCCAGTCCAACGCCTTCAATAATTTGCCTTGTGTTCAAACCATGTATTTCGGCAAAAGAGTCAAGCTCATTAAAATAAGCTACGCGTAGCGCCAAGTATGTGTTTGAAAACAGTTTAACCGCTTCAGCCTCGGTGCTGTCGGTAAACAGTACCGGTGTATCTTTCTTGATAGCCCCTTGTAAAAGCAGGTTTGCAAAAACCTTTGCATTTTCGCTTTGCTCTCCAACAATAATCCTTGATGGGTGTAAATTGTCGTACAAGGCTTTGCCTTCACGCAAAAATTCAGGAGAGAAGATGATGTTTTCATCATTAAACTCTTCTTTGATTCTTTTCGTGAAACCAATAGGTATTGTGGATTTGATCACAATCACCGCATTGGGGTTTACTTTTCTTGCTTCAGCAATAACCGCTTCAACACTTTTTGTATTGAAGTAATTGGTCACGGTGTCGTAATCAGTTGGTGTTGCTACAATGATGAAATGAGCCCCTTCATATGCTTCATTCTTGTTGCTGGTTGCCTGAAGATTCAGGTCATTGTTTTTTAAATAAAAATCAATGTCCGTATCTTCAATGGGGGATTGCTTGTTATTAAGCAAAGCTACTTTTTCTGGAACAATATCCAAAATAACCACGTCATTAGCCTGAGATAATAAAATGGCATTGGACAGACCAACGTATCCTGCGCCTACTACGGTAATTTTCATGCGATACTTATTAAGTAAAATATAAATGAGTGGGGTTTTTAAGTTTAAACTATTAATACAGCTGAGTAATTAGTTTCGGAAGTTAAATTCCTTATACCAGCGTACAAACCTGTTTATTCCTTCTTCTATTTCCATGGCCGGTTTATATCCTACAATTTTTTCTAACCTTGAAGTGTCTGCATAGGTACGTACAACATCGCCAGGTTGCATATCAAGATATATTTTTTCAGCCTCGCAACCGCAAGCAGTTTCAATAGCACGGATAAATCGAGACAGTTCAATAGGCTGGTTGTTGCCAATATTGAATAAATTATAAGGAATTTCTTCGTTAGGAGTTACATTTTGAATTCGCAGCACACCTTCAACAATATCATCTATATAGGTAAAGTCCCGCTGCATTTTTCCATGGTTAAATACTTTTATAGGTTGACCATGCAAAATTGCTTCTGTAAATAACCATGGAGCCATATCAGGGCGTCCCGCAGGTCCATAGACAGTGAAAAAACGTAATCCAGTTGTAGGGATACCATATAATTTAGCATAGCTATGTGCCATTAATTCATTGGATTTTTTTGTGGCGGCATATAGCGACACAGGGTTATCTACCATGTCAGTTTCACTAAAGGGAACTTTGTCATTCATGCCATATACAGAGCTGGAGCTAGCATATATTAGATGTTCAACTTGATTATGACGACAGCCTTCCAGAATAGTCATCATTCCGATTAGGTTGCTATCAACATATGTAAAAGGGTTTTCAATTGAATAACGAACACCTGCTTGAGCAGCTAGGTGAATGACTCGCTGAAATTTTTCGGTAGCAAATAAGGATGCCATATTCTCACGATCAGCTAAATCCAGCTTCATAAAACGAAAATTTTTATAAGGTGTAAGCTGTGATAGGCGATAATCCTTTAGGGCTGGGATGTAATAGTCATTAAGATTATCCAAACCAATGACTTCATGGCCTTGCTCCAGCAAACTTTTGGCAACGTACATTCCTATAAAACCGGCCGCACCAGTGATAAGGTATTTCATAAGTAGTTCTCTAATAATTTTGAGGTTTTTAATGATTGGTTAGTTTGAGTATTTGCTTGCTCTGATTGAACGTGATGTCTCATCGCATAATCCGGTAACTGCACATTTTCCCGAAGCTCTTCCTGCTGCTTATGTACCCAGTCCACAATATGTTCATCCGGTTTAAACCCTTCCACCAGTAAATGAAACACATCACGTACTTTCTGGTAGTCATACGCACGAATTGAATCATCCAAGGTAGCCAGGTGGAATTTCAGTTCTTCCCATTCGGTATGCAGTTCATTGGCGCGCTGGATCATGGGGTGTTCGGTTTTGCTGACGTTGCTGCCAATGAGCAGTTCTTCGTACAGTTTTTCACCGGGACGCAGGCCGGTGAATTTTATTTCTATCTCACCCTCGGGGTTTTCTTTTGACTTAAGCGTTAAGCCCGAGAGCTGGATCATTTTCCTGGCCAGATCCACAATCTTTACCGGCTCACCCATGTCCAGCACGAACACATCTCCGCCTTGGCCCATGGAGCCGGCCTGGATCACCAGCTGGGCGGCCTCGGGGATGGTCATGAAGTAGCGGGTAATTTCCGGATGCGTGACGGTAAGGGGGCCACCGTTGGCGATTTGTTTGCGGAACAGGGGAATAACCGAACCGGAAGAACCCAGTACATTGCCAAAACGTACCATGGTGAAGCGTGTCTGGTTGGAAAATTGCCCGTATTCTTCTGCCCCAAACAGCACCGGGGTAGATTCACGGGCCAAGGCCTGCAGCACCAGTTCGGCCATGCGCTTGGTACTACCCATGATATTGGTAGGGCGTACGGCCTTGTCGGTGGAAATCAGTACAAAATTCTTTACCCGGGCGCGAATGGCTGACTGTGCGGTATACAGGGTGCCAAAAATATTGTTTCGTACGCCTTCGGCTATATTGTGTTCTACCATGGGCACATGCTTGTAAGCGGCGGCGTGGTAAACCGTATCCACCTTCCAGCCGCTCATCACGTCAAACAGGCGGCTTTGGTTGCGAATGGAACCCAGTATGGGAACCACTTTTATATCCAGCTGCTTGTTACGTACATAAATACTTATTTCACGGTGAATATCGTAAAGGGCAAATTCAGAATGCTCAAATAAAATAAGTACTTTAGGCTGCAAGTGAACAATCTGGCGGCACAGTTCCGAGCCAATCGAGCCACCGGCACCGGTTACCATCACCACCTGGTTTTTGACACATTGCTCAAACAGCGCCATATTGGGGGCGACGGGGTCGCGGCCCAGCAGGTCGGCAATATCCACTTCACGCAAGTCTTGTACTTTAATTTTTCCACTGACCAGGTCCATCATGCCGGGCACGGTGCGAACCAGTACCTTGTAAGGAGCCAGGGCATTAATAATTTCAAGGCGACGCGCACGGGTGGCCGAAGGAATGGCCAGCAACACCTTTTCGGTTTCGGTGTTGACAATCACCTCGCCCAATTGTTGGGGATCAAAAACCGTTACCCCGGCAATCACACGGCCGATCAGGGTGGGGTTATCGTCTATGAACCCCACCACTTTCATGTTGCTTTCCATGTTAATGCCATTGAGCAACTGGTTGCCCGCACGGCCGGCACCGTAAATAAGCACTTTCGTACGCTTGTCGCTGCTGTTTTTGGGTTTGCCATTGTAAAAAGGAATAAATACTGACAAACCCGATGAGTCCTTGCTGAAATAATGGCGCATTAACAGCCGCAGGCCACCTGTCATCAGCAGCATAAGCAGCCAGTAAATAAAAATCACGCCACGCGGTACGACCGGGCTAGTGGGCCCGATATAAATAACAATACCCAGTAAAATCGTGGCAATGGTTACCCCTTCAAAAATGGTGGTGCTGGCCTGGGAACCCAGGTAACGCATGACCGCCCGGTAAAACCCTTTCACCACAAAAATAGGCAAAGACACCAGCGGTGCCATAATAAACAGCCAGGCATGGCCGCCAAATGGCTGGATAAAATCGGCGGTGTCCAACCGCAGGTAAAAGGCCAGCCACAAAGACAGCCAGATAATCGCGACATCGGCCACCACCTGCAACAGGCGTTTGTTGCTGCGGTCCAGCTGCAGTAAATGATTCCGCAGCTTTTGTTCCAGGTTGGAATCCTTTTTGGAAACCGTCATTGCCTAACTCCTGCTGGCCTGTTCCATGACACTGCTTAAAACCTGGCAGGTTTTATCTATTTCTGCCGGGGTCAGGGTGGGGTGCACCAGGAACATCAAGGACGTTTCACCCAGTTCCATGGCTACCGGCAGGCGCTGGGCCGGGCGCAGGTTGGTATTGTCGAACGCCTTTTCCAGATACACTTCAGAGCAGGAGCCGGAAAAGGCCGGCACACCTGCTGCCACCATTTCATTAATAATACGGTCGCGGTTCCAGTCGGGTTTTAACTGCTCAGGCCGCACGAACACATAGCATTTGTAGGCGGCATGTTCGCTGCCTTCAGGCACTTCCGGCACCCGCAGGGCAGGCAGCTGTTTGGCGGTTTCCCATATTTGGTTGGCGTTTTGCTGGCGAAGCCTCGTCCATTCCTGCATGCGTTCCAGCTGGATCAGGCCAAGTACGGCCTGTACTTCGGTCATGCGCCAGTTGGTACCAAAGCTTTCATGCAGCCAACGAAAACCGGGGGCATGTTCACGTTCGTACACGGCTTCCCAGCTTTTGCCATGGTCCTTATAGGCCCACATTTTCAGCCAGTAATTCCGGTTATTGGTGGTAACCATGCCGCCTTCACCCCCGGTGGTCATGATCTTGTCCTGGCAGAAAGACCAGGCACCAATATCCCCAATGCTGCCCACTGGTTGGCCTTTGTAAATGGCCCCATGCGCCTGGGCGCAATCCTCCACCACATACAGGTCATGTTCCCGGGCCAGTGCCATAATCGGGTCCATATCGCAGGGCCAGCCTGCCAGGTGCACGCATACAATGGCCTTGGTGTTGGGCGTTAATACCGCCTTGATGGTTTCCGCGGTAATGTTTTGCGAATCACGGCAAACATCGGCAAACACCGGTTTGGCACCGGTATTGATAATGCTGGACACCGAAGCCAGGAAGGTGCGGGAAGTCACGATAACCTCATCACCCGGGCCAATATCCAGTGCTTTGAAAGCCAAATCCAGCGCCAGCGTGCCGTTTGCCACGGCTATTGCATGGGCGGTATGAGTCCAGGCGGCAAAGGCTTTTTCAAAATCCCGGCATTGGGTACCCGTCCAGTAATTAACCTTGTTGGATAAAATAACATCACGAACGGCATCGGCCTCTTCAACAGTGAAAGAGGGCCAGGGGGAGAAGGGGGTATTTAGCATAAGAACTCGCGTAAATTATCTAAACTTTCAACCCAAATATTGGGTAAAAATATTTGTTCTAAGTTTTCTACAGATTGAGAGTGAATATTTTCACTATCACCAATCAAACCAATAGTGTGCCAACCTAATTCATTGGGGGCTTTAAAGTCTTTTTTGGGGTTGTCGCCGATATAAACGTAATTGTCTGCTTTATATCGGTGTGATATTTCTATGAAACGCTTAGGGTCAGGTTTTTCTGATTGCCAGTCTTCAGATATAAAAGCCGGGAGTTGATCAAGACCCAGTGCTGCAATTTTAAGACGTTGTGTTGTTGATCTGCCATCAGTCAAAATGGCTATTCCTGCAGTAGATTGTTGGATTAAATGCAGGATTTCTTTTGTTTCTTTAGAAAGTGAGATATTGGGTTGATGAAGCCGGTATATCCAAAGAAATGACTCTTTAACAGAGGTATTCAATTGAAGATGGTGGCAAAGGTTTTGCCAAATATCCTTAATTCCAGCTTGTTGCCATTCAACTAGCAAGTTACCCAGATCATTTTCATATATTTTTTTAACAAATGCTGAGACAGCATTTAAACCGGAAATATTGTAACTTTTTTCTTTGTATAAGGTGTCGTCAAGATCAAAAACGACAAAAGATTGCTTATTTATTTTTATCATGAACAATTACTTTTGCATCGTAACGAAGCATTAAAAGGTTATCTTCCCAATTATCAAAAAATTCAATATTTTTATTTAATAAGTATTCTTGAATTAACCATTCTGGATAGTTTGCACCTGCTGCATGTGCAAGAGGGTAGCCTCCCCCAAATCTGGGATTGATTTCAAGAGACTTAATGGATTCGGTTTCTGGATTCGCAAATACCTGTACTGTTATGCAGCCCATACCACCTTTTAGCTTATCCAATTTATTTAACAGGTATTTATAAACAAAGTTTTTTCGTGTTGCACCTTTGCTTACTTCACCAGCACGGATCTCAAGTCGCTCGCGGGGTACCAGGCAACAGAGTTTTCCTTGCTTGTTGTAATAAGCATCAATAGTATATTCTTTATACTCTTTCCCAATGAGCTCCATAAACATATTACGCTCATCGGACATGATATCGTTAGTGAGCATATCTTTGTTAAAAATGGGCATGGCCCCTATACTACAGCTGCCATCATAGGGTTTGCAAAAACACGGAAATTTTATGTCGTCACGATCATAAATTTCAGGTTGATCAATAGCTAATGATGTGAAAATTTTGGCTGATTCCCGTTTGTCTCTACATGCTTCAACTAAATTTTGGCTTGCAATTACAACAGTGGTTCCAATATTGTTAAATTTTTCTTTGTTTTTGGCAAGAACGATAAGCTCAGTATCAATGGTGGGAATAACCAATCCAATCTTATGGTTTGTGCAAATATCTATTAAAAAATTAATGTATTCATCAGATGTCACTCTAGGAGCTTTAAAAGAAGCATCTGAAACCTGGCATGCAGCGGAAATATCAGGATATAAATCTGTTGTGTAAACCTTTGATTCAGGAAAATGCTTCTTTAACGCTTCCTGGAAAACTTGCACCAGTTCAACACGACGCCCGGCAGATAATATTAGAATATTCGTCTTGCTATTCATTTTCTTTACGAGTTCCTTCGAAAGGAGGCATGGTTACATGACCATCTGCAGAAATTCCATCTTTAATAAACACTTTTTTGACGGTCAGGAACAGGATTTTTACATCCAGCCAGAAAGATTGATTATCCACATACCAGACATCCAGCTTGAACTTTTCTTCCCAGCTGATGGCATTGCGGCCATTGATTTGTGCCCAACCGGTAACACCCGGGCGCACCTCATGGCGGCGAGCCTGTTCTTTGCTGTACAGGGGCAGGTATTCCATTAATAAAGGGCGTGGTCCTACCAGACTCATATCGCCTTTTAATACGTTCCATAGTTCGGGTAGCTCATCCAGACTGGTGGAACGCAGGAAATTTCCGAAAAGTGTCATGCGTTCTGAATCGGGCAGAGGGTTGCCGTTTTTATCCAAGGCATCTCGCATGGTACGGAATTTGACCATGGTAAAGGGCTTGCCGTTCAGGCCAGGACGAACCTGGCGGAAGAGAACGGGGGAACCCAGTTTTTTTGATATTTTCCATGCAACGAATGCTATTACGGGTGATAGAATAATTAAGGCAATAGCCGATACAAAGATATCAATAAATCGTTTAAACATGGAATATGGTTGTAAGAAAATTAATGAAGATTTCTAAGGCATTGATTTTTATGAATGAAAATCTTAGCTTCCTCAAGAAGTTCATTTAATAGGCCAGAAAGTTCTTCAGCTATGTCGTATTTGCGCTTGGAAAGTGCCCAGTTACTGAATTCATCCATAGAATCAGGGTCTAAAATAATTTCGTTGTTTTTGTCTATAAACAAAACAAAACCGGCCTTATGCAAAATTTTGTTGGTTGAAATAAATTCAAACATGATGATACTCCTTAGTTTTAAAAAGTATCATTTTAATAATCAAAATTAAGCATATCTATTCGTACTTTCCGAAATGCCCATTGCTTTTAGCATACTGTCATTGACTTTATGAACATCGTATTTTTCTTCTGCTATTTCTCGTGAACGCTGTCCCATTTTTTTAATCAGATCAGGGTTGTCAATTAAATTTTTCATGGCAACAACCAGTGCTTCTACTGACTTAACTGGAACAAGAAAGCCATTGTCATTATCAATAACAGTTTCCCTGCAACCGGGGGCGTCAGTGGTAATAATGGCCCTGCCCATTGACATGGCTTCTAACACTGTACGTGGAGTTCCTTCTCTGTATGAGGGTAGTACGAAAACTGAACAGTTTGAAATGGCAGGGCGTACATCAGCCAGTTTGCCCAGGTAGTTAAGCGTACCTTCCTCAATCCAAGTGTCTAGTTCCTGTTGTTTGATGGTATCGGGGTTTTCATCTATCCAGCCAACCAGGTCAAAATTTACTTCAGGATGATTTTTTTTTATTTGTTTAGCTGCTTGTGCATATTCCCGTACACCTTTGTCTCCCAAGAGGCGTGCAATAAGCAGGAAACGTGGTGATGTTGGCAAAGGAGTTACTTCATACTCAGAAATGTTGACACCCGAGCCGTTCACTACAAAAGTGGGCGTTGATGGTTTAAGGATCTTTAACTTTTTGAATAAGGCCTGGTCATCTGGGTTCTGGAAAAACACTTTATGAGTTCTGCCCAAAGCCAATGAATATAATCGTTGTACCAATTGTCGGGTTAAGCCACGTTTGGTGGATGTACTGTCTTGCTGCCCCTGAAAGGCATAACCCAAACCGGTAATTAATGCAAAGCGTTTCGGCACTTTTGCCAGCCATGCAGCCAAGGAGCCATAAATAACAGGTTTAATGGTGTATCCTAATACGTATTCTGGTTTGATGCGACGTATAAGCTTTAATAAATGTACTAAAGTTATCATGTCAGCCAAAGGGTTCATGCCAGTTCGGTGTAGTGGGATATCGTGAACAACTATATTTCGTGCTTCCAATTCTTTTTTTAGGCTATTATCGCTGGCAATGTCTGGTACGGCAACATGAACTTGAAGACCTTTCTTGCTTATTGCTTCAATTAATGGTCCTCTGAATTTTATTAGGGAGTCTGGATAGCTGGCAATTAGCAGGAAAGTCATATAAAACTAGATTAAATATATTAATAATTTATTTGAAAGTGTTCTATTATTTAGTATTAATTAAATAGTAATACCATCTGATTTAGTCATTTTCAGTGTTTTTTTAGGCTGAAATGAATCGTTTAACAAGCTGTTGAAGTATTATATCCAGACGCTCCAACTGTATTTTCAGCCCTTTTTGAGATAAACTCGGTGCCAAACGCAGGCACATAAAAAGCCTTCTCAAGAAGGGAACCCCCTTCTTGGCAATCATGCGCAGCAACCACTTGATCTTGTAGCCTGCATCGCACAGCACTGCATGGAGCTGGTCTCCGCTTTTTTCCTTGAGATGGCAGCGTTTCATTCGGTGATCCGTTTTCAAATGCCTGATGAACGGTTCAATCGCCTGACACCGTTTAAGCTGCTTTTTCTTCTGTGCTGCCAAACGTTTGAGCTTACATCGATGCGCGATGGCTTTTTCCTGGACGGTGCTGTCAACGATCACCTGCCTGAGTTCCTGCGATTTGATCAGTTTGAGTTCAACTGCCGCATTAATGGTTTGCGCCAGCAGTTCTTCAAGCCCTTCATCGCCTAACAAGTGACGGAATTTAACCAGTGTCGTAGCATCGCAGGGTATGCGATCTTCATAATAGGCTTGTGCTGAGAAGAATTGCCCTCGTGGGGTATTCGCCTAACATTCAACCACACCTTCATCAGATTCGTTAAAAGCATGCTTGAGGTACAGCGGTGAAATCATCCCCTGTAACGGGATACGTGGCCGCCCGGCCTGGCTGGCCTTAGTCTTGTGCACGAACAGATGAGCAACCTGTGTCTCTATTTCCTGCCAAGGCATCCATGAGACAAAAACGGACAGCAGGTGACATAGGCCAATCATTTAGTCAATACGTGAACGGAAAAAATCATCGGTAGCAGGACAAGCAAACATCATGGTAAAACTCCCAGAAACTAGATGTTATTAAACACTAAATCGGGTGTTTTTATCATCAGAAATCACCCAAATAGCCCATATTTATTGGGCTTGGGGGGTGTTCAGAGCTGACTAAATATTCTTTAAATAAAAATCTTAGAGTAATAATAAGTCCTTAGCGCCGCCTCTTTAAATTTTAAGCTTTTTAAAGAATAAATAAAATGCTTAATAAATATTAAGAAAAGATATTTATCTAATGATTTATTTCTTATTAGCATTTTATTCTTTGAGAAAAAAATTATAGGATATGGGACACTATTTTTACGAGCAGATCTGGAGAAATCTTCTACTTGATTTACAATACTGAGATAACTAACGTCACATGCAACAGTGCCATTTAAAGCCATTTGTATCCAGACATATAAATCCTCTCCTGCGGTTACTCCTTCAGGAAAACCACCGATAGTTAAAAATGATTTTTTTCTCACGCACGCTTTTGAACTATTTAAAACACTACCTTTGCTAGATGCTTTGAAAAAATCCTCAACATATCCGCGATAACCATCGGGTAGACCATGTTTAGGTTTGAAAGGTTCAGCACCACTTTTTTTGACCATATGTGCTAATGCATATAGGTCAGCATTGGGAAAGTCATTAATTAAAGCAGCTAAGGTTTCTAGAAAACTTGTTTTCCATTCATCGTCAGCATCTAGAAAACATATCAAATCATACTTGGATGATTTAACCCCCTTATTACGAGCCGCTGAGACTCCCTTGTTTTTCTGGTAAATATATTTAACATTATCCAGACCTTCAATTGTTTTTTTTACAATGATATCTGAATTATCTGTCGCGCCATCATTAACAATTATTAATTCATAATGTTTGTAGGTTTGTGCCAAGACAGACCTTAAACATTTTTCAATGCTGTACTCTTTGTTATAAAGAGGAACAATTATGGAAAAATACATATTATTATCACCATTTGTATTTAATTTAAATATTAAATTTTTTTATAAAAAAATTATTGATAACTTCATTGCTTCCATATTTTTACTGTATTTTAAGAATAGAGATTGATCAAATAATTAAAATATTTTGTATTAACATACCGATTAGAGCACCTTGAGAAAATAGTAATAGGTAAGGTCGACTAAATGATAACTTTAAAAATATTTATGTCGAGGTTGACTCTAGAGCATTTTCTAATATTCAAATTAGGTAATTTCTTTAGTTGAGAATCTGAATCGAAAAACCTTGCATCAGAAGAATTATTGCACCATTTTATCTATCACTTCCACGTAGCCTTCAATCGAATTTAGTACTTCGCTTGTCTGCCTTAGACTATTAAAATCTCCTCAGCTAGTTTTCTGAGGACACCTTTTCCACCATCCAAACTTAATACACAATCAGCTTTCTGTTTTCTCTTGAATAAAATTAATAGTTATTGATAATTTCTAATGATTTATCTGTAGAATCATAATTTATGATTATAAGTAAAAAGTCATCGAAACTTTAATATAGTAGGCTTTCAATAGCTCTGCCTATTGTGTATTTTTTGTTAAATACAGGTATAAAAATAGAGATCGTAATTTTATTCATTAGTTAATGATGTTTTTTTTATTATCAATGATGAAAAAAATATATCCGAAAGGGTAAAATAAGAGATATTTTATAAACTTATTGTTTGTTTTTATTTTTTTGTATTTCAATTTTGCATGAAAATAAAACCTCCAATAATTTATAGCGTATCTTGATTTCATATTTAAACCAATATTGCTTGATAAAAAATCACCATATACTTTCATTGCATTAATTGGTGCTTCACATCTTAATTTTAAAGATTGTGTTGATAAGCCATCTGGTTGATATTCAGCATTCATTATGAATTGATTTAAAAAATATGAAAAATGAGTTCTGTCAATTTGAAGAGATAACCAACTTTCTGCCATATATTTTTCATTTTCATAAAGTGGAAATGGGTAATTGATTGCAATGCTTTTTCTGATTAAAGGTGCTGTATCGAATAAATTTCCTGTTTTAACCCAATCACAAAATCTACTTTTTCCAACAATATCAAAAAATTTATTTTTTTTATTTTCTATTTTGGCTAAACAAAAAATAGATCCGATGCTTTCATCTATATCATTTAATATTAATTTATTGATTTTTTCTATAGCGTCAAAAATAACGGTATCATCGCTATCCATTATAAAAATCCAATCATATGAAGCGGATTTAATGCCTATATTTAAGGCTGAACATTTTCCGCCATTTGGTTTTTTTATATATTGAATGTTAAAAGGAGTTGATTTTTGGTAGTTCTTGATTAAACTCTCGGTGTTGTCAATACTGCCATCATCAATTATTAACCATTCAAAATCATAACTTGTTTGATTTATTAATGATTTATAAAGTTCAGGTAATGTATGTTTTCTATTGTAGGTTGGAGTTAAAATCGTAATCATAGAAAAAATGTTTTTATATAGCTAATCATTAGGATAGGATATAAGATAAAAAGAAATGAAACAAAAAAATTTCTATATTTTGCAAGTTTTTGGGTGTTCAAATACGTGAAAAATAAAAATGGAATTAAGAACCAAGAAAAACCAGCTATACGATCAGAATATGGAATAAAAACCATCAAAAAATATGCTGAAGCTAAAATACAATAATATTTAATAAGGTCTAAGGAGTTGTTATTATTTTTTTTATTCTTATTTAAAATTATTATAATAAATAATGGTATAAGTGTAAAAATGGTAAAATCTATTCTAAATCCAGAATTGTATCCAACACTTAAGTATTCATCACTATTTAAAAAATCTTGATCAAAATAAGTGGAAAACCCAAGGTTTTTAATTATATCCTGAGGTAATATTATCGATATGATAGGTTCAGACGCACCTATCATAGCAAGAATAATGCATACTCCTAAAGTTGATAGAGCCCAATTTAATGGACGTTTTCGATAAATGAAATACCAAGCAGTAAATGCAATATTTGCTAACCAAAATGACTGATGAAATAATGTTGCAGTAAAAAGTAATATTATTCCCTTTTTCCATTTTGGGTCAGATCTATCCAGTATACAATTCAAGCCCCAAAGCATAAATCCAAAAGCTATCCCTTGTTTAAAACCACTTGCCAAATAATTGATATAAAATGGATAAAGTAAATAAAGCATTATAAGGATCGCTGCATCTATTTTATTGAATCTCTCTCTGAAAGCTAAATATAGCGGTATGACACAGAAGAAATAAACTATAGAGAAAAATAATGCTGAGTCGACATTTATTTTAGAAGTGAACCAATTCAATAGGGAAAACCCAAAAGGATCTTTATCATAATGCAGTAGTTCTACAAAGCTAAGGTTTGCAATGTAATGTAAATTTAGCATATAACGCCATGGGTCACCGGATGGTTCTCTAAACGAAAGAACTGCCCATAACCATATTACTATCAATATTGTATATACAATAATTCCAGCTCTAGCAGAAGCTTTTTCTTTATTCCCAAAAAGAATTATAAAAACAGCACAAACTATTGTATAAAAAGAGAAATTAAAAAGTATCACAGAGAAATAGCCTCAGCTTTTTGAAATAATATTTCTTCACCACTGAGTTGAGTGTTAAGTGGCTGTTTTTTGGCTGTCTTCTTACCGTCTTTTAAGCCTTTAATTACAGCAATAAAAGGTTTTATGCTTTTATCAATTCGGCTGTAAGATACCCCCAGTAATAGCGTGCGGATTAAAGCTGTCGGCCAGTAAATTGGGGCCAAGTGACGAAAAACAAGAATAGCTCTATTGTGCCCTAGTCCATACATATATTTAGGCCAGTCTTTTAAAACTCTACATCCACCCATTGGTGCTGCAAGATGTGTAAGGTGGGCAGTAGGCTCGAACCATGCTTTATAACCAAATTTTTCTAATCGTAAAGCGAGTTCAGATTCCTCATAAAGTGCAGCACCAATATTTAGTGCTTCATCCATGCCTCCAATATCCTTAAAGGCTTGTTTTTTTATTGAAAAATTGCCGCCAGGTGCATGACAGCACCAACCAGCTTGATTGGATGAGAAATTACGTATTGCTGTTGCTGTCCATTTGTTGAATGAACCAGGTGGTGCTGAAGTAAGAGATTCCCCCTTTTTTTCAGTAATTCCCCCGGCGATTAATGCTGCACCACTATTCAAATGTGCTTGATAGTGGTTTTTTACTAAATTTTTGTCGCAACGTATATCATCATCGATATATAAAATAATATCTTTGCTAGTTTGTTGTAGTCCAAAATTCCTTGCTTGAGGTAGCCCCTTAAAATGCCCTTTAAAATACCGACAGTGTATTGATGTTTTTGTAAGCAACTCTATTGCCTTATGATTAATTTCATCAGACTGATCAACTACGATCACTTCAAAGTTCACGAAATCTTGTTTAAGGACATCACGAATAGTGTCTAGCAACACCTCAGGTCGATTAATAGTGGGAATCACAACGGAAACACCATTAGGCACTTTGATCTGGGTCATTAGTATTTATCCAAAACGGTTAGTAAATTATCGGTATAGTGCTGCCAGGTACATTTATTTCGGACACGCTCAAGACCAAGTTTGCCTTGTTCGTGAATTGTTTCTGGTTTTGAAATTAGTTTCACAAGATATTTGACCAATTCTTGGCTATCATCCTGATTGATTAACCAGCCGCCTCCACCATTTTGAATAGCATCGGGTATGCCACCAGCATTGGTGCCGACTACTGCGAGCCCAGCGGCTTGAGCCTCAAGAAAAACCATTCCAAAACCCTCAACTCCACGTTGCTGTTTGTCTTCGCGAGTACATAAAACAAATAAATCCGCTGCTTTATATAATAGTGGTAGCTGCTCATCTGCTACAAACCCAAGCCAACGGATATTATCATTCAACCCTAATTTAGCAGCTTGTCGCTTGAGATTTTCAAGATAACTACCTTTTCCGGCTACTACATATTGCAAATTCTGTAATTGATCTTTAGGAAGAGTAGCTAGGGCTTTCAGTACTACATCGTGCCCTTTATAGTCATCAATACGAGATACGCTGAGCAATACCCGCTTCTCTGTGGATAACTCTAACTGTTGACGTGCCTGATTTCGAGTGAGAGGAATATTAAAGCGTTCATAGTCAACTCCTGGATTAATAACGACAGTTGTAATATTAGGTGAGATATTAAGTACTAACTGCTCGGTATAGTGACTATTGCATATAACGCATCGAGCGGAAGTCAATACTTTTTTACGCAACCACGATTTTAGTAAATATTTAATGCCTTTGGGATAAGGCATTACTTCATTGCCGTGCGCTAATATATAAAGATTTTTTCGACCTAATAGCCATGTAAGGGAAGCCTCTGGGTTCCATACAGTCGTAATGATTTTGCTTTTCTTGGGTCTGGATAGTAAATAGCGTAGCAGCCCAAATTCACGTTGACCTTTGTTTCGAGATAACTCGACTGTTGGTAAGGTTGGTCGTTGTAGTCCTTGTTTTATGGCGTTGCTTTCAAGGGTACATACCTCAATATTTATATCTCTAGCAGCCAATTCAGTTGCAAAAGCTGCAGTTAATCGGCTGATGCCTCCATCATTGGGGGGGTAGTCGTAACTTATAATAATATACATTTGAGTAAATATATTTTAAATTTTTTTGATGTTTTTTACTTGTGTAACTACATTAGCTGATATTTTTTCCCAAGTGTAGTTTTCCTTAATAAAATTTTGGTTAAGAAGAGATTTTTTTTCATAGAAGTCATAATTTTTATGAATAAGCTTAATGGCTTCAGATAAGTCTTTAATTGATTCTGGAGGTATGATTGTTATCATTTCATGTCCCCATTCTGGTATGAAATTTTCAGTAATACATGTTTCTATGACTGGTCGTCCAAGCGCCATATATTCATAAGTTTTTTGAGCATTAAGATTGCCATGCTGCTTTAACTTCCACTCATGCATAATATTTAAGCAAATGTCTGTTGCATTTATGTAATTAATTACATCCTCTATGTATAGTGAGCCTGTTAATAAGATTTTATTAGTGCAGAATAAATTTTTTACTTTTTTATCAATTTCATTTTTTCTTGGCCCATCTCCAATTAGAATTAAAAGAGATGAGGGATTTTCTTTGTTAAATAATGAAAAAGCTTGAAGTACAGTGTCAAAATCATGATGTTCTTGGAAACCGCTAACGAGTGTTAATATTAGCGTTTTTCTTTCTAAATTTAGTTCTTCTCTACATTTTTCTTTGTTTTTGTTAATGAATTTATTTGAATCTATACCAACATTGGAATTTATTGATATTTTTTTTGATTTGTTTGAGTGGTTTTTTAAAAATAAATTTTTTGTTGCTTCATTACTAACGAAAATTTTGTCGGCTATCTTAAAAAGAAATAAAGAATTTTTATTATTTAATATTTCAAGGCCATTTAGTTCCATGATTTTTTTGGTTTTTATTAGGTTCAGAGAATAAGCTATTGTTTTAGAAGGACTTAATCTGAAATAAATAAAATCATAATTAATGTTTTTTTTTAAAAAACAAAGAATAAAAAATTGAATTTGAAAAAATTTCCAACCACCTCTGAATTTCGGGAACCACAATTTTATTGAGTTTTTTTTAAATGATATATCTTTTAGGTTTGAACATGCACTAACTAATTCAACCTCTATTTCATTTTTTTTTAGTCCAGTTATCATCTCAGTTATATGATTGGATGCGGCACTTTTACCATCAATCAATGTATTTGATAAATATAAGCATTTCAAATTTAAACCTCTTTTTTTTGATTCTTTTCGAAATAAAATATAAAAATTATTTTCTTTTGTAAATATTTTCTTGAATAAAATTACGCATTATTATGTTTGCTAAACCACCATAAATAGTTATGCCTATTGTAATCTTTGAAACTAAAGTTACTTGCCATGAAAATTGAAAATATATCATAATTTGTTCTATACTTAATGTAGCTGAGCACATACAAATAAGGCATATAGCGACGGGTATTAATTTTTTCAATGATTGAGTAAATGATAAATCTGCAATTTTATGTGCAAGCCATAAAGCAGGAAAAAAAATTACAATCCCCATAACTATTCCATATGCTTTTGCGATACCTAATGCACCATATGGCAGTGCTAAAAAAAAGCTTATGCTTAACAAAAATCCATTTATTACGGTCAACCACAAGTACTCTTTGGCTTTTCCAGCAGCGGTAAAAAGCCAGCCAGTCGTGTTATAAAGAGGTTGAGTAATACTTGCAATACTTAACCATATTAACAATGGAACTACTGGTTTCCATTTTTCACCATAGATAAGATAGACCATTTCATTTGCCGTCAGTGCTAAGCCTAATGCCATTGGGCAGCCTATAAGAGCTACCATACACAGTGCTTTGCGATAAGCGTTACCAAAACGCTCCTTATTTCCCTGTAAGGCTGACAGGGAAGGCACCATTAAGTTCGTTAATAACCCTGTTGCAAGCATGCTAGGTAAGAGCATCAAGAAATAAGCTCTATTATAAAAACCTAATTCTTCTGCTCCCCAATATTTTCCAATCAGTACGCTATCTAGATTTCTAGCCAAATATATTAATAAACCATTTAATGCCAGCATACCCCCAAAAGTTACTAAGCTTAAAGTGCCCACTCCTCGACGGGGTGCTGAAATCTGTATGTGACTCATAGGCACAGCTAATAACATTCTTACCATACCAGTGCTTAAGCTCTGAATGACTAGAGCCCAGTAGCCTAAGCCATAAAATGCAGCTGCCAGTGCTGAGCCCGCACCCACAACAAGAGCAAGCACTTCAATTTGAGCGGTTGCTTTATAATTCATGCTTCGGTTAAGTAAAGCGATTGGCTGAGCTGTGATTCCACTTAGTACAAAACCTGCGCCCAATGCAGCAGTAATTGCCATTAATTTTGGTTCACCATAGAAGTTGGCAACAAGTGGCGAACCTGCTATACATAGAAACCAAAGTAATATGCCAATCCCTGTATTTATCCAAAATAAATTACTAACCTGTGATTTACTGAGTTGCTGACGTTGAATTGTTGCCCAGCTAAGCCCCATATCAGAAAAAACCATCAGCAAAGCGGTTAAGGTTGCAACCATCCCAACAAGTCCGAAATCACCTGGATTTAATAAACGTGCTAATACTGCTGTTGTACCTAAACTTAGTACATTACGAGCAACAATCTGCAGAGCTGTCCACTTTACGCCTTTACGTGCATGATTTCCTACCTCACTCTTGTCAACACTGGATATGTTTTCTGAGGGAAAAGTGTTTTCTTTGGTTGCCATGACTTAGTTTTTTTCTAAACTGTATATATTAAAGTATTGCATTATCTAGTTTATTTTTTCATACAAACTTAGATGATTAACTCTATAAGGAGTTAATCGTATTATAGTTGCTTGGAAGTACTTGCTCTGTATTTATAATTAATATGTACTTGGTAAGTTATTAAAGATTTATATTAAATAAATATTTGGATTGTTGGCTCTTAGGATCTGTTTGTCGCTTTAATTGGTAGAGCCATATTCATAATTTGCATAACGGTAATAACCATATTTCGATCCATATCTACGGTTTTTGGCTACCATATCATTGAAGATCACACCTTTCACCAGCCCGCCAGCTTGACGTATGCGCTTGGCAGACTCATCTATTTCACCTAAGGTAGTTTGGTTAGCCCGTGCTAGCAGGAAGGTGGCTCCGGCATGCGGGGCTAGTGCCATGGCGTCAGAAACGGCCAATACGGGTGCACTGTCAAGTAGCACCAGGTCATACTGTTTTGCTAATTGGTTCAGTTTTTCAATCGCGTGTGCAGACAGCAACAGTTCTGAAGGGTTGGGCGGTAATACACCGGTACTTAAGAAGTCTACATTGGGCAGCACGTTTTTATGAATGGCCTGTTCTGCAGTAATGGTGCCGCTAATGAATTCACTGGCCCCATTGTGGCGGGGTTTGCCAAAATACTGGTTAAGGTAGCCTTTACGCAAGTCGGCATCTATCAGCAATACCTTTTTATTGGCAGAACCAAGCACTGCCGCAAAGTTCACGCTAATGAAGGATTTCCCAATAGTGGGTGTGGGGCCAGTAATTAGCACGATATTGTTGGTAGTTTCCAGCATGGCAAATTGCAGGGCGGTGCGCAGGCTTCGCAGGCTTTCAATAGCCGGGTCTTGCGGGGCAACGTAAGCCAATACATGGTTGCCCGGTTTTTTGCTGGTGGCTTGAATGTACTGCGTGGTTTGCTGTATGGAACGCGGTACGGTGGCAAATACATGCATGCCCAGGCTTTGTTCAATTTCATTGGCTTCTTTAATGCCGGGGTGCAGTAGGCTGCGTGCAATAGCAACACCCGTGCCTAACATTAAGCCCAGTAATACACCCAGTGCCAGTACCAGTGTCTTTTTAGGTTTAATGGGGCCGCCAGGCACAACGGCTTCATCAATCACCCGTACATTGCCTACCTTGCCCTCTTTAACCAGACGCAATTGTTGGGCGCTGTTAAGCAGGTTTACGTACATTTCACTGTTTACCTTTACGTTGCGGGTCAGGGTAAGCAGTTGCTGTTCCAGTTCAGGCATTTTTTTAACGCTGCTGGTTACTTTGGCAATTTCCTTGTTAAGTGCAGCAATTTGCTGGTCTATGGCTTTAATGCTGGGGTGGGCGGCGGTAAATTGGGGGGTTAGTTCGCGGCGTTTTTGTTGCAGTTCCAGCAGTTTCAGTTGCAGGTTAACACTGGTGTCTAAAGAGGCCTTGCCTTCGGCTCCCAGGTCAAAAGTGCCTTTTTTGTCGCGGAATTCGGTGTACTGGCTTTCCGATTCCTGCATTTGCTGGCGCAGTTCGGGCAGGAAGGCATCCAGAAAGCTTAAGGATTTATCGGCTTCAGCGGCTTTGCGGTCTATGTTTTGTTTTACATATACGTTACCTAGGGTGTTCAGGATTTCGGTAATCAAACGGCGGTCAGGGCCTGCCAAGGAAACTTCCAGCATGCCAGATTGTTTGCCTTTTTCGCTTACTTGGAGTTGATTTTGTAGCTGATTGATTTTTGCTTGACGAGAGGTGCTGACAACTGTAAAACGTGCGCCGGGTTTGGCTTGCAGGCTGGCAATGTTAACGCGGCCGGGTTCGCCGTTGTATAGGAATTCGTGGGTTTGGTCGGTTGGGCCGCTGACCAGTAAATCATTGTTTTCGGTGTATAAGTCATAACCGGTTTCAGTGGCCACCAGTTTCAGCTCTGTACCCAGCAGTTCATTGGGTACGTCCAGTTGGCTTAAGCGAATGCTTTCGGTACCCGATACATACCCCCCAAAACCAAAAATGCCGGGGTTTGAAAGTTCTGTGGCCCGTTTGGCCAGCCATTGGCCAATAATGGGAATGTAATCGGGGGTGGCGCTGTTGTTCAGTTGCAGTCGGTCTACGGTTTCACCAATTACCATGCGTGAACGCAGTATTTCAATTTCAGCCGCTACGGGGGAGCCGGCATCAAACAGCAGGGCCAGTTCGCCCATGGCGGGGTTGGTATTGCCCTGGTTTTGTTCCACCTGAATCAGGGTGTTGGATTGGTAAATGGGGGTGCTGAACATGGCGTAGGCAATGGCCAGCAGGGTGCAAACGCAGGTAATGGCAACAATCAGCCATTTGGCATCTAAAATGGTGTCCAGAATGGCCAGTAAATCAATTTCGTCGTTATCTTTTTGTGGGTTTAAAGACGAAGAAGGGTTTTGCTGTGGTGCGGTCATGAAATGCTTGGTTTAGATAAGTGTAAGGGTGAAACAGGAGTGGTGGAAAACCCTGCCTAGCTGATTTTTTTGATCAGGTTTGCCCAGTGGCTGACGCCTTGGGCAATAAGCTGGTGCGAGGTTTCAAAGGCGGCTCGGTCTTTTCGGTAGGGGTCGGCAATTTCGGTTTTTTGGCCGGGGCCGGTGTGGCCCAGGCAGTGTACTTTGCCACGGGTGAAGGGGTATTTTTGTTCCAGCTCTTGCTTGTGTGCGGTTTCCATGACCAGAATCAGGTCGGCCTGGGTGCACATGTAGCTGCTGATTTGCTGTGCCCGGTGGGCGGAAATGTCCAGCCCGTGTGCCAGGGCAATTTCCTGGGCGGTTTTGTCTGCCGCATGCCCGCTTAGGGCGGCCAGGCCGGCCGACCAGATGTTTTTTTCGGGCAGGGCGGCCTTCAACAGGGCTTCAGCCACCGGGCTGCGGCAGATGTTGCCAATACAAACGGTTAGTATATTGTTCATTACTGCCGGGTTTAGTTGGTGGCGTTTACCGTGGAAACAACGGCACCATAGCTGGGCAGAATGTTGCTGATGACACGGTTCCAGCGTACCACGCGGGCGGGGTCTACATAGACCATGTCTTGCGGTTTCAGCTGGAAGCCGCTGGCAAGGATAAGGGCGGTGGGCGAGTTGGCGTTCAGGTGGAAAATTTCTGCCTGTTCCTGTTTGCCTTTGCGGATCACGTAAACCTGGCCGGGGTTGCTGCTAATAGAGGTGCCACCCACTTCACCCAGGGCCTGGGCCAGGGTAAGCTGGCCATCGTTCATGACCAATGCTTGCGGTTTTAATACTTCGCCTATCATGAACACTTTGGCGCGGTCACGGTTGTTTACGCGCAGCATGTCGCCGTTTTTAAGCATGATGCGGTTGGGGTTAATACCCTGGGCTGTCATTTTGGCCAGGTTGATGACGGTTTCTTTGCCATTGCGGGTTAACACAATGGAAGAACGGTCTGCCTTTTCGGTAAGGCCGCCTGCACGGTTAAGGGCTTCGGGCAGGGTCATGGGGATGTCGTTCAGGTTTTGCAGACCGGGGTTGTTGACTTCACCGTCCAGGTAAACGCGGCTGTTGCGGTAAGATTGTACGCGTACGGTTAGCTGTGGGTCTGTAATGTACTTGGCCAGGGTTTTGGTTAGTTTTTCTCGAATTTGCAGTTCGGTCAGGCCCGAAACCTTAACGGCACCGGCAAACGGGAACTGGATGCGGCCATCTGAACTAACGTTGTAGCCATTACCCACGTTGCTGCCTTCCGTGCTGGCAGCGCCTGTGGCACCTGACAGGGACAGTTCCGGGTGATCCCATACAATAATGTTCAGGACGTCACCCGGGCCTACGGTGTAGGCGGTGGGGTTGCCAAACAGGTGGTTGACGTTGGTAATGACAGGCTGGTTAAGGGTTTGTTGTTTAATAAGGGCTGCATCTATGGTTATTAAGGCACCGGCGGGTGCTTCACCGTCTTTTAACTGTTCGTTGTTGTCCAGTTCGTTCTGGACTGAGCCTGGGCCCCCCATGTACATGCCGGGCGCCATGGCGCAGGCGGAAAGGGCAACGGAGGTGACAGCTAACAGTAAAGTTGTTTTTATACGCATGGGTTCAAATTATTTGTTAATAGGTTGTCTTGGGCAATGTTGGCATTTTGCTTTTATTGTACTGGGGGCCAAATTGGTTATGAAGCGAAATTATAGACGTTTTATGGGCCTGTTTGCACAATTGCAAAGTATTCAGGCAGGCTACCGCAATGTTTTCATGTGTTTTCATGAAAACATTGCGGTGAATATTGGATTGATGTTGCAGGGCAATGCAGGGTATTCCCTGCTGGTTGCCTAAGGCCATGGCTAGTTTAGGGGAAAAATGTTAAGAAATATCATGTTTCATGTTTTATTTTGGTTTTCGTTGTTTTATTACATGTTTTTTTTTCATAAAAGTGTCAAATTGTTCTTATTTTCATCCTTTCTTTGGTTTTTTTGTTCTTTTTGGGCAACGTTTGAAGATTGTGGCCGGTTGAAATATTGTTGAAATATGTAATGAAAACAGGGAATTATATTTTTTCTATATTATTTTAAGTAATGTCAAGCTGATTTGGTTCAAGCTTAATGGTTTTGGGTCTGCCCAGTATTTCAAGCAGCACAACCACCCGTTTGGATGAGGCGGTTTGTACCAGGCCTTCCAGCCCTTGCAGGGGGGTGTTGTGATTAAGTGTAACTTTGGTGCCGGGTTTTAAGGGGCTGATGTCGTTGAAGCTGGCCTGGTTGCGCTGTTGTTCAAATTCCTGGATGGCGGCAATCAGGTGTGCAGGCATGGTGGCCAGCTCTACGCCAAAACGCACCAGCGTAACAATGCCGCGGGTGTTCTGTGCTTTGCTAATGGATTGTTCCTGGCGGGTTTGTTGCAGGAAGATATAGCGCGGGAACATGGGTTCGTGCACGACCTGTATTTCCTGGTTAATGGCGTTTTTAGCCGGTTTTTTAAGTTTTTTGTAGCGCGGCAGGTAGGCGTTGAAGTCTTGCTGTAAAAGATGGCTTAAGGCAAATTCTTCTTGCCGGGGTTTGGTGTAGGCAACGTACCAGGGGAAACGGGTGGTTTCGTGTTCTGGCTGCACCGGGTTTGTGGTGCGGTTTTCCGGAGTCGGGTGTTTGGGTTGTCTCATACAGTCGCTGTCGTTGTTTGCCTGAGGGTAGTGTAGCAATATCTGCAAGAGGGTGGGGTGGTTTTGTCTGGTTGGGAATGAGGGGGAGGATGGAGCGAGGATAAATTAACTGTGATAAAGCGCTTGTTGCTTGTTTGAAATTTATTCTAATGCTATATTAACGGGCTGGTTGCGTGTCCCTGTAGTTCAATGGATAGAACAGGTTCCTCCTAAGAATCAGATCCAGGTTCGATTCCTGGTGGGGACACCATCTTGCTTTATGCTGGTTTCAATAATTATAAAAACAGGCGTTCCCACGCGGGAGCGTGGGAACCAGATGTAGCTCTTAATACAGGAAGATCGTTTCCTCGTTCTCACGCTCTGAACTGATCCCCCAAAGTTGGACGCCCATTCAACGTTTTGCTAGTTCCCACGCTCCCGCGTGGGAATTCATACCTTAAGGCTGGTAACCAGAGTCCTTGATTACTTTGCCCCAGTAGGCAATGTCACGGTTTAGCATTTTTTCCATCTCATTGGCCGGCACGAACTTGGGTGATAGCATGGCCTTGGTTCGTATTGCTTCCTTGACATCTTCCATGTCCAATACTTTTTTTAGTGCGGCTTCCATCTTATTGATTTCTGCTGTGGGAGTGGCGGCGGGGGCAAAAAATCCTTGCCAGGCTTCAGCAACTTCAAGGTTGTAACCCTGCTCAATGAAAGTGGGCGCATCTGGGGCCAGTTCCCAGCGTTTTTCGGCCATCACGCCAAGAATTTTGATTTTGTCTCGTGGCTGGCCAAGTATGGTGCCCGTTGGCAGAATGGCGGCAGGTAGTTGTTCGCCAAGTAAATCAACGATCATGGGGGATGTGCCTTTATAAGTGACTGGCTCAATTTGTGTGCCCAGTGTTTTTCCGGCAACCCAGCCAACAAACTGCACCTGGCCACCTGGCGCCGGAGTGCCAAATTGTGCTTTTTGCGGGTTTTGTTGTAACCATGCGGCATAGTCTTTCAGGTTGGTCGCAGGAACTTGATTGCTGGCGACCAGTGCCAGTGGGTATGAGACAACCTGGGCAACGGTACGCAGATCTTTCATCAAGTCGTAGCGAAGTGTGGCAGGTGAATGCATGGCGGTTGGGAATATTGCCCAGCCATCAGGTCCGACCAGATAGGTTTTACCATCTGGCTTTGCATTTTTGACATACTCTGCGGCAATTCGTCCGCCGGCACCGGCACGATTCAATACAATGACGGTTTCTCCCAGTTCCTTGCTGAGTGGTTCAGAAAGAATTCTGGTTACGATATCGGTCGTTCCGCCGGCAGCAAATCCGACGACTAGCGTAATAGGTGACTTATCCTGGGCGATAGATGACTGGGCAAAGGTTGCGCAGGCCAAAATCAGGGCTGATTTTAGAAAAATACTCGACTTCATTTTGTCTCCTCTTTCAAATCTGTGATTGGATGTGTGGTTTAGTTGTGTTGAGTTTTACGTTGCTGGAAAAAATCCTTGATGCGTTTGTCGCTCTTGCCTGCGTTTCTGGTCATGGAGGTCACCATGGTTTCGGCAAAGAGCCCATCGGCGCTTGACATTTCAGCAATACGTGAAATGCCATGAATAATCGCGTAATTGGACGAGGGGGCATTTTGAGAGACGATTCCGGCAAGGGCTAACGCTTGATCCAGGCCTTGTCCGTTCTCAACCACATAGTGGGACAGTCCAAGGTTGGCTGATTCCTCAACCGGAATTTTTCTTCCGGTCAGCATTAATTCCATGACGCGACCGGCGCCAATAATTCTTGGAATACGAACTGAACCGCCACCGCCAACAAAAATGCCGCGCTGGCCTTCCGGGAGTTGAAAATAGGTAGATGCTTCGCTAACCCGAATATGCGTTGCGGCGGCCAGTTCAAAGCCACCTCCAATAACGCCTCCTTTAAGGACGCTGATGACGGGAACCTCGCTGTATTGGATCAGGTCAAAAACCCGGTGCCATTGTTTTGAGCGGCGCATGCTCACGATTGGGTCAGTGGATCTTTTCTCCATGAGTTCAAACAGATCCAGACCCGCAGAAAAGTGTTCGCCGCTACCTTGAATGATAATGCACTGACAGTCTTCAACGGGTTGGGAAAAAAAAACCTCAAGATCACTGATCAACTCATCATCTAGTGCATTTCTTTTTTCGGCTCTGTTAAGGGTTAATACAATGTGGTTGTTGATTCTTTCCACAAGGAGTTTTTTTTGATTCATGGCAATCTCGTTTGCTATCGCAGTTAAATTAAAATGAGGTTAGGTGATTCATCACCTTCATAAAGTTTTTCGACTTCCTGTTTTCTGTTCTCTAGAACCTTTCTTTGATTGATGTATCCTTTGTCAGTGGTCTCTCCGCTGTCAATAGAGGGGGGTGTTTCCAGTATCCAGATGCGTTTGATTGACATGCTTGAACCGGGGTGGTTTTTGTTATGTTCAAGGAAGCGGTTTTTCAGGGACTCACGCAGTTTTTCGTTCTGGATGCAGGCTTGTATGTCGTTAGTATCCAGATTGAATTGTTGGCAGCATTCGGCCAGGTTCAGCCACACCAGGGCACCCAAATAAGCCCGGTCGGCGCCCGTTATGACGATGTCATTTAATAGCGGAGAGCAGGCATTCAGGCAGTCCACTCGCAGGGCGCTTACTCTGACAAAGCCCCCAGACTGTAGTTTAAATTCTTCAGCAACCCGGCCTGCAAAGGCCAGGCCCTCGTGTGGGTTGGCAGGATCAACAAAAGTGGCGGCATCTCCCATTTTGAAGAAACCTTCTTCATCGAAACTTTCTGCTGTCAGTGCAGGCTGTTTCAGGTAGCCAGGGGTGACGGCAGCACTTCGCACCCGAATTTCATAGCGGTTTTCATCATTCAGTGGAATGAGCTTCATTTCCACGCCCGGGTGTGGTAGGCCGATAAGGCCCGTTTTATTTGAGGGCCAGTGTACATAGGTGACCGCGGCTGACGTTTCGGTTGAGCCGTAAGCGGATACAAAAGGAATTTTAAAGCCGGTGTGTCGGATTGCCTGTTGTTGTATGGCGTCGTAGACGGTTTCGGGAAGCTTGGCGCCTGAGTAGGTCATTCGCTTGAGGTTTCGGAAGAAACTTTTGCCGAGCGCTTCATCTTTCTGTAGCGCCTCGGCGAGCATGGTATAGGAAACGGGTACGCCACTGAATCGTATCGGGGAAATTTCCTTGAGATTTTTGAGGGTTTGATGAAATTCGGTCGGTGTTGGTCTTCCGTTATCGATATACAGGGTGCCGCCATCTTCCAGTACTCCGTTGAAGACCGCATGTCCCCCCGCGACATGACTCCAGGGTAGCCAGTCCAGCAATATTGTTTCGGGCCGGTCATCGCCCCATTCAATCATTTGTGAGGTCATTGCCATGGCCGTGCACAGCATGGATTGCGTCACAATGGCTGCTTTCGGTATGCCGGTTGAACCGGACGTGAACTGGTATTTCGCAACGGTGTCGCCGGTGATTTTCTCTATGGAGTCGGTTACATCCGGGGTGACGGGTGTTTGAATGATTTCATGCCAGGAACTTGTTGATGGGAGCTCGATAGGGTTATCCACATAGATGACATGCGTATCTTGCCCGATGGCCTGCAGGGCGTTTTCGTACATTTTGCCATCTTGTACAAAAATTACGGCGGGCTCCAGCAGGTCGTGCATGGCCTTTAGTTTTGAGAAATCACGACTCAATAAGGAGTAAGCCGTTGTGATGGGGGCATAAGGCATTCTGGCTTGCATGGCAGCTACTTCAAGTATGCCGTGCTCGATAGAGTTGGCGCTTAACACCATGACGGTTTTACCTGGCTGATTCAGGTTGAGTAAGTGCTGTGTTACTGCATTGACCTGTTTTTGTCCTTCCAGGTAGGAGATGGATGCCCACTGTTGGGCTTGACCTCTTCTTTGCGCCAGCCAGGGGTGATTGGGACGCTGTTGTGCATTTCTGTGCAGCAGTGATGGAATATTTTTTTCGCACGCTTTCAAGGCGATTTTTGATCGTACGATTAACGTCCCGTCCGGACGCGTTTCGATTGAAATCTGACGTGGTAAAAAAGGAATGTTGAGGAACTCTGCCTTCATTTAAAATCCTTGATCCTTAACTTAAAGTAAGGTAATCTTATATTAATTAATTTCCTTATGAACCTAGGGAAATCCCCATATTTCATTCTAATTTAATGGGTTATATATTTTTTTATAGGTAATTTTGGTATTTATATTATTTATGTATAAGGTAACCATATAATGAAAATAAAAGAGAAAGCATATATAGCGGGTATTTACGAACACCCTGTCAGAAGAGCGCAGGGCCTTACCATCGCACAGCTTCACGCTGATGTTGCATTGGGAGCATTGGAAGATGCCGGGTTGACGCTTGATGATGTTGATGCCTATTTTTGTGGTGCCGATGCGCCAGGCCTGGGTGGGTTAACCATGGCTGAATATTTGGGTCTGCGCAATCTTAAATACATGGATACAACCGAAACAGGTGGCTCGTCTTATCTTTTGCACGTGCGTCATGCGGCACAGGCTATTGCCGCCGGTTACTGTCAGGTAGCGCTGATTACGATGGCCGATTGTCCGCTGGCGAAAAAACAGGGAACCGCTTTATCGGGGGTGGATCGCAGCAGTATGCCCGATTTGCCTTTTGCGGCAGGTGTGCCTGGCATGCCGATTTACGGATATGCGATGGTGGCCAGGCGTCACATGTATGAGTTTGGCACAACGTCAGAGCAATTGGCCTGGGTGAAGGTGGCGGCATCGCATCATGCGCAGTACAACCCTCATGCCTTGCGACAAGAAGTGGTCACGGTTGAGGATGTGCTTCAGTCACCGATGGTGGCGGATCCTTTGCACCGGCTTGATTGTTGTGTGATGACCGATGGCGGTGGAGCCATTGTTGTTGTCAGCCCGGAAGTGGCTGCCGGATTAAAGCAGCCCAAGGTTAAGGTTATTGGTACCGGTGAAGCGACCAAGCACAGGGATGGCGGGTTTATGGATATCAGCTACTCCGCAGGAAAATGGTCGGGAGAGCGGGCGTTTGCTGAGGCCGGTATTTCGGTTGATGATATTCATTATGCCTCGCTGTATGACAGCTTCACCATTACGGTCATTATGCAGCTGGAAGACCTTGGTTTCTGCAGGAAAGGAGAAGGGGGCAAATTCGTACAGGATGGCAATCTTATCAGCGGCCAGGGCCGGCTGGCTTTTAATACGGATGGTGGCGGGTTGTGCAGCAACCATCCGGGTAACAAGGGGGGGATGACGAAGTTGCTGGAGGCGGTTCGTCAGTGTCGCGGGCAGGCGCATCCCTTGCTGCAAGTAAAAAATCGTGAATTCGTCTTGGCCCACGCAACAGGCGCCATGATGTCAAGTTACCACAGCGCCGGAACAATCATTCTGCAGGCAGAGTAAAGGATATAACGTGCAAACTTCATTAAATACATCTACATCTACCGGTATTTCAGCGCATTATTCGCAATTTCTCGATGCGGGTCAACTTGGCTTCAAATGGTGTGAGCAATGCCTGAAGCCCCATTTTTATCCTCGTGTCCATTGTCCTCATTGCGGCAATCGCGAGACGGTTTGGCGTGTTTCAAGTGGAAAGGGGCGTATTTATTCTTTTACGATTGCCGATCGAATTGCACCGGCCATCATTGAAATGGAGGAAGGTTTCAGGCTGACGTCAATCATTGTAGAGGCTGATGTTAATGCGCTGGCTATTGGAGATGAAGTGGTGGTGCATTGTTCCAAAGAGCCGTCAGGTGAAGCTATCCTGAGTTTTACGACACCGGCAGCAAATTGTGCCCGAGAGTACTCTCAAAAAGCATTGGCGCAAATTCAGGCGTCCATTCCTTCTGCTGATGATGGCGCATTTCCGTTGAACTGCGTGGCCATTATTGGTAGTGGTCGTATGGGGCGGGGTATTGCGATGGCATTGATCAATGCGGGCATTTCCGTGATGCTTTATGATCAAACGCAAGAAGCGCTTGATGCGGCACACAAAGCTATTAATGACGAGCTGCAAAAATTGGTTGATAAAGCCAGAATTAGCCAGGATGAAGCGCAGAAGCGTTCAGCACGCATACGCGCTACCCTTGATATTTCCGACATTAGCGCGGCCGATGCCGTGATTGAAGCGGTATGGGAACAGATGGAATTGAAAAAATCCATCTTTGCGCAAATAGATCAATATGCCCCACCGCATGCGATATTGTGCAGCAATACTTCTACGCTGGATATTGACCAAATTGCATCGGTAACGCGTTGCCCCGAGCGTGTGCTTGGCCTGCACTTTTTTAACCCGGCGCATGTAATGCGTTTAATTGAAGTCATTAAAGGGCCGCGTACCAGTACGCACGCCATCAATCTGGCCAAAGTACTTTCAAACCGTCTTGGCAAGATCCCGGTGGTGGTGGGTATTTGCAAGGGGTTTGTGGGTAACCGTCTTATGATGGCGCGAGAGCGACAGGCTGGCCAATTGTTACTGGAAGGCGCATTGCCGCAGCAAATTGACAGGGTGTTGCGTGCGTTTGGTTTGCCCATGGGGACCTTCGAGCTGCAGGATATGGCAGGGGGGATTGCCGTTAATTATATGCGCAGGCAGGAAAGTGGCGAGAAGGATCCGATTATTGACCGGCTTTACGAAACGGGGCGAACAGGCAAGCAGGCGGGGAAAGGATACTACGATTATGTGCCGGGCAAGCGTGCGCCCGTTCCCTCTCAAGAGGTAAAAAACATGCTTGAGGCCGCCTCGGTACAGGCGCAGATTCTTCGACGCGTCATTGGCGACGAGGAGCTTATTCAGCGTCTTGTTTTTCCCATGGTTAATGAGGGCTTCAAGTTGCAGGAGGAAGGTATTGTTGAGCGTGAGAGCGACATTGATATGGTATGGCAATACGGATATGGCTGGCCGTCATGGAAGGGGGGGCCGATGTATTTTGCCAGGCAGCAGGGTTACGCAAAAATTTACCATAAGCTTGTTGAGTTTGAGCAACGTTATGGCGAGTCGTTCAGGCCTGCCCGTTTACTTAAAGAACTGGCTCTTAATCAATAATACAAGGAATGCGCCATGCTGGTTTACAAAGCACCTACAAAAGACTTTTTATTCATTTTGAACGACTTGCTGAAGGTACAGGAGCTTAAGGGGGTAGAGGGGTTTGAAAGCCTGACGCCAGAGTTCTGCCAAGAAGTTCTTTATCCTGCAGCACGGTTTCATGAAGAGGTGCTGTTCCCGATAGGTATCGCAGGAGACCGCCATGGCGCGCATCTTGTTGATGGCAAGGTGTTTACGCCACCCGGTTATAAAGAGGCCTGGAAGCAGTACTGTGCGTCCGGTTGGTTGCAATTAAGCATGCCCGAGGAACTGGGTGGTGCAGGCTTGCCGTCCATTATGGCTTCGATTATTGGTGAAATGCGTATTACGACGGCACACTCCCTTGCCATGTACGGCAGCTTTTGCCTGTCGGCCGCGCGGATGCTGAACTCACTGGCACCCGAGTGGATCAGGACGCATGTTGTGCCCAATCTGGCCACGGGTCAGTGGACGGCGACGATGTGCCTGACGGAAAGTCATTGCGGCACCGATCTTAAACAAATCCGGACCACGGCGGTACCGCAGCCGGATGGCAGTTACGCTATCCATGGCAGCAAAATATTTATTTCAGGGGGGGATCATGATCTGACTGACAATATCATCCATCTCGTCCTGGCAAAAATACCGGATGCAGATGGCAAGGTGGGAGCCCGTCTGGATGAGGTGAATGTGTTTATGGTGTCCAAGCACAAGATAGATCTGCAAACGGGGGAGCTTCTTGAGAAAAATGCCTGTCATGTCAGTTCAATTGAACATAAGATGGGGATTGAGGGTAGTGCCACCTGTGTGCTGAACTTTGATGGGGCACAGGCATGGCATATTGGCAGTACTTCCGGGAGCGTGAAGCGTAACTCCATGTTGCCCATGTTTCTCATGATGAATTATGCGCGTTTGAGTACGGCCTTGTCCGGGGTGGGTTATGCCGAGATCTCGGCGCAAAATGCCCTGTTTTATGCCAAGGAGCGCAGGTCAGGCAAGACACCCATTTTCTCGTCGGGTGACCAGAGCATCGCAGATCCTATTATCAATCACCCGGATATTCGCCGTAATATTATGGCGGCCCAGTCCTTTGCGGAAGGTGGTCGGGCCACGGCTTTACGTGTGGCGGTCTGGCAGGCTCAGGCTGAGTCAGATCAGATAAGTGCCGAAGAAAGACGGCGTTTGAAGGATATGGTGGATTTGTTTACCCCAGTGATGAAGGCATACTTTACCGATAAGGGGTTTGATTGTGCGAGTGATTGTCTGCAGGTGTTTGGCGGGCACGGCTATACCAAGGATTATGGTATTGAGCAGGTAGTAAGGAATGCGCGTATAGGAAAGATTTATGAAGGTGCCAACGGTATTCAGGCCATTGATTTGTTGCGCAGGAAGTTGCCAGACAACGATTGGCGGGCGTTTGATTATTTTTTTCAAACGATCCATACCTTTATAGGCCAATATTGTGTATCTGGGCAGGCCGACCAAGGTCTGCTTGGGCGTTTTGTTGCTGCGGTTACTTTATTGCAGAACACGGTGGAAGAAATCAGGCAGGAAAGTCAGCAAGGTGCGGGCGTCTTGCCACACTTGGCCGTTGCTTATGACCTTTTGCATGCTTTTGGTATTATTGTTGTCGCATGGAATTGGCTTGAAGTCCATCAATTGCTTCAAGAGAAAGCGAGTGCTGTTGAATTGACACCCTTTGAGAACAGGAAAGTTATACTGGCTTGTTTTTGGGTTGAGTACGAGTTACCCTTGGTTCACGCATTATGCCAGCGAATCCAGCAGGGAATTCCCTCGGTTTTGAAACTGCCACCGGAAGCATTAGATGTCGAGTAAACGCAGACCATTTTTTTACATTCATCAACTGGAACAACTTGTCAGGCTACAGTTGGAAAGCACTTTAAATCCCTTGGGGATCACGGCAGGCCAGTATATGATACTAAGTCTGATTAGCCACCACGAGCCCATATCATCGGCTGAGTTATCACGACTCGTAAGAATTACCGCCCAATCGATGGGTGAATTCATCAAATATCTGGAGAGTAAAGATTGGATTCTTCGAAGGGAAGATCCCTGTAATAAGCGTGTGTTGCTTATTGAGACGACGATTGAAGGCCGCGTTTTGTTACGTCGTTGTGAACAGGAGGTGGGCAATTTGGAAAAAGAGTTTTTCAAATCAGTTCCTGCGCAGGAACTGGTGCTTTTTGAGGAAACTCTAAAGAGGTTAAGTGCTGGATAACGTTAAATTGTCAAGTGGATCACTGTTGTTAGTCATTAATGAAAATGGTGATATTGCATTTGGATAGCAATATTCAGTGATAGGCCAACCAGAATGGGTTTAAATGAGTTTTTACTGGGTTACGAACGGGTTTTATGTCTAAAAAATCATCAACTTTATCAATAGCTGACAAAAATCCATCTGCAGGAGGTGTTGCCGCTGTTGACAGGGCATTGTCCTTATTGGTTTCTTTCAATAAAGATGATGAGTACTTGTCTTTGATGGAGCTTGCCAATCGTACTAACATGTACAAAAGTACCATTTTAAGGCTTCTGGCTTCTCTTGAGCATTATGGCCTGGTTCGCCGAACAGAAGAGGGGCGGTATGGACTTGGAGAGACGGTTGCTCAATTATATGGTGTTTATAATGCTTCATTTTCTCAGGCTGAAGTTATTGTCCCCGTGCTTAAAGCATTAGTGGAAAAAACAAAAGAAAGTGCTTCGTACCATGTCATTAGTGGCAAGGGACGATTATGTTTACACCGTATTAATTCGCCACTCCCCATCAGCTATCAAACAAGCGTTGGTGATATTTTGCCCCTGGACAAAGGGTCTGGAGGACGTGTTCTTCAGGCCTTTAATGGTGCGGTGGGCGAGATTTATGATCAAATCCGTCAAGAAGGTGTGATTGTAATGGATGGAGACAGAATCCCGGATTTGGCAGGTGTATCAGCCGCAGTATTCAATGCCAACAACGAGCTGGTTGGGGCAATCACATTAACGATGCCCTCCAGCAGGTTGGTGCCATCTTTTAAAGAAGATGTTTTGGAAGCGGCTCTTTCTTTAAGTCGAAAACTAGGTTATGTAAAAAATAAATAAATTATTTTCATCCAAAGGTGACTCAGCCGTTAACCGGGGTGTTCCTATGGGCAAGCGGGGTCTTTGCCTTTTTTAGGATTTTTTAAGTTCAGGGATTTCCGCAAGTTGAAAAAGCAACAAGATATTGCCAGACAAAAGTCTGGCTTTTTTTGGGCTAAATAAATCTTAAATTGTTGACTTTAAGGTGAAAAAAATATAAAATTCTATTAGGTAGAATAAGATTCTGTTAGATAGAACTAGTTTTGATTTAATTAAAAATATTGATTTTTTAGGAGTTGGGCAATGAAGTTGGCTAGATTTAATGAGGGGCGTGTTGGTCTTGTTCTTGGTAATGAAGTGGCTGACCTGACCAATGTCCTGGAGGTGGATACGACAGAGTGGCCGCCCATGGGCTTGTTGCGAGTAATCGCAAATATTGAAACTTACCGGCCGGTTATCGAAGAGGCGCTTAAAAATGCCCCGCGATACAGTCTTGATGACATCAAACTGGTTACGCCAATTCCCTGGCCAAATAAAGTGATTGCTTTCCCTGTTAATTACCATGACCACGGTCAGGAAATGCAGGCTGATTATCGGGCGACCCATCAAGGATTTTTCTTGAAACCCAACTCTTCCTTGTCTGGAGCCGGAGAGCCTGTTGTACTTCCCAATGTGAATAATAGAGAAGTGCATCACGAGTGCGAGTTGGGTATCGTTATCGGCAAGGGCGGAAAGGATATTCCTGCTGAAAACTGGAAAGACCATATTTTTGGTTATGCATGCCTGCTGGATATGGTTGTTCGGGGGCGCGAAGAGCGTGTAGCACGAAAGGCCTATGATACTTTTTGTCCCGTTGGTCCATGGATTACAACCGCCGATGAGGTGAGCGATCCCTGTAATCTTGAAATGAAACTGTGGGTCAATGGTGAGTTACGCCAGCATGCCAATACACGGGATCTGGTGTTGGATATCCCGGGCATGATTGAAATGGCATCTGCTGTCATGACCCTGTATCCGGGCGATATCATTGCAACAGGTACCCCGGCAGGTGTAGGTCAGGTCAAAGACGGGGACACAATACGTATTGCCATTGATGACTTGGGTGAGATGAATATCCCCGTGATACAAGGCGAGGGTGGCCGCACCTTTATTTTTGAAAAAGATTACACACCAAATATTATCAAGCAGAAATAATCATGAAAAATCAAATAGACACATTAGAAAAGCTTTATGAGGCATTTGATGGCTTAAGCGTAGAGGGGGGGTGGCATCGTCGCACGCCATCATTATGGCCAGAGCCCAGAAAAACCATGCATCCTTTTATGTGGACTTACGACTCAGTGAAGCCCATTCTTGATGCGGCAGGTCATTTGGTGAGTACAGAGTTTGCAGAGCGTCGCAACTTAACCATGACCAATCCCATGGAAGGCAATATTTATTCTACCGTCCGGACCATGGTTGCGGCTTATCAAATGATCAAACCGGGCGAAACCGCCGCTTCTCACAGGCATACCCCCAATGCGCTCAGGATTATCCTGGAGGGTCACGGCAGCTATACAACGGTAGAGGGTACGCGGGTTGAAATGCGCCCAGGTGATGTTTTACTGACACCCAGCATGATGTGGCACTCGCATGAGAATGTGGGGAATGAAGATTGTTATTGGGTGGATATTTTAGATGTTCCGCTGGTGCATTTACTTGAGCCCATGTTTTTTGAGCGTCATCCCAACCGTGTCGAGGGCGAGTTTGTGAATGCGGAAGAGTCGCCGATTGCATTCCGCTGGGAAAACACCCTGAAAAATCTTGAGGCGGCCAGCGAAAGTGGTCACCCTATGGCAGAGCGCGAAGTGCAACTGGGCAACCCCGCGATGGTGTCGATTGCGTTATTTGTGCAGCAGTTTGGAGCTGGTTTTACCTCTGCCCGGAAACGGACAACCGCCAATCAGATTTTCACCGTTCTTGAAGGGTCAGGAAAAACGTATGTGGATGACCAGGTTTTCGAGTGGAAAAAGGGCGATGTCATTGCGGTGCCCGGCTGGAGGCCTTACAAACATGAGGTGTTGGAGCCTTCTTATATGGTATGCGCAACCGATGCCCCGGTTTATGCCGGCTTGAATCTGTTACGTGAAGAAATTAATTAAATACTGATCTGGAGACATACATGAAAATATATAAAAACCTATTAAGAAATGTTGTGTTAGGTGTTTTCGCTTTAGGCGCTAGTGCAACGTATGCCGCAGAAACTTATCCGCAAAGGCCAATCAAAATTGTGGTGCCTTATCAACCGGGTAGTGCCGTGGATACCACCAGTCGAAAAATTGCTGATCAGTTGTCAAAACGTTTAAACCAGCCGGTTGTGGTTGAAAACAAAACGGGTGCTTTCGGCCTGATTGCCTTGAAGGCCCTTAGGGATGCCCCTGCGGATGGCTACACATTAATGGTGGATACGCCTGCCATGGCGATTAATCCAAGTGTTCGCAAAGTTGACTATGATCCCTATACGGATATTCAGCCGATTGCACAGTTGATGGCTTTGCCTTTTGTGATTGGTATGAATCCGGCTGTTCCGGCGAAAAACCTGGAAGAATTCATCGCATATGGGAAGAAAAATGAAGGCAAAATGAATATTGCCGAGGGGGGTACGTCAACATTACTGACCAGTCTGCTGTTTGGCATGGAAACAGGCGTAAAGATGCAAACCATTAGCTACAAAGGTGCTGCGCCTGCTGTCATGGCGGTGCTTCAGAATGAGTGTCAGGTGATCGCCATTGATCTGGCGAATCTTGCAACGTATATCCAGGCTGGAAAAATGATCGGGTTGTTGACGACAGGGGAAAAAAGATCGCCTATGTTGCCCGATGTGCCTACCGCTAAAGAGGTGGGACTTGATAATTTTAATGTTTCAACCTGGTTCGGCTTATTTGCCAAAAAAGGCACGCCTCAAGAGATTTTGGATAAATTGAATGCAGTGATTGGCGATACGTTTAATGATCCTGATTACAAAGAGTATGTTGAAGCTCGTGGCGCGACGCTAAATCCCTATTCGGTTGAGGAGTTCACGCAATTCTTTAATAACGATGTAAAAACCTGGGCCAAAATCGTTAAAGACTCTGGCGTAAAGTTTGAGCAGTAAACCGACTTCAGTTCATAGGACAAAATTATGAAAAAAGATATAAAAGTAATTATTGCTGGTGGTGGCATTGGTGGTTTGTCGGCAGCATTGGCGTTATTGAGGCAAGGCTTTGATGTGGAAGTTTATGAACAGGCCAAAGAACTCAGGGAAGTGGGTGCAGGGATCCAGATAAGTCCTAATGGCAGTCGTGCCCTGGATGCGCTGGGCATTTATGAAAACGTTAAAGCAGACTCTTGTAATCCAGAAAAAAAAGAGTTTCGGTTGTGGAATACCGGAAAATCATGGTTGCTTTTTGATCTTGGCGATGACGCCGTTGAAAAGTACGGTTATCCCTATTTAACGGTTTATCGTCCCGACTTGCTCAAAGCCCTGGTTGACGGCGTCGAGGCCATAAAACCAAACGCCATTCATCTTGACAGTAAAGTGCATTCTTTTTCCCAAGACAAGGATTCCATCAAGCTTAAACTTGAAAATGGTCAGGAAATAAGCGGCGACTTGCTGATTGGGGCAGACGGGGTGCGCTCGGCCATTCGTAATCAATTGTGGGGGCCAACCAATCCTAATTTTTCGGGGATGGTTGCGTGGCGCGGTGTGATTCCAATGAAGAACCTGCCAGAACATTTGCAAAAAATGGTGGGTTCAACCTGGATTGGTCCAGGCGGTCATGCCGTTAATTATCCCTTGCACAGGGGTGAGATTATGAACTTTGTGGGCACCATTGAACGCAAGGATTGGCAAGTTGAATCCTGGAGCACGCAAGGCACGGTGGAAGAATGCCTGAATGACTTCAAAGGCTGGCATGAAGATGTCCAAACCATGATTCGTTTATCACCCCAGTTGTTTAAATGGGCGCTGATGCAACGTGATCCGATACCTCAATGGACGCAAGGAAGGGTGACATTGGTTGGAGATGCCGCACATGCGACCTTGCCTTTCCTCGCACAGGGGGCCGTTCAGTCGATTGAAGATGGCGTGGTGCTGGCAAGGTGTCTGGATAAATATGTCCATGATTTGCCATTGGCATTTGAAAAATATGAAAGCGCCAGGATTGAGCGGACAAGCAAAATGGTGCGTGGTGCAACGGCCAATACCGGACGTTTTCACAGCGCTGAGCTGGAAACTGAAGAGGGTGCCGAGGCCTATCTGCAGCGTGAGTGGAGCAGTAACCCTATTGCTGACAGGTATGACTGGCTGTATCGTTACGACGTATTGACAGCTGAAATTTAATCAAAATAAATCAAGATAAAAGAGAAATTCATGTCAAATCATACTGGCGATACCGTGTTGATTAGTGAAGTAGGCCCAAGGGATGGATTGCAGAGTATTAAGACCATTATGCCAACCGCATTCAAGCTTAAATGGATTTCGGCGCTTTATGATGCGGGAGTCAGGGAAATTGAAGTGGGTTCTTTTGTTCCCAGCAAGCTGTTGCCACAATTGGCTGATACAGCCGAAGTGGTGGCGCATGCATTACAGCATCCGGGTCTGACTGTGATGGCCCTAGTGCCGAACTTACGCGGCGCGGTCACGGCTTTTGAGGCGGGCGTGCATAAAATCACCTTGCCTATTTCTGCAAGTGTTGCCCATTCTCTGGCCAATGTGCGCAAGACACCTGAGGAGATGATGGAAGAGGCAAAGCGAATTGTTGCCTATCGTGATGCCAATTTTCCGGCTATTAGCATAGAGGCGGGTATTTCAACCGCTTTTGGTTGCACGCTCCAGGGCAAAGTGGATGAGGACGATGTTATTCGTCTTTCAGTCATGGCTGCTCAGGCCGGTATTGATGATATCGGGCTGTCCGATACCACTGGCTATGCAAATCCCAAACAGGTACGCCGGTTATTTAGAAGGCTTTTTGATGAAGTTGGTGAGAAGGCCGGTGCGGCACATATGCATAATACCCGAGGTCTCGGGATTGCAAATTGCCTGGCTGCTTTTGAAGAGGGTGTCAGGACGTTTGATTCTTCTCAGGGCGGGTTGGGAGGGTGTCCGTATGCGCCAGGGGCTTCAGGAAATGTGGTTACCGAGGATCTGGTGTTTATGTTTGAGGCGATGAATGTAAAGACCCATATCAATTATGAAAAATTAATGCAGGCACGGGTTGCTTTGCAGGAAGGTTTGCCAAATGAGCCCATCTATGGAATGACGCCTGAGGCTGGTTTACCTAAAGGGTTCATTCAATAACAATAATTAATAATACAGGAGCAATAATGTCTGAAGATAAAAAACTGCCTTTGGAAGGTGTTAGGGTTGTTGAGTTTACCCACATGGTGATGGGGCCAACATGTGGAATGGTGCTGGCTGACTTGGGGGCTGAAGTCATTAAGATAGAGCCGGTTAAAGGTGATAGCACCCGACATTTAATGGGGTCAGGCGCGGGTTTTTTCCCACTTTTTAATCGAAATAAAAAAAGTATTGCTCTTGATTTGCAAAGTCCAGAGGGTATTGAGATCGCGTATAAATTGATCTCAACGGCGGATATTGTCAGTGAGAACTTCAAGTCGGGAACCATGCAAAAACTTGGCCTGGATTATGAGTCTTTACGTCGTCAAAACGAAAGTTTGATTTATGTGAGTCATAAGGGGTTTTTGCCCGGTCCCTATGCCCATCGTACGGCTCTTGATGAGGTGGTACAGATGATGGGGGGGCTTGCCTATATGACCGGTCGTTCAGGAGATCCTTTAAGAGCCGGCTCCAGTATTAACGACATTATGGGAGGCCTGTTTGGTGCAATAGGTGCCATGGCCGCGCTTATGCAACGCACGCATACCGGTAAAGGGATGGAAGTCCAATCCGCACTGTTTGAGAATAACGTGTTTTTGGTGGCTCAGCATATGATGCAATATGCGGTTACTGGAAATGCGGCAAAACCAATGCCAGAGCGGATTTCCGCATGGGGTATTTATGATGTTTTTACTTTGAAAGATGATGAACAGGTGTTTCTTGGTGTGGTCAGTGATACCCAATGGGATCTTTTTTGTAATGCTTTTGGTTTCAAGGATTTGCGTGCTGATGAACGCTTGAAATCCAATAATGCCCGAGTTCAGCAAAGGTCCTGGTTGATGCCTGCACTGCGTGAGAGATTGGCCGAGTTTAGTGCTAAAGAGATCATGGCTGTTTTTGAAAAGCATGGTTTGCCTTTTGCTCCTATTTCCAAACCACAGGATCTTTTTGATGATATCCATTTAAAAATAACGGGTGGGCTTGAAACCATGGCGCTTCCGAATGGTAAAGAGACAGCAGTTCCTCTTTTACCCATTACATTGGAAGGTGAGCGTCTGCACATACGCATGGCACCACCAAAAATCGGTCAAAACAGCGTGGAGTTATTAACAGAGCTGGGGTATTCCGAGGCTGAGACAAAACAGTTGTTTGATCGTAACGTGGTTCAGGCTATTGATTAGGTACCCCGTCGGGTAGCGAGGCAATACCTTCCTCATTCCCACGCTCTGAACTGACCCCCAAAAAGTTGAACACCCATTCAACGTTTTGGAGTTACTTCACGGAGCGTGGCAACGAGGTGAGTATGGAAACTGGATGATGGCTAGTTCCCATGCTCCCGCGTGGGAATCAATAAAAAAGCTGAAGTACAAAGTCGATAAAACTTCAGTCTCGTTCCCATGCTCCGCGTGGGAAACGCATACGGATTCAAGTAATAGCCCCTTAGTTCCCATATTCAGATGATAGAATAAGACAAAAACGTCACAACAATAACGAGGATAAAATGTCAGGTGTTCTGTGAGTCTTATGTTTTAATTTAATTCGTTTGCCGATACATACTGGTTTTTTAGAAAAGAAAAGGTCGATTTCAGAAGTAACCGAATAAGTAACCGAACAATCAACCCATCAAGTAACCCATCAAGTAAAGTCTCTGCTGTTGATATGTGACGCTGAAATGAATCGAGCTGAGTTAATGCTTGCGCTGGAGTTAAAAGATAGAGTTAATTTTAGGGATACCTATTTGCAGCCAGCTTTAGAGCTTGGTTTGATTGAAATGACCCAACCGGATTCGCCGCGTAGCCCAACACAAAAATACCGCCTGACTACGCTGGGCAAACAAATATTAGCGTCACATCGGTAACACTAAATAAAGTCGTTTCCACGCGGGAGCATGGGAACGCATATCTCAGGTATGTTCGACCACTAAAGCGCGGACAGTAGGTTGGGGGCGTTTAAGGGCCTGAGCCAGGTCATAATTGGTTTGCATTGCCAACCATGCCTTGGCGGTACTGACGCCGGCTTGTTCAAGCCTGATCGCCAAATCCGCACTGATGCCCGCTTTACCATTTAGCACGCGTGACAGGGCAACACGCGACATGCCAAGCCGTTCTGCCGTTTCAGTGACAGACAGCCCCAGTTCAATAATGACATCTTCACGAAGCAACTCGCCTGGATGCGGAGGGTTTTTCATCATTTTGTGTCTCTTTTAGTGATAGTCCAGATAGTCAATCAGCTCAATATGTATACCGGCAAAGCGAAAAATAACGCGCCAATTGCCATTAACCGATATTGACCAGTAATTCTTTAAATTGCCTTTTAGTGGGTGTAGATTAAATGAAGGCAATTTGAGGTCTTCTGGCTTTTCGGCTACGTCCATTGCACCAAGAATGCGTCTTAGTTTTGCTGCATGGACGGCTTGTATGCCTTTTGTCGAGCTGGTTTTATAGAACGCCTCAAGTCCTTTATGCCGGAATCCTAATATCATATATTGTATCGTGTATCGTTGCTAGATTCAATTGAAGTGGCATGCAGTTTTTAACTGTATGGTTGTCTTGAACTCACTGTATGCCAGTTGCGAACGCCCTGTGGTCGTAAGCGGTAAATTTGTCTATTGTTAGTATCTGGTTCCTGCAGAAAGATAGGCGTTACCACGCAGGAGCGTGGGAACGAGATATCCCGCCCATGCCTGTCTTCTTACTTGTTCCCATGCTCCAGCGTGGGAACAAAACCGGTTTTGGCGTTAAAATCAAACATTGCCCAACCATTCTGGAAGACATGCCATGAGTAACGATACTGATCTTGATTTTGATACCGCGTTTGAAAACATTGATTTTGATGAAATCGAAAAGAAAAACGCCGAGCGCATTCAGGAAATGGACGATAGCGTGCCCGAAGCGGATAATGACTGCGGCGATGCCTGCAAGATTTAAGCGTTTTGTTTGTAATTGTTGAATGCCTAAAAAAGGATGGTAATGGCCATCCTTTTTTATGGGCCATTGCCTATGGCGTTGGGTTTATTTGCACCCGGCCTGCGGGCCTCCTTCATAGCGGTTGGCGGCTTCTATTTCGCAGGTACGTGCCTGGGTCATGGCGCGTAGGCATTCAGCCGCGTTAATCTGGCTAATGCTGCCATCACCCAAGGCGTAAAATTGGCAGTTGGCATCGCGGTATTGAATCCATTGGCGTTGGGCTGATTTCAGCGGGGCTTGCTGGGCAGCGTCACTGCGTTCCATTAAGGCTTTGTAGGATTTGTTCAGGCGGGTATCCCATTTTTTTGCCTGTTTGTTAACGCAATCCACAATCGAAACGGTCGTGTTTTGGTTGCACTTTTCGTATTCCTGGTTGAACATTTGGGCCTGGCTGCCGGTAGATACCAAAAGGGCGGGAATGGCTAGTAGCAGGTAAAGAGGTTTCATGATGATTCCTTTTTAGGTGGGTGCTGCAGTGAAAGAAATAGCTGGATGTGTCACTGTGAAGGCCCGTGTATTTTTGGTGTAGGGCATGAGAAACCGGCGTCTTGGCGCAAAAGGTTGCTGAATAAGTTAGGAACGGCAATATTTTTCAGCCAGCAGCCCAAACTGCCTGTTTGCCATTAAAATGATACAAAACAACAATATAGTGAATAGTAAACCTTTATTGCCAAAAGGGTAATAGGGTATTTTTCAACTTAGGAGACGTGTCATGAGTAAAGCGATTTTGATGATTGCGGGTGATTTCACCGAAGATTACGAAACCATGGTGCCGTACCAGTTTTTACTGGCGCTGGGGTATACCGTACATGCGGTGTGCCCCAATAAAAAAGCCGGTGACCATGTGGCAACGGCCATTCATGATTTTGAGGGTGACCAGACTTACAGCGAGAAGCGGGGCCATAATTTTGCCTTGAATTATGATTTTGCGGCGGTTAATACTAATGATTATGTGGGTTTGTTAATACCCGGTGGTCGCGGACCCGAATATTTGCGCTTGAACCAGCGTGTACTGGATATTGTGCGTGAGTTCAATACGGCCGGCAAGCCGATTGCCTCGGTGTGCCATGGAGCGCAAATTCTGGCGGCCGCAGGTATTTTAAAAGACCGCACCTGCTCGGCCTACCCGGCCTGCGCGCCAGAGGTGGAACTGGCCGGTGGCAAATATGCCGAAATCGCCATTGATGCCGCCGTGACCGACGGCAACCTGATAACCGCCCCCGCCTGGCCCGCCCACCCCGCGTGGCTAAGCCAGTTCGTGAAAGCGCTGGGTGCGGAAATCAAGATTTAACCGAGGGCCTCTGGTTCCCACGCTCCCGCGTGGGAACCGCCCCTGTTCTGCATGGAAACTCAGGCTTTACACCTTCTGGTTCCCATGCTCCTGCGTGGGAACCGCATCTGTTCTGCATATGCCTGTATGCATTCTAATATTGAATCTTTTGACGATTGCATAAGATAAAAGCGTCACGACAAGACCCTTTCAAATACCCAAATAAAATATGATCAGAAATTAAAAGTCTCATCCCCAGGCTCCTGCGTGGGGTGGCATATGGATTTCAATAATGGGTAGAAGCCGCTACAAAATAACTGAACCGCAACAACCGCATTTTGTTACCTTGACGGTATTGCACTGGATCCCTGTCTTTACTCGCCCCGACACCGTGAATATTCTGCTTGATTCCCTGCGTTTTTTACACAAAGAGGGGTTGAGTATTTATGCGTGGGTTGTTTTGGAAAATCACTGTCATTTTGTTTTGCAAAGCAATGCACTGGATCGTGATATTGCACGTTTGAAATCATGGACTGCCAAAAACCTGATTAAGTATCTTGCAGATCATAATGCCTGGCAAATTCTGGATCAGCTGGCGTTTTATAAAAAAGCGCATAAAAATGATCGCAGTTATCAGTTTTGGCAGGAAGGGGTGCATCCTGAGTTGATTCAGGGCGAAAAAATCATGCGCCAGAAAATTGATTATATTCATCAAAACCCGGTTAAAAGGGGTTATGTAGATGAGGTAACGCACTGGAGATATTCCAGTGCCCGGCAGTATGCCGGCTTGCCTGGGTTGTTGGATATTTGTACAGAATGGTAGGGGGTGGTATGCATTCCCACGCAGAGCGTGGGAACGAGTTGACATTTTGGGGGGGCAGTTCAGAGCGTGGGAACGAGTTGATGAGTCGCTGTTTCGCACTGGAACGAGTTGTTGCTTTGCATGAGCACGGGTCGTGTCCCGCATTCTGGTTCCCATGCTCCAGCGTGGGAACCGCTTCAGTTGGTATGCAACGAGTCAGAGGATGTTCTGGCGCGGGAACGAGTTGTTTCTGGTTCCCATGCTCCCGCGTGGGAACCACTCCTGTTCTATATGATAACGCAGGCATTACGCCTTGCTGGCTTCCAGTGCCTGGTCCAGGTCGGCAATGATGTCGTCGATGTGTTCAATGCCAATAGACAGCCTGATCATGTCGGCACTAACCCCTGCGGTGGCCAGTTCTTCTTCGTTCAGCTGGCGGTGGGTGGTGCTGGCGGGGTGGCAGGCCAGGGATTTGGCATCGCCAATATTAACCAGTCGGGTAATCAGTTGCAGGGCGTCAATGAAGCGGGCGCCGCTTTCGCTGCCGCCTTTAATGCCAAATGTCAGGATGCCTGAAGGTTTTCCGCCCATGTATTTTTGTGCCAACGCGTGTTCGGGGTGGTCGGACAGCCCGGCGTATTTCACCCATGCCACTTGTGGGTGGTTTTGCAGGTGCTGGGCCACTTTCAGGGTGTTTTCACAATGGCGCTCCATGCGCAGCGACAGGGTTTCAATGCCTTGGATAATCAGGAAAGCGCTTAGGGGGGCCAGGGCGGCGCCGGTGTTGCGCAGCGGGCCAACACGGCAGCGGCCAATAAATGCGGCGGGGCCAAAAGCGTCGGTGTAGACCACGCCGTGGTAAGCCGGGTCGGGTTCATTCAGAATGGCAAAACGTTCTTTGTGTTCGGCCCAGGGGAATTTGCCTGAATCTACAATCGCACCGGCAATGGTGGTGCCATGGCCGCCAATGTATTTGGTGAGCGAATGCACCACAATATCGGCACCGTGTTCAAAGGGGCGGCACAGCGCGGGCGAGGCCACGGTGTTGTCAACAATCAGCGGTACGCCATGGCGGTGGGCGGCATCGGCCAGGGCCTGGATGTCAATAATATTGCCGGCCGGGTTGCCAATCGATTCGCAGAAGACAGCCTTGGTGTTGTCGTCAATCAGCGCTTCAAGGGCGGCAATGTCGTTATGCGGTGCCATGCGCACTTCAATGCCCTGGCGCGGGAATGAATGGGCGAACAGGTTGTAGGTGCCACCATACAGGGTGCTGACTGAAACAATGTTGTCACCGGCACCGGCGATGGTTTGAATGGCGTAGGTAATGGCTGCCATGCCCGAGGCCACCACGAGTGAGGCAATCCCGCCTTCCAGGGCTGCCACACGCTCTTCAAGTACCGCATTGGTGGGGTTCATGATGCGGGTGTAAATGTTGCCAGCCACTTTCAGGTCAAACAAATCAGCCCCGTGCCGGGTGTTGTCAAACGCGTAGGAAGTGGTTTGGTAAATAGGCACTGCCACGGCTTTGGTGGTGGGTTCGGGTTTATAGCCGGCGTGAATCGCCAGTGTCTCTAACTTCATGCTTCCTCCGGGGGATAAAAATTGCAAAATATGCGTTCCCACGCAGGAGCGTGGGAACGAGAGTGGTTCCAAATTCTGGTTCCCATGCTCTAGCGTGGGAGCCCGTTGTGTTTCGTTCGTTCTGGTTCCCTCGCTCCTGCGTGGGAACCCCTCGTGTCTCTTGTTTCCATGCTCCCGCGTGGGAACAAAGGATTGTTAATCCGTAGACTAGCAGATTTTACATAACTTAAAATTATTTTGTTATGGCAAATGAGGGTATGCATTCCTGTGCGGGAGCATGGGAAGAAGAAAAAGTTAATCTTTGCTTTATAATTCGTAGAAGTAGATGCTATGTTCTTCGCAAATTCCTTTCTTTGTATTTGTGACAAAATTGCGTACTGTGTTTTCAACACCGTATATTGCTTGTTTCCATGCTCCTGCTTGGGAACAAAAGCGCGATTGTCTACTGCATTTTCAAATATCTTACTTTTCATCGGTTACCGATTACTTTATGTCCAACTTTACCATTGCCGCTTTATATAAATTTGTAGAATTGCCCGATTACGAGGCAATGCGTGAACCTTTGCAGGCTTTTTGCGAGCAGCATAATGTAAAGGGCACTTTGTTGCTGGCGCTGGAAGGCATTAATGGCACGATTGCCGGCCCACGCGAGGGGATTGATGCGGTGTTGGCTTATTTGCGCAATGACCCGCGCCTGGCTACGCTGGAGCATAAAGAATCCTGGTCGGAAGACCGCGAGCCATTTCACCGTATGCGGGTGCGCCTGAAAAAAGAAATCGTTACCATGGGGCAGCCGAATGTGAATGGACAAAATGCGGGTACGTATGTGAAACCTGAAGACTGGAATGACCTTATTTCCGATCCTGATGTGGTTCTGATTGATACCCGTAATGATTACGAAGTGGATATTGGCACCTTCAAGGGGGCGGTTAATCCTGAAACGGTTACTTTCCGTGAGTTTCCGCAATGGGTGCAAGAGCAGGCCCGGGAGGGTGGTTTGCTGGATAAAAACAGGAAAAAGAAAGTGGCCATGTTTTGTACCGGTGGCATTCGCTGTGAGAAATCAACCGCTTATATGAAATCCCTGGGCTACGATGAGGTCTATCATTTAGAGGGCGGTATTCTTAAGTATCTGGAAACCATTCCCCAGCCACAGAGCCTGTGGGAAGGCGAGTGCTTTGTGTTTGATGAGCGGGTGTCGGTGGGTCATGGGTTGGTGCCGGGGCAGTATGTTCAGTGCCGCGCCTGCCGACATCCTTTAACGGAGGAGGATCGTGCTTCTGTTCATTATGTGAGAGGTGAAAGCTGCCCGCATTGCTGGGATAAGATTACTGAAGAGCAACGCGCGCGTTTTCGGGAAAGGCAGCGTCAGGTGGACTTGGCTGAGCAGCGCCACGAGGGCCATATTGGTGCAAAAATGGATGAGCAAATTCGCAAGCGCCGGGAAGAAAAACTGGCACAAAAAGAAAAATCCCGTCAAATGGCCAATGAGATTGATCAACAAAAGAGCGAATAGTTGTTTTTTTGGTTGGAAAAAGCAATAAATTAGTGCATACCCTAAGTGCTAATTGTTATATAGTGGTGCATAATTCTCTTCATGCAGGTGAGGAGACAAAATGCCAGGCAAAGACCAGGCAACTTGCTGGTAACGGCTCATAAGCAGTAAGCGGTTCCAAAATAAATACAAGAAAGGGCGATTAATGTCAAAAGCATTAATCGCCCTTATTAATTTCAGCACGGTTTATGCGTTCCCACGCGGAGCATGGGAACGAGTACGCAAATTCCCCTCTGCGGAGGGGTGTCAGGCGAAGCCTGACGGGGTGGTTGACGAAAACCTGTTATGCATTCCCACGCAGGAGCATGGGAACGAGTACAAATTCAGCGCGGTTTATGCATTCCCACGCGGAGCATGGGAACGAGTAAATGGGAACGAGTTTCTGGTTTCTGGTTCCCACGCTCCCGCGTGGGAACCTCTTGTGTTCACTCCCGCATGACAACACATCACTTAAGTTTTAGTATTTAACAACACCAGCAAAGCACCGGTGCCCCCCAGGCTTTCCGGGGCCTGGATAAATGCCTGGGTGGCTTCCAGTTGCCGTAGCCATGCTTTCACCATATCTTTCAGTACCGACTGCCCATCTTTGGAGCCGTAGCCTTTGCCGTGAATAATGCAAACGCAACGCACCTGATGCTGCAGGCACGACTGAATGAACCGGTCGAACCGTTCGGCGGCCTGTTCGGCCGTGGTACCGTGAAGGTCCAGGGTGGCGGAAACGGGCCAGGTGCCGCGGGCCAGCTTTTTCAGCAGATCTTTACTGTGGGCATGCTGCACGTAAGAGGAATCATCGGTCGGCAGGTTTTTATCCACTTGCACGGGGCGGGTGTTTTGCCGGGTACCGGGAGCCGGGGCAAGCGTGGTTGCCGCTTTGCCTTCTGCCTGCGCCCGTCTGGCCAGTACCAGGGCACTGGGTGCTTTCGGGGTGGCCACATGTGGAATGCGATTGCTGCCGGGCAAAGGGGTCACCCCCCTTACCGACTGCCGGAACAGGGCGGCGTCTTCGCTGGAAAGAGCCGCCGTAGCGGCACTGCCTGAAGTGAATTGTTTTTGCCGTGCCTGTTCTTTGGCCTGTTTTTCTGCCTTGGCCTGTTCTGCGCTGTACTTTTTCTGCATGCGCTTCAGGTCTTCAAGGCTGCCTTTAATTACCTTCATTTTCCAACCAACGCTGTGCATCAAGAGCTGCCATGCATCCGGTACCTGCACTGGTAATGGCCTGGCGGTAAATGTGGTCTTGTACGTCGCCGGCGGCAAAAACACCGGGTACGGACGTCATGGTGGCAAAGCCTTGCTGGCCGCTCTGGGTTTTAATGTAACCACCGTGCTCCATATCCAGCTGGCCTTCGAAAATGCCGGTATTGGGCTGGTGTCCAATGGCAATGAAAGCGCCGGTTACGGCCAGTTCCTGTGTGGTATTATCTTGCGTGTTGCGAATACGTACACCGGTTACGCCACTGTCATCACCCAGGACCTCTTCCAGGGTGTGAAACAGCTGCAGTTCCATATTGCCGTTTTTCACCTTTTCCATCATTTTGTCAATCAGGATGGGTTCGGCACGGAATTTGTCGCGGCGGTGAATAACCGTGACTTTGCGGCAGATGTTGGACAGGTACAGGGCTTCTTCAACGGCTGTGTTGCCACCGCCCACCACGACCACGTCCTGGTTGCGATAGAAAAAGCCGTCGCAGGTGGCACAGGCGGACACGCCTTTGCCCATGAAGGCTTCTTCGGAAGGCAGGCCCAGGTATTTGGCGCTGGCACCGGTGGCAATAATCAGGCTGTCGCAGGTATAAACATTACCCATTTCGGAGTACAGGGTGAAAGGTCGTTTGGACAGGTCCACGCGTTCTATCTGGTCTAGAATGATTTCGGTGTTGAAACGTTCGGCATGTTGCAAAAAGCGTTGCATCAGGTCGGGACCTTGCACGCCTTCAGGGTCGGCCGGCCAGTTGTCGACATCGGTGGTGGTCATGAGCTGACCGCCTTGCGCCATGCCGGTAACCAGTACCGGATTCAGGTTGGCGCGGGCTGCATAAACCGCCGCAGAATAGCCAGCCGGGCCCGAGCCCAGAATCAAAACCTTGGAATGTTTAACATCGCTCATTTATATTCATCCTATAATGGTAATCCACAATTATAATATGACTTATGGCACGTTCTTCTAATACACTTTCAAATCGCTCAGCTGGTCGTAACAAACGCAACCAGAAAAGCGGCTCTTCCCCGGCAACCGATCGCGTGGTTTCCCTGTTTGGTGAAGCCAAATGGGTGCTGTATGCGGCATTGGCCGCGGCTTTGGCGTTCACGCTGTTTACCTGGCATCCCACCGATCCCGGCTGGGTCAGTACTTCTTCTTCCCACCAGGTGCACAACAGGCTGGGTATTGTGGGGGCGTACGTCTCGGATATTCTGTATTACCTGGTGGGACTTTCCGCCTGGTGGCTGGTGGTTTGTTTCATACGAAGAATGTGGGTGGGCTATCGCCGCTTAATGAACCGAATCGTGCTCGATCCTGATATGGATTTACCCCGCGTGCATTGGGAGCAGGGCATTGGCTTTGTCATGCTGTTTCTGGGTTCAATGGGTTTTGAAGCCAGTCAGCTACAGAATCTGGGTGAACAGCTCCCGGGGGGCGCGGGCGGGGTATTGGGGCAGCTTTTTGCCAATAACCTGTATATGTTGATTGGTCCCAGTGGTTCGGGCATTGCATTGTTTCTGTTGCTGGCCTTGGGCTTCAGTTTCTTTTTTGGTTTTTCATGGCTGGCGGTGGCGGAAAAAATCGGTTTTGCCATTCAGCGTATTTTTGGCGGTATTGGCGAATTTTTCAGTGCCCGCAAAGACCGCAAGGCTGGTGAGGCCGCCAAAGCGGTGCGCCAGGAACATCTGGTTGAACAAAAAGTCAAACTGACTCATGAGCAACCGGTGCGAATAGAGCCGGCCATTACCAGTATTCCGAAGGCGGAACGGGTGATTAAAGACAGGCAGGAAAAACAGGAAAAGCAGCCAGCCTTGTCACCGGTCGTGCGCCAGGAGTCCGAAGGCACGTTGCCGGCCCTGGATTTGCTTGATCCGGCCCAGGACAACGTAGAAACCGTTTCTCCGGAAACCATTGAATATACGTCCCGCCTTATTGAAAAGAAATTGCGTGATTTTGGGGTGGAGGTGACGGTGGTGGCCGCCCAGGCCGGGCCGGTGATTACCCGCTATGAAATAGAACCCGCAACGGGGGTTAAGGGCAGTCAGATTGTTAACCTGTCCAAAGACCTGGCCCGGGCGCTTAGCTTAATTAGCATTCGGGTGGTGGAAACCATTCCCGGCAAGAATTTGATGGGGCTTGAGTTGCCCAATCCGCGCCGTCAAATGGTGCGCCTGTCTGAGATTATTGGCTCCAAAACCTATCACGACAACCCTTCAGCCCTAACCATGGTGCTGGGTAAGGATATTGCGGGTAATCCGGTGGTGGCCGACCTGGCCAAAATGCCCCACTTGCTGGTGGCCGGTACGACCGGTTCGGGCAAGTCGGTGGGTATTAATGCCATGATTCTGTCTTTGCTGTACAAGGCCGATGCCTCGCAGGTTCGCCTTATTCTGATTGACCCGAAAATGCTGGAAATGAGCATTTACGAGGGTATTCCGCATTTGCTGGCACCGGTGGTGACCGATATGCGCCAGGCCGCCAACGCCTTGAATTGGTGTGTGGGTGAAATGGAGAAGCGCTACAAGCTGATGAGTAAAATGGGTGTGCGTAATTTGGGTGGTTATAACGCCAAAATTCGCGAAGCCGCCAAAAAAGGTGAAACCATTCCGAACCCGTTTTCCTTGACGCCCGAAGCGCCCGAGCCGTTAACCACGCTACCCTTTATTGTGGTGGTTATCGACGAGCTGGCCGATTTGATGATGGTGGTGGGCAAGAAAATTGAAGAGCTGATTGCCCGTCTGGCGCAAAAAGCCCGGGCCTCGGGCATTCATCTGGTGCTGGCAACCCAGCGGCCCAGTGTGGATGTGATTACCGGCTTGATCAAGGCTAATATTCCCACCCGTATTGCCTTTCAGGTGTCTTCCAAAATTGATTCACGCACCATTTTGGACCAGATGGGTGCGGAAACCCTGCTGGGTCAGGGCGATATGCTGTTCCTGCCACCGGGCACCGGCCTGCCGCGTCGGGTGCATGGCGCTTTTGTGGCCGATGACGAGGTGCATCGCGTGGTCGAGTGCCTGAAAGAGCAGGGCGAAGCCGATTATATTGACGGTATTCTGGAGGGTGGTGCACCCGGTGAAACCGGTGATGGCCTGGGGAGCGTGACCGGTTTTGCCGACCCTGAATCAGATCCCCTATATGACCAGGCCGTGGCGATTGTGCTGAAAAACCGTCGGGCTTCCATTTCTTCGGTGCAGCGTCACCTGCGCATTGGCTACAATCGCGCCGCCCGTCTGCTGGAACAAATGGAGCAGGCAGGTGTGGTGTCTGCCATGCAGTCCAACGGCAACCGGGAAATTCTGGTGCCGGCGGGGCAGGACGAGGGGTGATTATTTCAAGGCCGTAATTGTATTTACGCTTATGTAACAGTGTGGTGGGGATAATTCTGTTAAAAACAGGGCGTAGGTTGCGTGAAACCACTCCGGCGCTTTGCGCCACCCCTCCTGTGGGGGGGCAGGCAAAGCCAGGCGGGGTGGTTGTGTAAAGCATTCAACCCCACCCAGTAAATCCCGCCTCCGCGGGAATTGACAAAAACACATCTAGGTTGCACTGCCAATAGTGGCGGGGTTTTCCGGAGAATATTGAATGAAGAAAAAAGCGTTGCTTGCCACCATTTCCCTGACTTTGGCCGTTACCGGCTGGGGTGTTCAGGCGCAATCCATTACGGTATCACCTTCTTTTCAGCTGCCCGATGCCAGTCTGAATACCGATTTGCGGAATTTGAAGTTTGAGGAAATTCCAGCGGTTAACAATACGGTGAAGGCCGATGCCAGCCAGCAATTGAAAGATTTTGTGCGTAATGTGAAATCGGCCAGTGGCCAGTTTGCCCAGCAAACCACGGGTTCGGCTGCCCAAACGGGTTCATTCGGTTTCGAGCGGCCAGGCAAGTTCTACTGGAATGTCGCCACGCCTTACGAGCAACAGGTAATTTCTGACGGCAAAACCGTATATCAGTATGATCCCGATTTAATGCAGGTGACGCAGCGTCCGGTCAACCAGGCAGTGGGCGCTTCACCGGCTGCTATTTTGTTTGGCTCGGGTTCGCTGGATGAAAGCTTTAACGTAACCGTGTTGCCGGCGCAAAGTGGTCTGGTGTGGTTGCGTGCTATTCCCAAAGTGCCTGATGCCGGTTTGTCGCATGTGGATATTGCGTTTGCCAACAACTTGCCCGCCGAGTTGGTGATTCTGGATTCTTTCGGACAAACCACCAGTATCAAGATGCGCAATTTCAAGGCCAATGCCAAAATTCCGGCCAGCCAGTTCCAGTTCAAGGCACCGGCCGGGGTGGACACGGTTAGAATGTAATTCCATGGACGGTAATCTGGTATAAAAAAGGGTCTTTGGACCCTTTTTTTTGTTTAAGTAGGTGTGAATCTCCTTTATGATAGGCTGTATGTAAATACAGTATTGTGAATTCAATGAATGACAATGATTTATTTCAATCCCAGGCATTAAGTTCAGCGCCGCTGGCCGAGCGTTTGCGTCCGCGAACGCTGGATCAGGTGGTGGGGCAGTCGCATTTGCTGGCACCGGGCAAGCCTTTGCGGGTGGCTTTTGAGTCTGGCCGGCCGCATTCCATGATTTTCTGGGGGCCGCCGGGGGTGGGTAAAACCACGCTGGCGCGACTCATGACCGATGGCTTTGATGCCCGGTTTATTGCCATTTCCGCCGTGTTGGGTGGAGTGAAAGATATTCGTGAGGCTGTTACCGCTGCGCAGGTGGCGCAGGGCCAGGGCCGCAAAACCATTTTGTTTGTCGACGAAGTCCATCGTTTTAACAAGGCCCAGCAAGACGCCTTTTTGCCGTATGTCGAAAGCGGCCTGTTTACCTTTATTGGCGCCACCACCGAGAACCCTTCTTTTGAAATGAATTCGGCCCTGCTGTCCCGGGCGCGGGTGTATGTGCTTCAATCGTTGGGGCAGGAAGAATTGCTGGAACTGGTGAACCGGGCGGTGGAACTGGTGAACAGCGACCGTCCCGAGCATCCGGTGAATATGGATGAAGAGGCTCGCACGCAGCTGGCTGCCTGGGCCGATGGTGATGCCCGTCGCCTGATTAATGCGGTAGAGGTGGTGCTGGATTCGGCCATTGCTTCGGGCCGCGATCGGGTGGACAGTGCCTGGCTGGAAGTGGCCCTGTCACAAAACCTGCGCCGTTTCGACAAGGGGGGCGATGCCTTCTACGATCAGATTTCCGCCTTGCATAAATCGGTCCGTGGTTCCGATCCCGATGCCGCCCTGTATTGGTTTACCCGCATGCTCGATGGCGGTGCCGATGCCAAATACTTGTCGCGCCGCATTGTGCGCATGGCCTGGGAAGACATCGGCCTGGCCGACCCGCGTGCCATGCAGATTGCCAATGACGCAGCCAGTACCTACGAGCGGCTGGGTTCGCCCGAAGGGGAACTGGCTTTGGCGCAGGCGGTTATTTACCTGGCGGTGGCAGCCAAAAGCAACGCCGGTTATATGGCCTACAACCAGGCCCGTGCGTTTGTAAGGCAGGACAAAAGCCGCGAAGTGCCGCCTCATTTGCGCAATGCACCGACTAAATTAATGAAAGAACTGGGTCATGGCCACGCTTACCGCTACGCTCACGACGAACCGCATGGCTATGCCGCTGGCGAAAACTACTTCCCCGAAGGTATGCGCAAACCCGGCTGGTACCGGCCCGTGCCCAGGGGACTGGAAAGTAAAATCGCTGAAAAAATGGCGTTTTTGAAGGGGCTGGATGACGAGGCGCGGAAGAAGTGACGACCAACCACTCGTTCCCACGCTCCCGCGTGGTAACGCCTGTAGTCTGCATTTAGAGGTATTCGTTAACCACCCCGTCAGGCTTCGCCTGCCACCCCTCCACAGAGGGGAATTCTGAGTCACGGTAATGCGAACAGTTTGGTATTGCACTTCCACCCCTTTACAGAGGGGAATTTTTCTTCTTCACGGGAACGCCTGCGGGCAGGCAGAATGCCGTTTATAATGTTAGTCCTTACTGCTCACGCAGCAATCAGGCGTGATGCAAAGTTTTCCGGCTTTCTGCCGGGAACCCCAACATACTTGAACCCTGTTTAAAAAGAAGATTATGTTAGATCCTGTTTTACTGCGCAAAGATTTACCCCGGGTGGTTGCGGCGTTAAAACGCCGTGGCGTCGAATTTGACGAAGAGCGCTTCAATGCCCTTGAAGCCCGTCGCAAGGCGGTTCAGGTAGAAACCGAAACCCTGCAGGCCCAGCGTAATGCACTGGCCAAGCAAATTGGCAAACTCAAGTCGCAAGGGCAGGATGCCAGTGCCGTGATGGCTGAATCGCAGGCCATTCCCGGCAAGCTTAAAGAGCTTGAAGGGCAGTTGAACGATATCAGGCAAGAGCTGGATGCATGGTTAATGTCCATTCCCAACCTGCCCAATGATGCTGTGCCCGATGGCAAAGACAGCGATGAGAACGTCGAAGTGCGTCGCTGGTTGCCCGGCAAGGAATATGTGAAAGACGAGATGCCGGCCGCGCTGGGCTTTGAAGTGGCCGATCACGTGGCGCTGGGTGAAAAACTGGGTATGGAGTTTGATACGGCGGCCAAGCTGTCGGGTTCACGCTTTGTGTTCATGCGTGGCCAAATGGCACGCCTGCACCGTGCCCTGTCGCAGTTCATGCTAGACCTGCATACGGCTGAACATGGTTATACCGAATGCTATACCCCTTATATTGTGAACAGTTCCACCCTGTTTGGCACAGGACAGTTGCCCAAGTTCAAGGAAGACATGTTCTGGGTGACCAAAGGGGGCGATGATGAACCCCAGGTGGACGAGCAGGGTAATCCGGTGGCCAAAGAAGAGCTGTATCTTATTTCAACCTCGGAAATCACGCTGACCAGCACGGTGGCCGACGAAATCGTGCCCGGTGCCAGCTTGCCTATCAAGCTGACTGCACATACGCCCTGTTTTCGTTCCGAAGCAGGCAGTGGTGGCCGTGATACCCGTGGCATGATTCGCCAGCACCAGTTTGACAAGGTTGAAATGGTGCAGGTGGTGCACCCCGAGAAGTCTTACGATGCCCTTGAAGAAATGGTGGGTCATGCTGAAAAGGTCTTGCAGCGGTTGGGCTTGCCATACCGTGTTGTGCTGTTGTGTGCAGGCGATATGGGTTTTGGTGCAAGCAAAACCTATGACCTTGAAGTCTGGATTCCTTCCCAGGATACCTGGCGCGAGATTTCTTCAGTGTCCAACTGCGAAGCCTTCCAGGCCCGCCGCATGCAGGCGCGTTTCCGTAACGAGCAGGGCAAGACAGAATATGCCCACACCCTGAATGGTTCCGGCCTGGCCGTGGGCCGTGCCTTGGTGGCTGTGCTGGAAAACTATCAGCAGGCCGATGGCAGCATTGTGGTGCCTGAAGTATTGCAGCCTTATATGGGCGGTATCAAGGTACTTCAGCCTTAAATGTGCGTCCCCACGCAGGAGCGTGGGGACGAGAAACGTAATGTTGCTGCCCTCGTTCCCATGCTCCCGCGTGGGAACGGGAAAATCCTGCCCCTGCTCGTTCCCATGCTCCTGCGTGGGAACGGGAAGACTCCACGTGGGAACGGGAACGTAAAATGCTCCGCGTGGGAATGGGACTGTAATATCCTTGGTTAAAGTTGATGCTGAAAAGGCATGTAAGAGCGGAATAAGTTTTGCATATCAAGGCCTTGTCTATTTTCAATTGGACAAGGCCTTATGTTTGGTTTAAATATAAAGACATTGTCAGGTATTTTTCCGTGTTCAAATTTAATGGCCGGCCCGGGTGCAAAACCTGCCGGGTGGCATTTTTCACAAAAGTAGATTGAATTTATGTTATTTGTTTTATCTCCCGCCAAAAAACTGGATTACGACACACCGCTGGCTATTCAAAAACATACCCAGCCCTTTTTTGTTCCGCAGGCCGCCGAACTTATTAACATTCTTAAAACCAAGTCGGCCGAAGAAATTTCAGCCTTAATGAGTTTAAGCCCGGCCTTGTCCGAGCTGAACGTAAACCGTTATGCTGCCTGGACAACAACCTTCGATCAGCATAATTCACGCCAGGCCCTGTTTGCCTTTAATGGCGATGTATACGAAGGGCTTGATGCGCAAACCCTGAATGAAAGCCAGGTGGATTGGGCCCAGGAACATATTGCCATTTTAAGCGGGCTGTACGGGGTGTTGCGTCCGCTGGATTTAATGCAGCCTTACCGCCTTGAAATGGGCACCCGGCTGGAAAATGCCAAGGGAAAAAACCTGTATGCGTTCTGGGGCAGCCAGATTGCGGCCTACCTCAATGCACGTTTGCAAAAGCGGGATTCCAGGGTGGTGATTAACCTGGCTTCTGAAGAGTATTTCAAATCGGTTGACCTTAAAGTATTGGATGCACGTGTGGTACAGTGCGTATTCCAGGATTATAAAAATGGCGTTTACAAAATCATCAGCTTCAATGCCAAGCGGGCACGAGGGCTGATGGCGCGTTTTGCCATAGAAACAAAAGCACAAACCCCCGAAGACCTGACGTTATTTGACAAGGAGGATTACAGGTTTGACCCCGAGGTATCCAGCCCGGACAAGCTTGTTTTCAGAAGGAAACCATGAATGCAAAAACAGGATTGCGCATTTTTTTGATTTTTGCGACAGGGTATTTTCTGTCGTATATATATAGGGGCTTAAACATTGGGTTTGCCCCTTTTTTGACGGCCGAGTTGGGGTTGTCGGCCGGCGATCTGGGTTTGTTAACCAGTGTTTATTTTGCCAGTTTTGCCCTGGCCCAGTTGCCGGCGGGCCTGGCGCTGGATACTTACGGTGCCCGTAAAACCGAAGCCTGCCTGTTGTTGGTGGCCGCTTTGGGGACGGTGATTTACGGTATGTCCAGCGGCATGATGGGCCTGATTGTGGGCCGGTTTTTAATTGGGATTGGGGTGGCGGTGTGTTTGGGTGCGGCGTTTATGGCACTGGCAAAAAGTTTTCCCGTCTCCCGCCTGCCCATGCTTAATGGCATGATGGTCGCACTGGGTGGTATGGGCGGTGTGGTCGTGGGTACGCCCCTGGCTTCCTTGCTTCAGCTTTATTCATGGCAAACTATTAGTATTGGTATGGCAGGGTGTACCGTGCTGGTTGTTGCCCTAATCTGGTTTGGTGTGATAGAACCCAAGGCGCAGCAGGCCAGCCCCAAAATGTCTTTTAGCAAGCAGTTGGAAGGGACCAAACGTATTCTTTCCCATCGGGTATTCTGGCAATTGGTTTCTTTACCTTCGGTTTGCGGTGGTGCTTTTTATGCTGCCCAGTCATTATGGGTACGGCCCTATATGATTCAGGCACAGGGGATGTTGCCCGAACAGGCGGACCGCTTGGTTTCCCTGTTGGGTATATCGCTGGTAGCCGGCACATTGGTAAGCGGTTTGCTGGCCCGTAAACTGGAGCGTCTTGGTTTGAATGTGTTCCGCTTTGCTGGCTTGGGACTGTTGACTTTCCTGTTTATTCAGCTGGGGATAATCATGCAGTGGCCAATACCGCATGCGCTGTTATGGAGTGCTTACGGGATTTCTGCCTCCTGTAATATTCTGGCTTATTCCGTGATGCTGGAGGTGTTTCCGCAACAGGTGATGGGGCGTGTGACTACGGCTTTTAATATGGTGTATTTTGTGTGCATTTTTGCCATGCAAATGGGGATTGGCTATATTCTGGATGTTTGGCCGCAGCAAGATGGGGTTTATCCGGCCCAGGCACATATCACGGCCTGGGGAATTATGCTGGGCCTGCAGTTGCTGGCGGCCTTGTGGTATTTCTGGCCGTCGGCACTGAAGGTAGAGGCGGCTGAGTTTGCCTGAGTCGGCGCGGTGCGCTCCCACGCAGGAGCATGGGAGCTAGAGCGTCTGCTTCACGGCCTCGTTCCCATGCTCCTGCGTGGTAAGGGAAATGCCCGGCTTGTCCCCATGCTCTTGCGTGGGGACGGGTGAATCTGCTTCCTTGTTTTGGCTTTTTTCAATCGCCGGCATCAAACCCAGTTCCACGGCCTGTTTGCGGATGTTTTCCACCGCTTTTTGCATTTGTTTTAGCGGGAAGGCCAGGTTGCTATATTCACCGTCGGTTTCAATCTGGCTGGGCGGATCGGGTACTTCGGTACGGTTTTCATCCAGCATGGCTTCAATATAATCCAGCGATTGCTGCATTTTAGGGGGTGTTTCGGGCAGGCTGGCCAGGTAAGGAATCAGTGAATTGATTTCACTGCCAACAGTATCGTTTTGCACCAGCAGCTTGTTAAGTGGCCGAATGTGAATTTGTTTGGATTTGGGCTCATTCAGCATGCGTGACACACTGTCGGCAAATTCGCTGTAGGCATTATGCAGGTTTTTTCGGGCCAGCTGGGTGCTGAAAAAGAAAATATTATCAGCCGGGGACGGATCTTTTTCCCGGTTCCCCTGTTGTTGGCTGGATTGTGCATACAGCATGGCGTTTTGCAGGTAATCGTGATTGGCCTGAATGGTTTTGCGGGCCAGTTTCAGGATTTGCTGCTTTTCCCACCAGGGGAAGACAAAACTGCAGCCAAAGGCGATCAGGCAGGCAAGGGCGGTATCCAGTGCCCGTTCGCCAATAATAAACAGCACGCTGGGCGTCAGGAAATAAAAACCGATTAGCACGTAAATGGTAATGTAGGTAGAGCCCAGGCGGTAGTTGGTGGCGACAAAAGCGTTACCTAAAACCATGGCCAGTAGCATGATAATAAACAATATCGCGGCATTGTCGGTGAGCAAAAACAGCAGCAGGGTAATGGCACAGCCCAGAATGGTACCGGTTAACCGTTTTTCGGTGCGTTGGCGGGTTAAGGCAAAACCGGGGCGCATAATAATCAGAATCGTGATCACGATCCAGTAACTATGGTTGGTCAGGGCCCGTATGGTGGCTGAATCTGAATACAGTAGCGGGGCCAGGTTAATGGTCAGCAGTACCAGGAAAACCGCCAGCGTGACGCGCAGGGCATAACGGAAAATGGCTGATTCCATGTTGAGGTTGCGACGGAGTTTATCCAGGCGGATTTCCTGGCTGGTTTGAAACTGGATCAGCGAATGGTCGCGACGAAGCGTATTCAAAGGCTCGATTTGGGTGTTTTCACGCAGGTTGTCGGCAATACGGTTGATGAAACGGTTGGCATTACGCATGCGTCGCAAAATTTGCACCGCCAGTGCATAGGTTTCCGGGTCTTCTTTTTGCAGGCCGTTGTTGCGCAACTGTTCGATTTCAAACTCAATGGCCCGCAATTCCGCCTTGACACTGTTGCGGTAATCAACCGGTCGGTTACGGGACAGGCTAAGAGCCGTGCGGTTCAGGGTGCGGCTTTGTTTGAACAGGGTGTCGCGCATGAAGAGCAGAATGTCGTGGTCCCTGAAGCGTTCGCGAAGCCGGACATAGTCGGTTTGGGTGGCCACCAGGGTGTCCAGCAGGGCAATCATGTCAATGAAAATATTCCACAAAATAATGCGCTGCCGGTCATGGCGATACTTGCCCTCGGGCAGGTTCCTGAGCACGACGTCGCGGGCGGTTTGGTGACGGTTGGTCATGGATACCATTTTGGGCGTGAGCTGCCGATAGCAGTCATCCAGATCTTTGGCCGTGTCGTACAGGTCGGCACGGGCCTTCATGTAGTCGGCCGTGGCATACAGGGCATCTGCCAGGGTTTGCCGCTCTTCACGAAAACGGAAAATATAGCTGCTGATAATGCTGAACAGGAAATAGCTGACACTACCCAGGAGGGTGTATTGGATATGACTCAGGGCCTGTTCGGAGGTCAGCGGGGTGCTGAGTGTCAGCATCATGATGAGCATGCAGCTAAAGCCGATGAAGCCACCCCTGACCCCATACACTGACAACATGGAAAAGAAAAACACCTGGGCGCAAATGACAATAAGCACCAGTGGCGGGTATGGGTTGATCAGGCCGGTAATCAAGGCGGCCAGGTTGCCCATGATGAGTCCGGCCAGCATTTCATTGAAGCGGGATTTTTTGGTGCCACCGGGCTGATCGATTAGCGCAATGCAAAGAGCACCGGCCGCAAACGCCATGCCCTCATTGTATTTCTGGAAAACCCCCAGGAAGATGATAACTGGCAACAGGACGCCAATTGCCTTGCGCACGGCATAGAAAAGACTGGGACTGTAAAGAAATTTGGTAATGTTTTCAGCGCGTAAATCCATTGGGGGCTAATTCGTTGTCTATGATGAAGTGATGGATGTTAATCATTTAACCATCTTAATATGAATTGTTCCTGAATGCCCCGGGCCGGGCTGCAAATTTGTGACCCGCTTGCCACATCCGTTTAGGTAAAATTGCAATTGTTGTTTGCTTTCCGTGCTGCAATGCGGTACATTTAGGGCTTGTTTATTTTGCAAAACCTTAAGCAAAATAAGTGGTTTGCATAGTTATCATGCTATCCGCATGATTTTTTTGCGCCCCAAAGTAAATAGAATACAGCTCTTGGCCGCGCCACAAGCGTGTGTTGCCTAAGCATCCATTTCGAACTTTTTTGCGTTTTTAACGCGTGAGCGAAAGTTGGTTGATCATGCATGCGCTGGTTTTTCGACGTCCCCGGGTGGATTTTCTCCGTGAGAAATGAAGCGCCGTCGATGACGAAAAAGTGGTTCATGTATGCGGTTTAAGTGCCAGTCAATGCAACCCAGCCGGTTATGAAAGGAAATAACATGGAACTCAATGGCGCCGATATCGTCGTGCGTTGCCTTGCCGAAGAAGGTGTTCAACACATTTTCGGTTATCCAGGTGGCGCGGTGCTCTACATCTACGACGCAATCTATAAACAAAAAGATTTTCAGCATATCCTGGTTCGTCACGAACAGGCTGCCGTTCATGCGGCCGATGCCTATTCCCGTACCTCCCAAAAAGTGGGTGTCTGTCTGGTTACCAGCGGTCCCGGCCTGACCAACGCGGTTACCGGTATCGCGACAGCGTATATGGACTCCATCCCCATGGTGATCATCAGTGGCCAGGTCAGTACCAAAGCCATTGGTGAAGACGCCTTCCAGGAATGCGATACGGTGGGTATTACTCGCCCCTGTGTCAAACACAACTTCCTGGTTCGCGATGTCAAGGATCTTGCCGATACCATGCGCAAGGCTTTCTACATTGCCAAAACAGGTCGTCCCGGTCCGGTGCTGGTGGATATCCCCAAAGACGTTTCCATGGATACCTGCAAGTACTCACCCCCCAAGGGCGAAGTGAAAATGCGTTCTTACGCACCGGTCGTCAAGGGGCATCACGGGCAAATCAAGAAAGCGGCCCAGCTGCTGCTCAATGCAAGCCGTCCCATGATTTATACGGGTGGTGGCGTGGTGCTGTCCAATGCAGCGCCTGAATTGCGTGAACTGGTTCAGTTAACCGGTGCGCCGTGCACCAATACCTTAATGGGCCTGGGGTCGCTTAATGCCGACTCAGACCAATATCTTGGCATGCCTGGCATGCACGGTACGTATGAAGCCAATATGGCCATGCAGAACTGTGATGTGCTCATTGCCATTGGCGCGCGGTTCGATGACCGGGTCATTGGCAATCCCAGGCATTTTGCCCAGGTAAACCGCAAAATCATTCATATCGACGTCGATCCTTCTTCCATTTCCAAACGGGTCAAGGTAGATATCCCCATTGTGGGTAATGTGAAAGACGTGCTGCTTGACCTGAACGAACTGGTGCGTGAAGCGGGTGACGTTCGCAAGAAGAATGAAAAAAGCCTGAAGGCTTGGTGGGAACAGATCAAGGTCTGGCAAGATAGGCAGTGCCTCAAGTATGAGCCTTCCAACGAGCTTATCCGGCCCCAGTTTGTGGTTGAGAAACTCTGGGAGGTTACCGGTGGCAATGCGTTTGTTACTTCAGACGTTGGCCAGCATCAAATGTGGGCGGCCCAGTATTACCGTTTCAACGAGCCACGCCGCTGGGTGAATTCTGGCGGCTTGGGTACCATGGGCGTGGGTCTGCCTTACGCCATGGGTGTGCAAATGGCCAATCCCGATGCGCAAATTGCGGTTATCACGGGTGATGGTTCCATTCAGATGAACATCCAGGAACTGGGTACCTGCAAGCAGTATCATTTCACGCCTAAAGTATTATGTCTTAACAACCGTTATCTGGGCATGGTGCGTCAATGGCAGGAACTTGATTACGGTGGCCGTTATTCCGAATCCTATATGGAGTCGCTGCCCGATTTTGTCAAGCTGGTGGAAAGTTACGGTCATGTTGGCATGCGTATCGATAAACCTGCAGATGTGGAACCTGCACTGAAAGAAGCATACGGTAAATATAAAGATCGTCTGGTCTTTATTGATTTCATTACCGATCCTGCTGAAAACGTCTGGCCTATGGTCAAGGCGGGCAAGGGTCTTACCGAAATGCTGCTGGGTTCAGAAGATCTGTAAGGAGCCAACATGAAACACGTAATTTCCATCTTGCTAGAAAACGAACCCGGTGCACTGTCCCGGGTTGTGGGGCTGTTTTCCGCGCGGGGCTATAATATCGAGACCTTAACGGTAGCACCAACCGAAGATGCCACCTTGTCTCGCCTGACCATCATGACGACCGGTTCTGACGATGTGATTGAACAAATCACCAAGCATTTGAACCGTCTGGTGGATGTGGTCAAGGTGGTGGACCTTACCGAAGGTGCCCACATAGAGCGTGAACTCATGCTGATCAAGGTTCGTGCCGTGGGCAAGGAACGCGAAGAAGTCAAACGCATGGCGGATATCTTCCGTGGACATATCGTTGATGTAACCGATAAGTCCTACACGATAGAACTCACCGGTACTCAGGAAAAAACCCAGGCATTCATTGATGCCATGGATCGCAGTTCCATTCTTGAGACCGTTCGCACAGGCGTGTCCGGTATCGGGCGCGGTGAAAGGATTTTGAAGCTGTAATTGTTGTGAAATCAGGTATGATTCCACTGATGCAGTTCAAACCATTTTTTTGATTTATAAAAATATATTTTGGGGCTTTAAATGAAAGTTTTTTACGACAAAGATTGTGACCTGTCTTTAATCAAAGGCAAAAACGTGGCCATTATCGGTTATGGTTCTCAAGGCCATGCGCACGCATTGAACCTGCACGAGTCAGGTGTTAACGTGACTGTTGGTCTGCGTAAAAGTGGCGCAAGCTGGAACAAAGCGGTTAATGCTGGCCTGAAAGTGGCTGAAGTGGCTGAAGCCGTTAAGTCTGCCGACCTGGTTATGATTCTTCTGCCCGATGAAAACATTGCTGAAGTCTATAACAGCCAGATCGCTGACAACCTGAAACCCGGTGCAGCACTGGCATTCGCTCATGGCTTCAACGTTCACTACGGCCAGGTTGTACCTCGTGCCGACGTAGACGTGATCATGATTGCACCGAAAGCACCTGGTCACACTGTACGTGGTACTTACTCACAAGGTGGTGGTGTTCCTGCGCTGGTTGCCGTTCATCAGGACAACTCCGGTGCCGCTCGCGACATCGCCCTGTCTTACGCTTCAGCCATTGGTAGCGGCCGTGCCGGTATCATCGAAACCAACTTCCGTGAAGAAACCGAAACCGACCTGTTCGGTGAGCAGGCCGTTCTGTGCGGCGGTGCTGTCGAGCTGATCAAAGCGGGTTTTGAAACCCTGGTTGAAGCCGGTTATGCACCTGAAATGGCTTACTTCGAATGTTTGCATGAATTGAAACTGATCGTGGACCTGATCTACGAAGGTGGTATTGCCAACATGAACTACTCCATTTCCAACAACGCTGAATACGGTGAATATGTCACCGGCCCACGTGTTGTGACTGAAGCAACCAAACAAGCCATGCGCGAAACCCTGAAAGACATTCAAACCGGTGAATACGCGAAAAGTTTCATCCTGGAAAACCAGGCTGGTGCACCTACACTGCGTTCACGCCGTCGCCTGAATGCCGAGCATCCTATCGAGCAGGTTGGTGCACAACTGCGCGCCATGATGCCCTGGATTGCTGCCAACAAACTGGTTGACCAAACCAAAAACTGATTTTAGTTTGCGGGTTGCGCACTCTCGCGCCACTCGCCAGCTCGTTCCCACGCAGCGCGTGAGACCGAATAAATAGATAGACTACAGGCTCCCACGCTCCCGCGTGGGAGCCTGTTTTTTTTGCCTGTAGACTTTTCCGTTACCACGCGGGAGCGTAGGAACGAATAACCTGTCACTGTCTTTGAAAGCCAATGGCTACGCAGGCAAACGCCAGGGTGTGGGCGCCAGTGTCAAGGTCAGCTATGCGTTTTAAGCGGTAAGTGCGTTACCACGCGGGAGCGTGGGAACGAGTAAAAGATCCCCGTTTAGTCCGTCAAGATCGTGTGCTCGCTCCCACGTGGGAGTGAATGCCCGCTAATTGAAACATTGCTTAGGGTTCGGGCTGGCAGATTTGCCTGTTTTTAACGGCAAGCAGGGTACGGTAAGCCAGCAGCAAAATAATCACGTTCAATACCAGCAGCAATATACCCGCCAGTATGGGGTAGAAAATGCCTGGGTTAAGGTGGGCCATTTCAAAGGTGGCAATGGTAATGGCGGCCAGTGGGAAAGAATAAGCCCAGGCTGAAAGGGCAAACGGCAGCCTGAAAAACCGCAGGGCATTGCTGGCCAACAGCAAGGTAAGGAATAGGGCAAAGAAATACAATACTCTGGCAAAGCCATCCAACTGGTGATTATTAAGGGCCAGGTAGGAAATAAAGGCCACTGATGGCGGTGCAATCAGAATGAACAGGGTGGGCGTTAATTTGGCCGGTAGTGGTTCATGAAAAAAGATACGATAAAAAACAATTGTCATTAACACTATCCAGAACACCAGGCCAATACTGAAAAAGAACCAGCTAATGTCCATCGGGGCATGGTGCACGCCGGCAATGGGGATCAGGATGTTGCCCACTACCGGAATGAACCAGGCCGGGTTGGCATGGGTGATTTGGTAATGGCTTTTGTTCAGCCAGCTGTTAATCACGGCAATGGTAAGCAGAAAGTGCCCAAGGGTGGCCACTGCCCACATCCATTTTGAAACGCCGGGTACCGATAGCCATGAAATGGAAACCAGCAGCAAGCCAATGGTGATGGCAGCCATGAAATTGATTTTTACGGGGTGACACCATTCTTTTTTCACTTCTTCGGGAAAGCGAAACAGCTTGCTGGTGTAAACAATAAGCAGAAATGCATACAGCAGGGTGACCAGCCAGCGGATGCCAATACCGGGGTCAAGCGGCAGACCAAAGGCCTGTGCGGCTTTCAGCCAGGCAATGGCCAAGCCGGCCATACCCATGACGGAAGAGAACAGGGCAACCGGAAAATAGGCAAGGCGACTGTTTTGTTGAGCGGGAAGGGTGCCGGAAATGGAGTGATTCATGTTTAAAATATCTCGGGTTAATGACAATTCAAGACAGACAGGCCAAAGGGATAGGGTGATTGCGCAGGCATTTGGCGGACAATATCCTGCAGCGCAGACTGGACCATTTCCTCAAGGACAGGATGATAAAAAGGCATTTGCAGCAATGAGGCTGCGGTTTCTTTGCGTTGAATGGCCCATGCCAGCAAGTGTGCCAAATGTTCGCCACGGGCAGTCATGCCGGCAGCGCCCAGTAAGGTGCCGCTTTCGGCATCGGCATAAATATGCAACAGGCTGTTTTCTTCATGCAAAACCCGGGCCCGGCCATTGCCGGTGCCCTGTGCCTTGCCGATAATAATGTTGCGTTCTGTAAGGTTGCCAATCGTTTCACCCACACTGAAAACATCCGGGTCTGAAAAGGCAATGCCCACTGACACCATGCGTTTGAAGCAGACGGGACTGTCTTGCACGGCATTGAAACCGGCAATACTGCCTTCGGCGCTGGCTTCATGCATTAAGGTTTTGCTGCCGGTGCAGTCACCGGCCAGAAATACGGGCAGGCCTGTGACCTGCATGGTATGCGGATTAAACGCGGGGATGCCTTTTTCATTCAGCGGGAACCCGGCTGCCTGCAGATTCAGCGAATCCAGGTTGGGGCGTCGGCCCAGGGCTGCCAATAACAGGTCTACCCTGGCCTGGTGGTTGCCCGATTGCAATAGCACCCCTTTTTCAGCCAGGCTGACCGCGGTTGGCTGGCCAAGCCACAGTTCCATTTCCTGGCTGAAACGGGCAATGGCCTGTTCATTGATGTGCGGGTCGGCAATGCCCGCAATGGCCGGTGACAAATCAGCCCCTACCACCTTGATGCCCAGACGGGACAGGGCCAGGCCCATTTCCATGCCGATGGCACCCAGGCCTAAAATGCCAATGCTGGAAGGCAGTTCTTTAAGCTCAAACAGTTCATCGGTACTGACGGTATATTCCAGAACCGGATCAAGCCAGCCAGGCACGGCGGGGCGTGAGCCGTTGGCAATAATGACTTTTTTGGCATGCACCAGGGTGGTTTGGCCATTGTTGCTGACTTCCAGGGAGGTTGGGTCAAGAAAGCGGGCAGTGCCGGTTAAAAGATGCTCTTGGGCGGCTGAAATGGCCATATTGCTGGCCCGGTTGGCAAAAAAATCCCTTTGTTCTTGCAGTTGTGCCCAGGTTTTTTTCAGTTTGTCTGCGTTAAAAGTGTTGGTTTTGTTTTCAGTGTTTTGTTGCAGTTTTTGTATGGCACCTTCATGCAAGGCCAGTTTTGATGGCATGCAGCCCACCCGTGCGCAGGTGGTGCCCAAAGGGCCTTTGTCGATAAGCACAAATTGTTTATTGGCGCGACGCACTTCCCTAAGCGCATAAAGGCCGGCCGTGCCCGCGCCAATAATGGCGACATCAGTTTGAATGGTTTTTTGGTTCATGGCAGATATTCCTTTCTGTTGAAAGAGGCAGAATGCTTTACAGCTAAATATTATATAAAATAATATAATATTTTTATATATAACTTTTTGTTTCGGATCAATGAAGCAGAAAATAGTGCCTGCAACAAGTTTTTATGCGGTTATTATTCAGTTACCTGCATTAAATAGCTCACCGCAGCAAGATGGACTTGCCTTCCACAAACCGGTTGAACAATCCAATAATTGCGTGTAGCCTTGTTGTTATTCGCGAGTGTTTCAGGTGTGTGTTTGCTTGCCTTGGCAGGCGGCGCAGACTTGTATTAACACAGGTTATAAAACGATCAACCTCTGTGAAAACAGAGGTTTTTTTGCAGGAAAATCCAATGAAAATAAAAACGCTGGTTATGGCGGGCATGCTGGCCCTGGCTTCTGCAACGGGCGTGGCACAAGCCAATGAAACTCTTGAAATCGGTGTGGAAGCCTTGTACCCACCTTTCGAAAGCAAAGCGCCCGATGGCACCCTGGTGGGCTTTGATATTGAATTGGGTGAGGCCGTTTGTGCCAAAATGAACGTCAAATGCGAATGGGTGGAAACCAGTTTTGATGGCCTGATTCCCGCCCTGAATGCACGCAAGTTTGACTTTATCAATTCAGCCATGGATATCACGGCGGCCCGTCAGAAAGTGATTGATTTTACCCAGCCGGTATATATCGTGCCCAGCCAGTTGCTGGTTAAAAAAGGGTCTGGTCTGCAGCCCACTGTTGAGAGCCTTCAGGGTTTGTCGATTGGGGTATTGCAGGGCTCTTCGCAGGAAGCCTTTGTGCGCAAGCATTGGGGCAAACAGGGGGTGAAGATTGTTTCTTATGCCTCGCAAGATCAAATTTACCAGGATTTGGCCAATGGCCGTATTCAAGGTGCCGTGCAAAACAGTCCCAGCGCCCTGGACAGTTTTCTGAATCGCCCTGAGGGTGAAGGGTATGAGCTGGTTGAGCCCATTTTGCATGATGCCGGGATTTTTGGCGAAGGTATTGCTTTTGGCTTGCGTAAAAAAGATACCGATCTGAAAAAACGCCTGGATGCCGCCATTCAGGAGTTGAAAAATGACGGGACTATAGGCAAACTGTCAGAAAAGTATTTCAATGCCAACTGGGTGGCGAAGTAATCAGCCACCTTTAACGCCAGGATGTCATTATGCAGATAAAATCCAAGTTTTCCTCTAGCGGTAGCGGTATTTTTAGTGTTACTGATGATTTATTAACGCAATATGATGCCATCAACCTGGCGCATGGCACGCCCGATTTCCCATTCTCCCAGGAGCTCATTGAGAATGCCCATGAAGCGATGCAGGCCGAAGGCAGCCAGCAGGCTCCCTGGGCGGGGTTAATGGTCTTGCGTGAAAAAATTGCCGACAAGATATCATTTCTTTATACCCATAGCTACCATCCCGACACGGAAGTGACGGTGATGCCCAGTGCCAAAGAGGCGGTGTTCGCCAGTATCGCGGCAGTGGTGCATGCGGGTGATGAGGTGATTTATTTTGAACCCTCCGTTGACAGCTATGCGGCCATGATTAGTTTACAGGGGGCAACACCGGTGGCCATCAGGCTGGAAGCACCGCATTTTACGCCAGACTGGAATCAGGTAAGGGCCAGGATCAATGCCAGAACCCGCATGATTATTATCAACTCGCCCCATAACCCTACGGCCTCGGTATTGTCTGAGGCTGATGTTCAGGCGTTGCGGGATTTGGTGAAAGACAGCCCAGTCATTATCCTGTCCGATGAAGTGTATGAGCACCTGGTTTTTGATGGCGATGAGCATCGTTCCATGTCCGCTTATCCGGATCTGGCGGCCCGTTCTATTGTGGTGACTTCGTTTAGCAAGGTGTTTAAGGTAAGCGGCTGGCATGTGGCCTATTGCGTGGCACCTGCCATTCTTACCCGGGAAATCCGCCAGGTCCAGCAATATGTCATGTTCCCGGCGGATACACCCATGCAGTATGCGCTGGCTGCGATTATGGAGCAACCCAATCATTACATGACATTATCAACCATTTACCAGGAAAAAAGGGATTTACTGGCGCATGGCCTGAAGTCATCCCGGTTTGAGCTGTTACCCAGCAAGGGCGGCTATTTCATGCTGGCCGGTTTTGGGCATTTCAGTGATTTGTCGGATGTGGATATGGTCAGGAAACTTATTGTTGACCATGGCGTGGCCACACTGCCATTATCTGCTTTTTATTCGGATGGGACCGATCAGGCAGTGATACGGTTAACGTTTTCCAAGGATGATGAAACACTGGAAGAGGGCGCCCGCAGGTTGTGTGAGGTTTGACGGGGGGCGGGGGCGTTCCCACGCAGAGCATGGGAACGAGTATGAGTAAACGAGTAACTTCAGATGCAACTCGTTCCCACGCAGAGCATTTAACTCGCTCCCATGCTCCTGCGTGGGAGCTGGTGGTGCACGTAATAAAATATTAAGTTTTATTGCACCTTAATATTTGATTCCTTCACGATGTTGCCATACAACTCGGAATCACGTTTGATCAACTCGCCCAATTCAGCCGGTGTACTGCCAACCGGCACGAAACCCGCATTCTTGAACTTCTCAATCACCTCCGGGTCTTTCACCACCTCGGCAATTTCTTTTGAAACACGTTCCACAATCTCTGGTGATGTACCGGCCGGGGCCATCAGGGCTACCCATGAGTTCATCTTGAAGTCCTTGAACCCTGACTCATCCAGCGTGGGCACCGATTCTTCACCTTCATACTTTTCTGCAGAGGTTACACCCAGCACATTCAGCTTGCCTTCTTTCACATAAGGCATGGGTACCAGGATGGGGTCAAATACCATGGAAACCTGACCGCTTAACAAATCAGCCAGAATAGGGGCGCTGCCTTTATACGGGATATGATTCATCTCAAGACCCGCAATTTTCGCAAAATGCGCACCTGTTAAATGCGCACTTGAACCAATTCCGCTAGAGGCGTAATTCAATGGATTTTTCTTGCCATACTCAACCAGCTCTTGCAGTGAATTAACCGGCAGCTTCTTGCTGGTAAACAAGAACAGCGGCAAATCGGCAATATGTGAAACCGGTGTGAAATCTTCATTGGAGTAATTCAGCTTATACAAATGCGGATTCGCGGAGTAAGCGGCCAAGACCGTTACGAATGTATAGCCATCGGGTTTGGCCCGGGCAACCTGTGCGGTGCCAATCGTGCTGTTGGCGCCGGGTTTGTTTTCGATCACAATGGTTTGTCCCAGACGGTCGGACAGTTTTTGCATAACCACCCGTGAGACAGTATCGGTGGAACCACCGGGGGTATAGGGCACAATCACCGTAATGGGCTTGGATGGCCATTTATCCTGTGCCATGGCACTTTGTGAAAACATGAGCGGACTTACCGCAGCCAACGTTGCCAATACCAGTTTTTTCATTGTAAAAAGCCTCCTGTGTTAATTCTGCATAGTAGAACTTGATTTTATTTCTAAGGGTTAATGATAGATGCATTGTCCTAATAAATCCAATTATTATTAACCGCATAGTGGAAACTCCTTAGTTAAATATGGAATGTTTCTGCGGATGGCTTGCCATTTTTATGAAGGAAATGACAGGTCATCATTTTAATTGGCATAAATGACAAAATAAGGAAGTGAGACATGACGTTCAGTTTTCAAAGCATTAAGAGAGTAACGTTGCCCGCGATAATGGCCGGCCTTTTGCTGGGAGCACCGGCTTTTGCGCAAGAAAACTATCCATCCAAACCCATTACCATTATTGTTCCCTATGCGCCTGGCGGGACGACAGACCTCATTGCCAGGGCAATGGCGGACAGCCTTTCCCGTCAGCTTAAACAAACCATCGTTATTGAAAACAAATCGGGGGCGGCAGGTTCTATGGGTGCCAATGAAATGGTGACCACCAAGCCCGACGGATATCGTCTTGCCCTGTCACCGGTGGGTATTTTCCGTCAGCCTTATTTGCAGCAAACCCGTTACGATCCTATCAAGGACTTAACCTATATCGCAGCGTTTGCAGAATACGATTTCACCATTTCCGTCGCAGCGGATTCTCCCATCAAAAGCGTTAAAGAACTGGTCGAATATGCGCAAAAAAATCCGGGTAAGATTGATTACGGTACACCGGGGCGCTTTACCGGTAATCACGTGCTCATGACTGAATTGGGGACGGCAGTGAATGCTAAATTTACGCATATTCCTTATAAAGGAGATGCGGAAAACGTGGGCGCCCTGATGGGCGGACATATCAAATCGTCCGTTGTCTCTAATAGCGTGATTCCTTTTGTGCAATCGGGCAAGGTCAGGATTTTGGCCACCGCTGCCAATGAACGTCCTGAAGCTTTTGCCGAGTATCCCACTTTAAAGGAACTGGGTTATCCGGTGGTGATTCGCTCTCCATTGGGTTTGGCAGGACCCAAAGGTTTGCCTGAGAATGTGGTGTCTATCCTGGAAAAGGCGGTAAAGATTGCCATGGATGATCCCGTCGTTCTTAAAGTGCTGAAAGACTACGGCATCCGCACTGATTATATGGATTCAGCCCAATACACTGAGTTTGCAAAGAAAACGTTTGAGGAAGAACGCAGTATTGTGGAAAGAATGAGGCAGGATTCCTGATCCTTCTAAAGAAATTCCCGGCTTGGAAATACCCCCTGTACGTCAGTGCAGGGGGTTTGTTTTTGTTGGGATTCCTTTTTTGCGTTAAATTCTTGAGTTAAATCATTCCGCAATGCAAAACATGATTTTATAATTATTGATCGAATTGGTCGGCCTGATCGGAATGCGAAAACGCCGATCTGGTCGGCGCGATCAATATCTTAGCGGCAGGGCATGCCGTGTTGGCCTGTGGAGGAAGGGGGCAGTCAAACCGTCCAGCGAAGCAGGAACCCGCCGAAGCGACTGGACAGGGGGGCGCCCTTGTTTAGCGCCGCAGGAATCGCCCTCCTTTAGGAGGGCGAGGATGTCAAGCAAGAGAAATCAACCCGTCTGGTGATAGAATATACCCAATGTGGTTACCGGGCGCTGTGCCTGATATTATTCCGATCACGGAAGCAGGAGATATTTATTTATGAAAAAATTCTTTAAATTGGCTGTATTAAGTACCGCTGTAGGCGCTGCTTTTTTTACCTCGACAACAATGGCGCAGGGCGCAGAAAACTACCCTAGCAAACCCATTACGCTGGTTGTTCCCTATGCGGCAGGTGGTACCACCGACCTGATCGGACGGGCATTGGGCGCAAGTCTGTCCAAACAGCTGGGTCAAACCATTGTGGTTGAAAACAAACCCGGTGCAGCCGGCTCCATGGGCGCCAATGAAATGGTCAATACCAAACCCGATGGCTATAAACTGGCTTTGACACCGGTGGGTATTTTCCGTCAGCCTTACTTGCAGGCAACCCGTTACGACCCCATCAAGGATTTAAGTTATATTGCCGCTTTTGCCAGCTATGACTTTGCACTGGGTGTTGATGGCAATTCTCCTTATAAAACACTGGACGAGTTTCTCAAGCATGCTAAAGCAAACCCCGGCGAAGTGACCATCAGCTCTCCCGGTCGTTATTCCGGTAACCACGTGGCGATTGTGGAATTGGCCAAAGCGGCAGATGTTGATGTGACTCACGTGCCTTATAAGTCAGACTCTGAGGCTATTGGTGCATTGATGGGCGGCCATCTGGATGCCGTCATGTCCACCAATGTCATCATTCCATTCATGGAGTCTGGCAAGGTGCGTGTATTGGGTGTGGCAGCAGAAAAACGTCCCGAAGCCTTTGCTGATATTCCAACCCTGACCGAATCCGGTTATGAAGTGGTGATTCCTTCTCCGCTGGGTATTGCCGGCCCCAAAGGCTTGCCACAGGAAATTGTTGAAAAGCTTGACCTGGCAGTGAAAGCGGCCATGGAAGATCCGGATTTCCTTAAAGTCATCAAGGATTACGGTGTAAGAACTTATTATATGGATAACAAGGCTTATACCCAGTTTGCGATTGAGAACTTTGAGAACGAAAAAGACGTGATCCAAAGAATGGGCAATGAGTAATTAATTGTCGCTTCATGCAAAAAGCCCGACCACTGGTCGGGCTTTTTTATGTTATGGCTGTTTGCCGGTCTGCACAACCGCATGCGGAGCGCTTCGCATGGGTTGTACAGCTTGCAAAAATCAGGCAAAGACGCGGAAGCGCTCTGCATCATCCATAAATGTTTTTTCAGCAGCGGGGGCTTCAATGCTGCCAAAAGGCATTTGGGCGCGCAGTTTCCAGCTGGCAGGCAGGTTCCAGCGGCTCATTGTCTGTTCGTCAATGATAGGGTTGTAGTGTTGCAATGATGCGCCAATGTTGTGGTCAGCCAGGGCCAGCCATACTGCGTGCTGGGCAATGCCAGAGGCCTGCTCTGACCAGATCGGGAAGTTGTCGGCGTAAGCGGCAAACTTTTCTTGCAAGCCCTTGACAACGTCCTGGTCTTCAAAGAACAGAACAGTACCGTGACCGGCACGGAAACCGTTGATTTTGGCTTCGGTGGCAGCGAAAGCATCAGCGGGCACAATCGCGCGCAGGGTGTCTTCAACGATTTGCCAGAATGCCTCGTGTTCGCCGTTGAACAGGATAACGGCACGTGAGCTTTGTGAGTTGAAAGAGGAAGGGGAGTTGCGGATGGCTTCCTTGATAACGGATTCAATCGTGCTGTTGTCGGTGTTTACGTTACGACCCAATGCGTAGATGCTGCGACGGGATTTCAATTTATCTAAAAAACTCATGTCTAACCTTACGAAAAAATAATTATTCAGTTCCTGCTGATTTTTACGTTGCCATCCGGAACCTTATATGGCAATCAAACGTTTTATGACAGCTGTTTAGCGGGCTATCATATCAAATAATAGGACTTCGGCATTATTGGCTTGCTGAATCTGAACCCGTGATTCGGCCGTCAGCTTGAGCGCGTCGCCGGTATGCAGTTGCTGGCCGTTAATGGTGATGTCACCTTTCACGACATGAATATAGGCAATGCGGTCGTTGGCCAGCGTGTATTCGGGGGCCTGGGTGCCGTTAAAAATACCCGCATGGAGTTTGGCATCCTGGTGAATGCGCACGGCACCCTGTTCACCATTGCCAGAGGCGATCAGGCACCACTTATCCTGTTTGTCTTCGTCGTTAAAAACGGCTTCCTCATAGCTGGGTTCAACATCTTTCTGGTTGGGATAAAGCCAGATTTGCAGAAAATGGGACTCTTCAGAGGCGGAAGGATTGAACTCGCTATGCAAGACACCGGTACCAGCGCTCATGCGCTGAACCTGGCCGCGACGCAAGATAGAACCATTGCCCATGCTGTCTTTGTGTTCAAGTGCACCTGACAGCACATAGCTGATGATTTCCATGTTTTCATGTCCATGGGTGCCAAAGCCCTGGCCGGGTTCCACCCTGTCTTCATTAATCACGCGAAGCGGGCCAAAACCCATTTGTTTGGGGTTGTAGTAACTGCCAAATGAAAATGAGTGGTGGCTGTCCAGCCAGCCGTGCTGGACGTGTCCCCGTTCATGACTTCTGGTAATTGATAACATGTCATATTCCTTTCATCTAAGAACAGTTTATTTAAAAATTATTTTTTTATAAAAACTGTTTAAATTCAATATGTAGGTATTATGCTTTATTTATTTTTGTTTGAAAAACGGAAAGTTTTATGGTGTATCATCAAATTATTTGAATATAATGACTTGGTCAACGGTCAACGGTCAACGGTCAACGGTCAACGGTCAACGGTCAACGGTCAACGGTCAACGGTCAACGGTTTGGTGGCCTGTGTTGCGAAATGGATTAAGGGTTTTTCATGTTCAAGATCAGTCTGGAAGCTTTGAATTTGCTGGATGCAATTGACCGGCACGGTTCATTTGCCGGTGCTGCCAAGGAATTGTTTCGCGTCCCTTCTGCTGTTTCTTATACGGTACAGAAATTGGAAGAAAACCTGGATGTTAAATTGTTTGTGCGCAACGGCCCCAAAATCAGCCTGACCCGGGCGGGTGCCGAGTTGCTGAAAGAGGGAAGGGTGCTGATGCAGGCTGCGGCCGAGCTTGAAAACAGGGTGAAAAGGGTTGCCAGTGGGTGGGAAACCGAGTTGCGGATTGGTGTCAATACTATGTTTTCTTCACTTTGTCTGAAGGATGATTTGCAGGCTTTCCACCAGGAAACCAGTCAAACGGGTATACGGGTTTCAGAAGAGGTGCTGTCTGGCACCTGGGAGTCGCTTCAGGATGGCAGAACCGATATTTTTATTGGGGTTACGATTGACAATATCTCTTTAAGTGGCGAGTACCACACACATTTGATCGGGCAGATGCCGTTTAGTTTTGTGGTGTCACCCAGTCATCCACTTGCGCAGATGGATCGTCCGCTAACGCAGGCCGATTTACTGGCACATCATGCCATTGTGGTGTCGGATTCAGCCCGAAGGTTGCCGGCCCGCACGGTCGGGGTGTTGTCGGGGCAGTCCAGTATTACGGTGCCCAATTTGTTAAGCAAGTTTGAATATCAAATGGCAGGGTTGGGGTTTGGTTTTTTGCCAGCGCCTTATGTCGAAGAAGCGGTGCGCCAGCGGTTGTTGGTTGAAAAGGAGGTCAGTATTCCGAAGCCGATAGAGACGCTGTATGTGGCCTGGCGCAATGAATCACCGGGCAAGGCGCTGGCCTGGTGGCAGAAGCGGCTGGCAAGACCCGATTTGTTTGAGCGGATGGTGGCGTTTACCAGGATGCAGCTGTATAAGCGGCCCCAGTTGTTGCAGATTGTTTGATGGGGATTTATTTTTCTTCGTGATATCTGAAAATATTTTGGCTTCCTGCTATTCAATTGTATGTTAAAAATCCATTGGCAGCAAACTGAAGACTGGCTGGTATTATCCAGGTTTGTTGCGCTCCCTTGTTTTTAGGTACCCGAAAACGGGCACAAGCATTTCTTTCTAAATTAGGCAAAAGGTGTGGCAAGTGCAGCATCCTTTGCTCCGACGCCGCTACGCGCCGAAGTCGCTGCAGGGGACTGCACTTGCCACCCCTTTATGGGCGGGGAATGAAAAACGCAGTCTGGACATGAAGTCACAGACTGCGCATCAACATCTAATCAGGTTAGGGTATCTAAAACAGGTTAGGGCATTCAATCAGATTGGTGCATCTAAACTTGTTAGTGCATCTAAACTGGTTAATACATCCGATCAGAATCAGATGGAATCATTTCTGATCAAATCCTTGGCAATAATAACTTGCTGGATTTGTGAAGTACCTTCATACAATCTGAATAAACGAACGTCACGATAGAAACGCTCAATGCCGTACTCGGACACATAACCCGCGCCACCAAAAATCTGTACCGCACGGTCGGCCACGCGGCAGCACATCTCGGTAGAGAAATACTTTGCACAAGAAGCCAGGGCAGAGACGTTTTCACCGGCGTCACGACGGCGGGCCGCATCAAGAATCATGCACTCGGCTGCATAAATTTCAGCCTTGCTGTCTGCCAGCATGCCCTGCACCAACTGGAAGTTGGCAATAGGCTGACCAAACTGTTTGCGCTCTTTGGCATAATTCAGCGCATCACGCAACATCCGTTTGGCGGCACCGGTTGCGATAGACGAAATATGCAGACGACCCTTATCCAGTACTTTCATCGCGGTTTTGAAACCAACGCCTTCCACGCCACCAATCAGCTGGCTGGCAGGAATACGGCAGTTTTCAAAAATAACGTCACAAGTGTGCGCGCCTTTCTGGCCCATTTTCTTGTCGATTTTGCCTAATGACAAGCCGGGGGTGTTGGCTTCCACGATAAAAGCGGAAATGCCACCGGCACCTTTGATCTCGGTGGAGGTGCGTGCCATGACCGTGAAAATACCGGCATGGGGGGCGTTGGTAATAAAGCGTTTGGTACCGTTCAATACATAAAAATCACCATCGCGAACCGCTGTGGTACGCAGTGAGCCGGCATCAGAACCAGCTTCGGGCTCGGTCAGGGCGAAAGAGCCGATCAATTCACCGGCAGCCATGCGGGGCAGGTATTTTTCTTTTTGTTCGGGCGTACCATCAATAATAATGCCCGAACCGCCGATACCATTGTTGGTACCGATATAAGAACGGAAAGCGGGAGAAGTCTGGCCCAGCTCAAAGCCAATGCGCACTTCTTCTTCCATCGTCAAACCCAGACCGCCGTATTCTTCGGGCAAGGTCAGGCCAAAAAGGCCCAGCTCTTTCATTTGCTCAATGATTTCTGCGGGGATTTGATCAGTTTCCGCGACTTGCTCCTCGGCCGGGACGAGTACTTCGTTAATGAAGCGACGAAGGCTGTCCTCTAATAATGTCTGGGTTTCTTGATCTCTAATCATGATTTCAACTTCTCTGGTTTAGTAAAAAACTGCTGGAATGCCGCCTGTGCCTCGTCAGAAATAAGGCACTTGACAAAGGCTTCACGTTCGCAGTCAAGGGATTCGTTAATTAACGGGGTTAAAGTCCTTTTCAACAGGGACTTGGTGGTTTTTAATGATAACAAAGACTGTGCGGCCATGGTATTTGCAATTTTACTTGCTTTATCCAGCGTTTCGCCCGGCGCAACAACTTCATTGATGAAGTTGCTCTCGAGGGCTTCCTGGGCAGTGAAAGGCTGGCCAAGGTATAGCCACTCGTTGGCTTTGCGGATGCCTACATACTGTGCCAATAGTACACTGGAAGCGCCTTCGGGGCATAACCCCAAGGGTACAAAAGGAATCCGGAAAGTCGTGTCGCTGGCGGCAATAATAAAATCGCAATGCATTAGCATGGTAACACCAATGCCAATCGCGGCGCCTTCCACCGCGGCAATCACGGGAATATCGGTGTTAACCAGGGACCTTAAAAAACGCAGGCCCGCACTTTCGCCTTTGGGCTTGCTTTGGAAGTCACGCAGGTCATTGCCGGCGGTAAAGTATTGCTGGGCACCTTGCAGAATAATCGCATGCAAGTCGTTGCGTCCGGTGGTCGATTCAAATGCCTGCGTAAGCGCGTCATAAGTGGCCGTATCCAGGGCATTGCGCCGCTCGGGGCGGTTAATCGTAATCGTCAGCACTTTATTGTGCTCGGAAAGTAAAACAGTTTGCGTCATGGGTTCTTTGCCAGGGGTAGGAGTGACAGTGGTGTGAGGGGCATGAGCATAAAAGTTACAGTTCTGCCATAATGCGCTGACGGGCAGCGTCATATTCCCGCTTCATGTTTTTAACGATGTCGGCCGCACTTTCAACCGCATCAATACTGCCGACCCCCTGGCCTGCACCCCAAATATCTTTCCATGGCTTGACCCGGGTAGAACCAAAGTTGGTGGCCAGTTTTTCTTCTTCGGTCAGACTTTCGGGATTCAGGCCTGATGCAACGATGCTGGGGATGAGATAGTTGCCGGGAATGCCGGTAAAAAACGGGGTGTATAAAATATCCTTGGCTGACGATTCCACAATCATTTTTTTGTAGCGTTCATCGGCATTGGCTTCATGGCTGGCAATAAAGCGTGTGCCAATATAGGCAAAGTCCGCACCCAGGGCCCGGGCGGCCAGAACGCTGCTGCCATTGGTAATGGAGCCGGAAAGGGCGATGGGGCCATCAAAGAACTTGCGCACTTCGGGCAAAATGGCAAAGGGACTGAGTTTGCCGGCATGGCCACCCGCGCCACTGGCCACCAGGATAAGGCCGTCCACACCGGCCTCCAGGGCTTTTTCTGCATGGCGAATGGTGGTTACGTCATGAAAAACCAAACCGCCCCACTCGTGTACGTGCTTGACCACGTCATCGGGCGCGCGCAGGCTGGTAATAATCATGGGAACCTTATGTTTGGCGCAGGTTTGCATGTCGTTATCAAGCCGGTCATTGGAAGCGTGAATGATCTGGTTGATGGCGTAAGGTGCCACTTTGCGACCGGGTTCCTTGCTGCGCACATCGTCAAGGGTTTCACTGATTTGCGCCAGCCAGTCATCAAGCAGCTCGGAAGGGCGGGCATTTAAGGCTGGCATAGACCCAATAACACCGCTTTTACACTGCTCAATCACCAGTGTGGGGCTTGAAACGATGAACATGGGTGAACAAATAACGGGTAATGTCATTTGCTGGTGAAGTTTTTCAACGATAGGGTGTGCCATTGTATATGCCTCTGAATGAAGTTGTTGTTTTGCTATGCGGTATGGAATTGGGCCGGAAAGTTATCTCACCAGGCACCTGGCCTGATTCAATACGCTATTCCAATAGTTGATTTTAACGGGTAACGCTACCCTGTGCTAATCAGATTTGGTGAATGCCTTAATCGGTTGGGATGAAGTTGAAGGCGGGTGTAAAATGTTTTAGCGTAAAGGCCCTTTATTCCGCATGGCAAAATATATTTTCATTATTGATCCGGTATGGTAGCATTCATGGCAAATGATCAGCCTTGGTAACAGGGGAAGGCTCAGGCTTTCCTGCCATATATGCCAAGGCCAATTATTACCAAATGAAAACTCATAAAAGATGCTGACTATAAATAAAAGAACATGACACTATCCAAGCGTACCAACAGCTCAGTAAGCCTGACTGATTCGGTTATACAAAAATATAAAGATGACCGTCATTTTGTGACTGCTCTGGCCCGCGGTCTTGAAGTCCTGGCGTGTTTCCGTTCAGGCAACAAGGTGCTGAGCAACCAGGAAATTGCCCAGCGCTGCGGTTTGCCCAAGTCAACGGTTTCACGGCTTACCTCCACCTTGATTAAACTGGGTTATTTAACCCAGGATGAAACCAGTGGAAAATACCGTTTGGGTATGGCTACCCTGTCATTGGGCGTGGGGATGCTGGCCAAGCTGGATATTCGCCAGTTGGCGCGTCCGCTGATGCAAGAGGTGGCTGATTTTTCCCAGGGGATGGTAACGCTGGGCGCGCGCGACCGGCTTTCAATGCTGTATATAGAAAATTGTCGCAGCCGCTCGGCGCTTACGCTAAGTCTTGATGTGGGGGCCCGCATTCCGATTGCCACGTCCTCCATGGGAAGAGCGTATCTGGCTGAGTCAAGCCTGGCCGAGCGTAACGAGATTATAGAGCGAGTGCAAGAGCTGGATGAGCAGTCAAGTGAGGCGATTATTGACGGGATTAACCAGGCAATGCGGGATTATGAGCGCCTGGGGTGCACGTGCTCTTTTGGTGATTGGTTAAAAGACGTGAATGCGATTGCGGTGGGTGTGAATTTGGGCCCCAATTACCCCATCATGGCACTTAGCTGCGGTGGGCCTTCCTTTAGCTTGTCTGCCGATTTTTTACTTGAAGAAGTCCGTCCGCGGTTGCAGGGAATTGTGCAGCGGCTGAAAGAATCCATGGGGCAGGTGTAGGAGGCTTAAAGCCAGGGCCTCGTCCCCATGCAGGTGCGGCACTCCTCTCGTTCCCATGCTCCGTGAAGTGACCCCCAAATGTTGGACGGTTTCTCGTTCCCATGCTCCTGCGTGGGAACGCCAGGTTTCTAAATAAACAGCGCGGTGATTCACCTTGCAGGTTTGCTCCGACGCCGCTGCGCGCCGAAGTCGCTGCACCTGCAAGGTGAATCCCCGCTTTGTCAGTTTCAAGAAGGCTGGTTCACAGGTTGGTTTTTTCAGCGGTGGCAGAAGCCTGATCCAGTTCCCATGCTCTGCGTGGGAGCTCCTTCAGCATTGCAGAATGTGCAGCGCAGTTTGAGGTGAACTTCCTTCTGAATTCTGAATTAACGCAAGTGTGACAAGTACACCCCCCACTGCAGCGACTTCGGCGCGAAGCGGCGTCGGAGCAAAGTGGGGGGTGTACTTGGCGCACGTTGTTTGCCAGTAGTTTGGTTTTATGCATTTCCGGGCAGGAGTGGGTTGGTGCTATTTTTGGGTATGCATTCCCACGCAGGAGCATGGGAACGAGTGGGAGAGTGAGCTGATGCTGTTTTGGGATAGGCATTCCCACGCAGAGCGTGGGAACGAGGGGGTGAGCGGAGCGTGGGGACGAGGGGAAAGAATCCATGGGGCAGGTGTAGGGGGGCACATCTCGCTCCCGCGTGGGAGCGAGGGTGTAAGCGGTTTAAGCTGGGCGCTTTTCAATCAGCGAAAACACGCCGCTGGCGTTGAACACATTCTTGCCTTCAACCGTGAGTGCACAGCTGGCAAAAATCATCCGTTTGCCGGCACGATGAATCTTGACCCGTGCCTCCACCCAATCGCCGGCTTTGGCCGGTGACATAAACTCACTATTCAGCGTCACCGTCACAAAAGACACCGGATGGTCGTAATGGGCCAGGATCGCATCACCGAAAGCATTATCGGCAATCGTCATCATCGTGCCACCATGGGCCACCCCGATCTTATTCAAATGCTCGTGAGTCAGGCGGATACCTAAAACAGTATGTTTGCCATTCTCATCAACCTGCTCATAATAAGGGCCCGTCAAATCTGAAAAAGGGCTGTTCCTGTTCAACAAACGGAACCCGCTGGGAATATCGTGATTGCTCATGGTGTTATTAGTATGTAAAAAAGTTAATTCAAAGGGACGTCAAGCATATCACTATAGCGTTGCATATGGAAATCGTGATCGCCAAACATCGTGTTAATCAAATTCACACGCTTGAAAAAATGCGCCACATTCAGCTCATCGGTAACCCCCATGCCACCGTGCATCTGCACCGCTTCCTGGCTAACCTTGCGAGCCAGTTTGCCAATATAAGCTTTCGCGCCTGATGCCTTGAAAATCCGGTGCTGCAGGCTTTTGTTCTGCATCTCGATCGCTGCCAGCAGTGCCATTGAGTTTGCCTGCTCGGCGGCAATCGCCATATCAGCCATGCGGTGTTGCAAAGCCTGGAACGTGCCAATCGCCACGCCAAACTGCTTGCGGGTTTTTAAATACTCAAGGGTGGCATCATTCAAAGCTTTAATTAACCCAACCAGTTCGGCGCACAAGGCCACGTTGGTTTGGGCAATTGCATCCATAATCGCGGGCAGGGCCTTGCCTTCTTCACCAAGCAGGGCGCTGGCAGGCACTTCGGCATTGTCCAGCACGATATCAGCGGCATAATGGCCATCGTGGGTTTTGTAGGTTTTCAGTGTTACGCCGGGAGTGGCAGGGTCCAGCAGGAAAACGCTAATGCCTTCCTCATCGCCGGTTGCACCACTGGTGCGGGCTGATACCAAAAGCTGGCTGGCACTGGGGGCGTCGATGGCCATGGCTTTTTGTCCGCTAAGTACCCAACCGTTGGCCGATTTTGTGGCGCTGGTGGACACCATTTTTTCCAGGAAACGGAAGTCGGGTTCGTAATGTCCAAAGGCATAGGTGACAGAGCCGTCGGCAATTCCGGCAATGAGTGTTTCTTTTTGCTCTGCCGTACCCAACGCGTTAATCAGACCGCCTGAAAGCACTACGGTGCTGACATAAGGCTCTAAAATCAAGCCGGGAGCCAGCGCTTTCATGACCAGATATGTATCCAGTGGTGTACCGTTCAGGCCACCCAGGTCTTCATGAAAAGGCAGGGCCAAAATACCCAGCTCGGCGTAGGTATTCCAGGCATTGCGGTCATAGGCCTCTTCACTGGCGACCCGTTTTCTTCTTGCTTCAAAAGCATAGTCTTTGTTAATAAACCGGCTGATGGTATCTTCCAGCGCCAGCTGTTCTTCTGTGAAATTAAAATCCATGGAAAAGCTCCAGATATTCGTTTACTAAGTTCAGGTAAGTGGGTTCAATATCGCCGTTATGCCTTACAGGCCAAGAATCATCCGGCAAATAATGGATTTTTGCACTTCACTTGAACCGCCATAAATGGTTGTTTTGCGTACGTTGAACGAATTGCCCGTTAAATGATAAAAATCGGCCGGGAATGCGCTGCTGATATCTTCATGGGAAGAATCCATAATATGGGCAGGTGCGTAATTGCCCAAGGCCAGTGAGGCCAGTTCAGCGATGTCCTGTTGAATTTCGGAGCCTTTTACCTTAAGAATGGATGCCTCAGGGCCGGGTGTGTGCTGCTTGCCATCGGCCGACACCACTTTCAGGTTGGTGATTTCCAGCGCCATCAGATCCAGTTCAATCTGGGCCAGACGGTCACGGAAACGCGGATCTTCAATGAGCGGTTTGCCATTATTGCCAGGCTGCTTGCGGGCCATTTCCTTAACGCGGGCCAGTGCGGCCTTGGAGCGGCCAACCCGGGCAATATTGGTACGTTCATGGCCCAGCAGGAATTTGGCGTAAGTCCAGCCCTGGTTTTCTTCGCCCACCAAATTGGAAACGGGCACTCTTACGTTTTCAAACCATACTTCGTTCACTTCGTGTCCGTCGTCCAGCATAATGATGGGGCGTACGGTAATGCCGGGGGTTTTCATATCGATCAGCAAAAAGGAAATACCCGCCTGTTTGCGTACTTCAGGGTCGGTGCGCACCAGACAGAAAATCCAGTCGGCGTGCTGGGCCAGGGTGGTCCAGGTTTTTTGGCCATTCACGATGTAGTGATCGCCATCGCGCACGGCAGTGGTTTTCAAAGAGGCCAGATCCGAGCCGGCGCCGGGTTCGGAATATCCCTGGCACCACCAGTCTTCGCCTGAAATAATACGGGGCAGGAAACGGTCCTTGATTTCCTGTGAGGCATATTTCTGGATAACCGGTGCCACCATTTTCAGCCCGAAAGACAGCTGCTCAGGTGCACCATAAGTGGCACATTCTTCTTCAAAAATATGACGTTGCACGGCATCCCAGCCAGTGCCACCATATTCAACCGGCCAGGCGGGTGCGCCCCAGCCCTGACGGTATAAGGTTTTTTGCCATTCCACCCGCTCCTGTTTGCCTAGCGGTTCGCAGTTGAAAATTTTTGCCCTGATACTGTCACTGACGTTATTTTTCAGGAAAGTCCTGACTTCTTCCCGGAACGCGAGCTGTTCCGCATTGAAATTGATATCCATGGTTATATCTCTGTAGAGTTTAAGAAGAATAGGTAATTCTGCATTGCAAAATGAAAATCTTTAAAATGGAATTATCATACCTTGAATTCGCCCTCATTAAAAGCGTCGTGTTTTAACCGGCATATCATTAAGAATAAGGTATTTGGTGAATAATATGGTGTATTATTATTGGAATCCGTTATTTCCGCATTGCGGAATTGTTAATAACAAAGTAGTTTGAATAGCCCTTTGGAGCCAGATTAAGAATGAGTCACGCAACTTATGAAATTAAAGATCGTGTAGCTTTAATTACGTTTCAGAACCCTCCCGTCAATGGAATGAGCTACGCGCTCAGGAAAAGCCTGGTTGTTTTTGTTGATCAGGCCGAAGCGGACAGTGGGGTTGATGCCATTGTCATTACCGGTTCCGCACGCGCGTTTTCAGGTGGTGCCGATGTGACCGAATTTGGCACCCCCAAGGTTTTGCAGCAACCCATTCTGCGCGTCGTGATTGAAGTACTTGAAAATGTCACCAAGCCGGTTGTGGCCGCCATTGATGGCGTTTGCCTGGGCGGTGGCCTTGAGCTGGCCCTGGGTGCCCACTACCGTGTGGCCGCAGCCCATGCGCAAATCGGTCTTCCTGAAGTGAAGCTGGGCCTGTTGCCTGGCGCGGGTGGTACACAACGCCTGCCACGTGTGGTCGGGCTGGAAAAAGCCTTGCACATGATTACCACCGGGCAAATCATCAAGGCCAAGGCGCTGGCCGATACCGCTTTGCTTGATAAAGTGGTTGAAACTGACGTGGTTGATGCTGCCATCGCTTTTGCCAAAGAAGTGGTTGCACAAAATCTGCCGCTCAAGCGTGTGCGTGATATTGAAATCAGCCCCGAGGGTGCTCGTGAAATCCTTGATGCCGCCCGTGAGAAGCTTGAAAATGGCAAGAAAGGCCAAATCGCTCCGCTCAAATGCCTGGATGCGGTACAAGCCAGTGTTTTCATGTCATTCGATGAAGGTCTGAAATACGAGCGTGAATTGTTCCTGCAGCTCATGAGCTCTCCCGAGTCTGCGGCCATGCGTCATATTTTCAGTGCCGAACGTGCGGCCACCAAGATTCCTGACGTGCCCGCCGATACCTTGTTGCGCAAGGTTGAAAAAGTGGGTGTGATTGGTGCCGGTACCATGGGTGGCGGTATCAGCATGAACTTCCTGAACGTCGGTATTCCGGTGGTGTTGCTCGAGCAGAAACAGGAAGCCCTGGACCGTGGTGTGGCCACCATTCGCCGCAACTACGAAAACACCATGAAAAAAGGTCGTATTACGGCAGAACAGGTTGAAGAAAGAATGGCATTGCTGTCAACCACCCTTAGCTACGATGATTTTGCCGATGTCGACCTGGCGATTGAAGCGGTATTTGAAAACATGGATGTCAAAAAAGCCGTATTTTCAGAGTTGGACCGTGTCATGAAAAAAGGCGCCATCCTGGCTTCCAACACCTCTACCCTTGACCTTAACGTGATTGCCGGTTTTACCAGCCGCCCCGAAGATGTTATTGGACTGCACTTTTTCAGTCCTGCCAACGTCATGAAATTGCTGGAAATCGTGCGTGGTGAAAAAACCGCGAAAGATGTGCTGGCCACATCCATTGCACTGGGCAAGAAAATCGGTAAAAAACCGGTGGTCTCTGGTGTTTGTGATGGCTTTATTGGCAACCGCATGCTGTATGCCTACCGTGATGCGGCCGATAACGCCATGCTGGCCGGTGCATCACCTTCACAAATTGATAAAGCCCTTGAGAACTTCGGTTTTGCCATGGGTCCATACCGTGTTGCCGATCTGGCCGGTCTGGATATTGGCTGGGCCGTGCGCAAGCGTCGTGCAGAAGCCAATCCTGAAGCCTATGTGCCGGTGGTGGCCGACCGCATTTGTGAAGCGGGCCGCTTTGGCCAGAAAACCGGTGCGGGCTGGTACAAATATGAGGCTGGTAACCGTACGCCTATTGTTGATCCAGTGGTTGAGAACATTGTCAGGGAATTCCGCGAAGCCCGTGGTATCACACCGCGTGAGGTCAGTGACCAGGAAATTGTTAACCGCTGCGTTTACGCGCTGGTTAATGAAGGTGCCAAGATTCTGGAAGAGGGCATTGCCCTGCGTGCTTCCGACATTGACGTTGTTTACCTGAACGGCTATGGTTTCCCGGCTCATCGTGGCGGCCCAATGCACTATGCACAGCAGGTTGGCCTGTTTAATGTCGTACGGGCCATCAAGCGGTTTGCCGCTGCTTCCGAAGCAGAAGCCAGGTTCTGGCAGGTTTCTCCGTTGCTTGAAAAACATGCAGAATCCAACGAACCCCTGAAATAAGCAATTAGTACGACAGGATACGTTAAAATTAACGATCTCAAAGACAGTACTGATATCCCGAATGGCACGCAAATGGCCATTCGGGATTAATTGCTACGGTGTAAAAATCAGGCTGCCTTTGTGCTGATTGATCACATTTTCATTAGTCGTAAACTTAAGGCTTTAGATATGATAAATAAAATTTGTGGCAGCGTTGAAGAAGCTGTCGCGGACGTATTTGACGGCGCTACCGTCCTGATTGGCGGTTTCGGCGGTGCCGGTCATCCGACCGAATTGATTCACGCCCTTATTGACCAGGGTGCCCGTGATCTGACGGTTGTCAATAACAATGCGGGTAACTTTGAGACCGGTCTGGCAGCCCTGATTAAGGCAGATCGCGTTCGCAAAATCATCTGTTCATTTCCGAAGTCATCCAATTCGAATGTTTTCAATGAGAAATACAAGGCCGGTAAGATCGAGCTCGAGTGTGTGCCACAAGGTACGATTGCCGAGCGTCTGCACGCAGCCGGTGCCGGTTTAGGTGGTTTCTATACCCGTACCAGCTACGGTACCGATTTGGCCAAAGGCAAGGAAACCCGCGAAATCAATGGTCAGCACTATGTGTTTGAGTATCCCATTCATGGTGATTTTGCATTCGTTCTGGCTGAAAAGGGTGACCGCTGGGGTAACCTGGTGTACCGCAAGGCAGCACGCAATTTTGGTCCGGTCATGTGTCAGGCGGCCAAAACCACCATTGTTCAGGTTAAGCAAATTGTTGAACTGGGTGAACTGGATCCCGAGCATATCATTACACCGGGCATTTTCGTGAACCGCGTGGTTCAGGTTGAAAATCCTCATATCTCTAGCTAAGGAAAACAATAAAATGGAAAAGTTCACACGCGAGCAAATGGCTGAACGCCTGGCAAAAGATATTCCTCCTGGCAGCTATGTAAACCTGGGAATTGGTATTCCCGTCCTGGTGGCCAATTACCTTAACCCTGAAGATGAAGTGTTGCTGCATAGCGAAAACGGTATTCTGGGAATGGGCCCAACCCCGCCTGAAGGGGAAGAGGATTTTGAGTTGATCAACGCCGGTAAACAGCCGGTAACCCTGCTAACAGGCGGCTCTTTCTTCCATCACGTGGATTCTTTCGCCATCATGCGTGGCGGTCACCTTGATTTATGTATCATGGGTGGCATGCAGGTTGCCGCCAATGGTGACCTGGCCAACTGGTCGCTGGGTCGTCCCGGTGAGCCTCCGGCAGTCGGTGGTGCCATGGATCTGGCCGTAGGTGCCAAGAAAGTGTATATCCTGATGGAGCACAACTCCAAAGACGGTTCTCCCAAAATTCTTGAAAAATGTACCTTGCCTGTTACCGGCCTGGGTGTGGTCAGCCGTATTTATACCGATATCGCCGTGCTTGAGATTACCCCCGAGGGTGTCAAGGTTATTGAAAAGCTGGTGGATATCAGTGATGAGGACTTGCAGGCTCGCACAGGTGCGAAACTCATTTTCTAATCGTTTTTAATTTTTTTATCTTTTTCTGGAAAGCAGTAAAATGACTAATGCATATATTTGTGATGCCGTTCGTACTCCTATCGGCCGTTACGCCGGCAGTTTGTCTACCGTTCGTACCGATGACCTGGCTGCCTTGCCCATCAAGGCGCTGGTAGAGCGTAATCCTTCCATCAACTGGGCCGAACTGGACGATATTATTTACGGTTGTGCCAACCAGGCGGGTGAAGATAACCGTAACGTGGCCCGTATGGCCGGTTTGCTGGCCGGTCTGCCGGTTGAAGTGCCCGGTGCCACCCTGAACCGTTTGTGCGCATCCAGTCTTGATGCGATTGGTACCGCTGCCCGTGCGATCAAATCCGGTGAAGTTGACCTGATGATTGCCGGTGGTGTTGAAAGCATGTCACGTGCTCCATTCGTCATGGGTAAGGCCGAAACCGCTTTTTCACGGACTGCCAAAATTGAAGACACCACTATTGGCTGGCGTTTTGTCAATCCTAAAATGAAAGAGCAGTACGGCATTGACTCCATGCCTGAAACCGCTGAAAACGTCGCTGATGATTTCAAGGTTTCCCGCGAAGACCAGGACGCTTTCGCCCTTCGCAGCCAGCAACGTGCCGCGCGTGCGATTGCAGAAGGTGTTTTCAAGGAAGAAATCATCCCGGTTTCCATTCCCCAGAAAAAAGCCGATCCTAAAATTTTTGACACCGATGAGCACCCACGTGCCACCACAGCCGAAACACTGGCCAAACTGAAAGGTGTGGTTCGTCAGGGGGGGTCAGTGACTGCCGGTAACGCCTCGGGTGTTAACGACGGTTCATGTGCCGTGTTGCTGGCTTCTGATGAAGCCGTCAAGAAATACGGCCTGACCCCCAAGGCACGTGTGGTTGCCATGGCAACCGCCGGTGTTGCGCCACGCATCATGGGTTTTGGTCCTGCACCTGCCATTCGCAAGGTATTGGACAAAGCAGGTTTGACGCTTGATCAAATGGATGTGATCGAGTTGAACGAAGCATTTGCCGCACAGGCATTGGCCGTTACCCGTGACCTGGGCCTGGCCGATGATGCCGAGCACGTGAACCCCAATGGTGGCGCCATTGCCCTGGGTCACCCCTTGGGTGCATCAGGTGCCCGCCTGGTAACCACTGCCATGTATCAGCTGCAACGCACTGGTGGCCGTTATGCCTTGTGCACCATGTGTATTGGTGTTGGCCAGGGTGCTGCCGTTATTATCGAACGCGTTTAATGCTTGTCTGGCAGCCCTGTTTTCCTTTCTGGGCAGTGGGGCTGTCAATACAATGGTTCAATAATCAAGAAACCCAATCCTGTTATATACGGGCTTGGGTTTTTTGTTTGTACGCGAAGCATTTATTTTTATTACAATGGGCAATTATTATTATTTGCCTTGCTTGAAAAATCGAATGAATAAACCTCATTACCCTCATCCCATAATTGCCAAAGAGGGTTGGCCCTTTCTGGCAATTTCCATTGTCGCCGCTCTGATCGTTTCGCTCTGGTCTTTTGCCGTTTCCATTCCGTTCTGGATTATTGCCCTGTTTGTCTTGCAGTTTTTCCGTGATCCACAGCGGGTCGCTCCGGAGGGGGACAATTTGGTGTTGTCACCGGCCGATGGGCGCATTGTGGCGGTTGAAGAGGTGTATGATATTTATGCGCAGCGCGATGCCATCAAAATCAGTGTTTTCATGAATGTCTTCAATGTGCATTCCAACCGCTCTCCTGTTGATGGTACGGTTAAAAAAGTCCAGTATTTTTCAGGCAGGTTTTTTAATGCCGCCCTCGATAAGGCCTCGCTGGAAAACGAACGTAACGCCATGGTGCTTGAAACGCCCGACGGACGCACCGTTACCGCTGTGCAGGTGGCCGGTCTGGTTGCCAAGCGTATTTTATGTTATGCAAAACAGGGTGATGAGCTCAAGCGTGGCCAGCGTTACGGTTTTATCCGTTTTGGCTCCCGGGTAGACGTTTATCTGCCTTTGGGCTCCCGTCCAAGAGTTGTTATTGGTGATAAAGTCAGTGCCACCAGCACGGCCCTGGCCGATTTACCTGCTGAATAGTAAAACATCATGAATGATCTCCAACGCCGTCGCAGTGTTTACCTCCTGCCTAATGCTTTTACCACCGCCAATTTGTTTGCCGGGTTTTATGCCATTGTGCAGGCCATGAATGGCCAGTTTGAGGTGGCGGCCATTGCCATTTTTGCCGCCATGGTGCTTGATGCCATGGATGGCCGGGTGGCCAGGATGACCAATACGCAGTCGTCCTTTGGCGAGCAATATGACTCCATGTCAGATATTGTTTCTTTTGGGGTGGCGCCCGCCTTGGTGATGTATGAGTACCTGCTGCAGGATATTGGCCGTTGGGGCTGGATTGCCGCTTTTATTTATGTGGCTGGAGCAGCTATTCGACTGGCCCGTTTCAATACCAATATCGCGGTGGTGGACAGTCGTTTTTTCCAGGGTTTGCCCAGCCCATCGGCAGCCGCCCTGGTGGCCGGATTTGTCTGGCTTTCCGTGGATAATAAAATTCCCAACTACGAGTTCCAGGCCTGGATTGCTTTTGCAATTACCACTTATACCGGTATTACCATGGTGTCGAATGCGCCATTTTTCAGTGGCAAGTCAATGACTCTCGAGAAAAAACTGTCACCGGCCACCATTATGCTGGCGGTTGTATTGGTTTTTGCCGTTGTGTCGGCTGATCCTCCGATTGTACTGTTTGGGCTGTTTGTCATTTATGGTTTGTCAGGTTGGGGCATTTGGTATGTGCGCTGGCGTAAAATCCGCCAGCGTTACGACAGCCGTCATAACCCCGATGATCCGCCCGTTTAATCGTAGAACCAGCGCTCATAGCGGGGATCGGGGCCTGAATGGTAATGGGTCACAGCCTCGCCATCGCGTCCGAAATAAACATACATGACTGAATTCCAGACATTGCTTTGTTTGTAGCGGTAAGTCCAGACGACTTCATTTTTTTCACCCAGGCCAGTCCGGTCTATTTCAGCGGGTGGGCCAAATTCACAGGCGACATCAGCGGGTGTCCAGCGACCTTCGTTAAGTCGCTTGAAATGCGCATCGGTCAGCAAGGACTGGAGTTTGTCTATCAGGCCATCCTGGTTGACATTGGCACCATAGGCGTATTGTCCCATAGGCTGCTGGCTCCAGACCAGTCTTTGACGGCCATCAGGCAGGGTACAGCGGTAATTGGGTAAACCCAGCTGGTTTTCGACCAGGCCAAGGGGGCTGTTGGGCGGGATGTCCCGATAAGTGGTGCAGGCCGAAAGTGCCAGCAGGGAGCAGGCCAGCAGGGTTGGTTTAATCCACTTTTGTTGTGACAGAGTAAACATTTTGATTTCCTTTTTGTTGCCGAAGATAAATTGGGCATTATTTGGTGGAATCAGTTATAATGCTCTACTTAGCTCTTGCAGGTGTATGAAACTGGTATTGATGATACCTTTATCGCACAGGCATTGTTATATTTTATTTAATTTTTAATGGTAATTCACGGTAATGCCCCTCAGTGTTACCGCATGTCCCAGAGGAACTATTATGTCAGTATCAGATATCAAAAAATCAGAAATCGTTTCAGAATTTGCCCGTAAGGCAGGCGACACAGGGTCTCCTGAAGTTCAGGTTGCTTTGTTGACTGCACGCATCAATGAGTTGACCGGTCACTTCAAAACACACATGAAAGACCATCACTCACGTCGCGGTTTGCTGCGCATGGTTAGCCGCCGCCGCAAAATGCTCGATTACCTGAAAGGCCGTAACCCTGATTCTTACCGCGCTCTTATCGAAAAACTCGGTCTGCGTAAGTGATTTTTGGGGTTTTTGCCCAAGGATAAAACCGTGCACAGTACTATTTTGGTACTGTGCACGGTTTTTTTATTGTTGTTTATTTGCCAAATTTAAATGCATGGGATCATGGTGCATTTTTGTGGTGAACGGGCAAATAATTATTGTAAGGAATACAAATGTTTAATAAAGTGACCAAGTCATTTCAGTATGGTGCCCATACTGTTGTTCTGGAAACGGGTGAGATCGCCCGTCAATCCTCGGGTGCCGTTGTTGCATCCATGGGCGATACCGTTGTGCTGGCCACCGTTGTGGCAGCCAAACAGGCTAAAGCAGGCCAGGACTTTTTCCCCCTAACGGTTGATTATGTAGAAAAAACCTATTCAGCCGGTCGCATTCCCGGTGGTTTCTTCAAGCGTGAAGGCAAACCCTCAGAAAAAGAAACCCTGACATCCCGCCTGATCGACCGCCCACTGCGTCCCTTGTTCCCTGAAGGTTTCTATAATGACGTTCAGGTTATCATCCATGTCCTGTCCGTAGATCCTGAAATTGATCCCGATATTGTTGCCATGATTGGTGCATCGGCTGCCTTGTCTATTTCCGGTATCCCGTTCAATGGTCCTATCGGTGCGGCCCGTGTTGCCTATATCAATGAGCAGTACGTGTTAAGCCCAACCGTTTCCCAGCTCCAGGACTCCAAGATGGATCTGGTGGTTGCCGGTACCGAATCGGCCGTATTGATGGTTGAGTCAGAAGCCCGGCAATTAAGTGAAGAAATCATGCTCGGTGGCGTGGTGTTTGGTCACGAGCAAATGCAGGTGGCTATCAATGCCATTCACGAATTGGTTGAGGAAGCAGGCAAGCCTGAGTGGGATTGGGAACCTGCTCCCAAGAACGAGCCGCTTATTGCCGCAGTTACCGCATTGGCTACCAATGGTCTGAAAGCCGCTTATCAAATTCGTCAGAAACAAGAGCGTTCCGAAAAACTGAAAGAAGTGTATGCCAGCGTCAAGCAGACCTTAATTGATCAGGCTGCCGAGCGCAATGAAGAAGCGCCTGATACCGTTGCGGTTGAAAATATCATGTTTGACCTGGAAGCAGCCCTGGTTCGTGGTCAAATCCTGAATGGCGAACCTCGTATCGATGGTCGTGATACCCGCACCGTGCGCCCAATCAGTATCCGTCTGGGTGTCTTGCCCCGTACCCACGGCAGTGCCTTGTTCACCCGCGGTGAAACACAGGCTCTGGTGGTGGCTACATTGGGTACCAAACAAGATGAGCAAATTATCGACTCGGTCATGGGCGAGTACCGCGACCGTTTCATGTTGCATTACAATATGCCTCCGTTTGCCACCGGTGAAACCGGCCGTTTCGGTTCTCCCAAACGCCGTGAAATCGGTCACGGTCGCTTGGCCAAACGTGCACTGGTTGCCACTTTGCCTAAACACGAAGACTTCCAGTACACCATTCGCGTGGTTTCTGAAATTACCGAATCCAACGGTTCTTCATCCATGGCTTCCGTTTGTGGTGGCTCATTGGCCATGATGGATGCAGGTGTGCCTGTACAAGATCACGTGGCCGGTGTTGCCATGGGTCTGATCAAGGACGGTGGCAAGTTTGCCGTTCTTACCGATATCCTGGGTGATGAAGATCACCTTGGTGATATGGATTTCAAAGTAGCCGGTACGGAAAAAGGTATTACCGCCTTGCAAATGGATATCAAAATCCAGGGCATTACCAAGGAAATCATGCAGGTTGCCTTGGCGCAGGCCCGTGAAGGCCGCTTGCATATTCTGGGCAAAATGAACGAAGCGCTTACCGGTTCACGTACCGAACTGTCCAGCTTTGCGCCTCGCATGCTGACCATGAAAATCAATCCCGATAAAATCCGTGACGTGATTGGCAAGGGTGGTGCGACCATTCGTGCCCTGACTGAAGAAACGGGCTGCCATATTGATATCAGTGATGAAGGTGATGTGGTCATTTCCAGCGCTGATCTTGAAAAAGCCAAAGAGGCCGAGCGTCGTATCGCTGAATTGACTGCTGTGGTCGAAGTGGGTCAGGTGTATGACGGTACGGTTCAGCGCTTGCTGGATTTTGGCGGTATTGTACAGATTCTGCCGGGTCGCGATGGCTTGCTGCACATTTCTGAAATTGCCAATTACCGCATTGCCAATATCAACGATGTGCTTGCCGTTGGCCAGAAAGTTAAAGTTAAAGTGATTGAAGCCGATGATCGTGGTCGTCTGCGTCTGTCCGCCAAGGCCCTGGGTGGTCTGGAAGGCCTGGAAGGCTCTGTTCAGCCTACAGAAACCCCGGCTGATGGTGAGTAATCACCTTTAATGAGCTATTGCCCGTTGCCACGCGAGTTGCTTGTTCCCATGCTCCCGCGTGGGAAACACCCAGGCAAAAATTGTCAATAAAAAAACGCTATCCTGAAAGATAGCGTTATTTCTGGTTCCCACGCTCCCGCGTGGGAACGTCCAGGCAGCAGTCAATAAAAAAACGCTATCCCGAAAGATAGCGTTTTTTTTATCCAAGGCTTAATGACAGCCAGGTTCTGTGCTACTCGTTACCACGCGGGAGCGTGGGAACGAGTGGTTCAGAGCATTGCTTGTTCCCATGCTCCAGCGTGGGAACGGGGGGACAGTACCGCTCTTTGCTGGTTCCCATGCTCCAGCGTGGGAACTGTGGCAGTGCAGCTCTTAAACAACGCCTTGGTCAATCATGGCATCTGCCACTTTGCGGAAACCGGCAATGTTGGCACCCAGCACCAGGTTGTGGGGCTGGCCAAATTCCTGGGCGGTTTCTGAAGCAGTCAGGTAGATGTTTTTCATGATGGTTTTCAGGCGAACATCCACCTCTTCAAAGCTCCATTGGATCATGCTGGCATTTTGGGCCATTTCAAGCTGGCTGGTGGCCACACCGCCGGCGTTTGCTGCCTTGCCGGGCGCATACATGATTTTTGCATTCAGGAATGCCTCTACGGCCTCGGGGGTAGAGGGCATATTGGCGCCTTCAGCCACCAGGATGCAACCGTTTTTAAGCAACTCATGGGCATCGGCCTGGTTCAATTCGTTCTGGGTTGCGCAAGGGAAGGCCAGATCGCAGGGAACCGACCAGACCGCATTGCGGCCGGCAGGATAGCTGGAAACCGGGGTGTACACCGCATCGTTGTGAATTTGGGCATATTTGGACAGGCAGGCGCTTTCAACCTCTTTAAGCTGTTTGAGTGTTTCAAGATTTATGCCTGACTTGTGGTAAATAAAGCCGCGTGAATCGCTGCAGGTAACGGGCAGGGCACCGTTCTGGTACAGTTTTTCGATCGTGTAGATGGCAACGTTACCGGCGCCCGATACTACGCAGGTTTTGCCTTCAAGGGCCTGACCGTTGTTGGTTAGCATGTTTTGGGCAAAATATACGGTACCGTAGCCGGTTGCTTCGGTACGGGCCAATGAACCGCCCCAGGGAATTTTCTTGCCGGTTAAAACACCTTCATAGCGACCGGTAAGCCGTTTGTACTGGCCAAACATATAACCGATTTCACGACCGCCAACGCCAATATCGCCGGCAGGAACGTCGGTGGTGGGGCCAATGTGACGATACAGCTCGTTAATGAACGACTGGCAGAAGCGCATGATTTCGTTATTGGACTTGCCTTTCGGGTCAAAATCGCTACCCCCCTTGCCGCCACCAATCGCCAGTCCGGTTAAGGAGTTCTTGAAAATTTGCTCGAAACCCAGGAATTTGATGATGCCACTGGAAACGCTGGGGTGAAACCGCAAACCACCTTTGTAAGGACCAATGGCTGAATTGAATTCTATGCGATAACCCTTGTTGACCTGGACCTTGCCCTGGTCGTCGATCCAGGCGACCCGGAACATGATTTGACGCTCGGGTTCGATGATGCGTTCAATAATGTTGTGCTCAAGATATTTTTTTTCTTTCGCAAACAGGGGTTCAAGGGATTCCAATACTTCCTGGACGGCCTGGTAAAATTCGGGCTGGCCGGGACTGGATTTTTGCAGTTTTGTTAAAGTTTGTTCAAAATAAGACATGGTTGCGGTGTTATGTAGGTTTTTATGAATAATTAAATTTTGTTTTTTTATTATAAAAAAAAATGACAGGACATGGTAAATAATTGTGCACCGCGATAATGAAAAAAAAACATTTTTTTTATGCGGGTTGTTTTAACGCAAAATAGAGCCTTATCGAACGTAAAAATAAGACTTTTTATCAAGGTGGATGCGTCAGGACATTATTCAGGGTTGTACTAGGGCATTTATACCAGCCCTGGCAATTTGCGCATCCTCATCGGATTTTACGCCCGAAACACCGACGGCACCGATAAATGCACCGTTAATAACGATTGGAACGCCACCCTCAAGCATGCCTTCCAGCACGGGAACCGATAAAAAGGCATAACGGCCATGATTGATGACTTCTTCGTAACCCTTGGACTCACGGCGACCCAGTGCCGCCGTTTTTGCCTTGGCGGGGGCAATATGCGCTGAAATGGGCGCAGCACCGTCCAGGCGTTCAAGACCCAGCAAATGTCCGCCATCATCCACAATCGCAATGGTGACCGGCCAATTGTTTTTTTGGGCATGGGCAACGGCGGCAGCCAATATTTTTTTGACGTCAGCGTGCTCAAGTACAGGTTTTGTTTTCATGGTTGTCCTTTGTGTTAAACAGGGAAAACCTGCCTGTGTGTGGATGACTGGCAGGCTTTCGGATTGAGGGCGACTGGACTTTGGCAAGAGCCAGACATCTCAGTGCATTATAAGTGCTTTACCGGAAATATGGATTTTTCCGGTAAAGCCGTTTTTATGCCACCTTGCTTAGCGATGCCGCTTCATAATCTTTCAGCAATCGCTCTTTTTTGGCAGCCACCTTGCGCATATTGTTTTCTTTAATATGCCCATAACCACGAATATCATCGGGCAGGCGGGCCAGGGCAATGGCGATATCCAGGTTGTTTTCGTTCAGGCTTGAACCAAAGTTGCGCAGCATGTCCAGGTAGTCTTCAATTAACTGCCGCTCCATTTTGCGTTCTTCGGTTTTTCCAAACGGGTCCAGTCCTGTGCCACGCAAGCCCTTGAAGTGTTGCAGCAAGCCAAAGGCCTTCATCATCCATGGGCCGTATTTTTTCTTGATCAGGTGGCCATGCTTGTCTTTCTTGCTGAATGAGGGCGGGGCCAGATGAAAGTTCAGCTGGTAGTCCTTGCCGGGCTCGCCTTCAAACTCATGGCGTAACTGGTTCAGGAAAGCGGGGTCGGCATACAGCCGGGCCACTTCATATTCATCCTTGTAGCTCATGAGTTTGGCCAGGTTGCGTGCCACCGCTTCGGTCAGTTGTTGCGAACCCACCCCCAGACCCTGTTCCAGTTTGCGGATATGGCTTACCGCTTCGGTAAAACGGCGGGCATATTTTTTGTTCTGGTAATGGGTCAGATGGGTTTCAAGGCGGGCAATCAGCTTGTCCAGGCTTTCGGGCATGTTCACCAAAACTCCGGTTTCCTGGCGTTGCTGCCCGTTAAGTGGCAGTGAAGCGGTGCCGTGGTGGGCCAGGTAGCAACCCCATTCGAAGGCATCCAGGTTTTTCTGGACGGCAACGCCATTCAGTTCTATGGCCCGCAGGATGCTTTCCAGCTTAAGCGGGATTTTACCTTTTTGCCAGGCATAGCCCATTAACAAGGGGTTGGCAAAAATGGCATCACCCAGCAGCATCACGGCGTATCCGTTGGCATCCAGGAATTCACAATGATCCGGGCCCAGAATCTCTGTCAATTCATGGGCGGTGGCTGCGCTGGGATAGCGCCATTTCGGATCCTTGAACATTTCGGCCGTGGGGGATTTGGCGCTGTTGACGGCAGCAAAAGTTACACCACTACGTGTTTTGGAGGTGATGTCCTTGGATGCGGCCACAATCGCATCACAGGCAATGATCAGGTCGGCCTCGCCCATGCCAATGCGGGTGGCATGCAGGTCGGAAGGGTGGTTGCCAATCTGGATATGGCTGACCACGGCACCGCCTTTTTGTGCCAGACCGGTTACGTCCAGCACGTTGACGCCTTTGCCTTCAATATGGGCTGCCATGCCCAGCAGTGCACCAATGGTGACTACGCCAGTGCCACCCACGCCGGGTACCAGGATATTCCAGGGGCGTTCAAGACGGCATTCGGCAGGCAGGGGAATGCCGCCTTCTTTCTTTTCCACATTGCTGACGTTGACGGCCGGCTTGCGTACCTGGGCGCCCTCAGCCGTTACAAAGCTGGGGCAGAAGCCTTTCAGGCAGGAAAAGTCCTTGTTGCAGCTGGACTGGTTGATGCGTCGCTTGGTACCCATGGGGGTGTCATGCGGCTCTACGGAAAGGCAGTTGGATTGTACGCTGCAATCGCCACAGCCCTCGCAAACCGCTTCATTAATGAAAACACGTCGGGCCGGGTCGGGGTAGGTGTTGCGTTTGCGGCGGCGGCGTTTTTCGGTCGCGCAGGTCTGGTCATAAATCAGCGCCGTGGTGCCAATGGTGTCACGCAGTTCAATTTGCACTTCGTCCAATTGGTCCCGGTGGTAAACGCCGGGGTTTTTTTGCATGACTGCGCCTTTGTATTTTTCAGGCTCATCAGTTACGATCACTACCCGCGTAATGCCTTCAGCCACCAGCTGGTCGTTTATTTGTGGCACGGTCAAGGTGCCGTCTATGGGCTGGCCGCCGGTCATGGCCACCGCATCGTTATACAGGATTTTATAGGTAATGTTGGCCTTGGCCGCAATAGCAGCGCGAATGGCCAGAATCCCCGAATGAAAATACGTGCCGTCACCCAGGTTGGCAAAAATGTGTTTGGTGTCGGTAAAGGCTTTTTGCCCGATCCAGGCCACGCCTTCTCCTCCCATTTGCGAGAAGGTGTTCGTGTCGCGATCCATCCAGATGGTCATGTAATGGCAGCCAATGCCGGCCACGGCACGGGAACCTTCGGGCACCCGGGTAGAGGTGTTGTGCGGGCAGCCCGAGCAGAACCAGGGCTTGCGTTCCACCACCACCGATAGGCGCTGGTTTTCTTTTTCCTTGGCTTCGATCACGGCAATACGGGCCTTGATGCGAGCCTGAACCTCTTCGGGCAAGGGGTGTTTGGCCAGGCGCTTGGCAATCGCCTTGGCAATAATCGACGGAGACAGCTCATGATTGGGGGGCAGCAGCCAGTTGCCACGTGGCACCGACCACTCTCCACCCCCGTCATCGCGCGCGTCAAATTTGCCGTATACATCGGGGCGCACGTCATCGCGCCAGTTATACAACTCTTCTTTCAGGGCGTATTCCATAATCTGGCGCTTTTCTTCCACCACCAGGATTTCGTCCAGCCCCTGGGCAAAATTTCGTGCTCCCTGTGCTTCAAGGGGCCACACACAGCCTACCTTGTACAGGCGAATGCCAATCCGGGTACAGGTTTGTTCATCCAGACCCAGGTCAAACAGGGCCTGGCGCACGTCCAGGTAGGCTTTGCCCGCCGTCATGATGCCAAAGCGGGCATTGGGCGAATCAATCACTATTTTGTCCAGCTTGTTGGCTCGTACATAGGCCAGGGCGGCATACCACTTGTAATTGTTCAGGCGTGCTTCCTGCTCCAGGGGCGTGTCGGGCCAGCGGATATTCAGGCCCCCGGGTGGCATTTCAAAATCATTGGGAATAACAGTCTGGATGCGGTCCGGATCTATCTCTACCGAGGAGCTGGATTCAATCACATCGGTGACGCATTTCAGGCTGACCCATAGGCCTGAATAGCGGCTCATGGCCCAGCCGTGAAGACCAAAATCAAGGTATTCCTGCACATTGGACGGGTACAGGACAGGTATGCCGGCCGCCTGCAAATCGTGTTCTGACTGGTAGGCAACGGTCGAAGACTTGGCAGCGTGGTCATCGCCGGCAATGAGCAAGACCCCGCCGTATTGCGACGTGCCCGCATTGTTGGCATGCTTGAAAACGTCCATGGAACGGTCAAGGCCTGGCCCCTTGCCATACCACATGGCAAAGACGCCCTGTTTTTTTGCATCGGGGAAAAGGTTCAGCTGTTGCGAGCCCCAGATAGAGGTGGCTGCCAGTTCCTCATTGACACCGGGCTGAAACACAATATCGTTTTTATCCAGGTACTTTTGGGCTTTCCACAGGGATAAATCCACATTGCCCAGCGGAGAGCCCCGGTAGCCCGAGATAAAACCGCCGGTATTCAGTCCGGCTTTCATGTCCCGGCTTTTTTGAAGCATGGGGAGTCTGACCAGTGCCTGGGTTCCGCTCATGTAAACCCGGCCTTTTTCAAGGGTATATTTGTCATCCAGGGTAATGGAATCAAGTGCCGCTTGAGCCGCTTTGGATAGGGGGGCATTCATTTTTTGTCTCCAGAATCTTTGTCTGTGAATTATTTCTATAGTGATCAGCCAAAAACGCCTTGTATGCTTATACATACAATACCCCTTGTGGAGGTAAAAAGCGAATTGTGCTGAGGTTTCAGCTAAAGTTTATCTTTTTTACCGGGTATCGTAAAATTAAAAAAATCATTAACAGGTATCTGAAAAACAAATGTCCAAACAGGTTACTATCCGGCAATTCCGGTATTTTGCGGCAGCGGCCCGTACGGGGCGGTTTTCCATGGCGGCGGCCGAAGAGCACGTCTCACAATCGGCCATTACGAGTGCGGTGCTAAGCCTTGAAGCTCACCTGAAAGTAACGCTGTTTGAGCGCTTGCAGCATGGCGTTGCCTTAACGGCCGCAGGACATGATTTTTATCGCCATGTACGGTTTGTGCTGGATGCATTTGATGAGGCCCTGCATCGGCCCGGTCAGCAAAACAACGGAGTTTCGGGGGTGTTGCGGGTAGCCGCTTCCTATACCGTATTGGGTTATTTTTTGCCTGAATTGGTGCTGCGATTTAAAAAAGCCAACCCTGGCATACAGTTTGATCTGATTGATATGGAATTGGCCCAGATGGAGCAGGCGGTGTTGAATGGTGATATAGATATGGCGGTGGGTTTGACCTCCAATCTTAAGGATATTGGCCGGTTCGAACATCAGGTTTTGTTACGTTCAGCGCGTAAACTCTGGGTTTCCCCGTCGCACCCACTGGGTATGCGGGCTTCGGTTACACTACAGGAAATTGCCCCATACCCTTATATCCTGATTCTGGTGGATAATGCCCAAGAGTCCGGCCTGAGGTTCTGGCGCCGGCACCAGCTTGAGCCCAATGTGGTGCTGAAAACCCGTTCCATGGAGGCCGTGCGTGGGTTTGTGGCACAGGGGCTGGGGGTCACGATTCTGTCGGAAATGGTGTACAGGCCCTGGTCCCTTGAGGGGAAAAGAATTAATGCCGTGCCTATTGAAGATGGAGTGCCTGTGATGGAGGTGGGCATGTTCTGGCACAAATCAGTGCCTTTATGCGAAACGGCACAGGCTTTTAAACATTTTTTGGTGTACGCATGTCATTAGTCAAGTTCAAAAGTAAGTTGAAAACATTGAAAAGCAGGCTGGGAAAGCTGTTGTTTGCCATGGGCAGTGCGCCTATGGGCGTGGCATTGCTGTTGTGGCTGCCGCTTTGGTTTGTGCTGGATAATTTCCTGGTCGCTGGTATGGTGGCCATTTTTGTTTCATTTTTATTGGCCATGAGCGTGAGCCTGTACCGGCTGAATGCGGAAAAGCAGGAAGAGGGTGAGCAGGGTACAGGCGTTAAGCGGGAAGAGAGGGATCAGGAGACAGGCGTTACCACGCGGGAGCGTGGGAACGAGTAAGAGGGTGAGCAGGGTACAGGCGTTAAGCGGGAAGAGGGTGAGCAGGATACAGGCGTTACCACGCGGGAGCGTGGGAACGAGTAATGTTTTCTTTGGGTACATCAATGGCCATTTACTTGCTCCCACGCTCTGAACTGCTACTTGCTCCCATGCTCCAGCGTGGGAGCAAATATTACCGGCCTGCCGCTTTGGCGCTAATGCCACCGGCCACACCCATGTTTTCTTTGGGTACATCAATGGCCATTACCCGGACATCTTCTTGGGAAATCCCCAGGCTTACACTGGCTGCCTGGCTTAAGGCGGCAATCAGGGCGGCTTTCAATGCTTCGGTACGGCCTTCAATCAGGTGTACCTGAATGGTGGCAAAGGCTTTGCCTTCCTGGCCGGCAACCATGACCTCATGGGGTTGGAACTCCTGAAGGGTAATGCGGATGCTGGCCTCGGGGGCGCCAATGCTTTCCTGTACCGCCTTGTTGGCGTTTTTCAAGAGTGCCTGTTTTTGTTCCGTGCTGTGACCGGCAAGAATTTGTGCGTGAATAAATGGCATGATTTTCCTTTGGTTCCTTTGGTGTTAGGCAAAAAATTCCCCTTGGCTGGCAAGGGGAAAGCAGTAAAACCTGTTGCAAACAGATTAATTTATTTTTTGGGCAATCACTGTCAGGATACGGCGTGCCGTATTGCTGTTGTCGGGATTTCCGTTTTGGTCACGTACGGTCACCAATGATTGGGCACCCTGACTGTTGACTTCAATGGTGTAAGGCAGCGGGGTCAGGTTGCCTTTATCACCCCATAAACGGCTAATGAAATTGGCTGCCTGACGCTTTTCACCGGTGTCGGTGTCCAGATAACGGATAACGTAAGTGCCATTTGTGGCATTTGAGTCTTCAATTTTGAAGCCCGAAGCCGACAGCGCATTGCCTACCCGACGCCATGCCAGGTCTTGCGGTTCGTTGACCGACAAGGCAGCGGAACCTTCAACTAAACTGGCGATCCTGGGTTGGCTGACTGCAGGTGCCGCGGCTGCGGACTGTCTGATTTGCTGTTCGGCCCTGGCTTTGTCTGCGCCCAGATAAACCATCAGGCGGGACATCATGGCGGCGTTCAGACCCGGGTCTTCATTGGCGGGCAACCATTTGAATTCGGTGCCATCGCGGTCCATTTGAGTTTCCACCATACGTTCATGGCTAATGTATACCTCTGTTTTACCATTTACGCGTTCAAGACGGGTATGAAAACGCTCACGCTCGCCGCTGTCCGATACCATGTCTACAATGGAGCCCAGGGCGCGACGCAGGAAGTTGCCGGGAATCTTGGCACGGTTTTCAGCCCAGTCGGTTTCAATGATACCGGCCTTGGGGTTGTCACGGTTAATGGTGAAGCCTTCATCGGTCCAGAAAGCCACCAGTTTTGGATAGACAATGTTAGGGTCCTGGTTGATTTCCAGCCAGCGCAGGTCTCCGTTGCGACGTACTTCGATGCCATCAATGGTTGGCAGCACGTTGGCGCCCCTGGCATTGGCCGCGTTGGCGGCAGCCACGGACTGGTTATAGGCACTGGCAGAAGCGACTCCACCGGGTGCCGTGTATTGTGGCTTGATATCGGTACTGGACAGATCGGGTGGAATACTTAACGGGTCTCCGCGAACGGTGCTTTTGTAGTCAACCTGTTCTCCATCTCCCATGATTTCAGAAACGGCGTTACATCCGGCAAGCAGGGTTGCGGCTGCAATTAAACCCGATGCTGTAAGATGGCGTGCATTGATGCGCATAAATCTTGATCCTTGATATTTAAATAAGGCCCAGGCTTTCAAGGGCTTGGGTAACCGGAATCTTGTTTTGTTCACTGAGCCCGCACAGGGGGAGACGATAGCCCAATTGTGACAAACCAAGCTGGGCAACCGCCCATTTAACGGGAATGGGGTTGGCTTCAATGAAGAGTACTTTGCTCAATTGAGCCAGTTTGGCATTGAGGGCCCGTGTTGTGGGTACATCACCCTGGCGGGCGGCAACGCACAGCTCGTGCATGAGTTTTGGGGTGACATTGGCAGTGACCGAAATATTACCATTGGCGCCCAGCAAAATAAGGGCGGCGGCGGTTGGATCATCACCACTGAAAACCTGGAAGTGATCGGGCTTGTTGGCCAGCAGCAGGGCGCCACGCGCAATGTCGCCAGTGGCATCTTTGATGCCGATAATGTTTTGTACATTGGCCAAACGCAGAATGGTGTCGTTGCTCAGGTCGGCAACAGTGCGACCGGGTACGTTGTACAGAATGATGGGTAACCCACCTTCCTGTGCAATGGCACTAAAGTGCAGGAACAGTCCTTCCTGTGAAGGCTTGTTATAGTAGGGCACAACCGAAAGACCGGCCTGTGCACCTACTTTTTTGGCCTGTTGGGTCAGGTAAATGGCTTCATCGGTTGCATTGGCACCGACACCGGCAATAATCGGGATACGACCGGCGGCGTGTTCAACGGCAACACGGATAAGCTCGGTATGTTCATCAAAATCCACCGTGGGTGATTCGCCCGAGGTACCCACTACAACCAGTCCGTCGGAACCTTCCTGTACATGCCAGTCGATCAGCTTCTTGTAGGCTTCATAGTCAATCTTGCCGTTGGGCAACATGGGTGTAACTAATGCAGGAATACTGCCTGTAAAAATGGGATATGAAGAACTGTCGACCGTCATAATTAAAAAGTCCTGAACAGGGATAAATACAAACCGCTAAGCATAACGCTTTTTCGCGAATAGTTTAATAGAAATAAACGATATGATTGGGAAAACTGTTGAAAAAAAGCATAAACAAAGCATTTGCCGGGGTTTTTACCGGCATGTGTGTGTTTACAGGCCCAGGCTGGCGGGGTTGCCGGAGCCTTGACGGATCACTTCTGGTGTGCCTGATGACAGGTCGATCACGGTAGTGGGGGTGCCAGGGCAGCTGCCGCTGTCAATCACGCCCGCCAGTTCGTGGCCGTAATGGGCCATGATTTCTTCCGGATCATTCAGTGGTTCGGTCTCGTCCTTGGGAATAAAAGTGGTGGAAAGCAGGGGAGAGCCGACCGCCTCGATCAGGGCCAGGGTAATGGGGTGGTCGGGCACGCGAATGCCAATGGTTTTGCGTGAGGGGTGGGATACCCGGCGTGGCACGTCTTTGGTGGCTTCCAGGATAAATGTCCAGGGGCCTGGGGTGGCTGCTTTTAACAGGCGGTATTGCTGGTTGTCGACCTTTGCAAAATGCCCGATTTCGGCCAGGTCACGGCAGAGCAGGGTAAGGTGATGGCGCTCGTCAAGGCCGCGAATGCGTCGCAAATGTGCGGCGGCATCCTTGTCGTCAAGGCGGGCCAGGATGGCGTAGCTGGAATCGGTGGGCACCGCGATAAGCCCACCATCGTTAATCATTTGTGCGGCCTGTTTCAGCAGGCGGGTTTGCGGGTTTTGTGGATGAACATCAAATAAAATTGCCATGTCAGACCCTCTTGGTTGGAATTATCAGTGATAAAATTATGGGTTATTGTAGCTAATTAATGCAAATATTATTTACTCGGGTTAGAATAGCGGGCTTGTGTTGTCTCCGTAGCTCAACTGGATAGAGCACCCGCCTTCTAAGCGGGGGGTTGTGAGTTCGATTCTCGCCGGAGGCGCCATTCAATACGCCTGCGCTATTCAATACACCCAATACGTCATGGGGCATATTGCCAACATGCCCGTTCTTCAGTTTCACGCAATCATAATTTCATAATCTGCATTATGCCGAATCGGGCCTGCTTTGTATATGCCGGTTTTTTTCAGCAATCATGGCCATTTTCACGCCAGCTGTTCATGCGAATGCTTACTGGTTTCGCCAATGTGTGGCATAAACGTAGCCTGAAGCAAGCGTATCTCACATTTCTTTAATTTCATACACCAGTCATAAAGCTTGGCTATCCTTCCCGTACCTTGTAAATAACTCAAAGGAATTATTGTGAAGAAGCCATTTCGTTTATCTATATTAAGCCTGGTATTAAGCGCTATTTCTTTTTCTGCCCATGCGCAGCAGGAAATGCCCGCCGTACTGGAAGGCCATGCCATTTTGCCAGCCAACAGTGTGATCCAGGCCCCCGATAACGCACCCCAGGACCTGAAAGTGGCCGGAAAATATACCACCCGTGCCCGTGTTGAGGAGCTGGGCAGTCTCATGGGTAAATCCAATGGACGCGAGACGGGCCATAAAGTGCCATTCAAGGGCCAGCCTTTGCAGGGCCATTCGGGTATTCAGGTCATGGACGATGGCAGTGTCTGGATTGTGACTGACAACGGCTTTGGCAACAAAGCCAACTCGCTTGACTCCATGCTGTACGCCAACCAGTACACGATCGACTGGAAAACCGGCGAGTTCAAGCATTTGCAAACGGTGTTCCTGAGTGATCCCGACAAGAAAGTGCCTTTCCGTATCGTTCATGAAGATACCAAAGAGCGTTACCTGACCGGTTCAGATTTTGATCTGGAAAGCATGCAAATCATTGGTGACAATATCTGGTTTGGCGAAGAGTTTGGTCCCTTCCTGATCAAGGCCGATAAAACCGGTAAAGTACTGGCCGTGTATGAAACTGAAGTGGATGGCAAAAAAATCCAGTCTCCGGACAACTATCTGGTTGCAACGCCCGGCGCACCCGGTGAAACCTACAAAACCGTTAACCTGAAGCGATCCAAAGGCTATGAGGGCATGGCCGCCTCGGTGGATGGCAAATTCCTGTATCCGCTGATGGAAGGTCCGATTTGGGATGAAAACACCAAAGACTGGGAAAAGTCCGGCGATAAAACCGCATTGCGCGTACTTGAATTTGATGTGGGTGCAGAAAAATGGACGGGCCGTTCATGGTTTTACCCGTTGGAAGCCAGCCACCACGCAATTGGCGACTTCAACATGATTGATGCCACCACCGCCCTTATTATTGAGCGTGACAATGGCGAGGGTACGCCCGACAAGGCCTGTAAAGAGGGTGAAGACACCAGCAAATGCTTTGCAGACTTGCCCAAGTTCAAGCGTGTCTATAAAGTTGAGTTCAGCCCGGAAACCGCCGGCAAGGACGTGCGTAAAATTGCCTATATTGATTTGCTGAACATTCAGGACCCCAATAAGGTTGCGCGCAAGCCCCTGACCAACGGTGTGTTTCAGTTTCCGTTCTTTACCATTGAAGACGTGGATGTGATTGATGGTGAGCGTATCGTGGTGGGTAATGATAATAACTACCCATATTCTTCAAGCCGCGAGCCTAACCAGCAAGATGATAACGAATTGATTTTGCTTAATGTAAAAGAACTGTTGCAAGCCAAATAAGTGCTGGCCTGGTAACAGGCAGGCATCAGGCAGTCAAGCCCCGCGTTTGCCGTTAAGGGCCAGGTGAAAACCTGGCCTTTTTAATGTATCGTTTTTTGATTTTTTCGGTCATTATGTTTCAGTTTGTGGTTTGTGGGTTTTTAATAGGTAAAACATGGCTTTTTTTGCCCACAATCTATATCATCTTGTTAACACATCTTAAAAACAGCTGAATTTCTTGTTATTCAATAATTTATCTTTTTAATCAAAGACTTAGGCGTTTTTTTAATTTTTACAAATTTTAATAATATCAGAGACAGGGTTAAGCCCGGATTTTGCATAAGTTTTTTTATTGCATTTGAAAATTTTGTATCTAAAACAACACAGCATTAATCAGTAAAGCATTTTCAAAATCAACACAGATCAAGAAGTTTTTAAAAGGTATATCTAAAATATATCTTTTAGGGCGGTTGTTTGATTTAAATCAGAAGTTGATCAGGTTTAACCCGTAGAATTTCCATTAACGGATGCCCGAACATGAATAACGGGAAATTATTCACCAGGGCAATACCCGGAAATTTTATTTTTTATCCAGGAGAAGTCTATGAAAGTGAATAAATTGGTTGCCGCCGTCTCTATGGCCTTGAGCATGGGTTTGGTGTCTGGCGCCGTGATGGCTAAAGAGGGCAATGTTGCTAACGTTGCTTTAGAGCAGCCCGCCTCCGAGGCCATCAAAAAATTGCCCATTGAAAAGGCGGTGCGTGTAGCGCCCCCAATGGTGCCGCCTCCAATTACCCGCAAGCATCCGGCGCGTGTGGTGGTTGAAATGGAAACCGTTGAAAAAGTCATGAAAATGGCTGATGGCGTAGATTACATGTACTGGACATTTGACAGCACCGTACCAGGAACGTTCCTGCGCGTGCGTGAGGGTGATACCGTTGAGTTTCATCTGTCCAACCACCCCAGCTCAAAAATGCCACACAATATTGACTTGCACGCCGTCACTGGCCCAGGTGGTGGTGCCGCTTCGTCTTTGACAGCGCCCGGACATACCTCTGTATTCAGTTTCAAAACCCTGAACCCCGGCCTGTATGTGTACCACTGTGCCACTTCGCCCGTAGGTATGCATATTGCCAACGGCATGTACGGTTTGATTCTGGTTGAGCCTAAAGAAGGTTTGCCTAAAGTGGATCGCGAATACTACGTCATGCAAGGTGACTTCTACACCAAAGGTGGTTATGGTGAACCCGGCCTGCAACCTTTCGACATGAAAAAAGCCATTGAAGAAAATGCCGATTATGTGGTCTTTAACGGTTCAGTGGGTGCCTTGGCCGGTGAAAATGCCCTGAAAGCGGAAGTGGGTGAAAACGTTCGTCTTTTTGTGGGTAACGGTGGTCCCAACCTGGTATCTTCTTTCCACGTGATTGGTGAGATCTTCGACAAAGTTTATGTTGAGGGTGGCAAACTGGTGAATGAGCATATCCAGACAACCCTGGTTCCGGCCGGTGGTGCCACCATGGTTGAATTCAAGGTAGACGTGCCCGGTGACCTGGTCATGGTTGATCACTCCATTTTCCGTGCCTTCAATAAAGGTGCTTTGGGTAATATCAAAGTAAGCGGTGCTGAAAACAAGGAAATCTATTCCGGCAAACAAATGGATGCGGTGTATCTGCCTGAAGGCTCTGCCATTCAGTCGGTTGATACCGGTGCGGCACCCACCCCGGCCGTTGCCCAGAACCTGGAAGAAAAAATCAAGTTTGGTCAGCGTGTTTATGAAGCCAACTGCCAGGCATGTCACCAGGCCGGTGGTGTGGGTATTTCCGGTGCCTTCCCTCCGCTGGCGGCATCTGATTACCTGAATGCTGATCACAAAAGGGCTGCGAACGTCATTGTGCACGGTTTGTCTGGTGAAATTACCGTTAATGGCAACAAGTGGAATAGTGTGATGCCCGCCATGTTGCTTAGCGATAATGATGTGGCTAACGTAGTTACCTATGTATTGAACAGCTGGGGTAATAAAGGTGGTGAAATTTCGCCCGAAGACGTGGCAGCGCAACGTAAGGCGGCACCTGTACAGGCAGTACCCGGCGCGCACTAAGCATGCTATTGTGCATGCAAGGCAGGAATAGGGCATGAAGGCGTCTATATATAAATATAGGTGCGAGCTTATAAAGCAGTATTTATGGGCTAATGAATAAGTGTCCTATTCCCCAATCCGTACACACTGCCTTCGGTGCCCGTGCATTGAAGGCAGTGTTTTGTTTTTCTACCTAAAGAGCGAGCTATGACAACCTCCCATTGCCAGCAGGCTTCCCAACATGCATCTGCCATACGTGGCAAAAAGAATCGTGCCAGTAAACCGGTTTTGGCCGGTATCGCTGCCGTTCTGTCTGCCATTACCATGCCAGTGCAGGCGGTTGAAATGGCCAGCTTGCCACAGGGTGAATATCGGCCTTTGTATTCCAGCCAGGCCAGCCCTTTGGAATGGGTCAGGGCATTCAGAATAGATACGACACCCGTGACCAACCTGGAATTTGCCGAATTCATCAGGCAGCACCCGCAATGGTCGCCCGATAAAATCCAGAAAATGTTTGCTGAAGAAGGTTATTTAAAGCATTGGTTAAAGGAAAATGACCAGTGGATGCCTAAAACCATTGATGCCCAAAGCCCGGTTAGCAATGTTTCCTGGTTTGCAGCCCAGGCCTACTGCAAGGCCCAGGGCAAGCGCCTGCCCACCATTGCCGAATGGGAATACGCCGCGCGCGCCTCTGAAACCAGGGTGGATGCCACCAAAGACAAAGACTTCACCCAGAAAATCCTGAACTGGTACGCCAAACCCGCCACCGCCAGCTTGCCCGCCATTAAACAGGACAAACCCAATTACTGGGGCATTTATGACATGCATGGACTTATCTGGGAATGGACCCAGGACTTCAACGCTACCGTATCCAGCAAACTGCAAACCTCAAACGTTGAAAATGTAGAGGTGGATGGCCGTACCGTTACCCTTGACCTTGGGGCGTTTTGTGGCGCAGGCGCCGAAGGGGTGGCAGACCCCAGCGACTACGCCGCCTTCATGCGCTATGGTTTCAGGTCCAGCCTGAAAGCGCCATTCACGCTGGACACATTAGGCTTCAGGTGTGCCATGGACGGGGCCGCAAACCCGTAGGGCCGAATCCGCTACGGTATTCAGCCGTTTACAAGCCTGCCTGTTGCATTCGCCGCTCGCATTGTCGGGCGGTTTTGTATTAAAACAACATATATGTTATATTTTAACAACATGAAAAATGCGTACTACGTAGTGAGGCAGGGCTGTAGAAGAGATATTGTGTATTAACAATTGCGGTGCTGTCCAATCGGCAGTACAGTAAAGATTCATGCGGTTTTAGACGTATGTCTTAAAGTGTTTGGTTGGGTGAGCTTAACAGTTTCGAAGGGAAAATGGCTTGCTTGATAATCGGTCTGTTGTATCAGGTTTGTTGCTCGGTACCAACATAAAAGCCACAAAAAAGGGTTTTTATGAAGAAGTTGGTAGCCAGAAAGTCAAAAATTTGGTGCAATAACTACAACTTCCCTTCGCGGAGTTTTATAGAGCGGTAGAACATAATGTCTTGATCGCTGCTCTGATCACTCAAAATCTACGGAGATTTAACAAATGAAAAAGACTTTGCTAACTGCAGCTCTAGTTGCTGGCTTTGCTAGCGCAGCTCACGCAGAAACATCAGTAACACTGTACGGCCTGGTCGACGGTGGTGTTGGTTACAATACTCAAAAAACCACATGGAGTGGCGATTTCGGTAGCGGTTCATTCAAAAACCGTGGTTTCGAATTCAAAAACGGTGTTAAAAACGGTAACCGTTGGGGTCTGAAAGGTACAGAAGATCTGGGTAATGGCACCAGCGCCATTTTCCAACTGGAAAGCGGTTTCGATCTGGGTAACGGTACACAAGCTCAAAGAGATGGTAACAGGGATCGCCTGTTCGGTCGTAAAGCTATTGTTGGTTTGACAGGTGAAAGCTGGGGTACATTGACTTTAGGTCGCCAGTACAACGCGGCTGACGACTTCGTTGCTCCTATCGATCCATTCGGTACCGGCTGGGGTCAGGCTGCTGTTGGTTCGGCCTTTGGTGGTAGTGTTTCTGCCCGTTATGACAATGTTGTTAAATATGTAACTCCTAACTTCTCAGGCTTCCAGTTGGGTCTGGGTTGGACTGGTGATAACAATAAAAAAACATATCGTAACGATACTTACGGTACTGACTATGAAACAGAAGATAAATCTAACGGTTTCACTTTTGGTCTTGGTTACAATAACGGCCCTATCCAAGTAGGAGCTTCTTTCGACTACCTGCGTAACAAAGAAACAGATTCACGAACACCACTTGCTAACGTAGATACTAAAGTTAAAGTATGGAACTTGGGCTTTGCCTACGATTTCGACATTGTTAAGCTGCACTTGATGTATGGTCAGCAAAATGATGGCGCGATCGGTGGAATTGGTTTGGCTGGCGATATTGCTCTGCCTGCAGATCCTCAATTCGCAAGTTTTGGTAGTGACTTGGTTGGTGATGGCTATCGTCAAAAATCATGGTTGCTGGGCTTATCAGCTCCTGTAACCGAAGCTGGTAAAGTATATTTCTCTTACACAGGTAACAACATCAAAAACAAAGAAGAGTTTGATGGCAAAATCACCAGCCACATCTTCAACTTGGGTTACCTGCACAGCCTGTCCAAGCGCACCAGCGTTTACGCAGTTGCTTCTTATGGTCAGTCTAAGCTGAAAGTCAACGAAACACTTTTCGATGGCCAAGCTAAACTGAAATCAACAGAAGTTGTTCTGGGCTTGCAACACCGCTTCTAATCAATCGCATGGCTTAGCCGTGTAATTGAAAAGCTAAAAAACCACCTGTTTATGCAGGTGGTTTTTTTATGGGCGCTTGGTTTTTAAGGCTTCTTGCTTAAGTTCTAAATTGGCTTTTGATTTTTCTAGTATGTCGTGTTGGTTTCAAAAATGGAGCTTGCTACAAAAAACAGGCCTATCCGTACCTTCTAAAAACAGGCAAAAGGTGTGGCCAGTGTAGTCTCCTGCGGCGACTTCGGCCCGCAGGGGCATCGGAGCAAAGGAGGCTGCACTGACCGCACCGTGCTAAAATTAAAGTAAAGCAAGACAAGCAGAACAATGTAAACGCTTATGTTCACCTGCCTGCAGGTATTCCCCATTGCATGAAACAGGAATTTTCACCATGGCTTCTACCATACCCACTCTAAAGCATACCCTGCGCCAGGCTGGCTACCTGCTCACTCTCTTCATCTTTCCCGTCTCAGCTCACGCCACAGGTCTCCAGCTTTACGGCACCCTTGATGGCGGTTACCGCTATCACTTCAGCAAAACCCAAGGCCACTTCACTCATCCCGACACCGGCCAATCCACCCCGTTCTCTATCCGTTCCCAAAACAGCGGCATTGCCAGTGGTCTGAAAAATGACAGTAAAATAGGTCTGCGCGGATCCCATGAAATAGGTGGTGGCAACCGCATCTTTTTTGAGCTGGAAGAAGATGTTGATATTGCTACCGGCCGCCGTGGCCGTGACAGGGGTACCCGCGTTATTGGTATTGGTGGGTAGCTAAAAATGACAAGTAATAAAAACTACTTGCCCTGTCAAGTAGTTTTGCAAATATTCTTTATAAACACGAAAAAACAGGAAATATGTCGTTTTCCCTAATACTTTGGGTTTCATCCTGCCCATGAAATGCTACAATCAGAAGGTTTAAGAAATTTAATCAAGTTTTCAATTTAGGTGGCTGCGTAACATGAATTTAGCTGAATATTTTCCAGTGTTGCTGTTTATTCTCGTTGCGGGTGGTTTGGGTTCATTTCTGTTGCTAGCGGGGCGTTTTCTGGGCCCCAACCGGCCAGACCCTGAAAAAAACTCACCCTACGAGTGCGGATTTGAGGCCTTCGAAGATGCCCGCATGAAATTTGACGTGCGTTACTATCTTGTCGCCATCCTGTTTATTCTGTTCGATCTTGAAATCGCCTATCTTTTCCCATGGGCTATTGCCAACGGGCATGTCGGCCTGGTTGGTTTCTGGACCGTCATTGTGTTCCTGGCAGTCCTCACTGCCGGTTTTGTTTATGAATGGAAAAAGGGTGCACTTGACTGGGATTAATCCAAGTGGTGTGTAAAAACTATGTCTGATCAAAATGTATTAAATAAACAGGGCTTTCTGGTTACCAGTGCAGATGCCGTCATCAATTGGGCCAAAACCGGTTCCATGTGGCCAGCCACTTTCGGGCTGGCCTGCTGTGCGGTTGAAATGATGCACGCTGGTGCTGCACGGTATGACCTTGACCAGTTCGGTATCATTTTTCGCCCCAGTCCCCGTCAATCCGACGTCATGATCGTGGCCGGTACCCTTTGCAATAAAATGGCGGCCCCTCTGCGTAAAGTTTATGATCAAATGGCCGAGCCCCGCTGGGTTGTTTCCATGGGCTCCTGTGCCAATGGTGGTGGTTATTACCACTATTCCTACTCGGTCGTTCGGGGCTGCGATCGTATTGTGCCGGTTGATATCTACGTGCCGGGCTGTCCGCCAACAGCCGAGGCCCTCATCTACGGTATGTTGCAATTGCAGAATAAAATCCGCCATACCAACACCATTGCGCGTGAAGCGTAAGATGTTGGCAAGCTAAGGTTCACGAAAATCCTATGTCTCGTTTACAAACTTTAAAACAAAATGTGCTTGCCCATCTGGGCGATCAGCTCAACCTGATCGAAGCCCATGGTGAGCTTACCCTGGAAATCCCGGCCAATAAGTGGCAAGAAACCTGTGCGCGCCTGCGTGATACGCCTGAGCTGGGTTTTGAAACCGCCATAGACCTTGCCGGTGTCGACTACTCAACCTGGGGTGCACCGGCCGTTAACGCCGCTGAAGCATTCCCTGCTCGTTTTGCGGTAGCCGTTCAGCTGCTGTCCTTAAGCAATAACTGGCGCCTGCGCATTCGTGCCTGGGTACCCAATAACGAATTCCCTGTGCTGGCTTCTTTGGTAAACGTCTGGCCCAGCCTGGGCTGGTTCGAGCGTGAAGCTTTCGACCTCTTCGGTATCGTCTTTGAAGGCCACCCCGATCTGCGTCGTATTCTTACCGACTACGGTTTCATCGGTCACCCGTTCCGTAAAGACTTCCCTTTGTCGGGCCATGTTGAAATGCGCTATGACGAAGAAGCCAAACGTGTCATTTATCAACCGGTTACCATAGATCCCCGTGAGATAACACCAAGGGTCATTCGTGAAGAAGGTTACGGAGCAGGACGTTAAAATGTCAGAAATTAAAAACTATACCCTTAACTTCGGCCCCCAGCACCCGGCCGCTCACGGTGTGCTCCGCCTGATTCTTGAACTGAACGGCGAAGTCATCCAGCGGGCTGATCCGCATATTGGCCTGCTGCACCGCGCCACCGAAAAACTGGCCGAACATAAAACCTATTTGCAAGCCCTGCCATACATGGATCGCCTTGATTACGTTTCCATGATGTGTAACGAACACGCTTATGTCATGGCCATCGAAAAACTGTTGGGTCTTGAAGTACCTCTGCGTGCACAGTATATCCGCGTCATGTTCGACGAAATCACCCGTATCCTGAACCACCTCATGAGTGTGGGTACGCATGCGCTTGACGTGGGTGCCATGGCGGTCATGCTGTATGCATTCCGTGAGCGTGAAGACCTCATGGACTGCTACGAAGCCGTGTCCGGTGCCCGCATGCACGCGGCTTATTACCGTCCCGGTGGCGTGTATCGTGACCTGCCCGATACCATGCCCAAAAACACCATGGACACCAAATACCGCAGCAAGCGTGAAATCAATCAAATGAACGAAGACCGCGAAGGTTCGCTGCTTGACTTCATCGAGGCATTTACCAAACGCTTTCCGGGCTGTGTCGACGAATACGAAACACTGCTTACCGATAACCGTATCTGGAAACAGCGTCTGGTGGGTATCGGTGTGGTTGAGCCTGAACGCGCCAAGGCCCTGGGCTTTACAGGTCCCATGCTGCGTGGTTCCGGGGTCGAGTGGGATTTGCGTAAAAAACAACCCTACGAAGTTTACGACCGCCTGGATTTTGATATCCCGGTTGGTGTCAATGGCGACTGTTACGACCGTTATCTGGTACGTGTGGCTGAAATGCGTGAAAGTAACCGCATTATTGCCCAGTGCGTGCACTGGCTGCGTAACAACCCGGGCCCGGTCATTACCGAAAACCATAAAATTGCCCCGCCCAAGCGCGAAAGCATGAAGACCAACATGGAAGAGCTGATTCACCATTTCAAGCTGTTCTCTGAGGGCTTCCAGGTGCCGGCTGGCGAGGTTTACTCTGCAGTAGAGCACCCTAAAGGCGAGTTTGGTATTTATATGGTGTCCGATGGCGCCAACAAACCTTATCGCCTTAAAATCCGTGCTCCCGGTTTTGTCCACCTGCAATCTCTTGATGAAATGTCTCGTGGTCACATGCTGGCTGATGCCGTAACCATTATCGGTACACAAGATATCGTGTTCGGTGAAATTGATCGCTAATACTGGCGAATAACTGGATAGTAAAAATGTTGCTTTCTGAACAGGCTTATACAAAGATTGATAAAGAGCTGGCAAAGTATCCCGCCGATCAGCGTTCGTCTGCCATCATGTCCTCCCTTCGCATTGCGCAGGAAGAGCATGGTTGGCTGTCTAGCGATCTGGTCGCCGAAGTAGCCCGCTATATCGGGGTGGAACCCATTGCAGTCCAAGAGGTTGCCACCTTTTACAATATGTTCGAGATGAAACCCGTTGGCAAATTCAAGGTAACGGTATGTACCAATTTGCCCTGTGCCCTGCGTGATGGCGTTAAAACCGCTGAATACATCAAGGAAAAGCTGGGCATCGGTTTTAATGAAACCACCCCCGATGGCGCCATTACCCTGAAAGAGGGTGAATGTATGGGCGCCTGCGGTGATTCACCCGTTCTGCTGGTCAATAACCACCATATGTGTGTGCGCATGTCACAGGAAAAAATTGATGAAATGCTGGCCGATCTGATCAAGGAGGCAAAGGCATGAGTTTTCTGGATAAATACTCCCACGGTTTGATTGCCAATCCGGGCAATGACCTGTCAAACAGCATGGCTCTGCACGGACGTCATATCAAACCGCAAATCCTTGATGGTATCAATGGTGAGAACTGGCATCTTGAAGATTATGTGAAACGGGGCGGTTATGAAGCCTTGCGCAAAATCCTCACGACCGGTATGTCCCAGGAAGACGTGATTGCCGAGATCAAGGCATCCGGCTTGCGTGGTCGTGGTGGTGCAGGCTTTCCGACCGGTCTGAAATGGAGCTTCATGCCCCGTACGTTCCCGGGCCAGAAATATCTGGTCTGCAACTCGGACGAAGGCGAGCCGGGCACCTTTAAAGATCGTGACATTCTGCGTTTCAATCCGCATGCGGTGATTGAAGGCATGGCCATTGGTGCTTATGCCATGGGTATTTCCGTTGGATACAATTACATCCACGGCGAGATTTTTGAAATTTACAAACGCTTTGAAGAGGCGCTTGAAGAGGCCCGCAAGGCCGGTTTCCTGGGTGATAACATCCTGGGTTCCAGCTTCAGCTTCCAATTGCATGCCCATCATGGCTATGGTGCCTATATCTGCGGTGAAGAAACCGCCTTGCTGGAATCCCTGGAAGGCAAGAAAGGGCAGCCGCGCTTTAAACCGCCATTTCCCGCCAGCTTTGGTCTGTATGGCAAGCCCACCACCATTAACAATACTGAAACGTTTGCCGCCGTGCCCTGGATTATCCGTAACGGTGGGCAGCAATACCTTGAAGTGGGCAAGCCCAATAATGGTGGTACCAAACTGTTTTCCATCACTGGCGACGTAGAGCGTCCCGGCACTTACGAAATTCCCTTGGGTACCCCGTTTGCGACCCTGCTTGAACTGGCGGGTGGCATGCGCAACGGACGCAAGCTGAAAGCGGTTATTCCGGGCGGTTCCAGTGCTCCCGTACTGCCTGCCGACATCATGATGGATTGCACCATGGATTATGACTCCATTGCCAAGGCCGGCTCAATGCTGGGTTCGGGTGCGGTTACCGTCATGGATGAATCCCGTTGCATGGTCAAATCATTGCTGCGCCTGTCTTACTTCTACTATGAAGAAAGCTGTGGCCAGTGCACACCATGCCGTGAGGGTACCGGCTGGCTGTATCGTATTGTCAACCGTATTGAACACGGTCAGGGTCGTCCTGAAGATTTGGATATGCTTGATACGGTTGCCGGCAATATCATGGGACGCACAATTTGTGCATTGGGCGACGCGGCAGCAATGCCCGTACGCGGTTTCTTAAAGCATTATCGCGATGAGTTCGCGCACCACATCGAGCATAAGCAATGTGTGGTTCCTCACTATCTGTAGGTCAAAGCAATGGTTGAACTTACCATAGACGGCAAACCCGTATCAGTACCTGAAGGCAGCATGGTTATGCATGCGGCCCAGGAACTGGGGGTCTACGTGCCGCATTTCTGTTATCACAAAAAACTGTCAATTGCAGCCAGCTGCCGCATGTGCCTGGTTGAAGTGGAAAAAGCACCCAAAGCGTTGCCGGCATGTGCCACACCGGTTACCCAGGGCATGGTTGTCCATACCTGTTCGGCCAAGGCGATTGCCGCACAAAAGGCGGTCATGGAATTCCTGCTGATCAACCACCCCCTTGATTGCCCCATCTGCGATCAGGGCGGAGAGTGCCAGCTGCAGGACTTGTCCGTGGGTTATGGCCAGTCCGAATCCCGCTATCAGGAAGAAAAACGTGTGGTTTTTCATAAAGACGTCGGTCCCCTGATTTCCGCCGAGGAAATGAGCCGCTGCATTCATTGCACGCGTTGTGTCCGTTTCGGCCAGGAAGTGGGCGGCATTATGGAGCTCGGCATGGTTGGCCGTGGTGAGCATTCTGAAATCACCACCTTTGTAGGCAAATCCATTGAGTCCGAGCTGTCCGGCAACATGATTGACGTTTGTCCGGTCGGTGCACTTACCTCCAGGCCTTTCCGTTATACGGCCCGTACCTGGGAACTGGCCCGTCGCCGTTCTGTCAGTCCACACGATAGCGTGGGCAGCAACCTGGTGGTTCAGGTCAAGGGTGACAACGTCAAGCGCGTGGTTCCTTTCGAAAATGAAGACGTCAACGAATGCTGGATTACCGACAAAGACCGCTGGTCTTATGAAGGCCTGGGCAGCGAAGACCGTCTGCAAACCCCCATGATCAAGGGTGATGATAACGTATGGCGTGAAGCTTCCTGGAATGACGCGTTAACAGCGGCTGCACAAGCACTGGGCCGTATCAACGAAACCCAGGGTATTGGTCAGATTGGTGCTTTGGCAACCGAGTATGCAACCGTTGAGGAACTGGCTTTGCTGGGACGTCTGGTGCGTGGTCTGGGTTCCGAACACATTGATTTTCGCCTGCGCCAGAATGACGCCAGTTTTGAAACCTCATTAAACGGTGTGCCATGGTTGGGCATGCCCATTGCCGAACTCAACAATCTTGATCGGGTGCTGGTGGTGGGATCATCCCTGCGCAAAGATCATCCTTTGTTTGCACAGCGTCTGCGTCAGGCTGCCAAGAAGGGTGCACAGATCGTGTTTATCGACAGCTTTGGCGATAATCCGCTGTTCCCGCTGGCCGCCCGTCTTACCGTGGCGCCCAGTCAGCTTGCTGCTACCCTGGTAAAACTGGGTAATGCATTGGCCGCCCAAAAAGAGGGTACACGGGCCGATGAAAATGATCCTGTCCAGAAAATTGCCGCGATTCTGGCAAGTGGCAGCAATAGTGCGGTACTGCTGGGTAATACGGCGGTTTCAGCACCCGACGCTTCCAATATTGCCGCTCATGCACAAGTGGTTGCCAACGGTATTAACGCAAAACTGGGCTTTTTAACTGCCGGTGCCAATACGGTGGGTGGTTATCTGGCAGGTGCCGTCGCCAAAGAAAACGGTATGAATCTGCCCAAGATGCTGCAAAACCAGCTGAAGGCATTTATTGTGTTGCATGCCGAACCCAAGCTTGACTGTGACAATGGTCCCAAGGCCCAGGAAATGCTGGCCAATGCTTTCTCCATTGCATTAACACCTTACAAATCGGCCGCCCAGGATTGGGCACGTATCATGTTGCCGGTGGCACCGTTCACCGAAACTTCCGGTACGTTTGTCAATGCTGAAGGCCGGGCGCAAAGCTTCAAGGGCGTAGTTGCCGGAAAAGGCCAAAGCCGCCCAGGCTGGAAAGTGCTGCGTGTATTGGGTAATCTTCTCAAGTTGTCCGACTTCGAAGACGAAACCTCCGAAACCATCCGTGATGCAGTACTGCAAAATGGCTATACAGCACGCCTGGATAACAAGGTCATTGCAGCGCCCAAGGCGTCTGCCGTGGCGCCGGTCGGTCTTGAGCGTGTGGCTGATGTGCCTATCTATCGTACCGATGCGATTGTTCGTCGTGCCGAATCCTTGCAGCAGTCTCCGGCAAGTGCCGCTCCCAAGGCCCGCATGAATGCGCAAACCATGGGCTCTTTGGCACTGGTGGCAGGCAATCAGGTAAAAGTGAAATCTGCCAGTGGCGAAGTGACGCTTGAAGTTCAGCAAGACGACACGCTGGTCAATAATACTGTGCGTATTTCCCACGCATTCGAACAAACAGCAGCATTGGGTAGTGCCTTTGCTCAACTTACTGTGGAGCGCGTCTAATGGATATCTGGTCTTGGTTCACTGATGGCGTTGCCGCATTTGATGCCTGGGGCGCCGGTCTGATCGGTGCAACACCGTGGCTGGTGTTGTGGTCAATCATCAAAATCCTGATTATTGCCCTGCCAATCATTATCTGTGTGGCTTTCCTGACTTTGTGGGAACGCCGCATGATTGGTTACATGCACGTTCGTCGTGGTCCCAACCGCGTGGGTCCCGGCGGATTGTTGCAGCCTTTTGCGGACGTGTTCAAGCTTCTTACCAAAGAAGTCATTGTTCCTGAAAAATCCAACAAGGTGCTTTATATTCTGGCACCTGTCATGACTTTGCTGCCGGCACTGGCAGCATGGGCCGTTATTCCTTTTGGCCCTGAAACCGTACTGGCCAACATCAATGCCGGCTTGCTGTATGTCATGGCCATTACCTCACTGGGTGTTTATGGCGTTATTATCGCGGGCTGGTCATCCAACTCCAAATATCCGTTTTTGGGTGCCATGCGTGCTTCGGCACAAATGATTTCCTATGAACTGGGTATGGGTGTCGTGCTGGTTACCGTGCTGCTGGTATCAGGTACTTTAAACATGAATGGTATCGTGCAGGGTCAATTAAGTGGCTGGTTTGCCGATCGTGGCCTGACTTTCCTGTCATGGAACTGGTTGCCCCTGTTGCCCCTGTTTGTGGTGTATGTGATTTCAACGGTTGCCGAAACCTGCCGTCATCCCTTTGACGTGGTCGAGGGTGAGTCTGAAATTGTGGCCGGTCACATGGTGGAATACTCTGGTATGGGTTTTGCCATGTTCTTCCTGGCTGAGTATGCCAACATGATTCTGTTGTCAGCCATGGCTTCCATCATGTTCCTGGGCGGCTGGTCATCTCCGCTGGATTTCGCTCCGTTTACCTGGGTGCCAGGCTGGTTGTGGCTGGGTCTTAAAACATTCTTTGTCGTGTCTTTCTTTATTTGGTTCCGGGCTTCGTTTCCCCGCTATCGTTATGACCAGATCATGCGTCTGGGCTGGAAGATCTTCCTTCCATTAACGGGTGTATGGTTCCTGATTGTTGCCATCTGGATGCAGACACCGTTCAATATTTGGAAATAGGCTAGAAGAAAATTATGAGTGCTATTAAAGATTTCTTCGGCAGTTTCATGCTGACCGAGATGTTAAAGGGAATGGCCCTGACCGGCAGGTATTTCTTCAAGCGCAAGATTACACTGCGTTATCCTCACGAGAAAACGCCCATGTCTCCACGTTTTCGGGGTTTGCATGCGTTGCGCCGTTATCCCAACGGTGAAGAGCGCTGTATTGCCTGTAAACTGTGCGAGGCCGTGTGTCCTGCGATGGCCATTACTATCGAATCCGAAGAGCGTGACGATGGAACACGTCGCACCACGCGCTACGATATTGACTTAACCAAATGTATCTTCTGCGGTTTTTGTGAAGAAAGCTGTCCGGTGGATTCCATCGTGGAAACCCATATCCACGAATACCACGGTGAGAAACGGGGCGATCTGTATTTCACCAAAGATATGTTGCTTGCAGTAGGTGATAAATATGAATCCGAGATCGCTGCACGTCGTGCAACCGATGCGCCCTACAGATAATCGGCAGGTGAGCAAACTATGACTTTTACTACTGTTTTGTTCTATATATTGGCCGCGATCCTGGTGGTGGCCGGTGCGCGGGTGATTACTTCGCGCAGTCCCGTTACGGCTGTTTTGCATCTGATTCTGTCTTTTGTGACAGCAGCTTTGCTGTGGATTCTGATCGGCGCAGAATTCCTGGGCCTGGTGCTGATTGTGATTTACGTGGGTGCCGTGATGGTCATGTTCCTGTTTGTGGTCATGATGATTGACGTGGTGCCCGAGGCCTTGCGTGCCGGTTTCCGTACTTACCTGCCTTTGGGTCTGGTGGTCGGTGGCATTATGGTTCTGGAAATTGCCTTTGTGCTGGGTACGGTGTACTACGGTTCGGGTGATCCGGTTGCCTTGCCCGATTCCTATAACAACACGCTTGAGCTGGGTGTGGCGATGTACAGCGAGTATTCATTCCCGATTCAGGTGGGTGGACTGGTGCTGTTGGTTGGCATGATTTCAGCCATTGCACTTACCCTGCGTGAACGTCGCAATAGAAAATACGTTGTTGCCAGTGATCAGCTGCATGTCAATGCCGCAGACCGCGTAAGACTTGTCAGCATGAAATCTGAAAAAGAAGAAGCTGCGCCAGTAAAAGAAGGGGATTCAGAATGACGCTAACTTTGGCACATTATCTGATTTTGGGGGCAATCATGTTTGCCCTGGGCGTATTTGGTGTTTTTCTGAATCGCCGTAATCTTATTAGTCTTTTGATGTCCATCGAGCTTATGCTGTTGTCGGTGAATATCAATTTCGTGGCATTTTCCATGTGGAATCCGGGTGCCAATGGCTTGCCCGAAACGTCAGGACAGATCTTCGTGTTCTTTATCCTGACCGTTGCCGCCGCCGAGGCCGCAATCGGCCTGGCTATCCTGGTCCTGTTGTTCCGCAGAATCAATTCCATTAATGTTGACGACGTCGGTCGTTTGAAAGGGTAAGGGGAATTACAGCATGACACCAACATTCTCTAGTGCCTTTTTATTGCTGATCGCGCTGGCGCCGCTCGCAGGTGCCGTGATTACCGGTCTTTTTGGCACAGGATTTTTCGGACGTTCGGTCAGTCGCAAGGGTGCGCACAGCCTGACGATCCTGCTTGTTGCCATTTCTTTCCTTGGCTCGCTTTATACCTTGTATGAAGTAGCCGTTAACGGTGCTTATTATGACCAGGCCATTTATACCTGGACCCTGGTTGGCACCAAGGTGTTTGAAGTCGGCTTCCTGATTGACCCGTTAACCGCCCTGATGATGGTGGTGGTCACTTCCGTTTCGCTTATGGTGCATATTTATACCATTGGCTATATGGTTGATGATCCGGGTTACCAGCGCTTCTTTTCCTACATCTCATTGTTTACTTTCTCAATGCTGATGCTGGTCATGTCCAACAATATGCTGCAGCTGTTCTTTGGCTGGGAAGCAGTGGGCCTGGTTTCTTACCTGCTGATCGGTTTCTGGTTTACCCGTGACACCGCCATTTTCGCCAACATGAAAGCGTTCATCATGAACCGTGTGGGTGACTTCGGTTTTGTATTGGGTATCGGCCTGTTGTTTGCCTATACCGGTTCCATGCGTTATTCGGAAATTTTCGCTCAGGCAGACTCCCTGGATGCCCTGATTTTCCCGGGTACCGACTGGAAACTGCTCACGGTTGCCTGCATCTGCCTGTTCATTGGTGCAATGGGTAAATCCGCCCAGGTGCCTTTGCATTCCTGGCTGCCCGACTCCATGGAAGGTCCTACCCCCATTTCCGCCCTGATTCACGCGGCGACCATGGTGACGGCCGGTATCTTTATGGTTGCCCGGTTTTCTCCCTTGTTCGAGCTGTCTTCAACCGCCTTGTCATTCATTATCGTGATCGGCAGTATCGGTGCGCTGTTCCTGGGTATCCTGGGTATCATCCAAACCGATATCAAGCGTGTGGTGGCTTACTCGACCCTGTCACAGCTGGGTTACATGACCGTGGCATTGGGTGCGTCAGCCTATCCCGTGGCTATTTTCCACTTGATGACACACGCCTTTTTCAAGGCCCTGTTATTCCTTGGCGCTGGTTCTGTCATTATCGGCATGCACCATGACCAGGATATCCGTAACATGGGTGGGCTGCGTAAATACATGCCCATCACCTGGATTACTTTCCTGATTGGTACGCTGTCACTGGTCGGTACCCCGTTTTTCTCCGGTTTCTACTCTAAAGAGAACGTGATTGAAGCGGCTGGTCTGGCCAATGTCTGGGGCGCCAATTTTGCTTACTGGTCTACGCTCATCGGTGTGTTTGTCACTTCACTGTATTCATTCCGTCTTTATTTCCTGGTTTTCCATGGAAAAGAGCGTTTCAATACCAAGCCTGCACATGGCAAGAAACATGATGATCATGGTCATCACGGTGGCGTTCCACACGAATCGCCATGGGTGGTTACCTTGCCGCTGATCCTGTTGGCGGTCCCATCCATCTTTGTCGGTGCCTGGGCTATTGATCCAATGCTGTTCAAAGGCTTCTTTGGTGATGCCATCGTGATTTCCCCTGACCATCCCGCCATGGCGGAATTGGCCAGTCATTTCCACGGTTGGCTTGCCTATGGCCTGCATGCTTTCCAAACAGCTCCGTTCTGGCTGATGATTGCCGGTCTGGTGACTGCCTGGTATTGCTATATCGTTAATCCCAAGCTTCCAGCCAAGGTGTATCAGGCATTTTCCGGTATCAACCGTATTCTGGAAAACAAATATTATGCTGACTGGTTCAATGAAAACGTGATTGCCCGTGCCGTTCGTGGCCTGGGTGGCGTTTTCTGGAAAGTGGGTGATAAAGGTATTATTGATGGCGCAATTATTGGTGGAAGTACAAGGCTGGTAGGCTGGATTGCCGCCGTCAGCCGCTACTTGCAGTCCGGCTATATCTATCACTACGCGTTTGCGATGATTGCTGGCGTGATTGCATTAATTACTTTCTTTGTGCTGGTAAACTAAGATGGGCGAAATGACTACTACTATTCCTTGGCTTTCCTTGTCGATATTCGTGCCAATTATTGCGGGTATACTGGTGTTGATCTTCGGTCGAGATGACCGGGCCGACTATACTCGCAAGATGGCTCTGGTTGGCGCTATCGTCAGTTTTCTGGTTACCCTGCCCATTTATTTCGGGTTCGATTCATCAACGGCCAATATGCAGTTCGTTGAGAATATTTCCTGGATTGCGGCATTCAACGCTTCCTACCATTTGGGGGTTGACGGCATTTCCATCTGGTTTGTGCTGTTAACCGCTTTCATCACTATCATTGTGGTGCTGGCCGGCTGGGAAGTCATTACCAATCGTGTTGCCCAATACATGGCTGCCTTCCTGATTTTGTCAGGTCTTATGGTGGGCGTGTTTGTGGCGCTTGACGGTTTGCTGTTCTACGTGTTCTTTGAGGCAACCCTGATACCGATGTATATCATTATCGGTGTCTGGGGTGGCCCCAACCGCGTTTATGCCGCCTTCAAGTTTTTCCTGTATACCTTGCTGGGTTCACTGCTTACTTTGGTTGCGTTTATCTATCTGTATACCGTTACCGGTACCTTTGATATCGCCGCCTGGCAGGCTGCCAAACTGGGTTATACACCACAGGTATTGATCTTTATCGCTTTGTTTGCCGCTTTTGCCGTGAAGGTACCCATGTGGCCGGTTCATACCTGGTTGCCCGATGCCCACGTTGAAGCACCTACCGGTGGTTCTATCGTACTGGCGGCCATCATGCTGAAGCTGGGTGCCTACGGCTTCCTGCGCTTTTCCTTGCCGATTGCCCCTGATGCCTCACAAAGCCTGGCCGGCATCATGATAGCCCTGTCCCTGATTGCGGTTATCTATATTGGTCTGGTGGCGATTGTTCAGGATGACATGAAAAAACTGGTGGCTTACTCATCGGTTGCTCACATGGGTTTTGTCACACTGGGCTTTTTCATGTTCAACGTGACCGGTCTTGAAGGTGCTGTGGTTCAGATGATTTCCCACGGTTTCGTTTCTGGTGCCATGTTCATGTGTATCGGGGTGCTGTATGACCGCGTACACAGTCGCCAGATTTCCGATTACGGTGGCGTGGTCAATGTAATGCCCAAATTCGTGACCTTCTTTGTGCTGTTTTCCATGGCGAATGCCGGCCTGCCAGCCACCAGCGGTTTTATCGGCGAATTCCTGGTTATCCTGGGTGCCGTCGAATTCAACTTCTGGATTGGTTTGCTGACTGCAACCGCTTTATTATGGGGTGCATCGTATTCCCTCTGGATGGTCAAACGTGTGGCTTATGGCGAAATCAAACATGACCATGTCCGTGAATTGAAAGACATCAATTGCCGCGAATTCCTGATTCTGGGCTTGCTGGCTGTTTTTGTGCTGTACATGGGTATTCATCCGAAACCCTTCACCGATGTGATGCACGTTTCTCTCCAACAATTGTTGGAGCATGTTGCAATTTCTAAACTGTAAGTCTGGACAATGATGGAAAATCAATTTAATTTTGCACTCGCCTTGCCGGAGATTACATTAAGTGTCCTGGCAACGCTGATCCTGCTGGTGGATGTGTTCATTCCTTCCAAAAACAGGTCACTTACCTACGTTCTCTCGCTAGGCGCACTGGTCATTGTCACTTTGGTGTCACTGTACCAGTGGAATGCCGGTGTCGCTGGCCAAACTTTCTATGGTCACTACGTTACCGATCCTCTTGCGCACCTTCTGAAAGTGGCGTCATACCTGGCAGTCATGGTGACACTGATTTACAGCCGTCAATACGTGATTGATCGTGACATGGTCAAGGGAGGAGAGCTTTATTCCTTGACCCTGTTTGCCCTGGTCGGTCAGATGGTCATGATTTCAGCATCCAGCATGCTTACCATTTATCTGGGTCTGGAGTTGATGTCATTGGCTCTGTATGCACTGGTTGCCGTTCGTCGTGATTCACTGGTTGCGGTTGAGTCAGCCATGAAATATTTCGTGCTGGGTTCACTGGCCTCCGGTTTCATGCTGTATGGTATTTCCATGGTTTACGGTGCCACCGGTCATATCGACCTGGCAGGTGTTGCCGAGGTGATCAAGTCCGGTAATGTCAGCTATATGGCCATGGTACTGGGTACGGTGTTTGTGGTTTGCGGCCTGGCGTTCAAGCTGGGTGCCGTGCCTTTCCACATGTGGCTCCCTGACGTGTACATGGGTGCGCCTACCGCGATCACCTTGACTATTGGTGCTGCCCCCAAACTGGCTGCACTGGCCATGGTGTTGCGCTTCCTGATTGAGGGTCTGCACGGCCTGGCCGAAAGCTGGCAACAAATGCTGGTGATCCTGGCTGTATTGTCATTGGCTATCGGTAACCTGACTGCCATCATGCAAACCAACTTCAAGCGTATGCTGGCTTACTCCACCATTTCGCACGTGGGTTTTGTGCTGCTTGGGCTGCTGTCTGGCGTGAATGCCAACGGTACCCTGGCGATTGGTGCTTACGGTTCAGCCGTGTTTTACATGATTACCTATGTGTTGACCACGCTGGCCAGCTTTGGCATTATCCTGCTACTTAGCCGTCAGGGTTTTGAGTGCGAGGAAATCAGTGACCTGAAAGGTCTTAATCGCCGCAGTCCAATGATGGCATTCGGGGTTCTTGTCCTGATGTTCTCATTGGCTGGTATTCCCCCGCTGGTTGGTTTCTATGCGAAACTGGTTGTCCTGCAGGCAGCGATTGCCGCCGGTTACCTGTCTCTGTCCATTATTGCCATTCTGTTCTCGTTAATTGGTGCGTTCTACTACCTGCGCGTGGTCAAGGTCATGTACTTTGACGAACCGGCAGCCGATGCACCGGTTATTGGCAACCAACTGTCTTTCCGTAGTGGTGTCATGTCTGTCAACGTATTGCTTATTATCCTGTTGGGCATCTTGCCTGGCGGTTTAATGACATTGTGTGTGCAGGTGATTGACGCCTCACTGAAATTCTAGGGTTCTGCATATGTTTCCTGCTTCTGCCATTTGGTTACTGATTCTTCTGGCTTTTGCCACGGCATTGTTGCCATTTCTGACTGAAAGGGCGTTTGCTTTCGTGCCGTGGAAGCAGCAGGGTGAACCTGATAAAAATGGCCTGTTTTACTTTTTGCGGGCCTTGTTGGCTTATGTGGCGGTAGGGGCGGGTTGTTATTTGCTGTCACGGCCTGCTTCTGATACCCTGATGCTGGCGGTGGGTGTGGCCTTGATAGTGGGTGGTGTTTATCTGCCAGGGCAAGTAATGACTCCCCATCTTAAGGTGAAAACTTTTGTAAATCGGCTGATGGAAGTGACTGTGTTTTTCTTTGTGGTTGCTGCCGTGGGTTTTGCACTAGAGGCTTACTATACCAATCCGATTGCCCAGGGTTGGGAGTTCTGGGCCATTTTTGCCTGTTTGTATGTCGTGATGGCCTATCCGGGATTTGTGTTCCGGCATTTATTGCGGCACCCCAAAAAACACGTTTAAGATATGTGATATACGGAAGTATTTCATGAAAAAGCCTGGTTATGCAAATAGCCAGGCTTTTTTAGTACAAAACGGAACTGGCCGTGTACCCTATCATAATAATTAGGGTGAGGCCAAAGCCAGGATTTTGGGTTTGTGATGAAACGGGATAGGCTGGGGTAGTGGCTTCGGCTTCGTTATAAAGCGGGGTATTGCCCCTATTGGTGTTGCTCCAACCGCCCTGCGGGCAGAATCGCACCCCCAATAGGGGGGCAATACCCCTTATACCTGTTTAAGGAAACCAGCGTATAACGAGGTGCTTCAGGCATCCTGTTTAAAATAATTCAGCACCGCATCCAGCCCCGAATAATTAATGCTGAAAGCCGCCTGTGCCTGCACCACCGGTTTTGCCCGGTAAGCCACTGAATAAGCCGCATGGCCCATCATAATCAGGTCATTCGCACCATCACCCATGGCAATGCATTGCTCGGGCAGGGCATTTTCTTTTTCTGCCAGCGCTTTCAGGAAATTTGCCTTGGCCTGGCCATCTACAATATCTCCCAGCACGTGGCCGGTTAACACACCGTTTTCAATCTCCAGCGTATTGGCATGAATCTCATCAAGCCCCAACCGTGCCTGCAGCCTTTCGGTAAAGAATGTAAAGCCGCCGGACACCAGCAATACTTTCAGGCCGGCCGCTTGTGCACCCTGGACCAGTTTTTCCGCGCCGGGATTCAGGCGCAAGCGTTCTTCATACACTTTTTCAAGCGCACTGGCCGGTACGCCTTCGAGCAAGGCCACCCGACGACGCAGGCTTTCTGAAAAATCCTTGATTTCACCCCGCATGGCTGCTTCGGTAATGGCCGACACCTGTTGCTTGCGTCCGGCCATATCGGCAATTTCGTCAATGCACTCAATGTTAATCAAGGTAGAGTCCATATCCATGGCCAGCACTTTCATCTCGGTAAGAGGTTTGTAATCATTGATGAAAGCCGTATCCACCCGGTTGGCGGCTGCCCATTGCATGATTTCTTCACGGCTGGCGGGATCCACGTCGATCAGGCGGGCAGCGCAGCTGTTGATGTGATGAATGCCATTGGCGCTTGAAATGGCGGCAGCATGTTCAATCAGGTTGCCAAGAATGCTTGAAGTTTGCAGGATAAGGTGTGTGGTCATGGTTTGGATTAAAATAAATTGGTTTATGCTTGAGTGATTTTAAGTGTAAACAAACAGTCAGTATAGGGATTTCAGCAGCTGGCGTACCGCATTCATGCGCTGGTTGATATCGGGCATTTTAGCCAGTTCCATGCGCAGTTTGTCGGCACCGCTAAAGCGGATGTGTTTTTGTCTCTGCACCAGCTCTATCATGCGCAGGGGGTCTATATTGGCTTTGGGGCCAAAATGCAGCATGGCCTGTTCATCGCTGATATCAAGGCGGATAATGCCCAGCGGTTCGGCCAGAATACGCAGCCTGTGGGTGGTGATCAGCATGACGGCCGGTTCGGGCAGTTTGCCAAAACGGTCGATCAGTTCTTCCTGTATGCTCAGTAGCTCGTCTTCGTTTTTGGCGTGTGACAGGCGTTTGTAAATCGCCAGGCGGGCATGGACATCGCCACAGTAATCCGAAGGCAGCAGGGCGGAAGTATGCAGCTTGACTTCACAGACGGGGGCAAAAGGCGACTCCAGATCGGGTTCTTCACCGGCTTTCAGGGCGCGTACCGCCTCGTTCAGCATGTCGGTGTACATGGAAAAACCGATTTCATGGATATTGCCCGATTGTGATTCGCCCAGCACTTCGCCGGTACCTCGGATTTCCAGGTCGTGCATGGCCAGGAAAAAGCCCGAGCCCAGTTCTTCCATGGATTGGATTGCTTCAAGGCGTTTTTTGGCATTGTTGGTAATCGCATCCTCGCCCGGCGTTAACAGGTAGGCATAGGCCTGATGGTGTGAGCGGCCAACCCGGCCACGCAACTGGTGCAGCTGGGCCAGACCCAGGCGGTCGGCACGATGGATAATAATTGTGTTGGCGCTGGGCACGTCAATCCCGGTTTCAATAATGGTGGTGCACAGCAGCACATTGAAACGCTGCTGGTAGAAGCCTTTCATGACTTCTTCCAGTTCTCGCTCGGGCATTTGGCCATGGGCCACGGCAATGCGTGCCTCGGGCACCAGCTCTTGCAGACGTGCCTTGCGGTTGTTGATGGTTTCCACTTCATTATGCAGGAAGTAAACCTGTCCGCCACGCTTGAGTTCACGCAGCACGGCCTCGCGAATGGTGCTGCCGTCTTCACGGCGCACAAAAGTTTTAATGGCCAGCCGTTTTTGCGGGGCGGTGGCAATCACTGAAAAATCACGGATGCCTTCCAGTGACATGCCCAGGGTACGCGGAATCGGGGTGGCGGTCAGGGTTAACACATCGACTTCGGCGCGCAGGGCTTTCAGGGCCTCTTTCTGGCGCACGCCAAAGCGGTGTTCTTCATCAATAATCACCAGGCCCAGCTCCTTGAACTGGACGTCTTTGGAAAGGATTTTATGGGTGCCAATGACGATGTCCACCGTGCCTTTGGCAATGCCTTCTATGGTGGCTGCCACTTCTTTGCCAGACCTGAAACGTGACAGTTCGGCCACGTTCACAGGCCAGTCGGCAAAGCGGTCGGCGAAGGTTTGGGCGTGTTGTTCGGCCAGCAGGGTGGTGGGGCATAGCAAGGCCACCTGTTTGCCATTGGCTACACTCAGGAAGGCAGCGCGCAGGGCCACTTCGGTTTTGCCAAAACCCACATCACCGCACACCAGCCGGTCCATGGGTTTGCCTGAAGTCATGTCATTGATGACGGCCTCAATGGCAGCGGCCTGATCAGCGGTTTCCTCAAAACCGAAGCCTTCCACAAAACTTTGGTAATCGCTAAAGGGCAGCTTGAAGGAATAACCCTGGCGTGCGGCCCGCAGGGCATACAGGTTAAGCAGTTCGGCAGCGGCATCGCGGATTTGTTTGGCGGCTTTTTTACGGGCCTTGTCCCACTGGCCCGAGCCCAGCTGGTGCAGGGGGGCATGTTCGGGGTCGGCACCGCTGTAGCGGGCAATGACATGCAATTGTGAAACCGGTACGTACAGGGTGCTTTTATTGGCATATTCCAGGTGTAACAGTTCGACGTTGCCTTCGCCCAAGTCCATATTGACCAGGCCATGATAGCGGCCAATGCCGTACTGGACATGCACCACCGGGTCGCCTTCGCGCAGTTCGGACAGGTCGCGCACCATGGCGTCCACATCGCTGCTGCGTTCCTGCTGCCTGCGGCGGCGTTGGGTGTAAGTGGCCGTGCCGGGGTACAGTTCGTTTTCGGTGAGCAGGACAAAGTTAAGGTGCTTGACCAGAAAGCCGGTATTGATGGGAGCCACCACCATGCCGAAAGCGGACTCGGATCCGATAAATTCGTGAATGGTTTCCTGGCTGGTGGCGGGTGTCAGCATGTGCTCCTGCAACATTTGCAGCAGGGTTTCGCGACGGCCGGCCGAATCGGCGCACAGTAAAATTTTATGTTGTCCGCGTTCGAGCATTTCCTGCAACTTGGCAAAGGGGTGTTCGGCACGACGGGCAACGGCTACATCGGGTGCGGGGATGATTTCTTCCGAGGCCTGTTTGCTGTCCAGGTGAAGGCGGGCGAAATTTTTGAACTGGTTGTAAATTTGTTCTCGTGACAGGAACAGCTGTTCGGGCGGCAACACGGGCCGTTCGCGGTCTGATTTGATGAAGTTGTAGCGACTGTGGGTGTCACTGTGAAAGCGTGCAATTGCATCTTCCAGATCACCCAGGGTGACCGTGATGGTTTCAGGCTTCAAGTAATTGAACAGGGTGGCGGTTTCATCAAAAAACAGCGGCAGGTAGTATTCGATGCCGGCAAAGGCAATGCCGTTACCCACGTCTTTATAGGGCAGGCAGCGGGACGGGTCGCCCTCAAATACTTCCCGAAAGCGCGAACGGAACCGGGTGCGGGCTTCTTCATCCATGGGAAACTCACGGCCGGGCAAGAGCTGGATTTCATTGACCGGGTACAGGCTGCGCTGGGTGTCGATATCAAAACTGCGGATGGAGTCTATTTCATCATCGAAAAGATCGATCCGGTAAGGCACCACCGAACCCATGGGGAACAGGTCAATCAAGCTGCCGCGGATGCAGAACTCACCGGCGGCGGTTACCTGGGTTACATGGGTGTAGTTGGCCAGGATGAGTTGTTCACGCAGGGCTGACTCATTAACGCGATCGCCTTTTTTGAATGAAAAGGTGTAGGCAGCCAGAAAAGAGGGGGGCGGTAGCCGGTACAGGGCCGTGGTGACCGGTACGGTAAGGATGTCCACCTCTTCAAGCATGAGGGCATGCAGGGTTTTCAGGCGTGCGGAAATAAGGTCCTGGTGGGGTGAAAAGCCGTCATAGGGCAGGGTTTCCCAATCGGGGAGCTGGCGTGCCTTGACTTGCGGGTTGAAACGTTTGGTTTCTTCGGCCAACCGCTGCGCCTGCAAGGGGTCGGCACACAGCACAACAATGGTTTTTCGGGTGGCCTGGGCCAGTTCAGCCAATAGCCAGGCATCTCCCGAACCGGCCGGGCAGGGATGGTTGAATCGTTGGCCGGGCTTCAGGCTGGAAAGCAGTTTGGGTATTGAAGGTAAAGACACAGCAGTCGGAAAGTGGGGGATTCAAAGGGTCTATTTTAACAGCGATGTGGGGTGCTTTTAAGACCTGCACAGTTCTTGGATACTTTTGACCCGGTGTCATGTGTGGCAAGTTGGGCAGCCTGGGCGGGCGGGTCTTTGCCTGCCGGTTTTAACCGTATTCAGGGCCGCTGTCATGCAGGCGGCCTCGCGTGTGCAATAATGCTGTTTTTGTGTATTGACGGGATTTCCCGGTATTGAAGCATGATGAATGAAAAAATAATCGCCCTGATTCCTGCCGGTGGTGTTGGTGCACGTGCACAAGGTAGCGGCCATTCGGGCCCCAAACAGTATCGTGTGATTAATGGCGTGCCCATGCTGGTGCATACGGTTAAGGCTTTGTTAAGCCATGCCGGTATTGACCGGGTGCATATTGGCGTGGCACCGGGTGATGCCTATATTGCCGCTTGTGTCATGCCAGAACCGGCACGGGTCAGCATTCATCATAGTGGTGGTGCCAGCCGGGCCGATACGGTGCTGAATACCTTGTTGGCCAGCCAGGCGGCCGATCACGATTGGGTGCTGGTGCACGATGCGGCCCGTCCGGGTTTGCGTGCCGATTCCCTGGCGGCGCTGATTCAAACCTGTCTGTTGCATGACCGGGGCGGTATTCTGGCAACGCCCGTTCCGGATACGGTTAAAAGGGCGGTGGTGGATAATGGTTTGGAGGTGATCGAAAGCACGGTGCCGCGTGACGGCCTGTGGCTGGCGCAAACACCGCAGATGTTCAGGGCCGGGCCTTTGCGCGATGCCTTGCAAAAGGCCAGGGCGCAGGGGTTTGAGGTAACGGACGAGGCTTCGGCCATGGAATTTTGCGGGTATGCCCCTTTGCTGGTTAAGGGAAGTATCGAGAACCTGAAGGTGACCTGGCCGGCTGATTTTGACATGATGGCGCATTGGCTATAATGCCTGACAGGCGAGCGTCTTTATTGACGGTGCCGCTTGCCGGGGCGTGTTTGAATCAGGTCTGGTGAAGTGGTCTGAGGCTTGAAAAAAAAGTTTGGATGTAAAGTAAAGAATTGAACAGGAAAAGAAATGACAGTACCTTTCAGAGTAGGTCAGGGGTTTGACGTGCATGCACTGGTTGAGGGCCGGCCTTTGATTTTGGGTGGTGTAACCATACCGCACACGCACGGGCTTAAGGGGCATTCTGATGCGGATGCCCTGTTGCACGCAATTACCGATGCCTTGCTGGGGGCAGCGGGCCTGGGTGATATTGGCCGGCATTTTCCCGATACCGATCCGGCATATAAGGGGGCGGACAGTCGTGTGTTGCTAAGGGCGGCCTATGCGAAAGTACGGGAATCGGGTTGGCAGGCAGTAAACGTGGATGCCACGATTCACGCCCAGGCACCCAGGATCATGCCGCATGCACCGGCCATGGTAGCCAATATTGCCAGTGATTTGGGCTTGCCAGAAGATTGTGTGAATGTGAAAGGCAAAACCAATGAGCATTTGGGATATTTGGGCCGGAAAGAGGGGATTGCGGCAACGGTGGTGGTGTTGCTGGCGAAGGGGTGATCTTGCCGTCCTCGTTTCCACGCTCCTGCGTGGTAACGCCCACGGGTTATGCATTCCCACGCAGGAGCGTGGGAACGAGTAATTCAGGCGATTCAAGTAGCAAATTCAGGCGATTCAAGTAGCAAATTCAGGCGATTGCCGCCTGAGCGCCGTAAAAATCGCCGTCCTTCAGGGCGGCGGCGATGTCAAAGTGTGCTTCCGCCGGTTTCACGGCCGCAGGGGCAGAGTTCGTCGGTTTGCAGGCCGTCCAGAATACGCAGGACTTCTTCCGGGTTGCGCCCAACATTCAGGTTGTTCACTGAGACATGCTGGATGATGTTGTCGGGGTCGACAATAAAGGTGGCGCGCAGGGCAACACCGGCCGATTTGTCACGGATGCCCAGTTGGTCTATTAATGAACCGGTAGAGTCGGCGAATGAATAATGGCCCAGTTTGTCCAGTTCGGCATTTTCGCGGCGCCAGGCCAATTTGCAAAATTCGTTATCAACCGAGCCGCCCATGAGAACCGCGTCACGGTTGGCAAATTCCTGTACCAGATTGTTGAAACCGACAATTTCGGTGGGGCAGACGTAGGTGAAGTCTTTAGGGTAAAAATAGATGATTTTCCATTTTCCCGGGAAAGAGCTTTCTGTAATGTCTTCGAAGGCGGAAACACCGTTTTCTTCGGGTGTATTGAAGCCAGGCTTGACGCCGATTACTTTAAACGCTTCCAGTTTGTCACCAATGGTTTTCATGTTTTTTTCCTTATTTCTCAAGGTTTCCAGATCCGGATCAGTATAACGCTAACGCTTTCAGATGTCTGCCTGATTGTTTGTCTGTTTGGCTTTGGGTATCTCAATGTGGCCGGTAAGGCCTGTGGGTTTGTTGGGCAAGAGCCGTAGCGAGCCGCCGACGTGCTTGAGCAGCCGTTCGACAATCGAAAGACCAAGGCCTGCACCGCTCACGCCGGTACGGGCAACCTCGCCACGGGAAAAGGGGCGGAGCAGGCGCTCTATGTCTTTGCTCTGGATGCCAGGTCCCTGGTCGCTGATATCAATATGAATCAGGGAGCCGGTTTCCCGGGCAGTAACGGTGATATGGACGACACCGTCAGCGGATTTGCCGTAACGGCGGGCATTTTCGATCAGGTTGCTGACGATGCGCTTGAGATTCAATTCGCCGATTTTGGCGTAGAGTCCCGGGGCTATACTGAAATCCAGTGTGCCGGACAGGGATTCGGTATAGTTCTTTTCGCGTCGACAAAGCATGGTCAGCACTTCTGATACATCAATGGCGGTATCGGGAATGGCACCGGCCGGTCGGGCATACTCCATGAGCTGGCCAATACTGTGATCAATCTGGGCCAGGTCTCCGTCAATGGCGGCACGGGCGTCATCACTGACATTGCTCAGTTCAATTTCCAGTCGCATGCGTGCCAATGGCGTGCGCAGGTCATGGGAAATGCCTGCCAGCATCAGTTCCTTATCGGCTTCGATCTGGCGCAGGTCACGGGCCATGCGATTGAAGGCCTGGTTAAGGTCGCGGATTTCCAGCGGGCCTTCATTGGTGGGAAGGGGGGCCGGGTTTTCACCACGGGCTACCTGCTGCACGGCTTTGGACAGACGCGAAAGGGGGATGTTGACAAACCGGACACTAATGGCGGCACCGGTTACCGCCAATATAAGGGCAATAATCCCCCAGCCCAGCCATTCATTGATCAGGGATACTTTGGAATTGTCATTTTTGAGTAAAAGCCAGTACAGGTCATCATTGGTCATAAAGCTGATCCAGATGCCTGGCTCACCGTTCATGTTGGCAGCCACCAGGGTGTTGAGATCATTGGTTTCCAGCTTGATATGCTTAATGAAGGTGTTCCAGAAAAAGGTGTTGGGCAAGGCAATGATGGTGTCGTCGAGCTGGCGGGGGAAAAACTGGATATCACTATCGGTAGCCAGGTCGATAACCAGGGCGTTACGTTCTGAGGAAGGAACGTACAGCAGGGATTTTTGTGTGATTTTGAGGGCAGTCACGACCCGTTGGGCCAATTGAATGGCACGGGGCTCTTCCTGCATACTGAAAAAAACGGCCAGCCAGGTGCTCAGACTGACAATCAGCAAGGCGGCCAGCAGTAAAAAAGACCGGCTGAATAAACTCAGCCGGGCCTTGAATAACGTTTTGTGAAATAAACCTTTTAAGTGGTTTTTATCTTCCAGCATTTAGCATAAGAGGAATCAGTTTCCGCCATCGGGTACGAAAACATAACCCAGCCCCCAAACGGTTTGAATGAAAACCGGCTTGGCAGGATTGGGTTCGATTAACTTGCGAAGACGGGAAATCTGAACATCCAGGCTTCGGTCAAAGGCTTCGTATTCGCGTCCGCGTGCCAGTTCCATGAGTTTGTCACGGGACAGGGGTACTTTAGGGTGACGCGCAAATACTTTAAGTACCGAGAATTCGCCCGTGGTGATGGGGATGACCTCATCGTTTTTGCTCAGGGTGCGGGTTGACAGGTTCAGGGTGTAAGGACCAAAAATAATGGATTCATTTTCCTGGCTGGGTGCCCCCGGGTGTTCATCGGAGCCGCGACGGCGCAAAATGGCATTGACCCTGGCCAGCAGTTCGCGGGGGTTGAAGGGTTTGGACAGGTAGTCGTCGGCACCCATTTCAAGACCAAGGATGCGGTCGATTTCTTCCGCTTTGGCCGTTAGCATGATAATGGGGGTGTTGTCACCGGCGCCACGCAGGCGACGGCATATTGACAGGCCATCTTCGCCTGGCAGCATGAGGTCAAGGACCAGCAGGTCGAAGTGTTCGCGTTGCCAGAGTTTGGACATTTCTTTGCCATCTTCGGCGACAAAAACATTGAACCCTTGTTCAGACAGGTAGCGACGCAGTAGATCACGCAGGCGTTGATCGTCGTCTACAACCAGTATTTTTCGAGGTGAAGTTTGATTTTGAGTATTCATACCGGAAATGTAACAGCCTTCAAAAAGGTTAACTAGGGGGTTTCACAACATGTTACACAAAAAAAGTCCGGATAATTGTGATTCTTGTGTAACGGATATTTGTGCCTGTAATAAACAAGATCCATTTGTTTGCATGAGATTGAACCAAATTTTGCAGATACGGAACTTTAAACCATTAAAATGCTATTTTATGATGGGTAATGCACCATGATTGGTGAAATAAAACAAATTTAAAAGAGATTTTCTCAAAATATTTGCGTTAAATCGGGTTTGGTGTATTTTTGTTTTCTTAGGTGCACCCTGGCATTTTGTAACAAATAAGGTTTGTTGCATATCGGTATATACGATAGTTTCTTGAATTTTTTTATGACGAATATTAATTTGATTGGCATTGAAACCTCGGGCTCCAGCTCCAGTGTGGCCTTGCTATGCGCCAATGCCCAAGGCAATGCCAGGGTAATGCTCCGTCACAATGCTCTTGGCCAGCAGCATGCGGAGCGTTTGTTGCCCATGCTTGATGAGTTGCTGGAAGAGGCCGGTTTGCAGAAAAACGATATCCATGGCATCGCTTTCGGGCAGGGGCCGGGCGGGTTTACCGGTTTGCGTATCGCCTGTGGTGCTGCACAGGGGCTGGGTTTTGGTCTTGGGGTGCCGGTTTATCCGGTCACTTCATTGCGTGCCACTGCCGAGCTGGCGCGTGCGCAGGCCGATGGCCTTTATTATATTGTCAGTGTGCTTGATGCCCGCATGCATGAGGTTTTCATGGCGGTTTACTGCCAGGATGCCAATCATCCCGATCAGCTGGAAACCGTCCAGGGGCCGTGCCTGATTGCGGCCGATCAGGTTTTTTTCTGGCTGGAAAGCCGGCGGCCTGAATGGGAGCGTCATGCAGGCCGGCCGATCCGTTTCTTGCTGGCCGGTAACGCCTTGGCCGCTTATCCCGATCTGTTGCAGGGACATGAGGGTATTGTTTATGGGCCTTCTGGCTGGGCAGAGGCCGATACGATTGTGCGGCTGGCCCTGCCTGCCTGGCATGACAAGTTGTTTATCCAGGCCGATCACGCCAGTCCGCTGTATGTCCGTGACAAGGTGGCATTTACCACCCAAGAGCGTGAGCAGGGGGCAGGTGGCAATCCCAAGGCAGGCTTGCCGTCCGTTAACAGTAGCCAGGCTTTGCCTGAACAGCCAGGCCCGTTGCCCGCAGATGATTATCTTGTCCTGGCCATGGATGAGTCGCATATTGATGCGGTATTGGCGATTGAACAGGCTGTGCAGGAAAACCCCTGGACCGTAGGTAATTTCCGGGACGCGCTGAAAGCCAATTATCCGGGCTGGGTCGTTACAGACAGGCAAAATACCGTTCTGGGGTTTGCCATGCAAATGTTGGCGCCTGATGTCTCCCATTTGCTGTTAATTGGCGTTAAACCCGGTTTTCAGGGGCAGGGGCTGGGTACCCGTTTATTGGCTTTTACCGAGAATCGTCTCAAAGAGGCGGGACTGGATATGCAGGTGCTTGAAGTGCGACCGTCAAACCGTCAGGCGCGGGCTTTTTATGAGCGACATCATTATGTGCAAATCGGGGTGCGTAAGGGGTATTATGCGGGTAATAATGGTGAAAGTGAAGATGCGCTGGTCATGCAAAAGCATGTGGCATAATGGCTCATGGTATCCAATAATTTAATCCCTCCGATTCCGGTTCGGCCCAATATAAACGGATTGCAGGCATTGTGGTTGCAAGAGGCTGGCATAGACCGTCTTTGGGGCGAGCCCCTGTTGCCGCTTGGGGGTGGCCGTCAGGGGGCTGTTTCGGCTGTCAAGCCCGGTGTGGCAGGGCCTGGTCATTTGGCAGGGACAAAAGAGTCTGGCCGGCAAGCCGAAGGGCAGGCCTTCACCACTGCCCGTCCGGTGGTTTCACATTTGCCTTCCCGTCAGGTGCAAAGGCCGGTGCCCGCGCAAACACCACAAGAAGAAACTCCGACCGCCATGGTGCTGCGGCCCGATCTTGGTCAACTTGACTGGCCTGGTCTGCGTGAAAGTGTGGCTAATTGCACCCGTTGCGCCTTAAGTGAGCATCGCAGGCACACAGTTTTTGGCGAAGGTGCGCTGCCTGCCGACTGGTTGTTTGTCGAGGAAGCGCCCGGAGAGCAGGATGACTGGCATGGGCAGCCATTTATGGGCAAAGCGGGAACCTTGTTTGACAATATGCTGAAGGCCCTGGGTTTGCAGCGTGAAACGGTGTTTATCACACCATTGGTCAAATGTCGGCCGGTTGCCAATATTGCGCCTTCAAAAGAAGAAGTGGCCAGTTGCCAGGGTTTTCTGCTGGCGCAGATTGAACGGGTCCGGCCCAAGTGTATCGTGGTTTTCGGGCGTGCCGCCAATCTATTGTTGGGCAGTAATGAAACCATTGAGGCCTTGCGTGCCCAAGACTGTTTTATTAATGATGCAAATGGGCAAAAAATACCTGTAGTCGTAACGTATCACCCCAACCATTTAATGGTTGCGCAAGCTGATAAGGCCAGGGTTTGGCAAGACCTGCAAACAGCCTTGCGGATTGTGCGTTCCTGTTCATAGCCTGCCAACAGGGCAGGTACAAACGGTTTTTCCCTGGCCGGTTTCAGGCCAGGACCCAACGTCATGTACTTTGCTGGGCCCGTCCGTGGCCAATATCACCAATTTCATCGAAGGTATCAGGGTAACGGTTTTTATTGATCAGGCACCAGACAATAATGAATGCCATCAAGATGGCCACAATGGAGCCAAAAATAATAATGATGGTATTGATGTGCATGTCAAAGGCCACCATGGCACCATAGACGGCGACCATGAACAGGATGTTCAGTTGTTCATTGAAGTTTTGTACCGCAATTGAATGCCCGGCAGAAAGCAGGACATGTCCGCGGTGTTGCAGCAGTGCATTCATGGGTACCACAAAGAAGCCGGCCAGGCCACCAATCAGGATGAGGACCAGATAAACGCTCCAGTCACTTTGGGTGATGGTCATGAGCATGACGGCCAGACCCATTATAATGCCGACAGGCAACACGAAAAGGGCTTTGCGTAAAGGGACCTTGCCGGCCAGGACCGAGCCCAGTACGGTGCCAATGGCGGCGACGCCCATTAAATTGGCCGATTGGGCAATAGTAAGGTTTAAATGGTCTTGTCCCCATTGCAAAACCACCAGTTGAAGGGTTGCACCGGCCCCCCAGAACAGGGTGGTCACGGCCAGGGAGATTTGTCCTACCTTGTCTTGCCACAGGATTTTGACGTAGCTGAAGAAAATCTTGCACAGCTTGACAGGGTTTGTTTCCTGTTTGGGGTAAACAAAGTGCGTATTGGGAATGAGCAGGTTGCACAGGGCTGCCAGGATATAAATGGTGGCGATTACCACGATGGCGGCTTCTGCCGGTGTTTTGGCAATGGTGCTGATAAACGGGTTGGCCAGCAGCCAGCCAGACATGGCCGGTTCAGTCAGCTTGCCGCCCAGTACTACTCCCAGAATAATGGAAAGCACGGTAAGGCCTTCTATCCAGCTGTTTCCCTTGACCAGGTCGTTGGGGGGGAGCAGCTCGGTGACAATGCCGTATTTGGCCGGTGAATAAGCGGCAGCGCCAATGCCCACCAAAGCGTATGAAAAACAAACGATATAAGCGTGAAGGGCGTGGTTGTTACCCGAGACAAACTCGAAGCCGAACATGAGCAGACAGCCCGAAATTTTAATGGCATTGGTCACAAACATGACCCTGCCTTTGGGGTAAGAGTCGGAAATGGCACCCACGAAAGCGGCCAGTATCACGTAAGAAAACGCAAAAAACCATTTCATGGCCGGAGTCATCCAGTCTGGTCCGTTTAACTCGGCAATAAGTGCGATTGCGGCAATAAATAAAGCGTTATCGGCAAGCGAAGAGAGTGCTTGCGCGATCATGACGAGATAAAAACCTTTTTTCAACCGAATTCCAATTTTTTGTTTTTTACTGTTTGCTGACCACTTGCACGAAGAAATAAAGTATTGCCATCCGTTTTTTTCGGTTACCGTGAATGTAAAAACGGGCCGGTAAAATTTAGATGTACGGTGACTTTTATTGACTATATTTTGTGTGCAGCTAGGTTATTATATAAGGTTTGAGGCTTCATGCAACGTGTCCGTCATAAAATGCATGAATCCAATTTGATAAAGTATTTCTGTTCATTAACGTGCGTTTAACCCAACTAAAATTATCCGGTTTTAAATCATTTGTCGATCCAACCACCATTCCTGTTCCCAGTCAGCTGGTAGGTGTGGTGGGCCCCAATGGTTGTGGGAAATCCAATATTATTGATGCCGTGCGTTGGGTACTGGGTGAAACCAAGGCCTCCGAGCTGCGTGGCGAGTCCATGCAAGATGTCATTTTCAATGGTTCAGCCAATCGAAAGGCTGCAGGACGGGCTTCTGTCGAACTGGTGTTTGACAACACCGAAGGCCGTGCGATAGGGCAATGGAGCCTTTACGCCGAGATTTCTGTTCGCCGTGTCCTGACCAAAGACGGCACCAGCAGTTATTTCATCAATAACCAGCAGGTACGTCGTCGCGATATTCACGATTTGTTCCTGGGTACCGGTCTGGGTTCCCGGGGCTATGCCATTATTGGGCAGGGCATGATCAATCGTCTTATCGAAGCCAAGCCCGAAGAGCTGCGTGTGTACCTTGAAGAGGCAGCTGGTGTCTCCCGCTATAAAGAGCGACGCCGTGAAACAGAAAATCGTCTGGCTGATACCCGTGAGAACCTGACGCGCGTGGAAGACATCCTGCGTGAGCTTGATACCCAGCTGGGTAAACTCGAGTCACAGGCCGAAGTGGCCACGCAGTATCGCAGCCTGCAGCAAGAGGGCGAGCAGAAACAGCATGTGCTGTGGATGATTCGGGAAGAAAATGCCCGGCAGGACAGGCAACGCAAGGCCGAGGAAAGCGAAAAGGCACAAACCGATCTCGAGGCGGCCCTGGCTCAGTTGCGTTCTACTGAAACAGCGGTGGAGGCGCGACGTCAGGCACATTATCAGGCCAGTGACGCGGTTCATGCGGCCCAAACCGCCATGTATGAAGCCAATACGCAGGTCAGCCGCCTTGAAACAGAAATCAGGCATGTGGCTGATTCACGTAATCGTCTGCACAGTCGCAAGTCACAATTAACAACGCAAATCCAGGAGTGGGAAGCGCAGTACCAGCATTGTGAAGAGCAAATAGCCCTGCTTGAAGAGGAAAGCGCGGTGTCGGCTGAGCGGGCTGAAGAATCACATGCCCGGGTGGAAGAAATGCAGTCGCGCCTGCCCGAACTTGAAAACCGGCTCAGGCAAGCCGCTGCAGAAAGGGAGAGTTTGCGTAGCACCTTGGCCGGTATTGAGCAAAATCTGGCTTTGGTGGGGCAGCAGCAAAGGGAAACCAACCGTCAGCTACAGGCGCTTGAACAGCGTCGCGAAAGGCTGCTTAAGGAAAAAAGTGAAATAGCCCTGCCCGATACCGGCCGTAGTGAACAGTTGGCTGGTGACAGTGCCGCTGCCGCTTTGCAGCTGGAAGAGGCGCAGGCACAGTTGATCAGTCTTGAAGAGCGTCTGCCCGGGCTTGAGGAGGCCCGTCGTCAGGCGCATGAAAACGCCCAAGCCGAAAATGCCAATCTGGCCCGTCTGGAAGCCCGCTTGGCGGCATTGGTAAAACTGCAGGAAGACGTGCAAAAACAGGGAACTTTGGCACCCTGGTTGCAAAAACATGAATTGTCCGGCCTTGGTCGCCTGTGGCAAAAGCTTCAGGTTGAACCGGGCTGGGAAAGTGCGTTTGAATCGGTGTTGCGTGAAAGAATGGCGGCTATCGAAGTCCGTAATCTTGCGCTGACCCGTGCTTTTGACCAGGATGCACCACCCTCACGGCTGGCGTTTTACCAGAAACCGGCGGCTCCCTTGATGGTTCAGCCAGGCGTACAGGGTATGAAGCCCTTGTTGTCTCTGGTGCGCTGTAACGATAATGATCTCAAGACTCTGCTGGCGCAGTGGTTGCGTGGCATTTATGTGGCCGATGACCTGTCCGAAGCTCTGGCCCGCCGTGAGCAGTTGCCAGAGGGTGGCCAGTTTGTGCTGAAAAGTGGCCATGTGGTGGATGCCAATGGGGTTTGTTTTTATGCGGCGGATTCCGAGCAGGCCGGTATGCTGGCCCGTCAGAATGAAATAGAAAACCTGCAGCGGGAAATCAAGGCAGTCCAGCTAATCGCCGACCAGGCCATCAGTGCGGTTGCCCGCAGTGAAAGTGCCTGGAGCCAGGTGTCGCAGGCAATGGTGCCGGCCCGCCAGCGACTGGCAGAGCTAACGCGTCGCAGTCATGACCTGCAACTGGAATACACCCGTTTGCAACAGCAAATCCAGCAATCAGACGAACGCGCCCGCCGCTTGAATGAGGACCTGGCCGATCTGGATATGCAGCGTGAAGAGCTGCATGCTGTCATGGAAACCAGTGAGGCCCGTTTCGAAACGCTGGATATCGAATTGGGAGAAATACAAGGCCGTTATGCCGATGCACAAATGCACGGAGAAGACCTGGCTCAAGAGGTTGAACAGGCCAGACAGACGCTGCGCGATCTTGAACGTTCAGCACAGGAAGCCGAGTTTAGCAAGCGTTCGCTGGCAGCCCGCATTACCGAGCTTGAAAAGAACAGGGATTTGGCCCGTCATCAAAGTGGACAAGCCAGGTTGGAGCTGGATAACCTTGAGCAGGAACTGTTTGATTTCGATGAAGAGGCCATCCGCAGCGGCCTGCAGGAGGCGCTGGAAACCAGGGCAGAAAAAGAAGAGGCCCTGACGCAGGCCCGGATTGAACTGGAAAATATTGCCGCTACATTGCGTAATGCCGATGAGGGGCGGTTGGCCCTTGAGCAGTCCATTGAGCCGCTACGGGCCCGCATCATGCAGTTGCAGCTGGATGAACAGGCGGCCCGGCTGGCGGTTGAACAATTTGCCGATCAGCTGGATCAGCACCAGGTTGACCGTGCTCAGTTGCGGGCCATGCTGGCCGATTTGCCGCCCGATTGGCAAAAAACCGGTTGGCTTCAGTCAGAGGTCCAGAGGATTTCACGGCAAATGGACAGCTTGGGTTCGGTTAACCTGGCTGCGCTTGAAGAATTGGCCGAGGCCCGTAAGCGTAAGGGTTTTCTTGATGCCCAGCATGATGATTTGATCTCGGCTATCGATACGCTGGAAGATGCCATTCGCAAAATTGACCGCGAAACCAGGGATTTGTTGCAGGAAACCTTTAATCAGGTTAATGGTCATTTTGGAGAACTGTTTCCCAAGTTGTTCGGGGGCGGTGAAGCCCGCCTGATCATGACCGGCGAGGAAATCCTGGATGCCGGTGTGCAGGTGATGGCACAGCCTCCGGGCAAACGTAACAGCACGATTCACTTGTTGTCAGGCGGAGAAAAGGCCTTGACCGCAACCGCGCTGGTGTTTGCCCTGTTCAAGCTGAATCCGGCACCGTTCTGCCTGCTTGATGAGGTTGATGCGCCGCTGGATGATGCCAATACCGAACGATACGCAAACCTGGTCAAAAGCATGAGTGACCAGACACAGTTTTTATTTATTTCTCATAATAAAATAGCCATGCAGATGGCCCGGCAATTAATTGGTGTTACGATGCAGGAGCAGGGTGTTTCAAGAATCGTTGCCGTAGATATTGATTCGGCTGTCCAACTGGCCAATGAAGCATGATAATCATAGGGTTAAAAAGATATGAGTAATTTGCAGCTAAGTCTGATCGCACTTGGTGTTGTACTGATTTTATTGGTGTTGCTGTTCAATTGGTGGCAGGAGCAGCGCATCCAGAACAAAATGCGAAACAGGTTCCCCGAGCCGGAGCAAGACCCTTTGTTAAGTGCGGAACCCATCCATACACATACTGGCTCCTTGCGTGAAGAGCCGGCATTTGGCCTGCCAGATGAAGATCCCGCCTTCGAGGCCGGTGTGGCGGTTGCCTCCATCAAACAGGCCCATGACGAGGAAACGGTTGATGAAGTCTGCGAAGGGGTGATTGACTTGCATTTTGCTTCAGCGATTCCCGGTGCCAGGTTGCTGGCACATATCCAGCCCTATCGTCAGGCAGGCACCAAGTCCATTCGTTATTTTGCCGAAACCGCCGATGGTTATCATCGTGCCCGTCTGCATCCCAACGAGTCTTATACCTCATTGCAAATGGCCGTGGTGCTGGCCAATCGTCAGGGTCCCCTGAATGAAATCGAATGGTCCCAGGCCTTGGTGATGGCCGACAAGCTGGCCCATGTTCTTGATGCAAGCACAGAGAGCCCTGATGCTGATAGCCTGCTTAAACGGGCACAGTCTCTTGATGAGTTGTGTGCCAACCTGGATACGCAGGTTGGACTGACCCTGAAACTCCAGGGTACTCAACCTGTGGCGGCGATTGTATCGATTATCCGTCGCATGAGTTTTGTGGAGTATGGCAATGATTTTGCCTGGTGCAACGAAGATGGCATCCCCCGTTTTCTGTTGTTGCTGGGTAACGAGCCCGGTCAGGGTGTGCGTTCTGCGGGTATTGATCATATCGGTTTGTTGCTCGATGTCCCGCGCAGCCCTGCTGATGAGCACTCATTTGGTCGCATGTTGGGGGTCGCCAAAGAGCTGGCGGTTGCCTTAAAGGCCCAGCTGGTGGATGACTCTGGACGCCCCGTCATGGATGGCGCCGAAGTGGGTATTGATCGCAAGCTTGTGGAGCTTTATGAGGAACTTGACAGGCAGGGTATCCCGGCCGGTTCAAGCCGTGCCTTGCTGGTGTTTTCCTGATCGTTGAAGTATAAAAAATGGTAATCAAGCATGACCCTGAAGCGCTGGCACTGCAGGCGCTTCGCAATGAAATCCGAAAACACGACCAGGCTTATTATGTGCAGGATGCGCCGCTTATTTCTGATGCGCAATACGATGCACTTATGCGCGAACTGCAAAAACTCGAGGCCGCCCATCCAGAATGGATTACTCCCGACTCTCCCACCCAAAGGGTAGGTGGCGCTCCGCTGTCTTCTTTTTCCAGTATCCGGCATGCCGTACCCATGCTGTCTTTGGGTAATGCGTTCGATGAAGCGGATATTGCCGCATTTGACAAACGGGTTACTGATGGTTTGCGTGATGCCGGTCTGCTGGACCTGGCCGATAGGGTTGAGTACAACTGTGAGTTAAAACTTGATGGCCTGGCGATTGGCATTCGCTATGAAAATGGTGTACTGGCCCATGCGGCGACCCGTGGAGACGGGCAAACCGGCGAAGACGTGACCGGTAATATTCGTACCATTGCTTCGGTACCTTTACGTTTGCAGGGCGACAATCTGCCGGCCGTTTTTGAGGTTCGTGGTGAGGTGCTGATGAATCGCCAGGATTTTATAAAGCTGAATCAGCAGCAGGGTGCCCGTGGGGAAAAGATGTTTGTGAATCCGCGTAATGCCGCTGCCGGCAGTTTGCGTCAGCTTGATCCGCGTATTACCGCCAAGCGTCCATTACGGTTTTTTGCCTATGGCTGGGGAGAAATCTCCGGCTTTACAAACCCCTTGCCATTGACTCATGCCGATATGCTGGTCTGGTTTGCCCAGCTGGGCTTTCCATTGGCGCAAGAGCGCAGGGTAGTCAGAGGCGTGGACGGGATGTTGGAATTTTACCGTCATGTCAGTCGTATACGTGCTGACCTTCCTTATGAAATTGATGGTGTGGTCTATAAAGTCAATCGTCTGGAAGCCCAGCAGGCACTGGGTTTTGTTTCCAGGGCTCCCAGGTTTGCCATTGCACATAAATTCCCGGCCGAAGAAGTCAGCACCAAATTGCTGGATATCGAGGTGCAGGTCGGACGCACGGGTGCCATTACGCCGGTTGCGCGTTTGCAGCCGGTGTTTGTGGGCGGTGTTACGGTTACCAACGCGACCTTGCATAATGAAGATGAAATCAGGCGCAAGGATGTCCGGATTGGCGATACGGTTATTGTGCGGCGTGCAGGCGATGTGATTCCCGAAGTGGTACGCCCATTGCCCGAGTTGCGTCCGGTCGATGCCCGTGAGTTTGTGATGGTCACGGCTTGTCCGGTGTGTGGTTCAGCTATTGAGCGCTTGCCTGATGAAGCGGTGTCACGTTGCAGTGGTGGGCTGTTTTGTGCGGCCCAACGCAAACAAAGCATTTTGCATGCGGCCAGTCGCAAGGCGCTGGATATTGAAGGTCTGGGTGAAAAAATCGTCGATCAATTGGTTGATCAGGGCTGGGTTCACTCCCTGGCTGATTTGTATCGCCTGTCTGTTGAAAAAATAATGGGTCTTGAGCGGATGGGGCGAAAATCGGCCGAAAACCTGGTGAATGCGATAGAAAAAAGCAAGCAGGTTGAGCTTTCCCGCCTGATTTATGCCCTGGGCATCCGTCATGTAGGCGAAACGACGGCACGGGATCTGGCGCTTCATTTTGGGAGTGTGGATGCGCTGATGCAGGCTTCCGAAGAGGAATTGCTGAAAGTGGCTGAAGTTGGGCCGGTGGTATCGGGCTCTATTCGCCGCTTCTTTGCCGAGCAGCATAATCAGGACGTGATTGCCGATTTGCTGCAAGTGGGTGTGCAGCCCAAACAGATTGAAAAAAGCCAGAATGATACGCTGGCGGGCAGCACTTTTGTGCTTACCGGTACTTTGCCTGCCTGGTCACGCGAAGAGGCCGGCAAGCTTATTATGGAGGCCGGTGGCAAGGTAAGCGGTTCGGTATCCAAAAAAACCAGCTACGTGGTCGCCGGAGACGATGCCGGCAGCAAACTGGAAAAGGCACGCCAATTGGGCGTAACCGTAATAGATGAAGACCAGTTAAGGCAAATGCTGGGCCTGTCCTGATTGCTTGCTCCTGGTTCCCACGCTCTCGCGTGGGAACAAGTCAGTCAATGCGAAGGGCATGCACTCCCACGCAGAGCATGGGAGCGAGTCAATGTTCTATCCTGATCCTGGTTCCCACGCTCCTGCGTGGGAAGGCCTATTTCAGCATTTCCTGGTTCCCACGCTTCCTGGTTCCCACGCTCCTGCGTGGGAACCCCTACGTCTGCAGATCCGACTTATTTTTTCTCGGTAATCTCAACCTTGGCTTTGTCGCGCAGTTCTTTCATGTGCTTTTGCAGCGCTTGCTGGCTCAGCATTTGCTGCAGTTGTGGTTTGACTTCTTCCAGTTTGGGTGGTTGGGCAGCACGCTCGTCCTCAACCTGGATAATATGCCAGCCAAATTGTGATTTCACGGGTTTGGCAACCAGTTCACCTTTCTTGGCTGCTTTTACAGCATTGGCGAATTCGGGTACATAGTTTTCGGCAGGTGCCCAACCCAGTTCGCCACCGTTTTTACCACTACCGGCGTCAATAGACTCTTTCTTGGCTACATCGGCAAACTTGGCTTTTTTGTCTTTGATGCTTTTGAGCAGTTTGTTGGCAGCGGTTTCATCCTTAACCAGAATATGCCTTACTTTATATTCTTTTTGGTTGGCGCTTTCCTTAACGAGCTCATCGTAGGTTTTCTGGATTTCAGCATCGGAAATCTGGTTTTTCTGGCTCCAGTCCTGCAGTAAAGATGCAATCAGGATTTCCTGCTTTGCATTGTTCAGGGCAAGGGCAACCTCATCTTTTTTGTCAACACCCGCTTTTTCAGCAGCCTGAACCAGAACGGCACGGTTAATGAGTTCTTCGGTTAACTGTTTGCGAAATTCAGGGGTGTCCTGGGCACCACGGGCCACCAGGGCCTTGATGGTGTTGTTGAGTTCAGCTTCAGTGATGGCTTGGCCATTGACTGTTGCAACGTTCTGTGCAAAAGCAGGCAAGGCAACCGCGCAGGTTGCGGCAAGTAACATAAAACGTTTCATGGTTTTCCTTTTATGAGTCAGAGAGTGGTTTGCGTTTGAATGGCAAGCGCATGGATTGGAAATGGGATCAGGCCGGAAAGGGCATCATAAACCAGCCTTTGTCGGGCAACCCGGCTCAAGTCGTTGAACTGGGCTGACTGAATAATGACGGTGTAATGGCCGGCACCGTTTTTGCTGCCGGCATGCCCTGCGTGCAAATGGGAATCATCAATGATTTGCAACTTGAGTGGTGAAAGTTTGGCTAGTCTTTCTTCTATTAATTTAATGCGATCTGACATAGGCAGTTCAGTTCTCGGGTAGTTCTATATAACGGCTGATCCAGAGGGATTGGCCGATGGCGAAAATGACAAGGAGAATGGTCATGCCAAATACCTTGAAAGTGGCCCACTGGTCTAGTGTGAAGTAGCCGGAAAAGGCAACAAACAGGTTGATGGCACCGGCAATAATGAAAAAGCCGGACCAACTGTAATTCAGCTTGTCCCAGACATGATCTTCCATCTTCATCTGGGCACCAAGCAGCTTTTGAATAAGATTTTTTCTGAAAAACAGTTTGCCACCCAGCAGAATGAGCGCAAACATCCAGTACAGAACGGTGGGTTTCCATTTGACGAAGGCTTCATTCTGGAAATAGATGGTGGCACCACCAAACACGACAATAATAATCACGTTCATCCAGTTGGTGGCTTCGATAGGTTTTTTACGTAATTTAAGCCACACAATTTGTGCCACACTGGCTGCAATGGCCGCCCAGGTGGCAACGTAAATGCCGGCCACCTTGAAGGCGACAAAAAACAGGACAAGCGGAAAAAAATCAAACAGGAATTTTTTCATTCGGCGGGTTCAAAACGTAAAGAAAGAGAGTTGATGCAATAACGCAGGCCTGTGGGAGGCGGTCCATCGGGAAAAACATGGCCCAGATGGGCGTCGCAGATATTACACAGGATTTCGGTACGAACCATGCCATGGCTGGTGTCGCGTTCTTCTCTGACATGCTCGGGGTTGATTGGTTCAAAATAACTGGGCCAGCCACAACCTGCATCAAATTTGGTGTCAGAGGAAAACAGGGGGGTTCCGCACCCTACACAACGGTAGATGCCGGCTGAGAAAGTATCCCAGTAGCGCCCGGTAAAAGCGCGTTCGGTGCCTTTTTGCCGCGCTACATAATATTCTTCAGGAGTAAGTTCCTGTTGCCATTGCGCATCGGATTTGATGATTTTCACTGTTCACCTGCTTGAGGAATGAAACGAATCATTTTAATTGAAATGAGTATTATGTGTTTTGTTTTCCGGATAAGTTCATTTTTTTGTTACACATTGTTTGAAAGCAGGAAAAATGTGCGTCAAGCGCCCATTTCAAGACACTATGTTAGCGTAAAAACCGGTTCTGCGCTATTTTGGCGGCAGACAAATGGTAAGATTCACGTTTGCCTTTTGTTACTTGCGGTTTTACTGCCCGATTATTGTGTCCATGGAGACAAATTAAACATGAAGCTTGCTAAATTAACCTCTTTAAGTATGGTGCTTGCCACCGCATTCGTGGGTGCTGCGATGGCGCAGGATGTGGTCAATGTGGGTGTGTCCATTTCCGCTACCGGTCCGGCTGCCTCGTTGGGTATTCCCGAAAAAAACACGGTAGATGTGGTTCCTGTTGACGTAGGTGGCGTCAAGGTCAATTACGTGGTGTACGATGATGCGACAGATACCACGCAAGCCGTCAAGAACATGCGCAAGCTGATCAGTGAAAACAAAATCGATGTCATGATCGGCAGCACGGTAACGCCTGGCTCACTGGCCATGGTGGATGTTGCCGCTGAAAACAAAGTGCCGGTTATCAGCCTGGCAGGTAATGCGGTGGTGGTTGAGCCCCAGGAAGGTGCCAAGAAATGGGCGTTCAAAACCCCCCAAAATGACTTCCTGATGGCTCAGGCCCTGGCTGACGCCATGAAAAAAGCGAATGTCAAAACCCTGGGTGTGATTGGTTTTGCCGATGCCTACGGCCAAAGCTGGCTGAATGAAGTGAAAAGTGTCCTGAAAGACACTGATATCAAGATTGTGGCAGAGGAAAGCTATAACCGCCCCGATACCAGCGTGACCGGACAGGTGCTTAAACTGCTGGCCACCAAACCCGATGCGGTTCTGGTAGCGACTGCCGGTACACCCGGTGCCTTGCCGCAGCGCGAACTAAAACAGCGTGGTTATAAAGGCCAAATCTATCATACCCATGGTTCTGCCAATAGCGATTTCCTGCGAGTATGTGCCAAAGCCTGTGAAGGTCTGGTATTGCCCGTTGGCCCATTGCTGGTGGCCGAGCAGCTTGCCGATGACAATCCAGTCAAGGCAGAAGGCCTGTCTTACATTGAACGCTATGAAGACAAATTCGGTAAAGGCTCCGTGAGTGTATTTGGTGGCCATATGTGGGATGCTGCAGCGTTAATTAATGCGGCCATTCCCAAGGCAATCGCCACAGGTGCCCAACCTGGTACCGAAGCGTTCCGCGTGGCCATGCGCGATGCGCTTGAAAACACCAGCGATGTGAAAGGTGTGCATGGCATTTTCAATATGAACCCGGACAATCACACCGGTCTTGACGAGCGCTCGCGCGTGCTGGTCAAGGTGGTTGACGGCAAGTGGGTGTATGCCCCCGAGCTGGGTACTGAATAAGCAGGCCCGGCCAGTGTCATGAAGGTTCTGGTGGCCCGTCCTGTTAGCAGGCGGGCCATTGTGACAAATACGCTGGCACTATTATTGTTCTAAATATCAAAAAGAGAAAAAGCAGAAGATGGATTGGTCTATTGCCAAAATACTCATGCAGGACGGCTTGGTTACCGGGGTTATTTATGCCCTGATGGCTGTTTCGCTGGTGCTTGTATTTGTTGTTACCCGCATTATTTTTATTGCCCAGGGTGAGTTTGTCACGTTTGGTGCACTTACCTTTGCGATTATGGCCGACGGTGGCAAGCCCGGCACAATTTGGCTGTTGCCCATGTTTGGCGCGGTTTTGTTCCTGAAAGAATTGTATTTTGTCTATAAGGGCAAAGACAGGAAAACCCTGCTTAAATCACTGGGGTTTTTTGTTATTTACCCCTTGTTCTTGCTGTGGGCGGTACCGGTCGTTCTGGCTACCGATCCTTCACTGTGGGTCAAGGCCTTTCTTACCCTGCTTCTGGTCGTGCCATTGGGCCCCATGCTTTACCGGCTTGCCTACGAACCGGTTGCCGAGCATTCGGTGCTTACCCTGTTGATTGTGTCGATTGCCGTGCATTATGCGCTGGTGGGTCTGGGGCTGGTGTTTTTTGGGGCCGAAGGCTGGCTGGTTTCCGAGCCTTTCTTTGATGGCACGGTTGAAATTGCCTCGTTAAACTGGTCATACCAAAGCCTGTTCGTGATTGGCATGACGGTGGCCATTATTGGCGCCCTGTGGCTGTTTTTTGGCAAAACCCTGTATGGTCGTGCCTTGCGTGCAACGGCGGTTAACCGTCGCGGTGCCCGTTTGGTGGGTATCGGTACTTCCATGTCGGGACACCTGACTTTCTTTTTGACCGCGTTGGTGGGGGTATTGTCTGGCATCATGATTGTGTCATTCATTACCATTACCTACGAAACCGGCTTCATGATTGGCCTGAAAGGATTTGTCGGTGCCATCATTGGTGGTCTGGTCAGTTACCCGCTGGCGGCTTTTGGTGCCATTGCCATCGGCATTATCGAGGCCTTCACCACATTCTGGGCCAGTGATTACAAAGAAGTTATTGTCTTTGGTCTTGTTATTCCTGTTCTGCTGTTACGCGCCATTTTAGTCAAGCACGAAGAGGATGAAGAATAATAAAATGAAACGTTTATTTCTTGCATTATTTATCGTTTTTCTGGTGGGCCTGCCCGTCTTCCCAGGTACCCCCGAGTTCTGGATCAACCAGATGAACTCTATCGGTATTGCCAGCCTGGTGGTATTGGGTCTGGTGGTGTTGACTGGCGTGGGGGGGCTGACTTCCTTTGGTCAGGCCGCATTTGTCGGTATTGGTGCCTATGCCACCGCTTACCTGTCAACCACTGCGGGTTATTCACCCTGGGTGGGTCTGCTGGCAGCCCTGGTGTTAACCTTTGTCGTATCGTATGTCCTGGGGCAAATAACCTTAAGTCTGTCGGGGCATTACCTGCCGCTTAGTACGATTGCGGTTTGTCTGGTTTTTTATTACCTGTATGGCAACCTGGGTTTCCTGGGGCGTCACGATGGCATTCCGGGTATTCCACCTATTGAGATTTTTGGTTTTTCCCTGCTCAAGGCCAAGCATATTTATTTTCTGATTTGGGCATGTGTATTGCTGGCCGTCTGGTTCAGCAAGAATCTGCTGGACTCCCGTCCCGGACGGGCGATTCGTTCGCTGAAAAGCGGGGCAGGCATGGCCGAGTCCTTTGGGGTGCATACCAAATATTATAAAGTAGTGGCTTTTGTCTACGCTGGTGTATTGGCCGGGTTGGCAGGCTGGCTGTATGCTCACGAGCAACGGGCGGTCAGTCCCAGCACGTTTGGGATCAATTACGGTATTGAGTATCTGTTCATGGCCGTTATTGGCGGTTCAGCCAATATCTGGGGGGCTGTTTTCGGCTCTACGCTAATCCTTACCATGAAAGATCATATCCAGGATATTGTGCCTCAACTGTTGAATACCTCGGCCAACTTTGAAATGGTGGTATTTGGTATTTTGATGGTGTTTATCTTGCACCATGCACGCGAAGGCCTGTGGCCCATTCTGGTTAATTTTGTGGCTAAATTCACCGGCAACCAGCTGGTGCAGCCCAAACCCATTCCTGAAGCCTTTTCAGTGTTGCCGCAGCGGGCCAGGCCACAACATGGTGAGCTCATTCTTGAAGTGGACAACATTCGCAAGGAGTTTGGTGGACTGGTAGCTGTCAATGACATCAGTTTCAATATCCATGCGGGTCAAATCATGGGGCTGATCGGGCCCAATGGCGCTGGTAAAAGTACCACTTTCAACCTGATTACCGGGGTGCATTCGCTCACTCGCGGTTCCGTGCGTTTTATGGGGCAGGAAATCGGTTCGCTGTCATCGCGTAAAATTGCCGCCCTTGGCGTAGGTCGTACCTTTCAGCATGTACAGTTGCTGCCTACCATGAGTGTGCTTGAAAACGTGGCACTGGGGGCGCATTTGCGCGTCAATACCGGGATTGTGCAAAGTTTGCTGCATCTGGAGCGTGATACCGAGGCCCAAATGTTGCAAGAGGCCAAAAAGCAGCTTGAGCGGGTCGGATTGGGTGATTACCTGCACGAGCAGGCCGGTAACCTGTCTTTGGGCCAGCAGCGCATTGTGGAAATTGCCCGTGCCTTGGCGCTTGATCCCACCTTGCTGTTGCTTGATGAGCCTGCGGCCGGTTTGCGCTATAAAGAAAAGCAGGAACTGGCCAGCGTGCTGTCCGGTTTGCGCGATGAAGGCATGAGTATTTTGCTGGTGGAACACGATATGGATTTTGTCATGCGCCTGACCAACCATCTGGTGGTGATGGATTTTGGTACCCGTATTGCAGAAGGTACGCCCGAGCAGATTCAGGTTAATCCTGTGGTGCTTGAAGCCTATTTGGGCGGTGTCGATGATGACCTGGGTATTTCCATTGACGCAAAGGGTGCAAACGTATGAGTATCTTACTGGAAACAAAAAATCTGAGTGCACAGTATGGCAAGGTGCTGGCTGTGCAAAATATCAATCTTCAAGTGAAAAGCGGCCAGGTGGTGACGGTGATTGGTGCCAATGGGGCGGGCAAGTCCACTTTGCTCAACTCCATCATGGGTTCATTGCCGCTTCCCGGTTCGGCCAATGGTGAGGTGCTTTACCAGGAACACGATATCAGTCGCCTGATTGTAGAGGACAGAGTGGCCAATGGCCTGTGTCTGGTACCGGAAAAACGCGAGTTGTTTTCCAGTATGCCGGTTGAAGATAACCTGCTGCTGGGTGGTTTTCGCCGGTATCGTTCCCGCGAAAAAAACTGGCGAAGTACATTGGATGAAGTTTATGAGCTGTTCCCACGCCTGAAAGAGCGCCGCATGCAAAATGCCGGTACCTTGTCGGGCGGAGAACGTCAGATGCTGGCGGTTGGGCGTGCATTAATGGGTAAACCCAAAGTGCTGATGCTTGATGAGCCCAGTCTGGGGCTGGCACCATTGGTGGTGCGCGAGGTTTTTCATACCATTATGCGACTTCGTGAAAGCGGCGTATCCATTTTATTGGTCGAGCAGAATGCCCGTGCCGCCCTGCAGGTGGCCGATTACGGCTATGTGCTTGAAATGGGTGAGGTCCGTCTTGAGGGCAAGGCTTCAGAGTTGCTCCATGATCCCCGTGTGATTGAGAGTTACCTGGGTTTTGGCAAGCAGGACAAGTAACGATGGTCTGGCGTCCCCTTTAGCGGGTCGCCAGCTTGAGTTGCCATTTCGGGAGGTCATTTTTGGCCGTGTCTGATGCCTGTCCTGCCGGCTTCAGAAGAGCCTGGTCTTTTCAGGACGCTTTGGTTTTCTCTTTGTAATCGCAAAGGTCCGCAATTCCGCATTGCGGGCATTTGGGTTTGCGGGCCACACACACATAGCGGCCATGCAAAATCAGCCAGTGATGCGCGTCAAGTAAATACTCTTTGGGCACCAGCCTGAGCAGCTTTTTTTCCACTTCCAGTACGTTTTTGCCCGGTGCAATGCCGGTGCGGTTTGAAACCCGGAAAATATGGGTGTCCACTGCCATGGCAGGTTGACCAAAAGCGGTGTTAAGTACCACGTTGGCGGTTTTGCGGCCCACGCCAGGCAGGGATTCCAGCGCTTCCCTGTTGCCGGGAACCTGGCCGTTATACCGGTTTTGCAGGATTTCACAGGTGGCCAGGGTGTTTTTGGCCTTGGTTTTGTACAGGCCGATGGTACGAATGGCTTCGGTAAATTTTTCCAGCCCCATGTCCAGGATATCCTGGGGAGTTTTGCAGGTATCAAAAAATTTTCTGGTGGCAATATTAACGGCCTTATCAGTGGCCTGTGCCGATAACAGTACGGCAATCAGCAACTGAAAATTGTTTTCATATTCCAGCTCTGTGGTGGGTTTGGGGTTGGCGGCTTTAAAGCGGGCAAAAATCTCTTTTCTTTTTTCTGCATTCATGGTTATGGGGTGGTGGAGTCTTTTTTCATGACTTGCTGGCGTCGTTCCCGGGCCCGCTGCAATGCCAGGGCAATGGCTTCTTTCTTGAGTTGCTCAGCGGTTTTTTCATTGGGTAGTGGTTGGGCCGGTTTGGCCAGCTCTTTGGAATTCGTGGCGGTTTGAATGGATTTTTGGTTAAGACGGGCCTCTTCCTGCAGCCTGAGCTTTTGCAGGCGTGCGGCACGCTGCTCATGGCGTTCTCGGGCCGCATTGGCATCTTCCGTGGTCCATGTGCGGTTGGCATCAACCATGCTGATACAGTCGACCGGGCAGGGCGCAACGCATAAGTCGCAACCGGTGCATATTTGCGGGTCTACCGTGTGCATGAATTTGTTGGCACCAATAATGGCATCTACCGGGCAGGCCCGGATACAAAGGGTACATCCAATACAGTGGGCTTCATCAATAACCGCCACCTGCAGCGGGATTTCCGTGCCGCATTCCGGGTCAAGGGGTAAAACCGGTACCTGCAGTAAAGCGGCCAGTTGTTGTATACCCTGGCTGCCGCCTGGGGGGCAACGGTTGATACTGGCTTCTTGCTGAGCCAGTGCATGTGCATAAGGTTTACAGCCATCGTAACCGCATTTTGTACATTGGGTTTGCGGCAGGATGGCATCAATTTTTTCAAGTAGGGATTTATTGGTCATGGTAAAAATAAAAAAGGCCTGTTGCTGGACAGGCCTTCTTATTTTAACCGGAAATCAGTCCCGATCGACGTTATTGATGAATTCTTTCACTTCAGGAAAGATTCGGGTGCGCCATTTGGTGCCTGAGAAAATTCCGTAATGTCCGCAGCTGCTGGCCAACAGGTGGTGTTTATCGGCTTTGGGAATATTGCCACACAGTTCATGGGCCACACGGGTTTGCCCATGACCGGTAATGTCGTCCAGTTCTCCTTCAACAGTCATGAGCCTGACGTTGCGGATATGGTCGGGATCTACCCGTACACCACGAACATCCCAAAGCCCACGGGGTAGCAGGTGCTCCTGGAAGACGACCCGGATGGTGTCCAGGTAATATTCGGCCGGCATGTCCAGCACCGCATTATATTCATCGTAGAATTTGCGGTGGCTGTTGGTCTCCATCTCGTTGCCTTTCATCAGGTTGAGATAGTAGTCGTAATGCGACTGCATGTGTTTGTCGGGGTTCATTGAAACAAAGCCGGCGTGCTGCAAAAAGCCCGGATACACCTTGCGGCCCACACCCGGGTAGCGGGAAGGCACGATGTGAATCAGCTGGTTCTCAAACCATGAATAGGGTTTGGTGCTGGCCAGTCCGTTAACTTCGGTGGGTGAGTAACGGGTATCCAATGGGCCACCCATCATGATCATGCTTTTGGGCATAACCGCCTCATTATTGCCGGCCATTAAAGAAATGGCGGCCAGAACCGGTACGGTGGGCTGGCAAACCGACATAACGTGCAAGTCAGGTCCCAGGCTGCGGATGAAGTCCTGGATATATTCAATGTAGTCATCCAGATGGAAAGGGCCTTCGGCCAGTGAAACCATGCGAGCATCGACCCAGTCGGTCACGTATACATCGAAGGCGCTGAGCATGGTGCGCACCGTATCACGTAACAACGTGGCGTGATGCCCGGATAGCGGGGCAACGATCAGGACTTTGGGGCAGGCAGGTGCGTTGGGTTCAAGGTCGCGAACGAAGTGAACCAAATTGCAAAAAGGTTTGCTTTGGGCAATTTCAGTATGAACCGCTACTTCGCGATCTTCGATAGTAACCGAGTTGATGTCCCATTTGGGTTTTTCGTAATCCTTACCCAGTCGGTGAATGAGTTCAAGCCCGGCTGAGATCTGTTTTGAATTGGGGATATAGGCGTAAGGGCTGTAAGGATTGGAAAACAGCTGAGAGCCTATATTCGTGAAAGCTGAAATAGGGGCCAGTATGGAACGGGTCAATTCATGAAATTGGTACAGCATAAGCTCACTTCCTTATTGTTGTTTTGCAGCGAAAAAAAACGGGTGCATGATTTAAGTCTAGCACCAGTAATATGGATAAAACATCAGGAAATGTGAATTTTCACCTAAAACCGACAAAAATTAGGGAAATTACTATTTTGTTACTATTCATGAATGCTTTGGACAGGTGAAAATAAATTATTACCAGTAATTTTCAACGGCAAGATTGCCCGGGATACCGCGTCTGCCGGCAGCGAAGCCTTTTTCAGCCAGTATTTTTCGTGCCTCCGATAACATTTCAGGGTTGCCACACAACATGACTCTTGATGTTGCCGGATCCAGTTTCAAGCCGCTTAACTGCTCAAGTTTGCTATTGCTGATAAGGGTGGTCAAACGTTCCTGTGGGTAGTTTTTGTATGCTTCCCGGGTGGGCAGGGGCAGATAAACAAAACGATCGCCAAACTGTTGTTGCCATTTGGCTATGTCATCCTGATAAGTCAGTTCTTCGCTGGTGCGAACACCATGGGCCAGAATGATTTTGTCAAACCGTTCCCAGGTGGCAGGCGTGTTGAGCATGGAGATATAAGCCGATAAGCCGGTGCCTGTCGCAAGGAGCCACAAGTTGCCGCCTTGTGGGAAACGGTCTATGGTCAGGAAACCAAAAGCGGTTTTGTCGATATAAATCGGGTCGCCGGTTTTCAGGCCGGCCAGGCGTGGGCTGAACTCCCCCTCAGGCACCACAATAGAGTAAAAAGACAGAAATTCATCCTCTGGGGTACTGACCATGGAATAGGCACGCCATATGGAGGGCTCGGCTGTGGGGTCATCACTGGCGGGCAGGCCGAGCCGGGCAAACTGTCCCGGTTCAAACTGGAAGGCATGATCGCGGGTGGTGGTGATCGAGAACAGCTTGCCGGGCACCCATTCGGTCATGCTGATTACGGTTTCACGGGTATATTTCTGGTCAGTCATATTTTCCTGTTTTATTTCAGTCAGCTATTTTTCCAGGTACTGGAGTTTGTTGGGGACGTTATTCCACTCATCAGCATCATCAAGCGGTTTTTTGGAGCGGCTGATGGTCGGGAATTCGGGACTGAGGTCTGCATTGATTTTGATGAAGTGGATTTGATCCTGTGGCACGTCCTCTTCGGCAAAAATGGCATTGGCAGGGCATTCCGGTATACAGACGGCGCAGTCAATGCATTCATCGGGATCGATAACCAGAAAGTTGGGGCCTTCCTTGAAACAGTCGACGGGACATACATCGACACAGTCTGTATATTTGCATTTAATACAGTTTTCGGTAACAACGTGAGTCATTTAAAACTCCAATAAACGACATTAAAAATGTGATTTTACCTAATCTTGAAATACTTGGCGCTCAAAACCCTGATAGCTGTGATATGGTTATAAAAAAATTACTGTTACCGACATGATTATTACCTCGCTTTTAGATACCGATTTATATAAATTCAGCATGATGCAGGTCGTGCTGCATCAGTTTCCAGGTGCCCAGGTGGAGTACCGCTTCAAGTGCCGTTCCAAGGGTGTCAACCTGCGTCCTTACATTAATGAAATACGCGAGGAAATTCATCATCTGTGCCAGTTGCGTTTTACCGAAGATGAACTGGACTATTTGCGCAACATGCGTTTCATCAAAAGTGATTTTGTTGATTTCCTGGGCCTGTTTCATTTGCCCGAAAAGTGTATTGAGGTGGGCGAGGGCCAAGAGAAAGGGGAAATCACCATCGAGGCCAAAGGTCCCTGGCTGCATACGATTTTATTTGAAATTCCGGTGCTCGCCATTGTGAATGAAGTGTATTTTCGCAATGAATATAAAACGCTTGACTGGACAGAGGGCAGGCGCCGTCTGAATGAGAAGATTGAGCTGGTCAATGCCAGTACCGACGTGAAAAGTTTCAAGATTTCCGAATATGGTACGCGCCGGCGGTTCTCTAAAGCCTGGCATCATGAGGTGGTCAAGACCCTGAAAGAGAAAATGGGTAATCATTTTGTGGGTACCAGTAATGTGTTCATGGCCAAAGAGTACAATACCACGCCTTTGGGTACCATGGGGCACGAATATCTGCAGGCCTGCCAGGCATTGGGACCACGCCTGCGTGATTCCCAGGTGTTTGCCCTGGAAATGTGGGCCAAGGAATATCGCGGCGACCTGGGTATTGCGCTTTCTGACGTTTACGGCCTGAATGCTTTCCTGCGTGATTTCGATATGTATTTTTGCAAGCTGTTCGATGGGGCGCGGCATGACTCCGGCGATCCGTTCGAATGGGGTGAACGCCTGTTGGCTCATTATCAGGCCAACCGGGTGGATCCAAGCAGCAAAACACTGGTTTTCTCCAATAATCTCAATTTTCAAACTGCCATGGATATCGCCCGAAGGTTTCAGGGGCGTTGCAAGGTGTCCTTCGGGATTGGCACCAACCTGACCAATGATATGGGCGTACCACCTTTGCAGGTGGTCATGAAAATGGTTCGTTGCAATGGGCAGCCGGTTGCCAAGGTTTCGGATGAGCCCGAGAAAACCATGTGTGATGACCCGGCCTATTTGTCTTATTTGCGGCATGTTTTTGATTTGCCCGCTGCCTGATTTTTTCTCAACCTTTTACAGGAAAACCTTGAATGAGCGATATTAAACGTACCAATGTGGGTGCCCGCTTGTCCGATATGGCTGTTTATAATGGTGTTGCCTATCTGGCAGGACAGGTCCCCAATGATGCATCGCTGGATATGGAGGGCCAAACCGCCCAGGTGCTGGCTATTATCGACGATTTGCTGGCGCAGGCCGGTACCAGTAAGGAAAGAATCCTGATGGCACAGATTTACGTGGCCAATATGGCCGAATTTCCTGCCATGAATAAAGCATGGGATCAATGGGTATCCAAAGAAAATGCACCACCCCGTGCAACGGTGGAGGCCCGCTTGGCCAATCCCGATTTCAAGGTTGAAATCGTTGTGACAGCAGCGCTTTAAGTTTTACTCGTTCCCACGCTCTGAACTTTTACTCGTTCCCACGCTCCGCGTGGGAATGCCTACGGATAGCAGCATCAATATCCTGTTTCTTGTTCCCACGCGGAGCATGGGAACAAGAGGGTGGGAATGCATATCCTGCTTACTCGTTCCCGTGCTCCCGCGTGGGAATGCATATCCGGCTTACTCGTTCCCGTGCCCCCGCGTGGGAATGCATATCCGGCTTACTCGTTCCCACGCTCCCGCGTGGGAATGCGTATTTCATAGCCAGGCATAAAGCGTGCTTCCCACTTCCGCTGCCTGGGCCAGTTGTTCGGCAGTCAGGGTTTTGGGCGCCAGGATTTCCTCTTTGGTCTGGCTGGCGGTGTTCAGTATGATGGGCACTACTTTTTCGTTAAGGCGCCAGCCGGTGCAAATGCGCTGCAGCTGTCGAAGTGCACCTTGTCCATCAGAGCCGGCGGTAATAATCGCACTGTATGGCCGACCCTCTATGTTGCCCAGTAAGTCATAATAAAAACGGTCAAAAAACTCTTTCATCGCGCCACTTAGGCTGGCCAGGTTTTCAGGGGCGCAAAACAGATAGGCATCTGCCTGTAAAAGCTGTTCAAGGCGTACCTCGCTGGCGTATAACATGAGGATTTGATCTTGCTGGCCCAGTTCCTGACGAATTTTGCAGGCAGCGTCAAAGGCAGCCTGGGCGGCCTGTTTTGCCGCATGGGTACGGGAATGCCATATGATTAACAACGATTTTGTATTTGCGTCCATAGTTCCGACCTGTACAATACGAGGTGTTCCATTTGATTTCTTATTTATTTTTCAACCATGATTCACATGATACCCGATAGCGACAATACAAATGCCCTGGATGAAGTATGGCTTAATTCGGTGTGTGAAGACCTTGGGGCCGAAGACAGGCGGTTGCTGGAAAAAGCGGTTGACTGGGCCGTGCACGCCATGGCGGGGCAGACGCTTGAAACCGGAGAACCGGCCCTTAAGCATGCGGCAGGGGTCGTCAGGATTTTATCCCTGCTTCAGGTGGATGTGACCACGATGGTGTCAGGTCTTATCGCTTCCATGCCGGCAGAGCAGGAAGCGGCTTTGGAAAAAAATTATAAGAACGAAATTATTAACCATTTTGGGCTGGAAGTTTTCAATCTGGTCCAGGGGTCGCGGGAACTGGTCAAAATAGGTCTGGTGGCCCGTAATGCGGGCACGGTCAGCCAGGACAGCGGCAATAGTGGCAACCAGCAGGAAATGTTGCGGAAAATGTTGCTGGCCATGGCGACCGATTTGCGAATTGTGCTTGTGCGTCTGGCTTCACGGTTGCAAACATTGCGCTGGTTTGCCGAAACCAAGAAACCTTGCCCTGAAGATATTTCCATTGAAACCCGTGATGTGTATGCGCCACTGGCCAATCGACTGGGGATTTGGCAAATCAAATGGGAAATGGAAGACCTTTCTTTCCGTTTTCTTGAGCCCGAAGTGTACAAGGATATCGCCAAGAAGCTGGAAAGCCGTCGTGTAGAGCGTGAAAGCCTTGTGGCCGCAACAGTTAATGAAATTCGCGACTCTTTGCAGGAAATGGGCATCAAGGCCGATGTGGCCGGTCGGGCCAAGCATATTTACAGCATTTACAACAAGATGCGCAATAAAAAGCTTGATTTTGACCAGTTGTACGACTTGCAGGCCCTGCGCATTATTGTGGATACCGAGCGGGATTGTTATACCGCCTTGTCACTGGTGCATGCCAAGTGGACACCGGTCATGGACGAATACGATGATTATATTGCCAATCCCAAGCCTAATGGTTACCGCTCCCTGCATACTGTGGTCATGGGTGATGACGGTCGCGCCTTTGAAGTGCAGATTCGCACCCGGCAAATGCACCAGTTTGCCGAATATGGCATGGCGGCCCACTGGCGCTATAAAGAGGCCGGGGTAAAAGGTGGACAGGTATCCGCTTCCAGCCTGTATGACCGCCAGGTTTCCTGGATGCGCCAATTGCTGTCATGGCGCAAGGAAGTCGGCATTACCGAAAAAGAAGAAAAGAAAGCCCTTGAAGAAAATGGAGTCGGTCAGGACGGACTGGAACGCAAAAAAGCCGAATTGAAAAAAACCGGTGAACAGTTAGAGCAAATGAAAGAGGGCGAAAGGCATGAGCGTATTTATGTGCTCACACCGCAGGCCAGGGTTATTGAGCTGGCTGCAGACAGCACGCCGGTTGATTTTGCCTACCATTTGCATACCGACCTTGGGCACCGATGCAGGGGGGCCAAGGTTGACGGTCAAATGGTTGCGCTTAATACCAAACTGAAAACCGGACAGACGGTTGAAATCATTGCCGCCAAATCGGGTGGGCCTTCCCGTGACTGGCTGAATCCGCAACTGGGTTATTTGGCCAGCCCCAGAGCCCGGGCAAAAGTGCGGTTGTGGTTTAATGCGATTGAGTTGCAAAAGCGTATTACCAGCGGACAAGAGCAGGTCGAGAAAGAATTGCAGCGTTTGGGCAAAACAGCCGTCAATCAGGAGCAGCTGGCTGAAAAACTGGGTTTTGCCCGTGCTGATGACCTGTATGTGGCCGTTGCCAAAGACGAGTTCAGCCTGCGCTCGATTGCTTCGGCTTTTGTCGAGCCGACCACCGAAACCGGTACCGAAGACAAAATTCAGGTGGCCCGCCAGACCGAGACCCGCCAGACAGGTAAAGGCGGTGTGCTGGTGGTGGGGGTCGATTCATTAATGACCCAGCTGGCCCGCTGTTGCCGTCCGGCCCCGCCGGATGAGATCGTGGGTTTTGTCACCCGTGGCCGAGGGGTGTCGATCCATCGTCAGGATTGCGCCTCGTTTGCCGTGTTAAAGCATAAAAATCCCGAGCGGGTCATTGATGTTGCCTGGGGCAATACCGAAGATGCGGTCTATCCGGTCAATATTGCTGTCCATGCCCAGGATCGTACCGGTCTGCTGAGGGATGTCTCTGAAGCCTTTTCCAGGCTCAAGCTTAAGGTGGTTGGCGTTAATACGCAAAGCAAGCGTTCACTGGCCCATATGCACTTTACCATCGAAATCCAGAATGGCGATCAATTGTCCCGGGCTTTGCAGGCCTTATTGGAGATCCCCGGGGTAATGTCTGCGTCCCGTTGTTAAATTGAGTAAAATGGCTGTTAAATAAAATAATTGAATGCGCTGCAGGAGGCGTTTTGAAACCCTATAATTACCCAGATGAGAAAGGTCACTTTGGCCGGTTTGGCGGAGTTTTTGTTGCCGAAACATTAATGCATGCCATCAAGGAACTGAATGAAGCTTATGAAAAATACCGGAATGACCCCGAGTTCGTGGCTGAATATAATGATGAGCTGACCCATTTTGTGGGTCGTCCCAGCCCGGTTTACCATGCCAGGCGCTGGTCCGGGTTGCTCGGTGGTGCCCAGATATGGCTCAAGCGCGAAGACCTGAATCACACGGGTGCCCATAAAATTAACAATTGTATTGGCCAGATTCTTCTGGCCCGTAAAATGGGTAAAACCCGCATTATTGCCGAAACCGGTGCCGGCCAGCACGGTGTGGCCACGGCAACCGTGGCGGCCCGTTATGGTCTGGAGTGCGTGGTGTATATGGGGGCCGAGGACGTTCGCCGTCAGGCCCTTAATGTTTATCGCATGAAGTTGCTGGGTGCAACTGTCGTGCCGGTCGAGTCCGGCTCCAAAACACTCAAAGATGCGCTGAATGAAGCCATGCGCGATTGGGTGACCAACATAGATGACACTTTTTATATCATCGGTACGGTTGCCGGCCCGCATCCTTATCCGGCCATGGTACGTGATTTCCAGAAAATCATTGGCGAAGAATGCCTTGAGCAAATGCCCAAAGATGCAGGTCGTCAGCCCGACTACGTGGTTGCCTGCGTAGGGGGGGGGTCCAATGCCATGGGTATTTTTTATCCCTATATCCCTTATGAAGACGTCAAGCTGATTGGCGTTGAGGCCGCCGGCGAAGGTCTTGATACGCCACGTAACGCCGCATCCATCAATTCAGGCCAGGTAGGCGTATTGCATGGTAACCGTACCTTTGTCATGCAAAACGAAGACGGGCAGGTGCAGGAAACCCATTCCATTTCCGCAGGTCTTGATTATCCCGGTGTGGGGCCCGAGCATGCCTGGTTGCATGAAATCGGCCGTGTTTCCTATGAGAGCATCAATGATGCCCAGGCGCTGCAGGCGTTTCATGATTGCTGCCGCTTTGAGGGTATTATTCCCGCGCTTGAATCCTCCCATGCCCTGGCGTATGCCGCCCAGCTGGCTCCCACTTTGCCTGCCGACAGGATCATTCTGGTCAACCTGTCAGGCCGTGGTGACAAGGATATGCATACTGTGGCTGAATTTAGCGGAATCGAGCTGTAAAGGAAAACAATAATGGCTTTAAATAGAATTGACAATGCATTTGCAAAGGCAGGGCAACGCGCAGCCCTGATTCCTTACATAACCACTGGAGATCCCAGTCCACAAGCCACACTGGCATTAATGCACAGTCTGGCAGAGGCCGGGGCTGACATTATCGAACTGGGCGTGCCTTTTTCCGATCCCATGGCCGATGGTCCGGTTATCCAGCGGGCTGCTGAGCGAGCCATTGCCAAGGGAGTTGGCCTGTCACGGGTTCTGGATATTGTCAGCGAGTTCCGTCAGCTCAATAACGAAACGCCCATTGTGTTGATGGGGTACGCCAACCCTATTGAAGCCATGGGCAGGGCTGTTTTTGCGGAAAAAGCCGCTATCGCAGGTGTGGACGGCGTATTGGTGGTAGACTATCCGCCCGAGGAATTTGATGAATTTACCGGGATGCTGAAAGAAAAGGGTATTTCTCCGATTTTTCTATTGGCACCCACCTCCACCGAAGCCCGCATCCAGTCAGTGGGCCAAGTGGCCGAAGGCTATGTGTATTATGTGTCTTTACGTGGCGTGACCGGTTCGGGGGCACTCAATGTGGAAGATGTCCAGCAACGTGTGCGTGATATCAAAAAACACGTAAAAATTCCGGTGGGTGTCGGTTTTGGCATTCGTGATGCCGAAAGTGCCGCGAAAATTGCCCAAGTGGCCGATGCCGTTGTGATTGGCAGTAAAATCATCGAAACCATGGAACAGGCGATTGCTGGCAAGCCCGAAGATCAGGTCACCGAAGTGGCCGTTGCTGCAGCAAGCGAATGGCTCAAGGGCGTACGTGAAGCGCTCGACAAGGTTCAAAACAAGGATAAATAATGAGTTGGCTCGATAAAATTCTCCCCCCCCGTATCAACAAGAAGTCCGATTCGGGTGCACGGCGTGTTCCCGAGGGCGTATGGGTCAAATGCCCTTCTTGCGAGACTGCCTTGTATAAGGAAGATCTGGTACGGGCCCTGAATGTTTGCCCCAAGTGCGACCATCATATGCGATTAAGTGCGCGCGCGCGCATCGACTCCCTGCTTGATGCGGAAGGGCGGGTTGAAATTGGTGATCAGGTTCGTTCAACCGATCCCCTCAAATTCAAGGACAGTCGCAAATATCCCGAGCGTTTGGCTGAAGCCACAAAATTAACCAACGAAACCGATGCCTTGGTCGTCATGAGCGGTTCAATCATGTCTTTGCCGGTAACGCTTGCCTGTTTCGAGTTCAACTTCATGGGTGGATCAATGGGTTCGGTGGTAGGCGAACGCTTTGTGCGCGGTGTGAAGGCCGCCATAGAAAACCGCACCCCGTTTGTCTGTGTGTCAGCATCGGGTGGTGCGCGGATGCAGGAAAGCCTGTTTTCACTTATGCAAATGGCCAAGACCAATGCCATGCTGACCCGCCTTTCCGCTGAAGGTTTGCCGTTTATCAGTGTGCTGACTGATCCAACCATGGGTGGGGTATCCGCCAGTTTTGCCTTTATGGGTGATGTGGTCATTGCCGAACCCAAGGCGCTTATCGGTTTTGCCGGTCCCCGGGTGATTGAGCAGACCGTCCGTGAGCAATTGCCTGAAGGTTTCCAGCGTGCCGAATTCCTGCTGGAAAAAGGAGCAGTCGATATGGTGGTCAATCGTCACGACTTGCGTGAAGAGCTGGCCCGCCTGATGGCTTTACTGACCCGTCAGTCCAATGAAGCCTTGTCGGCATAAATAATGTTGGTGGGGCTTTTGGGGCCCTTTGCCATGATATTTCGATATTTTACAACCCTGGCTGTATGAGTATGGTCGGGGTTGTTTGCATAAAAAACATGGAATTGCCATAATGGCTGATAGAATAATGACAATTTAATTATTCAGGTCAAAAATAAAATGTCGGCTGATTCATTTAATCTTGAAAATTCTCTTACCTATAAATTGCATTCCCTGGCTAAATTAATTGACAGACATGCAGACTATACTGACCTGGAGCCTGTCCGTATTTCTTCAGCAGAGGGCAGGGTGCTGGCCGTGATTGGTTTTAATAAAGTGCTGTCGGTGGTACAGGTAGCCAAAAAAGCCAACCTTGATAAAAGTCAGGGCAGCCGTGCCGTGGTTTCCCTGGTTGACAAGGGCCTGATTGAAAAACGTCAGCAAAAACAGGATGCCCGGGCTTTTGACTTGTCCCTGACTGAAAAAGGAAAGCAGGTCTATGAGGAAGTGGTGGCACTTATTATGCATCGCAATGACATTGCGATGAAGACTTTATCGGCAGAAGAACAACAGAATTTGCTTAATTTGATCAATAAAATCCAGCATAATCTGGAAAACAATTAACGCAGATCAAAAAAAGCTTGAAAATGGTTGTTTTTGCAACTAAAATTGGTTGCAAATGCAAATACCCCTACGTATTGCATATTTTTTATAAACAAAAATTGAATACTTTCCATTCATGGAGACATTATGCATACGCCTGTTACTGTTCCGCGTAAATCCCTGTATCACGAATACACCGTCTATCCACACACTTTTCCGTCTGATCCGGCCCAGTCCAATGGAATAGTCACCATTGTCGGCGGCGGGCCGATTGGTCTGGTTGCCTCGCTTATCCTGGCCAAACACGGCATCAAGAACATCGTGTTGTTATCCGAGCAGCAGGTATCCGAAGGCAGTCGCGGCCTGGTTTATACGCGTCGTTCCATGGAGATCCTGAAAGTGGCCGGTGTGGCCGATCGAATCATGGAAAAAGCGCTTTCCTGGACCAGCGGCAATTCTTTTTATTGTGGTGAGCGCGTTTTCCGTATGGAAACACCGGTAGACCCCCAGGACAGCTATCCACCGCTGAACAATTTGCAGCAAAACTATCTGGAAACCTATCTGGTTGAAGAGGCCGCCAAGCAGCCACTGATTGAATTGCGCTGGGGTAATCATTTGACTTCATTTTCACAAGATAACCATGAAGTGACCCTGGTGGTGGATACCCCCGAAGGCGAGTATTCGTACAAAACCCCATGGCTGATTGCCGCAGACGGGGCCCGCTCAAGTGTGCGCCAAAGTATGGGTCTGAATATGGAGGGCAATAGCTACGAGGGGCGTTTTGTGATTGTGGATATCCGCATTGATCTGCCTTTGCCTACCGAGCGCCTGGCTTACTTTTCACCTGACTGGAACCCGGGCAATACCATTTTGCTGCACAAGGAACCCGACAATATCTGGCGTTTTGATTATCAATTGCCGGCCCATGTGTCCAATGAAGAGGCGCTGGATCTGAAAAACATTACCCACGCGGTCAATGCCCAGCTGAAAATGATGGGATATGAAGGCAAACAATGGGAGCTTGACTGGTATTCGGTGTATTCCGCCCGTGCGCTTACCTTGCCTGAATACATCCACAACCGTATTTTGTTTGCCGGTGATTCGGCCCATATGCTCCCCATCTTTGGGGTGCGTGGTGCCAATACCGGTTTTCAGGATGTGATGGATTTATGCTGGAAGCTGGTGGCCACCATTAAAGGTTGGGGCTCTTCTTATTTGCTTCATTCTTATACCCATGACCGTGTTGGCGCAGCCATGGAAATTATTGATGAAGCGGGCAAAAGCACCCGTTTCATGGCCCCCCCCACCGATGGTTTCCGTTTGTTGCGTGATGCCACACTGTCCCTGTCCCTGAAGCATGAATTCGTTCGTCCGCTGTTTCACTGGAGAACGTCGCGTGCCCACGTGTACCGTTCTTCTCCGGTTAACAGTATTGGCGATGATAATCAGGATATGCTGCCAGAGCTGGAAAATGGCGCGCCCCTTCCTAATCTGAAATTATCCGATCAACAGTATCTGTATGACGAATTGGGGCTGGACTTCAATATTATTTACTTTAGCAACGAAGCCAGCCTGCCTGATTCATTGCAAAAAGAAGTCAATGATCTTAAGGCGCAGGGTGTGCCTGTCAAGGTCATTGTCCTGTCTTCTGAAAATACGGTTACCGCCGGTGCCGGTAAAACCTTCAAGGTGGATGCGCAATTGCTGCAAAACCGCTATGGGGCCAGCCAGGGCCAGGTGTATCTGGTTCGTCCCGATCATCATATTTGCGGCCGCTGGAAACAATACGTACCGGGCTCCCTGGAAAACGCGTTCCAGAAATTCATTAAAAAATCTGCCTGAGGAGGAATGAAAAATGAGTATTGATATCCTGAGCCTTGAGAAAGTATACGATAACCTGTCATTTGCCATTGACAAGTTACCCGAAGAAAAACGCAGCCTGTTCCTGACCAAACTGGTTTTGTTGTTAAGCAATGAAATTAAGGATGCTGAACTGATTTGCCGCCTTATAAATGAGGCACTGGTTTTTGAAGCATAAATAAATGCATGGGAATACCACCTGCCCGGCCTTAAAACAGGCCGGGCAGGTGTTTTTTTATCCTTATAAAATCCAGTGAAAATTTAATAATTATTAATATAGATCAAAAAACGCTTGAATATAGTTGCTTTCACAACTAAAATGATTGCTAGTGTAAGCACGTAAAAACGGGCATTATTATAAAAAGCCATAACATCTATCACACTTTGATATGGAGACACATGCATATGCCAGCGCAGGGCTTTCGCAACAGGAACAGATAAAACTCATTGCAGTAAGTGAAGACTTATTGGCCATGATGATACGGTTATAAATCACAACCCGATTATTTCAAGCATGTCGGCCTTTTTCCGACAGGGGAAGTCTTGTCTTCTTCTGGCTGCATGCGATTGACTGTTACCTGAATACTGAGGCAGGTGCCGTCAATGAAAATTTTTTTGTTTATTCGATGGAAGGAGATAAAAGTGTTTAAAGCGATCAGTAAAGTATTTATAGTTGGCGCGATGGGTGTGGCAGGCGTGGCGCATGCTGCCTGGCCCGAGCAGCCCATCCGCTGGGTGGTGCCTTACCCAGCCGGTGGTGGCACTGATGTGATCGCCCGTACGGTTGCCATGAATCTTGAAAAACATCTGGGCAAACAGCTGGTTATTGAAAATCGTCCCGGTGGTGGTACCAGTATTGGTGCAACGGCTGTGGCCAATGCCGACCCAAGCGGTTATGTGATTGGTACGGCCGATTCCGGTACCCTGGCGTTTAACCCGTCGCTGTACAAGCAGTTAACTTACGATCCCGGCAAATTCACCTATCTTGGTGGTTTGGCCCGTTTTCCGTTAGTGTTGGCGGTTCCGGCTGACTCACCTTATCAGAAACTGGATGATTTGATTGAGGCTGCACGTAAAGAGCCAGGTAAACTGTCGGCCAGTTCGGCAGGTGCCGGTTCTCCACACCATCTGGCGCTGGAACGTTTTAAACAGCAGACCAATACCGATATTTTGCATGTCCCATACCGGGGGGCAGCACCTGCCTTGCAGGATTTGATTGGCGGACGGGTAGACCTGATGTTTGCCGATCTGGGGTCCGGTTTGCCTAATATTAAGGCAGGCAAGGTTCGTGTGCTGGCTGTGGCGGTACCTGAACGTCTGGCTGCTGTGCTTCCTGATGTGCCTACCATGGGCGAAGCAGGTGTGGGTGATTTTGTAGCTTACGCCTGGCAGGGTCTGGTGGGCCCCGCCGGTTTGCCAAAGGAAGTCGTCGATAAAGTATCTGCCGATTTGCTGCTTACCCTGGAAGATCCTGAACTGGTTGAAAAAATCAACGGTATGGGTATTGAAACCATGCCCATGACAGCCGAGCAGTTCAAGGCCTACTCGGATAAAGAACGTGAAGACTGGGCCAAAGTCATTCAGGCAGGTAATATCACGCTGGATTGAGGTTATGCAAGCTTATTGTCCGCTCTTGTTCTTGTCAGGGCGGACAATATTGAGTATTTTTAGGTCACAGGCAATGGGCAAGTCTTAAGAAGGCGTCCAGCAGTCAAAAGCCCCTGGAATTGGGTTTTCCAGGGGCTTTTTTTAGGCCTTGAAGTCAAGGAAACTTATTTTTTGGTTTCCACTATTTCCAATGGGACTTCTTCGGTTTTTGCAACCGTTTTGCGGGCACGTCCCAATTTGGGTTTGGGAAGTTCCACAGGTTGTATCAGACTGGCTTTGGTTTCAACCCATTGCATGCCGGTGCTGGAGGCAATTTCCTCAAGTGAAGCTTGTGTACCGGTTGCGGAGACGGATGTCACGGTTTGTACTGGTGTCGGTGTGACCTCAGTGCTTTCTATGACAGTTTCGCTTTCTGCAGAGGCGACTGCCGGGCTGGATACTTCTTCAGTGGCGGTTTCTGCCACAGGCGCTGGCGTACTTTCAATTGCCGCACTGTTATCAGTGGCATTTTCAGGTAGCGTTTCTGTAGCAGCTGGCTGTTCTGCTGTCTCGCTGGCTGATACGGCAGGTTCGGCAGTGGCCGGCTGGCTGGTTTCTTCAGGCAAAACAGGCTGGCTGTTGATGGCTGTTGAGTCATCTGCGGCAGACGCCGTGGGTTCTGTCTGGGTGACGGGCATTGATTCGGTTTTTTCCGTTTCAATCGTTTCAGTCCTGGCGACAGGGGCAGATTCAGAAGACGGGCTTGCCACAGGCTCTGCCTGCGCAGGGCTGGCCAAAACGGCTTCTTCAGCCTGTGCCTCGGGCGCTGTAGCTGTTACCGGGGCTTCCTGCATGGTTTCAGTCACGCTGTCTTGCACGGGCTCCACTTTGGCGGCTGGTGCTGCCTCTGGGGCTTGTTGGGAAAGGCTTTCCGCTTCGGCCAAAAGCACTTCGTTCGGCACAAAAGCAGCAGGTGCCGATGTGTTTTCTGTGCTTCCCTGTTCATCGGCCGGGCGACGGGTGCGACGGCTGCGACGGCGTGGACGACGGCGTTTGTTTGGATCAAGCGCTTCACCGGTTTCCTCATCGAATGCGGTGGCGTTGTCTGCCAGCTCTTCGCCAGCCGTTTCTTCAGTAGCTTCGGTAGCGGGCAGGGCAGCCATGGTGGCGACCACAGCAGTTGCGGCGGTGAAGGGGGTGCCGTCAGTTTCCTGAACGACTTCCGGTTCGGCTTTCACTCGGGCCGGACGCTGTTTGACCGCGATTTCATCGCCTGCACTTTCAGGAATGTCAGTGCCCTGGTTCAGGTTCTGTTCTTTGCTGTCGTTTGTGTTTTCACGACGGTTACGGGTGCGACTGCGACGGCTGCGTGAGCGTGGACTGTTTTCATCGGCAGATGGACTGCTATCGGTATCGTTCACGATTTCTGCCGGTGTGGCCTTGGCGTCGCGTTCTTTGTTGCGGTTATCCTGTGCGCGTGGTTTTGCCGCGCGAGGATTACGACGCTTGTCTTCTTCGGTTTCAGCGGCCTCGGGGCGTTTTTCCGTGTTGCGGCGGTTACGGCCGGTGTTGCGCTCGTTGCGTTGGCCGGTTTTACCACGGCTTGCCTGACGTGGCTTGTCTTCTTTGGCTGGTTCGGCTTCGGGCGCTACCGCTTTTTCGCCGGCAAACCAGCTTAGCAGGCGTTTGAATAAACCAGGCTGCGGAGCGGGGGTTAAAGGTTCTGTTTTGGGGGCCGGAACGATCGGTGCAGGCTGGTCACGTGAAATACTCTTGACCAGGGCTTCGGGACGTTCGTTATGAACGGCTTTTTCCGTACTGGACTCCCAGGTCACGATGGTGCTGGGCTGTTCAATCAGGTCAATGCTGGTTTTGGGTTCATCAAGGCGATTGTCATCGTAACGAATGCGTTCGATATGATGATGAGGGGTTTCCAGGTGCTTGTTGGGAATAAGCACCACGTTGATTTTAAGGCGGGATTCCATTTTGACAATGTCGGACCGCTTTTCATTCATCAGGTAAGTGGCCACTTCTACCGGCAACTGGACATGCAGGGCTGCCGTGTTGTCTTTCATGGCTTCTTCCTGCAGCAGGCGCAGGATATTCAGGGCACTGGATTCCACGTCACGGATAACACCGGTGCCGTTACAGCGCGGGCAGGTAATGTGTGAACCTTCGTTCAGGGACGGGCGCAGGCGCTGGCGTGACAGTTCCATAAGGCCAAAACGCGAGATTTTGCCCATTTGGACGCGAGCCCGGTCAAAGTGCAGGGCGTCACGCAATTTTTGTTCAATCGCGCGCTGGTTCTTGCTGTCTTCCATATCGATGAAGTCGATAACGATCAGGCCACCCAAGTCGCGCAGACGCAATTGGCGGGCTGCCTCTTCGGCTGCCTCAAGGTTGGTGCGCAAGGCGGTTTCCTCGATGTCGGTACCGCGGGTGGAGCGGGCCGAGTTGACATCGATGGCCACCAGGGCTTCTGTGTGATCAATCACAATCGCGCCGCCAGACGGAAGCTGTACCGTACGGGAATAGGCGGTTTCAATCTGATGTTCGATCTGGAAGCGGGAGAACAGGGGGATATCGTCACGGTAGCGTTTGACGCGATTGACGTTATCGGGCATAACGTCTTTCATGAAGGCGACAGCCTGGTCGGTAATCGCATCGGTGTCGATGAGGATTTCGCTGATGTCGGGTGAGAAGTAGTCGCGGATGGCGCGAATGACCAGACTGGATTCCTGATAAATCAGAACCGGCGCAGGATATTCCTTGGCGGCAGAATCGATGGCGTTCCATAATTGCAGCAGGTACTTCAGGTCCCATTCCAGTTCGGCAACCGAACGGCCGATCCCTGCCGTGCGGGCGATCATGCTCATGCCAGCGGGCAGGTCAAGCTGGTCCATGGCTTCACGCAGTTCCTGGCGCTCCTCACCTTCAATGCGGCGTGAAACACCACCGCCACGCGGGTTGTTGGGCATCAGGACCAGGTAACGGCCTGCCAGGGAAATAAAGGTGGTCAGGGCAGCGCCCTTGTTGCCACGCTCTTCTTTTTCGACCTGGATGATGAGTTCCTGGCCTTCACTTAAGGCATCCTGGATGCGGGCGCCCCGGACATCAATACCTTCCTTGAAGTAGCTGCGGGCCACTTCCTTGAAGGGCAGGAAACCGTGACGATCATGGCCGTAGTTGACAAAGCAGGCCTCAAGTCCGGGTTCGATCCGGGTGATGACGGCTTTGTAAATGCTGCCTTTGCGTTGTTCCCGGCCTGCTGTTTCGATGTCGATGTCGATGAGTTTTTGCCCATCTACAATCGCGACGCGTAGTTCTTCTTGGTGCGTCGCATTAAATAACATGCGTTTCATTTAAGGTATTCTCCGTTTAACTAATGCAACGGACATCGTATGCATTAACCACAGAGTTACTTGGGTGCGAATGAAAGGGTAAAATGAACGCGCGCAGGTGCCCCGCGCATGTATACGCTTGTTTGACGGGTGCGGTTCCCTGTTTGAAAGCAGGATGGGTCCCGGTCTGCAGATAATTGATATTTATTGATAAACTCAATTTTTTAATAACTTCTGTGTATATTCCAGACAGCGTATAGACAATGCCAGTCTGGAATGAAAATTAGGCGTTTTTTATTCATTCATTCGTACAGCAAACAGGCTAAGAGGCTTTTTTGTGGGCAGATGATTTTCCTGCCGCATTGAATAACAAAAACAGTAAGCGTTGTCTGTTTGGTGACCAATAACTCTGAAGCGGGTGAGAAATACAGGTACGGCTGTTTGATACTAGCAGTACAATGTGATTTTAACGATTTGGCGGAAACAGCTTTTTTAGCTTCTCTACGCCCGATCTTCCCACGCCGGTCTTCATATGGTGAGGGAATTATAGAGCTCTTTTGTGTATGTGGAAACAAACTTCTGATAATAATTCATCTTTTTCTGTAAGAGTGGTCACGATTGACGTCGAATCTGCCGATCAGCGCATCGATAATTTCCTGATCCGGGTGTGCAAGGGAGTACCTAAAAGTCATCTTTACAAAGCCATTCGCAGTGGACAGGTGCGGGTGAACAAAGGTCGCATACAGGCGGAATACCGTTTGCAGGCCGGAGACCAGGTGCGTATTCCTCCCTTGCGTACGGCCGAACCCGATGCGCCCCGCAAGGTGCCGGGCGCCGAATTTCCCGTGGTCTATGAAGATGATGCCTTGCTGGTGATCGATAAACCGGCCGGTGTGGCCGTGCATGGCGGTAGCGGGGTTTCGTTTGGGGTGATTGAGCAACTGCGTGCCGCCCGGCCCGAGGCCCGGTTTCTGGAGCTGGCGCATCGCCTGGACAAGGAAACATCGGGTTTGCTCATGATTGCCAAAAAACGCCCGGCGCTGGTTGCCTTGCATGAAATCATGAGAGAATCGCGTGGGCGCAAGCAATATCTGGCCCTGGTATGCGGAGATTGGGTCAATGACCGGCAGCATATTAAATTGCCCTTAACCAAATACCTGACGCCAGGCGGAGAGCGCCGGGTCCGGGTGGATAAGGAAGGTCGCTTTGCCCATACCATTGTCACCGGTTTGCAACGGTTCGGGAAATATACTTTGGTGGGTGCCGAGCTGCGCACTGGCCGGACTCATCAAATCAGGGTGCATCTGGCGGCCAGCGGTTTCCCGATTGTTGGTGATGAAAAGTACGGCAAGGATGAAGTTCGGGCGTATTTTGCGTGCCAGGGTTTCAATCGCATGTTTTTGCATGCGCACCGGCTTCAGGTGCCACACCCCGTCAGTGGGGAAACCATGGATTTTGAGGCACCGTTGCCGGCAACCTGCCAGCAAGTGCTGAAAAAACTGGAACAGCAACAAATTTGATTTTTATAGGTTGGTAACGTCATATGCGATATTCATTGGTTGTATTCGATTGGGATGGAACAGTGATTGATTCTACCCAGTCTATTGTCCAGGCCATACAGTCGGCCTGCAGAGATCTGGGTCTGGCAGTGCCGCCTGCGGCACAGGCAAGATGGGTGATTGGCCTGTCGCTGGAAAGTGCTCTTTATAAGGTGGTGCCAACCCTGACGGCCGAGCAGTTGCCAGAATTCATTCAGCGTTATAAGTTTCATTATTTCACCCGTGACCCCGATTTATGCCTTTTTGATGGCATGACCACGCTTTTTGATGAACTTCGCGACAATGGCGTCATGCTGGCCGTGGCGACCGGTAAAAGCCGCGTGGGCTTGAACAGGGTGCTTGAGCAGAAAAAACTGGGGCATTATTTTGCCGCTACCCGCACGGCCGATGAAACATTCAGCAAACCCCATCCGCAAATGTTGAATGAGCTCATGGAAACCCTGGCCGTGCCGGCTGAAGAGACTGTCATGATTGGTGACACCTCGCACGACATCCTGATGGCGCATAATGCCGGTGTTGAAAGTATCGCGGTAACTTATGGTGCACATAGCCTGCGTGAGCTTAATGAAAGCAAACCCACCCGTATTGTTGACGATGTTACCGGTTTGGCGGATCTGTTGCAGATGCATTGTAAAACCAATGCAAACCAGGCATTTTCCTGAGTTGGGCTGGGAAATAAAATGAAAACCTGGAAAGCCGAAAGTATTGATCGCGTTCAGCCCTTTGTATTTTTGCTGTGCCTGTTGCCGGTGATTCGCTGGTTTTATCTGGGTAGTGTGGGGGGTATGACGGCCGAGCCGGCACTGTTTTTTGCCCGCTCCAGCGGGCAATGGGCCCTGGGCATGTTGTGTCTTGCGCTGGCGGTCACGCCCATCCGGCAAATGTTGGGGCAGCCGGCCTTGTTGCGCTGGCGCAGAATGTTGGGTTTGTATGCTTTCTTTTATGCTTTTTTGCACATGATCGCCTGGCTCTGGCTGGATCGCAAGCTCAGCTTTTCGTTCATGCTTCAGGACTTGGTCGAGCGCCCCTATATCCTGTTGGGCATGCTGTCCTTTGCCATCATGTGTGTGCTGGCGGCCACTTCGCGCCAGCAATCCATTCGCAAGCTGGGGCGTAACTGGCAACGTTTGCATCGTGCCGTGTATGTGGTGGGCATACTGGTTATTATTCATTTCTGGAAAATGCACCCGGCGGGGCAAAGTCTGGTGGCACCTGTCGTGTTTACACTGCTGATGGCTTTTTTGTTGCTTTGGCGGGTGGTGAATGCGCTGGTGTTGCGTCGCAAGGTGCAGACTATTGTCGATTCAGTGGGTAATGTATCAGGTTCTGGCCGGCATCCCAGAGAAGATGGCAGATAAGAAAACGATACTTGCATGGAAGGGAGGCAGGCCATGTTGCAAGCAGATTTTTTGCGTTTTGCTGTCCGATGGTTTCAGCGATTGTCGGGGGTGTTCGGCCTGTCGGTATTGCTGGCCTGCTCGCAGCAGGAATATGCGGTCGATGAGTCCTTCACCGCGGCAGCCCAGGATAGTCGGGTGCGTTTTATTGTCTTGCATTACACCTCTGAAAACAATGCCGATTCATTGCGGATTCTTACCCAAAACAAGGTCAGTGCCCATTATTTGCTGACTGCCGGGAAGAGCCCTGTGTTGTATCGTCTTGTGGATGAAAACCGTCGGGCCTGGCACGCTGGTATCAGCCAGTGGTACGGTTATAAGAATCTTAATGCCATGTCTATCGGCATAGAAGTGGTCAATCTTGGGCCATTAAATGAGCAAAAAACACAGTGGGACGCTTATTCGCCTGAACAGATAGATCTGTTGGTGGCCTTGTTGCGTGATTTGGCCCAGCGTCATCAGGTCAGGGCAAAGCATATTGTGGGGCATAGCGATATTGCGCCGCAGCGAAAAATTGATCCCGGCCCCCTGTTTCCCTGGGAGGCGTTGGCCAGGCAAGGCATAGGGCGTTGGTATGATGAAGACCGTGTCCGGCAATACGAGGCCCGCTTTGCGGTGGATGGCGTGCCGGATTGGCCGTGGTTTCAGGAAAAGCTGCGGCGTATCGGTTATGAGGTGGAATTCGGGCCCGGGGCCCAGGTGTCAACCCGGCGGGTGTTGCAGGCGTTTCAGATGCACTACCGCCCGCAGCGTTATGATGGTCAGCCCGATATCCGGACGGCTGCCATCCTGATGGACTTGGCCGCTCAGGAAGACGGTTAAGCGACTAACTGGCTCCAAACGCTATTAACTGGCCAAAAACAGGAAGAGGGTGGGTTTTTTATCCAATTCGGGGGCTGGGCCGGCTTTCCATTGGGCAATGGTTTTGGTCTTGATCCATTCGTCCTGAGTGGTGACAGAGCGTGCAATGCACAGGCGGGTATCGGGTCGCAGTGCGTTAATCAAAGACTCAAACATGGCGGCATTGCGATAGGGGGTTTCTATAAACAGCTGGGTTTGCTGCAGTTTGGCCGATTGGGTTTCCCAGGCTTTCAGCTGTTTGGTGCGTTCGGCCGGGTTGACTGGGGCGTAGCCATGAAACGTAAAGCGTTGCCCGTCAAGACCGCTGGCCATTAAGCCCAGCAAGATGGAAGAAGGGCCTACCCAGGGAATGACGCGAATGCCCATTTTATGGGCGGCCATTACAACTTTGGCTCCCGGGTCGGCAACCGCGGGGCAGCCGGCCTCGGAGACCAGGCCAATTTCACCGTTCGGGGTGACTTCATTCAGCCATTGGTTGATCTCGCCTGCGCTGGTTTTTGCGCCTAGTGTATGAATGGTGATTTCCTGAAGAGGGTTTTGGGTACCAATCAGTTTGAGGAAAGCACGGGCGGTTTTGGCGTTTTCAGCGATATAGCAGGTAAGGCGTGAAGCCACAGCCTGGGTGTCGGCAGGCAGCCATGATGAAGTGGGGGCCTGGCCCAGTCCAACGGGTATGAGATGCAGGGTTTTAGTCATGGTGCGTGTTTTCCTGGGCAGACAGGGTGGGATTAATGCCGAACGAGCGGAGCATCCGGGCCAGGGTAATCAAAGGCAGTCCGATGATGGAAGTGGGATCATCGCTTTCCATTTTTTCCATCAGGGTAATGCCCAGCCCTTCGGCTTTTGCGCTACCGGCGGTGTCAAAGGGTTTTTCAATTTCAAGGTAGTGTACAATTTCATCATCGCTCAGCTCCCTGAAATAACAGCGCGTAATAATGTCGGCTGATTCGGTTCTGCTGCCATCGGTAACGGCCAGTGCACTATGAAACTCCACGCAATGTCCGGATAGCGCCTGCAGTTGTTTTTTGGCAGCGTCAAAGTTGCCGGGTTTGCCAATGGGCGAGCCATCCAGTGTGGCGACCTGGTCCGAGCCAATAACGACGCTGTTCGGGTTGTGGGCCGCAATGGCCAGCGCTTTTTCAACCGAAAGGCGCAGGGCCAGCCGGGCCGGTGTTTCACCCGGTTGTGGGGTTTCGTCAATGTCAGGGGAGATTGCTTCAAACGGGATGCGGAATCGTTCCAGCATTTCTTTTCTGTAGCGGGAAGATGACGCAAGAATAAGACGGGAAAAGCGGTTTGTCATTGTTTTAATTGACCAAATGATAAATAACGGGTTATTATCCTATGTTTTCCGATATTTGTGCAAACCTTGAATCAAGAAGTGCGGGGAATAAGGAACAGGCGGGGATATGAGTAACGAAAAGGGCCAGGCTGAAAAAAGCCAAACTGAGGGCCTGGCAGCACAAGGCCAGGTGGGTTCAGGCAAGGGTCTTTTTATTGATTCCCTTGATTTTGTGCGCCGCGCTGGCGAGTTAAGTGGTAAAACACCTTTAGGTGCTTTTTTAAGACTTACACAAGATTTGCCTGAGCAATTAACAGATGAAAGCGGTATGGTTGTCTGGTCACTGAAAGGTGAAAAGGACGCGCGTGGCAAACGGTTATTGCGTTTGCATGTACAAGCCAGTCCGCAACTTGTCTGCCAGCGTTGTCTTGGTTTATTCAGGTTTGATGTAAATAATGAGTCGGTGCTGGAATTGGTTGCTTCCGAGGCCGATCTTCACAGTGATTTGACTGAATCGGGCGAAATAGAGGAGCCTTTCGATGAGAAAATCCTCTCTTCCCGGCACATGAGTGTGCTTGATTTGGTTGAGGACGATTTGATTTTAAGTCTGCCTTACGTGCCACGGCACGAGAGTTGTCCTTCACAAGCGGTGCTGCCCGATGATGAGCTTGAAAAGCCTTCTTCGCCATTCGCGGTGCTGGAACAGCTCAAAAAGCGGTAATTTTTACAGTTTATAGTTTTTAGTTTGTATTACCTTATTTAATACAACATTTTTTGGAGTCATCATGGCTGTTCAACAAAACAAAAAGTCACCTTCAAGACGCAATATGCGCCGTTCACACGATTTCCTGACATCTCCCGCGACAGCGATCGAGTCTACAACAGGTGAATTGCACCTGCGTCACCACATCAGTCCTAACGGCATTTATCGTGGCCGTAAAGTTCTGAAAACAAAAAACGACGAATAATCGGTTACGTTGAGAATATGGCCGCGCCGTTGTCAGGCGTGGCCTGTTTATTACTATCGTGGTACGTATTGCTATAGATTGCATGGGCGGTGATGTCGGCCTGCCCGTGACTGTTCCTGCTGCTGTGCAAATTGCCCGGCAGTACGCTGACACACATTTTCTGTTAACCGGCGTTCCTGAACAAATCGAACAGGCTCTCAGGCAAGCAAATCCAGGCGACCTCAGCCGTTTTGAAATTGTTCCCGCTTCTGAAGTGGTGGCAATGGATGATCCGGTTGAGGTCGCTTTGCGTCGTAAAAAAGACTCATCCATGCGGGTGGGCGTCAACCTGGTCAAGGAAAAAAGGGCGGATGCACTGGTTTCGGCAGGTAATACCGGTGCCTTGATGGCTATTTCACGGTATGTGCTGAAAACCATGGAAGGCATTGACAGGCCTGCCATTGCCACGGCCATACCCAACCAGAAAGGTGGAGCCACCACCATGCTGGATCTCGGTGCCAATGTCGACTGTTCTGCCCAGCATTTGCTGGAATTTGCCATCATGGGTGTGGCGCTGTGCGAAGCAATCGACAATATCCAGAATCCAACGGTTGGCTTGCTTAATATTGGTGAAGAAGCCATCAAAGGTAATGAGACTGTCAAGGAAGCCTCAAGCCTGCTGCAATGCAGTGGCCTGAATTTTTATGGCAATGTCGAAGGCGATGATATTTTCAAGGGTACCACCCATATTGTGGTGTGTGACGGTTTTGTGGGTAATGTGGTCCTGAAATCGCTTGAGGGCCTGGCCAAAATGATTGGTACCATGCTAAAACAGGAATTTACCCGAAACTATCTTACAATGGCGGCAGGTATGGTTGCCCGGCCGGTGCTGAGCCGTTTCCGTGACCGAGTTGATAATCGCAACTATAATGGTGCTGCCCTGTTGGGCTTGCGCGGTATAGTTTTTAAAAGTCACGGTTCGGCCGATGTTTTTGCTTATACCAAGGCCATTGAACGGGCCCGTGGTGCAGTCGTCAGGGGTTTGATTGAAAAAACCGCAACGGCAGTCACCCAGATGACGCAAAGAATAGACCGGGACAATACTGAAAGTACCACCGGACAGAAATAAAAAATATAAAACGCTGTGCCTGCTCCTCCAATCCAGGCATGGCCCAAGGAGTTGGTCATGAGTTTTGCAAAAATTATAGGTTCAGGCAGTTATTTGCCCGAAAACTGTGTTACTAACGACCAGTTGGCCGTCAGACTGGCGGAAAAAGGCATAGAAACATCCGATGAATGGATTGTGACCCGGACCGGTATCAGTCAGCGTCATCTGGCCGGCGACAATGAAAAAACCAGTGATCTGGCTGTCATTGCCGCACAGCGTGCCATTGAAGATGCCGGTATCGATGCCGCTGACATTGATCTGATTATCGTTGCCACTTCTACACCCGATTTCATTTTCCCCAGCACGGCCTGTCTGGTGCAATCCCGTCTGGGTATCAAGGGCGGCGCCGCTTTTGATGTGCAGGCTGTGTGCAGTGGTTTTGTTTATGCGCTGGCAACGGCAGACAGTTTCATCAAGGCCAACAATGCCAAGTGTGCCCTGGTCATAGGTGCAGAAACTTTTTCCCGCATTCTGGACTGGAATGACCGCGGTACCTGCGTACTGTTTGGTGATGGTGCCGGGGCCATGCTGCTTCAGGCTTCCGATGAGCCAGGCATTCTGGCTACCCAGCTTAATGCCGACGGTTCTCTTAACACGATATTGAATACACCGGGACGCATCGAAAACGGGGTGGTTACTGGTGATCCGTTCCTGCGTATGGATGGGCAGGCTGTTTTCAAGCAGGCAGTAACCGTACTCGAGAAATCCGCCCATCAGGTTTGTGAGAAAGCCGGCGTGTCCCTGGATGCCATTGACTGGATGGTGCCCCATCAGGCCAATATCCGCATTATCAATTATCTTGGACGCAAACTGGGCCTGCCTGCTGAAAAAATCGTGGCAACCGTTGCCGATCATGCCAACACCTCGGCAGCCAGCGTTCCCCTGGCTTTTGATGCTGCCCGTAAAGATGGTCGCATCAAGGCGGGAGACTGCGTACTGATGCAAGGTGTTGGCGGTGGTTTTACCTGGGGTTCTGCCCTGGTGCGCCTGTAAACTAATTTCAAGAGACAGATCAATATGAAAATTGCTTTTGTATTTCCGGGCCAGGGCTCGCAAACCGTGGGCATGCTTAATAACTGGGCTGAAAACCAGACCGTCACGCAAGTTATTGAACGTGCTTCAGCTGCGCTTGGCCAGGATCTGGCAGCAATGATTGCCGAAGGCCCGGCTGAGCAGCTTAATTTAACCACCAATACCCAACCTGTCATGCTGGCTGCCAGCTATGCCATGTATCAGGCATATGTGGAAGCGGCAGGTCCGCAACCGTCCTTAATGGCGGGTCATAGTCTGGGTGAGTATTCCGCGCTGGCGGCAGCGGGTTCATTCTCACTTGAAGATGCCGTGCGTCTGGTCAGAATACGTGCTGATGCCATGCAGGCTGCCGTTCCGGTGGGAACAGGCGGCATGGCGGCCATTTTGGGTCTGGACGACGATACCGTACGCCAGGTGTGTGCCGATGCGGCCCAGGGTGAAGTGGTTGAGGCCGTCAATTTCAATGCGCCCGCCCAGGTTGTGATTGCCGGTCATAAGGCTGCGGTGGAGCGTGCCTGTGACCTGGCCAAACAGGCGGGTGCCAAACGTGCCCTGCCATTGCCTGTTTCCGCTCCTTTTCATTCCAGCCTGCTCAAGCCGGCCGCCAGTGTTCTGGAAAAAGCCCTGTCTGGCATTGAAATTGCCATGCCATCCGTTGATGTGATCAATAACGTTGATGTGGCAGTGGCTGCAACACCGGATGCGATCCGTGATGCGCTCGTTCGCCAGGCATGGCATCCCGTGCGTTGGGTGGAAACTATCCGTGCCATGAAACAGCAGGGTGTGACCCACGTGGTTGAGTGTGGCCCAGGCAAGGTGTTAAGTGGTCTGGTCAAACGAATCGAGCCTGAAATGACGGGGATCTCCATTTACGACCCGGCGTCTTTGCAGGCTGCTCTGGAAACCCTGAAGGGATAAGGAATAACAATGTCTGAAGTAAAAGAGTTAAGTGGTCAGGTTGCCTTGGTGACCGGTGCAACGCGCGGTTTGGGTAAGGCCATTGCCCTTGAGCTGGCCAAGCGTGGTGCCACTGTTATTGGTACGGCAACCTCAGAGGCCGGTGCACAAGGCATTAGTGCTGAATTGTCCGGCTTTGGTGGCCGCGGTGTGGTGCTTGATGTCACTGACGCTGCTGCCTGTGATGCCTTGCTGGCAGAGCTGGCCAAAGAGGGGGCTCCCCATATTCTGGTCAATAATGCAGGCATTACACGTGATGGCCTGGCTATGCGCATGAAAGATGAAGACTGGTCTGCGGTCATGGATACCAACCTGGGTTCGGTATTCCGCATGTCACGTGGTGTTCTTAAGGCCATGATGAAAGCGCGTTCGGGTCGTATCATTAATGTGACATCGGTGGTTGGTTCAAGCGGTAACCCCGGTCAGGCCAACTATGCGGCCGCCAAGGCAGGTGTTGCCGGCATGAGCAGGGCGCTGGCCCGTGAACTTGGCAGTCGCAACATTACCGTTAACTGCGTGGCGCCCGGCTTTATCGATACCGACATGACGCGTGCCTTGGGTGAGTCGCAAACCACGGCGTTGCTAAGCCAGATCCCTCTGGGCCGTCTTGGTCAGCCCGAAGATGTCGCCAATGCAGTGGCGTTTCTGGCCAGTCCTGCAGCCGCTTACATTACCGGGACAACCTTGCATGTAAATGGTGGAATGTACATGCAGTAGTGCGGTTTTTCCGGTACTTCAGGTAGTATTGCAAATAATTTATTTGCACTGTTTGTCTTTTTTTAAAGACAAAAGGTTAATTTTTAATAAAATGCACAGTTGGCAGTACACGCATTTTAACTTTTTGGATGGTATTTTGGTTTTATAAGTTTTTTAATACTTATTTGCTAAAATAATTTTTTTTGTCACAACAGCCTTTTGCATTCTATAAGCAGTTGGCTATAATTCGCGGGATTCATTCCCTTTGGAGAGTTAAATGGATAGCATCGAACAACGCGTCAAGAAGATTGTCGCAGAACAGCTTGGCGTTAATGAAGCTGAAATCAAAAACGAGTCTTCTTTTCTTGACGACTTAGGTGCCGATTCACTGGATATGGTTGAGCTGGTAATGGCTCTGGAAGACGAGTTCGAAACAGAGATTCCAGACGAAGAAGCAGAAAAAATCACAACAGTTCAGCAAGCTGTTGAGTACATTAACAAGAATAAAGCTTAATGTAGCCGTACCAGCCATTGATCCTTTACGGGTCAATGGCAGGTTGATGCAAAAGCGCTTGGGAAAGCGTTGTGTCAGTAGTCTGGAAGATTTTCAGGTTATGTTGCATTATGGTTTTCCCAAGCGTTTTTTTGTTTATGGCAGTATGTCAAGGCAATCATTCCATTCATTTAAATATAAATTAAGGTAGGAGTCTTCTGTGAAAAGACGTGTCGTAATTACTGGCTTGGGTATTGTGTCCCCGGTAGGAAATTCAATTGATACAGCCTGGGATAATATTATCAACGGACGTTCCGGAGTCGGTCGTATTACCCGATTTGACGCTTCGGGCTTCAATTCACAGATTGCCGGCGAGGTCAGGGATTTTGATCTGACCCAATACATGTCTGCCAAGGAAGGCAAACAAATGGATACCTTCATCCATTATGGCATTGCGGCCAGTATTGATGCCTGGCGCGACTCGGGGCTTGAAGTCACCGAAGAAAATGCCGAGCGTATTGGCGTGATTGTCAGTTCGGGCATTGGCGGTCTTCACCGTATTGAAGAAACACAAACCGAATACCTGGCTAAAGGTCCACGCCGCATTTCTCCATTCTTTGTGCCGGCCTCACTCATTAACCTTATTTCCGGTCACCTCACTATCATGCTTGGCCTGAAAGGACCCAGCTATGCCGTGGTTTCCGCCTGCACAACCGGTTTGCATTCCATTGGTGATGCCGCTCGCCTGATCGAATACGGTGATGCCGATGTAATGATTGCAGGTGGTGCCGAGGCAACCGTTTCACCGTTGGGTATTGGTGGTTTTGCCGCCATGCGTGCGCTTTCAACCCGCAATGATGACCCTGAAACCGCTTCGCGTCCCTGGGATACCGATCGTGACGGTTTTGTGCTGGGTGAGGGTGCTGGCGTGCTGGTGCTTGAAGAGTATGAACATGCCAAAAAACGGGGTGCCCGCATTTATGGTGAGTTTACCGGCTATGGCATGAGTTCCGATGCTCACCACATTACCGCTCCCGATAGCGATGGCCCGCGTCGTGGTATTCTGAACGCCCTGAATAATGCAAAAATCAACCCTGATCAGGTCGATTACGTGAATGCGCATGGTACCTCAACGCCGCTGGGCGATCAAAACGAAACCAATGCACTTAAACTGGCTTTGGGTGACCACGCTTATAAAACCGTCGTCAACTCAACAAAATCCATGACCGGACATTTGCTGGGCGCCGCAGGCGGTGTCGAAGCCGTCTTCACGACCCTGGCGGTTCATCATCAGATTTCACCGCCCACCATCAATATTTTCAATCAGGATCCGGGCTGTGACCTTGATTACTGTGCCAACCAGGCTCGTGAAATGAAAATAGAATATGCACTGTCCAACTCATTTGGTTTTGGTGGCACAAACGGCTCAATGGTTGTGAAACGGGTTTAATTTGTCCACTTCACACTTGAATCTTCATTGGTCGTGTTTGCTTGAAATACGACCAGGCAGGTTTGAATGTTATGGCAAGGCATGCATGTTGTTTGTTGCGGCAGCATGTCTTGCCGGGTTTTCTTTGGGGCTTGGGCTGGTGGCCATTTATCTGGCGTATGCCCGGTCTTCACAATCCACTTCTTCTTTTCTCAAGATCCATGCTGCCCAGCCATGGGAACTTTCCGGTAATGGTTCACACCAGCTTCTGGTCTTGCAACAATTCTGGCAGGGGCCTTTCTGGCTGACCCTGTATCTTGAAAATCCATTTAATCCGCAAATGTCAGCTAAACTGATCACCATCTGGCCATTTACCGTGGGTAAAACGGGTTGGCGTAAACTTAAGGTCCTGTGCCACGCGATGCGTTGGAACAGGTCCCTTCAACAGGAGGCGCCATGAGTGATCGTGACGTCGATGCAGAGCTTGTTGCCCGTGTGCAGAAAGGCGATAAACGGGCATTTGATTTGCTGGTGCTTAAATACCAGCGAAAAATCATGCGTTTGCTTGCTCGCATGCTCAACAACCAGGCTGAAATCGAAGATATTGCCCAGGAAACCTTTATCAAGGCATATCGCGCCTTGCCCCAGTTCAGGGGGGAAAGCGCTTTTTATACCTGGCTATATCGAATTGCCATCAATACCGCCCGTAACTGGCTTTCATCCAATCAGCGAAAAATGTTGGTGCCAGATACTTTTGAAACGAAAGAGGGCGAAACTTTTTCTCAATCAGACAATCTTATAGACATTGATACACCTGAGTCACGTATGGTTTCCAGTGAAATTGCCCAGACCGTTAACAAGGCTATTGAAGAATTGCCTGAGGATTTACGGACGGCCATTGTACTGCGGGAAATAGAGGGTTTGAGCTATGAAGAAATTGCCCAAACCATGGAGTGCCCCATTGGAACCGTCAGATCCAGGATTTTCAGGGCCAGGGAAGCGATTGCTGCCCGCCTTAAGCCTGTTTTAGGCCAGGATAACGATCGTCGCTGGTAAGGAGCTGATACATGAACACAAGACATTCAACATTAAATGAATCGCAGTCACTTGATTGGGATGAATCCATATCGGCGCTTATCGATGGTGAGGATATTAATTTTGATCTGGAAAACCTGGATAACTCCTATGGCAGGCAGGTATGGGATACCTATCACCTGATTGGTGATGTCATGCGTAGCGATGAGCTGGCCATCAAGCCTTCAGACCTTTTTTATGCAAGGGTCAGCAAGGCCATTGATGCCGAACCGGCTCCTGTGGTGCCCGCGCGCCGTTTTGGCTTGCGTCAGGGCTTGTCCGGACTGGCCGTGGCGGCGGCCGTGGCATCGGTGGTGTGGGTGGTTCAGCCATTTATGGCTGAAGATGAGGTGGCGCCTGCCGTATCCGCACCCGTGGTGGCGTCGCAAACCTCATCCAGTACTGAGCTGAATCGGGATTACAGTGATTATATTCATGCCCATCGTCAAATGGTGGGGGCACGTCCCGTACATCTGGTTTCCTATGAGTACGGAGTTAATCGCTAATGTTGCATTATTCATCAAGCAGGGTGGCAGGAAAGGCAAAAACAAAATGGCTGTCACTGGTTCTTCTTGGCGTCCTTTTTGCGACACCGGCCATGGCCAAAACGGCAACGCTGCTTACAGGCAATGATCTGGTCGCATTTCTTGAGCAAGTGCAAAAGGCATCGGTCACTAATGATTACAGTGGTGTTTTCACCTATCAGCAAGGCGATCAGATCATGTCCTCACGTGTTACGCACATTGTTGATGGCGAAGGTGTCAAAGAGCGGCTGGAGCTGCTTGATGGTGATCCCCAGGAGTATCTGCGGACCAATGATGTTGTGCAGTGTCTTGTGCCGGAGCAAAAGAAAATTATTTTGACCCCGGCCCGCAAGGACCGCTTTCCGGCATTTTTGCAAACCGAAGCCACGCATTTAAACCAGTACTATACTGCCACCCTGAGTGGCAAAAAAGAGCGGGTTGCCGGTTATGAATGCCAGCAGCTCGAATTGGCACCGCGCACCCCGGATCGTTATGGTTATCGTTTGTGTGTTGATGTCAAATCAAAATTGTTATTAAGATCTCAAACGATCGGACTGGATAATAAAGTGGTTGAGCAGATCACTTTTACCGGTCTGGTTATGGGCAAGGATGTTGATACCGCTTTGCTGACACCTGGCTACAAACTCAAGGACTGGGTTGTCGAAAAAGAAGAACTTGTTTCAGTCGATTTCGCCCGCGAGGGCTGGAAGTTGCGTGCCCCTCAGGGATACGTGCCGATTTTAAGTATTATCCGACCGAAAGGAACTAATCAGCAAGTTAAACACCTAATTCTCTCAGACGGCCTTTCTTCGATTTCCGTGTTTGTGCAAAAAGTGCCAGAGGCGGAAAAGACGTTGCAGGCTCATGGTGCAGTACAAGTAGGTTCCCTGAATGTTTTTCGTCAACGCGTGGATGATTACTGGGTAACCGTCATTGGTGCCGTGCCCATGAATACACTTGAAGAAATGGCTGTTTCAGCTAAATTTATTCCACCCGTATCATCCAAATTGAATTAGGAAAGGGATTTTCATGAAACAAATGCTTAATAATAAATTGAAACGCAGTGTGCTGTATACCGTGATCGGGCTGAGTGCCGCGTATGCCGGGCTTTCTTATGTTGGTGGTGATGTTGCCAGTGCCCAGGATGTACAAAATGCGAACGTGGGCACCAGTATTGTCGGTTTGCCCGATTTCACACCCATTGTTAACCAAACAGAAAATGCGGTTGTTAATATCCGTACCATGGAAAATATCTCAAACCGTTCCCATGGCTATGATCCTTATGGCGGTGATCCCTCTGAGTTGTTCCGTTTCTTCTTCGGTCCCGACTTCATGCCGCCACGCGCCACGCCGCAACCCCGTCATCGTGGTAATGGACAGCCTGAAAGGTCAGTGCCACGTGGTGTCGGTTCCGGTTTCATCATTTCCGATGATGGTTATATCATCACCAACAACCATGTTATTTCCGGTGCTTCAGAAATTCTGGTGACCCTGAATAATGGCAAAGAACATACCGCCAAGGTTATCGGCTCTGATCAGCGCACCGATATTGCCTTGCTTAAAATCGACAGCGATGAAAAGTTGCCTACCCTTAAAATTGGCGATTCCGATAGCCTGAAAAAAGGTCAGTGGGTCTTGGCAATCGGTTCTCCATTTGGACTGGATTCCACGGTGACATCGGGTATTGTCAGTGCCATCAATCGTGATACGGGTGAGTATCTGCCTTTCATTCAGACTGACGTAGCGGTCAACCCGGGCAACTCGGGTGGTCCCTTGATTAACCTGAATGGAGAGGTGGTGGGCGTGAATTCGCAAATCATTTCCCAAAGTGGCGGATTCATGGGTATTTCCCTGTCTATTCCCATTGATGATGCCATGCAGGTGGTTGAGCAACTCAAGGAAAACGGTAAGGTTACCCGGGGTCGTATTGGCGTACAAATTGGTGAGGTGGCCGGTGAGGTTGCCAAGGCTTTGGGGCTTGAAAACGATTCTGGCGCGTTGGTCAGCAATGTCGAGCAGGGTGGTCCGGCAGACAAGGCGGGCATCCAGGCTGGCGACGTGATTATTGGATTTGATGGTTCGGAAATCAAGAAATGGTCGGATCTTCCACGTATTGTGGGTCAGACAAAACCGGATACCGAATCAATGATCGAAGTCTGGCGTCGCGGCAAGAAACAAAACCTGAAAATCACCGTGGGTGCAGTGCCTTCCAGCCCGGGCGAGGAGCTTGCCGCCAGCAAGACGGAAGCAGACAAGTCTGCCAAGGCTGATCGGTTGGGACTGGTTGTGGGTAATTTATCCCAGGAAACCATGACCAAGCTGCGTATCAAGGGGGGCGTCAAGATTACCGAGGTAGATGGTCCTGGACAGGCAGCCGGTCTGCGTGTTGATGATATTATTCTTGCCGTCAATGATCAGGATATCAAGGATGTCAAGCAGTTTGAAGAGACGGTTGGCAAGCTGTCCAAAGACAAAGCAGCCGCTTTATTGATTCGACGTGCAAATTTAACCCAGTGGGTGCCTGTAACGCCGTCAAAATAAGGCTACAATACGACATACGCTAAAAGGGCGCATCGCGCCCTTTTTTTATGAGTCCCCTACAAAAACTTTATTCAGCCTTATATGCAACATATACGCAATTTTTCGATTATTGCCCACATTGATCATGGAAAATCCACCCTGGCCGATCGCCTGATTCAGCGCTGCGGAGGCCTGGCAGACCGGGAAATGTCCAAGCAGGTTCTTGACTCAATGGATATCGAACGGGAACGGGGGATTACCATTAAGGCTCAAACCGCTTCCCTGCAGTATAAGGCCAATGATGGCAAGATTTATAACCTCAACCTGATTGATACCCCCGGACACGTTGACTTTTCCTATGAGGTCAGCCGCTCACTGTCCGCCTGCGAGGGAGCCTTGCTGGTGGTGGATGCCAGCCAGGGGGTAGAGGCGCAAACGGTGGCCAACTGTTATACCGCCATTGAACTGGGGGTCGAGGTTTTACCGGTCCTTAATAAAATGGATCTGGCTTCCGCCGAACCTGAAGCGGCCCGTGAAGAAATTGAGGACGTGATTGGTATTGATGCCAGCGAAGCCATCAAAGCCAGTGCCAAAACAGGCATGGGCATTGATGAAATTCTCGAGCAGATCGTGACCAAAGTGCCGCCGCCGGTTGGTGATCCTGAAAAGCCCTTGCAGGCACTCATTATCGACTCCTGGTTTGACAACTACGTTGGCGTGGTCATGCTGGTGCGCATCGTTAATGGCGTGCTCAAGGTCAAGGATAAAATCACGTTCATGGCAACCGGTGCTTCACACCTGTGTGAGCAATTGGGCGTTTTCACACCCAAATCGGTGGCCCGTACGCAATTGTCGGCCGGTGAAGTGGGTTTTATTATTACCGGTATCAAAGAACTTGAGCACGCCAAGGTAGGAGACACCATTACCCTGGCCAACAAGCCGGCCGAGGCGCCTTTGCCCGGGTTCAAGGAAGTCAAGCCACAGGTTTTCTCTGGACTGTATCCGGTTGAAAGCAGCGAATATGATCAATTGCGTGACTCATTGGAAAAACTCAAGCTGAATGATGCCGCCTTAATGTTTGAACCCGAAGTGTCACAGGCATTGGGATTCGGTTTCCGTTGCGGTTTCCTGGGCATGCTGCATATGGAAATCGTGCAGGAGCGTCTCGAACGTGAGTTCGATATGGACATCATTACCACCGCACCTTCGGTGGTTTATGAGGTTGAAAAAAATGATGGTGAAACCATCATGATTGAAAGTCCTTCGCGGATGCCGGACATTGGTCAGATTCGGGATATCCGCGAGCCTATCGTTACGGTCACCCTGTTCATGCCACAGGAGTATGTTGGCGCCGTGATTACCCTGTGTACGGCCAAGCGGGGGATTCAAATGAATATGAGTTACCATGGCCGGCAGGTGCATCTGGTTTATGAAATTCCACTGGCGGAAATCGTTCTTGACTTCTTCGACCGCCTGAAATCGGTGTCGCGCGGCTATGCCTCCATGGATTACGAATTCCTCGAGTACCGCTCTGCCGATGTGGTCAGGGTTGACCTGCTCATTAACGGAGACCGGGTGGATGCGCTGTCCATGATTGTTCACCGTGCCAATGCCCGTTACCGTGGTCGTGAAGTGGTGTCCAAAATGCGTGGCCTGATTCCCCGTCAAATGTATGATGTGGCCATTCAGGCCGCTATTGGTGCCGAAGTGATTGCCCGTGAAAACGTGAAGGCCTTGCGCAAGAACGTGTTGGCCAAGTGTTATGGCGGTGATATCAGCCGTAAGAAAAAACTGCTTGAAAAACAAAAAGCGGGTAAGAAACGGATGAAGCAGGTTGGCAGTGTGGAAATCCCCCAGGAAGCTTTCCTGGCCATCCTTCAGGTTGACGATAAATAAACAACTGGAAAAACAAGAGATTACAGAATGGATTTTGCTTTAATTTTATTTGTATTGCTGCTGCTGACGGCAGTCATCAAGCTGATTGACAAGGTTGTGCTTAAACCGCGCCGTATTGAGCAGTACGGGGAAGAGCAGGAAGATTACAGGCCGTGGTGGGTGGAGTACTCTGTCAGCTTTTTTCCGGTGATCCTGTTTGTGTTCATCTTGCGTTCTTTCGTGGTAGAACCTTTTCGCATTCCTTCGGGTTCCATGCTACCCACCTTGCAGGATGGCGACATGATTTTGGTGAACAAATTCAATTACGGTATCCGTTTGCCTATTGTTGACCAGAAAATCATTCCGCTTGGCGATCCCCAGAAGGGCGATGTTGTGGTGTTCCGTTACCCTGTCAATCCCGATATTGATTATATCAAACGGATTGTCGGCGTGCCTGGTGATACCGTGGCTTATATTGGAAAACGTCTGTTCATCAATGGCGAAGCGGTCGATACCACGGCGTTGGGTCCTTATGTCAATCCTTCGCAGCAAGCGGGAAATCCGCTGAAGCTGCAGGAAAAAATAGATGGCAAAACGTATGAAACCCTGAATATGCCGGGTGACGGTGCTTATCTTTCCGGTCGATCGTTTCCATTTGCGCAAAATTGTGAATATGCCGCTACCGATTTCAAGTGTACCGTGCCAGAAGGTCATTATTTTGTCATGGGAGATAACCGCGACAATAGTGAAGACAGTCGTTATTGGGGCTTTGTACCCGATAACCATCTGGTGGGCAAGGCATTCTTTGTCTGGATGAATTTTGGAGACCTGGGCCGGATTGGTTCAATCAAATAATGAATTTAACGCAATTGGAAACCCGACTGGGTTATAAATTTAAAGACCAGCGTTTATTGATACAGGCATTAACGCATCGTAGCCATAGTGCCATGCATAATGAGCGTTTTGAGTTCTTGGGTGACTCCATCCTGAACTTTGCGGTTGCCGCCATTTTGTTTCATCAGTTGCCCAATGTTGATGAGGGTGACCTGTCCCGTATTCGAGCGAGTCTGGTCAAACAGGGTACGCTGGCCGATATTGCGGGCAGACTTGATTTATCCCGTTTTCTCAGGTTGGGCGAGGGAGAGTTGAAAAGTGGCGGATTTCGTCGACCCTCCATTCTGGCGGATGCCGTTGAGGCCATTTTTGGTGCCATCTACCTGGATTCGAACAGTGATCGGGCTCATGAGGTGATCAAGTCCCTGTACCGTCCCATTCTGGAAACGGTTGATTTCAACACCTTGGGCAAAGATGCCAAAACGCTGTTGCAGGAAGTGTTGCAAGGACGCAAGTTCGCTCTGCCTGCCTATAATGTGATTGCCACCTCGGGGGCCGCCCATGATCAGCAGTTTGAGGTTGAGTGCCTGATTGCCGAACTGGATGTCAGGGCACAGGCCAGTGGCAGCAGTCGTCGCGCTGCTGAGCAGGCCGCTGCAGCACTGGTGTTGGCCCAACTGGAACAAATATTGCCCAAAAAAAAGGGCTCCGCCAAACAAGTACGCAAAGTGGCAGCCCAGCTGAGCTTGCCCGTTGCTGTGGAACAGGATAGAAAATGACCCAGGAAACACCTTTCAAAACCGGATTTATTGCGGTGGTGGGGCGCCCCAATGTGGGCAAGTCCACACTTACCAATGCGCTTATCGGTAGCAAGATTTCCATCGTTTCGCGCAAGGCGCAAACCACCCGCCATCGTATTCATGGTGTGCTGACCCGTGGCCGGGAACAGTTTGTGTTTGTGGATACCCCCGGTTTTCAAACCCGTCATGGCGGTGCCATGAACCGTATGATGAACCGCGTGGTTACCCAGGCACTGGCCGATGTGGATGTGGTGCTGCATGTGGTTGAGGCGGGTAAATGGTCGGTGGGAGATGATAATATCGTGCCGCTGCTGCCATCGTCCAAAAAGTGCATTCTGGTCATCAGCAAGGTTGATACCCTGAAAAATAAAAATGAGATGTTTGATTTTGTTGGCAAGATCATGAGCAAGTTCAGTTACGATGCCGTGGTTCCCTTAAGTGCCGTCAAGAAAATCCAGCTTGATACTTTGCTTGATGAAATATCCCGGCGCTTGCCTGAAGGGGAGCCCATGTTTGAAGAGGATGCCCTGACGGACCGCTCCATCCGTTTTATTGCGGCGGAACTGATTCGGGAAAAAATCTTTCGGCTGGTGGGCGATGAGTTGCCCTATGCCTGCACGGTCGTGATTGAAAAATGGGAAGAAGATGAAAGTGGGGCTCATATTTCTGCCTGTGTGGTGGTAGAGCGTGAAAGCCACAAGCCCATTTTGCTGGGTGCCAAAGGCATGCACATGAAGCGCATTGCCAGTGAAGCCCGTCAGGATATCCGGGAGCTGTTGGATAAACCGGTGTTTCTGGAAGTGTATATCAAGGTGCGCAAAGGCTGGTCCGATAAGGAAAGCGCGCTTCGTGACCTGGGATATGAGTAAACGGCAGCACCGGATACTGGATGCGCAGGCATTTTTAATGCATGCCACCAACTGGAGTGAAACTTCGATCATTGCCCAGGTTTTTTCCCGTGACTACGGTATCGTTACCGTGATCGCCAAAGGGGCAAAGCGGCCTTATTCCGTTTTGCGCCCCATTTTGTCAGCCTTCCAACCTCTGTTGCTGTCCTGGTCAGGGCAGGGTGAAATCAAAACCCTGACCCGTGCCGAGATTGCAGGTTTGCTGCCGCTGGGGGGGCGCTCTCTCATGTCGGGCTGGTACATGAATGAATTGTTATTAAAACTGTTGCCCAAGGAAGATCCCCATCAGGTGTTGTTTGATGCCTATGCCGATGCGCTGGCCCAGCTGGCTGATGGCTCACCGGCTACGGGTGCTTTACGTCGCTTTGAATGGACCTTGCTGAACGAAACCGGTTATGCCATAGAAGGTGAAGTTCCGGATTTTGATGATCGCAGTGCAGAGCCGGCCCTGCGTCTGGCCTTGCGTGAAAGGATCAATGAGCATCTGGAAAACCGCTCTCTGTTAACGCGCAAGGTACTGCATTCCTTGCGGCATTTTTCATGATGTGATTGAATATGAACTGTTCTGTCCAATCCTGGCCAGAAAATATTTGCCTTATATTGTGATTAAGGAGTCAGTTCATGTTGAGGAAGCTATCCGAGCCGCCGCTGGATGCAGTGGTTTTCAAATCGGGCAATGCAGTTGCCATGGCCTTGATGATGGCCGGCTTGTTATTGCCTGGGTGGGCGCAGGCCGATGTTATTCCGGTTTCTTCCAGTATCGGAGAGGTTACCGTATTTTCAGACCGGGCCCTGGTCAAGCGGGACGGGCAACAGCAAATACCGGCCGGAGAACATGAACTGGTGTTCAAAGACCTGCCTTATTGGCTTGATCAGCGTTCATTACAGTTCAATGCCAAAGGCAAGCAATCCGTCCGTATTTTAGATATCAGTTCCCGGGATGATTTCCAGGCGATCAGCCAGCATGAGCGTATTGCTGAACTGGACAGGCAAATCAAAGACATTGAGAACCAGCTTGCCCGGCTGGAAGACCAGCGCAAGATTCTGCAGAACAAAAGCGATTATCTGGAAGCTTACCAGAAGGGCAGTGTGCAGCCGGGTAAAGATATGCCTCGCTTAAGCACGTCGGAATTGCTTGAAATCATGAATTTCAGCAAGACCATTTTGGCTGAAAACTACACCGCCCAGCGTGAACTGGATAATAAAATAGCGCAATTGCAGGCTGAACTGGCTGCCTTGCAGGAAAAACGGGGTCAAATTCCCCATGAAGAGACGGTCAGAAGTAAAACCGTGGTGGTTCAGCTGGATGCTCCTGAGGCAGATCAACTGGATCTGAGCCTGTCTTATGTGGTGCCTGGCGCAAGCTGGTGGCCCAATTATGATGCCAGCTTTGACTCGTCCGACAATAAGCTTAAAGTGTCTTATTATGCACAAATTTCCCAGCAAACCGGTGAAGACTGGGATGATGTCAAACTGGTGCTGTCAACCGCGCAACCCATGATAGGGGCCGTTTTGCCTGAACTGGATCCCTGGGTGGTGGATATCCGGGTTCCTCGTCCCGAGATGCCTGCCCCGGTTGCCATGGCCAGACAAAAGGCCTTGCAGGCGATGCCAGAGCAGCGGCGTGCCATGGCACCCATCATGGATACCTCAACGGGGCAGGTGCAGGCCGAAGCCTCATTTAATACTGCCACAGCAGAAAGAGGTCTGGCCAATACGGTTTTCAATATAGAAAAAAAAGCAACGGTACCTACCGGACCGGAAGAAAAGAAAGTGGCTATTTCGGTCAGTGAATTTAAAACCGATCAAACCTATCAGCTGGTGCCAGCCTTGCAGGAAGCCGTGTTTTTAACGGTTAAGGCCACCAATAGCAACGATTATCCCCTGTTGCAAGGCGATCTGAACGCATTTTTGGATGGGCAGCTGATTGCCAGCAGCAATATCAAGACGGTATTCCCGGGAGAACCTCTTGAGCTGGCTATGGGAACCGATGAGTCCATTTCCGTCAGGCGTGAGCCGCTTAAGCGTTTTACTGAAAGCACGGGCCTGACCGGCAGTGGCAAACGTATCAGCTATGAATATCAAACGGTTATCCAGAATAACCGAGATAAGGCCGTCGAGCTGGTTTTACATGACCGTTTCCCGCTTTCCCGCAATGAGAAAATTGAAATCAGGCGGATCAGCCCTTCTGACAAGGAAATCACCCTTAAGGCGGATGGTCGTTATGAGCAGCGTATCAAACTGGCACCCAAGGAAAAGAAAACCGTGGTGCAGAAGTTTTCAGTGGGCTACCCCAATGAGGTTGATGTAACGGGTTTGCCTTGAACGGTTGCGATTGAAGAGTGCCTGGTGAGTACCTGTTTCCCATAAAAAAACGGCGTCAGATTAAACTGAACGCCGTTTTTTTATACGCTTGAGCGGTTGGTTTTGTGTTTAGTCGGAGTTGCCACCGGTAATGCCCAGAATGGATAGCAGGCTGACAAATACGTTGTAGATGTCCAGGTAAATGGCCATGGTGGCGGAAATATAGTTGGTTTCGCCACCATTGACGATGCGCTGGATATCAACCAGCATGAAGGCCGAGAAAATGACCATGGCCAGTACGGAAATGGTGAGCATCAGGGCCGGGATTTGCAGGAAAATATTGCCAATGGCCGCCAGGATAAGCACAACAGCACCAATAAACAGGGTTTTTTGCATGCCGGTAAAATCACGCTTGCTGGTGGTGGCAATGGTTGCCATGGTTGCAAAAATGGCGGCGGTGCCACCAAAGGCCATCATGATCAGCTGGGCACCATTGTTCATGCTGAGCACAAAGCCCAGCATGCGTGACAGCATGATACCCATGAAGAAAGTAAAGGCCATTAGCCATACAATACCGGCGGAACTGTTTTTATTGCGCTCAACGGCAAACATCAGACCAAAGGCGCCCACCAGGAACACAATGGTGGAAAGGCCAGGAGACAGCATGGCGTTCAGGTTTAATTGCAACGCCAGTGCGGCACCCAGGATGGTGGGAATCAGGGAAGCGGCCAGCAACCAGTAGGTGTTTCTTAGTACGCGGTTCTTGACTGCGGGGGTGGATGCATAGCCGCCACGCGAAAGGGGCTGATTAAAGTCACTCATGGAGTCTCCAGTAATACGGATGGTTGAATCAACATTGTTCTTCAGGAAAGACAGCCTGGAAAGCTGACAGTTCCCTGAATTCTAACTGAATTTAAGGTTAATGTTGAGCGTATTTTGCAGTTATTGGCAATATCATCAGGACGCGACAGAGTGCGCCTTGACGATATTGACGGGATTGGCTGAATATTGCTTCCAGCGTTCCCGGGCCAGTTGCCTGTCTTGCTCGTGCCCTGAAACAATTTCCAGAACGCGGGCAAACTGTTCATAACCGGGCGGACAGGCCAGATCAAGATTGAGCAGCCAGGGTGGATCCTGGCCGGGTAACAGGGCATTGGCCGGGTTTTCCGCTGTGGTGCGAATCAATACCATGCCGGCATTGGGATCTTTGACATCAAGGTGGGGCACAAAAGCGGTTTGCTCTATGCCCCACAGGCCTTTGCTAAAGGCCTGCATGCGTTTTGCATCGGTGCAGTAAACCAGTACCTGATGGCCTGCCTGGAAGTGCTTGTAGGCAACTTCACAGGCTTTTTGGATACGGTGTTCCGCGCCGAAGGCAAAGTCGATGGTTGACATCAAGCTTTCAGTCCTGCTGTGCCAGCAGGAATTCGGTTAACAAGGGAACCGGACGGCCGCTGGCGCCTTTTTCCTTGCCTTTGTTCCAGGCCGTACCGGCAATATCCAGGTGGGCCCAGCGGTAGGCTTTGGTAAAGCGTGACAGGAAGCAGGCAGCGGTGACTGAACCGGCCGGCATGCCACCAATGTTGGCCATGTCGGCAAAGTTGCTCTTGAGCTGTTCCTGATAGGCGTCATCAAGGGGCAAGCGCCATGCCGGGTCTTGTGCCTGTTTGCTGGCGGCCAGCAATTGCTCGGCAAGGGTGTCATCGCTGGCAAACAGGCCGCTATTGACATGGCCCAGCGCCACCACGCAGGCACCGGTCAGGGTGGCAATATCAATGACGGCTGATGGTTTGAAGCGTTCAGCATAGGTCAGGGCATCACACAGGATCAGGCGACCTTCGGCATCGGTATTCAGGACTTCAATGGTTTGGCCGGACATGCTGGTAATGACATCACCGGGTTTGGTGGCTTTACCATTAGGCATATTTTCGGTGGCGGGAATAATACCAATCACATCCCGGGTCAGGCCGATTTCGGCGATGGCCCTTAAAACGCCAAAAACGCTGGCGGCACCGCACATGTCGAATTTCATTTCATCCATGCCCAGGCCTGGCTTAAGGGAAATGCCACCGGTATCAAAAGTAACGCCTTTACCTACCAGGACAATCGGGCCTTCATCTTTTTTGGTGTTGTTGGCAGCGGTGTATTTCAGCACGATAAAGCGTGGTGGCTGGTCGGAGCCGGCAGCCACAGACAGGAAAGAGCCCATTTTAAGCGCTTCGATCTGTTTCTTTTCAAGGACTTCAGCCTTGATGGATTTGAATTCCTTGGCCAGCATTTTGGCCTGTTCACCCAAATAAGTGGGGGTGCAGATATTGGCAGGCAGGTTGCCCAACTGGCGGGTTGCAATCATGCCATTGGCAATGGCAGCACCTTGTTCCGCACCCATTTTGGCCTGTTTGTCATCTTTACGTTCGGTAATGAAGGTGATTTTTTTAAGCGGATAGGGGGTGGGACGGTTTGCCATGCTGAACGTGCCGTCATATTGGTATAGCGCATTGCCAATGGCGCGGGCGGCCAGACGTGCGCGTGTTTTAATGTCCAGTTCCTGGCAGGGCTCTTCGAGCAGGGTGCTTGTTGCATCGGTCAGTGAGGTTTCGATGCAATAGGCTGCAATGCCGGCATGTGCCTTGAGCAGGGCATTCGCGTTATAATCTTCCTTTTTGCCCAGGCCAACCAAAATAACACGTTCAGCCTTGACACCTTCCAGATTGCGCAACACCAATATACTGCCTACGGCAGCCTTGAATTCTTTTTTAAGTACGGTGCTTATGCTTTCGTAGCTGGCGCGGTTGATGATGTCAGCCGCTTCGCTTAACTGGCCATCGGTGTAGACGCCAATGAACAGGGCGGCAGCCTTGAGTTGTTGTAATGATCGGGTTGATTGTGTGTTAAATTCCATTTTTATTTACCTAAGGCGTCAATAAAGACGTTTATTATCTCGCAAGATGAATCATGTCGCTATTTAAACGATCGGTTGTCGCTGAAATAAGCAGCCATATCGGTATCGTGTTTTCCACGCTTATCGTTGTATGGCTAAGTGTATTACTAGTCAGGCTGTTGGGGCAAGCCGCCGCAGGCAGCATTGGTGCCGATATTGTATTTGGTATTGCCGCCCTGTCCAGTATTACGGCACTGCCAACCATACTATCCGTTTCCCTGTTTATTGCCGTCTTGTCAACCATTTCACGCAATTATCGGGAATCTGAAATGGTGGTGTGGTTTGCCAGCGGTGTTTCCCTGCTTGACTGGATTCGACCGGTCTTGCGGGTGGCGCTTCCGGTTTGCGTGCTGATTGCCGTGCTTACCCTGCAGGCTTCGCCTTGGGCATATCGACAAATAGAAGAGTACCGGCAGCGCTTTGAACAGCGCTCGGAGATTGCCAAAATCGCGTTTGGCCAGTTTATTGAGTCCGAGCAGGGTAAACGGGTGTTCTTCATAGAGGAACCCACCGATCCTGAGCATGAAATGGGCAAAGTGTTTGCCAGGGTTGAGGACGAGCATTGGTATAGCACCATTACTGCCGATAATGCAAAATTGCGTGAAGAAGATAATGGCGATCGTTTTTTGGTGCTTGGTCCCGGTAACCGTTATGACATGAAACCCGGCAGTGCCGAGTTTCGAATGATCAAGTTTGACAATTACACCATGCGTCTTGAAAGCAAGGGTGGAGAAAATACCGAAGAAAATATCCGGAATGCAGCGCTGAATGTGATGAAAGCAAGGCCAACGGGCAGCCTGTTCGAGGATCAAACCAGTAAAAGCGATTCACAAATCATGTGGCGTATTTCATTGCCATTGGCTGCGCTTAATCTGGCCTTGCTGGCCATTCCGCTGGGGGCGGTGAATCCGCGGCTTGGCCGCTCTGGCGATTTGGTGCTGGCCGGGCTGATTGGTTTGCTTTACATGAATACCATGAATCTGGTCAGGGGGTGGATTAGCAGCGATAAAATAGACATGATGGCTGGCATGATCTTGTTGCATGGTACCGTGTTTTTACTGTGTGTGTATTTGTTCCGCAAACGTTTAACACTCAAAAAGCCTAAGCAATAGAAAATATAAATATATAGCCATAAGTTATAAACATAAACTCTTATATAACTTATAATCTATCTAAATTAAGGATAGATCGCTATGAACTTACAGCAATTTCGTTTTATCCGGGAAACCATCCGAAGAAATTTCAATTTGACGGAAGCCTCCCGGATTTTGTTTACCTCCCAGCCGGGGGTTTCCAAGGCCATCATCGAATTCGAAGATGAATTGGGTATTAAGGTTTTTGAGCGGCATGGCAAGCGCATCAAGGGCTTGACCAAGCCGGGCGCTGCCGTTGCCGGCATTATTGACCGCATCATGCGTGAAGTGGACAACCTGAAAAAAGTCAGTGATGAGTTTGCCAAGCGCGATGAGGGAAGCCTGGTGATTGGCTGTACGCATACACAGGCCCGTTATTTCCTGCCCAAGGTGATTCCTGAGTTCAGAAAGCGTTTTCCCAAGGTGCGTGTGTCGCTGGCCGAAGGCAGTCCTTCGCAACTGGCCAATATGGTTTTGCAGGAACAGGCTGATCTGGCCCTGGCTACCGAAACATTGGCCAATGTCGAGGGCCTGACCACTTTGCCTTGTTATGCATGGGAACACACGCTGGTTGTACCGCCTGATCATCCTCTGACCAGTCTGACCTCAACCCAGGCTAAAAACATTACCCTTGAGCAGGTGGCGCAGTACCCCATCATTACCTATGATCGTGCGTTTACGGGCCGCAATTCGATAGACAGTGCTTTTGCCAGCAAGGGCATTGTGCCTGATATTGTTCTGGAGGCGCTTGATGCCGACGTGATCAAAACTTATGTCGATGTTGAAATGGGCGTGGGTATTATTGCGGGGGTGGCCTTTGACCCCAGAAGAGATCCCGGACTGGTGGGTATTCCTGTGGGGCATTTGTTTGGTGAGCACGTGACCCGCATCGGTCTGAAAAAAGGGACGTTTTTACGGGATTATGTGTATGCATTCCTGAGCATGTGCGCCCCCAACCTGACCCGTGAAAATATTGACAGCGAAGTGACTTTTGATAGTGTCGAGTAAAGGCCGGTTTATCTATTCTTTGAGTGCCCGTCGCAGGATTTTGCCTACATTGGTTTTGGGCAGTTCATCCCTGAACTCCACCAGTTTGGGGACTTTGTAGGCCGTCAGGCTTTGGCGGCAGAAATCAATCAATTGTTTTTCTGTCAGCGACGGGCTTTTTCGCACCACGAATATTTTCACGATTTCTCCGGCCGCACCGTTGTCAACACCGATGGCCGCCACTTCCCGTACGTCGGGGTGGCTGGCTACGACCTCTTCAATTTCGTTAGGGTATACATTGAAACCCGAGACAATAATGAGGTCTTTTTTCCGGTCAACCAGATAGACAAATCCTTCTGCATCTACATAGCCCATGTCTCCGGTATGCAGGAAACCGTCCGGGTCAAAAATCTTTTGGGTTTCTTCAGGATTGTTCCAGTAACCTTTCATGACTTGCGGGCCTTTGATACAGATTTCTCCGATATCTCCCGTGCCCATTTCACGACCATTATCATCACGAATGGACAGTTCGGTTGAGGGAAGGGGTAATCCGATTGAACCATTGAATTCAGACAGGTCCAGCGGATTAATAGTGACCGCAGGCGAGGTTTCGGTTAAGCCATAAGCCTGTGTGAGTGGTTTGCCCGTAATTATTTTCCAGCGTTCGGCAACCGGACGCTGTACTGCCATGCCACCACCCAGCGTAAAGTGCAAATGGCTGAAATCAAGGTTGCTAAAATTTTCATCATTCAGCAAGGCATTGAACAGGGTATTGACACCGGTAATGGCGGTAAACGGGTATTGTCCAATTTCCCTGACAAGGGCGGGCACGTCGCGCGGGTTCAGGATCAGCAGATTACGCGCTCCCAGCATCAGGAAGGTCAGGCAGTTGGCCGTGAGGGCAAAGATATGGTAGAGCGGCAGGGCGGTAATAATAAAGTCTTTACCCTCGGCGGTATGTGGCTTTACCCAGGCGCAGGCCTGGCAGACATTGGCCACCATATTCCCATGACTTAGCATGGCTCCTTTGGCAACCCCGGTTGTGCCACCGGTATATTGTAAAAAGGCAATGTCGTTATGGCCCAGAGTCGGGGGCGTAAAGGGCAGTTTGCCGGATCCGTTTAAAACGGATATTAACCGGACAGGATTGGGCAGCGACCATTTGGGCACCCGATGCTTTATGTGTCGCACCATAAAATTCATGAAATGCCCTTTTAGTCCCAGCATTTCGCCAATAGAGGTTACGATGATGGTTTTCAGCGAACTCAGGTTTGGCAGTGCTGCCTGCAGGGTGGCGGCAAAGTTTTCAACAATAACAATGACTTCAGCCTCCGAGTCATTCAGCTGATGTTCAAGCTCATGGGCCGTGTACAGGGGGTTGCAATTAACCACGGTACAACCGGCCTGCAAGGCGCCAAACAGGCAAACCGGGTACTGGAACAGGTTGGGCATCATCAGGGCAATGCGGGTGCCCGGTTTGATGCCCCGGCTTTGCAGCCAGGCGGCAAAATTTCTGGATTGGCTGGACAGTTGGGCATAGCTAAGACTTTTGCCCATGGAGATATAGGCGGTTAAAGGAGCGAATTTCTGACAGCTCTGCTTGAAGATGTCCACCAATGATGAGTAGCAGGTAGCATCAATGTCAGCCGGGACGCCCGGTGGATAGTTGGTAAGCCATGTTTTTTTCATCATTCTGTCCCTCTTCCGTCCTCTTGTTATCACTGGTATTTACCGCTAAGTATAGCCGAGCCCGATAATCGTGTTTTCAGCGGATTTTCCCGCAACCGGTTTTGCTGTAATGAAGCGGTCCTCCTCTGAATGGGGCAAATCCGGTGCCAAAAATGATGCCCGCATCGGTCAGATCGGCATCCTGGGTAATGCCTTTTTCGGTTTGTCGTTTGGCCTGTTCAATGAATGGTGTAATCAGGCGCTGGGCCAATCCATCCGGAACAGGTTTACTCGAACGGTTGCCGTGTTTTCTGTTTTTCCAGTTATAAAAGCCTTCACCTGTCTTGATGCCCAGTTTTTTTTGCTCCACCAGACGGGTAAGACAGTTGGGGACGGGTTTATCTGCCGATAATTGTTTGCCCGCTGCCAGGGCAATATCCAGTCCTACCGTATCGGCCAGTTCGATTGGTCCCATGGGCATACCGAATTTGAGCATGGCGGTGTCAATCACTTCAGGGTCTATACCCTCGTCAATGCACTGCATGGCTTCCAGCATATAGGGGGCCAACACTGCATTGACCAGGAAGCCGGGGGTGTCCTGCACGGGCAATGGCAGTTTGCCGATTTGGCCTGCAAAGGCGCAGGCACGGTCAATGGTTTGCTGGCTGATGCCTTCGGTATGCACAATTTCAACCAGTGGCATTTTTGACACGGGATTAAAAAAGTGAATACCCAGAAAATGTTCAGGCCGTTTCAGGCCGGTGCGTAATGCCTGAATTGACAGGCTGGAGGTATTGCTGGCCAGAATGGCATCCGGCTTCATGCGCGCTTCAAGTTGCTGGTAAAGGGTCTGTTTGGCTTGCTCGTCTTCATAAATGGCTTCAATCACCAGGTCGGCGGTGGTAATACCATGCCCTTCGGGGTCAGGAATCAGTCTGTCGCGGGCAGCCTGGGCGGTTAGTCGGTCTTTGCGGGCAAAGAGCGGAGCAGCGGCCTTGAAGGCGCTGGCAATGCGGCTGTAGTCGGTGTCCTGCAAGGTGGTTTTGATGCCTTGCAAGGCGCACCAGGCCGCAATGCCGCCGCCCATGACACCAGCTCCAATCACATGGATATGCAATACCGGTGGCAGGCCGCTTTGCTTGCCAAATGCCTTGAGCCTTTCCTGCAGGTGAAAAACCCGGATCAGGTTGGCGGTTACCGGCGAGTTCAACAGCCGGTTGACAATGTCTGGCGCGGCCAGGCCATCACCATTGTGCTGTTCCCATAAATCAATAATCGACCGGGGGGCGGGGTAATGGGCATCGGGGTCTTTGCTGAGCACGGTTTTTCGGGCCTGGTGCGCAACCAGCTTCTTAAGGGGCTGCCTGTTAAGCCATTTGGCCAACCCCCTGGCCTGGCGGCGCGGGCGTCCCGACAGCACCCATTCAGCGGCGCTTTGGCGGGCCACGCGCGGGGCAACCACCCAGTCAACCAGCCCCAGTGCTTTTGCCTTGCGGGCATCCTGGGTTCTGCCGCTCAATATCATGTTTAAGGCCTCTTGCGGGCCAATCAAGGCAGGCAGCCGTTGCAGGCCGCCCCAGCCAGGATAAATGCCCAGCATGACTTCGGGCAGGCCAAGGGCGGGTTTGGGTGTGTCAATCAAAATGCGGTATGTGCAGGCAAGGGCCAGTTCCAGACCACCGCCCAGACAGGCCCCATGAATGAGTGCAAGGGTGGGAAAGGGCAGTTTTTCAATGCGGTTGAACAGGTTCCAGCCGCTTTCAATCAGTGGCTTGCCGCCCTCGGGGCTGCTGATACCGGAAAATTCATTGATATCGGCGCCGGCAATAAAGCCGTTGTTTTTGCCTGATAAAAAGACCAGGCCCTTGATGGTCTGCGAGCCCAGATGGTCAAGGGCTGTTTTCAGCTCCTTCATGACTTGGGTAGAGAGCGCATTCATGCTGCGTTCGGGGCAGTTGATGCTGAGCCAGGCAATTTGTCTGTCATCAATTTGCAGTGACCAGTTGTTCAAATTCAACGCGGTATTCATGCCTTATCCCCCATGGTTTCAATCAACATGGCGCCACCCTGGCCGCCGCCAATGCAAATCGTTGCAATTCCCCTACGCAGCCTGCGTGCCCGCAGGGCATGTAACAGGTGCAAAACGATGCGGGCACCCGAAGCGCCAACCGGGTGGCCAATCGCAATCGCGCCGCCATCCACATTCAGTTTTTCCTGATCCAGGGTACCCCAGGCCGGGGTGTTGAAATGTTCCTGGCAATACGCGTCGCTTTCAAAGGCACGGATGCAGCCAAGTACCTGAGCGGCAAAAGCTTCATTGATTTCCCACAGATCGAGATCATGCAAGCTTAAACCATTGCGTTGCAGCAGTGGGATGCTGGCATGTACGGGGCCCAGCCCCATTTGAGCCGGGTCAAGGGCGGCCCATTGGCAGTCGGTGATTTTTCCCAAGGGGTGCAAGTCCCATTTTATGACGGCCTCTTCCGAGGCCAGGATGAGGGCGGCAGCGCCATCACTGACCTGAGAGCTGTTGCCGGCTGTAATGTTGCCGCTGGGACGGTCGAAAACGGCTTTCAGTTTGGCCAGTTTGTCGGGAGTGGAGTCGCGTCGAACCCCGTCATCGTCACTATAAAGATTGCCTTGGGCATCGATGATGGGGGTGATTTCGGCAAACTGCTTGCGGTTTTGCGCCTCAATAGTCCGTTGATGGCTGCGTGCGCTGTAGGCGTCCATTTCCTGACGGGTAATGTTAAATTTCCAGGCCAGGTTTTCAGCGGTTTGGCCCATGGAAATACCAATGACCGGGTCTTTCAGGCCTTTTAGCAGGCCAATGACCGGTGCCAGGTAGACAGGCCTGAAGCTGCGCAGGGCCTGCAGTTTCTGTCCCGTGCTTTTGGCGGCATTCCATTGACTGAGCCAATTCACCATTTTGTCGGAAAACAGGATGGGCGCATGGGATAGGGCGTCGGTGCCGGCAGCCAGCACCAGGTGCGAGCGTCCGCTTTGTATGTTGAGCAGTGCCGAATCCAGCGCCTGCATGCCCGAGGCACAATTGCGCATGACCGTCCAGGCGGGTACCTTATCACCCGTGCCAATACGCAGGCCAATAACCCGGCCGATATTGGTTTCATCGGCAGAAGGGGAAGCGCAGCCAACAATCACTTCATCCAGTTCAGCGGCACTGAAGGATTGGCGCAGCAAAAGGCAGCGGCTGGTTTGTACGGCCAGTTCGCTGGCCGAAAAAGGGCCCGGCGCATTACGTGCTTTCAGAAACGGGGTTCTGGCACCATCAATAATATAGACGGGCTGGAATGTCATTTTGGGTCTCCTTGACGGGTATTCCTGAGATTCATGAACGCAGCAGGGTTTCGCAGCTCACCGGGGAAGTCATCCACATGGATTACGGTGTCCCTGAGCCGGTTACGGGTGGCCAGCAGCTCATATTCTTCGGCACTGATCCGGTTCATGTCAAAGGCCAGCCGGGCTATGTCCCGGACGTTGGCCTCGGGGTGATTTTTGAAGAGGCCGTTTTTTTCATCTTGTCGGATTTTGGCTTCAACCGGTTCGGCCTTGATGGCATAAACCAGTGCCAGTTCGATGGCGCTAACCGGGTCTTCAGGATGGGTGGGGCAGTAACAGTTGGCGGTCAGGCGGTCACGGGTGCTGCCCGGTTGCATCAGCTGTTCGCAAATGGGGTGGTCAAGCGCATCAGCCGGAACGGAAAATGATGCGCCCCAGGGAAAACTGACCAGGCGTAACAGCAGGCCAATGTTCCGGTTCGGGAAATTGCGGCAGGTTTGCAGCAAGGCTGTTTGTGCCTCAAACAGGCATTGCTGGACGGCTTTGTGCACAAATGGCAGCTCATCCTGCTGGCGACCATGGCTTTCATATTGTTTCAGTACGCAAGAGGCAATATAAAGCTGGGCCAGGACATCGCCCAGCCGGGCCGATATTTTTTCACGGCGTTTCAGGCTGCCCCCCATGGCAAGCATGGTCACGTCGGCCATGAAAGCCAGTGCGCCAGAAAGCCGGGTAAGGTGTTGGTAGTAGCTCTTGGTTTCGGCGGCGGCCTGGTGACGCAGGGTAAATATCCGGGCCCCGAACAGGCCACTGGCCAGGGTTCGCAGACCATTGCGGACACTGAAGCCGACATGCTGCCAGAAAAGCCGGTCGAAATTGTCCAGGGATGTCGCGGAGTCCGGTTCCTGGGCAACCTGCATTTCCTTTAACAGATAGGGGTGACAGCGAATGGCACCCTGACCGAAGATGATCAGGTTGCGGGTCAGGATATTGGCACCTTCCACCGTAATGCCAATCGGGATTTGCTGATAGGCACGGCCCAGAAAATTGGAGGGGCCCAGACAGATTCCCTTGCCGCCAATAATATCCATGGCATCGTTAATGACACTGCGGGCACGTTCGGTCACATGGTATTTGGCAATAGAGGATACCACCGATGGCTTTTCGCCCAGATCAACAGCACCCGCGGTCATGATGCGCACGGCATTGCCGGCATAGGTATTGGCGCCCATGCGGGCAAGTACTTCCTCAACCCCTTCGAAATGCCCAATCGGCAGGTTGAATTGGATACGAATGCGAGCGTAGGCACCTACCGTGCGGACGGCCAGTTGTGACATGCCCACATTGGAGGATGGCAGGGAAATGGCGCGTCCGGCTGCCAGGCATTCCATTAACATGCGCCATCCCTGTCCTGCCATTGCCGGGCCACCAATAATAAAATCCAGAGGCATGAAAACATCTTTGCCCCGGGTGGGGCCATTCATGAACATGGCGTTTAGCGGAAAATGTCGCCGACCGATTTCCACACCGGGATGGTCGCGTGGTACCAAGGCGCAGGTTATGCCGATTTCTTTTTGTTCACCGAGCAATCCATCGGGATCATACAGCTTGAAAGCCAGGCCCAGCAGGGTGCAAACGGGTGCCAGGGTAATGTAGCGTTTGTCCCAGCTTACGCGCATGCCCAGAACCTCTTTACCTTCCCGGATTCCTTTGCAGACCACCCCGCTATCGGGAATGGCCGCGGCATCGGACCCGGCCCAGGGACTGGTCAAGGCAAAGGCCGGAATTTCCTGTCCAGTGGCAAGACGTGGCAGGTAGTGATTTTTTTGTTCCGGGGTACCGTAATGAATCAGGAGTTCGGCAGGTCCCAGGGAATTGGGTACCATGACAGAAACCGCCAGGGCCGAGTTTCGGGTGGACAGTTTGGTAATGACTTCAGAGTGGGCAAAGGCCGAAAAACCCAGACCCCCATATTCCTGCGGAATAATCATGCCCAGGAATTTATTGTCTTTAAGGTATTGCCAGGCGGCTTCAGGTAAATCCATATCCTGGGTGGTGACTTCCCAGTCATTCACCAGGGCGCAGGCCTGTTCAACTTCATTGTCCAGAAAAGCCTGCTCTTGCACAGTCAGGGTGGGGACCGGATAATTCATCAGCTTTTGCCAGTCGGGACGCCCGCTGAACAATTCGGCCTCCCACCAAACCGTGCCCGCCTCAATAGCCTCTTTTTCTGTGGAAGACATTGGGGGCAATACTTTCTTGAAAGCCTTCAGTATGGAGGCACTGATCGTATTTTTGCGCCAGTTACGCAATCGCTGAAAGAGGGGCACGGGAAACCTCCTGGCAGAAAACGGATGAATCGATCCTGCAATCCGGGCACAATGGCCTTGTCATTATTCTGTATAAGAGAATATGGACGTCTTATGAGTATGGTACCACTGTGTCAGGGCTTTCCGCACTTAGTGGTAAAACAACAGGGTACTTGCAAAAATACTTGTAATTGATAATGATTCTTATTTATAATTCAGCTCATCTAAAGGAGAATCAGTGATGAGCATGAATGCGGTAATTGTAGGAGCAGATCGTTTGGGAAACATTCCCGGTTTGCTTAAAGAGCATAATATTGAAATCAGGCAACATATTAGTGGCAGGGATTCTGCACATCAGAAAAAAACCTATCAGCTGCCCAGTGGCACACAGATGGTCATTTTGTTGACCGATTTTCTGGGCCATAATGTGATGAGGTCTTTTCGTTCAGCGGCCCAGCGTGCGGGGGTTCCCGTGGTAGCATGCCGGCGTTCGTTAGGCAGCATGCAGCAGGCCTTGACACTATGTGGGTATGGGGGGTGCGAGCGTTGTCCGAAAAGACAGGGCGTGGCGCATTGATGTTTTGGGTTTGGGATCAGCCTATTAACCATGAAACAATGAACTTTCCCGGCCTGAATGAAAAAACCTCATCAGCGTTGCGCGGATGAGGTTTTTTGTTTTTTGATGCTGGCTCTTAGTATGCAGCCAGGGTGCGGCCTTCAAGACGTCGGGCCCCGTTATAGCGTTTTGTCCAGTATTCGTTGCTCATGTCTTCAACGCGGACAACCGTTCCGGAACGTGGAGAGTGAACGAATTTGTTGGCACCTAAATAAATACCAACATGTGAATTGGAAAATCCACGGGTGTTAAAGAAAACCAGGTCTCCGGGTTTAAGCGCATCTTTGGAGACCTTTAAGCCAATGCCTGCCATGGATTGCGAGTTGCGTGGCAGGTTAACCCCCATATATTTGCTGGCGGTATAGTAAATAAAGCCGCTGCAATCAAAACCGGTGCTGGGGGTTGTGCCACCAAAACGATAGCGTACGCCCAGATAGTTCAGCGCTGCCTGAGCCAGTTCACTGGATCCGGATTTATTGATACTGATGGAGGCGTCCCTGTTTGAACGATCCAGTTTGGCCTGTACAATCAGGTCTCCAATAGGGTCTGACAGCTTGGGAGACCAGTTGATATTGGTGCCGGGCAGGGGATACTGGTCGCTGACCTCAATGGCCTGATTCAGTGCAATGGATTTTTGCGTGGTGACGATTTGCCGAATGGGATCTTCGGAAACGTTTTGTGCGGAAGCAAGGGAACTGAGAGTGATGCAAGAAATTGTGAGTAGAAAACGGCCGCAATAAGCCATTATCCCTCGGCGTTGCGTGGGTAATTGTGGATGCATAGTCGTAACATATAATTAAAAGTGTAAGGTATTCGTACTTGCTTTATCCAAAAAGCTTAGTGAATTCTATAGAAAAATCAATAACATCGCAAGTAACTTACCCTTTGCGTTGTTGCCGTGAAGGGCGGATTTTTCGTGTTTGGCACAGATGAAAATGTTGTGCACAAGAAAAAGTATCTTATTGTGAATGATTGGCTGCTTTTTGCAGGGAGATAGGCGTTTTTGTTATTAAATTCTTTTATTATTCATGTTTTTGCTGTTAATTTGATTGAGAATAAACAAATAAGTATAAGTTTGTATCTGTGGTAAAAAACATGAAAAAAACGCCATTACTTGAATGGCGTTTTGGGCAATTCATGGGTGAATGCCATTTTTCAGTGCTGCCTGTCAGGCACGGTCGACCCAATTTGGGCCAGACCGTGCCATATTGGACTTTTGTAACTACATGCCACTGTATACGGGACCCTCGCCACCCTGTGGGGCCACCCAAACAATATTCTGGGTTGGGTCTTTAATATCACAGGTTTTGCAATGAACGCAGTTTTGTGCGTTGATTTGCAATTTATCCTCACCGGTATCGTCTTTGATAAATTCGTAAACACCGGCAGGGCAGTAGCGCTGTTCGGGCCCTGCATAAACCTTCAGGTTGGTTTCAACCGGAATATCGGGGTTTTTCAGGGTCAGGTGAATCGGTTCATTTTCATCATGGTTGGTGTTGGAAATGAACACAGAGCTTAAACGGTCAAAAGTGATTTTGCCGTCTGGTTTGGGATATTCGATTTTTGCGCATTCCGCGGCAGGTTTCAGGCATTCATGGTCAGCCTTGGTGCGGTGAATGGTCCAGGGCATTTTGCCTTTGAAAATCAATTGTTCGATACCGGTCATGATGGTGGCGACGGTACGACCTTTTTTGAACCATTGCTTGAAGTTGCGTGCCTTGTTCAGCTCTTGGTACAGCCAGGATTGTTCGAAAGCGATGGGGTAATCGCTTAAGATGTCGTGGCTGCGTTCGGCAACCAGTGCATCGTACAGGGCCTGAGCAACCAGTGCGCCGGATTTGATGGCGGCATGACTGCCTTTGATGCGCGATGCATTCAGGAAGCCGGCTTCACAACCCACCAGGGCACCACCCGGGAAGACCAGTTTGGGCAGGGAAAGCAGGCCACCGGCGGTCAGGGCCCGGGCACCATAGGCAATACGTTTGCCATTCTCAAAATAAGGTTTGATGCTGGGGTGTGTCTTGTAGCGCTGGAATTCCTCAAAAGGAGACAGCCATGGGTTGGCGTAATCAAGGCCCACCACCATGCCCACAACCACTAAGTTGTTATCAAGGTGATACAGGAAGGTGCCGCCATAAGTGTCGGCATCCAGAGGCCAGCCTGAGGTGTGAATAACCAGGCCCGGTTTGGATTTTGCCGGGTCGATTTCCCACATTTCCTTAATGCCAATACCATAGCTTTGCGGATCGCGACCCTGGTCCAGCTTGAATTTTTCAATGAGTTGACGACCCAGCTGGCCACGTGCCCCTTCGGCAAAAATCGTGTATTTGGCCAGCAGTTCCATGCCTGGCTGGTAGTGGTCGGAATGGCTGCCATCACGATTGACACCCATGTCACCTGTGGCGACGCCACGTACAGCGCCGTTGTCGTCGTACAGGACTTCGGTAGCGGCAAACCCCGGGAATATATCCACGCCCAGGTTTTCAGCCTGTTCGCCCAGCCAGCGGGTGACATCACCCAGGCGGACAATGTAGTTGCCTTCATTCTTGAAGCAGGGGGGCAACATCCAGTGGGGCGTTTTGCGGGCACCGGTTTCGCTAAGGAAAAGAAACTCATCTTCCTTGACGGCCGTGTCCAGCGGAGCACCTTTTTCTTTCCAGTCGGGAATCAGTTCGTCAAGGGCCAGGGGATCCATGACAGCGCCTGAAAGAATATGGGCACCAATTTCACCGCCTTTTTCCAGTACACAGACGGAAATATCTTTATTGTTTTCGTTGCTTAATTGCTTGAGTTTGATGGCGGTTGAAAGACCGGCAGGTCCTCCGCCCACAACCACTACATCATATTCCATTGACTCGCGTTCAGACATGAGCGCCAACTCCTTTTATATAGATTGTAAATTGCCAGATTCCATGATTGTATTGTAATGAATCGGTTTATGCAGTGAAAAACAACAAAATTCACGCGATAAAAAAAATGTCAATCTAAATCTGATAGAGTTAACAGCTTATTGCGTATTAAAAACAAAAGGACATAAATGGATAATTTCTGCTTGCCTGCAGATCTGGCGGGAAGTTTTAGTAATGGGATTCACTCTTTTTCATTTGCCATGCGCTGGGGCGATATGGATATGCTGGGGCACCTGAACAATACGGTTTATTTTCGGGCCATGGAGGAAGCACGTATCGCATTCATTAATGCCATAAGGCCTTATTTTGAAGCGGGTACCGGTGTGGTGGTGGGCCATCTTTCCTGTGATTTCCTGCGCCCCATGAATTATCCGGGTAATGCTTTGGTCATGCATGAATTAACCCGTATGGGCCGTTCAAGCATGGAACATAAAATCACTATCGAAAAAGAGGGTGAGCCGGGTGTTGTTTATGCCTCAGCCCGTTCGATTCTGGTTTTGTCCAATCTGGCGACCGGCCGTTCCTGTCCCTGGAGCGAGCAAATGCGTGAAATCATCCAGGAGTTGTTCGGCCAGGAGTAGTGATTTCTAGTGTATTCCCCAATTCAGGAAAAGGGGTAATTCATGGTATTTGTAGCGATTGACCGCTTTATATTTAATACGAAGGAAAATAGATGGATAAGGTGTATCAAAGCGCCAGCCTGGCCTTAAAGGACATTGTCGCTGACGGACAAATGATAGGAGTGGGAGGATTTGGTTTATGTGGCATTCCAGAGGCATTGATTGCTGCGCTCAGGGATACGGGCGTTCAAAACCTTACCTGTGTCAGTAATAATGCCGGTGTAGACGGTTTTGGTCTGGGCCAGTTGCTGGCCACACGGCAAATCAAAAAAATGATTGCGTCTTACGTGGGTGAAAACAAAGAGTTCGAGAGGCAATATCTGTCTGGTGAGCTGGAACTTGAATTTACCCCGCAAGGTACCCTGGCCGAAAAGCTGCGTGCTGGCGGTGCCGGCATTCCGGCTTTTTTTACCCGTACCGGGGTGGGTACCCTGGTTGCCGAAGGCAAGGAAATTCGCGAGTTTGACGGGCATCAATATGTCATGGAGCGTTCGCTTACTCCCGATGTGTCATTGGTGAAAGCCTATATCGCCGATCGCAGTGGCAATCTGATATTCAATAAAACGGCGCGCAATTTCAACCCCAATGTGGCAATGGCAGGAAAAATCACTGTGGTGGAAGTGGAGAAAATTGTTGAAACGGGCGAACTGGATCCCGATCAGATACATCTGCCCGGCATTTACGTCCACCGTATTGTGCTGAATGAAAACCCTGAAAAACGTATTGAACAACGTACTGTCCGTCAGGCATAAGGAGAATAAGAAATGGCTTGGAGTCGTGAAGAAATGGCAGCCCGTGCTGCCAAAGAATTGCAAGATGGTTTTTATGTCAACCTGGGCATTGGTTTGCCCACCCTGGTGGCCAATTATGTGCCAGACAACATGGAAGTCTGGCTGCAGTCTGAAAATGGTTTGCTGGGCATTGGTCCTTTCCCTACTGAAGATGAGATTGATCCTGATCTGATCAATGCAGGTAAACAAACCGTGACCACATTGCCGGGTTCTTCCATTTTTTCATCGGCAGATTCTTTTGCCATGATTCGTGGTGGAAAAATCAATCTGGCCATTCTGGGCGCCATGCAGGTGTCTGAAAAGGGAGATTTGGCCAACTGGATGATCCCGGGCAAAATGGTCAAGGGCATGGGCGGAGCCATGGATCTGGTAGCCGGAGTTGGCCGGGTACTGGTTTTAATGGAACATGTTGCACGCAAGAAAGATGGCACCGAAGACCTTAAGATCTTGCCTGAGTGTACCTTGCCCCTGACCGGTTTAGGGGTGGTGAACATGATCATCACTGATCTGGGTGTGCTGGAAGTCACTCAAAATGGTTTGAAACTGCTTGAACTGGCGCCCGGCGTCACTGTTGAGGAACTGCAGTCAAAAACCGGTGTGAAAGTGGATGTTTCCGCTTTCGCTTAAGGTGAGCGATTGCTTTGCCTTGGCCTGTACTTGCTCAAAGCAAAGCTAAGCAATTAGTCGCTTATGCGATCACAACAACAAAAACCCCGTCTTGCTGCTGGCAGTGTGCGGGGTTTTTTATGCCTGTTTTTTGCAGGCGGCCAGGGCCAGCAATAACCAGCCAAGTAAAAAGCTTACTCCGCCAATCGGGGTGATGGCACCCAGTACAGGCGTGTTGGTTAATACCAATAAATAAAGGCTGCCGCTAAAAATCACAATGCCAGCCGTCAGAAAGCGGGCCGCCCATTTTTGCCAGACCGGCGCAAGCCAGGCGCTGACGGCCACCAGCATAAACAATCCCAGGCTATGCGTCATTTGATACAGCACACCCGTATGCCATACTGTCAGTCTTTCGGGAGTTACCATCGCTTTCAGGGCATGGGCACCAAAAGCGCCAAAGGCAACCGAAACCAGGCAACTGAGCGCGGCGAAAACAAGATAGAAACGGGTATTCATGACTACTTCCTTAAAAATGACAATAAAAAGCAGAAAATACGATAAGGGTATCTGTTAAAAAATGCCATGGATTGAATTTTCTGCTGACGTTCATGATAGCTTAGTGTATCTTGTTGTAAATATATTAAGTTTTTTTAGCCAATGATGGGAGCTATGTTTTTTCCAGGTGTACCACTTCAGAGGAGCTTGCTGCGTGACAAAGATAAAAAACAATAACATCCCTTTACCAATACTGTTGTTGATATACGCCTGTTTGTTATTTGCCATGTATGTCAGTTGGAGTACGCTTGCTCTGGGGCTTTGGGGACAGGCCACGATGGGTACGGTAGACAGTTATGATAGTCGCCTTGATGGCCGGAGCGCAGGGCAAAACCGTTCCCGCACGATTTCCAAAGGTTACTATTTTACCGCGAATGGAAAGCAATACCGGGGGTATGTCATTTATGCCAGCGATGAGGTCTGGCCACGCCTTCCAAAGGGGGGCACGCGGGCTGAGCGAATTCTTTATTTGCCTTTCTTTCCTTATATCAATAAACCCAGTGCGCTAAGCGATTTTGATGAGATGGGGGCGCTGGCTATCATTTACCATACTTTTGCTCCACTGGTTTACCTGCTTTTGCTACTGCTGGTGAGCGGGACAGTAAAACGGCAGAAAAAAACAAACCGGCGGCCGGTAAAGCAACCAGACCACCATCCTGTAAAACTAAGGAATAACGCACAAATGTTTTGTACAAACTGTGGTAAAGCCCTGGTGAAAGACGCTGTCTTCTGTACAAATTGTGGCACCCGGATTTTGAATGCCGGTGCTGATCGCGACGGGCAGGCCATGCCCGCGCCAGAGTCGGGTTTCCCCAATTTTCCCGTCAGGGCGGGTTTTTCCAATTATTGTGATCACCCTGACATCTTGGAGGCGGCCCCCGGAAAAACCGTAAAACCGGCATTGGCTGTCTGTGGGTGCTGACACTGGTGCCGCTCATCGGCTTTCCGGTTGCAGGCCTTCTGGTTGAGAATCTGCCTTTTACAGAGGCGGTCGTTATTGGGGTGGGTATTGCGCTGGTCATGTTTATCGTGAATTTGTTCGCGCTTCGCCGCGCCAGCAGGCCAATGTGGGAAGGGGTTGTAGAGGATAAAACCCGTAAAGAACGCAGTGAACGCCGAAGCAGTGAGGACAGTAATGACAGTACCTATATTGAGTATACGACTGTCATCAGAACCCAGGACGGCAAGAAAAAAACGATTGTTGAAAAGGACAGCGGAAATCATATGTACGACTATCTGTCCGTGGGAGATCGGGTGCGTTACCATCCTGCCTTTGGTACCTATGAGAAATATGACAAGTCGAAAGATCGCATCATTTACTGCAATGTCTGCTCAATGATGAATCCCATCAAGAATGATCGTTGCAAACGGTGTGACAATTTACTATTCAAATAAATAAGGAACATTTCCATGAAACCCTTCAATTCCCTGCGGGAAGCCGCCGAATATGCCGTTACCCTGTCTGATGGCTGGCATTTTGCCAATACGAGTGAGACCTATGAGAAAGAAAGTCTGCTGCCACTTGCCCAAACCAGCGATGAAGAAGACCCGATCGATGAGGATAACTTTTATCTGGTGTCCTCAGGCGGCTCAATCGGTCTTTGCGAAGATGCGGAAGATATAGACTGGTTGTTTATTGCGAATGCTGAAAAAGACACTGTTCTGCCCGATGTTTATTCAGCCTCAACAGACAATTGCTTTTGTTCCCAATGCGGTCATCGTCTTGCGCCTGGCGCCAACTTTTGTGATGAATGTGGTGCAAAGCTGAACTGATCAGGCCTGCCAAATCAAGCAATCAAGCAAAAAGGAAAACTCATGTATAGTCAAAAAAGTGAAGAAAACCGGCCCAATAATGTCGGTCAGAAAAAAGCCGGTACCGCTGCAAAAGCACTCATGGCCGGCGCCGCCATGATGATGACGGGTGTCATTTTGTTTGCCCAGCCTGCACAGGCACAGGCAACGCAAAACCGTCCGGTTAACGGAATCAGTCTTTCCACCACTGAACGGCCCTCAATTGAGGATTTTCGGTGGTATTTAAATGATGTTGAAAAGAACGGTGTACCCAAAGGGGCTATTAAAGAAACCGATTTCAACAACCTTGCCGCAAACTGGAAATGCCTGTTTATTTATGACCCCGAGGGTAAAGACACGGGCCGGCTGTACGATTTCCTAACACTCACCTTGTCTGGGGCAGAGGGTAATGGTGCCGTGATCCTTGATTGGTCTCATATGTTTGCAGGCGATCAGGACATTGATGAAACCAGTATGGAAGACACGGTGCTGAACATGAACTGGAAAAACGGGACTTTATACGGGTATGGCCCGATGAATCTTAGTATCAAGCAGTTCTATTCTTACAAAGGGGCGCAATATGCGGTGGGTACCCTGACGTTGCCTGATGGTACTGACGGCTTGGTGGCCATGACGCGTCCCTGAGCAGGGTCTGACAAGGTGTTTTTTAACGGGAATGGAATGGGGTAATGGCAAAATTCTGTATGAAATGTGGAACCGCGTTGCACGAAGGTGCCAAATTTTGCATGAAATGTGGCCATGCCCTGCCGGGAATTGAACAGGCTGCACCACTAAAAATACAGTGTGACCGCTGTGGTGCGTCGTTGAAGACGGGGATGAAATTCTGCCCGAAATGCGGTGCCGGGGTTGGGCGGGCATTAACGGTTGACATCCCTGTCAGTGAGCCTGTTATTTCTGTTCAGGTGAGTGATCTGCCACCTAATGTTGAAGCAGCACAAAAAGAGCACATCACGGAAGAGGGGGTAGAAAAAACCAAACAGAGAACCACCAAAGTTCCGGCCGCATCAATCACGGCGGCGGAAGAGGGGGTAGAAAAAACCAAACAGAGAACCACGGAAAAAGCCAAAGCCAAAGAAAAAGCTAAAGAAACAGCAGCCACGGCAGTTAAAAAAGAAGCGGTCCATCCGGTGAAAAAGGCTTTGTCAGCGCTACTTGACCAGACGGTTAGCGCGTCCGACAACGCAGGTGAAATGCGTATTGCCATGACAGAGGGGCAAAAGTCTTTACTCACCCATGTGATTCGTGAGCTGGCTAAAAGGATAGTGAAATGACAGGCATGAAAACACATTCATTTTTAAGAATATTGTTGGCTCTACTGTTTACCGTTGCGATTTTCTGTCCTGCTCAGGCACAAATACTGGAGAATAGTCGTGATCTTGAATCGGTGAAACTTCGTTTTGTGAATATTACCTCCCACATTAAGAAGAGTCCTGATGCGGACGGCACCCATAAAAAATTAAATGATGTGACCCTGAAGGTGGGTGAGCCGGTCAAAATTACGTTTGATCGCTTTGTGACGGACATTAAGCCTTGGCATGCCGTTAGCGGGTGGCTCAAACTGGAACTTGGCCGTGATTATTATGGTAAGCCGGCAATTTTTTATGAGCTGGATCTGGACATATCGTACAAAGAAAATGATGGCAGTGTGAAAACTTTTAACGACAAGTCGGCCTATAGCGAAATGCGGAGGGTGTTGGAGAACACCTATTGGGGAGGCAGCGGCATGCTCACGTTCAGTTTCTGGCTTGAAGTGACTGATGCTGTCCATGCCGAGGTGACCACCGATGCCGATGAAAGTGCTGGCGAAACCGGTATCCTGATTCCTGCCGCCATTGCGGGCATCCTTATCGGGGGTGGTGCCGCCGCTGCCTGGGGCAGAAACAGGCGTAAAACGAAACCACAAAAGGAAGAAAAGGAAGCGCCCGAGGACAACCCCAATCGCTATGAAATGCGTATTCGCAAGGATTTTGGGAATACACTGGCTGTGGGTAAAAAAGTGCCGATTTATGCCCGTATTGTTGAAATCACCCCCGAGGGCCAGGAAAATACCCGTCATGACTTGACGGCAAAAATCAATATCAGCTCACCTTATTATTTGCAAATCAGTGGGCAAAGCATGGCGGGCGACTATAAGACAGCACAGGTGGAAGCACCTGCCAGTGGTGAATCAATTCCCGACCAGGCACGGGTTTCTTTCTGTTTCATGAGCGAGGGCGGCAGTTTTACCAACCATGTGGTTTTTCAGATTGAGGAAGAAAAAATTGTATTCGCCCAGGACAACCTTACTTTGCCGGCCTGCCATGATAAAACGGAACGCCTGCCTTTTGCCGTGTTGGGGATGGGTAAAGACGCGGTGGTGACCGCCTGTATTATTCGTGATGACGGGTATGGTGTGACGGTAGAGGCTGCAGACGAGCCGGGTCTATACTATGCCGTGATTACCGAGAAAAAGAAGACGGGTGGCAATGCCGGTGATTATGATTCTTATACCCTGGAAGTCAAGGCGGTCAGTGGTGGGCAAAGCCTGACCGGGACTTTGCCGATATACCGTTTTCATATGGGGTTGAGGCTTGATGTCAGTTCGATTGCCTGTTATGTAGAGCCTTATGACTCGCATAAACATCGCAGCAATAAATTCCTGTTTACGGTGGCAGACAAGCAGTATGTGCCTGCCGAGTCCAAGGCGATGATCACGCTGTTTGATTGGGATCCGCAAGCCCATAGCCTTTTGCAGATTGCACCTGACAGTCTGGACTTCCAGCTTCAGGCCGTGCACGAGGCTGATCAGCCGATGCTGGAAAAGCTCGCCATTCAATGTCAAATGATGGACGAGGTGACAGGAGGAGGTCGTGCCTTGATTTTTCGCTGTTGCAAAGGTGCGTTGGATGCACCCAGCCGGTTCAGGGTCAAGGTGCGTCTTGCCACTACATATGGTGATGAAAAGTACATTGTTGAAAAAGAAGTGCTGCTGTGTTCCCAGCCTTTGCGCCAGTCCAGGGATATGGCAGACGGTATGGCGATGCTGAAAGCGGATGCGTACATCACCGAACGTCTGCTACATATTCGTACCCTGATTTGGGAGATGAACTACCTGAATAAGCTGTTTCCATTGGTTAAGTTCATCGATGTCATGCTGGACGGTTATGACGAAGCTTATGGCTATGACGCCCGGCAAGTGGAAATCGTCAAGCAGACCTGGGGTGGTTTTTTGCAAGGAACGGTTGCTGGGGCCAATGCACAGGCCCAGACCGTGACCTTTGCCGATGAAGTGAAGCTTTATATAGAAAGCTATTTGCAAACGGCAGAATCCCTTGAAGAATCATTGGGCTTTATGGGGCGCATGGCACTGGGTGTGACTACATTGGGTTGCTCTGATGTGGTCTTTACTTCCCTGGAAGTGGCGCGCGATATGAAAGCGTATGTGGATAGCGGTGGTGATAGCGCCTGGGGAGCCTTTTATGTGGGCGTTAAAGTTGTCACTCTTGAGTATCTTTCCGACAAGGCAATGAATGCCGGTTTGGACAAACTTAAAAAAGTGGCCGGCAGTCCTGAAGCGAAGCGAGCCATGCGTGAAGCGAAAGAAAATGTCGCTGATAGTATGGCACGCTTCACAACCGCAATCAGTGGCAAGAATACCCGTACCGCGATTGAGGACTCTGTCAAGGCCGGCAAGCAGGCGGCCAGCCAGGCAAGCCTGCTGTTGGAAACCGGACGCAGAAGATTAAGCAAGACAGCCGGCCAAATCGAGCTGGATGAGGCGCTACGTGAAGGCAAGCTGTTTGCCAAACAGCAAGTGGAGAATTTACAGGCTGCGGCCTGGCAATTCGAGCTGAACCCCAGCGAAGCCAATCGAAAACTGCTTAATGACATGACCATCAGCGTTCAGCAAAACAAGTTGGCCATGTATGCGTTGCAGAATTATAAAGATGAAAGTCTGGATTCCGTGCGTAAATCATTTAATGAAACATTGGGTGTGTTTTACAACCGTGCCGACACCCTTGCCAAAGAAAAGCTCGCTTCCATAACGGGGATTCCGACAGCTAAAATTCAAATTCTGAATGCCAGTTCCTCTTCACAGTCGCTTATGCAGCGCGGCAGGAAAACCACAATCGATCGTGATTGGACCGCCTATTATGTTAACTCCAAAGGCGAACATGTCTTTTTTGATCAGGGCATGACCGAACAGATCTATAACGACAGTTTCTTTGAGGCTTCAAAAGGGTTCAAGAATAAGGATGCGGGTTTTTCGGGTCGTTATGGCCAAAAAACCGATCAAACCGTTATTGAAGACGTGCTGGGTCATGCCGAAAGCTATGGCACTGACCTGAAGAAAATGCTGGATAAAACCTATCATGGCATGGCGCTGGACAATCCTGATAAAGTCGCGACAACGGTTGCCAATAAAGGTAAGGAGTGGTTTGAGCGGGGCAGTGCGCTGTTGAAAAAAACGGGGGAAATAGCCGACCCTGCCAACCGGCAGCTGATGCTGGCAGACGCCGTCAGCCAGAGAATGGAGGGCTATCGCCAGCTGACCAAACAGTTTGACCATTGCATTAATCCAAGGGATGTGGCAAGAAGAGGCGGTGCGCAGGCCAGTAAAATTCCTGAAAGGTTGCGTGTCTCGGTTGAAATGTGTCGCCGTCAGTTGGACATTGATAGCCCGGTCTCATTGACGGATCTGGAAAGCAGTCTTGAATCGTTAGGCTTCACGCCGGAAGGCCTTGCCGATGCGGTGGGAGATGCGGTGCGTCAAATAGGGTAGCCACTGCTGTAGTGCAAGTTTACATATTGTACAATATGATCACATAAGGAAGTTTTTATGAAACAGTTTAACTCTCTGCACGACGCAGCCGAATATGCCACAAGCCTTTCGGGTCAGTGGTCTTTTATCAATTCCGATACGGCGTATGCCTCAGAAGGTTTGTTGGTACTGGCGCAAACCAGCGATGCCGAAGACCCGATTGATGAAGACAGCTTCTACGTTGTGTCTGATGGGGGCTCGATTGGTTTGTGCGAAGACGAGGAAGATATCGACTGGTTGTTCATCGCCGATCAAGACAAAGATCTGGCCCTACCTGACACATTCACAACCGGCGGCACACCAAGATTCTGCAGTCAATGCGGGCAAGAGATTGTTCCTGGCGCTAACTTTTGTGACCAGTGCGGCGCAAGCCTGAACTGACATAAATCCACGAAACCCGGTGCGAAATTTCAGGTAAGCCTGTTAATAATGCACCACAACCGGACATTTGCCATGAGCGCTTTCGCCGTTGCCTTTCGGCCCCTGTTTTTTGTGCTTGCGTTGTGGGTGTGTGTCATTCCGCGCTTGGCGCAAGCACAACCACAAGACACAAAACTGTCTATCGAGCTGTGGGCGGAAGCCGAAGCGTTCAGATCTCTGGCGTCGATAAACTTCTTGGCAGCACTGCGTAGTATGTCTACCCCCGAAGCCAACCTGCAGCTTGCAGAGTTGGGCGTACTGTTATGGCAAGATGATGCGGGCTCTGATGACTGGTCGGTGTTCTTTCGTCACAGCCTAATCAACTTTGTCGCCAGCGGCGACCAGGTTGAAACCGTTGCCTTTCAACACCCCTGGGCCGACATTGTCCTGCTGACGGGGTGGGCACGTAGCCCCACTGATAACCGTATGCAGATTGTGACCGCAGATATGGTCATGGGTAGCGTGGCGCGTGGTGCCAAAGCTCCGTTTCCCACGGGGCTGGCCTGGATGAATGAAAAACGCTATGCGCCTGACGCGGTAGGGGTGCTGAACGCAGCTACCACGACGGCCATCGCCAGTGTTGAGGCGGGTAAAACAGAAAGTCCGTTTGCTGATCTGGGAGAAGAGGGTCGCCAGGCCATGGTTGCAGGTGCTGCGTTGCAATGGATGGCGCACCAGGCAACTGTGCTGCCCCTGTTTGATGATCAAGCCAAGGCACGGGCGACGCGCTTTGCCTGGAATGAAATCATTGTGGCGGGTCAACGTGGCACGCTAGACAACATACTGCCGCCCAACATCCCGGTCAGACTATTAAAGGCGGTTGACCCAGCTCTCTGGTCGACCCTCGAGCCGGTGGCCTACATAGAATCCGGTAATACCGTCGTGTCACTTTTTGCTTCTTCGGCGAATCCTGATATTTACGCAGCCTTGACCCTGCGTGGCGACAAGTCCGTTGCTGAAATCATTGATTTTGGGTTTTACAGCTTTTCCGGCTTCATCAACAAGGACAACCAATGAACACTCGCTTACTAACCGCGCTTGGTTTGTCACTGGGTATTGCCGGACCTGTCTGGGCTCAGACAAAGGTCATCATGCCGCCGCCCAGCAGTTTTCTGATGATCCCATCAACTGAGAAGCAAATTCAAGGCAGAAGCCCGGTCTGGGTATCGGCGCAATGGGTGCATGAAGGTCTGGATTTCAGCTTTGGCTCCCTTGAGAAAGGCATTCTCAAAATCGGTGATTTTTCGCAATATGGCCCATTTGATTCAGCCATTAACGGGCTTCGCATACAAGCCATTAAAAGCGCTGTCAATCTCGAAAATCTGATCTCAGCGCTTAAAAAGCAAAAAAAGAAAGATCAGAAACTGGTTCAGCTAACCAAAAATCTGGAACAAAAAAAATCGAGCAGTCATGCTGCGCACGTCACGGCCAAGGCCTTGGCAGAGGTCACTCAAAAGTACGATTCAAAAATCGGGGTTGCAGAAAGGAAGCTGGGTAACTCGAAGAAAACAGCTGAATTCTTGTCAACATTAGGCCCATTCCTCAAACAACTTGATGTTGCTCCAGTCAGTGCCGACAGTCGTTCTGCATTGGCAGAAAGCAGCACTAAAGGGGCGATAGGCACCCTTTGGCAAGGCGGGCTCGAACTCCCTGCCGAAAGGGCAGGTGCCATGGCCAGTTCTTTTGTGCCAGGTGCTTCAATTGTTGGGGCCTGGGCCGGTAACGACGTTTGGAAGAATCACATCAAACCTGTGGTCGATAAGCGTCAGGAAGACGTGCTCTACAAAATGAAGCGGGACGCAATAGACATTGCGATCAGAGCGTACCTGACGCTGCAGCAGGTCATGGATGACCAAGGGAGTGTTCTGGTTCTTGGGCGAGATGAATATTTTGACCCCGGCAAAAGCGTGATTAACCGTCGCTCGGCCGATGAGCGAAAAAAATTCGAGCAAGTCAAAAAAGATCTCCGGTCGCAACGAAGGCGCTGGGAGGAACTGAAGGAAGGCTATCAGGCCGGAAAAATCAACGACGAGGTCATGAGTATGGCGTATGAAGCTCAAGATCCTTTGCTTTACCAGAAAATTCTGGCGTCCTCTTCACCAGCCGCCCAAGCCATAGCCTCTCGTCAGGGGCTTCAATCTGTCGTCTCGGGCAAAGCGCAGCAAGCGCCAGTTCAGCTGCCCGTATCTTTAGGTCAACCGTCGTCGCATATTGCCCATCTGCCCCCGTTCTCTTTACCTGCGGCTTTGCCCATGGTCACGCTGGGCAGCGCACAATATGCTGGCATGATCACCACGGCCAAAGAAGCGACACTGGCCTTGATGGGGCCATTATCAGCGGCCGATTCTGCACGTGTCGAGCAGCGATGGGCGGGCTTTTACGCTTTCCCCGCCGACAACATCTTGCAGTACTTCCGTAAAGCCACGCCTTTGCTGACAGAGCTGTTGAATGTGCGCGAAGCTATCGCACTGACAGCGACTGCGTTTGATAACACCTGGGCAGAGGCATCGGCCGCCGCAGAATACGACAACCAGGCCTACGCCGAGGCCTCACTGGCGCAAGCCATACTGCTTAAAGACTACCTGGTCGCCCTTGAGGCCCGCGCCCGTATGATTGCTCAGGCCCTGCAGAATCTGGGTGAGCCGCCTGATGCCTTGGCGGCGCAAGATGCGGCTTCAAACGTTCATCGTAAGGCAACAGATACTTTGCTCGACCTGTTGAAGCCAACTGACGGGCATGAAGGGATCTGGTACGGGGTCATGGTCCATGAGGAAGGTGTGTTTATTGATGGCATCACCGAGTTGCCTTTGGTCTTCGTGGTGTATTCGGTTGGGCCGCCCGCCAACAAGCGGTACCGTGCCCTCACGCTTGATGCCGACACATACGATGAAAAAACCGACCCCTATATCGACGTGCTTGAAATGCACGAGGATCAAGATACGCCTCTGCCGGCGCTTTATCCCCACATGAAAAATGGAGGGATCAACAAGAGTTTCGATATCACCGAGGTGGACGAAGAAGACGGTGAAACTTACTCATGGTCTATCACCGTCAAGGCGAACGTGTTAGGTCCCGACGGAGTCGTTCAATACCCTGCCGGCGCCAGTATGGAACTTGCCCAGAAAGCGGCTCAAGAAACGTTGGGGGCCTCAGCCAGGCGCAGGAAGGAAGAAGCCAAAGAGTCCGGTGGCCGTAACATGGACTTAGGGGCCATGATGGCGTCCAACGTGCTGGGTAATAAAGTCAGCGAAATGATGGTCCAGTCCCAACTTGAAGACCTGCGTCGCCATCATGAGCTGACACCCGCTTTTGTGGCTGCAGCCACAAAGTGGCTGAAAGAACGGCCCTTTTCCGAAGATTCCACCCTTGAGCAAGACCGCAAGCAGCTGTCTTCGATCGTGGCCAGCTTTGTAGGCCCTGCAAAAGGGGGCAAGATCACTGCCAAACCAGTACCCACGGATACTGCGGCAAGCACCCAAAAGGTTGATGAAGATCGCAAAGCTGAAGAACAGGCCTTGCTTGATCGCGTCAAGTTCCATCAACACAACATTCGTTTTGTTGAAGCTAATCTGGCCAAGGACAAGGCCGAACTGGCCAAAGAAGCGGATCCTCAACGCCGTGCTGCGCTTGAGTTGCGCATCATCGGAGAACTATCTGATATCCAAAGTGAAAAAGACCTGATCGCTTCGATCGAGACCGGTCGCCTGGTGCGCACGCGTTCGCCTTTTGATGACTATGCGCACGACGCGTTGATCGCCAATATTCATGAAACCCATCAGAAAATGGCGCAATTCCAGCGCAATACTGAATCGCTGCTGCGGCTTGCGGCCATGTTGCCTGGCTCTGAAGGCCAGAGTGCCCGCGAATTCGTCGAACGTCAGTTGACGCCTGAAGTCCGTACCAGGATGGACGAGGGGGCTGTCAAGAAAATCGCCAGCGCGATTGGCAAAAAAGTCGAAGGGTATTACCAGGGCCAACAAGCCAAAGACGAAGAGGATGCGGCACTGGCCAACCTGGGCCTGGAGGCGGCACAAAATGTTAAAACTGCTGCAGATTACGGCATGATGGCGACGTCGCTTTTCGGTGGCCAAGCCATTGACAGCACCTATCAGGGCTTGACGGGCTACATCGAGGGAGGCCCTGCTGAAGCGGCTTTGCGAACGGTCAGCAGCTTCGGTCCACTGGCCGATGGGGCTGTCGAAACATTGCGAGGCTACCGCGAAGGTGGGCTGGAACAGGCAATAGAACAGGGTTCCTGGGCGGTTATTAAAGGCGGGCTGCTTCAATATGGGGCAGGCAAGATATTGGCCCGCACCAAAGCCGGCCGGGCCAATGTCGACGGTGCGCCCACCTCAAAAGCCGCTATCGACGGCGCTCCCCGGACAAAAGCCGCTATCGATGGCGCTCCCCGGACCAAAGCGGCAATTGATGGTGCTCCCGCGTCTAAAACCTTTGATGGTGATACGGGCCCGGGTCCCGCGCGACCCACCGCCTTCGAGCGCGAAGCCCTTGAGCAGTTCAAGCGCGCGCGTAAGCAAGGAGAGGATTTGGTCCAGGATATGCGTAATGCTCAACAACGATTGGCGGATGCGGGCAGTGCCGGGCGTCCGACTGAAGAGTTACTTGAGCTTCAGAGGCAAGTCCGCGAGAAGGTGTTGAACGTCAACGGGAATCCCAATGCGAAGAATTACCTGAAGTACAAGGGCGATCCGCAAACCCAGCGCACGTATGTGCTGCATCTGGAAGACGTGCATGGCAAGGTTAAAACCGAGTTCGACGCGAACCAGAATGCGAAAGGCTGGAATCAACAGGACTTGAAAGAAATGCGTAACGCAGCCAGTGCCGGATCAGTCGGCATGGACTACGACATTGGTCTTGACGAAACAGCCATGAAGTCTCTGACCAAGAATGGCGAACCTGCCATGCTCTACAACTGGCAAAACGATGCTCAGCAATCCTGGAATGACGCTTATGCCAAGGTTACGGGCAAAAGCGCCCCACAGGCGTGGGAAAGTGTCACGACCAGCAAGCATGCCGAAAGCTACCGTGACAAGGCATGGTTGGGCGCCGACAAGTCCAGGGTCAGCAAGGCTTGGGGTCAACAGGCGGCAGACGTGACCCTGTATAAAACTTCGCACATGATGCATGACGCCGAAGGCCTGGGTTATTTCGAGCGCTTGCAAGAAGTTAGCCGCGGCGCCGCCAAAGACTTTGATACCAAAGTCACGCCCATGCTGGATCGCATCAAGCCCGGTGCGGGCAGTGTCGACAGCTTCAAGGCGTCTCGTGCGCATTGGGAACAAATCAGTAAAGTGATGTCTGACTTTGGCAAAAATAATATTGACCCGATCACGGCTGACCGGACGATCCGCAGCTTGACCGGTGGCAAGGATATTCCTCAAGTGATCAGTGAAATGGGCACGCTCTTGGAAGCCGCCATCAAGTTTGGTCCAGGGGCATGATGAATGTCAGGCTGACTTCGACATAAACAAAAAAAGCCCTTGATGATCAAGGGCTTAATTTAAAACTATGGCGGACAGGGTGGCATGCCAACCCGCGGATCATAGAGTTTCACGCGGCCTCAAATCCTCTGAAAATTCCCTTATAAATCAATATCATCTAGTTTAGCTTGTCTCAACTGACATCACAAGCATGCACCAAACCGCACGTTCTTGCCGTATAAAGAAACGTATAAAGGAAGTTAGAATTCCTGCTTAGCAAAAGGAAACCATATGGCAAGTCGAGTGGGATGACGCGTTGCGCGAAGGCCGACAGTTTGCTCAAGAGCAGGTGAACAATCTGCAAGCGGCAGCCTGGCAATTCGAGCTGAATCCTACCCCGGCCAATCGAAAGCTGATGAACGAAATGACTATTAAGGTCCAGCAGAACAAGTTGGCCATGTATGCGCTGCAGGATTATGCCGATGAAGGCCTGAATTCTGTGCGGCAATCGTTTAACGAAACGCTGGCGACTTTTTATCATCGTGCCGATACCCTGGCCATAGACAGATTGTCTTCCATGACCGGAATTCCTCCCGGAAAAATACAGATTCTGAATGCCAGTTCATCATCGCAAGCGTTGATGAAACGTGGAAGGAAAGTCACTATTGATCGCGACTGGACGGCCTTTTACATCAATTCCAAAGGTGAATACACCTATTTTGATCAGCACATCACCGAACAGGTTTATAACGACAGTTTTTTTTGAAGCCTCGAAAGGTTTCAAGAGCAAGGATGCTGATTTTTCAAGTCGCTACGGGAAAAAAACCGATCAAACGGTGATTGAGGATGTTTTGGGGCACGCGGAAAGCTATGGCACTGACCTTAAGAAAATGCTCGATAAAACACGCTTTGATGCCGCTCTGGATAATCCCGACAAAGTGGCGTTGACCGTAGCCAACAAAGGCAAAGAGTGGTTCGAGCGAGCCACTGAGTTGCTTGACAATGCAGTTGATATTGCTGACGTTGCTGATAGGCAGTTGATGCTGGCAGAGGCCATTAGTCAGCGGATGGAGGGCTATCGGCAGCTGATTAAACAATTCGATAACTGCGTTAACCCCAGGGATGTTGCCCGGCGAAGCGGCGCAGAGGCCAGCAAAATACCTGAAAGATTACGCGTTTCAATCGAAATGTCCCGCAGACAGTTTGAAAAAAACAGTCCGTTTTTACTGACTGACATTGAAAACAGCCTTGAATCGTTAGGTTTCACGCCGGAAGGCCTTGCCGATGCCCTGGGAGATGTGGTACGCCAGATTGGATAGGATGGCTCGTTTATGCGTATCAACATGCGGGACAATGATGTTTTATGGTGCTTGGTTCGTTTGACCGGCCTGCAAACAGCCTTATTTGTTTATCATGGGCATGGTAAACGAAAATCCTATTTTTACTTATTGCCTGGCTACCTTTAACGGGTGGCAGGCCTGCTGACTTGTTGGTTGGAGCAATGAATTTATTCAAACAAAGAATTGCGCTATTGCGCGAACAGATGACAAAACGCGGTATTGATGCTTATATTATTCCATCCGCCGATCCGCATTTATCCGAATATCTGCCTGAACACTGGCAGGCCCGCACCTGGCTGAGTGGTTTTGACGGCTCGGCGGGAACCCTGCTGGTAAGCGCTCAATTTGCCGGTTTATGGACCGACAGTCGCTACTGGGAGCAGGCCCTGGCCCAGCTTGAAGGCAGTGAGATTGTCCTGATGCGACAGGGGCAGGATGGCGTACCGGATTTGAATGACTGGCTGTGCAGCGAATTGCAGGCCGGCATGACGGTTGGGGCCGATGGCTTTACCCTAAGCATGCGTGCCGCCCATGATTTGCAGGCGGCCCTTGAGGGGGTATCGCTGCGATTTTCCTGGAATGAAAAATTGCTGGACAATATTTGGCCTGACAGACCCGCCTTGCCGGTAGAGGCAGTGTATGAACATGAAGTGCCTTTTGTATCGCAAAGCAGGGCAGACAAACTGGCGCTGGTGCGCAAGCAGATGGCCAGCCTGGGGACGCAGTGGCATCTGCTTTCATCGCTGGATGATATTGCCTGGATCTTGAATTTACGTGGCGCTGACGTTTCATATAATCCGGTGTTTCTGTCGTATTTGCTAATCGGCCCCGAGCAGTGCGAGCTGTTTGTGGATGAGGCCAAGCTCAATCCGGCCCTGACTGAAAAGCTGGTGGCTGAACAGATTCTGATCAGGCCTTACAATGAAATCACCCAGGGGCTGGCCGGGCTTGAAGACAAGGTGAAACTCTTGATTGATCCGGCACGCACCACCATTGGCATCTGCCAGGCGGCAGCCAGCCTGGAGCTGGTAGAGGCGCTGAACCCGTCCCAGTTGTTCAAGTCACGTAAAACACCGGCGGATATCCAGAATGTGCGTAAAGCCATGGAGGCCGATGGTGTCGCCCTGTGTGAATTTTTTGCCTGGTTTGAACAGGCCATGGCCAGTGGTGAGGTCGTGAGCGAGGTGACTATTGATGAGCAGATTAATGCTGCCCGCGCGCGTCAGCCGCATTTTGTCTGCCCCAGTTTTGCCACGATTGCCGGTTTCAATGCCAATGGTGCCATGCCTCATTATCGGGCCACACCCGAATCGCATGCGGTTATTGAAGGCAATGGCCTGCTATTGATTGATTCGGGTGGCCAATACCTGAATGGCACTACCGATATTACCCGGGTTGTACCGGTTGGCCAGGTGTCCGATAGCCAAAAAGAGGACTTCACCCTGGTCCTTAAGGGCATGATTGCCCTGTCGCGGGCGGTTTTCCCGGTAGGGTTTCCGGCACCGTTGCTAGATCCGATTGCCCGTATGCCCTTGTGGCAGCAGGGCCTGGATTTTGGTCACGGCACCGGGCACGGTGTGGGTTACTTCCTGAATGTACATGAAGGACCGCAAGGTATTTCCCATCGTGGTTACCGTAATCCGAATACCGGTATGCAGGAAGGCATGATCACGTCAAATGAGCCGGGACTGTATCGTCCCGGACAATGGGGTATCCGGATTGAAAACCTGGTGTGCAATGTGGCTGCTCATGAAACCGAGTTTGGCCGTTTCCTTAAGTTTGAAACCTTAACCCTGTGTCCGATTGATACCCGTTGTATTGCGCGACACTTGCTGGATGAGTCTGAGATAAACTGGCTGAATCAGTATCATGAGCAGGTAAGAAACAGGCTGCAACCTTTGGTTAAAGGCGCAGCCTTGCAATGGTTACAGGAAAGAACCCGGGCTGTTTAAAGCTGGTTCATGCCATATTGAACCAGTAACGCGCTAACCGCTACCGCGACCCATACGCCCAGTCCCAGCAGGATGGGGCGTATGCCGGTGCTGACGATTTTGCGCAGGTTGGTGGACAGGCCAATCGCACTCAAGGCCATAATGATCATGAATTTGGCAGCGCCAGACAGCCAGGGCAAGAGGGCTTCTGGCAGCAGGCCGGTACTGCGTACGCCTGAGGCCACCAAAAACCAAAGGATAAACCAGGGAAATATTTGGGCCAGTGCCACGTTGGGCATGTTATTTTTTTTCTGTCGCCAGGCCTCAAGAAAAACCAGGAACAGACAAATGGGAATAATCAGCGTGGCTCTGGTTAGCTTGACGATCGTGGCGTAATCGCCAGCTTGCTGGCTGTATGCATAGCCTGCAGCGACCACCGATGAGGTGTCATTAATGGCGGCGCCCGCCCACAAGCCAAAGCCGTAATCGCTCAGTTGCAGCATATGCCCCAGGGCAGGGAAAAGCAAAACAGCGATGATATTGAAAAGAAAGATGGTTGAGATGGCATACGCGGTCTCATGGTCTTCGGGCTTGATGATGGGGGTGACGGCAGCAATGGCCGAGCCACCGCAAATCGCGGTACCAACCCCGATCAGGGTACGTAATTTGCCCTGGATGCCCAGTATTTTTCCCAGTAACCAGGCGCTGATGAAAGCCACGCTAATGGTCACGAAGGTAACGGCCAGGGATTCACCGCCGGTACTGACGATTTCCCCGAAACTAAGGCCAAATCCCAGTAAAATCACAGACCATTGCAGGATTTTTTTGCTGGAAAATACAATGCCGGGCTGCATGACGGTTCTGATGCCCAGTGCATTGCTGTAAATAATACCCAGGATAATACCAAAAACCGGTCCACCAATAACCGGGAACTGTTTGCCGGCAAACCAGGCAATGCTGGCGATGCCCAAAGTCAGCAAGAGGCCGGGAATCAGACTGTTTCTTTTTTTGAACAGACCTTGCCGGGAGGGGGCTGCGACAGTAGGGTTAACAATATGAGCAGGGTTATAGGCTGACATAATCAATACTTATATGTTTATGAGTTATTGGTATATTAAACCTTTGTTAAATATAAATAAAGATAATATAATTTATAAATAGAATAAGGGTTTCTTATATGATTTCATTCAGTCCCAAGCAATTGGAAGTTTTTGTCGCCATTACCCTGCAAGGCAGTGTGAAGGCCGCCGCCAAGGTATTGCATTTAACTCAGCCTGCAGCCAGCATGGCCTTGGCTGAACTTGAAAAACAACTGGGTTCCTCCCTGTTTGATCGTGACAAGGGGCGGCTTTTCCTGAATGAGAAGGGGAAAGACTTGCTTCCATTGGCCCAGGAAATCCTGGAGCGCATGCGTGAACTGGAGCAAAGGGCCAGTGACGCACAGGATACTTTGCGGGGAAATTTCCGGGTGGGTGCCAGTAATACGGTAGGCAATTATCTGGTGGGCGATTTATTGGGCCATTTTGTCAATCGGCACGAAGCAGTTACGGTGCATCTTCAGGTTGCCAATAGCGATGAAATCGTCAAGGGAATTCTGGAGCACTCACTGGATGTTGCCTGTATAGAGGGTGAGGTGGTCAATACGGACATCGAAGCGATCGCCTGGCGTGATGATCAGTTGCAGATATGCGCCAGACCGGATCATCCCCTGGCCTTGAAAAAACACCTGCAGGAAAGCGATTTCGAGAATCAGCGCTGGATTTTGCGGGAACAGGGGTCTGCGACACGGCTGTTGTGTGAGCGGGAGCTGAGTCGATTGCCGCAAGGGCACGTTGTGATGGAATTGGGCCAGGTGGAGGCCATTAAGCAGGCGGTTATAGCAGGGTTGGGTATTGCATTTTTACCCAAGGTCGCGGTCACTTATGCTTTGGAATCAGGTCGCCTGGCGCGGCTTGATACACCTTTTTTAAACCTGGACAGGAAGTTGTCCATTATTTATCACAAGCAGCGCTATCGTGGACGACTCATGGATAACTTTTTGTCCATGGTGGCTGTCTAGCGCAGGCGTTTGAGCAGCTCATTTTCCCTTGTCCTGCCAGGGACTGGGTCTGACTTGAAAAACAAGGTGTCAGTTGGCCAGGGCAGTGTTGGATTCGCTTTTGGCCAGGCGCATGCGGATTTTTTTCCAGGTCCGATCATGCAAGGGCAGCAACAGGACATTACAAACGGGCTCAACAAGAGCGGCTAATCCACCCACCGAGAGGGAACCCGTAAAAACGAAGGCAACGCTGAAAGCAACACTCATGTGGAGCAATGTCTGGCTAATTTTTTCGATGATGATCATTTTCGTCTCCAGGCTGAATTCATTTATTAAATGATAATCATTATTGTTTGTAAAGTAAAATGGAGATTTCGTATTTCTATGATAGTTAAAATTAATCAACTATTAATTTTTATTGAAAAAAGATGTTTGAATAATTGTGCTGCAGGTAATTGAAGGGAGGGGCTGGGATGGGATGGTTGCGTATGGTCTTGATACGACAGATACGAAAACAGCCCTTTTAAAAGGGCTGCTTTTGCAAGAGAACAAAGCTTATTTCAGTTTTGTTTCTTTGTATTCAACGTGCTTGCGAGCAACGGGATCAAATTTTTTGATCAGCATTTTTTCTGGCATGTTGCGTTTGTTTTTGGTCGTTGTGTAGAAGTGACCTGTGCCAGCTGTAGATTCAAGTTTGATTTTCTCGCGAATACCTTTTGCCATTTTAAGCTCCTGGGAATAAATTCAGAAAATATTTAAGCACCCAAGGCTTAAACAGATTGACCGTTGGCGCGCATTTCAGCCAAAACAGCATCGATGCCTTTTTTGTCAATGGTGCGCAGTGCATTTGTGGATACGCGCAGGCGAACCCAACGGTTTTCGCTTTCAACCCAGAAACGGCGAGACTGCAGGTTAGGCAGGAAACGACGTTTGGTTTTGTTGTTAGCGTGAGAAACATTATTACCGGTAATGGGGCGCTTGCCGGTTACTTGGCATACTTTAGCCATGATTAACACCTCGTTAAGTTATAGGCCGGATTTTTGGCTCGGGCCAGCCTTCTGAAAAATATTTCAGGCAAATATGACTGACTGATTATTAATTAATCAGTGACAGGTTTTGCCGCTTTATGTGTTTTTACTGCTTTGCGTGGCTTTGTGTTTTACCACTTCCCGCTTCTTTTTTGTAAAGGCATTTATTGATGCGTTTTAATGCACGGTTTCAATAAACGCCCTTAACAATCAGCTAAGCCATCAATTTTAATATGAAAATCATGTTGTTAGCAAGTTATTATGTATTTCCATGATAAATAAAGGGAAATGTGTGGTTTTTAGTTCGGGTTTGCCTTTTCGGTGGCAGATGAGGGGCTGGCGATTATGTGCGTTTCTCATGATTTTCAGGCCCGGCCAATATGTCTGCCACAAATAAATGAAATTCCGATGCACACACACAGGCAGGTAAACAAGGGCAGGGCGGTGCCGGTTTGCCAATGGCTGACCAGGCTGCTGGCTAGCGTGCCAAACAGAAACTGCATGCAACCCATCAGGGCCGAGGCTACACCCAATCGGGCTCCCTGTTCTTTCAGGGCCAGCGCTGTTGAGTTGGGGTTGATAAGGCCCAGGCAAGCGCTAAGGCTAAACATGCAGATCATGAACAAAGGCAGGTTGATAAGATGGGTAAGGGTAAGCAGCAAACCGGTTACGCTGCTGATCAGGCCCAGTAGCAGCGCTGTTTTAAGAACCTTGATTGAAGCGTGTTTACGCAGCATGCGGACACTTATTTGGGAGCCCAGGATTAAGCCGGCGGCATTCAGGCCGAAAAAGAAGCCGAAATTTTCCGGGGCAATACCAAACTGCGTAATGAAAATGGTGGGCGAGGAAGCAATAAAGGCAAACAGGCCAGCCATGCCCAAACCGCCGGAAAGGGCAAAAGCCATGAAGTTACGGTGGCACAGCAGGCCAAAATAGTTGCTGCTGATGGTTTTTGCGCTAAGTTTGACGGCATTTTCGGGGGGCAGTGATTCTTGCAGTTTCAATACACATAGCGCAATTAACAGAAGAGCCACGACCAGCATGATGGCGAACAGGCCGCGCCAACCGACGATGGGCCCCAGGAAACTGCCGGCAACCGGTGCCAGGACAGGGGCCAGGCCCATGATCAGCATTAACAGGGACAGGGCATGTGCCGCATCCTGGGTATTGTAGTGATCCCTGATGACGGCTCTGGGAATGACAATGCAAGACGCGGCACCAAAAGCCTGCAGGGTGCGTGCGACCAGGAGCATTTCAAAGGAAGTGGAAAGTGCGCAGCTGATGGTGGCCAGCAAGTACAGGCTGAGTCCGAAAAGCAGGGGTTTTTTTCGACCGTAGCGATCGGTGATGGGGCCGATGAATAACTGTGCCAGGGACAGGCCCATCAGATAGGATGAAACGGTGAGCTCAATCTGGTGTGGGGGTACTTGCAGGTCCTGGGCAATGGCCGGGAATGTGGGCAGGTACATATCGATGGTGATGGGCCCCAGGGCAGTAATCAAGGCCATCAGGAGTAGCCAGAACGGAATTTTATTACCAAAATTTTCTTTTTTCATCGATCACTTTCCAATACCAGACATGTAAAAAAAACGCGCAGATCAGCAGACTCAAACTGCACATGATCCATAAACTGGAGACGCCCACCGGTGCACCCGGCGTGAGCAGATTATTCAGGGGTTGCAAAAACCCGGTTCCGTTGCCAAAACCAAAATACCAGCCACCCGCCAGTCCCAGTCCCAGCAATAAAACGGTTTGCAAAATGAAGGGAATGGTGGCAATTTTATAGGCGCGAAGGATATAGGAGATCATGCATTGCGTGGTATCGGCAAAATGCAGCAGTGGCATAATGGTTAGCAGGGCGCCTGCGATGACGGCAACCTGGGCATCGGAGGTATAGGCCTGGATAATAAGCGGTTTGCCCATTAAAACGATGGCAATGCTGATTCCAGCACCGATCAGGCTGAGAAACAGTCCGCTTTTGGCGATCTGGTGGGCAAATCGGAAGTTTCGGCTGCCGACTGCGCTGGCTGCCAGGGCTGAGGTGGCGATGCCCAGTGACAGGGGCATCATATACAGAATGGAAGCCAGGTTTGATAATACCTGGTGTCCACCCGATACAAAGGTGCCTTCCCGGGCCGCGAGCAGGGCCATAAAGGTAAATGCGCTTACTTCCACCAGATAGGAGCCACCCATGGGGATCCCCAGTTTTAGGATTTCAGCCAGATATTTGCGCTGGGGGCGGCCTAGGGTCAGATTGAACTGGCGGTAAAAGGGGGTGTGAAAAAGGATCCACAGGCCGGCGAAGAACATGAGCCATGAAACAATGGCGGTGGACGTGCTGGCGCCAGCGCTGCCCAGGGCGGGCAGGCCAAACTGGCCAAAAATAAGCAACCAGTTCAGCAGGGCTTTTAAAACAATACTGAACAGATTGATTTGCATGACCAGTTTGGGTTTCTGGACTGCCGTGCATAAAGCGTAAACTGCCCGGAACATCAGGGATGCCGGCAAGGCAATAAAAATAATGCGCAGGTAAATGGCCACCTCATGGCGTACCTTGTCGGGTACGTCTCCGGACATCGATAGCCAGATTTCAGGGAACAGCAGAACCAGTCCACCCAATAAGGAAAGCGTGCAAGACAGCCACAGGCCCTGGCCCCAGAAGCGGCCAATTTCTTCTTTTTTATTTGCCCCCAGCAATTGGGCGCAGATGGGGATCAGTGCATGCACCACACCCATCAGTCCGATATTGACAGTCAGGAAAATGGAAGTGGCCAGTGCCATGGCCTGCAAAGAGTCGGGGCTGTAGTGTCCCAGCATCATGCTGTCCAGCACGGCAAAAGCGATACCTGCCCATTGGCTGATCAGGATTGGCCAAGCCTGTTTCAGGATATGCTTAAGACATCCAGAAAAAGAAAGTCCGATTTTGCTGTCAATTGGCATGAAAATTATTTGTCCAGATGCAAAAGCAGGAAAATTTCATGGCGCTCGGATTTGCGCGAACCTTGCCAAAGGATGCGGGCGTTGTCAGCATAAGGTAAGGTCCGTTCTTTCAGATGTTGCCGGGTGGTTTGCAGCAAAACCAGTTTGCAGGTTGTGTCGTAGGTAAAGGTAATGTTTTCAAACACCCGCAAGGCAGCGCGCTGCCCCATGCCAAGGCCTTGTTCGCGAACACATTCACCTGGTTTTACGTGGGTTTCAAGGGCCTGTTCCAGCTCTTGGGAAACCTGTTTGTAGCTGCGATTGTAGTTAATCGAAGGGAGCCATAGCAGGGCCAGCAAAATCCATGTGCAGGTCAGGCCGGCAGCAGACAGGATCAGACCTCGCCATAAAGCCTGTGGATTGATACGCAAGCGCCATGACACCATCGAATACCAGAGAATACTTACGACAATGGCGGCCAATAGCGCCAGTGGTGAAATGCGGGGTTCATAGCCGGTTAACAGGCGGGTAATGTTGTGGTTGATTTGTTGGGGCCAGCCAAAATGCAGGGCAATCCATCCAAGCCAGACGGTAATCATGGACAGGGAAAGGATCATGATGGAGAACCAGTCTTGGGTATTGATAATATTGCGGCGCAGGGTGGGAATGGACATGGCAGCCAAAACCGCAAAGGGAACGGTGAGCATGGCATATTCCGGTTCAAAAGCGTCCTTTACCAGGGCGATAGTGAGAAAACTGCCTAGCGCCATGGTGCCTGGTATGAAAATATGGGGGGCTCGAAGCCATTTGCGCCAATTCCACAGCGCGATCAGGGCAAATGGCCAGGTTGGCCAGGTAAACCAAAGCAGGTCCCTGAGTGACTTGAGGAAGAGTTGGGGGTTGCTGAAGCCAAATGATGAGTAATTCCAGTGGAGCCAGCTGGATGTCCAGTAAGGGTTAGTGGCTTGTGCGGGAATGAACCAGGCCAAAAAGCAGCCAGCGCCCAGGAAAAGGGTAATCAGGAAGGTCAGTTTGTCGTGACTTGTGAATACCCTGGAAACCAGCGCGCAGGCAACCATAAATAGAATGGGGGTGGCGCCAATAAAACCGTGGGTAAGCAGGGAGCCTGCCAGGGCCAGGCCAAGAATAATGCTGCCCTGGACAGGGTGGTCCAGCATTCTGGCCAGACCATAAAACGCAATTGAAAACAAGGCCAGCAGCAGCGGAAAAGAGGAGGTTTCGTGAATGGGAATAATAATGCCAATGGTTGCAAGGATGAACAAAAAAGCAACATCGGCAAGCATGCGTCCATAATCGCGCGGGTGTGGTTCACCGCCAAAGGGCAGGGGGAGGGGCTGGCACTCGGGACGACGGGCCAGCAAGTAGGTACCATGCCATACCCCCCACAATAGCAGGAAGAAATACAGGATGGTGGGCAGGCGGGCAGCAGTGATCTGGGCAGTTAAAGGATCAGTGAACACGCCAAATAAGGGGCTGAAGAGGCCAATGGAAAGGGCGCCCATCCAGGTGGTGAGCGGTCCTTCCTGGGCAAAGGCAAAATTGCCGATCTGGGGCAATAACCAAGCCGATTCGCGATAGGCATCCATCATGGTGGCCATACCAGTCAGGTCATTGGTTTTCCAGGGATCACGAAAAAAAAGTCCGGCAAAAATATACAATGCTCCCACGATGAGCAGGGCGATTCGGGGAAGTTTGCGTGTGGCTGGTTCGGTCAGGCGGGCAGGGGTGGTTTGTTGGTATGAGGACACGGAATGCAGAATATTAGTAGTGTTGGATTTAGCAATCGGATTGAGGCCTATTAAACCATAAAAAAAGCAGCCTTCTATAAAGGCTGCTTTTTTTGAAGAAAATCTGCTTGGGCAAATAAATTTGCCGTGATTATCAAGAAGATTTTTTCAATGTACCTGCTGTACGGGCAAAACGGGCACGGAATTTTTCAACGCGGCCGGTTTCAACAATACGTGTTTGTGCGCCTGTATAGAATGGGTGAGATTCTGATGTAACGTCACATTTGAACAATGGGTATGTTTTGCCATCAAGTTCAATGGTTTCACGAGTGTTAACAGTTGAACGTGTGATGAATTTAGAACCGGTTTGCAAGTCGACAAAAACGACTTCGCGGTAGTCTGGGTGAATACCTTCTTTCATGGGGTTTCCTTGGTTAAACGGGTCGCCAGCTCTCAGTCTATCCTGAAAGCAACGTATCCAAAAAATCAGGAGCAAATTTTACCACAGTTTTATTGACTGCCTGCTTTTTTGCCTAATGCAGGTACGTTGCAGTCCGGTTATGAGGCGTCATCAAGTAGTGAATTTGCAACAATCATGCATCAGGAGGAGTGAATGGACAGGCCGGGCAAGTCTACCACGACACGCATGGAGTCAAGTGCAATGGCGAAGTGGCGGGCCAGTTCTTCAGCCTGCTCTGCGTGTTCGCTTAACCAATCATGGCCCAGGGTGTCGGTAATGGCCAGAACGCGATCCAGCAAAAGTACCTTGCCACTGGGTCTTAAAGGTTCGCAACCCAGTTCTTCCCATTTGTTGGCAATCCATTCACGGGATTTTTCCATATTCTCGGTGTTGTACTCAATACTGGTATTGATTTCCAGAGATTCTTTTGGGCTAAAAATAAAGGTAACATCACAGCGCATATTGATCTCTCACATTTAATGTCAGGTAAAAATGAATAATTGAGTTAACCATAGCCACTATATATGAGTTTAGCCGTCATGTGAATGACAATTAAGATGAAAATCATGGCGATAAACAGGAGGGCTGTTATAAATGCCCTTTTTCTGCCAGGGAAACGGCTTTGTCTGCCGCCACGATCAGGTGGTCCAGCAGCTTGATGTCCACCAGTTGAAGTGCCTTTTGAATATGCTTGGTCAGGGAAATATCGGCCATACTGGGTTCGGGAATGCCCGAGGGGTGGTTGTGGGCAATAATGACCGCCGCTGCATGGTGCTTCAGGGATGACTTGACCAGTTCCCGTGGATATACCGAGGCCTGCGAGAGTGTGCCCTGCGATATTTGTTCGCTGCAAATAAGCCGGTAACGGGTGTCCAGGTAAATGGCCATGCAATGCTCTACCTTCAGGTGGGCCAGTTTGCTGCTGCAATAAGCCTTGACCTTATGGGGGTGATCCAGGGCGTTGCGCGATTGCAGCTCTTCTTCCAGGGAGCGTTTGGCCAATTCGTGAATGGCCAGCAACTGGCAGGTTTTGGCATTGCCCAGACCTTTTACACTTTTCAGCAGGGTAATATCTGCGGCCAGCAGGTTGCGCAGCCCGCCAAACTCATGTAACAGGCGTGCGCCAAAATTAACGGCATCGCAGCCATTGATGCCGGTTCGCAGCACTATGGCAAGCAGTTCAGGGGTGGTCAAGACCTCGGGGCCATGGCTGATCAGACGCTCTCTTGGCCGTTCCTGGTCGGAAATAAAGCGGTAAGTTGACATAACAGTTAAAATGGTGATTTTCAGACACCATTAAGGTGACAGATTTTGATCGGGAAGTCAGAGAAAGTGAATCATATTGTCCACGCCAATTCTTATTTAACCTTGCACTACCGTATTACCCTGGCTTCCGGTCCAGGTGCGGGATCGGTGTTTATGGATACCTTTACCGGTAACCCTGCCACACTTCTGATGGGGTCCAATCAATGGTTGCCCGCCATGGAAGAGCCCCTGTTGGGCAAGAAAGAGGGAGACTCGTTCAGTTTTACCCTTACGGCGGCACAGGCTTATGGGGAAAGAAACCCCGAGCTTTTGCAGCGGGTGACCAAAGCCATGCTGGCTGAACATGCCGGAGAAGACGCTACGTTTGAAAGTGGTGATATGGTTGAATTCACGGCACCCAATGGCGGGCGCTACTCCGGTATTTTCAAGGAGTGGGGCGATACCTGGGCCTTGTTCGATTTTAACCATCCCCTGGCAGGCCTTGACCTGAAGGTGGACGTCTCTTTGTTGGGGGTTATGTAATGGCAGCGGGAATGGAAATTCTTCTGGCTGATCCAAGAGGTTTTTGTGCCGGTGTTGACCGGGCCATTGATATCGTGGTGCGTGCCCTTGAGCTGCATGGTGCGCCCATTTATGTCAGGCATGAAATCGTGCATAACCGTTTTGTGGTGGAAAGCCTGCGCAAGCAGGGTGCCATTTTCATTGACGAACTCGATGAGGCGCCTGCGGGTGCCATTGTTGTCTTCTCTGCTCATGGCGTATCCAAGGCTGTACGTGAAGAAGCACAAGCGCGTGGCCTGAAAGTTTTTGATGCGACCTGTCCGTTGGTAACCAAGGTTCATGTCGAAGTCAGCAAAATGCATGCCGAGGGCCGTGAAATTATCATGATCGGGCACAAGGGTCATCCTGAGGTCGAAGGCACTTTGGGGCAGGCCAAGGGGCATATGTATTTGGTGGAAACCCCCGGGGACGTTGAAAATCTGGTGGTGGAAAATCCCGATAACCTGGCTTTTGTTACCCAGACCACGCTGTCTGTTGATGATGCTGCGGTGGTTTCCGAGGCTTTGCGCAAGCGCTTTCCCAATATTGTGGCTCCCAAGAAAGCGGATATTTGCTATGCAACGCAAAACCGTCAGGATGCCGTCAAAATGATGGCGCCTGAATGCGATGTGTTTTTTGTGGTTGGCAGTGTCAACAGTTCCAATTCAAATCGTTTGCGCGAAGTGGCCGAGCGTTTGTCTTGCCCGGCTTATCTGATTGACGGGGCCGAGGCTATCCAGCCGGAGTGGCTGGAGAATGCGCAGCATATCGGCATTACCGCAGGTGCGTCTGCACCCGAAGTGCTGGTGCAGGAAGTCATTACCCGTTTGCGGGAGCTGGGCGCGGTGTCGGTTCGCACGGTACAAGGGGCAGAAGAGAACGTGTCGTTCCCTTTGCCTAAAGAATTATCACGTAAAAAATAATCAGGAGATATTCAGGATGAAGTTATATGGCTATTTTCGCAGTTCGGCTGCCTATCGCGTCAGAATTGCACTGAATCTGAAAGGGCTGGAATATGAGTCTGTGCCGGTTCATTTGTTAAAGGACGGCGGCCAGCAATTAAGCCATACCTATCGAGAGTTGAATCCCACTGCCCTGGTACCCACTTTCACTGATGACAATGTCAGCATTGGTCAGTCACTGGCCATTATCGAATATCTGGAAGAGGCTTATCCGGCCACTTTCCGGTTGTTGCCCGATACCTATGCGGCCCGGGCCAGGGTGCGTTCACTGGCGCAGTTTATTGCCTGCGATATTCATCCTTTGAATAATTTGCGTGTGCTGAAGTATTTAACCCGCACTCTGGGTGTTAATGAGGAAGCCAAAAACGAATGGTACCTGCATTGGGTACGCGAGGGTTTCGATTCGCTTGAAAAAATGCTGGCTTCATCCAATCAGACGGGTAAATTCTGTCATGGTGATACCCCCACCCTGGCTGATATCTGTCTGGTGCCGCAAGTGGCCAACGCCCGGCGGTTCAATCTTGATTTAACGCCTTACCCCAGTATTGTGCGCATTGATGCCGCCTGTAACAAAGAGGACGCCTTCATCAAGGCAGCACCGGTCAATCAGGCGGATGCCGAGTAAGCACGCCGCAACAGACGACAGGTTTCAAACAGTGGCAGTCCCATCACGCCACTGTAACTTCCCGAGATATGTTCAATAAATACGGAAGCCAAGCCCTGTATCCCATAGGCTCCGGCTTTTCCGTTACCTTCCCCGCTGGTGCAATAGGCATCTATTTCCTGTTCATCCAGCGGTTTCATGCTGACCTGTGTAATAGAAACATCGGTAAAGTACTGTCCCTGCCAGGCCACGATAATGGCAGTATGCACCTCATGGGTTTTGCCAGACAGCATGCCCAGAATTCTGGCGGTGTCCGCATCATCAACAGGTTTTCCCAATACCAGACCATCAAGAATGACGCAGGTGTCGGCCGTCAGGACAGGTTTTGGGACAAGTGTCTGCGCTTTAATAAAGTGACAGGCGCGCACGGCCTTGTCCATGGCGGTACGCTGGACATAAATATGGGCCGCCTCGCCTGGGTGTTGCGGTTCGTCTTCGCCCGGCGGGGTGGGTACGTGCAGGACCTCATGGGACAGGCCAATCTGGTTCAGCAGTTCATGACGGCGAGGACTGGCCGAAGCCAGGTAAATGGAAGGAGGAATTCCGGGAAGCATATCAGGTAAATAAAAAATCAGGCCCTGTGATAGGGGTGGTTAACCAGAATGGCCCAGGCTCGGTAAAGCTGTTCGGCCAGGACAATACGTACCATTGGATGGGGTAGGGTTAATGAGGAAAGCCGGATCATGCCGGAACAGCTTTTTTTCAGTTCGCTGTCCAGGCCATCGGGACCGCCAATCAGAAATACCACATCTTGTCCGCCACTGCGCCATTGTTCAAGACGGGAGGACAGGTTCATGGTGGTCAGATCTTTGCCATGCTCATCAAGGGCAATACGCAAGGCAGACGCTGGAATGGCGGCTTCGATGCGTTTGGCTTCCGCCTGCATCATCTGTTGTGGTGTTTTGCCGGTGGTGCGGGGCTCGGGTTTGATTTCTTTCAGTTCGATGGCACAATCGGCCGGCATGCGCTTGGCATAATCTTCCCAGGCGATTTCTACCCAGGCCGGCATTCTTGTGCCAACGGCAATCACGATCAGTTTCATGCTTGGGTTTTAGATGTTGGGGTCGTAGGCCTGGTCAGGAGAAATGACAGGGGGGACCTGGGTGGATTGGGGTAATAACTTGACGTGTACGGGCTTATCACCCCAAACGGCCTCAAGGTTGTAGTACTGGCGAATGGCCGGTTGCATGCAATGAATCACGATATCGCCAATATCCAGCAAGACCCATTCACCGGTATCCATGCCTTCCAGGGCGATAATCTGGATACCGTGCTTGCGTACGGCATCCGAGACGCTGTTTGCCAAAGAGCGGGTTTGTCGGTTTGAGGTACCGCTGGCAATAATGACGCGATCAAACAGGCTGGTCAGGTGGGTAGTGTTGTATACCTTGATGTCCTGGGCTTTGACATCTTCCAGGGCGTCAATCACAATGCGTTGAAGTTTTTGTAATTCCATAGTTGTTCTGTAGTAATAATCGTAATGATTTAAGTGTAAAGTTTGTGTTGCCGGATGTATTCCAGGACCGGGCGTGGTATCAGTTGGCTCACATCCTGTTGCTTGGCAAGGCGCTGGCGGATATCGCTAGAGGAAATATCCATGGCTTCAAATGACAGTGTAATCAGTTTTTTGCCTTTTTGTTGCAGTTTTTCAGCCAAGAGGCGGGGTACTTCCAAAGGGTGGGTGTTTCTTTTTGCCACCACCAGGGTGACATAATCAAGAATGTCCTTCCATTGGTGCCAGGTACAGAAATTGGCCAGCTGGTCGGTGCCCAGCAGCCAGTAATAGCTGGCGTTGGGTGGTAATGCCTTTAGGGTGTCGATGGTATAAGTGGCGCCTTCGCGGGCAATTTCAATATCATTGGCAACCATGCCAGGCCGGTCGGCAATGGCCAGCCTTAGCATTTCAAGACGTTGTTGGCCATTAACCGGCAATGCCTGTTTTTGCCAGGGATTGCCGGCCGGAATGAGTTGCACCTCATCAAGGTGCAGTGTATCCAGGGCGGTTTGTGCCAATGCCAGGTGGGCATTGTGAACAGGATTGAAGCTTCCGCCAAGAAGCCCGGTTTTTTTCATCAGAGCCAGTCTCGGGGCGTCAGGAAAAAGTAAAGCTGGGCTTCGGCTGAACCAGGTTCGGGCTTCCAGTCATAGCGCCAGCTTGCCGTCGGTGGCATGGAAAGCAGGATGGATTCGGTGCGTCCGCCTGATTGCAGGCCAAACAGGGTGCCCCTGTCCCAAACCAGATTGAACTCGACATAGCGTCCGCGTCGGTAAGCCTGGAAGTCCCGTTCCTTTTCACCAAAAGGCAAATGCCTGCGCTTTTGCACAATGGGTAGGTAAGCTTTCGTGAACGCGTTGCCGGTCGCCTGAACCAGTGCAAAAGACTGTTCAAAGCCCAAATCGTTCAGATCGTCAAAAAAGATGCCGCCCACACCGCGGGTTTCATTGCGGTGTTTCAGGAAAAAGTAGCGATCGCACCATTCCTTGTATTCGTGGTAACGGGTTTTTCCAAACGGCTCAAGTGCGTCATGACAGGTTTGGTGAAAATGACGGGCATCATTTTCAAAAGCGTAGTAGGGGGTCAGGTCCATGCCGCCGCCAAACCAGAAGACATCTGTTTCGCCTGGCTGGCTGGCCTTGGCCACGAACATCCTGACATTCATGTGTGTTGTCGGGATATAGGGGTTGCGCGGGTGCAAAACCAGTGAAACCCCCATGGCTTCCCAAGAGCGGCCAGCCAGTTCGGGGCGGTGTGCGCTGGCCGAAGGCGGGAGCTTTTCTCCGGTAACGTGGCTGAACAGCACGGCACCGCGTTCGAAAATATGACCGTCTTCTATGTAGCGGGACAGGCCGCCTCCGCCCTCGGGGCGTTCCCAGGCATCCTGGGAAAAGGCATGGCCGTCTTCTTTTTCCAGTGCCTCAACAATGGATGCCTGTAATGAACGAAAATACTGACTGACCTGTTCCAGGGGTATGTGTTGCATATTACTTTAAAGCCCTCCATGCAATATCGCTACGATACTGCTGGCCATCAAACTTGATTTGTTTAACGGTTGCATAGGCGGTTTCACGGGCCTGTTGCACAGTGTCGCCCAAGGCGGTGACACACAGTACCCGACCACCTGAAGTAACGAGCTGGTTATCTTTCAGTGCAGATCCGGCATGGAAAGTCACGCAGTTTTCTTGTGGTGCAGGAATGCCGGTAATGACATCACCGGTGCGGGGCGTGCCGGGATAGTTGTATGAGGCCATCACAACGCCCAGTGCGGTGCGTGGATCCCAACTGATGCTGGCTTGGTCAAGCTTGCCTTGTGCCGCTTTCAACAGGGTGTCGGCATAATCGCCTTGCAGGCGCATCATGATGGGTTGGGTTTCTGGGTCACCCATGCGGCAATTGAACTCAAGCACCTTGATGCTGCGGTCCTCATCGTTGCCATCATCAATCATGAGACCAGCATAGAGGAAGCCGGTAAAGGTGATGCCGTCTTTTTCCATACCCTGAATGGTCGGGTAAATGACTTCCTGCATGATGCGTTCGTGCAGGCGGTCGGAAACGATGGGAGCGGGTGAGTAAGCGCCCATGCCACCGGTGTTGGGGCCCTGGTCGTTGTCAAGTTGGCGTTTGTGATCCTGGCTGGTAGCCATGGGCAAAATGTTTTTGCCATCGCACATGACAATGAAACTGGCTTCTTCGCCAGTCAGGAAGCCTTCAATCACCACGCGTGCACCGGCTTCACCCAGGCTGCCATCACCCAGCATGGCATCAACGGCATCGTGGGCTTCTTGCAGGGTTTGGGCAACCACCACGCCTTTACCTGCCGCCAGGCCATCGGCTTTGACAACAATGGGCGCGCCTTGTTCGTTAATATAGGCATGAGCCTGTTCGGGAGAGGTAAAGGTGGCATAGGCCGAAGTGGGGATGTTGTGGCGTACCATGAAAGCTTTGGCAAAATCCTTGGAGCTTTCCAGTTGTGCGGCAGCCTTGGTAGGGCCAAATACGGCAAGACCCTGTTCACGGAACAGATCAACCACACCTGCAGCCAAAGGCGCCTCGGGGCCGACTACCGTCAGGTCAATACCTTCTTTTTTTGCAAAGGCGGCCAGTTCATCAAGGTTGGTAATGGCCACATTCTTGAGTAACGGGTCAAGGGCGGTGCCCCCGTTGCCGGGCGCTACAAAAACATCGCTTACCTGTGCGGACTGGGCAATACGCCACGCAATGGCGTGCTCACGGCCGCCATTGCCAATAACGAGTACTTTCATTGTCAAATTTTCGCTTTATTCTTCTGTTTCATCAAAAACAGCGGTTGTATAAACTTCTTGTACGTCATCAAGACTTTCAAGCTGATCAAGGATTTTTTGCATTTTTTTGGCATCGTCACCCGTCAGCAGGGTTTCATTCAGGGGTTTCATGACAATGGCTTCCATTTCGGGTTTCAGCTCTGCCTCAATGAAAGCGTCACGCACCGCTGCATATTGTTCAGGCGCGCAAACCACTTCAATCATGCCATCTTCATCGGTCTGAATGTCATCGGCACCGGCTTCCAGGGCGACTTCCATGATTTTTTCTTCACTGGTGCCGGGCGCAAAAATGAATTGCCCGCAATGCTGGAACATGAATGCCACCGAGCCGTCCTGACCCAGGTTGCCACCGTGTTTGGTCAGGGCGTGGCGTACATCGGAGACGGTACGTACACGATTGTCGGTCATGCAGTCGATAATGAGTGCGGCCCCGCTGACGCCATATCCTTCATAGCGGATGGATTCGTAGTTGGCACCATCGGCACCACCTGCACCGCGGGTAATGGCGCGCTGAATGTTGTCTTTGGGCATATTGGCAGCGGTTGCTTTATCCCAAGCCAGTCGCAAGGCAGGATTGGCACTGGGATCTGGGCCGCCTGCACGTGCAGCAACGGTAATCTCACGAATGATTTTTGTCCATATTTTTCCGCGTTTGGCATCCTGGCGACCTTTTCGGTGCTGGATATTTGCCCATTTACTATGTCCGGCCATATCAATAACAATTAAAGTAAGTTAATCGAATCTAAGATTTTACCCCGAGTGCGACAAACTTTTATAGAATACGGTTAGATTTCCTAATGTTTTGCACTTGACAAAGGTTTATTTATGGCAGATCCCATCCTGATAGCGAAAAATGCAAAGGCAGATGTCTTTCTTTTGCCCAAGTTGGCCAACCGTCATGGTTGCATCACGGGCGCAACCGGAACCGGTAAAACCATTACGCTTCAGGTCTTGGCGCAGGCTTTTTCCCGCATCGGCACCCCGGTCTTTCTGGCTGATGTGAAGGGAGATCTGACGGGTATTTCACAAGCGGGCACGGAAAGTCCCAAACTGCTTGAGCGCCTGGGAAAACTAGGTCTGCCGGTGCCGCAATGGGGTGGCTGCCCAACCGTTTTATGGGATGTGTTTGGCGAGCAGGGGCATCCGGTTCGTGCCACGGTATCCGATATGGGACCTTTATTGCTGTCACGCATGCTAAACCTGAATGATACGCAAACCGGTATCCTGAATCTGGTGTTCAAGGTGGCCGATGATGAAGGTCATCTTTTGCTGGATCTGAAGGACCTGCGGGCGATGCTGCAAAACGTCAACGACAGGGCCGCCGAGCTCAGGCCGGTGTACGGTAATGTGTCTGCTGCTTCAGTGGGGGCAATTCTGCGCGCATTGCTGCAGCTGGAAACCCAGGGAGCAGACCGCTTTTTCGGTGAGCCCATGCTGGATATTCATGACCTGATGCGCTGTAATGCGCAAGGCCAGGGCATGGTGAATATCCTGGCGGCAGACAAGTTGATGCAGTCACCTAAATTGTACGCCGTGTTTTTGCTATGGTTATTGGCTGAAATTTATGAATCCTTGCCCGAAGTGGGGGATCCCGAACAGCCCCGGTTTGTGTTTTTCTTTGATGAGGCGCATTTGCTGTTTGATGACGCCCCCAAGGTTTTGCTTGAAAAAATTGAGCAAATCGTGCGTTTGGTGCGCTCAAAAGGAGTGGGGGTTTATTTTGTTACCCAGAATCCGGCCGATATTCCCGATTCTGTGTTGGGCCAACTGGGTAACCGGATTCAGCATGCGTTGCGGGCTTTTACGCCACGCGACCAGAAAGCGGTCAAAACGGCGGCTGACACCATGAGGCCCAACCCTGAGCTGGATATTGCCCGTGATATTACCGAATTGGGCGTGGGTGAGGCGTTGGTTTCCTGTCTGGACGCCAAGGGTAGCCCTGGCGTTACACAGCGCGCCTGGATATTGCCACCGGCCAGCCGGATGGGGCCGGCAACCGATGCAGAGCGCCAGCTTATTCGCAATTTGTCGGGTTTTGCCGGCAAATACGATACCTTAATTGACAGGGAGTCGGCGTTTGAAGTGCTGACTCGTCGGGCTGAAGAAAAAAATGCCCAGGCCGCTGCTCGGGCCCAACCCGAAGATGAAGGTATTTGGGGGGCGGTCAAGGAAATGATGATTGGCTCAACCGGACCGCGTGGCGGACGCAAGGATGGTGTGATCCAGCAAGTGGCTAAGGGGATGGTCAGGGATACGGCCAGGAAAATGCTGCGGGGTGTGCTGGGTTCCTTAATTGGCAAAAGCGGTAAACGCTAGTTGTATCCGCGCGGACATAAGGCCGCTTCAGTCATTCATGCCATTTTCCTGAATGGATTTCAGGATATTCGGATTGGCATTCAATAGCATACGGGTTAACAGACTTTTCAGCAGCTCCACTTCCTGTTCCGTGAAACCTTGCAGATGATGGTTTAAAGCCTGGGCAACGGAGGGTAGCAGTTTTTCATTGACCTGTTTGCCTTTTTCGGTCAGTGTCAGCTTGATGACCCGGCGATCCTGCTCGCTGCGCTGGCGGGTCAGGAAACCCTTGGCTTCCAGTCTGTCAAGCGTGCGTGTCATGGCGCCGGTATCCACTTCAGCAATGCGGGCCACACAGGCGGGGGTATCCGCCTTGCTAAGGCCGATAATCGCAATAGGGTGCCATTGCGTGGCAGTCAGGCCTAACGGTGCCATGTTTTTTTCAATCATGTCATGAATGGAAAAATGCACCAGACGGATCAGATATCCAATGTTTTCCTGACCACGGGGAACGTCTTCAGGTTTGATCATGAAGGTTTTTTCCGGTTGGGATGGGGATATTTTTTTGCTGTTCATTATCTTTATAAATATATTTATTTGCTTAGGCAAATACTGTCAAAGTATACTATTTTTTTATCGACTGTTGTTGATATGGATTGAATAATTGTTTTTATTAATTATCATTCTAGTAAAGTATTTATTAATCATTAATCATAAGTGGAGTTAAACGTGGGTATCACATCAAAAGCCATTCAAATTGAGACACATGGTGGTCCTGAGGTCATGAAACTGGTCACGCTTGAGGTTTCCCTGCCGGCGGATAACGAAGTGCAGATCCGGCAAAAAGCGATCGGGCTGAATTTCATTGATATTTATTTCCGTACCGGCCTGTATGCCAGCCCGTTGCCGCATGGACTGGGGTTTGAGGCTTCTGGTGTCGTTGAGGCGGTGGGTAAAAATGTTGCCCACCTGAAAGTGGGAGACCGTGTTGCGTACGGCCAGAGTCCACTGGGTGCTTACGCTGAGGTACGCAATGTGCCCGGCCATCAGGTGGTGAAAATACCTGATGGCATTTCTTTTGAAGAAGCGGCTGCCGTTATGCTCAAGGGTTTGACGGTGCAGTATCTGTTCAGGCAGACCTACCGCCTGCAAGAGGGTGAAACCATTTTGTTGCATGCAGCGGCCGGTGGTGTCGGCTTGATTGCCTGCCAGTGGGCCAAGGCCTTGGGGGCCAAGTTGATTGGCACTGTGTCCAGCCCCGAAAAAGCGGCCATTGCCAGAGCTCATGGTGCCTGGGCAACCATTAATTACACGAATGAAAATGTGGTTGAGCGTGTGCTGGAATTAACCAATGGCAGGAAAGTACCGGTGGTTTACGATGGAGTGGGCAAAGATACCTGGGAAATTTCCCTTGACTGCTTGCAGCCTCGTGGCCTGATGGTGAGTTATGGTAATGCATCGGGTCCGGTGACCGGGGTTAACCTGGGCGTGTTGGCGACCAAAGGTTCTTTGTATGTGACCCGTCCAAGCCTGGGTGCTCATGTGGACACTTTAGAGAAAATGCAGGCCGCTGCTGGTGAGTTGTTCCAAATGATCACCAGCAAGAAAATCAAGGTGCAAATTGACCAGCGTTTTCCCTTGGAAGAAGTGGCCGATGCCCATATTGCATTGGCTTCACGCAAAACCACGGGTGCCACGATATTGACGCTGGATTGATTGTTCATGTTTTTGTGAAATTTAATTTTTAATTTTTGAAATTTAAAGGAAGGGGCAGGTTAAATGCAGAAGGTTCAGCTGGGAATAAGCGATTTAATGGTGACGGATGTTTGTCTGGGAACCATGACATTTGGTGAGCAGGTGGATGAGAAAACTGCATTTGACATCCTTGACCGAGCGGTAGGGCAGGGGATCAATTTTCTTGATACCGCCGAAATGTATTCGGTGCCCACCCGCAAAGAAACGTATGGGGCGACGGAAACCATTCTGGGTAATTGGTTTGGACGTGGTTCGGTGTCCCGTTCGGACATCGTGCTGGCGACCAAGGTGGCTGGCCCTTCCAGGGGTACGCCCTGGATTCGGGAAGGGGCAGGTCTGACTGGCCAGGATATTATTGCTTCTTGCGAAGGCAGCCTCAAGCGCCTGAAAACCGATTATATTGACCTTTACCAGATACACTGGCCCGAGCGCCATGTACCGGCATTTGGTCGACGTTATTTTGATCCCGATAAAAAGCATGAGCCGTTTACAACGATAGAAGAACAATTGCAGGCCCTGAATACGCTGGTGAAGGCAGGTAAGGTACGTTATATTGGCCTGTCCAATGAAACGCCTTATGGCGTGTCCGAGTTTATCCGTCTGGCCGAGCAGATGGGCTTGCCTCGTGTGGCGACCATACAAAATCCGTATTGTCTGTTGAACCGTGCCTATGAAAACGGGCTTGATGAAATGTGTTATCGCCATAAGGTGTCTTTGCTGGCGTATTCACCATTGGGTTATGGTTTGCTTACCGGCAAATATGATCAGACCGGTACGACCGGGCCGGACGCGCCAGCTGAAGCACGCATTACCCGTTATGAGTCCGTGCAAAAACAGCGTTGGGGAAGAGCGGCCTGCCTGGAGGCAGCCAGGGCCTATAATGCGTTTGCCCGTGAGCTGGGCTTAAGTCCGGTTCAGCTGGCCCTGGGATTTTGCAACAGTAAATGGCAGGTGGACAGCACCATTATCGGGGTGCGGACATTGGAACAGCTTGATGAGAATATCAGCGCCATGCAAACCCGCCTTGATGCTGATGTGCTGGCGCAGCTCGACGAGCTGCGCCAGAAGCATTACGATCCTGCGCAGTAAGAGCGCACGCGTTCCACTTCGTTTTTAGACCCCAATACCACGCCAACCCGCTGGTGCAGTTGGGTTGGCTGGATGTCCATAATGCGATTGACCGAGTCGGTGGCCATGCCTCCGGCTTGCTCAACAATAAAGCTCATGGGGTTGGCTTCGTACATCAGGCGTAATTTGCCCGGTTTGTTGGGCTCACGTGAGTCCCATGGGTACATGAAAATGCCGCCACGGCTTAAAATGCGGTGTACATCGGCCACCATGGAAGCCACCCAGCGCATGTTATAGTCTTTGCCCAGCGGGCCGGTTTTACCTGCCAGACAATCTTCGATGTACTGGCGAACCGGTGGTGCCCAGTGGCGCATGTTTGACATGTTAATGGCAAACTCTTTGGTGTCTGCCGGAATCTGGATGTTTTCGTTGGTGAGCATCCATGTACCGGTTTCACGGTCAAGGGTAAAGCCAACCACACCGTTGCCCAAGGTAATGACCAGCATGGTTTGAGGCCCGTAAACGGCGTAGCCGGCCGCTACCTGCTGGGTGCCTGGTTGAAGGAAGTCATCTTCGGTAATTTCGCGGCCAGCAGATTCGGCAGGTGCTTTCAGGATAGAGAAAATAGTACCAATAGAGACGTTCACGTCAATGTTGGAAGAGCCATCAAGGGGGTCAAACAGCAGCAGGTATTCGCCTTTGGGGTAGCGGTTGGGGATTTTATGGATGGTTTCCATTTCTTCCGAAGCCATGGCGGCCAGCTGGCCGCCCCATTCGTTGGCCTCAAGCAGGATTTCATTGGACATGACGTCCAGTTTTTTCTGGACTTCGCCCTGGATGTTTTCAGACTCCAGGCTTCCCAATACACCACCCAGGCTGCCTTTGCCAACGGCGTGCCCAATGCTTTTACAGGCACGGGCAACCACTTCGATAAGCAGGCGCACTTCCGCCTGCAATGCTTTGTTCTGGCGTTGTTGTTCTACCAGATATTGTGTCAGAGTCTTAAATTTCATTCTTGCAGATTCCTCAGGTTTCAGATATTCAATGCTTTGGATACGATTTCAAATACGTTTTTAGACAGGCCGGGATGCGCTTCCACACGTTTAAGGGCCTGCTGCATGCCGTCTTTCAGGGCAGGTGCATATCGGGACCAGTTGTCCATGACGCGGGCCAGACGGGCGGCAATTTCAGGGTTGATATTGTCAAGGGCAATGACCTGGTCAGCCCAGAATGCATAGCCCGAACCATCGCTCTTGTGCAGTCCTTCGGTGTTGTTGATGCAAAACTGGAAGATCAGGGAGCGTGCACGGTTGGGATTGCGCAGGTTGAACGCCGGGTGTGCCATCAGACCCAGGATGGTTTGTGCGGTGGTGTGGCGGGCATTGGCCTGCAGGGCGAACCATTTGTCGACGACCAGCGGGTCGTGTTGCCACTGTTCATAAAACTGGGCCAGGGCTTGATCACGCTCATCGCCTTCATAATGGCTGACCAGCGCGGAAAGTGCGCCAATGCGGTCAGTCATGTTGCCGGCATTCTGGTATTGCGCAAAGGCGGCCTGGATGGCTGGCGGGCTCTGGATAGACAGTAAATAGGCGAGCGCCAGGTTTTTCAGGCTGCGACGGCCTGCGCTGATGGCATCGGGGCTGTAAGGGCCGGGAGTTTCATTTTGGCTGAGTGTTTGCTGCCACAAGTCCAGCAGGCCATTGGCCAGTTCCTCACGGACAAAATCGCGAGCCTTGGCAATGGCCACGGGTTCAATCGGTGTCATGCGCCCGGCAAGCACTTTTTCCGAAGGCAGGGTCAGTAACCAGGCGCGATAACCGGCATCCAGGTTCGGGTCAGTCAGGTTGGTTTTCCAGACTTGCAGCAGGGCGGGGTCCAGTTCCGGCTGTTTGTCCTGCGCCAGGCGGGCGGCAATGCGCAGCAACTCATTTGAGCTAAGTGCCTGCACGGCCTCCCAGCGTGCGAAAGGATTGCTGTCATGAGCGCATAAAATCGCCAGATCTTCTTGATTCCAGGGATATTCCACAATGACCGGCGCCGAAAAATCGCGCAGTAATGAGGGAATTGGCCGTTCGGGAATCCGGTCAAAGTGCCAGGTCTGGCTTTCTTCTTTCAGTTCAAGCAAGACTGTGGTTTGCGGCTGCCCTTCAAACTCCAGCGTGAACGGTTGGCCCGACTGGCTGATAAAGCCCATGGCAAAGGGAATGTGGAAGGGTTGTTTGACAAAACCCTTTTGCAGTTTTTCAACCCCAACCGGTACGCAGCTTTGTGTCAGGGTAATTGAACAACGTTGTTGCGCCTGGTCATAGTTGAGCTCAACCTTTACGCGGGGGGTGCCGGCCTGTGAATACCAGTTCCTGAACAGGGCCAGGTCTTTACCCGGGTTGCGTTGGGTATAAACCGATTCCATGACATTGATGAAGTCATCACAGGTGACGGCCTGGCCGTCATGACGGCGGAAGTATTCGTCCATGCCGGCACGAAAACCTTCTTCTCCCAGCAGGGTGTGCTGCATGCGAATGACTTCCGCGCCTTTTTCGTAAATGGTAGCGGTGTAGAAGTTGGCAATTTCCTGATAACTTTCGGGGCGAATGGGGTGAGCCATGGGGCCGGCGTCTTCAGGGAACTGGGCGGTTCTTAAACGGGTTACATCGTCAATACGCTTGATGGCACGGGCACTGGCTGCTGCAGAGGCATCCAGGTTTCTGGCCATCATGTCAGCGGAAAATTCCTGATCCCGGAAAACCGTGAGCCCTTCTTTCAGGCTGAGCTGGAACCAGTCGCGGCAAGTAATGCGGTTGCCGGTCCAGTTATGAAAGTATTCGTGACCAATGACCGACTCGATGCCTTCATAATTGGCATCGGTGGCGGTATCGGGGTCGGCCAGGACATAGGCGGCATTGAAAATATTCAGTCCTTTGTTTTCCATGGCGCCCATATTGAAGTCGCGCACAGCCACAATCATGAAGCGGTCAAGGTCCAGCTCAAGACCAAAGCGCGTTTCATCCCACTTCATGGCGTTTTCAAGGGATTCAAGGGCCCATTCGGTTTGCTGTCCCGAGCCTTTGTCGCTATACACCTGCAACAGGACTTCACGGCCGCTTTGGGTGGTGGCGTGCTTTTCACGAATGTCAAAGTCGCCGGCAACCAGGGCAAACAGATAGCTGGGTTTGCGAAACGGGTCTTCCCAGGTGGCCTGGTGGCGTCCGTCGGGCAGGTCGGTGCTGGCGCACAGGTTGCCATTGGACAGCAGATAGGGGTAACGGGCCTTGTCGGCACAAATGGTGACGGTGTAGATGCTCATGACATCGGGCCGGTCCGGGAAAAAGGTAATACGCCGGAAACCTTCTGCTTCACACTGGGTGAAAAAACTGTTACCCGAGACATACAGGCCCATCAGGGTGCTGTTTTCCTGCGGGTTGCACTCGGACACGATACGGAGTTCGAATTGTCCCTGCAAGGCAGGTATTACCAGGGTTTGTTCGTTCAGTGAGTACTGGTGTTCACCCAGTGCTTTACCGTTAATCGAAACGGAAATCAGACGGATGTCTTCCCCGTCCAGGACCAGGTCGGCCGGCCTGTTTTCTTTGCTGTTGATTGCAAGGGTGCTGGTGATGCGGGTGGCTGTTTCGTGAAGATCGAAATGCAATGCAACAGTTGTAATGTTGAAAGGGTATTCACGATAGTCGTGACGGTGTATGGTGGTGGGTGTATTTGACGGCATGGCAATAAATATTATCCTCATTAACGCGACTAATTATAGATGTTTTAAATGCTTTAAAATAATAATCATCGCTTGTGTGTCACAATGCATCATATGCCCAGTCAATGGGAATTAATCGTAACCCCAGAGCTCTGTATCATGAATACTGTCTTTTCAAAGCCAAGTCTGCGCATTTTTCTGACTGCCGCTTTCGTGCTGTTGTTGACAGCGTGTTCAACGACCCAGCGATTCACAACCCAGATGACTTCTTTCCAACAGTGGCCGGCCAATGCTCAAGGGCAGCTTTACCGTTTCAATACCCAGGCAGGGCAAAATCTTGAACAGTCCACTTATGAAAATCTGTTGCGCAATCAGATGTGGAAGACAGGACTGGTCGAGGCCGTTGGCAAGCAAAAAGCCCGTTTCGAGGTTTCTTTTGAGTATGGCGTGCAAAACCGTCAGCAAATGGTGCGGGAAAACGACCCGTTTTATGATCCGTTTTTCTATCCCACGTTTAATTTTGGTTGGGGGTGGGGGTATCATCAGCCCTTTTATAGCGGTATCGGTTTTGCCATGGCGCCGCAGTACCGTTATGTGCAGGCCAGTTATAATCGATACCAGTTGCACGTTTCCATCCGTGACTTGAACAACAGTGGTACTGAGGTTTATCAGGCCACTGTCTTGGCCGACTCCAATAAAGCCAGCCTGACACAGGTAATGCCCTTTCTGACCGCGTCTGTTTTTGACGGGTTTCCCGGCAAAAACGGGCAGGTGCGTAAAATAAATTTTGACATTGAGAAAAATGAACCTAATTGATTCCGATATGCTAAGCCTGTCAACCGCCAAATCACTTTTGCTTGATCCCTGGGGTCTTCATGAGGGGCATCTGGCCAGTGCCTTGGGTGAAATTTTCACTCATAAGGTTGATTATGCCGATCTGTATTTCCAATACACGCGCAGCGAGAGCTGGAGCCTCGAGGAAAGTATTGTCAAAACCGGCAGTTTTTCCATTTCACAAGGCGTGGGGGTCCGTGCCGTTTCAGGAGAAAAAACCGCTTTTGCGTATTCCGACGTGCTTTCCCCCGAGACCTTGCTGTCTTCAGCCAAAACCGTCAAAACCATTGCACGGCAGGGAGCAGGAAAAACCAAGGTACTGGCGGGTGAAAACCGTCCTCATGATTTGTACCAAGGGGTTGATCCGTTGGCCAGCCTGTCGGCCACCGACAAGGTCAGCCTGCTGGAGCGGATTGAAAAAATGGCCCGTGCCAAAGATCCGCATGTCATCCAGGTCATGGCCGGACTGGGTGCAGAGTACGATGTCGTGCTGATTGCCGGCAGTGATGGGCGTCTGGTGGCTGATGTGCGTCCTTTGGTACGCCTGTCCCTGACGGTCCTGGCAGAACGCAACGGTCGCCGTGAAATGGGGCATGCCGGTGGTGGTGGGCGTTTGGGATTGAATTATTTTTCAGACGATTTGATGCAGTCTTATGTCGACAAGGCCGTTCATGAGGCGCTGACCAATCTTGAAGCCCGTCCGGCACCTGCTGGCGAGATGACGGTTGTGTTGGGCTCGGGCTGGCCGGGTATTTTATTGCATGAAGCAGTGGGGCATGGCCTTGAAGGAGACTTCAATCGCAAAGGCTCCAGCGTGTTTTCTGGCCGGATTGGCGAACGGGTGGCCTCCAAGGGGGTAACAGTGATTGATGACGGCACCATCCAGGATCGTCGTGGTTCGCTCAATGTGGATGATGAAGGCAATCCCACCCAGCGCAACGTGTTGATTGAAGATGGCATTTTGCGCGGTTACATGCAGGACTCCCTGAATGCCCGTTTAATGAAAACCCCGGTGACAGGTAACGGCCGCCGCGAGTCATTCGCTCATTTGCCTATGCCACGCATGACCAATACCTTCATGCTGGCAGGCAAGGAAGATCCGCAGGAAATTATTTCATCGGTGAAAAACGGCCTGTATGCGGTTAATTTTGGTGGTGGGCAGGTGGACATTACCAGTGGGAAGTTCGTTTTCTCCACCTCCGAGGCTTATTTGATCAAAAATGGCAAAATCAGCCATCCTGTCAAAGGGGCTACTTTAATTGGCAATGGGCCTGATGCCATGAACAAGGTATCCATGATTGGTAATGACCTTTCGCTTGATTCAGGTGTGGGCACTTGTGGTAAGGAAGGTCAAAGCGTGCCGGTCGGTGTCGGTATGCCCACCATTCGTATGGATGGTCTGACGGTTGGCGGTACGGCCTGAGCTTTTATGTGATTGTGGTGCATTAAGAACATCTTTCGATTATTTTTATTGCATTGCGGCAAAACAGCTTATTTTTAAAAAAAGCTGTGCTAGGATATAAACATCATGAAACATTTGTCTGTGTCTTTTTATTTCTTTTATTTTAGTTTTTCAAAGCCTTGGGCGGAGAGAAGGACACAGCTTACGCAGTAAAAATAGCCAAATCCCCAAAAAGCCGCCAGAGAACCTGGCGGCTTTTTGTATATATAACGCCATAAACGCAAGCATTCAAAAAACTGGAGTTAACCGTGTCATACAATACAGATGATTTACGCATTCGAGAAATTAAAGAATTAAGTCCTCCATCCCACCTGATGCGCGAGTTCCCGTGTACCACCAAAATTTCAAATGTGGTCCATGAGGCACGTGATGCCGTCCATAAAATCATTCATGGTGAAGATGACCGTATGGTTGTGGTGATTGGCCCCTGTTCAATTCATGACCCCAAGGCGGCACTGGAGTATGTAAAACGCCTGAAAGCGGAACGGGAGCGTTTTAAAGGTGAGCTTGAAATCATCATGCGTGTTTACTTTGAGAAACCGCGTACAACCGTAGGTTGGAAAGGTCTCATCAATGACCCGGGGCTTGATGGCAGTTTCAATATTAACAAGGGTCTGCGTCTTGCCCGTCAATTGTTGCTGGCTGTTAATGATGAAGGTGTGCCGGCCGGTTGCGAGTTTCTGGATATGATCACACCGCAATACATTGCCGACCTGGTTTCATGGGGGGCTATTGGTGCCCGTACTACCGAAAGCCAGGTGCACCGTGAGTTGGCTTCCGGTCTTTCCTGTCCTGTTGGTTTCAAGAACGGCACCGATGGCAATATCAAGATCGCCATTGATGCCATCAAGGCGGCATCCCAGCCACATCATTTTCTGTCAGTTACCAAAGGCGGCCATTCCGCTATTGTGTCAACGCTTGGCAATGAAGATTGTCACCTGATTTTACGGGGTGGCAAAGCCCCCAACTATGATGCCCAAAGTATCAATCAATCTTCGGAGCAGTTGGCCAAGGCCGGTTTGTCAGCCAAAATCATGATTGATGCCAGCCATGCCAACAGTAACAAAAAACCGGAAAACCAGCCTATGGTCATGGATGATGTTGCACGGCAAATGGAAACCGGTGACCAGCGTATTTTTGGCGTTATGATTGAAAGTAATCTGGTTGGCGGACGTCAGGATCTGGTTGAAGGACAGGAGCTGGTGTATGGACAAAGCATTACTGATGGCTGCATTGACTGGGACACTTCAGTCAAGGTGCTGGAGCGTTTGGCACAGGCAGTCAAGGTGCGTCGAGCCATTGCCGCGGAAAGTGAAAACTAAAGCCGGCAATATGAGACCAATACGGGCCAAATTCTTTTGGCCCGTATTGGTCTGAAATCCCGCATCCCGGTTTCTGGCTATTAGGGTTATTTCGGTATGTCATCCCCTTATGCAGATGGGTATACTTGAATGAAATATAACAAGCAGACAATGATCTGGAATAAGGGGCAGGGACATGAGGGCACAACGGCAACCGGTAACAGGATTGAATGATTTTTCAGCTTTGATTGCCGAACTCAAGAAGGGGGTGCCATCGCATTGTGTTTTAAGCCGTCATGAAGAGAAAAAACCTTTCGAATGTGATGGCCTGACCCTGTTCAAGGAAATGCCGGCCATTGTCGTTTTGCCCGAAAACGAAGAACAAATTATCCATGTCCTGAAAACCTGCAAGAAACATGCCGTGCCAGTGGTTCCCCGAGGAGCGGGAACCGGTTTGTCGGGTGGGGCAACACCGCATTCACAAGGTGTTTTGCTGGGTGTGTCAAAACTGAATAAAATTCGCCATATAGACCCTGTTGCCGCTATTGCCGTGGTAGAGCCAGGCGTACGGAACCTGGCTATTTCAGAAGCCGTTGCCCAATATGGGTTGTATTATGCGCCCGATCCCTCCAGTCAGATTGCCTGTTCCATCGGTGGCAATATTGCCGAAAATGCAGGGGGGGTGCATTGTCTAAAATACGGGCTTACCGTGCACAATGTCATGCGGGTTCGCATGATTACCATAGACGGTGATATTGTTGAGCTTGGTTCTGCAGCTCCGGATTCTCCCGGTTTGAATCTGTTGTCGGTTTTTGTCGGTTCAGAAGGCATGCTGGGTATTGTGACCGAAGCAACGGTCAAACTCATTCCCAAACCCGAGGCGGCAACGGTGATTATGGCCAGCTTTGATTCGGTCAAGGCGGCCGGTGACGCGGTCAGGGACATTATTGCGGCAGGCATCATTCCGGCTGGCCTGGAAATGATGGATCAACGGGCCACGCAAATGGTTGAGCCCTTTGTGAAAGCGGGTTATGACCTGGACGCCCAGGCCATTCTTTTGTGTGAATCAGATGGGGCGCCCCAGGAAGTGGAAGATGAAATCCAGCGCATGACGGCTGTTTTTGAAAAGGCGGGGGCCGTGCGTTTGCAGGTATCGGCCAATGAGCAGGAACGCCTGCTATTTTGGGCTGGTCGCAAAAATGCTTTTCCGGCTGCCGGACGGGTTTCTCCCGACTATTATTGTATGGATGGCACGATTCCCCGCAAGCAAATCGCCAACGTATTAACGCAAATGGCCGATATGGAACGCAAATACGGCTTGCGTTGCGCCAATGTGTTTCACGCCGGTGATGGCAACCTGCATCCACTTATCCTGTTTGACGCGAATGATCCTGATGAGGTTCGCCGTGCCGAGGATTTTGGTGCCGAGATTCTTGAGTTGTGTATCAAGGTGGGTGGTACGGTAACGGGCGAACATGGTGTCGGGTTGGAGAAAATCAACCAGATGTGCTCCCAGTTTACCCGTGATGAACTGGATGCTTTTATGGCCATAAAATGCGCCTTTGATCCGGAAGAATTACTGAATCCGACCAAACAGATCCCAACCCTGAACCGTTGTGCCGAATATGGAAAAATGCATGTTCATGCCGGTCAAATCAAGTTTCCTGAATTAGAGCGATTTTAGAGTGATGTCATTTGTTTTGAATGAACTAAGTGAGCAGGTGGTTGCTGCCGCTGCCTCACACAAGCGCGTGCTGGTAAAAGGCGGTGGGAGCAAGGGTTTCTATGGAAATCCAGAGACCACTACAACGGAAAATGTGATTTCGCTGGATGTGACGGCCTATAAAGGAGTGATCGAATATGAGCCATCAGAGTTGGTCATGACAGCCGCATGCGGTACACCTTTGCATGAAATTGAAAAACTGCTCGAGGAGCAGAGCCAGATGCTGCCCTGGGAGCCTCCACATTTTGGGCCGCAGGCAACGATAGGGGGGGCCATTGCCACCGGGTTGGCCGGCCCCCGACGGATGGCGGCAGGTGCTACTTCCGATTTTGTACTGGGCGTCCGGATGTTGAATGCCGAAGGGCGGTTATTGCGTTTTGGCGGACAGGTCATGAAAAATGTGGCGGGGTATGATATGTCAAGACTGTTGGTGGGCTCTTTAGGCATATTTGGGCCACTCATGGAAATATCTTTCAAGGTCTTGCCCAAGCCGTTACATGAGAAAACACTCAGGCATGCTTGCACGATTAACCAGGCCATGGATCTTTTTCGTCATGTCCATGCCCGTTCATTGTGTATCAGTGCCAGCTCATGGGTGCCCGAGAATGGAAAAAACGGACATATGTATCTGCGGTTGTCTGGTTCCGGGGTTGCTGTTGCCCAGGCCAAAACCCAATTGCCGGGTGATGAGTTGGCCGATGAAGACGCCCGTGCTTTCTGGCTTTCATTACGTGAGCAGTCACATCCGTTTTTCAATAACACCACAATTTGGCGGGTTTGTGTTCCTCCTTTGGCTGGCAAAATGAATGAATCCATCCCGCTTGTGGAGTGGGGGGGTGGCCAACGCTGGTTACGCCAGGTTCAGGATATCAGGCATATCAGGCATAATGCCCAGCAATTGGGGGGACATGCCACCCTGTTTCGTTATCCCGGGCCCGATGCCATTCCTGCTGATGGTGTTTTTCACCCGTTCAGGACCCATATCGAGGGTATTACCAGGCGCCTTAAAACCGCTCTTGATCCTCGAGGCATCTTTAACCCAGATCGTTTAATTAAAAACCTGTGAGCCAAGCGCATGCAAACCAATTTAGCACAATGGGCCAAGGATAGCCCTGACGGTAAGGTCATTGACGAAATCCTGCGTAAGTGTGTGCATTGCGGATTTTGTCAGGCAACCTGTCCCAGTTACCAGATTCTGGGCGATGAGCTGGATAGCCCAAGGGGGCGGATTTACCTGATCAAGGAAATGGTTGAAGGGCAGGAACCTACCGCCGTTTCGCAAACCCATCTTGACCGCTGCCTGACTTGCCATAATTGTGAAACCACCTGTCCGTCGGGTGTCGAGTATGGCAAGTTGCTGGACATTGGCCGTGAACTGGTGGATGAAAAAGTCAAGCGTGGTTTTGCGGATCAGCTCAAACGCAAAGTGTTGGCCAAAGGACTGAATTCAACGCTTTTTGGCTTATCCGTACGTGTCGGGCGTCGTTTTCGCTCTGTTCTGCCTGAGCGGCTGGCAGGCAAATTGCCAGAGGCCCGTGAAGCAGGCCGGCGTCCCGCAGGCAGGCATGCACGCAAGGTTTTGCTTCCCATGGGCTGTGTCCAGCCTGACCTAATGCCTTCCATTGATGCTGCCAGCATTCGGGTTCTGGATGCGGTGGGTATTTCCGCCTGTGAATTGCCGGCCAGGACGTGTTGCGGGGCGGTTAATTTTCATTTGGGTGAAACCGATTCCTCACTGCAGCAGATGCGACACAATCTGGATACCTGGGTCCCCTTGTTGGAAGCTGGAACAATCGAGGCTGTTGTCATGAATGCATCGGGTTGTGGTGCTTTTGTGAAAGAGTATCCGTTTCATTTGAGGCATGATCCTGTCTATCTGGAAAAGGCCAATTATCTGGTTGATCATGTCAAGGATCTGGCCGAGATTCTGGCGCCACATGCGGCCGAGCTTGCTAACCGCTTACTCAATAAATTGCCTAATCCCGTTGCTTTTCATCCTCCGTGTACTTTGCAACACTGGCAGGGGTTGCGGCCACTTACCGAAAAAATGCTGACTGAAATGGGTTTCAAACTGACGGCTTTCGGAGAGTCCAATCTGTGTTGCGGTGCCGCTGGCACTTATTCTTTGTTGCATCCTGAGATTGCCTTGCCATTGCGTGACCGCAAGCTGGCCGAGATAGACAGCGCCGGGCAGGTGAATATGATTATTACCGCTAATATGGGTTGCATGTCCCATTTGCAAAGCGGCAGTGTCAAACTGGTCAGACACTGGATTGAAGTAGTTGATGAGGTATTAAGTACTTAGGCCCTAAAATGATAATTCATCACGTAAAATAGCGGGATGAATCAGAAATCATCAAAACCACGCGTTGTTATTGGCATGTCCGGAGGGGTCGACTCCTCGGTCAGTGCCTGGCTGCTTAAGCAGCAAGGCTATGATGTTGTTGGTCTTTTCATGAAAAACTGGGAAGACGATGACGACTCCGAATATTGCTCATCCCGCCAGGACTGGCTTGACGCGGCCAGTGTCGCCGATCTGGTTGGGGTCGATATAGAAGCGGTCAATTTTTCGGCTGAGTATAAAGATCGGGTTTTCTCGGAATTCCTGCGCGAATATTCGGCCGGCCGTACCCCTAATCCCGATGTGCTTTGCAATGCCGAAATCAAATTCAAGGCGTTTTTAGACCATGCCATGCAACTGGGTGCTGAATATATTGCCACCGGGCATTATGCGCGGGTGCGATCAGTTCAAGAGAACGGCCAAACGCAGTTTCAGCTTCTCAAGGGCCTGGACCCTGCCAAAGACCAAAGTTACTTTCTGCATCGCCTGAATCAGGCACAGTTGTCCAAGGCCATCTTTCCCCTGGGTGAACTGGAAAAACAGGAAGTGCGGCATATTGCCCATGAATTGAAATTGCCCAATGCAGCCAAAAAGGACTCCACCGGTATCTGTTTTATCGGAGAGCGGCCTTTTCGTGAATTCCTGAACCGTTATTTGCCAACCCAGCCTGGCCCGATTCTGACCGATGATGGGCAGGAAATAGGTAAACACTATGGTCTTGCCTTCTATACGCTTGGGCAACGCAAGGGTCTGGGTATTGGCGGTGTCAAGGGTCGCCAGCAGGCGGATGGCACGGCCGAGGCCTGGTATGTGGCGCGCAAGGATCTGGCCAATAATATCCTTTATGTCGTTGCCGGACACGACCATCCTTGGCTGCTCTCTTCTGAGTTGCATGCCGAAGATCTCAGCTGGGTAGCCGGACATGCACCCGAGCCGGGTATGTATGGTGCAAAAACCCGTTACCGCCAGGCAGATGCTCCCTGTCGCCTGGTTGACAGCAGTCAGGCACGCCTGACTTTATCGTTTGAACAGTCACAATGGGCAGTCACTCCCGGGCAATCAGCCGTTCTTTATGATGGCGATGTCTGTCTTGGTGGCGGCATTATTTATTAATTTTTTATTTTTATTTTTCTTACTATGAAAATTGCAGATCAACTCAGTACGCTCAATGCACTGTCTCCGTTAGACGGCCGTTATGCCTCACGTGGCACTGCCTTGCGTGAATATCTGTCCGAAGCCGGTTTCATGGCCCACCGTGTCGAGGTCGAGGTATCCTGGTTAATTGCCCTGTCAGATGCCGGCTTGCCGGAGCTGGCTCCTTTTTCGGAACAGGCCAGACAAAAACTGGGTAATCTGGTTGAGAACTTTACTGAAGCCGATGCCGAGCGCATTAAAGAGATTGAGCGAACCACCAACCATGATGTCAAGGCGGTTGAGTATTTCCTGAAAGAAAAAGTGGCGGATGACCAAGAGCTGGCCAAAGCAGCTGAATTCATTCACTTTGCCTGTACTTCCGAAGATATCAACAATACTTCACATGCCCTCATGCTTAGTCGCGTGCGTGCCAATGTTATCCTGCCGCGTTTGAATGACGTGCTGGCTGAACTGGTCCGTTATGCCAATCTGTTTGCCGATCAGCCCTTGTTGTCCAGGACACACGGCCAGCCCGCCAGCCCAAGCACCATGGGTAAAGAATTCGCCAACGTTGCTGCACGCCTGAAAAATGCCATTGCTGCGATAGCCGCTGTAGAGCCATTGGCAAAACTCAATGGCGCAACGGGCAATTACAATGCGCATTTATCCGCTTATCCTGAAATCAATTGGCCAGCACTTGCCAAAAATGTCCTGAATAAACTGGGCCTGACCCAAAACGAGTATACGATTCAAATCGAACCACATGACTGGATGTCCGCCCTGTTTGATGCCATTGCTCGTGCCAACACAATTCTTCTGGATCTGAATCGTGATATTTGGGGCTACATTGCCTTGGGATACTTCAAGCAGCGTCTTAAAGAAGGTGAGGTGGGTTCTTCCACCATGCCGCATAAAGTCAATCCCATTGATTTTGAAAACTCTGAAGGCAATATTGGTCTGGCTAACGCTGTCTTGCGCCACCTGTCAGAAAAACTGCCGGTTTCACGCTGGCAACGAGACCTGACCGACTCTACTGTCTTGCGTAATCTGGGTGTGGCACTGGGCTATTGTATGGTGGCATGGGATTCCTGCCTGAAGGGTCTGGGTAAGCTGGAACTTAATGCCGCGGCCATTGATGCCGATATTGATGCCTGCTGGGAAGTATTGGCCGAGCCTGTGCAAACCGTCATGCGTCGTTATGGCTTGCCACAACCCTATGAGCAGTTGAAGGCGCTTACCCGTGGACGTGGCATTACCCAGGATGCGTTGCGCGAGTTTATTGCCCAGCTTGATTTGCCCGCAGAACCCAAGCAGCGCCTGCTGGATATGACACCTCGTTCATATATTGGCCTGGCTGCCGAGTTGGCCCGTAAAGTGGCCTAAGCGCATATGGTTTTAGGCATATTGGGGTTAAATGTTAAAAGTAAACCAATAAATTGACTCCCTGTCTTAATAAAAACAATGCAAGGTATCTATCGTGCATTGTTTTTATTTTGGTTTAGGGAGTTTGTAATTGTTTTGAAATATATTTCGGGCTACTATTTGTAATAAATATTAAACAGCAAGGAGTAAATGAATGAAAAAGAAAATTACGGTTTTGGCCTTGGCCTGTACCGCCTTTATTTCGGCTGCGGCCAATGCGCAGTTTGCCAAACCTGAAGATGGCATCGATTATCGTCAGTCAGCCAAAGTGCTGCTTGCTTCTCATTTTGGCAGAATGGTACCTGTTATTAAAGGTGAAGTCCCTTACGATGCAGAAGCCATTAAAGAAAATGTGGCTATCCTGAATACTTTGGCTGCGTTGCCCTGGGTTGCTTTCGGTCCCGGTTTTGAGGGCGGTGATGCCAAGCCTGAGGTATGGTCAGATGCCAAGGGTTTTGAAGAAAAACGTGAAAATTTCAAGGTTGCCATTCAGAACCTGTCTGCAGCGGCCGACAGCTCTGACCTGAACAAGCTGAAAGCGGCTTTTGGCAAAGCGGGTCAAAGCTGTAAATCCTGCCACGATGCTTATCGTAAAGACTAGGCATGTTTAAGCAAGCAGCTTAAAGGCTGTTTGCTGCTAACCCGATTAAAAGATTTCATGGTTATATGATCTTTTAATTTAGGCACAAAAAAACCGGATTTTTATCCGGTTTTTTTGTGCCTTTGAACCCAATGAAATTTTTGGACAATAGGCATTCTTAATAGAAAGAGCCGCCGCTGCTGGCACCAAGTGTGCTGATCCAGTAAACGAAGCCAGACGTGATGAGCAGGGTAATAAAGCCCATTATGCGAATGCGCAGATTGTCCGAGGCACTTTTTATGTTTTGAGACGCCTGCGACGGGATTTGGGTTGTACCTGAAACCATGGTTGCCACCAGATTCTGTTTTTTGAAAATCCGGTAATAAATAATGGCCAGTATATGCAGGGCAAATAAAATGATCATGACAGGCTCATTGCTGCGATGCAGGGAGCTCATGGTTTTGCTGAAGGCCGAATTCAAATGGGCCAGAGGACCTTCGGTAAAAATATCGTCGGTGGTGAAAAGGCCACTAAATGCCTGAAAGCCGAAAACCGCCAGCAGGGCAATGACTGACAAGGCACCAATCGGGTTATGCCCTGGCGATTGATAAGCACCTTTCAGGTATTGGGCAATAATGGCGGGCCCTTTAATGAATTGGGAGAAGCGGGCATAATACGAGCCTGTAAAACCCCAAATGATGCGGAATAAAATCAAACTGAGTACACAATAACCAAATTTTAAATGCCAATCAATCCACATAATGCCACTGTTGGCTATCCAGCCTTCAGTAGTACCTGCTGCTTTAATGGTAAAAAAGGCAGCGATGACACAGAAAGCCAGGGCCCAATGAAAAAAACGGGTGGGTAAATCCCATACATGAACGATTTGTTGATTTTTTTGATGCATATTGTTAAATATTTAAGTTTCCAAAAACAAATTGCAGTGTTAGCATGGTGGCAATAACTGCTTGATATTATATAACTTGGTTGATTTTCTTTAGCTGTTTGATATTTTACACATATTACATAAAGAAAATGTTGGCTTCATGACGATGGTAATAGTATAGCCCATGAATTTTTCCATACATTTTGCTGGTAAGCATTTGCTTCGGTTTATTGTGCCCGCTGCGGCACTGGTGTTGGCAGGGTGTTCATCAAGCCCTGTGAAAAAAGATCGCTTCCTGGAGCATGCGCCCAGAAAACAGGTCCAGCGGGTGGCCTATAACGGCAGTCCTGACGTGGCGGCCACCCAGGCAAAAACCATGCTGGTGGGACAGGTTCACATTCATGATAGAGTCAATGGCGGAGTCCGAACCGGTGCCTATCTGGATGTTGTCCTGAATCCGGTCTCAGCGGCAAGCAATCAGTGGTACCAGGAGGTGTGTCGCGCAGGCAAGGTTTTAAACGGTCAGCCAGATCAGCGGTATGTCCGTAATGCTTTTCAGGCAAAAACCAATGATTACGGGCAGTTTGTATTTACAAATGTGCCGGTTGGAGAATATTACCTGACTTCGCGCCTGTATTGGATAGACACCAAGCCCATGAGCGGGCCGGTTGAGTACGGTGGTCTGTTATCCAAAAAAATCAGTCTGGTTGCGGGTACCAATGCGTTTGATCTGAATGATACAGACAAGTGTCACGGCTATTTCCATTAATGCATGGTTTACGATAAATTAATGTTTTTTAACAAAAAAAATCAATTGAACAGAATATAATTGGAAGATAATTATTTTTTTCTGAATATTGTTTTTTTGAAAGGTCTTTTATGAAATTAGTTAAGGTATTAGGACTGACGGTTTTATCCGTTGCGTTGACCGGTTGCAGTTTGTTTGGTTCAAAAGAGGCTTCCAGTGCCAATAACACCGAGGCAGCTGTTGCCAAGCCGGTTGCCACCAATACTGCCAGAGCGGTCAATAAAACAGGTAGCGGCGATATTGAAATTTATGTGGGTTCAATTACAAAATCCGCTGCCCAAAAAGGTAAAAACGGTAAGACGCTTGAACTGGACAATGTGGTTGTCAAGTCTGGCGATCAAACCTACTACACTTCCGGCGTTTTGTTAAGCAAGACCGATGTGAAGGCCGCTTTTGTCGCTAAAGCCAAAGACAAACCAGCCTTGGCCCTGCGCCTTACGCCCGCTGGTGCAACCAAGCTGAAATCTGCCATCAGCGATAAATCAAACTTGCATAAAACCGTTTTGGCCAGTATGGATAAATCGGTCTTTTCAACCATGTCGGCCTCTGAAGCCGAACTGCAGGACGGAGTGTTGCTGATCCCCATGCTGACATTGCTTAATGCCAGGGATACGGCAGACTTGATCAGGGCGCAAAAATAAACAAATGTCTTCAAATTTTAGGGTTCTTGACATTTTCGACCAATAATCCATCTTGTATTTTTAGGATGCATGTGTTGTAATTTGCGTATGACAGACGAATAATTGCTTTAACTAATAAGGAATTTACATGAAAATCTCGCGCAAACTTGGTTTGGTTATTTTACCGCTTGCTGTGGCGTTGGCAGGATGTGAAACGGTTAAAAAGCCCGAAACGACAGAAGCCGCGGCACCGGTTCAGGCCGCCAGCGTAGATGTATACACTGCTTCAGATAAGGTAATTAAAGGCTTTCGTCCTTTCCAGCTTAGCGAGCAGCAAACCATTTATGTCAGTCCAACACCGGTGATTACCCGAGACAATCTCACAACCATTAACCATGTGCGTGACAATCAGGGTCGTACCTTCATCAAACTGGGTTTGAATCCGGCGGGTGTTGATGCATTATCCAAAGTCGACAAACAGTACGGATATGCAACGACTATTGGTGGTCAGCTGGCTTCCATTACCGGGGTCAAACAAGGTTCAGACTTCCTTTTCATGGTGCGTGATGACGCAACGGCAGATGCCATCATGAAAGCGGTTGTTCCCCAGCAGGCTGCAAAATAATGACTCTGTTAAATTAGCCATTTTTTCTGGCTAGAATCAGTAAAACCTTGTGTTATCAAGCACAAGGTTTTTTTTTAAGGTGCGGGTTTGATTTAGGTCAGTTTGGGTTCAGCCCCACGATATGGATAGGTGTGTTAAATGACCAAGTTGCTGTTTTCCCGGTATGCAGTTTTGCTGGCTGTTTTTCTGGCCTCTGTGTTGGGTTTATATATGTTCGCCAATTATGGGGCTGGTTGGCTTATTTTATTTGTTCCTGCCTTTCTGCTAAGTCTTCTCGGGGTTTATGATTTACTGCAAACCCGTCACTCAATCAGGCGTAATTACCCGGTTATCGGAAATCTGCGTTTTTTGCTGGAGTCCATCCGGCCTGAAATCAGGCAATATTTCCTGGAAAATGACAACGATAACTTGCCATTTTCCCGTGCCCAGCGTTCTATTGTTTATCAGCGAGCCAAGCAGCAAATCGACAAAAGGCCGTTTGGAACCATTGAAAATGTGTATGCTGATGGCTATGAGTGGGTCAATCATTCGATGCAGCCTTCCCATATTGAGAATACCGATTTCAAGGTCAGGGTCGGTGGCACGCAATGCACGCAGCCTTACGATATGTCGGTATTCAATATTTCAGCCATGAGTTTCGGGGCGTTGTCCGCCAATGCGATCAGGGCGCTTAACAGTGGTGCTGCCAAAGGAGGGTTCGCCCATGATACTGGTGAGGGTGGTATTAGTACTTACCACCTGGAGCATGGTGGAGATCTGGTGTGGAATATTGGTTCGGGGTATTTTGGCTGCCGTGATGCCAAGGGTCATTTTTCTGAAGCAGAATTTGAAAAGCGGGCTAATCTGCCTAATGTAAAAATGATTGAGCTCAAATTATCACAGGGTGCCAAGCCTGGCCAGGGTGGGATATTACCGGGACCGAAGGTTACCCGGGAAATTGCCGATGCCCGTGGGGTGCCTGTGGGTGTGGATTGCAATTCACCGGCAGCGCATAGCGCTTTCAGTACCCCTGTCGAGTTAATGCATTTTATCCAGCGATTGCGTCATCTGGCCAATGGCAAGCCGGTTGGATTCAAATTGTGCATTGGGCATCCCTGGGAGTGGTTTGCAATTGCCAAAGCCATGCTGAAAACGGGTATCACCCCCGATTTTATTGTGGTTGATGGTGCGGAAGGTGGAACGGGGGCTGCGCCCGTCGAGTTTTCCGATCATATGGGGGTACCCATGAAGGAAGGTTTGCGCCTGGTGCATAATACCTTGGTGGGTATTGGTTTGCGTAACCAGATTAGAATTGGTGCGGCCGGAAAAATAATTTCGGGCTTTGATGTGCTAAGAACGTTGGCCTTGGGGGCCGATTGGTGCAACAGCGCCAGAGGCTTTATGTTTGCCATTGGTTGTATCCAGGCCCAGGCCTGTCATACGGGACGCTGTCCAACCGGTGTGGCCACACAGGACCCCATCAGGCAAAAAGCCCTGGTGGTGGACGACAAATCTGAGCGGGTTAAAAATTTTCATCACAATACTTTGCTGGCTTTAGCTGAATTGATGGAGGCGGCTGGCCTTACGCATCCGCAGCAACTACGTGCTTATCACGTGGTAAAACGAATTTCAAGTAACGAGGTTAAATTGTTATCGGCGCTTTACCCCGAGTTGGAAGAGGGTGATTTGCTGAAAGAAAAATACCGCAATAAAATTTTTGAACTAGCCTGGCCGTTGGCCCAGGCCGAGTCCTTTGCACCGCTTTATTCCGTGGCATCTGTGGTGGGGCAGGCCTATCGAGATTGATCTTGAGATAAAAAAAATTTTGAAGCAAAAAAATACCCGGGTAAATCTTCCGGGTATTTTTTGTGTAACACAGGTATTACTGCGTTATTGCGTTATTGCGTTATTGTCTTATTGTCCTTTCTCAATGCTTTGGCATTGTTGCAGGAAGTTGTTTAAAAATTGTGTTTTGGGCACAATTTTGTCAGAAGGTGAGTTCCATAAGGTATTTGCAAACTCAATAAATGAACCGACCTGCTCATCGGGAATGCTATTGTCATTACTAATGAAGTCATTGGCTTCTTCTTGTGATTTGCCAGCGTTTTTCAGGTCATAGAGTTTGCCGATAATCGCAACACTGGCCTGACAGGTAAAGCTGCTTCCTGAGGCGACTGACGGAGCAGGCTCATCGGAAGATGTGCTTTGGTATAAATCTTCCTGTTTTTGTATGGGGGGGGGGTCGGATTGGGTGGTTTGGGCAGGAACAACTACCCCCGAGACAGGTGGGGCCAATTCGTCTTCATCGTTGAATAAAGAAGTTTCCAGCAGTTTCCAGGCAAAAAATGTAATGCCCAGCACCACGGCCAGTAATAATAAAAATTTACCAAATGCTTTCATGAGCATCCTTATTAGCTAAAATTATGTTTGTGTATTGCTGATGACAATTATCCCCACGCGCAATGAGGATTAACGACTATAACTCAAATTATAGTGAGAATCTTCTCATTTCAAGTGAAATTTTGACTAAAAATTTCGCTGGGTTTCAGATGGTTTTTTCCTGAAGCCGGATTCTGTCAAAAAAAGGGCGTAAGAAAATAGAATATTAACAATTCCGGCTATCAGAAAAATGACAGGCACAGAAAAATCCAGGCTTAGCAAAAGGCCGGTAAGAAGAGCGCTGGCAATCAGGAAAAGGGCGTTCAGGATATTGTTGGCGCCAATAATGCGTGCTGTATGCGTTTTTAATGTTGTTTTCTGAATGAAAGTATACAAAGGCACACTATACACGCCGGCACAGGCACTTAACATGAATAAATCAAACATGGTGCGCCAGTTTTCCGGACGGGTAATGAATTCAGCGGCAGAGAGCAATTTTTGCGTGTCGGGAACCGTCATCGAAAAATATAGGTCAACCGTAAACAGACTCATTCCCGCAGCGCCCAGGGGAACCAGCGATAGTGGCGAGCGCTTCAGGCCCAGTTTCTCACAGGATAGGGAGCCTGTTGCCACACCCACTGAAAAGAGCACCAGTAGTACGGCCGCCACATGTTCATTGCCTTTCAGGATGTCTTTGGCAAAGAGAGGGAAAAGAGCAAGAAAGACCGCACCGAAAAACCACATCCAGCTAATCAGCAGCATGCTTTTGAAAATCATGGGATTTTTTCGGGCGATGGACAGGTTTTTAAGGGTTTCGGTAAAAGGGTTCCAGTTTATTTTATTATCAGCCGGTTTTTTTTCCAGGAGAGGAATAAATTGTGCACTGATTCTGCCGGCCACTGCCAGCAGCAGACAGGCAAATGCAGCCCAAAGGTGACCGTAACCCGGGATGGCCACCAGGACTCCTCCGGCAATATTGCCTAATAGAATGGATACAAAGGTGCCCATACTGACCAGTGCATTGCCGCCCATCAAGGATTTGTCGTTGAGCACCTGGGGAAGATAGGCGAATTTGGCGGGCCCAAAAATGGTAGAGTGCAGACCCATCAGGAAAATGCAGACCAGCAGAATGATGACCGATTGCGTATAAAGGCCAAAGGTCGCCAATAGCATAATGCCAATCTCTGCATTCTTGACGTTGCGCATAATACGGATTTTGTCATATTGGTCTGCTAATTGTCCGCTAGTGGCAGAAAACAGCAGGAAAGGAAAAATAAACAACCCACCGATAATGACACCAGCCATGCTGGATGGGAACCATTGAGTTTGCCATTGATAGGTCAGTAAAATTGTAATGGCAAACTTGTAAAGGTTATCGTTGGCCGCGCCACAGAACTGGGTCCAGAAAAAAGGGGCAAAACAGCGTTTTTTCAAGAGAGAAAATTGGTGAGGGAGAGGTTGCTGTTTCATTGATCACCCTTTGAGTATGTTTGATTTTATTGTTAAGTTATTGAAAAAAAATGAACTATTACCATTCTGCTATGGAAGTGTAAATACTTAAATTGTAAAATACTCCGGAGTATGAATGTCAATTGCTTGCGGGGTATTATCCTGCAAATACGGGATGAAGTCATGACGCGTTTATTGTTGGGTTTTCTGCTTTCAATTTCAATGCCGGTACTGGCCATGGGCAAAGCACCTACCGAGCTTGAAAAATCAGCCGGTCAATGGGGTATTGTCACCTGTGAGGAAGTTGTTCAGACGTTGAACAGAAACCACTTGTCAGGTCAAATCAATGAAACGCAATTGACCGAAATCTTGCGAACATTGAATACCCGCCAAAAATTACCGGCTTATTTTGTGATGAAGCAGCAGGCACGTGAGCAGGGTTGGAGCCCGGGGCGTTATTTTTCAGATATTCCCGCCTTAAAAGGTAAGTCCTTGGGGGGTGACCATTTTGGTAATTATGAACGCAGATTGCCCAAAGGTAGCTGGAAAGAGGCTGATCTGGATTATTGGGGCAAAAAACGCAATGCCAAGCGTTTGGTATTCAGCGCAGATGGTCGTCAGCGTTACGTTACGGTAGATCACTACGAGACATTTCACAAGGTGCCATCATGTCAGTAAAATCTTCTTTTATCTCGGCGCGTCGCTTGAAAAAAAAAGCGGCGCGTTCCGTTCGGGTTTGTGAATTAAGTCGTATTGGCAATATCGATGAAGTTTATGATTTGCTGCAGCTTGAGTTGGCGTTGCCGCCATACTTTGGTCGTAATCTGGATGCCCTGTATGACAGTCTTAGCACCGATGTCAAAGGTCCTTTCAAAATTGTCTGGTTGGATCATGCCAGCAGTGCGGATGCCTTGGGTGAGATGAACTATGAAGGTCTGATTGATATTTTCAGGGCGGTGGCTAGTGAGCGGGATGATGTGGAGGTGGTGCTGGGGTAAGGATGGGCGGGCTCGGGCTATGCAAGATTTGGTCGCAGTCGAGTGGGTTGACACAAAATTGCCACAGTGTTGATTCAGGCAATAAAAAAGCCGCTTGAGTAAGCGGCTAATTCATTGATTTCATTATAAATTCTTTGGTGGCTCTTCCCCGATTCGAACGGGGGACCTGCGGATTATGATTCCGTCGCTCTAACCGACTGAGCTAAAGAGCCAATTACTTAAATCAATCTAAGTAAGAACGTAATTATGCATGTTCTTTTTTTAAAAAGCAACGGTTTTTTATGCTGCCCCTAAAAAACCAGCATTTATGTATTTTTGATGTCATTTTTACAACAGTGTAGCTGATACACTTGAAGATTGTTTTTTTCTTATATCTGAACAAGCATGTCTACATTTCCGCAAACCAGTCTTGACTGGACCAAAAAACTGATTGGCTTCGATACCACCAGTCGTTATTCAAATCTTGAGTTGATCGAATACATTAAGGCATATCTGACGCATTGTGGGGTAGAGAGCTTTTTGGTGTTTAATGCAGATGGCAAAAAGGCCAACCTGTTTGCCACTATTCCTGCAGCCAATCAGGAACACCTTGTCGGAGGGTTGGTGTTATCGGGGCATACCGACGTGGTTCCTGTCGATGGGCAGGACTGGAATAGTGAGCCTTTTGTGGCGCAAGAACGGGACGGGCGTTTATACGGGCGTGGTGCCTGCGACATGAAGGGGTTTATTGGGACGGTCCTGGCACTGGTGCCTGAATTTACCCAGTCCCATCTGAAAGCACCGTTGCATCTGGCTTTTTCCTTTGATGAGGAAATAGGTTGTCTGGGGGCCCCCCTTATGTTGCAGGAACTGGCGCAAAAGGGCATTAAACCGGCGGGTTGTATTGTGGGTGAGCCGACAGGCATGCGGCCGGTTGTGGCGCATAAGGGGATTAGCGCGTACAAATGTATCGTACATGGCTGTGCCGCGCATTCATCATTAACCCCAGTGGGTACAAATGCCATTGAATATGCCGCGCGTATTATCTGCATGTTCCGTGACTTAACCGATGAAATAAAACGAAAAGGGCCGTTTGATGCGTATTTTGATGTGCCCTTTACCACCGGGCAAACCAGTACCATCCAGGGCGGCAATGCCATCAATACGGTGCCTGCACATTGTGAATTCCTTTTTGAGTACCGTACATTGCCGGCACAATCACCCACTGAAATACTGGGACGGATTGAATCTTATATTAATGATGTCCTGGTGCCGCAAATGAAAAAAGAAAATCCCGATGCCGGTATCGAGCTGATTAAGCTGGCCAGTGCGCCGGGTATGGAAACGGCTGAAAAAGAAGCCATCATGCAACTGGTGCGTGGGCTGACCAAAGAAACGGAAATCGCTAAAGTGGCTTATGCAACGGAAGGCGGCCTGTTTCAGCAGGCCGGGATTCCAACGGTTATTTGTGGGCCAGGAAGCATAGAGCAGGCGCACAAGGCCAACGAATACATTGCTCTGGAGCAATTGGCTAAATGCGAGACGTTTTTAAGAAGTGTGTGTGCCAGTCAGCAAGTGGACTGAGTCATTCACACTAAATAAAACTAAAAAATTAAAAACACAGCCGTAAGAAAAGGGCTGCGTTTTTTATCATGTGGCTTGCCGTTCAATTGGCTTGCCGCAGCGCGCGCAGGATTTTTTGTCCGGCACGGCCATCGGCTTGCAGGCCCAGTCTGGTTTGTTCGACTTTGATGGCCTCACGGGTTTTACTGCCAATCAAGCCATCCGCTTCGCCAATATCATGACTTTTTTGCAGCAGTATTTTTTGCAAGGTAATCCGTTCGCTACGTGACAGGCCCAGATCATCAGTCGGCCAGGCTTTTTTGAAGGCACCTTCACCTTTAAGGCGATCAGACAGGTGGGCAATGGCCAGGGCATAGCTTTCTGCCGCGTTATAGCTGTAGATAACGTCAAAATTCTTGAAAACCAGGAAAGCTGGGCCATTGACCCCTGCGGGTGTAAGCAGGCCCGCTTGCATGGAAGTGGGGGCTAGTTTGTTTAGCGGTTGGCCATTGACGTCGGTAAGGCCTTTGTTGATCCAGGTTTGCAGGGTCCGTTTCTTTTTGCGGCCTTCACCGGCAATGGAAAGATTATCGGGCAGTTTGACTTCAAAGCCCCAGGGCTGACCGCTGTGCCAGCCATTCTTGGCCAGGTAGTTGGCCGTAGAGGCCAGGGCATCCTCGGTATTGTCCATCAGGTCGCGGTGTCCGTCACCATCAAAATCAACGGCAAGGCGCTCAAATGTGGTGGGCATGAATTGGGTATGTCCGAAAGCACCTGCCCATGATCCAACCAGGCGCTCGGGGGTAATGTCGCCAGATTGCAGGATCCTGAGTGCAGCAAAGAATTCTTTCTGGAAAAACGCCTGTCGGCGTCCATAGCAGCTTAAGGTTCCCAAAGCCTGAACCAGTGGGTATTTGCCGAACGTTTGGCCAAAGTTGCTTTCCACTCCCCAAACGGCAACCACTGTTGCAGGGTCAACCCCGTATTTTTCCTGGATGCGGGCCAGGGTATTTTTATGAAGACGAAGATTTTGCAGGCCTTCCTGGATGCGTTGTTCATCAACAAGCGCCGCCAGGTAGTCCCAGATGGGTTGCTTGAATTCAGGCTGATAATCCAGTTTTTCCAGGATGCTCATGTCAGGGACAATACTGTCAGTGAATTGTCTGAAAGAGGAGGCGGAAATACCGGCTTTTTGTGCTTCAGGCTGCAGTCTGTCCAGGCAGGCGGCAAAGTCGGTATTTTGTGCCTGTATGGGAAAACTGGCACAAAAAAACAGGGGAATTAAGGAAAGTAAGCCGCCAAAGCGGGAAATGGCTGGTTTTTTTGGAAAATAGCGGGCCATGAATATCTCTCTTGTTTGTCCTGAAGTCAATGGATTGTAGCAGTATGAAGCATTTGCATTAGCCAGGTGCTTTTTTTCCTGTAACTTTTGATGAATATCCTGCTAATATCAGTCTTGTGTTTTTTTCTTCGATTACAGGCGGGTTGCGGTAAAACAGGTAAAATTGCAGTTCAGAAAAAGTAATGCAAGACAAATAAAATAAACTTTTTCTAAAATTCAGTGTCATTTATCTTGTGATAAGTCACGAAGGCCAAATAGACATGGTTGTAGCGCATGAAAGGGTAAGCGTTGTTTGTGTCCAGGCATGAATTTGCTTATAAAACCGACTGTTAATATATATATAAACCAAGCAGTAAGGTATTGCCTGGTTTTACTGAAAAGAGATGATGTCGCATGAAGTTTAAAGTATTAGTAGCTGCGTTGGCATTCATTGCCACCTCCGGGTGTGTATATGCCGACTCCGAAACCGTCAGCAAGGTTGATCAAGTGGGTCAGGCCCAGGTCATCCAGCCTGTGTTGGCCCGGCAATCGGCCGAGTCAACGGCAGGCAAAACCGAATCGGTAACTTCAGGCAGCCTGAAAAAGCCACAGAAACAAGCGCTTTCCCCAGATATCGAGCATGCCAAGGCGGCCATTATTGTTTCAAACATTCTGACCCGTTTCGAATATGATAAAAAACCGTTGGACACCTTCATGTCCCACGCGGTTTTTGATGAATATCTGAAAATGCTCGATCCTTCAAAAATGTTTTTTCTGAAGTCCGATATCGAGAAATTTTCAGCTGTGAAAGATCAAATGAATGACATGCTGCTAAATGGCCGCCTGGAAATTCCGTTTGATATTTTTGAAATTTACCAGGACCGCGTTGAACAGCGTTTTGATCACGCCTTGTCCACCCTGAAAGAGGATTTTGATTTTTCCATTGACGAGTCTTTTGAGCTTGACCGAAAGAAAAGCAAATGGGTTGAGACCAATGAGGAAATCAATGATTTGTGGCGCAAGCGGGTCAAGAATGATTATTTAAGATTGAAGCTGGCAGGCAGTTCTGATCAAAAAATCAAGGATACGTTAAGGAAGCGTTATATTAATAATCGCAACCAGATTTTACGCATGAGCAGTGAAGATGTCAGTGAGATGTTCATTAATGCGTATGCCAGCAGTACCGATCCGCACACCAATTATTACAGCCCTTCTTCAGCCAAGAACTTTGATGTGCAAATAAGCCTGTCTGTCGAGGGAATTGGCGCTGTATTGCAAAAGCGTGATGAGTATGGCCAAATCCGTGAAGTGGTGCCAGGTGGGCCTGCTGACAAGTCCGGACAGATTCAGCCGGGTGATCGCATTGTGGCTGTCGGTCAGGGGGCAAAAGGTCCCATGGAGGACGTGATTGACTGGCGTCTTGATGATATCGTCAACAAGATTCGCGGCAAACGCGGCAGTACAGTCAGGATCGAAATCATTCCTGCCGAGGGTGGTATTGACGGTAAGCCGAAAGTCGTCACCCTTGTACGTCAAAAGGTAACGCTTGAGGACCAGGCTGCCAAATACAAAATACTTGAAGTTGAAAATGATGGTCAAACCAGAAAAGTGGCTGTGATTACTATCCCCAGCTTCTATGAAGACTTTGATGCCCGTGCCCGCGGGGAAGAGAACTTTAAAAGTGTGACGCGTGATGTTCGCGCCATTCTGGAGGAACTGAACAAGGCCAATGTTGATGGCGTCGTTTTGGATATGCGCAATAATGGCGGTGGTTCCCTGACTGAAGCGGCAAACCTGAGTGGATTGTTTATCGGAGGGCCGAGCCCGATTGTGCAGGTGCGCACTGCCGAAGGCTCGGTGTCCAATGTGCGCAGCATGAAAACAGACATGGTGTGGGATAAGCCTCTGGCAGTATTGGTTAACCGTATTTCCGCGTCGGCATCCGAGATTTTTGCAGGAGCCATGCAAGATTACGGACGTGGCGTGGTGCTGGGTGATCCTACCTGGGGTAAAGGGTCGGTGCAAACCATTCGTGGGTTGAACGAATTTTTGCGTCGTCCCCAGGATGAAGAACTGGGTTCCCTGAAATGGACCATCCAGAAATTTTTCCGTGTCAATGGCAGTTCAACGCAGGTCAAGGGTATTGTGCCCGATATCATCTTCCCTACGGTGTTTGATGCCAAAGAACTGGGTGAATCCAGTTATGAAAATGCCATGCCCTGGACTGAAATTGACCCCGCTTCATACAAACCTGTGGGGGATTTGAAGCCAACCATTGTCAATTTGGCCCGTTTGCACAAAGATCGTGTTAGCGAATCGGGAAGCTGGAAGTTAATGCAGGATGAATTGGACTACGCCCGCAAGCTCTCAGACCAGAAAGTCATTTCCCTGAACTATCAAACCCGTCTTGAAGAACGTGAAAACATGGAAGCCCAACGTAAGGATTTTGAGGCCAGACGCAAGGAGCTGGGAGAGTCCGATGTGGGTAGCTTCCGGCTTGATGATGGCTTGCAGGCAGGCGAGGGCAATCTTAAAGAAGAGCTGGCCAATGAGAAAAAACGCAAGGACAATATTGATATTGCGGCCAAAGAGGCGGCCAATATTGTCGCGGATATGGTCAACATGAAGTAAACCACAAGCAAGAAGCAAGCCTTCATCAATAAGGCGGCTTCTTGCAGGATGATAATAATTGAGCCATTGCATGCCAGTTCGAGCCGTTGTCGTGTTTTTGAACCTATTGTTGCTCTTTTTTCTGGGGCCTTCAATGGCATGGGCCAGCAATGGTCCTGCCGAGCCGCCCCGTCCTGCATTAACGGTTTCTGTCCAGCAGGTTGATTTTGTTGAAATGGAAAGAATCCTGTCTGCCACCGGCAATATTCGCCCATGGCAGGATGCCAGTGTAAGTGTGCAAACCACTGGTTTGCGCCTGAAAGCGGTTTTTGCCGATGTGGGTGATGTCGTCCAGGCCGGGCAACTTCTGGCTGAGTTTGATGACACCATCATCAGGACGGAAATTGACCAGACCAGGGCGGCTATCATCCAGGCTCAGGCCAGTCTTGAGCAAGCGACCCAAAATGCCAAGCGTATCCGTCGTCTCATGGGTAGTGGCGCGGTCAGTCAACAAGAGGCAGATCAAATCCTGGCGGCTGAAAAAATCAATCAGGCTCAACTGGCCTCGGCCCAGGCTGCATTGCTTGGGCAGGAGCAGCGTTTGGCTTATACCCGGTTGCTGGCACCTTATGATGGGGTTGTTTCGGCAAAGTCTGCCATCTTGGGGGCCGTTTATAGTCCCGGTCAAGAGCTTTTTCATCTGATTGTCCAGAATAAGCTGCAATGGGAAGCGTCGGTCTCGAGCCGCCATTTGAGCGAGCTTGAGACGGGGACAAAAGCGATTTTGCATGTTGGGGAGGGTGTTGTTGAAGGGACGGTCAGGCAACAGTCGCCCGCTCTGAATGAGCAAACCCGGCAGGCTATCGTGTATGTGGATCTGGTTCCCAGTCCCTTGGTTAAGGCAGGCATGTTTGTCAGGGGGGACTTTAAACTGGGTACCCGTGAAGTTATTGTATTGCCGCGTCAGGCCCTGGTGTTGCGGGATGGCTTTTATTATGTATTTGTTCTCGAGGAAAATAACAGGGTTGCATTGCGGAAAATAGACATCGGCCAGTCTTTACCCGATGGCGTGGAAGTACTTTCCGGCTTGGTTGCAGGTGATACGATCGTGGTCAAGGGGGCACGCTTCCTTGAAGATGGTGATACGGTTCGTGTGGCTCAGGTTGCCGCTGATACAGTACCTGGAATGGCTTCCGTTACAGCTTCCGGTGCAGCCTTTGCCAGGGCCGGGCAGTAAATATCATGAACGTATCCGCCTGGTCAATCAGGAATCCTTTACCGGCCTGCATGATTTTCGTGTTGTTGACCTTGATGGGCCTGTTTTCATTCCATCAGATGAAAATCCAGAATTTTCCTGATATTGATTTGCCCACGGTTGTGGTGACCACCGTGCTTGAGGGGGCTACGCCTTCGCAGCTTGAAAATGATGTTGCCCGCAAGATGGAAGACAAGCTGGCAACCGTGCAGGGTATCAAACATATTTTCAGTACCTTGGAAGATGGCGTGGCGACTGTCACGGCCCAGTTCAATCTTGAAAAACCCACCCAGGAAGCGGTTGATGATGTGCGTAGTGCCATTTCTGCGATCAGGAACGATTTGCCGGCCGATATTCGTGAACCTGTGGTTACAAAACTGGAGATGGCAGCCCAACCCATATTGGCTTTTACAGTTCACTCCAGCCGGATGGATCAGACTGATCTGTCCTGGTTTGTGGACAATGAAGTCGCTAAAGCGTTGCTGGCGGTGCCTGGTGTTGGCGCAGTCAATCGGGTGGGGGGCTTCGAACGTCAGGTCAAAATAGAGCTTGATCCGGTTCTGATGCAAGGCCTGGATGCCACGGCAGCGGAAATCTCCAGAAAGCTCAGGGATATTCAAAAGGAATTGTCAGGTGGAAAAACCGAACTGGGCAAGCAGAATCAGCCCATTCGAACCCTGGGGGCGGTCAAAACCGCCGCTGAGCTTGGTAATATTCAAATTCCCTTGAATAATGGACAGGTCATTACCTTGTCTGATGTTGCCACCATTACCGATACTTATGCCGATCCGGAAACGATCGCTTTCATGGATGGCGGGCCGGTGATCGCCTTTGAGGTGTCACGCAGTCGGGGAGCGGGTGAAATCGAGGTGGGCCAGGGGGTTGTTGAAGCGTTGACAACGCTGCAGGGCAAATATGCCGATATTGAATTTGAAAAGGCTTTTGACATGGTTGCACCCGTGCAGGGTGAATACAATGGCTCCATGCATATGCTGTATGAGGGCGCTTTGCTGGCTGTGGTGGCCGTTTGGCTATTCCTTAGAAATGTTCGGGCAACCCTGATTTCAGCCGTTGCCTTGCCCATGTCAATCATTCCTGCTTTTATCGGGATGTATTTCCTGGGCTTTACCGTTAATGTGGTCACACTGTTGGCGCTTTCTCTGGTGGTGGGTATTCTGGTAGATGATGCGATTGTGGAAGTGGAAAATATCGTGCGTCACCTGAGAATGGGCAAGACGCCTTATCAGGCAGCGATGGAGGCGGCTGATGAAATTGGGTTGGCCGTGGTGGCGACCACTTTTTCATTGATTGCGGTTTTCTTGCCAACGGCATTCATGAGTGGTATTGCAGGCAAGTTTTTCAAGCAATTTGGCTGGACGGCCTCTTTGGCCGTTTTTGCTTCCCTGGTGGTCGCACGCATGCTGACACCCATGATGTGCGCCTATATTCTGAAACCGGCTGTCCGGGAGGACAAGGATGCGGCCTGGATGCGGGGATATCTGTCTCTGGTTAAAAAGTGCCTGCATCATCGCTGGATAACCGTGATTTTGTCGGGTTTGTTTTTTATTGGCTCAATCATGATTGTGCCTTTGTTGCCCACCGGTTTCATGCCGGCTGATGATACTTCCCAGACTCAGGTTTATCTTGAGTTGCCACCTGGCTCCCAAATTGAAGAAACCACAGAGGCAGCCAATCACGCTCTTACCCTGTTGGCCGGCAATCCGTATATAGAAGGCATTTATACCAGCATAGGTGGTGGGGCGGCCGGGGGTGACATGTTTGCCATCGGGACCACGCAGGATGTGCGTAAAGCGACTTTAACCATCCTGTTGAAAAATCGGGGTGACAGACCTGTAAAACAGGTCCTGGAAAATGAATTCCGGGATCTGTTGCTGCAAATACCCGGGGTCAGGGTGAAGGTTGGTCTGGGCGGTTCTGGAGAAAAATATGTGCTGGTCTTGTCTGGAGATAATGCCGATGTGTTGCAGGAGGCGGCTTTGAATGTGGGTCGTGAGTTGCGAACGATTGGCGGATTGGGAAATATTTCATCCACCGCCAGTCTGGTACGCCCCGAAATTGAAATTTATCCCAAATATGATTTGGCGGCCGAATATGGAGTAAGCAGCGTGGCTATTGCCGATACCCTGAGGGTGGCGACCAGTGGGGATTATGAGGTGGCGCTGTCCAAGTTGAATGTTGACCAGCGTCAGGTGCCTATTGTGGTAAGCCTGCAAAAGTGGGTGCTTGAAGATATCGATTTTCTTAATGAGCTGAAAGTGCCTGGCTCACAGGGATCGGTGCCCTTGAGTACGATTGCGGATATTCGTCTGGGGGCCGGCCCTGTTGTGGTCAATCGTTATGATCGGGCCAGAAATATTAATTTTGAAATTGAGCTTTCCGGCCAGGCCTTGGGTGATGTCATTAAAAAAGTCATGCAGTTGCCTTCCATCCAGCAACTGCCGGCAGGTATTTCCATTGTCAGCATTGGTGATGCGGAAATTATGGGGGAGTTGTTCGAGAGTTTTTCTTTGGCAATCGCAGTGGGGATTATTTGCATTTATATTGTGCTGGTGCTGCTTTTCAAGCAATTCTTGCATCCTTTCACCATTCTGGCTGCCTTGCCCTTATCGCTGGGGGGCGCTTTCCTGGGCTTGTTGCTGGCAGACAAGAGTTTTTCCATGCCGTCCTTGATTGGTCTTATCATGCTGATGGGTATCGCCACTAAAAACTCAATTCTACTGGTTGAATATGCGATTTTGGCGGAACGCGAAAAGCATATTTCGCGTTATGAAGCATTGCTGGATGCCTGTCATAAAAGGGCGCGTCCCATTTTAATGACAACCCTGGCCATGGGGGCTGGCATGGTGCCGCTGGCTTTTGGGCTTAGTGAGGCCGATCCGGGTTTTCGTTCACCGATGGCGATTGCCGTAATAGGTGGTTTAATTACATCGACCTTTTTAAGTCTGTTGGTTATTCCCGTGGTCTTTACCATTGTTGATGACATCAGTCTTTTCTTGCAGCGTCATTTCGGTGGCGTGTTTAACAAGCCGGAGTAATGTAATTATTATGAAAATTCTATTACTGGGGAAAAATGGCCAGCTTGGCTGGGAATTGCAACGGGCATTGCAGCCTTTGGGGCAGATCTTTGCCCTGTCCCGTCATAATGAATATGGTCTGTGTGGTGATTTGTCAGACCTTCATGGACTGGCAAATACCATTGAATATTTAAAGCCGGATGTTGTGGTTAATGCAGCCGCTTATACGGCCGTTGACAAGGCTGAGTCAGATCGTGAGCAGGCACTTTTGATCAATGCCAGAGCCCCGGTGACTATTGCCGGGGCCTTGAAGGCCCATCAGGGCTTATTGGTGCATTATTCTAGTGACTATGTTTTTGATGGCACCGGAGAGCAGGCCCGGTCAGAGTTGGCGCAGGGCAATCCTGTCAACTATTATGGTTATACCAAACTGGAAGGCGAACGTGAAATTATGCGTTCAGGGTGTGGGCATTTGATTTTTCGTACCAGCTGGGTATATGGTACGCATGGCGGAAATTTTGCCAAAACAATGATTAAACTGGCCAGGGAAAAAGAGAAGTTGGCCATTGTGAGTGATCAGATTGGCGTGCCAACCGGTGCGGACTTGATTGCGGATGTCACGGCACATGCCATACGGTTTTATTTCAATGAGCATCCGGGTCCAAACCGTAACGCTTTGAATGGCATATACCATTTGGTGCCCGATGGGGAAACCTCATGGCAGGCCTATGCCAACCTGATCTTTGAACAGTTACGTGCCAAAGGGGTCTCATTGGCACTTCAGGAGGTTGTGCCGGTTACGACAGCCCAATACCCCACGCCGGCCAGGCGTCCCCTGAATTCAAGATTGAGCAATGGCAAAATAAAACAAGTGTTCAATTTGCATATGCCTGGCTGGCGGCCTGGTGTTTGCCGTTTGGTTGATGAATTGTTGTTTTAATCGGCGTTGGGCTTGGTAACCAGCGCCAGGTCATAGAAAATATGGCTGGCATTTATAAATTTATACAGGCAATGACCAAGGTCTACGTACCCGTCTTCGTTGAAGCGTTGCTCCATGAATGCCCTCATTTTTTTCAGGCTTTCCAGCAGTGAGGGGATCTGGCCAGGTTCAAAACTCCATATGTCAGTATTGAACTGCAGGCATATATTCCCGGTTTGCCCTGACAGGTAGGGTGAGGGATAGGAGTTGGGCAAAATGAATTTGTTTTTGGCTTCAGGTTTGTTGGCAGAAAGTGCATGCACCGCAGGGTCAAAAACCTGGCCTGGTCTGATGAAAAACAAACGTTTTACCTTGCTGAAAATTTGGTGCTGTTGTGCTACTTCCAGAAACCAGATCAAGCAGGTTAGTTCGGTAAGGTTGAAAGATTTTATGCGCTCAGCGTATTGTTCGATTGTTTTCTGGATAATTTCGTTGTTGTTGTATTCCATCAAAAAGTCGATCTGTTTTAATAAGTCGATTTTTTTCGTGTCATCCAGGGCGATAGCGCCATGTTCAATGACCGATATCAATGAACCTTTGGCTGATTCGTTAATGCTGCGGACAGTAGCCAGAAGCTGTTCATAGGCGCTTTCAGCTGAATGCTCGGAGGGGGCGGTTGGTTCCATCGTATTGTCAATGGATGTGTTGGCACGGTCATTGATCGCACTGGGAATAATAAAAGCAAAGGTCATGATGTTGCTAACGAGCCGGAAATTATTGTAAAACACTCCATTCTACACGCTTGTGCGGCATGATGAGTTGGTTTTATTGTTTTAGGGTACGCAAGCGGTGTGCTAAGAGTAGCGATACAATAGGACTTTATCAATTAAGCGGGTTAAAGAGATTATGTTAACAATTCAGCCTTCAGAAGAAACGGTTATACTGGAAAAGACAAAAAAATGGGTCGAAAAAGCCGTGATTGGCCTGAACCTGTGTCCTTTTGCCAAAAGTGTTTACGTAAAGAATCAGGTACGCATTGTTGTAACGGGTGCTGAAACGGTGAAAGAGCTGCAGCAGATCTTGGTCAAAGAGTGTGAAAACCTGATCGAAACCGATCCTGAAGTCCTGGATACCTGTTTGTTGGTGGTGCCGTATGTGTTTGAGGACTTTTATGGTTTTAATGATTTTCTGGATATTGCCGAGCTGACTCTTGAAGAGTTGGAACTGGTGGGAGAGTTGCAAATAGCAAGTTTTCATCCCGAGTATCAGTTTGCCGATACCGAAGTCGATGATATCGGTAATTATACCAACCGCTCACCCTATCCCATCTTGCATCTGATCAGAGAGTCAAGTCTGGACAAGGCGACACAGCAATATCCTGATGCCAGTGTCATTTTTGACAGTAACATAGAAAAAGTCACGCAATTGGGCGTTCAGGGCTGGAAAAAACTGCTGGAAGACTAAAAAAGTTTGTAATGCATTGAAATAAAAGTGCTTCTTTGAGTGTGGATTTATTTTGTTTTTGTGTTATTATTCTACTCAAGCTGTATATCTGGTTAACTGAAGGTTTTCTGGACGCGGGTTCGAGTCCCGCCGTCTCCACCAACAGGATATTTGCAATAGAGTATCTTGTTGATGGGGACGCCAAGGTTTCGACAGGGAAAGATAGGAAGACTGGCAGCCGGTAGGCGATGACCGTAAATCAAGCAAAACTCTTAAATGCAAATGACGAAAGTTACGCATTAGCCGCCTAATTTGGCCGCTAGGAGCCTGATCCACTTGGCAACAGAACGGATTGGAAGGGAGCTTCGGCTCCCTTTTCCATTTTCAGGATGCGATTTTTTTCTTTTGGCTGAAGGCCCATGAAGGGTGGTTTTTTTGGTCAAGCTTATGAAATATTGGGGGAGGTAACCCCCGGTATATGGGATCTATCTTAATTCGTACAAATACAGTTCAATGCGGCGGTTTACGGCTCTGCCGTAGGTGGTGTCATTGCTCATGAGTGGGTCGATGGAACCTCTGCCTTCGATGTCAATCCGGACGCTTTTCACCCCTTTTTTAATTAAGTAATGGGCAACCGCAGAGGCTCTTTGTACGGACAGGGCCTGGTTGTTAATTTCGTCTCCTTGAGAGTCGGTATGTCCAACGACCTTAATGCGCAGGTTCTGGGTTTGTTTAAGTTCTGTAACAATTTTATCCAGAATAGGGAACATTTTTCGGTTGATGTTGGTTTTGCCAGAGCGAAATGAGTTGTTGGCCGGCAAAATAATTCTAAGGCTGCCATCGTGCACGCGGTTTACTTCAACACCTAATGACTCTTTGTCCGAGTCTTTAATGGATTTGGTGATTGTGTCCCAGTTGCTGGGTGATAGTGCCGTACGCCCGAAAAAGATGGAAGTGGGCTTTCCATCGGGATCCACATTCAGGCTGCCGGGGCCAGGATTCAGGACGCAGCCGGAAAGCAGTGTGGAAGACGCCAGTAATAATCGTAAGGATGTCAAATGCCGGGAATTAATCATTTCCAACCTCATTTTTTTGAATCAGGTGAGTAATGGCATCCCACAGCTCATTGACTTTGTCTACTATCATATCGGCCTGCCAGTCATGTATCTTGTCTGTATTGTTACAGTATCCATAGGAAACGGCAATGGTGGCCATATTGGCCGCTTTTCCAGCGATGATGTCCCGTTCATCGTCACCGACATAAATGCAGTGTTCGGGCAGGCTGTTGGCCAGCTGGGCAGCGTGGAGTAAAGGTGCGGGATGTGGTTTGGCGTAAGGCGTGGTGTCTCCGCATACATTGGCAACGCTGCGGGTAGTTAGCTGGAAATGGTCGAACAGGGGAAAAGATAGATCCTTCGCCTTATTGGTGACAATACCCCAACCTATATTGTTTTGTTCTATCTTGTCCAGCAATTCGGTAATGCCGGTAAAGAGCCGACTGTTGGTCGTCATGCAGTTTTTATAGTCTTGTAAAAATTGCTGGCGAACCATTTCGTATTCCGTGTGTCCGGGTTGCAGGTTCAGAGCTGCCCCAAGCAGCCCTCTGGCGCCTTGTGAGGCATAAGGTCTTAAGGCTGCATATTCCAGTGCGGGCAATCCTTTGCGAATGCGTTGTAAATTAGCTGCATGCGCAAGGTCTGGGGCGCTATCAACCAGCGTGCCATCAAAATCAAAGAAAACTATTCTTCGCATTTACGAGTCGCTATCAAATAATTGACCGAAGTATCGTTACTGAGTTTATATTTCGCAGTTAAAGGATTGTATTCAAGTCCTTTCATGCTGATTAAATCAAGTTTTGCACAGCGTGCACAGGAAACCAGTTCGCTGGGTTTGATGAAACTGCCATAGTTATGTGTTCCTTTGGGAAGCAGGTTCATAATATACTCGGCTCCTATGATGGCATACATGAAAGATTTCATGTTTCGGTTGAGTGTGGAGAAAAACACCCAACCACCGGGTTTAACCAATTTTGCACAGGCATTGACGATGGAGGCAGGATCGGGAACATGCTCAAGCATTTCCATGCAGGTGACCACATCGTATTGTGCCGTGCGTTCTTGGGCGATTTGTTCAACCGCCACTTTAAGGTATTCTACTTTTATCCCGGATTCCAGTCCGTGCAACTTTGCAACAGTCAGTGACTTTTGGGCAAGGTCTATACCGGTAACTTTGGCACCGGCTGCTGCCATGCTTTCGGAAAGAATGCCACCGCCACAGCCTACATCGATAATTGTTTTGTCAGTCAGGGAGCCAGCCAGTGACTGAATCCATTCGAGCCTGAGTGGATTAATGGCGTGTAAGGGTTTGAATTCACTGGTAGGATCCCACCATTTGGATGCCAGGGCGCTGAATTTTTCCAGTTCAGCCGGGTCTGCGTTGATGGGATCGGAAGTGATGGTGGGAGTATTCATAGGGCCTTATTCTTGAAACCTGAAAATAATCGGGGTGTAAACAGTAAGGATTCAAGTTTATCATAGGCCAGGAAAGACTGTCCTGAAGGCGGATAGTAAAAAGCCCCCAATAGGGGGCTTTTTACTGTAGGAAAAAATAAATTTCCTGCGCTTAGTTGCGTGGAGTACCGATGATTTCGATTTCTACGCGACGGTTTTTAGCACGACCTTCGCGAGTTGCGTTGGAAGCGATTGGGTCGTTTTCACCGCGGCCGGAAGCGATAATCTGGTCGGCAGGAATGCCTTGAGAGATCAGGTAGTTTTTAACAGTGGCTGCACGGCGCTCTGACAGACCTTGGTTGTATTGTGCAGTACCGATAGAGTCGGTATAACCAACAGCAATAACTGATTCAAGGTTAAGTTGTTTTGCCTGTTGGGCAACCTGGTCCAGAATGTTACGGCCTTCAGGTTTCAGGGTTGATTTGTCAAAATCAAAGAATGTGTCAGCGTTGAGCGTTACTTTCTGGGCAACGATGTCGCGTGCTTGTGGTGCACCGCAGCCTTGAGCTGCTGTTGCAGGTGTCCAGAAGTTGTCACGCCAGCAATGTTCATTTGTGCCGTTCATCCAAACCAGACCGTATGGGTTTACCCAATTGTCGACAGTTTGCGCTGATGCGACGCCAGAAGTTGCGGCAGCAACCACGGCGAATGCTAATGCGAATTTAGAGGGCTTATTCATGTTTCTCCTCGTTGAGCTTGAAAGCTAAAAAATGACTCGCAGCGAAACCCGCCGCATGATTGGAAATCAGGGTCAGTATAGCAACGCTTGAAAGTTCATTCAAAGGGTTAAGCTAGATTTTCCCGTGTTCTTGAACAGATCTTACGCGATTTTCCCGTGGCTTGTAGAGCGTAAGCCCAACATTTTTAAAGGATCTTTTCAAATCTGTCGTTTATATGCAAATTTTGTTGGATTTGAGCAACAAGCAGTAAAATGTGTAGGTGCGGTGAAAAACGTTGAAATCTTTAAGTATTTAAAGATGAACTCGAAACCTAAAACTTAAAGGAATTGGTCGAAAATAAAGGGGGATGCTCCTGAATAAAATCTTTTTAAGCCAACGGATTGATGTTTGTCCATGCACTATAAATGTTAGAATCAACATTTCGCCCAAATTGGCTTTTTCATTATTGGTAGAGACATTTTAGTGTTTTTGCCCAACCAGATAAAAATTTGTGAGTAATATGGATTCCTTTGCCAAGGAGACGCTTCCAATTTCATTGGAAGAAGAAATGCGTCGTAGTTATCTCGACTACGCGATGAGTGTGATTGTCGGTCGTGCCTTGCCAGATGTCAGGGACGGTCTCAAGCCTGTTCACCGGCGTGTGCTTTTTGCCATGCATGAACTCAATAATGACTGGAACAGGGCTTATAAAAAATCCGCACGTATTGTTGGTGATGTTATCGGTAAATATCATCCTCATGGCGATCAGGCGGTATACGATACCATCGTGCGTATGGCCCAGGACTTCTCGCTGCGTTACATGCTGGTCGATGGGCAGGGCAACTTTGGCTCTGTCGACGGCGATAGTGCCGCGGCCATGCGTTACACGGAAATCCGTCTTGCCAGGATTGCTCACGAATTGCTGGCCGACATCGATCAGGAAACGGTTGATTTCGGCCCCAACTATGACGGCAGTGAACAAGAGCCGCTCCTGTTGCCTTCCCGGTTACCCAATCTGCTGGTTAACGGCAGTTCGGGCATTGCGGTTGGTATGGCCACCAATATTCCTCCCCATAACCTGTCCGAAGTGGTTGACGGGTGTCTGTTTTGTCTGCGTAATCCGGACTGCAGTATCGATGAGTTGATGGAGCTGATTCCAGCCCCCGACTTCCCTACTGGCGGTATTATTTATGGCATGTCAGGAGTCAGGGAAGGTTACCGGACCGGACGTGGGCGTGTGGTCATGCGCGCCAAAACGCATTTTGAAGATATGGAAAGGGGCAATCGTCAGGCCATCATTGTTGACGAACTGCCCTATCAGGTTAATAAAAAGACCTTGCAAGAACGTATCGCTGACCTGGTGAACGAGAAAAAAATTGAGGGTATTGCTGATATTCGCGATGAGTCCGACAAAGACGGGATGCGTCTGGTCATTGAACTTAAACGCGGCGAAGTGCCCGAGGTGGTTCTGAATAACCTGTATAAGCATACCCAGTTGCAGGATACGTTCGGCATGAACCTGGTGGCCTTGGTGGAAGGTCAGCCCCGGTTGCTGAATCTTAAACAGTTGGTTGATTATTTCCTTCAGCATCGCCGTGAGGTGGTCACGCGCCGCACCGTGTACCAGTTGCGTAAAGCCCGTGAACGTGGTCATGTGTTGGAAGGTCTGGCGGTGGCTTTGGCCAATATCGATGATTTTATCGCCATTATTAAGGCTGCGCCCACGCCACCGGTGGCCCGTCAGGAATTGATGGCCCGCACCTGGGACTCTTCCCTGGTACGCGAAATGCTGGCCCGTGCCGATGCCGATAATGGCGGTGTTCTGGGTGGCAGCGCCGCGTATCGTCCTGAAGGCCTGGCGGCTGTGTTCGGTCTGCAGGCCGACGGCTTGTATCGCCTAAGCGATGTGCAGGCACAGGAAATTCTGAACATGCGCCTGCAACGCCTGACCGGGCTTGAGCAGGATAAGATCGTCAATGAATATAAAGAGATCATGGAAACCATTTCCGATCTGCTGGATATTCTCTCCAAGCCCGAGCGTATTACTGCCATCATTGCCGATGAACTGACACTCATCAAGACAGAATTCTCAACCAATGTTAAAGATGTGCGTCGTTCGGTCATCGAAGCCAACGCCACTGAGCTCGATACTGAGGACCTGATTACACCTGCCGATATGGTTGTAACTCTGTCAAATAGTGGTTATATCAAAAGCCAGCCCCTGTCCGAATACCGTGCCCAAAAACGCGGTGGCAGGGGCAAGCAGGCAACGGCCATGAAAGAAGATGACTGGATCGATCAGTTGTTTATTGCCAATACGCACGACTACCTGTTGTGTTTTTCCGACCATGGTCGCGTCTATTGGCTGAAAGTCTGGGAAGTGCCACAAGGCACCCGGGGTTCACGCGGACGTCCTATTGTCAATATGTTCCCCTTGGTGGATGGCGAGAAAATTACGGTTATTCTGCCGGTCAAGGCTTTTGTTGAAGACCGTTACGTCTTTATGGCAACCTTGCGTGGCACAGTCAAGAAGACGCCTTTGTCCGATTTTTCCAATCCTCGCAAGGCTGGTATTATTGCGGTGGCCCTCGATGAGGGGGACCATCTGATCGGTGCCGATCTTACCGATGGTGAGCACGACATCATGCTGTTTTCCGATGCGGGCAAGGCCGTTCGTTTTGATGAAAATGATGTGCGGCCCATGGGTCGTACGGCGCGAGGTGTCCGCGGCATGAGTCTGGAAGACGGGCAAAGTGTGATTTCCCTGCTGGTCGCCGGTGATGAAACGCAAAGTGTACTGACCGCCACTGAAAACGGCTTTGGAAAACGCACGTCCATTACGGAATATACCCGCCATGGCCGCGGTACCAAAGGCATGATTGCCATTCAGACCAGTGCCCGTAATGGCAAGGTGGTGGGGGCTGTCCTGGTTGAGCCCGATGATGAGATTATGCTCATTACAACGGGAGGCGTCCTGGTTCGCACCCGGGTATCTGAAATCAGGGAAATGGGTCGGGCCACACAGGGTGTTACCCTCATTAACGTCGATGACGGAAGCCTGTTGTCTGGGGTTCGTCGGGTTGTTGAGAGTGATGTGGATGGTGATGGCGAAAGCGATGAGGTTGCTTCGGATACCACTTCCGGTGCACCCGAAGATGGATCAGGCGAGGTTTCCGGGCAGGACGATTCTCAATCTTCAACAGATGAATAAGTGAAAGCGGGTATGAATAAGCAATATTGGAATTTTTCAGCAGGACCTTCCAAGCTTCCTCGTGAGGTTTTGCAACAGGCTGCCGAGGAAATGCTTGATTGGCACGGTAGTGGTCAGTCAGTCATGGAAATGAGTCATCGTGGGCCTGAATTTACGCAAATTTGTGACGAGGCCGAAGCCGATCTGCGGACCTTGATGGATATCCCCGAGGATTACGCGGTGATGTTTATGCAGGGTGGGGCAACGGCTGAAAATGCAATTTTGCCCATGAACCTGATTGCCAGAAATGTTTCGCACTCTGCCGATTATGTCCTGACCGGGATCTGGTCTACCAAATCATACAAAGAGGCTACCCGCTACGGTACGGTACGCATTGCCGCGCAAAGTCATCAGGCCCGGGAAATCAATGGGCATGAGTACGCGCCCTGGACATGGGTGCCGACTTTCGACGAGTGGAAAGTCAATTCTGATTCCTCATATTTGCATTTTTGCAGCAATGAAACCATTGGTGGGGTCGAGATTGGTGCTTTGCCCAATATGGATGCCTTGGGAGCCGGGTCGGTTCCATTGGTGGTCGATGCCTCATCCCATTTCCTGTCACGTCCACTGGACATAAGGAAAACCGGCATGGTTTATGCCGGTGCGCAAAAAAATGCAGGGCCTGCAGGTGTAACGGTGGTGGTTCTGCATCGCGATTTACTTGGTCATGCCTTGCCTTATTGCCCAAGTGCCTTTGATTATGTCAACGTGGCCCGTGAGCGCTCACGCTTTAACACACCGCCCACTTATGCCATTTATATTGCAGGGTTGGTTTTTAAATGGTTACTGGCAAAAGGTGGTTTGGCTGCGATCGAATCTGAAAACATCAACAAGGCTAAAGTGTTGTATAGCCAGCTGGACAGCAGCGATTTTTATCGTAATCCGATTCAGCCTGAATACCGTTCGCGCATGAATGTGCCATTTACCTTGCGTGATGACGGCCTGAATGCGGCTTTCCTTGAAGGGGCACAAAAAGAGCACTTGTTGAACCTGAAAGGCCATAAATCCGTGGGTGGCATGCGGGCTTCCATTTATAATGCGATGCCAATAGAGGGGGTGCTGGCCCTTGTCGATTACCTTAAAGAATTTGAACGCAAACATGGATAAACTGCTGCAGGAAAAACTAAAGCCGCTGCGTGAGCGAATAGATGCCATTGATCATGAAATACTGAATCTTTTGAATCAACGGGCTCAGGCGGCTATCGATGTGGGTAAAGTAAAGCATGAGTTTCAGGCAGATGGTCCAGTGCTCAAACCCGAGCGAGAAGCTCAAATCATCCGTCGTTTGCAGGATCTTAATGAGCGGGGGGTTTTTCCCCGTGAGTCCGTGCATGCCGTGTGGGCTGAAATCATTTCAGCCTGTCGTGGACTCGAACGTGGTCTGACAGTGGCTTACCTTGGGCCTAAAGGTTCATTTTCCGAACAGGCGGCCTTCGAGTATTATGGACATGCGATACAGAAATTGCCGTGTCCTTCCTTTGATGAAGTGTTTCGTGCCGTTGAGGCCGGTCAGGCTGATGTAGGTATGGTGCCGGTTGAAAACTCGACGGAAGGGGCAGTTAACCGGACACAGGATTTATTATTGTCCACGACCCTGAAAGTGCACGGGGAGCGTATTATCGCCATTCGGCATTGCCTGATGACGCAGGGTGCAAGCATGGACAAGGTAAAAGTCATCATGGGGCATCCGCAGGCATTGGCGCAATGCCATAATTGGTTGCAGCAACATTATCCTAATCTGGAAAGGGTGCCGGCGGCCAGCAACTCAGAGGCGGCAAAGCATGCTGCCCAGGACGATACTGTTGCTGCTATTGCCGGTGAAGCGGCAGCGCTTGTCTGGAATCTGCCGATTGTGGCGGCCGGCATTCAGGATGATCCCAATAATAAAACCCGTTTTCTGGCCATTGGTCATCTGGATGCCCTGCCAAGTGGCAAAGATCAGACAAGTCTTATTTTTGCCGTGCCAAACCGGATTGGTGCCGTTTATGATTTGCTCAGTCCTTTTGTCCAGAATGGTGTTTCGATGACCCGTTTTGAGTCTCGTCCGGCCCGTACCGGTCAATGGGAATATTATTTTTATGTTGATATCCTGGGCCATCGCGATGACGAAAATGTTGCCAAGGCACTGGCTGAGCTTGAAAAGAAATCCGCTTTCTTCAAAATTCTCGGATCTTATCCTCTGCAATAAGGATCTAGTATGTCCGTGAATGACACGTTGGCCGTATCGGCACATTCGTTTCTTATACCCGTGGTCAGCGTGGTTGGAGTGGGCCTTATAGGTGGTTCTTTTGCCAAGGCGCTTAAAAATGGCGGTCATGTGGGCTGCGTGCTGGGAGTGGGTCGAGACCAGGCCAGCCTCGAGAGGGCGCTGCAGCTGGGTTTGATCGATCGTATTGCAACCCTTGAAGAGGCGGCTAAAGAGTCAGATTTCATATTGATCTCCACGCCTGCCTCGGTGCTGGGCAGAATTTGTGAAACCATTGGGCCGTTGCTCAAGCCGACCGCAATCGTGACGGATGCCTGCAGTACCAAAGTTCAGGTCATTAACGATGCGCGTCAATCGCTGGGGGAGCGGATTCGCCAGTTCATTCCCGGTCATCCTATTGCGGGTTCTGATGAGTCGGGCCCGGCTGCTGCGGATCCTTTGCTGTATTGGAATCGCAATGTCATTCTAACCCCATTGCCCGAGAACGCCAGCGATGACCTTAAGCAGGTCAGGCAATGCTGGCAGGCCTGTGGTGCGGTGGTGCGTGAAATCAATGCTACCGAGCACGATCGAATCTTTGCTGCGGTCAGTCATTTTCCGCATTACCTGTCTGCGCTTTATATGTCCCTGGTAAGTCGTTCCGACTCATCAGGGATGGCTTTGGCCCTGGCGGGTACGGGTTTTCGTGATTTTACAAGGATTGCGGGCGGATCGCCGGAAATGTGGCGGGATATCTTTATCAGTAACAAGGAAGCCATGTTGAAGGAAATTGATGAATTTATGCCGGCTCTTGAAAAAACTCGGCAAATGATAGAAAACAGTGATGCGCAAGGCTTGCATGCATGGCTGGAGCAGGCCTCCTTGGCCCGAAAAAAATGGGGAGAAAACAAGTAATGCGGACACCATTTATTGATTTGAGCGCGGTATCAACAGCCAGTGGTGAGATTAATCTGCCTGGCTCAAAAAGTATATCCAATCGGGTGCTTTTGTTGGCCGCGCTGGCGATCGGCCCAACGCGGCTCACGGGGTTACTTGATTCCGATGATACAAGCGTCATGTTGAAAGCGCTTGAAGTGTTGGGTGTCCCGGTAGAGCGGCATGATCAGGAAACGGTTACCATTGAGGGGGTGGGTAACTTCCCCATTAAGCAGGCGGAAATATTTTTAGGTAATGCAGGGACGGCTTTTCGTCCCTTAACGGCGGCCTTGGCCGTGTCGGGTGGCAATTATCGTTTGCATGGTGTGGCCCGTATGCATGAGCGTCCCATTGGTGACCTTGTTGATGCCCTGCGCGCCATGGGGGCCCATATAATCTGCGAGCAGAATGAAGGCTACCCGCCACTTGAAATTTCATCCGGAAACCTGAGTATTCATGGGGCAGTCAAGGTCCAGGGGTCGGTTTCCAGCCAGTTTCTGACGGCTTTGTTGCTGGTCGCCCCCTTGATAGCCCAAAAAACGGATCAGGATGTTGTTCTGGAGGTCGAAGGAGAGCTTATTTCAAAGCCTTACATCCAGATTACCCTGAACATGATGGCCCGTTTTGGTGTGGTAGTGCAGCAACAGGGCTGGTCGCGTTTTACCATTACCCGCAATGCGGTTTATAAAAGTCCTGGCCAGGTGGAAATTGAAGGGGATGCTTCCTCGGCATCTTATTTTATGGCTTTGGGTCTGGTGGGCAAAGGTCCCGTGCGTATCAATGGGGTGGGTGAAAACAGTATTCAGGGGGACATCCGGTTTGCTGAAACCATTCAGGCCATGGGCGGAACCATCAAGTTTGGCGATAACTGGCTGGAAGTGACTGGACCCGACTTGACTCAGGGTGCAAAATTGAAGGCGTTTGATGAGGATTTTAATCTGATCCCCGATGCGGCCATGACCGCTGCCGTATTGGCGTTATATGCCGATGGGCCGTGTATGCTGCGCAATATAGGTAGTTGGCGGGTCAAGGAAACCGACCGGATTGACGCCATGCACAAAGAGCTGGTCAAAGTGGGGGCGACGGTAACATCGGGGCCTGATTGGTTAAGGATTGTGCCGCCCTTGTCATCTGAATGGAAAACGGCGGACATCGAAACTTATGATGATCATCGCATGGCCATGTGTTTTTCCCTGGCTGTTTTTGGTCCGGTGGGCTTGCGTATTCTTGATCCTGATTGTGTCGCCAAGACTTTTCCCGCTTATTTTGATGTTTATAAGACACTTGTGAGGTAATCAGGCATGAATAACACAAGCTTGCCGCCGGTTATTGCGATTGATGGTCCCAGTGCTTCAGGCAAGGGGACGTTGGCCGGGATTGTGGCCAAAACCTTGGGCTGGCATCAGCTTGATTCTGGCATGCTGTATCGATTAAGTGCACTGGCGGTATTGAGAAAAAACATTCAGCCTGACAATGAGGCCGAGATTGCCGAGGTGGCGCGCAACCTCAATGTCCGCTTCGAGGGGCAGCAGGTGTTGCTCGATAACGACGATGTCAGTGATGTTTTGCGTGGGGAAGAAGTGGGTGCGCTGGCCTCCCGGATTGCCACATATCCTTTGTTGCGGCAGGCCCTGTTTGAGCGTCAGCTGGCGTTCAGGAAAGCGCCGGGCCTGGTTGCTGACGGCCGTGATATGGGAACTGTCATTTTTCCTGATGCAAAATTAAAGATTTTTTTGATTGCAGATGTCAATGAAAGGGCACAAAGACGTTATAAGCAGTTGATCGAAAAAGGAATTTCTGCTAACCTAGTGGCCTTGTTGGAAGATCTGAAAGCGCGGGACGAGCGGGATATGAATCGAAGTCATGCGCCGTTGGTACCAGCCGAAGATGCAATAATTCTTGATTCCTCAAGGTTGTCCATAGAGGAATCGGTAGCAAAAGTATTGGCTTACTGGTCTGAAGTAAACGCATAAGCGTTTATTGGCAGTGCGGTAAGTAATGGTGGTAAAGCCAGTGCTGGTTTTACCTTATTGAGGGCTTTCATGTAAGGGGTGCAAATTTTTACCCGCATGAAAGGTATCATTCACTCCACCGGGGAAGTTGTATTTCCTGGTGTGTATTTTTTTTACAGGCCCGAAGGGCCGTTGGATATAGTTTAATGACATCCGTAACTTTACAAGACGCTATTGGTGGCGAAAGCTTTGCAGACCTGTTTGCTGCAAGTGTTAAAAACCAGGAGATGAAATCAGGTGAAGTGATTTCAGCAGAAGTTGTACGTATCGACCACAATTTTGTGGTTGTTAATGCCGGATTGAAATCTGAGTCTTTAATCCCACTGGAAGAATTCCTGAACGATCAGGGCGAACTCGAAGTCAACGAAGGTGATTTCGTTTCTGTCGCCATCGATTCACTCGAAAACGGCTACGGCGACACGATTCTGTCCCGCGACCGTGCAAAACGTCTGTCAGCATGGCTGTCCCTGGAACAAGCGCTTGAGTCCGGTGAAATGGTTACTGGTACCATTACTGGTAAAGTCAAAGGCGGCCTGACTGTCATGACTAACGGTATCCGTGCTTTCTTGCCCGGTTCTCTGGTAGACCTGCGTCCTGTTAAAGACACAACGCCTTATGAAGGCAAAACAATGGAATTCAAGGTCATCAAACTTGACCGCAAACGCAATAACGTTGTTCTGTCACGTCGTTCAGTTCTTGAAGTGAACATGGGCGAAGAGCGTCAAAAACTGCTTGAAACCCTGCAGGAAGGTGCAGTGGTTACCGGTATCGTTAAAAACATTACCGATTACGGTGCGTTCGTTGACTTGGGTGGTATTGACGGTCTGCTGCATATCACCGATATGGCATGGCGTCGTGTACGTCATCCATCCGAGGTGCTGACTGTTGGTCAGGAAGTTGAAGCTAAAGTTCTGAAGTTTGATCAAGAGAAAAGCCGTGTATCACTGGGCGTCAAACAGTTGGGCGAAGATCCTTGGGTGGGTCTGGCACGTCGTTACCCACAAGGCACACGCATTTTCGGTAAAGTCACCAACCTGACTGACTACGGTGCTTTCGTAGAAGTTGAAACCGGTATTGAAGGTCTGGTTCACGTTTCTGAGATGGACTGGACAAACAAAAACGTTGACCCACGCAAAGTGGTCAGTCTGGGTGAAGAAGTTGAAGTCATGGTTCTTGAGATCGACGAAGATCGTCGTCGTATTTCACTGGGCATGAAACAGTGCCGCGCCAACCCATGGGAAGAATTTGCCATTAACTTCAAACGTGGCGACAAAGTTCATGGTGCCATCAAGTCAATCACAGACTTTGGTGTATTCATTGGTTTGCCTGGCGGTATCGATGGTCTGGTTCATTTGTCTGACCTGTCCTGGACTGACTCTGGTGAAGAAGCGGTTCGCAACTTCAAGAAAGGCGACGAGATTGATGCGGTTGTTCTGGCTATCGACACCGACAAAGAGCGTATCTCTTTGGGTATCAAACAGCTGGAAGGTGATCCATTCAACAACTACGTTTCTTCTAACGATAAAGGTGCGGTTGTACCTGGCGTTATCAAGTCTGTTGAGCCTAAAGGTGCCGTTGTTACATTGTCTCTGGATGTTGAGGGCTATCTGCGTGCATCAGAAATCTCTACCGGTCGTGTGGAAGATGCAACAGCGGTTCTGAAAGAAGGCGACAATATCGAAGCCATGATTCTGAATGTGGATCGCAAAGCACGTTCAATCCAGTTGTCTATCAAGGCACGTGACAATGCTGAAACAGCAGATGCACTGCAACGTATGACAGATTCAAGTGCTTCTTCAGGCACGACAAACCTGGGTGCCTTGCTGAAGGCTAAACTTGATCAAGCTAAAGACGAATAAACAGTGACTAAATCAGAGTTGATTGAAGCACTGGCAGCAAGCTATCCGCAGCTTGCTGCTCGCGATGCGGAGTATGCCGTTAAAACCATGTTGGATGCGCTGACTAATGCCTTGGCAAATGGGCAGCGTATTGAAATCCGTGGTTTTGGCAGTTTTTCCCTGTCGTTACGTGCTCCACGAGTAGGGCGTAATCCCAAGTCGGGCGAGCAGGTGATGGTGCCGGGTAAACGGGTACCGCACTTCAAGGCTGGCAAGGAATTGCGCGAGCGTGTAGATTCTGTCTTCAAAGCTGTCAATGAGCTTAAATCAGAATCTTTAGCTCATGAAGATCTTGAATCGGAAAATGTTAAGGTAGCCAATCTTTAAGCTGGCTTGACATGGTTCAATAAAAAAACTCCGAAGTTTTTGCTTCGGAGTTTTTTTATTCTTAACGATTGAATGCGTATATGCAGTATTTTAAAAGGCAATTTAGCATTACAATGTGTTGTTTTGGGGAATTGAGGAGAGAATTATGAATTATGTTATTTGGGCATTGCGCCTGATTATTTTTGTACTGGTTTTGTTATTCGCCCTGAAAAATACCGAGCCTGTGTCGGTCAGGTTTTTCTCTGATGTGGCTGTTAATAATATCCCCCTGATTGTTGTTTTGCTGGTTACCTTTTTTCTGGGTGCCTTGTTTGCTTATTTGATGGCTATTCTGGTTCGTATTAAAAAAACCAGGCAGGTCAGTCAGCTGAAAAATGAAATTACCCGTCTTAAAAAAGATGTGAATTCAACGAAAGACAGCAAGTATTCCGCAGCGGCAAGCCAGTCAGAGAAAACGTCAGATTCGACCGCGGTTACAAAAGTCTAGAGGAGTTATAGTTTGGTGGATTATGAGGCCTGGTGGCTGATACTTATACCTATTCTGTTCGGTTTAGGGTGGATAGCTGCGCGCGTGGATGTGCGGCAAATGATGTCAGAAACACGACAGTTGCCCGATTCTTATTTCAAGGGACTTAATTTTCTCCTGAATGAAGATCATGACAAGGCGATTGATGCTTTTGTTGAAGTGGCAAAACTTGATACTGAAACCATTGAGCTTCATTTCGCCCTTGGAAACCTGTTTCGTCGACGTGGTGAGATAGAGCGGGCCATCAGGGTTCACCAAAGTCTGCTGTCACGGGCCGATCTGCCTAAAAATGACAGGGATCATGCGCAGCACGAACTTGCCCAGGATTTTTTCAAGGCGGGCATGCTTGACCGTGCCGAACAGGCATACAAGGCCGTGCTTGATAGTAATTATGCGGTGCCTGCCAGTCGTGCACTGATTCGCATTTACGAGGCCGAGCATGATTGGCCCAAGGCCATTGAGGCCGTCCGGCATCTGCACCGGATTCTGGATGAGCCCATTCCGCAGCTCATTCATTATCATTGTGAATTGGCGCAGCAGTCCATGCAGTCCAAACAGCCTGATCTAGACTATATCAATGAAGAGCTGAAAATGGCTGAGCAGGCCTTGTTAAAGCAGCAAAGAGAACTTAAGTCCAATGCGGCCGCCGTCCGGATTGCCATGCTCAGGGCAAAATTAATGAAAATACAGGGCGATAGTCTGGCTGAAAGAAAATACCTGGAAGGTGTAATGGCCAATGCGCCTGAATATGCCGGATTGATTGCAGCCGATTTACTGGAAAATTACAAGGCAGCTCAAGAGGCGCAGACGGGGCTTGATTTATTAAAACGTCATTATCTGAATCATCCTTCCCTGGATCTATTCAAGATTGTATTCAGCGAGTTGCGAGCGCAGCAAGGGGCAGCCCCGGCTTGGGATTTTGCTTCTGAATCCTTGCGTCTGCATCCTTCCCTGTTGGGTTTGGATAAACTCCTGGAAGTTGAGTTGAAAGCCACTGCCAATGGTGAGGTGCCCAATGCATCAAACCGAATTTTGCCAGATATGGAATTGTCGCTTTTACATAAAATGATTCACAAGCATACGCAAAGGTTGGATCGTTACAGTTGCAGTTCTTGTGGCTTTGAGGCCAGGGCGTTTTACTGGCAATGTCCCGGCTGTAATATGTGGGAAACTTATCAGCCGAAAAAACAGGAAGAAATGTGATGGATTCATTTCCACTGGAAATTATTAAACAGAAAAAAATATTGGTGATTGGTGATCTCATGCTTGACCGTTACTGGTTTGGCGAGGTCGATCGTATCTCGCCAGAAGCGCCGGTACCCGTGGTGCGGGTGGCGCGCCGTGAAGATCGGCTGGGTGGTGCGGCAAACGTGGCCAGAAATATTGTTGCGCTGGGCGCAAAGGCATCATTGCTGGGAATCATCGGTCCCGATGAGGCCGGAGGGAAAATTCAATATCTGGCTGATGAGGCCGGGATTGATCCTTTTCTTATCCAGGATCAAAGTTTGCATACCACCCTGAAAATGCGTGTGCTGGGCCGGCAGCAACAATTGCTCAGGATAGATTTTGAATATCCACCACAGGCTTCGGCCTTGCAAATGCTGGATGAAAAAGCCAAGGCGCTCATTGCGCAGCATGATGTGCTGGTGCTTTCTGATTATGCCAAGGGTGCTTTAACGCATGTTGAAGCCATGATTGCTCATGCGGTGGAGTGCAATATTCCCGTGTTGGTCGACCCTAAAGGTGATGATTATGCTCGCTATCGTCATGCCAGTCTGGTTACGCCCAATCGTTCTGAGATGCAACAGGCTATAGGGCATTGGCATTCCGAGGAAGAGTTAAGTGAGCTGGCCCAGTTGCTGCGCAAGAAATATGCGCTGGAGGCCTTGTTGATCACCCGTTCAGAACAAGGTATGACCTTGTTCAACGAGCAGGGGTGTTTTCATGAGGATGCCCGGGCACAAGAGGTGTTTGATGTTTCAGGTGCCGGAGATACCGTCCTGGCAACCCTGGCTGTGGCAAAGGCTGCGGGGCTGGACTGGCCACAGGCAATCTATTGGGCCAATAAGGCAGGCAGTATAGTGGTGGGAAAACTGGGCACATCAATTGTTAGTGCGGAGGAATTGTTATGATAGTAGTAACCGGGGCAGCCGGCTTTATTGGCAGTAATATTGTGCGGGGCCTGAATCGTAAGGGCATTGATCGTGTTGTAGCGGTTGATGACCTTACCGATGGCGATAAATTCATTAATTTGCGCGATTGCCAGATTGCCGATTACTTTCACAAAGATGATTTTCGCAAGTTGGTCAGTACGGGCAGTCTGGGGCGTATCAAGGCGATTATTCATCAGGGCGCCTGTTCGGATACGACCGAACGTGATGGTCATTTCATGATGGATAACAATTATCGTGTCACGCTAGAGTTATTCAATTTTGCCCAAGCCCGTTCAATTCCCTTTATTTACGCATCATCAGCAGCAGTTTATGGGGCAGGGCCGGTGTATGCTGAAAATATCGCTAACGAAGCACCGCTTAATGTGTACGGTTATTCCAAATTTCTGTTTGATCAGGTATTGCGAAGCCGCATGAGCAATTTGACGGCCCAGGCGGTGGGTTTAAGGTATTTTAATGTCTATGGTCCTCACGAGCAGCACAAGGGAAGGATGGCGTCGGTCGCCTTCCACAATATGAATCAGTTCCTCAAAGAGGGGCATGTGCGCCTGTTTGGTGGCTGGGATGGTTATGGTGATGGACAGCAAAGTCGCGATTTCATTTCTGTGGAAGATGTGGTGGCGGTAAACCTGTATTTCCTTGATCATCCTGAAAAATCCGGAATCTTCAACTGTGGTTCGGGGCGTGCCCAGCCTTTCAATGATGTGGCCAGGGCCGTTGTGAATACCTTAAGGGAAGAGCGTGGTGAAGCGGCTTTATCCCTGGATGAACTGGTGCAGGCAGGCCTGATACGCTACACGCCATTCCCGGATGATTTGAAGGGCCGATATCAAAGTTTTACCCAGGCCGATCTGACCGCATTGCGACAGGCCGGGTATGTTGCAGATATGCTTGATGTTGAAACCGGTGTCAGCCGTTATGTGAAAGACTGGCGTCAAAAAACAAAATAATCATTTTTTCAATTGGTTTTTCTTGCTCTATGATGCTAAGCCATCTGTATAAGTACGGATGGCTTTTTTTATTCACAACGATGCCAGCCTATAAAGGATTATTGGATGATGTTTGTTATGTTCAAATGAAGAGGTGTTCATGGAGCGAATAAAAACATCGAAGGCAGGCTGGTTGAAATGGTTTTTTTTCTTGTCACTTTTTTTGTCAGGTGCGGCAAATGCGGTAGATCTTAATTCAGCCAGTCGTGAGCAGCTGGTTTCCGTCAATGGGATCGGGCCAAAAACGGCAGAAAATATCATCAGGGAGAGACAAAGGGGTGGTCCGTTCCTGTCTCGCCAGGATCTGTCACTCAGGGTTAAAGGCATTGGCAAAAAAAGGGCGGACAGGCTGTTCGAGGCGGGTTTGGAAATAACAGAGGTATCTGGCGGGCAAGTGGCTGGTGAGGCTTATCCGGTTCGGTCCACGAGTATAAATGTAAATGGAAAAAAACGCTCTCTTTCTGCAGCAGAGCCAAAGTTAATTAAGCCACATAGGGAAAATGTGAAGGGCAATGAAAAATAATAGTAGGGTTAAATGAAAATGGTATATGATTTCACTACTATGACTAATACCTATCCTACTATTGAACAGACCATCGGCAATACGCCGCTGGTGCGATTGCAACGACTTCCTGGTGCTTTGGGTGATCCCAAGGGAAACGTTATTTTGGCCAAACTGGAGGGAAATAATCCGGCCGGCTCGGTCAAGGATCGTCCTGCCTTGTCCATGATCAAGCGTGCTGAAGCCAGGGGGCAAATCAAACCCGGTGATACGCTTATTGAGGCCACTAGTGGCAATACTGGCATTGCGTTGGCAATGGCCGCGGCTATCCGTGGTTATAAAATGATACTCATCATGCCAGATAACCTTTCCCTGGAGCGCCGCGCTTCCATGAAAGCCTATGGGGCAGAGCTTATCTTGACCAAGGCAGAACAGGGTGGCATGGAGTATGCCCGCGATCTGGCCTTAAGCATGCAGTCAGAGGGTAAGGGGCTGGTGCTTGATCAGTTTGCCAATCCGGACAATCCGTTGGCGCACATTGAGGGTACAGGCCCCGAAATCTGGCAGCAAACCAACGGTCAAATCACTCACTTTGTGAGTGCAATGGGAACAACGGGTACCATTATGGGTACGGGTTCCTATCTGAAGTCAAAAAATCCTTTCATTGAAATTGTGGGTGCCCAACCTGCTCCGGGGGCATCCATACCCGGCATCCGGAAATGGTCAGAAGATTATCAGCCCAAAATATATGACCCCAAAGGGGTAGACTGCTTTGAGTTGATTAGTCAGGAAGAGGCCGAAAACATGGCCCGTCGCGTGGCGGCTGAAGAGGGGATTTTTGGTGGCATATCTTCAGCAGGTGCGCTGGTTGCAGCCTTGCGCGTTGCACAACGCACCGAGAATGCTACAATTGTTTATATCGTCTGCGATCGGGGTGATCGCTATCTGTCGCAGGGTGTATTCGACTGAACCAACCTGAATTTTAAAAATAATGGAAATGGCTGGTTATTGAAAATAAAACCGGCTATTTTCACATATAAAGCTGGATTTTTGTTGTGTGATTTTGATTGCTTGCCGGTAATTTGCAACTATCTTGATAATTATCAAGACGATATGGACAATATATGAGTACCATTCTACGCTATGAAAGCCGTCTCTATTTTCTCCATCCCTAAAAATCTGCCAGATCATGAGCGGCAAAAGCGTCGGCACATGCTGGCAAGTTTGGGTATTGCCTGGCTGGTCATGATGCAGGTCATGATGTTTGCATTTCCCGGCTATTTTCGTGGTGATTACATCGGCACAGAAAGCCTCGCCATGCTTGATACGGCCATTATCATTATGAACTGGCTCAGTTTTGCATTAACCATGCCGGTTCTCCTTTATTGTGCATGGCCAATCTGGCAAGGTGTTTTTAGAAAATCTTCCACTCATTCCATGCGCGTCAACATGGATTGGCCTGTCGCACTAGGTATTCTTACTGCTTTTATTCCCAGCGTCATTGCCACCGTCCATCAGCAGGGTGAGGTTTATTTTGAATCCGTCTCCATGTTTGTGGCATTTTTGCTAACTGCCCGTTATCTGGAATTTTGTGCCGAACAGTCGGCCCGTTTTTCCGAGGGCGGTGTGCCAGCCAAACTTGAACGGGAACGAGGCATCATGACGGCAAAAGCCGATAAAATCGCTTTTGTGTTTGTGATCGCCCAAATATTTCTGGCTATCGTCAGTGGCATTGTCTGGTATCTTTTTATCGACAGGACACATGCCTTGCCTGTACTGGTTGCGCTTTTCGTCATGAGTTGCCCCTGTGCATTGTCCATGGCGGTTCCTACAGCGTCTTCTGCCGCTCGTGCAATCTTTCTTAATAATCACAGTTTTTCCCCGGAACAACAAGAATTCGTATTACACCTTACCCGAAAAACTGCCAACCAGAATCTCTATGGTTCTTTGGCGTGGCATATTCTCATGGCGCCTTTGGCCATGTTCGGGCTGGTGGCACCATGGGTTGCGGCCATTACCATGTTGGTATCTTCCTTGGCAGTAGCCTGGAACTCATGGCGTTTATATAAAAAATTCCATATTCAGGGTGTTATCACTAACCCTGATTGGGCGGCAGGGAAAGCCGTCCAGGGATAAATGAAATGGAATCTTTGTTTTTATTGCTTCCAGTTTCATTTTTATTTGTGATCGGTATCGGTATTGCACTGTATTGGGCGGTGTTTTCCGGTCAGTTTGATGATACAGAAGAGAACGGGAAATCCATTCTTCAAGATAATGACTCAAATCATACAGAATAACGCTCCTGTCAAATAACCGGCTTTGTTGTATTGCAACACGAAAGTTTGTTTTGGTAAGAGTTCAGGTAGAATGCGGGTCGACATGGGCATAATTTGTTCTGGGTTCTTGTCTTGTTGATTCAAGTCAAACCGAGAATTTGTAAAAATGTTTCATGATTCTTATCGGTATCACACAAAACTAGAGTGGTAATTTTTAGAGAGGATGGTCTATGCGTACTCAAAACGCAACTGTTAGTGAAGCCGAAACCTTCAATTACAAGGTGGTTCGGCAGTTCGCCATTATGACGGTGATCTGGGGGATTGTGGGGATGTTTGTCGGTGTTTTTATCGCCGCACAACTTATCTGGCCCAATCTGAATTTGGTTGATTGGTTAAGTTACGGACGTCTTCGTCCCTTACATACCAACGCGGTAATTTTTGCTTTTGGTGGTAGTGGTTTGTTTGCAACGTCATACTATGTCGTGCAACGTACCTGTCAAACCCGTTTGTTTTCAGACAAACTGGCTGCATTCACTTTTTGGGGCTGGCAGCTGGTTATTGTCGGTGCCGCCATTTCTTTGCCAGCAGGTTTTACATCCAGTAAAGAATATGCCGAGCTCGAATGGCCGATTGATATCCTGATCACATTGGTCTGGGTTGCTTATGCAATTGTTTTCTTCGGTACAATTGTCAAGCGTAAGGTAAAACATATTTATGTGGCAAACTGGTTCTTTGGTTCATATATCCTGACCATTGCCGTTCTGCACATTTTTAACAATATTGAAATGCCTTGGGGCTGGTTCAAGTCTTACTCTGCTTATGCGGGTGTACAAGATGCAATGGTTCAGTGGTGGTATGGCCACAACGCGGTTGGTTTCTTCCTGACAACCAGTTTCCTTGGCATGATGTATTACTTTGTGCCTAAACAGGCTAACCGTCCTGTGTATTCTTACCGCTTATCAATTGTTCACTTCTGGTCATTGGCCTTTACCTACATGTGGGCCGGCCCTCACCACTTGCTGTATACCTCGCTTCCCGACTGGACTCAAAGTTTGGGTATGGCATTCTCCCTGATTCTGCTTGCGCCATCATGGGGCGGTATGATCAACGGTATCATGACCATGTCAGGTGCCTGGCATAAGCTTAGAACAGACCCAATCCTGAAATTCATGGTGGTGGCACTGTCTTTCTATGGTATGTCAACCTTCGAAGGTTCAATGATGTCCATCCGTTCCGTGAACGCTTTGTCTCACTATACAGAATGGACCGTTGCGCACGTTCACTCCGGTGCACTGGGTTGGGTTGCCATGATCACTTTCGGCAGTCTGTATTACTTGATTCCACGTTTGTGGGGTCGTGATTCCATGGCCAGCAAATCCCTGGTGGAAGCCCACTTCTGGATCGCTACCATTGGTGTGGTTCTGTATATCGCTTCAATGTGGATTGCCGGTGTGATGGAAGGCCTGATGTGGCGTGCTGTTGAGCCTGATGGCACCATGACTTATGCATTTGTGCAGGCGCTTAAATCCAAGTATCTGCTTTATATCATTCGTTTCACGGGTGGCGCTTGCTTCCTGGCTGGTGTGATCATTATGTTGTACAACGTCATTATCACCATCAAAGGACAAAAACCTGTTAATCCTGCAGTGCCGGTTGGTTCTTCTGAAGATTCTCACCAAGCATCAGCAGTTGGTGCTCCTGCAACAGTGTAATTAGGAGAACTCTAATGGCTAATAAATCAAAAAGCTTTTTCTCACACGAAACTATTGAGAAGAATGTCGGGATACTGATTATCCTCAGTATCCTGGTGATCTCATTTGCTGGATTGGTGCAAATCGTTCCTTTGTTTTTCCAGCATTCAACCACTCAGCCTGCAGAGGGGGTCACTCCTTACACTCCCTTGCAATTGCTAGGGCGTGATGTATATATCAAGGAAGGTTGTGTAGGCTGTCACTCACAACAAGTGCGTATGTTGCAGTCTGACGTATTGCGCTACGGTCACTACTCCCTGGCTGGTGAAACCGTTTACGATCACCCCTTCCTGTGGGGTTCAAAACGTACCGGTCCTGACCTTGCCCGTGTGGGTGGCCGTTACTCCGATGACTGGCACAGGCTTCACTTGCGTGATCCACGCGCTTTGGTCAAAGAGTCCAACATGCCAGGATATAGCTGGTTGCAACATAAAGATGTTTCCAACGTTGATCTGGTTCCTCGTATGAATGCGCTGCGTAAGCTGGGCGTTCCCTATACCGATGAACAGATTGCCAATGCCAATAAAGAACTTGCCGGCAAAACAGAGGAAGATGCTGTTATTGCTTACCTGCAAAGTCTTGGTGTCGGCTTTATCAACGCGTTACGCGCCAAAGAAACTGCCCAACCTGCAACACAGGCAGTCACTACCGGGGGGTAACTGATATGGCTATATTAAATGGTGTATTCACCGTCATATCAATGTTGATGTTTTTTGGAATCATCTGGTGGGCATGGTCAAAGCACCGTGTCAAGGACAATGACGAAGCGGCAAGGTTGCCATTCGCATTGCCAGATGAGGGATCAGATCAAGGAAATCGTAATAAGGGGTATGGATCATGAGTGATTTCGTGGGCATTGGATGGAGTTACTGGATCTCCATCATTGCACTGGGTGGTGTCATATTTTGTCTTTGGCTGTTGTTCACGCAACGGACTTGGCTGGATGGCGCTCCCAAAGGTGAGGAAAGTACAGGACACATCTGGGATGGAATTGGTGAGCTGAATACACCAATCCCCCGTTGGTGGGTCATTATGTACATTGGCTTGTGTGTCATTGGTCTGAGTATCATGTTTCTGTATCCGGCACTGGGCTCCAACCCTGGTGTGGTTGGTTATACAGCCGCCAAGCAGGTCGAAGAGGAACGTGCCGAGTACCTGAAGACCATTGCTCCTATCTATGAGAAGTTTGCGGCAATGCCTCTTGATGAATTGGTTAAAAACCCTGAGGCTCACGTGATTGGTGAACGGTTGTTCCTGAACAACTGTGCACAATGTCATGGATCAGATGCAAAAGGCCAGCCCAACTACCCCAACCTGACTGATGGCGACTGGTTGTATGGTGGTGAACCCGAGATCATTCTGCAAACCATCACCGAGGGCCGTCATGGCATCATGGCTCCTTTGGGAGCGGCAATTCCCCAGGCAAAAGCCGAGGAAGTAGCCAACTATGTCCGTTCACTTTCAGGATTGTCACATGATGCGACGTTGGTGCCGGCAGGCCAAGTAACCTTCAATCAGTTTTGTGTGGCCTGTCACGGTGCTGATGCCAAAGGCAATAAAGCCTTGGGTGCGCCTAACCTGACTGATAACATCTGGTTGAACAGCAGTTCCAAAGATGCCATCGTTAATACGATCCTGAACGGACGTGAAGGTCTTATGCCTGCGCAGAAAAACCTTCTCACACCTGATCAGATTCGTATGTTGACATCGTATGTATGGAGTCTCTCCAATAAAGAGGCTGCAGCGCAATAAGCAGTAAATCAAGGAAGAAAGAATGAGTAATGATCAAAGTACCGAAGGCAAAAATTCGGAACAGGCTCCGGCGTGGCAACCGGTGCAAATACAGCGCCCCGCTCAGGTCTCTAGTTCAGCAGGATTGACCGAGGAAGAAAGCACTAGGGTTATTGAGGAATTCAGGGCAAAAATATACCCTCGATCGGTAACCGGCATCTTTGCGCGCTGGAGGATCATTCTCGTTCTTTTTACCCAGGTTATTTTTTACGGGTTGCCATGGTTGCAGTGGAATGATCGTCAGGCCGTTCTGTTTGATCTGGGGGCCCGCAAGTTTTATATTTTTGGTATGGTATTGTGGCCGCAAGATGTATTTTATATGGCCGTCATACTTATCATTTCCGCTTACGGCCTGTTCCTGTTTACGGCGCTGGCCGGACGCCTGTTCTGTGGATATGCCTGTCCGCAAACAGTCTATACCGAAATTTTCATGTGGATAGAACGCAAGGTGGAAGGTGATCGGGTAGCCCGTATTCGCCTTGACGAAGAGCCTTGGTCGTTTCGCAAATTCCGCATCAAGGCAACCAAACATATATTATGGATCGCCGTAGCCTGGTGGACGGGTTCCACGTTTATTGGCTATTTTGCGCCCATCCGTGAATTGGGTTCTGATCTTATCAATTTTGAACTGGGCCCATGGCAATGGTTCTGGATCATTTTCTACTCCTTGGCAACTTGGGGTAATGCAGGCTTCCTGCGCGAATCAGTCTGTAAGTACATGTGCCCTTATGCACGCTTCCAGAGTGTGATGGTAGACTCCGATACCTTTGTGGTTACCTATGACAAAATTCGTGGTGAACCCCGTGGTGGACGTTCACGTAAGGTAGATCATCATGAAATGGGTCTTGGGGACTGTATTGACTGTACGGTCTGTGTACAGGTCTGCCCAACCGGGATCGATATTCGTAACGGTCTGCAATACATGTGTATTGGCTGTGGTGCCTGTATTGATGCCTGTGACCAGATCATGGATAAAATGAATTATCCAAAAGGTCTTATCCGTTATACGTCTGAAAATGGCATGCTTGAGGGCCTTGATAATAAACAGGCCAGAAAACGTCTGTTCAAGCCGCGTGTTTATGTTTATCTGACCTTGCTGGCATTCTTTATTATTGCTTTCCTGGTGTCAGTGGCCATGCGTACACCATTGCGGATGGATATCATGAGGGATCGTGGCGCATTGGGTCGTGAAGTACCGGGAGGTTTAATTGAAAACGTCTACCGGATACAGCTGATCAACATGACCGAAGAGCCACTTGATCTTGAAATTACCGCTCAAGGCAAGGATCTTGAAAATGTCCATGTTCGTGCCGGTGACAGTGATAGTGCCGTGGTTAAAGTGGCGCCTTTTGCCAATGAATGGGTGCCACTGGTTATCCAGGTTCCGCTTGGAGAGGTCAAGCCAGGTTTGTACGATCTTCAATTGAAAGCCCAAACGCTGGAAAGTGAAGAACTTGACCTGAAGGCGGAAGAGAAAACAAGTTTCTTTGTTCCTAACTAAATTTAAGCTGGAAATTTACATGTCTACCTACAATGATGATGATCTTGATGTTAATCCTTGGTACAAGGAGCCTTGGCCATGGATATTAATGGCAGGACCGGCGCTGGCAATAATTGGTTGCATCATTACCATAGTGCTGGCATTATCTACGAATGTAGACCAGCAAATTAAACTGGAAGGTGTCAAGCAAGGGCTTTTTGTCAGTAAGGATGGCAAGGATATTCCCCGGTTTGGCACAAATCCAGAGGTGGAAAACAGAGAGCTCAAATAACAAACGGGGGACGATATGCGTACCATAATGTGGATTATATGGCCTTCATTTTTGGCGGCAGGTTTGTTAAGCGGTGTGGTATTTGCGTTGGTAGAGCCTGCGGATATAAGCATATTTGGTTATATCCCGGTCAGTATCGAGTGGGTTTATGCCGGTGGCTTTTTTCTGTTCTGGATCATGGCCGCCTTTTCCAGTCTGTTAAGCTTGTTCATGATCAATACACGTGGAAACAACCGGTTGTTTGACAATGACGAAGAGCTTTAGCGTTTATTATTAAAATTGATTAGAATGAAAAAGTACGAAGTTCTTCGTACTTTTTTATTTTATCTTGATGTTTTGCTCGTTTTTGATCAGATCATGCAGCCCTGATTTGCTTAACAGTTGAACCTGGCGTTGATGGATGCGGATTAGGCCTTCTTTGGCAAAGCGTGAGAGCAGACGGCTGACTGTTTCAAGGGTCAGACCCAAATAGTTGCCAATTTCTTCCCGACTCATGCGTAAAATGAATTCATTGGGTGAATAACCCAGATTTGTGAAACGAGCTGAGAGATTTAATAAAAAAGAGGCAACCCGTTGTTCTGAGCGCATGGCACCCAAAGACAGGACCAGATTGTGTGAGCGCGAAATTTCCTTACTGAGAATTTTCCAGAATTGCTGCTGCAGGGCAGGGATTTCCTGGGTCAGGACATCAAGATCGCTAAGTTTAAGAACGCAAACCTCGGTATCCTCAAGGGCAATGGCATTGGATAAATGAGTGCCTTCACTGAATCCGTCAAGACCCAGTAATTCTCCGGCCAGAAAAAAGCCGGTAATTTGCACGTGCCCGCTTTCGTTTTCGAGTTGTGTTTTCATGGAACCCGAACGAATGCTGTAAATGGCCGTAAGAGGATCGCCAACCTTGAAGAACAGTGTTCCTTTGGGAATACGTATGCGTTCTTTGATCAGTTCGGTCAACCTGTTTGTTTCAGAGGGTGTTAATCCTCCTGGGACACACAAGTGCCCCAACATACAAGTTGAACAATGAATTGATTCTTTATTGAGTAAAAGGTGTTTGAGCATCCCTATCATTTCCTTATTGCTATGCTCAAGCTATTGAGATAGCACTGCATATTGTAGTCGTTATATGTATTTGGATTGTTATTGTTTGGCATATATCAATTTTTTTCTTAAGCAATTCATTTATTTTTACAATAAAAACCAGAATGAAATCCTTTTTTTGTGTGCAATCGGGCTCAACTTGATCGTGCGGCTTGTGTTTAAAACATGTTCAGTATCATGTTACCATTTCCGGGTGACATTATTTCCAGTATTTTTTTTGCGCATACGTGTTTTTAAGTAAATTGATGAAACCACGGGTTCTTTGAGGTAAATGTTTTCTGTCGGGTAGCATGGCATAAATGCCATTTGCGGGTGCATTATATTCATCCAATATGGTCACTAATGTCCCTTTTTCAATTTCGCGCCTGACTTCCCACATGGAGCGCCAGGACAGTCCAAAGCCGCTTAATGTCCATTCAAGCAAGACTGAACCGTCAGAACAGGATAATCGTGCTTTGGGCTTAATGGCAATAATCTGGTCATTTTCCTTGAATAGCCACCCTTTATGCTGATTGCCCTGGGAGCCAAATGAAAGACACTCATGGTGCTGGAGTTCATCGGGATGCTGGGGAGTGCCGTGTGTTTTCAGGTATTCTGGGGCGGCCACGACAACCCGATGATTTTCGGCCAGCCTGATGGCAATCAGTTGTGAATTCTCAAGATCACCAATCCGAATGGCACAATCGTATTGCTCTTCAACCAGGTCTACCACTCGGTCAGTCAAGTCAAGCGATACCTTGACATCGGGATATTGCTCACAAAAGACAGGAATAAGCGGAGCAACGTGCTTGCGTCCGAATCCGGCCGGAGCCGTAATGCGCAAAGGACCACTTACCTTGACTTTACCCTCTGTAATGAGGCTTTCGGTATCGGCCAGGTCTTTCAGGATTCTTTGGGCTTCTTCCAGAAAAATATGTCCTTCCGGTGTCAGTGACAATTTTCGGGTTGAACGTATGATTAATTTTACGCCCAGTCTTTCCTCCAGGGCATCGATGCGCCGTCCCATCATGGCGGGAGCAATGTTTGCCTGACGGGCCGCGGCAGACAGGGTACCCAATGTTGCCACTGCGACAAAACTTTCAAGTTGAGTAAATCGACTCATTCTAACCCTCTTGGAAAGTGCTTGAAATAAAAAGGAAGTGAAGTCCTGACGCTAAAGAGAATCCTGAAAATCACTGCTTGTGTGACGGTTGGGCCCTATTTTACTGCTACAGGGCAGGCTCAAACTGAAGTGCTTGCTGTTGCAAGGTCAGTTTGTTCAGTCGAAACAGCCGCTCGCGTTTGAGTACGGTTTCCAAAGGTTCGGCTTGCCGGCCTATTTTCAGGGCATCTGCTGGAATAAGTTCAAGCAGGGCTTGCATGTGTGCCTGATGATTTTCCCAGCACATCACCAAAAATTGGTCCGGGTCATACAGGTACAGCCCAAGATTCCGGATTTCTGCCCGATGAAAGTCCTTGATGTTGCGGGTTAAGATACAGGTGGTGCTTTCCGGGTGTTTTTGCTGGATGGCACGTGCCGCGGCAATCACATGCCAGTCTTTTTTGTCACTGCGTTTAAGGCCTGTCTCATAGGCGCTGACATCGCCCATATTGGCGAGTGGGAATTGCTGTTGCATTTTCAGCCATTCCACATCAAGTATTTCAGGGGTTACATTCCAGATACGGCTGGCATTGCGTCGCCATTCCACACCGATGTATTCGGCCCATACAGGATGAAAATGTCCTGCCTGTGCCAGGCGAAGTAGCAGGTGTCGCAATACATTGGACATCAGGACACAGGTGTCGATCACAATGAAATGGGGAAGGTGGGCTGGCGGTAAGACAGGCATTGAAAAAAAGAAATGAAATACTACAATTGACAATAACAATTGCCTTGTTTTGTTGAAGGATTGAACTGGCATTTTAACATTGGAATTCGGGGAATTGGTTTTGAGGCATCGTTCCTGCAGGAGGCAGGATCAATTATTGCCCATGTCAGTGGAAACTTGCCCAAGCCTGAAACGAATGGGACAGTTATCAAAAAATGAAATTTTATATCTTGAAATTTCACAAGCGCAGCACTATATAAGCAGTATTCAAAGATAACCCGAGCAGATGCGCTCAACCTTATACAGGAAAGAATGATGCGATTTGATAAGTTGACAACAAAACTCCAGCAGGCTTTGGCAGATGCCCAAAGCCTGGCATCCAGAAATGACAACCCTTATATAGAACCCGTTCATGTATTGTCTGCCTTGCTGGCCGATGCCGAAAGTGGCTCGGCCAGTTTGCTGGCACGCGCAGGCGTGTCGGTTAACCGCGTGTTGCCGGCGCTTGACAAGGCCATCAAGGATATTCCGCAAGTGCAGGGGGCCGATGCCAATATCCAGATCAGCCGGGACCTGAACGGTCTGCTGAATAAAACTGATAAAGAAGCGGCAAAGCGTGGTGACGCATTTATTGCCAGTGAATTGTTTTTGCTTGCCCTGGCTGATGATAATGGGCCGGCAGGCCGAATCTTGCGTGAAGCCGGTTTGCAGAAAAAAGCCCTTGAGGCGGCGATTGAAGCTGTACGGGGTGGTGAGTCTTTAACTGATCAGGAAGGCGAATCCCATCGTCAGGCCCTGGAAAAATACACGACAGACCTGACCGAGCGTGCACGTCAGGGCAAACTGGATCCGGTAATTGGCCGTGATGATGAAATCCGCCGGGCCATCCAGATCTTGCAACGCCGTACCAAAAACAATCCGGTGCTGATTGGTGAGCCGGGTGTGGGTAAAACCGCGATTGTCGAGGGGCTGGCCCAGCGTATTATCAATGATGAGGTGCCTGAGTCTTTACGTGGCAAGCGCGTGCTTTCACTGGACCTGGCCGCTTTGCTGGCCGGTGCCAAGTTTCGTGGCGAATTTGAGGAACGCCTGAAAGCAGTCCTGAAAGAGCTGGCCCAGGATGATGGCAATAATATTGTTTTTATTGATGAAATCCATACCATGGTGGGCGCCGGTAAGGCGGAAGGCGCCATGGATGCTGGCAATATGCTTAAACCGGCCCTGTCACGGGGTGAGTTGCATTGCATAGGTGCAACCACGCTTGATGAATACCGAAAATATATTGAAAAGGATGCTGCCCTGGAGCGACGCTTCCAGAAAGTGATCGTGGATGAGCCTGATGTGGAATCGACCATTGCCATTTTGCGTGGTTTGCAAGAGCGTTATGAAATTCACCACGGCGTGGATATTACCGATCCGGCCATTGTGGCGGCTGCCGAGTTGTCCAACCGTTATATTACCGATCGCTTCCTTCCTGATAAGGCAATTGACCTGATTGATGAGGCCGCGGCCCGTATCCGGATGGAAATCGACTCCAAGCCTGAAGTGATGGACCGGCTTGACCGACGTATCATTCAATTGAAAATCGAACGTGAGGCTGTCATCAAGGAAACGGACGAAGCTTCGCGTCGTCGCTTGCAATTGATTGAAGAGGAAATGGAGCAGCTTCAGCGCGAGTATAACGATTACGAGGAAATCTGGAAGGCCGAGAAAGCGGCTGTGCAGGGTTCTAAAGCGATCAAGGAAGAGATCGACCAACTGCGTGCGCAAATGGCTGAGTTCCAGCGCAAGGGGCAGTTTGATAAACTGGCTGAATTGCAATACAGCAAATTGCCCGAACTGGAAGGTCGCCTGAAAGCCGCTGAAGCCGGTGCAGAGCAGACTGAAAAGCCCAAATTGTTGCGGACCAAGGTGGGTGCCGAGGAAATTGCAGAAGTGGTTTCTCGCGCCACCGGCATCCCGGTTTCCAAAATGATGCAGGGAGAGCGGTCAAAATTGCTGGCGATGGAAGATGAGCTGCACAAACGGGTGGTTGGTCAGGATGAAGCGGTTACCCTGGTGGCTGATGCCATTCGCCGTTCACGGGCCGGTTTGTCCGATCCTTCCAAACCTTATGGATCGTTCCTGTTCCTGGGGCCAACCGGTGTGGGTAAAACCGAATTAACCAAGGCATTAGCCAGTTTTCTGTTTGACTCTGATGAGCATATGATCAGGATCGACATGAGTGAATTCATGGAGAAACATTCGGTTGCCCGTCTGATTGGTGCGCCTCCGGGGTACGTTGGCTATGAGGAAGGGGGGTATCTGACAGAAGCGGTACGTCGTAAACCTTATAGCGTGATTTTGCTTGATGAGGTTGAAAAAGCGCATCCGGATGTGTTCAACGTATTATTGCAAGTACTTGATGATGGTCGCCTGACGGATGGTCAGGGCCGTACAGTCGATTTTCGCAATACGGTCATCATCATGACGTCCAACCTTGGTTCGCATCATATTCAAAGCATGGTGGGTCAGTCTTACGAGGCGATCAAAGAAGTGGTGTGGGAGGATGTCAAACAGGCCTTCCGTCCTGAATTCCTGAACCGGATTGATGAAGTGGTTGTGTTCCATGCCTTGAGCAGCAAGCATATTGCTTCGATTGCGAATATCCAGTTGAAACGTCTTGCACAAAGATTGCATGAGCAGGAAATGGACTTGGAAGTATCCGAAGAGGCACTTGCCTTAATTGCCGAGAATGGATTTGATCCGGTTTTTGGGGCTCGACCTTTAAAACGTGCGATTCAACAACACATTGAGAATCCGATTGCAAAACGAATTCTTGAAGGAGAGTTGGGTCCAAAAGATACCATTCTGGTGGGTATGCAAGATGGCCAGTTTTTATTTGGCCGGAAGTAAACCCTTAAATCCTTAATATATATGGGTAAATGCCTGATATTGCAGTATTTTTGCTTGTCATGAAAAACTGCTTGTCAGGCATTTTTTGTTACGTGAAATGCATTTGCAAATGACTCAGGGTAATTCCCCGGTAAATTTTTGTTGACAGGGGTCTGAATAGTCGTCATAGTGTGATGTATAAGATTTTCAAGTTCGTTGATTTTTGCTAGATTCTTTGCTCATGCAGTTTCGTTGTGCTTTTGTCTACTCCTTGATGGTCTTGTGTTTGTTTGGTCTATTCAGACCGTAATTTTAAGGAAATTCAAATGTCAACAGAATCTGGCATCGTTAAATGGTTTAATAACGAAAAAGGCTTCGGCTTCATCAAACCCGCTTCAGGCGGTAAAGATCTGTTTGTACACCACACCGACATCATCGGTACAGGTTACAAATCTCTGCAAGAAAACCAGGAAGTTACTTTCGTGGTTGCAGATGGCCCTAAAGGTCCACAAGCCAAAGAAGTATCAGCTAAGTAATTTATTACCAGCTAATAAAAATACCGCCGCGAGGCGGTATTTTTTTGTCTAAAATAGTTTGCTGAAACAGGTTGTTTTTTAGCAACGCTAAAAAATAAAAACAGTCAGGTTTATTTTTTAATAAAAATCAGATACTTGTGTTCATTTTATTAAAATATCCACCTTTATATGAGACTTGCTTAAATAATTATAGTTGATTTCAATAATGAGAATCATTATTATTTATTCAATATGAGTGACAAATAGCTCCACGAGGGGTGAAACAACATAAAACCGGGTTGGTCATAGACTTTGTCATGTCAGCGGGGCTGAACTTTGATTCCTGGCCGTATTCATCAGGGCGAGACAAGGAGCCAAGCGTTTAAATTAAACAGTATGTATAAATCTTCAAATGTAATTCCAACAGTACCTTTTTCTATTCGCCTTGCTGGTGCTGTTACTGCTGTGGGTATTCTTGCCGCTTTAGGATTCATTGCCACCATGGATGCATCAGCAACACATAAGCAATTTGAAGAAGCACCGGTGTTTGTGTCAATTTTTGAGGAAACGGCTTCTGAGGCTCCTAAAGGGGAGATGATGCCTGATGTGATTCCTTTGCAAGAAGAACAGCCTGAAGAGGTTATTCTGGAACCAGAACCAGTGGTTGAGCCAGAGCCAGAGCCAATCGTTGAACCAGAACCAGAACCGGAACCGGAACCAGAACCAGAACCAGAACCAGAACCAGAACCAGAACCAGAACCAGAACCAGAACCAGAACCAGAACCGGAGCCGGAGCCGGAGCCGGTCCCCGAGCCTGTCATGCCTGTCAAGCCGCCAGAACCTAAACCGGAACCACCCAAAGTGGTTAAAAAAGAGGTTGCGCCCAAGAAAGTCGTGAAACAGGAAAAGCCCAAGGCAAAACCTGTGTTGAAAAGCCAGAAAGTCTCGGAACAGGCGCCACCCGTCACCAAACCCATTGGCGTTTCCCAGGGGAATCCCAATGTCAAACCAGGGTCTTCGTCGGCCGATTCGGCACCGGTTGTTGTCAGGCAGGTGGGTTACAGGGTGCGGCCTAAAGTTAATTATCCAATGAGCGCCAAACGGCGGGGCGAAAAGGGAACGGTTGTCGTGCGTGTCTTGATTGACCGTAACGGGGTGGCCAAGCGCGTATCGCTATTAAAAGGAACGCCTTATGATGCCTTGAACAAGGCCGCCTTAAATGCCGTGCGCGAGGCACGATTTAAACCTCATACAGAAAATGGTGTGCCACGGGAAGCGCTGGCAGACATTCCAATTAAATTTGAATAAAAGGAAATAGCATGATTTCGTCATTGCTGACTTCAACATTCGGTTCAATTGCACAAATTGTGACCAATACATCAGAAAATGGTAGTGTTGCTGCTGCAACGGTCAATGACGCAGCGGGTTCTGCTGTCACAGTCGTTCCCGGGGCTGCCGTGGAACTTGTTAATAATATGGCCGCCAATGCGGCAACGACAGTTGCCACCGATGCAGGCACTTCACAAATGCTGGGTTTTTTGATGCAAAGTGATGCCGTGGGTAAAACCCTGTTTGGCGTGCTGGTATTCATGTCTTTATTGACCTGGTATCTCATCGTGGTTAAGGGTTTGCTTAATTGGCGTGCAAGCCGTCATAGCAAGGCGTTTTTATCACGCTTCTGGAATGCTTCTTCACTGGAGCAGGTGGATAAGGACTTGCATAAATTTGGGGCGACGGACCCGTTTTCACGCCTGGCTAACCAGGCCTTGCATGCCCGTGAGCATCACGCAAAATATGGGGTGACCAATTTGTCTGAGGTGGGGTCAAATGCCGACTTTGTTACCCGTACCATGCGTAAAGTCATTGATGAAGAAACCGCTCATCTGGAAAACGGACTCACCATTCTGGGTTCGGTGGGTTCAACAGCGCCTTTTGTAGGATTATTTGGGACGGTTTGGGGGGTTTATCATGCTCTGGTCAATATTGGTATGTCTGATGGCATATCCATTAATAAAATTGCCGGACCGGTTGGAGAGGCGCTGATCATGACTGGCCTGGGTCTGGCTGTGGCTATTCCTGCAGTGCTCGCTTACAACGCTTTTGTGCGTCGCAATCGGGTGGTGCTGGCTTCATTGGATGGTTTTGCCTATGACTTGTTCGCCTTTGTCACAACTGGGCAGCAGGTGGAGGTGTCTTCCGGCAAAGTCCGTGCCTTGCGTAGCAATGGTACACACTAGTAAAGTGATGGGGTAAATAATGGCATTTGGAAGCTTCGACCAGAAAAACAACGCCAATCATATGGTGTCGGAAATCAATATGGTTCCGCTCATTGATGTGATGCTGGTTTTGTTGGTTATTTTTATTATTACTGCGCCTTTGCTGGCACACTCCATCAAAATTGATGTGCCACAGGTAAGCAGTACGCCCGTTACAGAAGATCCCAAGTCAATTGATTTGGCGATCGATGCACAAGGTGGCATTTTCTGGAATGAATCACCCATTCCCGAGGCGAGTTTGCGTGAGATGTTCATTTCCCAGGCCAAAGAGGTGCCTCAGCCGGAAATCAGGATTCGTGCCGATGCCAATACGCGTTATGAGCAGCTGGCCAGAATCATGGCAATGGCCAAAGGGTCGGGCTTGAAAAAGCTGGGTTTCATCACTTCACCTGCTTCGCAAGGTACGGCAGGTGCCAGTGCGGCGGCAGTAGCGGCGCCCGTTATTGCACCGGTTCAGTAGGGGTAGGTCAGTCGCCAGGATCGGCGCATAAAGTGAAAGGCCACGTTCTTGGGAACGAGGCCTTTTATTTGGCGCGTGTGATGGACTTAACTTTTGTTTTCGTTGCGATAATAATTGACACCGATTTTAATCCGCTCACGCCCCTGACTTTGTCGGTGCCGGTTAGTGTCTCTTAGGGAATAGACGCAGCCACAATATTCCTGCTGGTAGAATTCTTCGCGCTTGCTGATTTCAATCATGCGGGCCGAACCGCCACCTTTGCGCCAGTTGTAGGTCCAGTAAACCAGTTCGGGGTAACGGGCAGCCGCGCGCTCACCACAGCCGTTGATCTGGTTCATGTCTTTCCAGCGGGAAATGCCCAGTGAGCTGGTAATCGTGTCAAACCCGTGTTCGTGTGCATACAGCGCGGTACGCTCAAAGCGCATGTCGAAACAGGCAGTACAGCGTTCGCCACGTTCGGGTTCATTTTCAAGCCCCTTGACACGCTCAAACCAGTTGTCGACATCATAATCGACATCGATAAACGGTACGTTATGCAACTTGGCAAAGCGAATGTTTTCTTCCTTGCGGATTTCATACTCCTTGACCGGATGGATATTCGGGTTATAGAAGAAAATCGTGTAATCAATACCCGATGCGAGCATTGCCTCCATGACTTCGCCAGAGCAGGGTGCGCAACAGGAGTGCAGTAGCACTTTACGGTGGCCTTTGGGTAATTCCAGGACAGGTCTTTTAATATCGGTGACGGTAACCATGGCAGAGTAGGACAAAAATATTGCAAAGGTTCATTTTAGAATATTTTTGTCCTGAATTCAGGGCTTTGGCTTATTATGAGGGATTGCCTTCCTGCTCCCGGGTACCGGGAAAGACGATTTCCCATAATCTGTTCACTGCCTGGCGTTCGTTCAGCAGCAAATGATTATCTACGCGTGCCTTTTCCTGGCCGCGCAGTCTGACTGCATGCTGTGTTTTGCGCAAAGTGCGATAGGCATCAGCCACTTCGTTGGCCAGATCCTCGGGAATAAAGCCGCCTTCCGCAGCGATTTTAAGCAAAGCAATATTGCCAAGGTTATCCAATAGCCGGGGGTATTGATGTGAGTAGGCCAGCACCAGATATTGAGTGATGAATTCAATATCAACCATGCCGCCATGGTCATGTTTAACATCAAACATGCCCGAATTATTGGGATGGCCGGCCCGCATTTTGGCGCGCATGTCGATAATGTCCTGCCGGAGCTGTTCCCGGTCCCTTTCTTTGAGCAGAATCTGGCGGCGGATCCGTTCAAAACGCTTGCCGATGGCCTTGTCGCCAGCACAGAAGCGGGCGCGTGTCAGAGCCTGGTGTTCCCAGGGCCAGGCATGTTCAAGCTGGTATTTTTCAAAGGTATCCACCGAGATGGCCAGCAGGCCGGCATCGCCATCCGGACGCAGGCGCAAGTCAATTTCATACATTCGGCCTGAGGAGGTCATGCTGGAAAGCCAGGTGCTCAGGCGTCGCCCCAGTTTTGCATAAACTTCAAGGGCGTAATCGGCCGGATCATCAAAAAGCAGTACCAAATCCAGGTCTGAGGCATAACCCAGCTCTTTGCCCCCCAGTTTGCCATAGGCGATCACGGCAAAACGCGGGTAGTCGGGTACGGGTTCCGAGGTTTGTTCGGGCTTGGGTTTGACAGCGGGCCAAATGCGTTTGATGCTTTCTTCCAGCAGCAGATCTGCCAGGGCTGACAAGTGGTCAGCCAGTTTTTCAACCGATAGGCCACCAGACAGATCCTGGGCTAGCAACTGAAAACTGACTTGTTTCTGGACATCCCGCATGATGTTCATTTGTTGTTCAACGTCAGGTTGCCCATCTTGCAGTACGCAGGCGTCCAGGTCTTTACTGAGTTGCGTGGCGATATGAGAAAAATCCACGTTTTGCATGAGGGTTTGCCAGTCGATCAGCCCATCCAGCAAAATCGGGTTGCGGATCAGGTAACCGGCCGCCCAGTGGCTTGAGGACATGATGCGGGCAACCCGGGCCAGTGTTTCCGGATATTCGGCCAGCAAAGCAAGATAGGCACTGCGCTGGGCAATCGCTTCAATCAGGTCAAACAGATTCCCGCAGGTCAGTTGCGGGTTATCGCTTTTGGCTGCGGTTTCCAATAATTGGGGCAAGAGTTTTTTCAGTCGCGTACGGCTTGAGCCGGAAAGGGTGCGAATACGGCTGCTGTTGAGCAATGCCTTGATACGGTTTTCAATATACTCATGGATTTCCGGTGCAAAAAACTGTTGAACCAGTTCAGGCAGGTCGGTACTATCAGACGTGTCGGAAAGGTGGTTGTAATGGGGGCCGGACGCTGATTCTTCACCCATGCCAGCGATACGGAATGCGTTTCGAAATGCCCGGGATACCACTCGTCGGTGCTCGTTCAGTTGTGACCGGAAGGCTTGTTCTTCCATATTCATTGCCTTGGCCAGGGCGGCAAACCGTTCGGGGTCGGCCGGCAACAGGTGCGTTTGCTCATCTTCACGATATTGCAGCATGTGCTCCACGCGCCGCAGGAAGCGATAGGCATTTTCCAGCAGCAGGCCTTCTTCCTTGGTAATGAGCCCTATGCCGATTTCGGCATGAAGGGCTGGTAACAGGCCCCTGAGTTGCAGGGATGGCATTCGACCGCCACGAATGAGCTGTGCTAGCTGAACGGTAAATTCAATTTCACGAATACCGCCTTCACCCAGTTTGATGTTGTGAATGCTGTCCACGCCATTGCGGTTAAGGGCTTTGCGTTGCCAGTCCTGACGAATGCGTTCGCGTAGCTGACGTAATGAAGCAAGGGCATCAAAATCAAAATACTTGCGGTAAACAAATGGTGTGCGCAGGCTTTTCAACTGGGCAATGTCTTCTTTGGATGAGCTCTGCTTAAAATATTTGACGGGAATAACTCTAGCCTTCAGCCAGGCATATCGTTCCCATTCCCGTCCCTGGGTAATCAAGTAGTTTTCCAGCGCGTCAAGGCTCCAGGCCAGTGGGCCGCCATCCCCGTCGGGGCGCAACCGCAGATCGGTACGGAAAACATGGCCATCGGCATTTATTTCAGACAGGACGGGCATCATGCGTTGGGTCAGACGGCCATAGAACTCATGGTGGCTCAGGGGACGACGACCCGTGGTTTCACCTTCCTGGGCATACAGCATGATCAGGTCGATATCGGAAGAAACATTCAATTCTTTGCCGCCCAGTTTGCCCATGCCCAGAATGATCATTTCCATGGGTTTGCCGGTTTCGGGGTTGATGGGCTCGCCATGGATCTGCACCAGATCCTGCATGATGCTTAAATAAGCCTGCTGCACGGCCAGGTCGGCCAGAAAACTCATGCTTTGGGTGACTTCTTCAAAACAGGCCTGGCCATTGATATCCCTTACCATCAGGGCGCAGAATACCCGATTCCTGAGTTTGCGTAACAGGTGCTTGCATTGTTCGGTGGCGATGGGTTGATGCACGGGCTGGCCACTGGTCTGTGTAAACCATTGCTTGATGATGTCCGGTGTGATGGGGTGCAAAATGTCCTGGCTCAGTTCGGTTTTCAGTTGTTCATTTGTGCTGATTTTACGTTGCAGGTAACCGGACCATTCAAGGGCGCGGGTTAGACTATTGGTTGGCATCATGCTTTCTCAAAAAATGTAAGGTTATGTCTAACGACTGTTTCTGTGGCCTGAGGCAATGCAGTATTGGATATAATACACTGGACTGTAACCATCAAGATGTGAGCCGCCCCAGTGAGCGTTGCCAGGAAAATTTTACGCTATTGTTTAGTCTTTTTTATTGGTTTTTTGATTCTGCTTGCTGCCTTGTCATTGGGGGTAAGGTATTTTCTTGTTCCAAACCTGCATCAATGGCTGCCTCAAATTCAGACATATATCAGCAAAACGCTGGATATGGATGTCCGCGTGGAGCAGTTGTCGCTTGCCTGGGAAGACAGCCCCGTCTTGCAATTGCAAGGTGTTACGGTTGAAAACAATGAGAAAAATGAATACTTGAAGATTAAATCGGTGTCAGCGGGGGTAAGCTGGCTTAACCTGTTGCGCATGCGTCCTTTTTTATCTGAAATCAGTATTCATAACGCCGCCCTGAATATACGCCGGGATGCCGATGGAAGCATACACCTGCTGGGGCAAAAGCTGCTTGGACAGGATAAAGCCAGCGTACCCGAGAGTGTGATGGACAAAGGCGAGTCGTCCCTGCTGGCAGGATGGCTGGCATCCCTGTCTTCGCTTCGTCTGAACGATGCTGATCTGATCTGGGTTGATGAACAGCGGCAGGCTCAGCCTTTGGTGTTGTCGGGAGTTTATCTGGATATAAAGCCCGTGCATGATGAACTTGATGTTTCATTGTCTGCCCGTTTGCCTGAACATTTGGGTGATACGTTCGCCCTTGAGGCGACCTTGCAGCAGGTTTCGGGGGCGCAAGGGCAATTGCAATGGAGCGGTGAAGTCAACGCAAAATTAAACGGCCTGTCTTTGCTTGATCTTGCGCCATGGTTAAACATTCCCGAGCAGCTTCGTTCAGGTTATCTCAATCATGCTGCGCTTGTCCTGGAAGTGAGCCAGAATAAAATCGGCAAAATTTCACTGGATGCCGAGGCAAGAGATTTCAGGTTGGAAGACCATTTAAGAAAACATGTTTTCGTTCTGGCCTCTGGACTTATGCGGTTAAAACTGGATACCCGTTTCAGCAATATACAGGCGGAAATCAGGCGGCGTTCAAGTTCCATGAATGCAGAGCAGATGTCCGATGAAGCAGTGGCCGAGCTTACCCCCTGGGTATTTTCTTTTATGGCCAATCAGTTTTTCTATGAAGATAAAACAGCCTTTAATGAACCGGTGATGCTTGATCAGATCGATATAACAGGCCGCTTTCAGCGCGATGAACAGCAGTTTCCGTGGGTCAGCATACAGCAGGGAAGCATTAAAAATGACGACCTGGATATCAATGTCAGTGGCAATTGGCATTTTGATCCGCATTCGGATAATGGTATTGTTGATTTGCAGGGTGATCTTCATTCACTGAAATTGCCGCATTTGTATCGTTATTTGCCCAATGTTATTGCTGATACTGCCCTGGAATGGCTAACCCATGCCTTTAAGGATGGTCAGCTTGACAATGCGCCTTTTATGTTGAAAGGGGTGGTGGATCATTTTCCTTTTGGGTTGCGTCCACAGTCGGGTGATTTTCATGTAAAGGGCGATTATAAAAATTTGGCTCTTGATTATCACCAGCATGAGATAAAGGGGCGAAAATGGCCAGTTGTTTATTCGGAAAGTGGCAAGGTCGATTTTCGGCGCGACAAGATTGCCCTGCAATCCGGGCAGGCCTATTTTTTGATTCAGGAAGATAAAAAAATTGATCTGAATGATTTTTCCGGATTGGTCTCCAGTATTGAAAAAGATACCAAGGTGGCGTTGCAGGCCAACTCAGTGGCGCCAGCTGAAAATTTCCTGGCGTTTACACGGATCACGCCTTTGGGGTATCTCATCAAAAACGCGCTGGATACAGCCAGTGCAACCGGCACCTGGCAGATTCCGTTGCGTCTGTTTATCCCGGTGAATGATGCGAATAATGCCAAGGTAAGCGGCACCATTCATATTCAGGATGCTGACTTTCAGTTTGAGCCAGACTATCCCTGGTTAAGAAAAATGAATGGTTCCTTGCGGTTTGATGAAACCGAGTTGGTGGCGCAAAAACTGGTAGGGAACATGTTGGGCGGGCCTGTGACCCTGGAAGGCCATATCGGTTCTTCAGGTAACTCCTTGAACATGAAAGGGATGTTTACCGGTGAGGGGCTCAGGGAAGTGTTGTCGGCCAAGGGTATGGAACGGATCAAGGGGCAGGCCAATTATGAGGCCAAGTTTGATTTTCTGGCAGGTGGAAAGGTCAATGTGCAGGTTGATTCTTCCCTGCAGGGCCTTGCCCTGGATTTCCCGGGTGAAGTGGGTAAATCTGCTGCAGCATCAAAACCGTTACGGGCCCGCTGGTTGAGTGCTGCCTATAAAAATAACGATAATGCCAGGGTGCTTGAGCTGGATCTGGGACAGGGTACTGTCAGGGCGATATTTGAACGCGATGTTCAATCCAGGAACGGTGCTTTTTTTTATAAAGGGGGCGTAGGTGTACTGGCTGAGCCAATAATGCCGGCGCAGGGTTTGAAAATATCCGCCCGGCCTGCTGTTGTTGATGTCCAGCAATGGCTGGATATTGTGGATGAGTTTGATTCTGGCAAAACCGTCGGCAAGTCATCACGGGTATTTCCCGATGTCAGTGCCTTGCAGCTGGATACCGCTTCTTTGCGTTATCTGTCACAAACTATTGCTCAGGCCAGGGTGTCGGGTATAAAAAATCCTAAATCCTCCGCATGGGGGTTTCGTATTGATGCCGAAGCGGTAACTGGCGATATTGATTGGGTGCCTGGCAAAGTGGCGCATGAGGATTTTGTGGCTGCCCGTTTTGATCATCTGGCCTTGAATTCAGAGTCTGGGGATAAGGAAGACGACAAGGATCAGAAAAATGGCAATGCCTCCAAACGACTTGATTTGCCAAGACTGGATATTAGTGCCAAACGATTTCTGATATTTGATAAAGAGTTGGGCTCACTTAAGCTGAAAGGGCGTAAAAAAAACCGGCAGGATAATTGGCAGATTGACAATTTGGCCATTAACAATGTTGGTGGCTCTTTGTATGCTACCGGTGCGCTTAAAACCGAAAAGAACAGTACGGGGCTGGATCTTAAGCTGAATCTGAACTTTCTGGACTTGGGGCGGTTGCTTTCTGTTCTGTTGGAAAAGACAGTGGTTGCCGGTGGTAAAGGATATGTAAATGGTGTGTTGAAATGGCCTGATATCAGCGATCTGGATTTGAACCAGATTGACCTTAGTCTTGAGAGTCGTGTCACGGAAGGCAGATTGCTGAGTATTGACTCGAAAGTGGCCAAGGCATTGGAGTTGCTGGCATTGCAATCGATTAGCCGGATTCCGGAGTTTGGCAGTACCTTGGGTAATTCCTTCAAGGATGGCGTCAGTTTTGATATGGCCAGGGCCAGCTTGAATATGAAGCAGGGGGAAGTGCAGGTTTCCGATTTTCGGCTGAGTGGTCCGGCCGTGGCTATTGTGGCGTCCGGTGATACCAATATAAACACTGAAACGCTTGATTTTCAGGCGGTGGTGGTGCCTAATCTTGATATCAGTGGCGCTGCCATTTTGACAGGGGTGATTGTGAATCCGGTGGTGGGTGTGGGGGCTTTTCTTTCCCAGTGGTTATTGCAGGCGCCCTTGCAACGCTCATTGACCGCCAGATATTTTGTGCGTGGTACCTGGAGTGAGCCTATAATTAACGATGCCGTATTGCCGACCGAAGAAGAGCTGAAAGAGAAAGAAGCGAGCAAGAAAATCAATGATTTGTACAGAAGTAACTAAGTTATTTACTTGAGAAGGTTGGAAATGAAAAAAACAGGATTGCTTGCCATTGGCGTGTTATTGGCCGGTTGTGCCATACAGGACGGGATCTCTGAGTCGGGTTCAAGTGTCACCCGTTATATGTGTAATAAAACGACGGCTGTGGCTGAGGGGCAGGATGGTATGGATACTGCCGTGTCTGAGCAGACTTATCCCTGCACCAAGGAAGAGTTTGAGTCCATGAACAAGGTGTATGGGTCTATGGAGGAATTGAAGAAAAGTTTGTGAGTTTGGCAAAAGCCCGTTGGTATGGGTGGGATTAGGACAGGCATTTGCCTGGGTATTCAGAAGCCCAAAAAAAAACAAGGTCTCATATAAAATGAGGCCTTGTTTAGGTGTGCGGTACTGCCCAAATAAGTACTTGGGTAGAGAAGTTATTGCTTGAACAGAACTTTGTCAAACACTAAACCGGCAAAGGCGGCAACGGTTGCCACGGCTGACCAGTGTAGATCGCCTGAAGTGCTTTGAATGACAATCACGTAAGCAGTGGTACCAAAAATGGTGCCAAAAACAGCCCTGATTGCAAAATAGGCCCAGTTTTCATCTTCGATAGCCTTGTTGTTTTCCGGTATGGAAGTAAAGCGACAGTGTTGGTGGTCGAAAAGGCGGGTTGCAATGGAAATGATTGAGCCAAGGGCGCCAAAGAACATGGCGATAAAACTGACGGACCAGGTAATGAGTGCGGTAAACAGACCGAACACAATCAGGCCAATCACGAAACTTCCGTTTGAAAAGCGTGGTTTGCGGAATTCTTGAGTTTGATCGGGTGTTGCTGTGGAAGTGTTTTGTTGATCAAAATCAGTCATGAGTTCATACCCCTTGAAAAATAATAAAATATGTACGTGTAAATATTGGCTTAATGATTTTAAGTACATATTAAAGTGTATTGATTTAATGCCCGGGGTGCAACAATGAAACGGAATATTATACTAATCCTTGCGATTTCTTTAACTTTATCTGCCTGTGTATACGGGGTGGGGGCCGTGGGCGGGAACGGTGGCGTAGCCGTTGGTGTGGGTACGGGCGTTGCATTTTGAGTATTTTTGACAAATTAAACGTAAAAAAATGATGGTCATCCGCTTTTTTGGGTAAAATGACTGGTTATACTATTAATTTTTCCGCAATATAAAAGGTTTATAAATGCAGGCAACGGTAGAAACTCTTGAAGGCCTTGAGCGCCAGGTAAATCTAATCATCGCTTTGGATGATATCGAAAAGGACGTTAAAACGCAGCTGCAACGTGTGGCCCGTACTGCTAAAGTGCAGGGTTTCCGTCCAGGCAAGGCGCCTATTTCTGTCATAGAACGCAGTCACGGCCCTGGTATCCGCTACGATGTCATTAATCAAAAAGTCGGTCAGGAATTTGACAAAATCATCAAGGAAGCCAATTTGCGTGTTGCCGGTATGCCTTCCATTGAGCCTAAAACAGAAGGTGTTGAAGAAGGTCAGGTTGGTTTTGTAGCCAAATTTGAAGTCTATCCTGAGGTTTCCCTGCCCGATCTTTCCACACTGGAAGTGGTGCGTTATACCGCTGAAGTGGGTGATGAGGAAATCAACCGTACCGTTGATATCCTGCGTAAACAGCGTGCCACTTACGAAGCCCGTGAAGACCGTGCCGCTCAAAAAGATGACCGCGTTACCCTGGATTTCGTTGGCACCATTGATGGTGTTGAATTTGAAGGTGGCAAGGCTGAAAACTTCCCCTTCCTGCTGGGTCAGGGTCGCATGTTGCCAGAATTTGAAGAGGCTGCAACCGGCCTGAAAGCGGGCGAAAGCAAAACTTTCCCGCTGTCTTTCCCAGAAGATTACGCAGGCAAGGAAGTTGCTGGCAAAACTGCTGAATTCACGATCACGGTTAAAGAAGTGGCTGAGCCTGTATTGCCTGAAGTCAACGAAGAGTTCGCCAAATCACTGGGTCAGGCTGAAGGCAGCACCGAAAAACTGCTTGAGGAAATTCGCAACAATATCGAGCGTGAAGTCAAAAACCGTATCCAAGGCCGCACCAAAAGCAGCGTGATGGATGCCCTGGCTAATGCCGCTACCTTCGATATTCCCAAAGCCTTGGTTGAAAACGATGTTCAGGCACGCATTGCTGCTGCCCGCGAAGAACTGAAGCAACGCGGTGTGCCTAATGCAGATCAAATGCCAATTCCTGCTGAAACATTCCAGCCAGAATCCGAGCGTCGCGTACGTCTGGGCTTGTTGGTGGGTGAATTGGTTGAACAGGCCAAGTTGCAGGTCACTCCTGAGCAGGTTCGCGCCCGCATCGAAGAGTTTTCTCAAAACTATGAAAAACCCGAGCAGGTTATCAGCTATTACCTGTCTGATCGCCAGCGTCGCGCTGAAATCGAAGCCGTTGTTCTTGAAGACAACGTGGTTGATCATGTTTTGTCTTTGGCTAAAGTGGCTGAAGAAGCCGTCGCTTTTGATGACTTAATGGGAACAATGTAATGATGCACCGTTTTACCGATTTTTATGCGTCCATGCATGGGGGCGAGTCGGTGACGCCGACCGGCCTTGGCTATATCCCCATGGTTATAGAACAGTCTGGTCGTGGTGAAAGATCATATGATATTTATTCCCGTCTTCTGAAGGAACGCGTTGTCTTCCTCGTGGGGCAGGTTAATGATCAATCGGCCAATCTTGTGGTTGCACAATTGCTATTTCTTGAGTCGGAAAATCCTGACAAGGATATCTCCCTGTACATTAACTCGCCAGGTGGCGGTGTTTATGCCGGATTGGCCATTTACGACACAATGCAATTCGTCAAACCCGATGTCTCTACCTTGTGTACGGGTATGGCTGCCAGTATGGGGGCTTTTTTGTTAAGTTCCGGTGCCAAGGGCAAGCGTTACAGCCTGCCCAACTCGCGCATCATGATTCACCAGCCTTTAGGGGGTGCGCAGGGTCAGGCAACCGATATCGAAATCCAGGCACGCGAGATTCTCAGTTTGCGTGACCGCCTGAACGAGATTCTGTCCAGCAATACCGGCCAGCCCATCGAGAGAATCCGTGAGCACACCGAGCGTGATAATTACATGGCACCCGAAGATGCACAGGCTTACGGTTTAATTGATAAAGTACTTACCACAAGGGCCGCAGGAGTATAGTTTTGCTATACTATCCTTAAAGGTAACCTTAATGGCCGACCTTTTATACGGTCGGCCTTTTTTGCGAGATATACATACATAATATGGCAGATAAAAACAGTTCTTCCGATGGCAAAGTTTTGCATTGCTCTTTTTGCAATAAAAGTCAGGATGACGTTCGCAAGTTAATTTCAGGGCCCGGTTCGATTTTTATTTGTGATGAATGTATTGAACTGTGCAATGAGATTATTCGGGATAGTGCGCATGAAGATGCTCGCGAGGCAATCAAGACAGAATTGCCAACCCCTGCGCAGATTAAGTCATTCCTGGATCAGTACGTTATTGGGCAAGATCAGCCCAAACGCAGTTTGGCAGTGGCTGTTTACAACCATTACAAACGCATCCGTCATGGTGAACTGAACAAAGACGAAGAGGTTGAGTTGTCCAAGAGTAATATTTTGCTCATTGGGCCTACCGGTTCAGGTAAAACCCTGCTGGCTCAAACGCTTGCCCGTCAGCTGGATGTCCCCTTTGTCATGGCCGATGCCACCACGCTTACCGAAGCCGGATATGTGGGTGAAGACGTTGAAAACATCGTTCAGAAATTGCTGCAAAACTGCAATTATGATGTTGAAAAAGCACAGCGTGCGATTGTGTATATCGATGAAATAGATAAAATATCGCGTAAATCCGATAATCCGTCCATCACGCGTGATGTGTCCGGAGAGGGTGTGCAGCAGGCGTTGCTCAAACTCATTGAAGGAACGGTTGCTTCGGTACCTCCGCAGGGTGGACGCAAGCATCCCAACCAGGATTTCGTCCAGATTGATACCACCAATATTCTGTTCATTGTGGGCGGTGCCTTCGATGGACTCGAAAAAGTTATTCAAAACCGAACCGAAAAATCAGGCATTGGTTTTGGTGCCCAGGTTCAGTCAAAATCAGAAAAAGGCGTTGGAGAGGTCTTTGCCACGGTCGAGCCCGAAGATATCATCAAGTTCGGTTTGATTCCCGAGCTGGTTGGTCGCTTGCCGGTGGTGGCAACCCTGGAAGAGTTGAATGAAGAGGCCTTGGTCAGAATCCTGACCGAACCCAAAAATGCATTGGTCAAACAGTTCCAGAAGCTGTTCGCCATGGAGGACGTAGAGTTGGAAATTCGTCCCCAGGCATTGGTGGCTATTGCCAAAAAGGCCCTGAAACGTAAAACAGGTGCTCGTGGCCTTCGCTCCATTCTTGAGGCTGCGCTTATGTCAACCATGTTTGACCTTCCTTCCCGCAAGAATGTTATTAAAGTTGTACTTGATGAGGCCGCCGTCAATGGTACTGGTACTCCGTTGCTGATTTTCAGTGATGATGCCGAGTCAGGGAAAGCGTCTGCTTCAGACACTAAAACCCGTAATTTAAAAAACGCAGCAGCATAAACAACATTTTGTTAGTATATGGAGACAAGCCTTGAATTTAACGGTTTGGCCTCCATATTCCTATCATTATTATTTATAACAGATTGTTTTCAAGGAAAATGCTTATGTCTGCGAGTCAAATTTTGCCTGCAGAATCAATAGAGTTGCCGTTGTTGCCTTTGCGTGACGTGGTGGTTTTTCCCCACATGGTTATTCCTTTGTTTGTAGGTCGACCCCGTTCCATTCGTGCCCTAGAGGCTGCCATGGAGGCTGGTAAGCAAATCATGCTGGTTGCTCAAAAAACGGCCAACAAAGATGAGCCAGCGCCTGAAGATATTTATGAAATTGGCAGTATTGCCACTATTTTGCAAATGTTGAAACTTCCCGATGGTACGGTCAAGGTGCTGGTGGAAGGGCTTCAGCGTGCGCACGTTGAGGAAATCCGGGATACGGAATCCAATTTCATCGGTAAGGTAATGCCTATTGTTCCGTCCAGTGAGGGTACCGCTGAACTGGAAGCTTTGCGCCGTACTGTCGTATCCCAGTTTGATCAATACGTCAAACTCAATAAAAAAATACCGCAGGAAATCCTTTCTTCATTAAATAACATAGAAGAAACTGATCGCCTGGCCGACACCATTGCCGCCCATTTGCCTTTAAAACTGGAGCAGAAACAAAATCTGCTTAACGAACTTGATGTAACGGCTCGCCTTGAGGCACTTCTAAGCCAGATAGAGGCCGAGATCGACATTCTTCAGGTTGAAAGGCGCATTCGTGGTCGCGTTAAAAAGCAAATGGAAAAAAGCCAACGTGATTATTACCTTAATGAACAGGTAAAAGCCATCCAGAAAGAGCTGGGTGAGGGCGAAGAGGGTGCTGACCTTGAAGAGCTTGAAAAGAAAATTGAAGCAGCTCAAATGCCCAAGGAGGCCCGTGCCAAGGCGGATGCCGAGCTTAAAAAACTAAAGCTGATGTCTCCGATGTCGGCTGAGGCAACGGTTGTCAGGAACTACATTGATACCCTGATTGGCTTGCCATGGAAGAAAAAAAGCCGTATCAATACCTCGCTTGAAAATGCCGAAAAAATTCTTAACGATGATCATAATGGTTTGGAAAAGGTCAAAGAGCGCATTATTGAATACCTGGCGGTGCAGCAACGCGTTGATAAAGTCAAGGCGCCAATCCTTTGCCTGGTAGGTCCTCCGGGCGTGGGTAAAACCTCGTTGGGTCAGTCTATTGCACGCGCAACCAACCGCAAGTATGTTCGTATGGCCTTGGGTGGTGTTCGTGATGAAGCTGAAATTCGTGGTCACCGTCGTACCTATATTGGCGCAATGCCGGGCAAGATTCTGCAAAACATGAGCAAGGTGGGTGTTCGCAACCCGCTGTTCCTGTTAGATGAAATCGATAAACTGGGTATGGATTTCCGTGGTGATCCATCTTCTGCCCTGCTCGAGGTACTTGATCCAGAACAAAATCATACGTTCCAGGATCATTACGTTGAAGTTGACTACGATTTGTCTGATGTCATGTTTGTGGCTACCAGCAACTCCCTGAATATCCCTGCCGCTTTGCTGGACCGTATGGAAGTGATTCATCTGTCAGGTTATACCGAAGATGAAAAAGTACATATTGCCCTTGATCACCTGATTCCAAAGTTAATGAAAAACAATGGCGTCAAAGAGGGTGAGCTTAAGATTGAGGAAAGTGCGGTACGGGATATTATTCGCTATTACACGCGTGAAGCAGGTGTGCGGGCACTAGAGCGTGAGCTGGGTAAAATCTGTCGAAAAGTTGTCAAGGCAATCCTTATGGGTGCCAAGGCTGGCTCTAAAACAGCTGCCCATAAAGCAACCGCACCCGTTATCGTTGTAACCGATGAAAACCTTGGACAGTATCTGGGTGTACGTAAATACTCCTTTGGTATGGCCGAGAAAGAAAACCAGGTTGGCCAGGTAACTGGTTTGGCCTGGACGGAAGTGGGTGGTGATCTCTTGACGATCGAGGTTGCTGCTGTGACTGGTAAAGGGCTTATCCAGCATACCGGTTCTTTGGGTGATGTCATGAAAGAGTCCATGCAGGCTGCGCGTACAGTGGTAAGGTCGCGTGCCCACAGGCTGGGCTTTGCCGATAGCATCTTCGAGAAAAAAGATATTCATATCCATGTTCCCGAAGGCGCAACGCCTAAAGATGGTCCTTCTGCGGGTATTGCCATTACGACCGCTTTGGTATCTGCCTTGTCAGGCATTCCAGTGCGGGCGGATGTTGCCATGACCGGTGAAATCACCTTGCGAGGTGAGGTGCTGGCCATCGGTGGGCTGAAAGAAAAACTGCTGGCGGCTCATCGTGGTGGTATCAAAACGGTCATTATTCCCGAGGAAAACGTCAAGGACTTGTCTGAGATTCCAGACAACGTGAAAAATCAGCTGGAAATTATTCCTGTGCGTTGGATTGATCGTGTTCTTGAGGTTGCCCTGGAGCGTTTGCCAACACCATTGTCAGAAGCGGAAATTGCCAAACTGGCTCAAGAGGCACTGGCGGCAGGTAAAACACCGTCCAGTGTTGACAGTCCGGTAAAGCATTAAAGTATTGAAATGCTCAAATTTTAATGTTGGCTAGAAATAAAAAATCCAGATGAAAATCTGGATTTTTTATTGCATGCGGATTTGATGGTTTAAAAACCCAGGTCGTTGCGAAGGCGTTCTTTTTGTTGACGCAGGTTTTGCAGTTGATCAAACTCGGGGTTGACCGTATTGATATTGCCCGGGTTGGGATTGCCGCTATTGATGGGGGCTGGGAAATTGTTAAAGGGTGATCCTTCATCGATCTCGAAAGGAGGCGGTTCGGGGGTGATTGCCGGTGCGGCGCCTGGTGCAGGGAAATTGCTTAGCGGTGCAGGGAAACTGTTGTTAATGGCTGCCCCTGATGTATTGTCTTGTAGGCTGTCCGTGGCTTCAAACAGTTGTTCACTAGAGGCTGGTGCAGCCGGTGTGGGAAAAGGACTGGGGGGGGCCAGTGGAACGGGTGGGATAGCCTGTTTGAGATCCGGGTTGAGTTTAAGTGCGTGGGGCTCTTCAGTCGTTTCGGGTATTGCCTCGGGCTCGGCAACGGGTGGTGTGTCTATGGTGGGGATTTGTGATTCTGGGGCAGTGACGTTAACCCCGGGCTCCTGCACGTTGGCTTCGGCTGCTTGGTTTTGGTTTAAAGGGTCTTTACTGGATTCAGCGGGTAAAGTGGTCGGGTTTTCTGTCGGCACCGGCTGCGTTAATTCAGGCGGCTGGATGGTGCCTGAGACAGTAGGGCCGGACTGGGTGCTGTTTTGCATTGGGCTGTTTTCCATGCCTTTGACGTGGGCGCGGGTAAAAACGTCATAAACGGATTTTCCAATGAAAAAAAGCACACCTGTTGCCACAATGGCCAGAATGGTATTTGAAATAATTGGTTTAGCCATACTTGAAAGTGAAGATTAAATGGGTTAATGGGATCCAGGCCAGGCTGGATTAATTGAAAATATTATTGCCAAACTTGTAAAGGTCATCAAAGAAACGTTCAATAGTGCTGACATTCATTTCACTGGTGCTTTCGCCCAGAATGATGATTTTGGTTTTGTATTGATTGTCACTATTCGTTCCCGTTTGGCTGCCATAGGCATTGGGGGGAGTGTAGGCCAGACGGCTCTTGTCGATGCCGCGGTCGGTTAGCGCTTTCATGAGTGTTAAAGAGCGTACTTCCTGCAGTTCCTGATTCAGCTCGCTTGAGCCTGCATTTTCAGAAATGCTGTCGATCAGTACTTTGCGATGAGGGCGTTCTTTAAGCAATTCAGCCACTTTGTTCAAATAGGGGGGGGCATTGGAGGAAAGAGTGGCTGAGCCGGGCATAAACAAATCACTGTCGCGAGAAGTAAGTGCGACGCCACGCGTATCTTGTGTAATTTGAAGGTGACTCATTCCATTGTTACCTGTATTCAAACTTGAGCAAGCGCTTAACAGGCAAAAAAAAGCAAGGCAGAAACCAAGGCGAATGGATTTGAAGGGTTGCATGAGTCTAAATATTGAGGATAAACAATGGGTTAAATTGTAACCCAGATTAGTGCTGTAATGGTTTAACAGTTTTGTCATATACGTTATTTTGTAACCTGTCCGGATATGCGGATAAACGCACGGGGTGTCTATGGCTTGCCAGGCCTGTCAATAATTGGAATAGGCGAAAATGACGGAGTTTGGTCTGTTTTACAACATTTGAGGATGTTTTTTCCATGCAAACACGGCTTTTATTATGCCAAAACACAGAAAATGTTAGAATCAATTAATTATTGTATTTGGTAGAGACTGAAATAAATGAGATCCTTAACTGCACGAACTACGAGAACGGAAACCTAAAATTTCTAGTCGCGATCGTGAGAGTTTCATATTGTGAATTTTTTCAGCAGTCTCATCCTTAGCGCGACTATACACTAGTCGCGTTTTTATTTTTTATTAGGGCATTTAAATGATTCAGATTACTTTACCAGATGGTTCCCAGCGCCAATTCACCGATCCGGTCAGCGTAGGTGAAGTAGCTACGACTATCGCGCCCAGCCTAGGTAAAGCTGCCTTGGCGGGCAAGGTGGCGGTAGGGTCTGAACCAGCCAAGCTGGTAGATACCAGTTATGTCATTACACAAGATGCAAAACTGTCCATCGTAACTGCCAAAGATCCTGAAGGCCTGGATCTTATCCGTCACTCTACCGCCCATTTGCTGGCTTATGCCGTAAAATCGCTCTTCCCCGATGCACAGGTTACCATTGGTCCCGTGATTGATAACGGCTTTTACTACGACTTCTCTTACAAGCGTGCTTTTACGCCCGAAGACCTGCAGAAAATTGAAAAGAAAATGCAGGAACTGGCCAAAAAAGATGAGGTGGTCACCCGTGAAGAGTGGCTGCGTGATGATGCAGTGGCCTTTTTCAAAGAGCAGGGCGAGCATTACAAGGCTGAAATCATTGCCTCCATTCCGTCCAATGAGCCTATCAGTCTGTATCGTGAAGGCGACTTCATCGATTTGTGTCGCGGCCCACACGTGCCTTCAACCGGCAAACTGAAAGTTTTCAAGCTGATGAAAGTGGCCGGTGCCTATTGGCGTGGCAATAGCAACAATGAAATGCTCCAGCGTATTTACGGTACCGCCTGGGCCACCAAAGAAGAGCAGGCCCAGTATTTGCACATGCTTGAAGAAGCCGAGAAGCGGGACCATCGCAAGCTGGGTAAAGAGCTGGATCTGTTCCATTTTCAGGATGAGGGCCCAGGTCTTGTTTTCTGGCACCCCAAAGGCTGGAGAATCTGGCAGCAGGTCGAGCAGTATATGCGCAATGTTTACATTGAGAACGGCTACCAGGAAGTCAAGGCACCCCAAATTCTGGACTTGTCCCTGTGGAAAAAAACCGGACACTGGGATAACTACAAAGAAAACATGTTCACCACTGAATCCGAAAATCGGGTTTATGGGCTTAAACCAATGAACTGTCCCGGTCATGTCCAAATTTACAATTCAGGCTTGCATTCATACCGTGAGTTGCCCATCCGCTATGGTGAGTTTGGTCAGTGTCACCGTAACGAGCCTTCAGGCTCCCTGCATGGCATGATGCGTGTACGTGGCTTTACCCAGGACGATGGTCACATTTTCTGTACTGAAGACCAGTTGCAAGATGAATGCGCCAACTTTACGGCCCTGTTGCAAAAAGTTTATCGTGACTTTGGCTTTACCGATGTCCTGTATAAAGTGGCTACCCGCCCTGAAAAGCGTATTGGGGATGATGCCATCTGGGACAAGGCTGAAGAAGCTCTCATGGAAAGCCTGCGTCGTTCTGGTTGCGAATTTGAAATTTCTCCCGGAGAAGGCGCTTTTTATGGCCCTAAAATTGAATATACCCTGAAAGATGCCATTGGACGTCATTGGCAGTGTGGCACCGTTCAGGTTGACTTTTCCATGCCGGTACGTTTGGGGGCTGAATATGTCGATGCTTCCGACCAGCGTCGTGCGCCAGTGATGGTGCACCGGGCCATTCTGGGCTCCCTTGAGCGCTTCATTGGCATGTTGATTGAAAACTATGCGGGTGCCTTGCCACCATGGCTGGCCCCCGAGCAGGTAGTGGTATGCCCCATCTCGGAAGTATTTTCCGATTATGCCAACAAGGTCGTGGCTATCCTGACCAAGGAAGGCTTCCGTGCTTCCGCTGATTTGCGAAATGAGAAGATCACTCGTAAAATCAGGGAAAACAGTATGCAGAAAGTACCCTACATCCTGGTTGTCGGTGAAAAAGAACAGGAAAATGGCGCTGTGGCCGTTCGTGGTCGTGGTAACCTTGATTTGGGTGTACTATCTGTCGATGATTTCGTCGCGCGTCTTCGCACTGACGTGGCTTTACGTCAAGATGTCAAGGCGTAATTTATTATCTTTTTAAGGAGTTGTTAACATCGCAACCGAAAAATCCCATCGCATAAATGCTGAAATACGCATTCCTGAAGTTCGTCTGATTGGCCTCGAAGGAGAGCAGTTAGGCGTTGTGAAAACACTTGAAGCCATTCGCATGGCTGAGCAGGCAGACGTCGATCTCGTCGAGATCGCGCCTAATGCGTCGCCTCCTGTTTGTCGCTTGATGGATTACGGTAAATTTAAATACCAGGAGCAAAAGCGTCAGCAAGAAGCCAAGGCCAAGCAAAAAGTGATTCAGGTCAAGGAAGTCAAGTTCCGTCCTGCCACCGATGAAGGTGACTATCAGGTCAAGCTTCGTAACCTGCGTCGTTTTATCGACGATGGTGACAAAGCCAAGGTAACACTTCGTTTCCGTGGACGTGAAATGGCACACCAGGAACTGGGTATGCGCGTGTTAGAACGAATTCGGGAAGATCTGGGCGATACGGTCCAGGTTGAGGCCATGCCCAAGCTCGAAGGACGTCAAATGGTAATGGTGCTTGCTCCGCGTAAAAAAGCCGTGGGCGGCAAGGCTGAATAAACCTGGTCATTCAGTTTTTATGACTCAATATATCCCGCTTTAACCGGCGGGAGTTTCTTTGGAAGTATAGCAATGCACGTATTATTCATCATAGACCCATTGCCCTTGTTAAAAGCATATAAAGACACATCGGTCGCCATGATGCGTGCCTTGATAAAACGCGGCCATTCCATCAGTGTTGCCCATCAGGGTGACCTGTTTATTGAAACCGGTCGGGTTTTTGTCCGCTCACGTTCCATACAAATTGAAGAGAATGCCAATTTGCATGGTAATGCCTGGTGGGCCTATACCTCTGAAGGCAATGAATTCCCATTGGTGCATTTTGATGCAACCATTATGCGCAAAGACCCTCCATTTGACATGGAGTACGTTTATTCAACCCACCTGCTGGAATATGCCGGGCAGCAAGGGGCTAAAGTATTCAATTCAGGGGCGGCCATCCGTAACCATCCTGAAAAATTGTCGATTACCGAGTTTTCAGCATTTACCGCGCCTACCCTGGTAACCCGTGATATGTCACGAATCAGGCAGTTTCACGCCCAGCACCAGGATATCGTTGTCAAGCCGCTTGACGGCATGGGGGGTAGTGGTGTTTTCCGGGTGCTCCAGAATGAAGCAAATTTAAATGCGATTCTCGAGTTGCTGACTCAGGAAGGGAACCGTACTATCATGGCGCAGCGCTTCATTCCGGAAATTACCAATGGTGACAAGCGTATTCTGCTTATTGATGGTGCACCCATTCCTTATGCGCTCGCACGTATTCCACTGGCCGGTGAGACAAGGGGCAACCTGGCGGCAGGCGGGCGTGGAGTAGCACAAAAACTCACTGATCGCGATCTGCAAATTGCACAGGCGATTGCGCCTGTATTACGGCAAAGAGGCTTGTTACTGGTAGGATTGGACGTTATTGGTGATTACGTAACCGAAATTAATGTAACCAGCCCAACCTGTTTTGTTGAGATTACCGAGCAAACCGGTTTCGACGTGGCGGCGCACTTCGCCCAAGCGCTTGAAAAAGCGGTTTTATCTGCCTAAGGTTGCTTATGACTGTGATAGCAATAATTGCCCATGTGCCTTTGGCATCTGCCCTGCACGATTGTGCAACTCATGTCTATGGTGATCTGGAAAACTTTGTGTTCTTTGATATAGAACCCGATGTGGATCCTGAGCAAAAAGTTGTGGAAATTACAGAGCAGTTAAGAAACCAGGCCGGTCAAAACCATACGGTATTGGCTTTGGCGGATTTGGGTGGTGCAACACCCGCCAATATTGGAGCAAGGGCGGTACAGCGTTTACAAAATGCCGGTATTCAGGCGCATATTCTTTCGGGCACCAATGCCTGCATGATTCTGAATGCCATTCGTTATCGTGAGAAACCGTTGGAAGAATTATGCGAAGCGGTTTTTGAGGGTGGCAAAAAGGGCATGAAATGTATTGATCTTGTCAAAGGTCAATGAATTCCGGTTATTAACGTATAGAATGAATTATGGCTTCAGTAGAAATTATTATTAGCAACAAGTTGGGATTGCATGCCAGAGCTGCCGCAAAATTAACGCAGCTGGCCAGTTCTTTCAGCAGCGAAATATTTATCAGTCGTGCAGCGCAGCGCGTCAATGCCAAAAGCATTATGGGTGTCATGATGCTGGCGGCCGGTAAGGGTACGCCCGTTACACTCGAGGCAACGGGTGATGATGCTGCCGAAGCATTACAGCAACTCGAGGCCTTGTTCAATGGTAAATTTGGTGAGCCAGAGTAAACATAAAGATTGGGCCTGCATATGAGAGAATCAAAGGATATCGCCCCTTCAACCGCTGTGATGCTCATGCGTGGAAAGGGTGTGGCCCGAGGGTTTGCCATTGGTCGTGCGATTATTATGGGTGCAGCCACCCTGGAAGTCGCACACTACCGCATTGCCACTGATGATATCCCGCAGGAATGTGCCCGTCTTGATGCTGCGCTTGAAACGGTTTACAACGATCTGCAGCATATTATTAAAAATCTGCCGCCCGATGCGCCCAAAGAACTGACCCCTTTGCTAAATGTTCACAGCTTGCTGGTTTCCGATCCCATGCTGTCAGAACAAACCCGCGAAATCATTGCCAGTCGCCAGTACAATGCCGAATGGGCGTTAAGTACCCAGGGCCAATTGCTGGCGGATCAATTTTCGCTCATGGAAGATGAATATATTCGTGAGCGTGCCGCCGATGTCAATCAGGTTATTGAAAGGGTGTTGCGGGTTTTATCAGGGATGGGATCATCCCTGTTGCCCGATATGTCGCCAGATCTGGATATTAATTCATCCATTGTTGTGGCTCATGATATTTCTCCCGCAGACATGATTAAATTGCGCGGCGCCCGTTTTGCCGCTTTCGTCACCGATCTGGGTGGCGCAACCTCGCACACCGCCATTGTTGCCCGCAGCATGAATGTCCCGGCCGTGGTCGGCATGGGTAATATTCGCAGTCTGGTTCGTGACAAAGACATGTTGATTGTCGATGGTGAGGCCGGTCTTGTCATTGTCAATCCGTCTCCGCTCATTCTGTCCGAATACCAGCAGAAGCAGGATGCGTATATACGGGAACGTGCCGAGCTGATTATTCATAAGGATGAACCGGCCATTACCCTTGACGGTAAAAAGATCAAACTTGAAGCGAATATAGAGCTGCCGCACGAGGCCGATGAGGTCATGCACTTGGGGGCTGATGGCATTGGCCTGTTTCGTAGCGAATTCCTGTTCATGGGGCGGGAAACCTTGCCTGATGAAGAAGAGCAATACGAAGCGTATTCGTATGTCCTGAAAACCATGCAGGGCAAGCCTGTTACCATCCGAACATTGGATATCGGTTCAGACAAAACCCTCGATGGTGAAGCCACCGTTGCCGCCAATCCGGCCTTGGGGTTACGGGCTGTCAGATATTGTCTGTCACGTCCCGAAATGTTCCAGACACAATTAAGAGCTTTGCTTAGGGCTTCGGTGCATGGGAAATTAAGGATCCTGATTCCCATGCTGTCTCATATGCATGAGTTGCATTCGGTCAAGCAGGCGATTGAATTTGCCAAAAACCAGCTTGTCGAAGAGGGGTATGCGTACGCAGACGACATTGAATTGGGTGCCATGGTTGAAATACCGGCCATTGCGATTGCCATAGAACCATTCCTGAAGCATCTTGATTTTGTTTCTATCGGAACCAATGACCTGATCCAGTATACGCTGGCTATTGATCGGGTTGATAACGAAGTCTCGGATTTATACGATCCCATGCACCCGGCTGTTTTGCGTTTGATTTCCCAAACCATACAGGCCGGAGAGCGTGCCGGTAAAGCAGTGGCGGTATGTGGTGAAATGGCGGGTGAATCCCGTTACACGCGGTTGTTGCTGGGCTTGGGCCTTACCGAGTTTTCCATGCATCCGCAGCAATTGCTCGATGTAAAGAAAATAGTGCGCACTTCCCATACCAATGCCTTAAGAAGCAAAATTGCCACGGCACTTAATCATGCCGAATATATTGATCTGGGGATACTTGAGGTTTAATTGAGTCCTGTCAAGATACTCTTTCCTTTTCACATAATCTTTCCTTTTCACATAATCTTTCCTTTTCACATAAAAAAAGACCGGTTTTAAACCGGTCTAAATTTTGAACACTGAGGAAGGAAGGGCCGGTCTGTGCCGGTTAGATAAACAGGTTTAGCCTGGCATGACCGGTTTTTTTCCGGTCAGGAAATACTGAATGGTTTCATAAACGGTGCGGATCTGGTCGCCAAAGGGGAGTGGATCTTTGCTGCGGAAAAACAGGCCTTTGCGGACATCACCATTGAAGGCATCGGAAAGGCGTTGGTCGATGCAGAACTGACCAATTTTACTGATGCCATCGCGCAGCCCGCATACGCTAAGGCAGTTCATGCTTTGTACGCAACGGCGAGGATCGGCCTTGGCATTGGCCTGCAGTTTTTGTTCGTTATTCAGGTATTTTTTCAGGAAAGGGGTCAGAACGCCACGGGCAGGCAGGCCGGCGACGGACATGAATTCCACAATATCTTCTTCCTTGGCTTCGGAAAGCGTTTTCTTGAAGTTGATATGGGCATCGCCTTCCTGGGTAACGGCAAAAGCGGTGCCAATCTGAACCGCGTTGGCGCCCCAGTCTTTAAGGGCGGTTTGGATTTTCTTGAAGTTGGCCATGCCGCCAGCAAGAATAAGTGGAATTTTTTCGTTTTCAAGCCCCAGTTGTTTGAAAACCTGCGACGTTTCTTCAAGAACCCTTCTGAAACTGAAACGGTCATTGTTGAGGTCTGTCATGCTGGGAGAGCCCAGGTGGCCGCCGGCATGATTGGGATGCTCGATAATGATGGCATCGGGCAGGCGGTTTTTTTTCATCCAGCGCTTGAGCACAATGTTGATGCCGCGCGATTCTGACAGGATGGGGAACAGGGCAACGTTGGGGTGATCGGCAGCCAGATCGGGTAATTCAAGTGGCAGACCGGCACCCATGACAATGGCGTCGGCACCGGACTCGCAGGCTTGTGTAATTAGAGCCGAGTAGTCGGATACCGCTTTCATGACGTTGACGGCAATCATGCCTTGGCCATTGCTTTGGGCCTTGGCGGCCTTGATTTCGCGATCAAGGGCAATGCGATTGAGTTTGTCGTAGTTTTCTTGTACGGGGATTTCTTTGGATTTCGCTAAAAGATCGGGGTGCAGGTGACGTAAATCGATGCTGGCAATGGTGCCGATGGCATTTTCGCGGGCTACTGCACTGGCTAGTTTGTTGGCTGAAATGCCAACACCCATGCCCCCTTGAACGATAGGAAGCAACTTGCGATTTTTAATGAGAAGGGGGTCAAGGTTTTGTGTCATGCTTTAAAATTTAAGGCGATATCAATAAGATGTATTTTATATGTATCTTTAATGATTTCAATCAATTTATGTATATTGCCTTTTATTTGAATATCTTTCTTGATCCATATCAATAAACGGTCTGCTTTCAAAATGTGGGGAATAAGTTTTTGTGATTAATCAAACTCAATAAAAATGATTAATCAAACTCAAAAAAAACGCCACTCATTTTTATATGAATGGCGCGAGTGGAAGCAGAGCTTATCTGCGATTAGAGGTGATAGCCTTGTTCTCCATGGTAGCTGATATCCAGGCCTTGGCGTTCGGAGTCTTTTTCAGCCCGGATGCCGCGGGTAAAGAAGCCTGCAATTTTCAGGGCGACGAAGGTAACCACCGCACACCATATTGCTGTGATCAGCATGCCTTCAAGCTGGAGCCATACTTGGTAAGGAACTTCGCTGACAGTGTCAAGACCAGGGCCACCGAAGGGTTTTGCATTGAAAATACCGGTCAGCAATCCGCCAATAATACCTCCGACACCGTGGATGCCAAACACATCCAGAGAGTCATCGACACGCAGGGCACGTTTCAGACCATTAACACCCCACAAACAGAAAGCGCTGGTGATGAAACCGATAATCAGGGCACCAACGGGACCGACCAGGCCAGCGGCGGGGGTAATACCGACCAGACCGGCGACAGCGCCTGATGCCGCACCCAGCAAAGAGGGGTTTCCTTTGGTTTTCCACTCAAGCAGTACCCAGGCGATGACGGCAGCAGAGGTGGCCAGCAAGGTGTTGAAGAATGCAAGGGCAGCTTGTGTGTTGGCACCCAGGGCAGAGCCTGCATTGAAACCGAACCAACCCACCCATAACAAAGCAGCACCAGTCATGGTCATGGTCAGGTTATGGGGTTGCATGGGCTCTTTACCGTAACCCAGGCGTGGGCCAACCATATAGGCGGCAACCAGGGCAGCCACACCAGCGTTGATATGCACGACGGTACCACCGGCAAAGTCCAGTGCTGCGCCAGACAGCAGGCCGGTCGATGACCAAATCATGTGGGCAACCGGTACATAAGAAAATGTCATCCATATGGCCATGAAAATCAGGACGGCGGAAAATTTGATGCGTTCGGCAAATCCACCAATAATCAGTGCGCAGGTAATGCCGGCAAAAGTGGCCTGAAAGGAGGCAAAGGTCAGCTCGGGAATACTGCCATTCATGGCGTAGGTATCGTTACCGATGTCATACATTCCAGAGAAAAACAGTCGACCCAGGCCACCAAAAAACGCATTGCCATCGGTGAAGGCCAATGAATAGCCATAGACAAACCAGAGGATAATGACAAGAGCGAAGGTGACCAGGACCTGGCTCATGATAGACAGAATGTTTTTACTGCGTACCAGTCCGCCATAAAACATGGCCAGTCCAGGAACGACCATTAACAGAACCAGTATTGTAGAAATGCTGACCCAGACGAGATCGGCTTTATCCATGATGAAATCCTTTAAAGTCAAATAATGAGTGTGGTTTTGTATAAATCATTATTTTTATTGATGAAATTTAATTCAAAGTGCGGCCTCGCCAGCCTCACCGGTACGAATGCGGACAACCTGTTCTAGATCGGTGATGAAAATCTTGCCATCTCCGATTTTTCCTGTCGTGCCAGCCTGGCAAATGGTTTCGATAGCCTGTTCGACCATGGCATCGGCAATGGCGGCTTCAAGCTTGATTTTGGGCAGAAAATCAATAATATATTCCGCACCACGGTACAGTTCGGTATGACCTTTCTGGCGTCCAAAGCCTTTTACTTCGGTGATGGTCATGCCTTGTATGCCGATCTCGGCCAGGGCGGTTCGGACTTCATCCAGCTTGAAAGGTTTAATAATGGCAGTTAGCAATTTCACGGTAGTCTCCATTGCGGGTGAAAATTTAATATTTCGAAATGAGAAATATCGGTTCAATAGTGATTAAGCAAAAACCGTGCCAAAAAATCATGTGTAAAATATGTCCGTCAAGTTTCTTTTTGGTGCAAAACGTGATCCATCATGGTGCAAAAATCTTAAATTGCGATTGAGTCTGTCAAGAATGGTCAAAGCGATAAAAAAAACATCACAAAATGAAATGACATAGAGGTGAATCATTGTTTTTTCTTGTGTGTTGGTCGATACTGTTAAATATTTCTTTTTTTTTAGGAGCATGTATGAAATATTCTTTGTCCAAATTAAGTATGCTGGCGGTCGTTTCTTCGGCATTTGTACTGGCCGGGTGCGATCAGGAAACAAAAACAGGGGGTGATCAGGTTGCCACCAAAGCGACAGAGGCTACGAATATTGCTGTGGAAACCGTCCAGGAAGCAGGGCAGCAGGCTGTGGATGCGGTTAAGGAAACCACTGAGAGCGTGGTTGAAACCGTTAATACTGCCACTGAAAACCTGAAAAAAGATGCAGCGGCAACGGCTCAAGGCTTGTCTGACGCAGCCCAAGTTGCCAAAGAGGAAGCCAAGGCAACTGCCGAGAGCGTAGTGGAGTCTGTGAAAGAAGCCGCAGCTAGTGCTGAAGAGAAGGCCAAGGCAGCGACTGAAAGCGTGATTGAATCAGTCAAGGAAGCTACAACAGGTACGGAAGAAAAAGCGGCAGCCACCACTGAGGGCGTGGTTGAGAGCGTCAAGGAAGAAGCGGTAAGTGCTGAAGGAAAAGCCGAGACCCTTACCGAAAATGTGGTGGAGTCTGTGAGTAATGCGACCACTGAAGCAGCTGAGTCAGTGAAAGAGGAAGTTTCCAGTATCGTGGAAACATCTTCTACAGATAGCACAGCCGCTGATGCCGTCCAGGAAGAAGTCAAGCCTGCTCAGTAAATGGCTTAATATGATTGATCAAAACGGGCATTTCAGCTGCGAATGCCCGTTTTTTTTCAATCTGCTGTTGCTTTATCTGAAAAAAATGAGGGCTTATTAAACTGAGCCGGTTTATTCTTATCCATATTATCTATAATGATTCATCTCACTATAAATATATATTTTTACTCAGGGGTGCCCCATGAAAAGCGGTAATCAAATTTTCGAAGAGTTTCAAAAAAACATGCAGGAACTTATTGCCAAAAGTCCCGCTGCCGATATTGAGAAGAATGTAAGGGCATTTATGTCTCAAGGTTTCTCCAAACTGGATCTGGTGACTCGTGAAGAGTTCGATATCCAGGTGGCCATGGTTGACAAATTGCGTGAGCGCATCGACACCCTTGAAGCCCAGGTCAAGGCACTTGAAGAAAAAAAATAATCATCGTGCTTTCAACGATAGACAAAAAGGCCTCATCAGGCCTTTTTTAATGGCTTTCGCCCGCATAATACAGGGCTGTTGCGGGAGTGTTTATGACATTGGCGGTACTAAAAAGCTGTGCGATTGCGGGCATGCATGCGCCAGAGGTGCGGGTAGAGGTTCATGTTGCACCGGGTTTGCCCGCTTTCAATATTGTGGGGTTGCCAGGTACTGGTGTAAAAGAAAGTCGTGAGCGTGTGCGTTCGGCGTTAAGCAATTGCGGTTATCAGTTTCCGGCAGGTCGCCTGACCGCCAATTTGTCACCGGCAGATTTGCCCAAGGATTCGGGCAGGTTCGACTTGCCAATTGCCCTGGGTGTCTTGCTGGCCAGCGGGCAAATTATCATGCCTCCCGAGCAGGCGGCAGACAGGTTGTCCAGAACGGTTTTCGCGGGTGAACTTTCATTAACCGGCACTTTAATGCCGGTTGCGGCTCCTTTGGTGATCGGCCTGTCGGTGTATCGGCAAAAAATCAAGGATGCGGTTCTTGTCTTGCCCAAAGAAAATGCTGCGGTCGCGGCGCATATTCAGGGGCTGAACGTATTGGGCGCCAAAACCTTGAAAGAGGTGGCTGATTTTTTGGCTGGAGACGCCCATCCCGAGTATGAAATAGCCCGAGAAATGTCCTGTAAAGAAACAGAGGATTATCCTTGTTTGTCCGATGTAAAGGGTCAGGCAATGGCCTGTCGCGCTTTGGAAATTGCCGCCTCGGGTGGTCACGGTTTGCTTATGTCGGGTTCACCGGGGGTGGGTAAAAGCATGCTGGCGCAACGCTTGCCCGGGTTATTGCCGCCCCTGTCCAGTGAGCAGTTGCTTGAGGTGACAGCGGTGCAAAGTCTGTCGCAGCGTGAAGTGCACATGTCCATGCAAAGGCCGTTCAGGGCACCGCATCACTCGGCTTCCATGGTTTCCCTGATAGGGGGCGGGGCACAGCCAAAGCCAGGGGAAATCAGTATGGCTCACCATGGGGTTCTGTTCCTGGATGAATTGCCCGAATTTGACAGAAAAGCCCTGGAGTCCTTGCGTGAGCCAATGGAAAAAGGAGAGATTTGTATTACCCGGTCCAGCTGTTCGGTCGTGTATCCGGCACAATTTCAATTAATCTCTGCCATGAATCCCTGTCCCTGCGGGTATCTTGGGCATGCCAGCAAACCTTGCGTGTGCACCCCTGAAAAAATCAATCGCTACCAAGGTAAATTGTCGGGCCCCTTGCTGGACCGGATTGATATGCAAATTACGGTGCATCCTTTTCGGGGAAATTGGGATACGGCACAGGCTGCCGAGCCTTCGGTGGTTGTGAAGAAGCGTGTGGCACATTGTCGGCATGCCCAGCAAGACCGGCAAGGCAAGCTTAATGCACACCTCGATGCAGCCGATATTGGCCGATACTGCCTGTTGGATAGTGCCTGCAGCCAGCTTATCCAGCAGGCATGCCAGCGATTTGGCTGGTCTGTCAGGGTTATGCATCGGGTTTTGCGGGTGGCCCGTACCATTGCCGACATGGCTGGCAAAGATGAAATTGATATGGTCTCGCTTTCGGAAGCCATCAGCTATCGCCAGCAAATGGATTAACAGCGCAAAGTCATTGTTTGTCCTGTCGTTCGGGTGCGTGTGGCCGTGACTGGGCCGGTATGTGAAACAAGCGATAAAGAAGACATAAAACCCGGTAAAGATGCTTGCGTGGATATTTTGCCTACACAATCGGATTAATTTTCCATTTATATTAGACAATAAAACAAAAATCATCGTATAATCAATGGTTTCCTGCAACCTCTTAGGTTTGCCTTGTGGGTGGCATACACAAATCGGCCTGAAACCATCTTTTTTCGGGTTTTACAACCGGTTTTAAACGGGTTTTTTGCCGGTTTAAAAGGTCAACAGTAACCTTGCAAGGTATGTTGGCTTTTGTTTGTCCATTATTTTCAGGGTAAATTCGAACGAAGTCTTGCATGAGAATTGATTAGGGTTTTGCAAGTTCCGGCATTTGGCTGGGCACCTTTAATCAGCATTATTGGGTTATATCATGCCAAAAATGAAAACCAAAAAAGGCGCTGCCAAGCGCTTTAAGGTTCGCGCCAGCGGATCTATCAAGCGTGGTCAGGCGTTCAAACGTCACATCCTGACCAAAAAAACAACCAAGAATAAACGCCAGTTGCGTGGTTCTGCTGCAGTTCACGATTCAGACGTGGCTTCAGTCAAGGCAATGATGCCTTTCGCTTGATAGGAGAATAATATGCCTCGCGTAAAACGCGGTGTTACCGCACGTGCTCGTCACAAAAAAGTTATTGCTGCAGCTAAAGGCTATCGTGGCCGCCGCGGTAATGTATTCCGCATTGCCAAACAGGCAGTGATGAAAGCCGGTCAATATGCTTACCGTGACCGTCGCAACAAAAAACGCACATTCCGTGCACTCTGGATTACTCGTATCAATGCTGCTGTTCGTGAACATGGCGTTACATACAGTGTCTTTATTGCTGGCCTTAAAAAAGCGGCAATCGAATTGGATCGTAAAGTTCTGGCCGATATGGCAGTTAACGACAAAGCAGGTTTTGCCGCTGTCGTTAATCAAGCTAAAGCAGCCCTGGAAGCCTAAGATCCAACAGTTGTAAATTAATTGCTGTACCCAACAGGCGGGGCTCACTATGGGTCCCGTTTGTTTTTTTAACGAATGGTAATTTCATGACACAGTCGCTCGATGAACTTATAAGCCAAGCCCAGGAAAAATTCGCAGAAGCTGCCGATGCAGCCGCCCTGGAAAATGAGAAAGCTAAATTTTTAGGTAAAAACGGTGTAATTACCGGCCTGATGAAAGGTCTGGCACAGTTGGCGCCTGATCAAAAGCGAGCAGAAGGTGCCCGTATCAACCAGGCCAAGCAACAAATAGAATCCTTGCTGAACGAGCGCCGTGATGAATTTGCCAGGGCCGAATTAAATAAACGTCTTGCCGCTGAAACCATTGATGTCAGTCTGCCTGGTCGGGGACGTTCCAAAGGGGGCATTCACCCCGTTATCCAGACCTGGCAGCGTATTGAGGAAATTTTCCGTTCCATTGGTTTTGACGTGGCCGATGGTCCTGAAATTGAAAATGACTGGACCAACTTTACCGCCTTGAACAACCCCGAGAACCATCCGGCGCGTTCGATGCAAGATACCTTCTACGTCGATATGAACGATGCAGATGGCCTGCCTTTGCTGTTGCGCACACATACCAGTCCCATGCAGGTGCGTTATGCCCGCATGCATAACCCCCCCATTAAAGTGATTGCCCCGGGCCGTACCTATCGTGTTGATAGTGACGCCACACACTCTCCCATGTTCCATCAGGTAGAAGGGTTGTGGATTGCCGAAGATATTTCTTTTGCCGACCTGAAAGGGGTATACACCAATTTCCTGCGTGCGTTTTTTGAAACTGAAGACTTGTGCGTGCGTTTCCGTCCTTCATTCTTTCCATTCACAGAACCTTCTGCCGAAATTGACATGATGTTTACGTCCGGCCCCAATCAAGGGCGCTGGCTGGAAATTTCCGGCTCGGGACAGGTGCATCCTACCGTGGTGAAAAACTACGGACTGGATCCCGAAAAATATATTGGCTTCGCTTTTGGCTCGGGCATCGAGCGCCTTACCATGCTGCGTTACGGTGTTAACGACCTGCGCCAGTTTTATGAAGGTGATCTGCGCTTCCTGCGCCAGTTCAACCGCTAAGTTGGCCTGCAGTTCAGGCAGTCATCCCATTCATTGCAAAGAATTGAATTATTATGTTATTTCCAGAATCCTGGCTTAGATCATTGGTTAATCCGGCCATTAACACCGAAGAATTGTCCCATCGCCTGACGATGGCTGGTCTAGAGATTGAAGATACCGCACCGGTTGCCCCGCCATTTTCGGGCGTGGTGGTAGCCCAGATTGTTGAAATCGCCCCTCATCCCAACGCAGATAAACTGCGTATCTGCCAGGTTGATGACGGTTCTGGTGAACTGTTGCAGATTGTTTGTGGCGCACCGAATGCCGCCAAAGGTATTAAAGTGCCCTTGGCTAAAATCGGGGCTGTGCTACCGGGCAATTTCAAGATCAGCAAAGGCAAGCTGCGTGGTGAAATGTCTTTTGGCATGTTGTGTTCCGCACGGGAACTGGGTCTTTCCCAGGATCATGCCGGCTTGCTGGAACTGGAAGAGTCCGCGGTGGTTGGCCAGGATATTCGTCAGGCTCTGGATCTGGATGACACGGTTTTTGAAATCAAGTTAACCCCTAACCGTGCCGATTGTCTTTCCTTGCATGGTATTGCCCGTGAGGTTGCTGCACTGACCGGTGCACCCCTCAAGGCGTTTGATTATTCACCCGTTGAGGTGTCCATTAATGACAAACTCGCGGTTGATGTGCAAGCCCCCGATTTATGCGGGCGTTTTGCCGGTCGTATCATTAAAGGCGTCAATGCCAAAGCGCCTACGCCGGCCTGGATGAAATCCCGCCTTGAAAGGGCAGGACAGCGTTCCGTGTCTGCACTGGTGGATATTTCCAACTACGTCATGCTTGAATTGGGCCGTCCCACTCACGTTTTTGATTTCAATAAAATCAATGAGGATCTGGTGGTTCGCTGGGCCAAAAAAGGGGAATTCCTGAAGCTGCTGAACGGTCAGACCGTTGAGTTGGATGAACAGGTAGGTATTATTGCCGCCGGTGACACGATTGAAAGCCTGGCCGGCATCATGGGTGGCGATGCCACTGCGGTGAGTCTGGAAACAACGGATATTTTCGTTGAAAGCGCTTTTTGGTTCCCGGAAGCCATTGCCGGTCGCAGCCGTCGCTTTAAATTCAGCTCCGAGGCCAGTCACCGTTTTGAGCGTGGCGTGGATTTCCAGAACGTGGTTGAGCACCTCGAGTATATCTCTCGCCTGATCCTGGATATTTGCGGTGGTCAGGCTGCACCGATCGATGACCAGATCATCAATCTGCCACAGCGTAACCCGGTTTCCATGCGGGTTGCCCGTTGCCGTAAGATTCTTGGTATCCCGGTAGAGACCGCGGAAATTGAAAAAATCTTTACGCAACTGCAACTGCCTCACACTTTTGATGGTGAGGTGTTTACGGTAACCCCGCCTTCCTACCGTTTCGATATAGAAATCGAAGAAGACCTGATTGAAGAAGTTGCCCGTATTTATGGCTTCGAGCGGATTCCTGACAATCCTCCCAAAGCACTGGCTGCCATGCTGCCAAGCAATGAAACCCGGCGTAGTGAGCATGACATGCGTTATGTCATGGCCGCTCTTGACTATCAGGAAGTGGTGAATTTCAGTTTTGTGGAAACAGCCTGGGAAAGCAATTACATGGGTAATCAACATCCCATTAAACTGCTGAACCCGATTGCCAGCCAGCTGGCCGTTATGCGTTCCGGCCTGATTGGTGGTTTGATTGCCAATATCTGTCATAATGCCAAGCATAAACAAACGCGTGTTCGGGTGTTTGAACTGGGACGTGTGTTCAGTCGCAATGCAGCCGTCAAAGACGGTGATCTGACAGTGGCCAATATCAGCCAGCCTTTGCACCTGGCTGGCGCAGCCTGGGGGCCTGCCGTTCCCGAGCAGTGGGCAGAGCCGGTTCGCCAGGTGGATTTCTTCGACGTTAAAAATGATATTGAAAATCTGTTTGGTAAAAAAGCGGAATTGCTAAGATTTGTGGCACAGCCACACCCTGCCTTGCATCCTGGCCGTAGTGCTGCCATTTTACTGGATGGCAAGCAGATTGGTTTCATGGGTGAATTGCATCCTCAGTGGGTTCAAGATAACGAGCTTGCACATGCACCCGTGGTTTTTGAAGTGGCGGTCGATGCACTTTCGCATGTTGGCTTGCCTGAAGTCAATAACCTGTCACGTCAACCCCTGGTTATTCGGGATCTGGCGATCTGGGCACCGGTTGATTTACCTGTCCAGGCAATTCTGGATACACTTGCCTTACATCAAAAAGATTTGCAAGAACTTGATATTATTAAGGAAGTTTCTTTATTTGATGTCTGGCGTGATGTAAAATCCGAGTCTGGCGAGCGCAGTCTGGCTTTCCGTTTTGTGCTTCAGGATCCGCAGGCAACATTGGAAGAAGTGCGTGTTGAACAATGCATGGCATCTGTTCTGAATGTTTTGGTCAATGCACACAATGTGCGTCAACGCTAAGGCAATATTGAAATGGCAGAAGAAAATACTACACTTACCAAGGCCGAACTGGCCGAAATGTTATTTGATCGTGTTGGTCTGAACAAGCGTGAAGCCAAAGACATTGTGGATACTTTTTTTGAAGAGATTCGCGAATCCCTGGCAAAAGGTGAGCCGGTGAAATTGTCCGGTTTTGGCAATTTTCAGGTTCGCGACAAACCGGCCCGTCCCGGCCGCAACCCGAAAACCGGTGAGGTTATTCCGATTGCGGCCCGTCGTGTCGTGACTTTTCATGCCAGTCAAAAGCTTAAAGCGATTGTCGAGCAGGGGGATGCCTATGATCCCAATGCTGAATATGCACTTCAGGATTAAGGTGTATTCCATAAAAAATCATTTGGGTTTACAATCAAGCGATGAATCAAAAAGCCAATACCACTTCGACCATCTTGCCGCCCATTCCGGCAAAACGTTATTTCACCATTGGTGAAGTATCCGAATTATGCTTGGTAAAACCACATGTTTTACGCTATTGGGAACAAGAGTTCACCCAATTGAATCCTGTTAAAAGACGCGGTAACCGTCGTTATTACCAGCACCACGAAGTGCTGTTAATTCGCAAAATCCGCGATTTGCTGTATGAACAGGGTTTTACCATCAATGGGGCGCGCAATCGTCTGGGGGATGCACGTGATATCCCGCATGACCAGGATGCCGCTGTTCGTCTTTCAGGTCCAGAGCTTCAGTCTTTGCGCGCTGAATTGAATGACATTGTTGGTATGTTCAACCACTTGCTTAAAGATCGTGTCTAAGTGTGTAAAACATCGTTTTGCATAAACAGCTTTGCATGTTTTGAAAAAAAAGCCGCCATATTTTTGGCGGCTTTTTGTATTAAAGACAGAATACAGACAAAAAAACCTGCTGTTTAGCGGTTCATAATCAGAATATCTTTGTTGACATGATTGATATTGGTATGACCACAAAACGCCATGCTGATATCCAGTTCATTGGCAATAATTTCCAGCGAGCGGGTCACGCCATCAAGACCATAGGCACCCAGTCCGTACAGGAAAGAGCGGCCGATTAATGTGCCTTTGGCGCCCAGTGCAATGGCACGCAAGACATCTTGTCCCGAGCGGATGCCACCATCGAGCCAGACTTCGGTTTGACCACTATGGTTGTTAAGGGCCTCAACGATATCGGGCAGGACGGTAATAGTAGACGGCGCACCATCGAGCTGGCGGCCGCCATGATTGGACACCACGATAGAGTCGGCACCACAATCGGCCGCATGCAAGGCATCTTCCTTGTCCATGATGCCTTTGATAATCAGTTTGCCACCCCATTTCTTTTTAATCCATTCCACATCGTCCCAGCTTAGGCTTGGGTCAAACTGTTCGGCTGTCCAGGAGGCCAATGAAGACATATCGCCCACCCCTTTGGCATGTCCCACAATATTGCCAAACGTACGGCGTTTGGTTTTCAACATATGCCAGCACCACTCTGGTTTAAGGGCCAGATTCATTAAATTTACCAGGGTGGGTTTGGGGGGGGTGGATAGCCCGTTCTTGATATCCTTGTGGCGTTGGCCCAGTACCTGCAGATCCAGTGTGAGCATTAAGGCAGAGCAATTGGCGGCTTTGGCGCGATCAATCAGGCGTTCGATATAGTCTTTGTCACGCATGACATACAGTTGGAACCAGAAGGGGGCGGATGTATGGGCAGCCACGTCTTCAATAGAGCAAATGCTCATGGTGGACAGCGTGAAAGGAATGCCGAAGCGTTCTGCCGCCTTGGCTGCCAGGATCTCACCATCGGCGCGCTGCATGCCGGTTAAACCGGTGGGGGCGATGGCTACGGGCATGGCGGTATCAATGCCAATCATTTTGGTTTTCAGGCTGCGGCCTTCCATATTCACGGCAACGCGCTGGCGGAATTTGATCTTTTGGAAATCGCTTTCATTGCTGCGATAGGTGGATTCTGTCCAGGAACCTGAATCGCAGTAATCGTAAAACATTTTTGGGACTTTGAGTTTGGCAATGCGTCTGAGGTCTTCAATGCAGGTTATTTTTGCCAGATTTGCCATTAATAATACCTCTATGGTGGAGTCAACTTTAAAGGTTCAATTTTATACTGTTCTGTCTGGGCCGTCATACAAGAGCCATGAAAATAAAACATCCTGCCTGGTTGGGCAGGATGTCTGCAGGAAAGAACAGGTTGCTGGCCTGTTATAAGCACTTTCCAGCGTACCGGATATTGGCATTTGATGGCTTAGTTACCCGCAGCCCAACGCATGACATTGTTCATCTGGGCATTTCCTTGAAGCCTGAAAGTACTGCTTTGGGTTTGGTTGTTGTAAGTTGCTTTCAGGTTATATGTGCCATCGGGTAACTTGACATAAAGCAGCGGGCCGGTATTACTGGCCTCAAAGACGGTCTGGTTGTGCTGGTTGGTAATAACAACCTGTACGGCGCTTAGATAGGCGCCTTGTTGGTCGGCAAAAGTTAAGTGCACATTGTAAAGGTTGGAGTGTGCCTTGATCTCGTTTTGTTCGCTATTGCCAAACCCACCCGTGATATATTGGACTGACTGATTGTAGGTTTGTGGTTGTACCTGGGCGTGCACTACATTTTGCATGCCAGCGTAAAGGCCAAAAGCAATAGCTGATGTGAGCATGAATTGCTTGATGATTTTGGGATCAAAATGGTATGTTTTTTGCATGGTACTTCCTTTTTTGAGTTTACAACTATTTAAAAGGGTGCCGATGTGATGCAGGCAGTTTGACCTTTTAAGTGCGTTTCATTGTACAGGCCAGGCATGCGATTGCATCATTCTGAATTCCACTGAAATATTTAATCAGAAAAACACTGTGATATCAATAGATTAAGTGTGTTGGATTTTTGTGTTTATTGCTCACGGTGTAGGGGTGGATTGTATTGTATTGTTTGATACTTCAGTTATTAATCCCACGCTTTCAATTGGATTATTCAATCTCTTAAAACAGTATTTGATGAAACGCAGGTGCTTATTTTCGCATCTAATGGCTGGATATTCCCAAACAATGGGGATATTTGGCTATTGAACAGGAGAAAAGCCATGAATAAGATAATTTTACCTTTGCTGGTGGGGACGCTTTCACTGGGATCTTCTTTTGCGGTTCAGGCGCATGATGTCAGTGAGGCTGTTGCAAAATCTCCGCCCGAGGCACCTTATAAAGCTGTCAGTTCCCTGGTGAAACTGCCTGATTTTATTCCCGGCCTGGGGCAGTTGTTTGTTGATCCTGCCACCTTGTCTGCAGGGCCATTTCTGGCCTATGACCGTGATGGTAAATTGGTTAGCACTATTTACATGATTCCCATTCAGGATATGGTGCCCGAATAATCATTTACAGACTTGAAGGTGCCCGGTATTGCCGTAGATCATACCGATATCATGTATAACGCAGGGCATCTTCGGCATCGGTATCCTACTTCAGGATACCGCGTGCAACTCGGAACAGGCGCGGGTTATACCGTCGTACGAGGATCTCAAAGGCAGGCGTATTGCCTGCAATAATTTGAAAAACCAGGTCATTATCTGATGCTTCTGCGGACGCTGTGTAAGGCATATCCAGTGGCATGACGGTCTCCTGAAAGCGCTTTCTTCCCGTTATACCCGTATTTGGTGTTTTCCACAAACAAAACGTTCTATTTGTCGTGCCAGGAGAAAGTGGAAGACACTTTATGGCTGTGAGGGCCAATAATAACTGTTGGGTAGGGCACGTGCGCCAAAAATGGCCTGACCAACCCGCACCACGGTGGCACCTTCTTCCACCGCCATTTCATAATCGCCTGACATGCCCATGGAGAGTTCGTGTAACTGTACATTGGCCGGCGCGTCTTGCTGCAAGCGGTCACGCAGATCGCGTAGCAGGCGGAAGCAGCCGCGTACCCGCTGCTCATTGTCTGACAGGCAGGCAAGTGTCATGAATCCTTTGACTTTCAGGCAATCAAAATTCGCCAGGGATTGAATGAAAGAAGCGGTTTCTTCAGGAGGAAGACCATATTTGCTGGCTTCACCCGAGGTATTGACCTGTACAAACACATTTAATGAGCGGCCTTCGGCCTGTAATCTGCGCTCAAGAGCCTGGGCAAGCCTGAGGCTATCCAGTGCCTGGAATTCTGCCGCGAACTTGGCTACAAATTTGGCCTTGTTGGTTTGCAGGTGGCCAATCACCGACCATTGCAAGTCAGCCAGCTCTGGCAGGGACTGCCATTTGTCAAAAGCTTCTTGCACCTTGTTTTCACCCAGAAAACGGCATCCTGCCTCATAGGCCAGCTGAATGCGTGCCTTGTCTACCGTTTTGCTAACGGGTAACAGGCGCACAGTATTAGCATCCCGACCAGCGCGATGGCAGGCAGCGGCAATTTTTTGCCTGACCGATGCCAGGTTGCTTTTGAAATCTTCTACGGTTAATGCGGTGGGGTAGCGGTTTTCCTGGGTGGATGTTGTCATGAGTGATTGAAAAGTTAACCTTGTATCTGGAAATCAATCACGATCTGGCCGGGTTCACGGGCAACGTAGGCAATGGCAACCTGGTTACCAAAATGCGCCTCGATTTGCGCCAATAAGGGCAAGGGATCGTGATCATTGCAAAAGCGCATTGTCTCACCTGGGTGCAGGGCAGACAAGGCACCAAAAATAGCCGCGTGGCGAAAGCGTTTGGAAACGCCACGTGCATCGAATGGGTAAACATGTGGGTCAAACATGGGTAAAGAAGCGTCTTGGGTCATGATAGTTGAAATAAAGTAAATAAGTAAGCGTGAATAAGAGGATGGCAGGTGCAATGTACCGGGCGGTACAGGGAAAGTATTGCACCTGGATTTCATTATAGATACGCCTGGTTTCCGCAAGGGCTGGAACCATAATCACTTCATGGTTACTTGAGTAAATTACTATGGTATTGTTGATGCAGATTAAGTAAAAACCATGGGTGTGTGTTTTTTCATACAAAAAAGAGGTTTTTCTGAAGACTTCAAGATTTTTAAAAAAACTAAAAATTATGTGTTTTTTTATTAGTGCATGAAAAAAATATTTTTTTAATGGGGTTGTGGGTATTTTTTTATCCACTTTAACTGTGGATAACCTTGCGTATAAGAAATTAGCAACTCGCTTAAGTCTTGATCTGACAGGGAATTTTTGTCAATTGCTTATGAAATGATCAGTGCTGTTTTAAGCGCATGGAACATTGCAGAAAATGTTCATGACAGTAAATTGTCAAGTAATAATGCTTGAAAATGGAAAATATAGTTAAAAAAATAAAAGTCAGGGGCTTGCATTTTGTATTGGGTATGTGCTATAGTTCAAGTCTTACTTACACAGCTTTGTGTGAACAGGCAAATAAGTAAAACGTCGGGGCGTAGCGCAGCCTGGTAGCGCACTTGCATGGGGTGCAAGGGGTCGAAGGTTCGAATCCTTCCGTTCCGACCAATTAAATCAAGGACTTACGTGAAAACGGGAAGTCCTTTTTTTATGCCAGTTGGGTTGAGGCCTATATAAAGGCCTATACGAAAAAAAACCTTACCCTAAATCCTTACGGCAGTTCGGTATGCATTCCCACGCAGAGCATGGGAACGAGGGTCGAACTTTACCCTAAAGTCTTACAACATATAACAGTTCATCAATTATAACTCGTTCCCATGCTCCAGCGTGGGAACGTGAAAAAATAACGTTGCTGCTTAAGTAAGTGATGAAATTTTGAACCAGGGGTTGCAAAACAAGGTTTATTTGTTTGACGCTTTCCTGGGTCAGTTGTGTTAATCCTTGGGCAAAGACATTCTCCGGGTTCACCTGTACCCAAATGCTCACACCAAAAACCGTGAATAAACTTACCAGCACTGTTTCGTTTTTACCCGAGCGCCACCAGCCTTTTTTCCCCAATCGAATTCGTTGCAATGGATGAATCCAGGGAATGCCCATGGGATTGGGGGCATCGGCCAGAATATGGCTCAATGCACCGGTTGCTGCGCCAATCATGGCGGCTCCTTCAATCTCTTTGATAGAAAATCCCCAATACATTAAACCCACCCAAATCCAGGGCCAATGGGTGTAGGTGCGGTGCTTGATGAGCGAACCGGTTCGGACCCCTTTGCGATAATAGGGGATTTCTATCCAGTCGGGCAAGGAAGTGGAAACGGCAGCCACGAGCGCACAGACTGTTTGCAAAAACACGTCCAGTCCGGCTATTTTTGCAATAGCCGCAGCAATAAATGCTGCACCAAGGCCAGTAAGCCTATGCCCTTTACCAGTCATTCAAAAAACATCCAACTAACCCAACGATGCTGCACGTTGTACAGGCGCAGTAATAATTAATTATTAATATGTTAATGGTAATATATATTACTTAAATTAATTGGGTTTCCGGCAGTTTTGTTTTTTTATTTATGGCTGGCTGGCTGTTTGTGCCCACGCACCCTCGTCACTGCCATTCGCGCATTCCACCGCTAAGCCCGCACCACCATCAATTCATTCCAGTTAGTGGTATAGCCTTGGGTTTTTCTTTCTTGTCGCATAAACCAGTTGTCGTTGGGATGAAGGCCGGTGGCGGCGATTTTCAGGGTATCTTTGCCAAATTGGCGGTTGATGGCGTCAAGCATGCTCATTAACTTTTCCCTTTTTTCATGCTCAGGCTCAACAGGAAAAAGTGCTTGCTGAATGATCAGGCTATCTTCAATATCGAACAGCATGACGCCTGCCTTGGCATAATTGAATCCTGGTCTGAATATTTTTTGCAAGGCCGATAAGGCCGCTTTTGTATGGGCAATGGTGTCTGAAGACGGTGAGTTCAAATACACCAAATGACTGGCGCTGTACTGCCTGCCAGGGCGAAACAGACTGGTGCGAATGAACACGCTGATGCCGCTCGCCATAGAACCTTGCTGGCGTAGTTTTCTGCAGGCGATGGTCGTGAAGGCGGAAATGGCCTCTGCCAGCTGTGACATGCCGGTTACCGGAAAGCCGAAAGAGCGTGATGAAATGATTTGCTTTTTGGGTTCCATATCGGTTTCAAAAGCGATTCTGGGTGTGCCGCGCAGTTCCTGGATGGTTTTTCCAAGCAGAATACTGAATTTTCTGCGTGCGGTTTCCGGGTTTAACCTGGCCAGATCCAGGGCAGTCACAATACCCAGCTCATTCAGTTGCCGGCTGATTTTTTTGCCTACTCCCCAAACCTCAGTCACTTTAATGCTGTGCATGGCCTGCGCAAGATCCTGGCGGGTCAGGGCGGTTAAGTCGCAGACCCCATTCCATTGTTTTTGCTTCTTGGCCATATGGTTAGCCAGTTTTGCCAGTGTTTTGGTGGGGCCAATGCCCACGCAGGTGGGTATGCCGCTATCACGGAATACCTGGTGTCTTATTTGTTGCCCATATTGGGTCAGGTCTTGGGTCATGCCGGATAAATCCAGAAAACACTCATCAATGGAATACACTTCCTGTACAGGAGCGAACCGGCCAATGATGCGCATCATGCGCTCGCTCATGTCGCCATAAAGCGGGAAATTGGCCGACAGCCCTACCAGCCCGCGCGATTCGAGGTGTTTGATTTGAAACCAGGGGGCGCCCATGGCAATGCCCATGGCCTTGGCTTCATCCGTGCGTGAAATGGCGCAACCATCGTTGTTTGACAGGACGATAAGTGGTTTGCCCTTGAGCGAAGGATTAAAAACCCGCTCGCAGGAACAGTAAAAGCAATTGCCATCGATTAAGGCAAACGCCGTCATGATGCCGCTTTGATGATGTAAGTAACCACGCCCCACACCGACCATTGCTGGCCGGGCAGGGGAACAATATCCGCGTATGCGGCGTTTTCTGCTTCAAGCTTTAGCAGGCCGTTTTTTTTGTACAGCCGTTTAACCGTGACTTCGCCGTCAATGTCGGCAATCACGATATGGTTATGACGGGGCGTGATGGAACGGTCCACAATCAAGCGGTCACCGTCATCGATGCCCGCACCGATCATGCTGTTGCCCTTGACCTGCATGAAATAAGTGGCTTCGGGGTGTTGGATGAGAATATCGTTAAGGTCAATCCGGTTAACGGCCATGTCTTGAGCGGGCGAAGGAAAGCCGGCAGGTGTTTTGCTGCTGATTTTCTTTATAAACAATGAGTTATGCCTGATTGGCACGAAATTTTGAAAAGTACTCATAATAATATACTGTTTATTTATACAGTATATTTATATCATTTTTCAGCTGAAAAAAAAAGTCCTCTACCGGTATTCCATGTACTGATCATGATTAATTCCTTTTCATGATATCGGGCCCTACAGGCATGATGCATGAAAACCAGGAATATAAACAACAACAAACATAACTAAATAAGAATATGTGCTTGACATCGCATCAATGGTCATCTATTATTCATGACAGTGATATATCACTGTTATTAAATAAAATCATCATCAAAGGAAGAAACATGTCACAATCACATCGCGTTCGTATCACAAGCCCCAATGTTGCTGAAGCTGCTCCAGGTCTGTGGTCAAACTGTCTGAAAGTAGAAGACACTCTGTATTTATCTGGTTTTACTTCCCGCGCTAACGATGGCGAAACCATTATTGGTAAAGATGGTTACGAGCAGGCCAAAGTTATTTTTCAAAAAATGAAAGATCTGTGTGAAGCTGCGGGTGGCACGATTGATGACGTCGTGACAATGACCATTTTTGTTACCGATATCAAAGAGAATCAAGGTGTATGGAAAGCCCGTCGTGAATTTTTCAGTGGCGACTTCCCCGCATGTGCTCTGATCGAAGTGAAAGGCTTGGCAAAACCAGAAATTCTGGTTGAAATCCAAGGCCAGGCAAGATTGGCTAAAAAATAATCAATAACTAAAAGCAATAAGGAAAAGGCTGTCACTTGGTGCGGCCTTTTTTTTCTACAGGAGATATTATGAAAAAAATGTTATTGGGACTTGGTCTGCTGCTGGGTTCATATGCCGGGCTGGCCCAGGCCGATACAAGCAAGCCTTTGAATATAGTGGTTCCTTATGCTGCCGGGGGACCTTCTGATTCAATTATCCGGTCGATTGGCAAGGTGATAGAAAAAGATACCTCGCAAAATGTGATTATTGAAAATCGACCAGGCGGAAATACGGTTATTGGTGCGCAGGCACTATTGAATAAAGCCGATGATGATAATTCGGTTTTGCTGATAGCGGCCAGTTTTGTGATTACGCCCAGTTTGATGCAGAAACTGCCATATGATATCAATAAGGATTTTCGCCAGATTACCCGTCTGGCATCCAATCCGCATGTGCTGGTGGTATCCAATGATGTACCCGTATCCAATTTGACAGAGTTCATCGAGTGGGCGAAAAAAGAAGATAATAAAGGCACGTATTCATCATTCGGAACCGGCTCTTCAGGTCACCTGGGCTATGAACTGTTCAACCACCAGGTTGGTCTTGATCTGCTTCATGTTCCCTATAAAGGAGCTGCACCGGCAACATTGGCGGTATTAAGCTCAGAGGTCCATTCCACATTGGGGGATGTGGGTGCCATTGCGCCCCATCTTGAGGCGGGTAAACTGAAAGCATTGGCGGTATCGGGTACGGAGCGTCATCCCAGGATGCCTGATGTTCCCACCTTTGCCGAACAGGGCTATCCGGACTTTACCTCGGAAACATGGTTGGGTTTACTGGCCAAATCCAGTGTCAGTGATGAAAGAATTGAGCAGTTAAACCGGTTGTTTACTACTGCTTTAGCTCACCCTGATGTACAGGCAATACTTGAACAGCAGGGCATGCAGGCAAAACCCACCGATGCAGCCGGTTTTGCTGATTTTATGACCAAAGAAGCTTTAAAATACAAGCAGGTCATTAATGACGCGAATGTTAGAATCGAATAAGTACCTGGTGCCTTGTGTTTTCCCTTGTTTTTGTGCATAGGGTAATGTGGCGGGCAGATTTTCTGCCTGCTTTTTTGTTGGGCGATTATAAAAAATGATTGCCTTTGAACATTCAGGCACTCATGACCATCCTGTCATGCATAATTAATTTATCCTCTACACCTATAAACTCATGATTCAACCTAAGAAGGGCGATGGCCCTGAAAGTTTATCGTTGCCGCTTGCGGAAAAAGCGTATATTGCCATTAAAAAAATGATCCTGGAAAACGAGTTGAAACCGGGGGATCAGATCAATGTTGCGCAATTGTGCACGCTTCTTTCGATTGGTCGCAGTCCCATTCACCAGGCTATTCATCGTCTGGACAGGGAAGGACTGGTGGCTATTTTGCCGCGTAAAGGCATATTGATCAAGGCGGAAACCATTGATAGTTTCTTGAGCCTGATTGATTCCCGTCTGCTGGTAGAGCCATACCTGACGGGCGAGGCCATGCAAAGAATGACCCCCGAGCTCCTGGATAAACTGAAGAAAATCGTACAGATCGGGCGCCAGTGTGCACAAAACAATGATCACCAGGGCAGTATGGAAGTAGACCGTCTTTTTCACCAGACACTTTATGAAGCGGCCAATAATGAGCTGCTGGCCAATTTTGCCGGTCAATTGCTTGATCGCTCCATGAGGCTGTGGTTCAGGACCCATACACCGGGGGCTGAAAACCCGAATATCCATGAGCTGGAGGCTTTGTATGAAACCATCGCTTCAGCAGACCGGACGGCGGCTGTTGAAATGATGGCCCAGCACATTATCTCTATACGTAAAAAGGTGTTTCCGTAATGGGTGTATTGCCGGTGTCTTTTGTGGATTGGGCGTAACCATCCCGAAAGATTTTCATGACCATTTCATGCTCTGGTGTCGTCTCGTGATTGATATGCCAGATGAGTCCTACTTTCCTGACGATATCGGTGATGGTCAGCGGCAATATTTCCAGCACGCCCAATTTTTTAAAAAAAGTGGCCATTTCCATGGGGATGGTGCCAAAGGCGTCGGATGATTTAAGCATGCCTACATTGGTGAGCGTTGATAATGACTCGACAATTTGGTTGGGGATGGGAATATTGTAGCTTAAGAGGGTGTCTACAATAATTTCCCGCGTGATGGCATCACGGGTGGGGAGAATCATGGGGAAGTTGCTAAGGTGTTTCCAATCCAGATCGGGTTGGTTGGCCAATGGATGGCCTTTCCTGACGGCTATGACAAAAGAATCCTCATAAAAAACCTCCGAGCAGAGGTCGGCCGGCAATGGTTTATTAGGAATAACCCCGGCAATATATTTTAATTGTTCTGTTTTCAACTGCGGTAACAGTGTGCCTAAGGTGCTTTCACGTACGGTGACGGAAAAGTCAATGGGGCTTTGATCCAGGGCGGTTAGCAGTGTGGGCGCAAAGGCAAGGGCCGCAATGGGCATGACACCCATTGATATTTGTATCATTGGTCCCTCAGTGATTTCCCTAAGTTGTAACCGGGTTGCCTCCAGTTTGTAAAGAATATCTTTGGCGCTTTGTATCAGGCACAGGCCGTGTTGGGTAGGCTCGAGCCCGGAAGACGTGCGGTTGAAAATTTTAATTCCCAGACCCGTTTCCATTGATGACAACATTTTTGAAATCGCCGGCTGAGTCAATGCCAATGCGGATGCCACTCTACTCACGCTCCTCATTTCATCCAGATAAATTAACAGTTGAAGATGCTTGAAACGTAAGTTTGCGCGTAAATACCAGTCGGTACGAGACATGAGATGCTCCTCTTTTTTAAGATTTATTCGACTAGTATAACCAAAATGGAATACTCAAGCCAATTTAATTTCATTTGATCTTATAGGGACATGGTCTTATTATTTTTTCAAATAAAGAAATAACCAAATAAATAAAGTCTGAACATTAAATAAATTTTTAATGTAAATAAAAATTTAAACCTAAAGGAATAAGAGGATGACATCTAATTTATTTTTAAAATGTGTTGCAACGGCATCAATTGCATTAAGCGGTTCGGTTGTTCATGCAGCCGATTGGTTTCCTATTGAGGTCAATCAGGTGGGTGCTGATGGAAACGTAGTCAAGGTAGAGTATCAGGGGCAGCAAAAGGCCAGCCAGAAGTGGCCTATCTGTGTGTCCTTTCCGCACATGAAAGACCCATTCTGGCTGGCAGCCAATTACGGGGTTGTTGAAGAGGCAAAAAGGCTGGGTGTCAGCGTCCAGGTGCTGGATGCAGGCGGTTATACCCAGCTGAACAATCAGATTTCCCAGATTGAGAATTGTGTTGCCGGTGGTGCCAAGGCGGTTGTCATGGTTTCCATTGATGCCGAAGGTGTCGGCAATATGCTGAAAACGCTCAAGGACAAAAATATTGTTGTCATCGATGCCTTTAATGGCTCCAACTCAACCGACGTGGCTGCCCGTGTCCTGACGAACCCGCGTGACGAGGGTTTCCGTGCCGGTGAGTACCTGGCCAAAAAACATCCCAAAGGAACTCCCGAGGTGCGTGTGGGATGGTTGCCTGGCCCTGCAGGAGCCGGTTTTGTGGAAGGGTTTAATGCCGGTTTTCTGGATGGTATCAAGGACAGCGCAGTGGTTATTGCCGAAACCAAATATGGTGATGTAGGTAAGGAAATCCAGGCGCGTCTGGTGGAAGATATGTTGCAAACCCATAAAGACCTGGACTATATCGTTGGCACGGCCGTGATGGTGGAAGGTGCGTTGCCATTGCTAAAAGCACGCAAGCTGTTGGATAAGGTCAAACTGGTTTCTGTTTATATGACGCCGGGTGTGTATCAAGGCCTGAAAAAAGGTGAAATTGAAGCCGCGGGTGTGGCACCTATTGTAACGACTGCAAAAATGACCATCGATTCGGCAGTACGGATTCTTGAACAAGGTAACAACCCCGAGGCACTGACACGGGTGGATACGATCGGTACGGTTTACACACCTGCCACCGTTGGTGAATTTGATCCGTCCATTACCTTTGCTCCAGCAGGATTCAGACCTGTTTTCAGTTTTGGAAAGTGAGGCAATAGTGCAAAGCGCAGTTCTTGAAAACATCCAGGATAAAGCGCCTGAGCAGCATGAAGGCCAGTCCCGGGTCGTCCTTGCGATCAGGGGACTTACCAAGATATATGGCAATCATGTCGCTCTGGATAATATCCATATGGATATTGAGTCAGGTAAGGTTCATGTTTTATTTGGTGAAAACGGGGCCGGCAAATCAACCTTTATTTCCATGCTGGCGGGTGCCAATCCGCCCAGTAAGGGAGAGCTTGAAATCGGAGGCCATCGAGGTGTTTTTCAAAGCGTTGCAGCATCACGTGCAGAAGGTATTCGGGCTGTTTTTCAGGAGTTTTCCCTGATTCCCCAACTGACGGTTGCGGAGAATATTGTGCTGGGTGAGGAGCCGCTTGACTCAATCGGTCTTTTGGCCAGGCGGACGGCAGTTGAGTCAGCCAAAGAGCTGATCCACACCTTGGGTTTTGATCTTGATCCTTATGCCTATGTCGCCACTTTGCCGCGTGGTAAGCAGCAAATGGTTGAGATTTGCAAGGCCTTAAGAAAAAAACCGAAAATCCTTATTCTGGATGAGCCGACTGCTTCTTTGTCCGAGCATGATGCACGTTCCTTGTTTGATTTGGTTTTGAAGCTGAAAAAACAGGGAACGGCCATTATCTACATTACACACAGAATGCATGAAATTCCGCTTCTGGGTGATGTGGTGACGGTATTAAGAGATGGTAAACAGATCGCCACGGTACCGGCAACAACGCCAGAACCTGAACTGATCAGGTTGATGACGGGCAGGACCCTGGATGCCATTTATCCGTCATTGAATACGGAAGTGGGCAAGATCCGGTTGAAAATAAGCAATTTGTCATTGGCGCATGAATTGGGCGTGCCCAATATTGAGAATGTGAGTCTTGATGTAAAAGCCGGGGAAATTGTTGGCATTGCCGGTCTGGTCGGGTGTGGCAAAAGTGAATTGGGACAAGCCTGTTTTGGTTTGAAAAAAATCACTGGGGGTGAAATTGTCCTTGATGCTCATAAAACCAATTTCAGGCATCCTGCCGATGCCATTGAGGCAGGTCTGTGGTATAGCCCGGCAGATCGCAAGCAGGAAGGTCTGGTGATGTGTCGTCCTGCCAAGGAAAACATGTCTTTATCAGGTCTGATCTGGGGAAAAATAGCCGGCAAAGTCTTGAAGCCGCAACAGGAAATCAATCTGTTGAAGGATTTGTCAGACAAAGTCGAATTTGCAAAAGAAAGACTGGGTGAACCCATTAGTAATTTCTCTGGTGGCAATCAGCAAAAAGTGATGCTGGCTAAAGGGTTGGCACAGGATATTTCCGTGTTTGTGTTTGATGAGCCTACGGTTGGTGTCGATATGGGAGCAAGGCCATCAATTTATCGTTATTTGGCGGATTTAAGCAAGGAAGGGGCGGCAATTTTGCTGATTTCTTCCGATTTGCCAGAGTTGTTCGGGCTGTGCCATCGAATTCTGGTCATGAACAACGGTGCTATTACCGCCGAATTCAAGCGTGATGAATTTGATGAGCATCGCATTCTGGAAAACTTTTTTTGAGCAAGACTTCAAATGAACACAACATCAATGACTACTACTTTACCTGTTACAGAAAAGAAGCCCGCCTCGGGACTGAGTGCGAATTTTATTTATAAATACCGCCAGATGCTGGTATTGCCGGTTCTGTTTATTGTTGCCTCACTGGTTTTTTATGTCATGGCTCCCGGGTTTGCAACGGCAGATAACCTGGTGAATGTTGCCCGGCAATCGGTTTACCTCTTGATTGTTTCTTTGGGGCAATTGATTGTGCTGGTGGTGGGCGGACTTGACTTATCAGTCGGGGCCATTGCGGCATTGACATCCGTGGCCGCTGCACTGGTGATGGCATCCATGATGGCCGCCATGCCTGACAGTCCCTGGCTGGCGATTGCGGCGGGCAGTGCGGTCGGTTTTGCGGTGGGTGCCGTTTTTGGCTTGATCAATGGTGTTGGCATGGCGGTCATGAGAATTCCCCCTTTTATGATGACCCTGGGCATGTCTTCCGTTTTGTTCGGCATTACGTTGTTTATCAGTGGCGGTGTGCCTGTCTACGGTTTGCCCGATGTTTTGGGTGAGGTATTTGGATTTGGTGAGTTTATGGGTATTCCCATTCCTTCATTGGTTGCCTTGCTGCTGATCCTGATTACTTATGGTCTTCTGGAGTGGTCACGCTTTGGACGTCACGTTTATGCGACAGGTGGCAACCAGCGTGCTGCTGATCTTTCAGGTATTCGCACTAAACGGGTTATCATCCAGGCCTTTGTGATTTGTGGTGTGTTTGCTTCCCTGACCGGTTTGTTGCTAACTGCCCGCCTGGGTACAGGGGAGGCGAACGTCGGTGTGACCTTACCGCTTGAGTCAATTGCCGCTTGCGTTATTGCCGGTGTCAGTCTGGCCGGTGGTGTAGGGCGTGTATTTGCTGTTGTAGTTGGTACGCTGTTGATTATGCTGGTTCAAAACGGCTTGAATCTGATGCAGGTTGGGGCTTATGCATCAACAATGACAATCGGGTTGATATTGATATTGGCCATGGCTTTGTCAAGAAAATAATTGATTTTAATTTAATTTTAAAATATATGGAGATATGACATGAAAGTCGAAACAAATTTAAAAGAGAAAGATGCAAAATCGAATGCAAAAAACATACCGTTTACCGGAGAAGAATACCTGAAAAGTCTTGATGACGGTCGTGAGGTCTGGATTTATGGTGAGCGGGTTAAAAATATTGCAGAGCACCCGGCTTTCAGAAACTCGGCCCGCATGATTGCGCGCATGTATGATGCGATGCATGATGAGTCACGTCGTGAGCTGCTGACAGCTCCCAATGACTCGGGTGGTTTTACCCATCGTTATTTTTTGGCTCCCAAAACCGTAGAAGAACAGGTTGCCGCGCGTGATGCGGTTGCTGAAATTCAGCGTGTTGCCTATGGCTGGATGGGACGTTCTCCAGATTACAAGGGGTCTTTCCTGGGTACCTTGGGCGCCAACTCGGCCTTTTATAAAGGCTTCGAAGAAAACGCCTTGCGCTGGTATTCGAAAGCACAGCAGCGCACTTTGTATATCAACCATGCGATCATGAATCCCCCTGTTGACCGTAACAAGCCGACGGCAGATACTTCTGATGTTTTCATCCACGTTGAAAAAGAAACCGATGCGGGTATTTATGTCAGTGGTGCCAAAGTGGTGGCGACCGGTTCAGCCCTGACTCACTACACCTTTGTGGCACATGCTGGCCAGCTTCCGATTAAAGATCCTAAATATACACCTATTTTCATGGTGCCTACCGGTGCGCCTGGCATGAAAATGATTTCCCGTATTTCAAATGAATATCGTGCCGCAGTGACAGGCAGCCCATTTGATTACCCGTTGTCAAGCCGTCTGGATGAAAACGATGCGATTCTGGTCATGGATAATGTATTTATTCCATGGGAAGATGTGTTTATGTACGGTAATGCCGATCTGGCAAACGATTTTGCACCCGGCTCCGGCTTTAATAGTCGTGCTGCTATGCATGGTTGTACTCGTCTTGCTGTCAAACTTGATTTTATTTGCGGTTTATTGGCAAAGGCATTGGAAATTACCGGCAGCGCCAGTTTCCATGGCGTGCAGTCGCGTTTTGGCGAAGTTATTGCTTGGCGTAATGCCATGTGGGGCTTGTCTGATGCGATGGCAAAAAGTAATGTGCCATGGAATGGCATGGTTCAGCCTGATGCACGTTTTGCAACGTCTTATCGTGTATTGTCGCAAATTGCCTACCCTGCCATCAAAAATATTATTGAATCCAGCGTGGCAAGTGGCCTGATCTACTTGAATTCACACGCAAATGACTTCAAAGCGCCTGAAATTCGTGGCTACCTGGACAAATATGTCCGTGGTACGGGTGATGTGGATGCCGAGGGACGTGTCAAGACTATGAAGCTGCTGTGGGACACCATTGGTACTGAATTTGGTGCCCGTCATGAATTGTATGAAATCAATTATCTTGGCTCCAACGATGTGACCCGCCTGGCCAACTTGTGGGATGCGCAAGGAACAGGTGATCTGGATAAGATGAAATCATTCGTTGATACATGTATGAGTGAATATGATCTTGACGGATGGACCGTACCTGACCTGATCAATCCTGATGATGTAAGCGTTATCAAACGCAGATAATTAAACCAATATTTTTATTTTAAGGAGAGAGATATGCCATTAGGAAATGAAATTGCCTATGTTGTTTACCAAGTTAATGATTTGGATCTGATGGAGTCTTTTATGCAGGACTTCGGGTTATTAACAGCACATAAAGACGACAAAAGTCTGTTTATGCGCGGGGCAGGTACATCACCCTTTTTGCATGTCACTCTGCTTGGAGATGAAAATAAATTCATTGGTGCAGCTATTCGTATGGAAAGCATGGAGGACCTGCATGAACTTGCCAAGTTGCCAGGTTCCTCTGCCGTGACCAAAGTGGATGACTACCCGGGCGGTGGCTGGCGTGTTCGGATGATGACACCGGATAACGTGCAAATTGATGCGATCTGGGGTCAGGAGCCTGCCGAGGAAATCACGCATCGTCCGCCCAATCCATTCAATGCCGGTCATGTGAAAACCCGTTACAACGCCTCTTTGCGTCCAAAGCGTGAGCCTGGGCTGGCCTTGCGTATCGGTCATTTTGTATTGCGTGTCAGCAATCATCCCGAGTCAGTCAAATGGTTCGATGAGCGTTTTGGTCTGCTGGCTTCCGATTACATGTGCGTGCCGGGCGACAAGAGTCAGGTAATTGGTACATTCCTGCGCATGGACAAGGGAGCGGAGTTTGTTGATCATCATTCCATGCTGATCGTGCAGGCACAAGTGACCGGTGTCCATCATTGCTCTTTTGAATTCCAGGACCTTGATTCCGTCATGGGTTCTCATGACTATCTGGTTGCCAAGGGACATCGCCTGGATTGTGGTGTTGGTCGCCATCTGATCGGGAGCCAGATTTTTGATTATTGGCGTGATCCATTCGGTTTTCGTGTTGAGCACTATACCGATGGTGATGTCGTTAATGAGGATTACGAGCCTTTGTATTACGATGTTTTTGCTGATGATACGACCCAGTGGGGCATGGACCCTACGCGGGACTTTTTTGAATAAAAACGGTTAAGGCAAGACTTTAATCCAACCAACATGAGGCAGATTCAAATGACAGAATTAATCCTTGAAAAACAGCGTGCCGAGCGAGTCGCCAATTTTAATCCACGTGAGTTTCGCAATGCCATGGGTGAATTTGCCACCGGTGTCGTTGTTATTTCCACTGATGTGGATGGGGAGCCTCATGGCATGACCGCCAATGCGTTCATGTCCGGCTCACTGGAACCGCCGCTGATTATTGTCTCTGTTGCATGTACGGCAAGAATGCATGATCGCATTCAACGTGCGGGCTATTTCGGGGTGAGTGTTTTGAGTGAGCACCAGGAATGGTGCAGTAACCACTTCGCAGGTAAACCCATTGAAGGTAAATGCCCGCAATTTGAACGTATTGGTAATGTACCCGTCCTGTCAGGTGCCAATGTACAGATCGCAACAGACCTGGAGCATGTTTATCCCTGTGGGGATCATACCTTGTTTGTGGGGCGGGTTCATACAATGGAGCGCCCCAAACATCCGGACAGGGGCCTGCTTTTCTATGCGGGTCGTTATGGAAAGATTATCAGCAAGGGCACTCCGCTGACATTCTCACTGGATGAGAATGTATACGATGCGACTTCATGCTGGTAGTCGTTGGTTAAGTGTGCGGCATGGGTATTTGTGGAGAAAAGTAAATGAAAGTAGAGTCAATGGTCAAGGTATCCCAGGGAATAGGGGCACCGCTTCCCAGGGTGGAAGATGTACGTCTGTTAACCGGACAGGGAACCTTTGCGGATGATGTCAATTTACCAAGACAGGCCAGAGGATATGTTTTACGCTCCACAGTCGCTCATGCCAATATTGTCAGTATTGATGTCTCAGGTGCACTGGACGTGCCGGGAATATTGGCGGTCCTGACAGCAGAAGATTATGAACAGGATGGCTTGGGTCATATTCCGTGCGTGAGCATTCCGCCCACCATTACCGGAAAGAAATATCATCCCACCCCATTTCCACCTCTATCCTCAAAGCGTGTTCTGGCTATTGGCAGTCCGGTTGCTTTTATTGTGGCGGAAACGCTTCCTGCGGCGATGGATGCTGCCGAGCGCATACAGGTGGTTTATGACAATATGCCCGCAGCGCCTACCGTAGAGTCGGCGATTGCGGAAAATGCACCGCTGGTCTGGCCAGAGGCAACGGGTAATATTTGCTTCCGTCATGAAATGGGTGACGAGCAGGCGACCAATGCCGCCTTCGAAAAAGCAGACCGTATTGTTAAAAGCCGTATCCGCAGCCAGCGTCTTGCAGGAAACCCTTTGGAGCCTCGTACCTGTATCGGTGCATATCATGAAGCGGACAAGCGTTATCACCTGACTTCATCGGCCGCCAACCCGAGTCGTATCCGTTTGTTGCTGGCAGAACATATTTTCCGTGTTCCCGCTCATCAGGTTCATGTTGTTGCTGGCGATGTCGGTGGCGGGTTTGGTACCAAAGGCGGTCTTTATCCCGAGGAAGTGCTGGTTTTATGGGCCGCCAAACGCGTGGGTCGGCCGGTTAAGTGGGTGGCCGATCGCAGCGAGTCATTCCTGTCCGATTTTAACGGACGAGACCAGGTTGCCGATGCTGAAATCGCACTAAAGAATGATGGTACGGTACTTGGTTTTCGGGTGGATATCCACCACAACCTGGGATGTCAGTTAGGTCCCTCAACCGCGCATCCTCCCTTGGTGGGGTCACGTATGTTGTCGGGAGTTTACGCCTTTCCGGCCATGCATGTCAAAGTAAACGGTGTGTTTACGCACAGCCGTACATTAACCACTTATCGGGGAGCAGGACGTCCCGAGTCCACCCTGATTGTTGAGCGCATGATGGATTTGGCTGCCGCTGAATTGGGTATGGACAGGGTTGAAATCCGTCGCCGTAACCTGATCAGTCCGGCGCAGATGCCTTATCGTACGGCTATTAATGAAACCTATGACTGCGGTGAATTTGAAGCCCTTATGGATGATGCGCTGAAACTGGCCGATTGGGACGGTTTTGATGCACGTCGCAAAGAAAGTGCGGCACGTGGTTTATTGCGCGGACGTGGCTTGTCCATGTACATCGAAGTGGCAGCCACGATTAGCGACAGGATGGAGGTGCGTTTCGATGCGACAGGCGGACTTACGGTTATTGCCGGTACTTTCTCATATGGCCAGGGACATGAAACCAGTTACGCCCAGATGGTCCATGAATGGCTGGGTGTGCCTATTGAAAAAATCAGACTGATTCAGGGTGATACCGATAAAGTGGCCAACGGCCGTGGCAGTTTCGGATCACGCAGTATGACGGTCGGCGGTTCTGCCTTGCTGGCCGCGTGTAACCAGATTATCGAAAGGGGAAGGCGGGTTGCCGCCATCCTGCTGGAATGTGATGAGGAGGGCCTTGAGTTTGCGAATGGTGTTTATCGCCATGCAGCCCTGGACAAGGAAATCACGTTGGACAAGGTGGCCAAGACAACCTATGCCTGGGGAACACCCAAGCCATTGCCGGCTGAACTGTGGTCAGGCCTTGAGGGAAGGGGGTACTTTACAGCGCAACCGCAAAACTATCCGAATGGCTGTTATATCTGTGAAGTAGAGGTTGATCCTGAAATAGGCACAATCACGCTGGTTGATATTTCCGGTATAGACGATGTGGGTAATGTCATTAACCCGCTGATTCTTGAGGGTCAGATTATTGGCGGTATTGCCCAGGCAGTGGGTCAGGCGTTATTGGAAGAAGTCGTGCATGACAAAGATGGCCAGCTGCTGACCGGATCGTTTACTGATTATGCCATGCCTAAGGCAAAGGATTTCCCACGTATCCGTGTGGGCTTAAGGCCGGTACCCACAAAAACCAATCCGCTTGGCGTCAAGGGAGGAGCTGAAACCGGAACCATTGGCTTGCCTCCGGCGGTAGCGTCGGCAGTGATGGATGCATTAAGTGTTTATGGCATCAAGCATATCGATATGCCCTTGACCGCATTGAAAGTCTGGGAAGCCATTCAGCAAAGCAAGGCATCAGGAAAAGCACCGCAAGCGGTTGAATCATAAGCATGAAGTTTGAAATGAACAAATTGAATCAGGAATGTGAAGGGAAATGAGGATGTTGAAGCAGTTTATTGTATACAGGACTGACCGTACCGATGGCAAAGCGGAAGAAATAAGAAAGGCGACGCGTCCGTTGCATGCGGAATATATGAAGCAATTTCATGACCGGGTTCATTTTGGTGGGCCCATGCAGAATAAGGACGGGGTATCTATTGGCGGGATGATGGTTATTGATGCCCATGATGAAGCGGAAGTATGGGAGATGATCAATAACGATCCATTTGAGAAGGCGGAGCTGTCATCAAAAATAGAAGTTTATCAATTCAGATGGCAAACCAAGCGTCCGGCAACTTTGCCGCCCCTTTAATTTTTTTGTGAGACAAAAACATGATTTTAAATGGTGAACAGCAGCTTCCCGTGTCTCGGGAAAAGGTGTGGTCTGCCCTGATGAATCCGGAGGTGCTTCGGTTGTCAATCCCTGGTTGTGAGTCAGTGACTGAGGTGGAGACAGGCGTTTATGCGGTTAGGGTGGTTATTGAAATTGGTCCGGTAAAGGCCCGTTTTAATGGAAAACTTAGACAACTTGATATGAAAGCACCTGAAACCTATACCCTGGCATTTGAGGGAGATGGGGGCGTCGCCGGATTTGCCAAAGGCAGTGCGGTTGTCACGCTGGAAGAGGCGGCCAATCAGGGGACTTTGCTGAAATATGAAGCCAAGGCAGAAATAGGCGGGCGTCTTGCACAGATCGGTTCACGCCTGATTGATGCGACCTCGGCCAAATTGACCAAACAGTTTTTTGAGCGTTTCAGCCAACAATTGCTGGGTCCAGCGCCTGCGGTGGCAGAACCTGCCAAGGTGGCAGCACCGGCAATGGGAACTGCTGTTGCAGCGGCTGGTTCGGCGGTTGCTGCGACACCGGCTTTTGTACCTGCTCCGGTGTATGCGCAAGCGACACCATCCAAATCGGGTGTATCCATTCAAATGCCGGCATGGACCTGGGCTTTCACCGTTTTAGTAATTGCTTTACTGGCTGCTTATCTGGGCTCCAGATAAGGGTGTTTCAGGTCAGGATTTTTACCGAGGTATTCAAAATATGTCAAAAACTACAGTCGCCATTATGGTTAATGGTATTGAGCAGAAACACGAGGTTGAACCCCGTACGCTTTTGGTTCATTTTCTGCGTGAAAATTGTGGCCTGAAAGGGTCTCATGTGGGTTGCGACACGACACAGTGCGGTTGTTGCACTGTGCATTTGGATGGCCGAAGTGTCAAGTCCTGTACCACGCTTGCCGTTATGGCAGATGGAAAAGAAGTGATCACGATTGAAGGGGTGGGAACTCCGGAAAACCTGCATCCGCTGCAGGCCGCCTTTCAGGAACACCATGCCTTACAGTGTGGTTACTGTACACCGGGAATGGTCATGCAGGGGCTGGATATCCTGAATCGTGGCTGTGCTGACAACGAGGCGGTCATTCGTCATGAGCTGGAGGGTAATCTGTGCCGTTGCACCGGTTACCAGGGGATTGTGGATGCCATTCATTCTTGTGCCAGGAAGTGTCAGGGTAGCGTATCGGCAGGGAACGTATAACTATGTATAACTTTGATTATGTGCGTGCGAAAAGTGTTCAGGAAGTCAATGAGCTTTTCAGTAAAAATCCTGAAGCCCGCTTCATTTCCGGGGGTATGACGCTGTTGCCAACCCTGAAACAAAGACTGGCCAATCCGGCATTGCTGATTGACTTACAGGATCTGCCTGAAATGCGTGGCATTACCGTTGATGAAAAGATGGTGTCGGTGGGGGCCATGACCCGGCATGCTGACGTGGCGGCTCACAAGGAAATTGCACAGGCCATTCCGGCCCTGGCATTTTTGGCCAGCGGCATTGCAGATCCTCAGGTTAGAAATATGGGCACGATTGGTGGCTCCATTTCCAATAATGACCCTTCCGCCGATTACCCGGGGGCCGTGTTGGGTTTGGGCGCCAAGGTAATTACCAATAAACGCACGATTGATGCGGATGATTTTTTTACCGGATTGTTCAGCACGGCGCTTGAGAAAGGCGAGTTCGTGATGCGTGTGAATTTTCCACGTGTGCTGAAAGCAGGTTACTGCAAAATGCCCAATCCGGCGTCGGGTTATGTGATGGCGGGATGTTTTGTTTCGCAAACTATGGATAAAAAAATTCGTGTTGCGATTAATGGGGCCGGTCCCTGTGTCTTTCGCCAGCGTGAATTTGAAAAATTGCTTGAATCTGATTTCAGTGTGAACGCAATAAATGCATGTGTTCAGTCCGCAGAGGGTCTGAACGCAGACATGCATGCTTCGGCTGCCTATCGGGCACAACTGGTTGTTTATGCCTTGAAACGGGCCATTGAATTTGCCCAATCGCATTAATTAATGCCGTCGGTATAAATTAAGTTAATTTTTTTAGGCTTTATTAGAGAAATAAGGATAAGTGGAGTAGTCATGAAATTAATGTCTTTTGTAAGTCAGAATCGCTCAACTTTCGGGTTGGTGGAGGGCGAGTATGTTTATGATTTGGGGCGTCGTCTGGGTAATGCTTGCCCGGATCTTCTGTCTGCCATTAAAGGTGGCTGGCTGAACCGTCTGGAAGCGCTGGTGGAAAACTCACAACCTGACTTTCATGTTGACGACGTGGTATTTTTACCGGTTATTCCGAATGCACCGCGTATTTTTTGTGCCGGCCTGAATTATCTTGCTCATCGTGTCGAGGGCAATCGTCCGGATACCGAGGTGCCCGTTATTTTCCTGCGCTTGAATGAATCCCAGGTGGGTCATAATCGCCCCTTGGTTTGTCCTGCAGAGTCGGATCAGTTTGACTTTGAAGGTGAGATTGCGATCGTGATTGGCAAGGGTGGTCGTCGTATTCCCGAAGATCAGGCCTTTGAACATGTTGCCGGTTACTCTTGCTATAACGATGGCAGCGTACGTGATTGGCAATTGGCTACCAATCAATGGACACCTGGCAAGAACTTCGATGCAACCGGAGGTTTTGGCCCCTGGCTGGTGACAACGGATGAGCTGTCTACCGATCGCGTCTTAAGCCTGGTTACCCGTTTGAATGGCGAGGAAATGCAAAGAACCACGACAGACATGCTGACGTTTTCCATTCCTACCCTGATCAGTTTTATTTCCACCTTTACCGCTTTGGAACCCGGTGACGTGATTGTAACCGGTACGCCCGGAGGTGTCGGTTTGCGTCGCAATCCCCAAGTCTGGATGAAAGAGGGCGATGTGGTTGAAGTGGAAGTTGAAGGTGTGGGTATTTTGAGAAATACCATTGTTAAAGAAACTCTGCGTAAATAGCATATGACAGGTTCTATTACGAATTTAGGAGCATATATGATGTCAAAAAACCTGGCAGAGAATACCGTAAAAAGCCAAAATGAATTTGTTCAAATCTCTGAGGAAACCCGTGCAGCCTTGATGAAAAGCAGTACGGCCAATTTGTCCAATGCCTTACTGAAGCGCGGTTTTCGCAATACATTGATGTTGGGTATCAATCCGCTCTCACCCGGGCAGCCCAAAATGATCGGGCCCGCCTTTACATTACGGTTTATTCCGTCACGTGAAGACATCGACACGATGGATGCTTATTCCCGCGATGACAATAAACATCGGGGGGTAATGGAAATCTGCCCGAAAGGCTCGGTGTTGGTTATTGATGCGTTTGGCAACACGCGCGCCTCGTCAATGGGTGACATGATGGCTTTGCGCCTGAAGACACGGGGTGTGGAAGGGGTGGTGACCGATGGCGGATTTCGTGACGTTCCGGCCTTCATTAAAATTGGATTGCCCGCGTTCCAGCAAAGAAGCGCAGCGCCTGCAACACCGTTAAGCATGCATCCGCTTGAGTGGAATGTGCCAATTGGTTGTGCCGGTGTCTGTGTTTATCCGGGTGACATTATCGTTGGTGACGGGGATGGAGTTGTGGTGATTCCCCGTTATCTGGTTGATGAGGTGGCCCATGAAGCAGCCGAGGCTGAAATGTACGAAGAGTTTGTTGCCTGGCACCTGGAGCGTGGCCGTTCATTGATTGGCTTGTTCCCTGCCAATGTTGCCAGTAAGGAAGAATATAACCGCTGGGTAAAAGAAGGGCGTCCGGCATTGGAGTTTTACTATGCATGAGCAAAATAAAGTACTTTGTGAAACCTTGGAGGTTTTGTTGAATACCCGGGACCTGGATCCTGAACAGTGGATTGATTATCCCGAGTATGGTTTCCGGCAGTATTTCTTATGGAAAAATCCAGACACCGGGGCCAGCATTGCCTTGCTGGAGTTCCAGAAAGACGGTCGTATTCCCGTTAAACATACGCATGCCTCGAATCAGTTCATGTATTGCCTTGAGGGTGATTATGAATATGTTGACGTTGGCTTGAGATTGAAGCCCGGTTCATTCTATATGAATCCAGTTGGGCATCCGCATGGTCCAACTATTGCACACGAACGTAGTGTGCTGATCGAAATTTATGATGGTCCTCACTATCATGAAAAACCTGTCTTTCATACTGATGAAACGATAGGTGATTTTCTTGCCAAGTCTTAATTAAAGACATTTAAGCAAACGAAGTAAAAAAATACCGTGTAAAACGGAGGGTTTTCTATTGCCTTCTGTTTTGCACAAAATCATTCAAGTGATTGATTTTATTCAAATTAAAAATATTATTATTTATTAAAAAAGGAAGATGGCATGGAGAAGAAGTTGGTGGCAGCAGGCTTGGCCTGTTGCCTGGCAGGTGGCATTGCACACGCAGAGCCGGAAAAAAAAGATAGTGTGCAAATTTATGGTTTGCTGGATATAGGTGTATCGTATATTTCAAATCAGGGAGATGACCGGCGTTTTAGGACGGATTCAGGTATTTACACACCTTCATTTATTGGATTTAAAGGCAGTGAGCATTTAAGTGATGGCACAAAAGTCATTTTTGATTTGCAAAGCCAGTTTGATATCCATGAAGGCAAAACCATTCCCGGACATGGTCTTTTTGGCCGTACCGCAATTGTAGGTTTGGATAGTGATCGATATGGCCGCCTGACATTAGGTAACCAATTCGATTTCATGTGGGATTCCCTGACCATTTCCAGGAATGCGGCGGGGCCCAGTGCCGGCGGTTTATATACGTTTAGACAAGGTCCTTTTGCAAAGTTGGGTATCCCCTTTAATGCAACAGGAGGGTCTGATTGGGACAGGACAGCCGGAGAACAAGTGCATAATTCTGTCAAGTATAGAACACCAGATTTTGGCGGTTTTACTGCAGGCGCACTATATGGCTTTGGCTCTGGGCCCAATAGGTCGACTAAAGACAGGACGCTCAGTTTCGGCCTGAATTATAAATCGGGGCCTTTTGGCATTGGCGCTGCCTATACCGATGTGAAATATGGGGTGGACGCAGCCATGATGCCGGTACAAACACCTGTGCGGACATGGGGTGTGGGTATGCACTATGCGTTTGAGAAAGTGACGGCGATTGCCTTGTTTACCAAAACCAGTAACCGTTCCAATAAGGCATCTGTTTATGCGGCTGAAATTGGCGGAAAATGGCAAATTGATCCCAAATGGGCATTAGGTGCCAGCTATAACTATATGAAAGGCAATGCACAACTGAATAAAAATCATGCGCATCAAATTAACTCGACGTTGTCGTATTCTTTGTCAAAACGCACGCTGGTTTATGTGCAGCAGATTTACCAAAGAACCAACAAGGATGCCAGAGCCAGCATCAATGGTTTATTTGGACCTGACGATGCTTCCTCCAGCAGAAACCAGTCTATTTCCCGGATTGGTATTCAGACGTTTTTTTGATAGGCGAAAACCCTTTTTCTTATCGAGAGGGCAGGTTTGACTTATCATGTCGTGACTAAATAAACATAAGGAGGACTCATGGAAAATCTTGATGTAATGGTTTTGCGTACCTTGCTTGAGTGGCGTCAACGGGACCAGAAAGCGGTCTTGGTGACGGTTGTCAGGACATGGGGTTCTTCACCTCGCCCAATCGGTTCTATCATGGCACTGTCAGAAAGTGGTGCCACCGTCGGTTCTGTCTCGGGAGGCTGTCTGGAAGATGACCTTATTCTCCGTTTTGGATCATCTTCAGGCATTCAGGATGGTCCTCCCGAGCTGATCAAATATGGGGTAACCGCCGACGAGGCACACCAGTTCGGATTGCCTTGTGGCGGAACCATCGAGCTTTTTCTGGAGTTTAACACCGATGTGAAAGCTTTGGCCGAGTTGGTGGCGGAACTGGATGCCGGAAACCTGATGAATCGGGTTGTCCGGCAGGAGGACGGTAACGTTGTGTTGTCGCGTGCACCGGCACCCACACCCTTGCGGCTTGAAGGCGGTTTTTTGTCAAGCTGTTTCGGTCCTGAATATCGTATGCTGATTATCGGTGGAGGGCAATTATCCGAGTATTTGGCCACCATGGCTTTGTTTTGCGGTTTTGATGTCACGGTGTGTGACCCACGTCTTAATGCAGATAAACAATGGTCCATACCACGGGCCAAGTTAACCACTCTGATGCCTGATGACGCCGTGGATGCGTTCAGGCCAGATGCCCGTACCTGCATTGTTGCGCTAACGCATGATCCGAAACTGGATGATCTGGCCTTATTGCAGGCTTTGGAAACAGATGCTTTTTATGTGGGTGCTATCGGGTCACGTAAAAACAGTCGTGCCCGAAAAGAAAGAATGATCAGGCATTTTGACCAGACCGAGGCATCACTGGCACGTTTGCGCGGACCAATTGGCGTCTATATTGGCAGCAAGACACCATCAGAAATTGCCGTCAGTGTGATGGCCGAAATCCTGGCCGTGAAAAATGCGGTCAATTTGCCACCGTCTTCTGATGTTGCTTATGCCAAAAACATTGATGTTGAAAAAGTATTTTAGCCCGGGGCAGACATATGGAGAAACCTCAAAAAATAGCGGCCATTATTCTGGCTGGCGGTAAATCCATTCGTTTTGGCACAGATAAACGTCTGCTTGATGTGAATGGTGTGCCTATGTTTCTTCATACGGCAAAAAAAATCCAGCGTATTCTGGGCTCTGATGTCTGGGTGGTGCTTAGCAACCATTCCCGGCAACATATCGACTGCTTAAAGCGGGAAGGCATCTCTTTTCTGGAAATGCCGTTTTCGTCCTCTGGCATGGGTGACTCGCTTTCCTATGCGGTCTCCCATCTTGAACAATATGCCGGCTGGCTCATCAGTCCGGCAGATTTGCCACTTATCCAGGTATCAACCCTGCACAGTATGGTGGCTTCTGCGACTCATGCAAAATTGGCGGCCCCTTATTATCAGGGGCAACAGGGACATCCTGTCTGGTTTGCCAAGACGTTTTTTAACGATCTTGTCAGTTTGGGAGGCGACAGGGGCGCCAGGAAGATCCTGCAGGACAATACCAATGACCTAACCCGGGTTCCTGTTGATGATCAGGGGTGCGTGATGGATTTTGATACACCTGAGTCGATTGAGAAAAACAGGAAACATTTATTTCTGTCTTGAACTTTCAGTCTTGATTTTAAAAAAACAATATAACTTTAAAGTAATGTGGTGTGCTATTTTATTTCATTTGAATATTTTATGGTATCAATTTAAGATGAAATGGCGATGTGTGTTTTATTTGTAAGATATTGATTCAAATATATTTTTCATATAAAAAATCGCTTTTTTCCATTATAAGAATTTAATTGATATTTAAAGGAGTTTATTCAGATGAATAAAAAAATTGCCATTGTGGGTGCGGGTGTCGGTGGGCTTCATCTTGGTTTATATCTGCGTCAGCATGATGTGGACGTCACTATCTATACCGATCGCGAACCGGAAGAATATGCCGGTTTGCGACTGCTTAATACAGTCACCCATCATGCAATTACCGTTGCACGTGAAAAGGAGCTGGGCGTGAACCATTGGTGCGACGAAACATATGGCTATCCAGGCCAGACCTATTATTTTGGTGGGGAAAAACCTTTGCATTTTCGTGGTGATTTGGGTTCTCCCAGCCGGGCGGTTGACTACAGAATTTATTTGCCCCAGCTAATGAATGATTTCCTTGAACGAGGAGGCAAGATTCAATACAAAGACATTCAGGCGGCAGACCTGGCCGGATTGGCCAAAAGCGTGGATCTGGTGGTGGTGTGCGTGGGTAAGGGAACATTAAGGGATGTGTTTGCACGCAATGAAAAACTCAGTCCGCATTCAGCGCCTCAACGCATAATTTGTGCCGGTATTTATACAGGGATTGCCGATGAGGAACACCGTAACGTGACCTTGTCCAACTCTCCTGGAAATGGTGAGATTATTGATTTGCCTACCGTGACCTTCCAGGGCGCGGGTCATGCATTGCTAACCCTGAACATACCTGGCGGTGACACAGAGGAATGGGCGCATTTGAATTATGATGAAAACCCCCGTCGTTTCCTTGATGCCATGTTGAAAAAGCTGGAGAAGTATCACCCAACCATTAGCGCACGCATTGATCCGGCCAAGTTCGATCTGGCTAATGGTTCCCGTGATTTATTGCAAGGGGGAGTTATACCCGTGGTTCGTGAAGGCTATATTGGCCTTGGTGATGATAAATTTGCCATTGCGCTGGGCGATGCGCATGCCACGGTGGATCCCTTGATGGGGCAGGGGGCCAATATGGCTTCTTATAGTGCCTTCGTGTTGGGTGAGGAAATTGTCAAGCAGTCGGTCATTGACGAGCGTTTCTGCCAGATCGTGGATGATAAACGCAGGGATCGCGTTGAGTGTGCCACCCATTGGACCAATTTGTTCCTGAAACCGCCCCGCCAGGAAACCATGCAGGCGGTTGCGCAAATGAGTGAGAACCGGGACATGTGTGATGAATTCACCAAAGCCTTCAATCGTCCCGAAGAGCAATGGAACCGTTTTGCAACTGGTGCCCGTACGCAACGATGGATCAATTCCTGGATGAATTAACAGCTCAAATCCAGGCATGAAAAATAAACCTGTTTTAATTAACAGGTCAGATTACTGATAAACCCCCTGTTTTTTGAGTAGCGGGGTTTATTTTTTATTGTCCATTTTATTTCATCCGGAAAATGGACAAGGTTTAATCTTTTGTCAGTTTTTCCCATTCCTCCATGCTCATGGCCAGCCTGAACCCCACGTTGGCCGAGCTGCTGTACGGGTCTTGTCCCTGTCTTGCGCTAACACGGTATCCTTCGCAATATGTTTCACTGCATAAAAAGGAACCGCCACGGATAACCCGGGTGGGCGCATCCGGCCTGACCCTGCTTGGGTCCAAGGAAGCCTCTGGTCCTTGGGGATTATGATTTGACGGGTTTTTGGTCTGTATCACAAAGGAATCGGGACGATACCAGTCGGCGACCCATTGCCAGGCATTGCCGGCCATGTCATACAGCTTGTAATCGTTGGCCTCAAAACTTTTAACGGGAAGTGTGCCTGGTAAAACCTTGGCTGACTGCACAGGAAAGGCTGAGCTGGCTTCATCCCAGGTGTGGGCCATTGCCTTATTGTCAGGCTTGAGGATATCTCCCCAGGCATATGTGGCCTGATCCAGTCCGCCTCGGGCGGCATATTCCCATTCCGCCTCTGTCGGTAATCGTTTTTTGGCCCATTTGGCATAGTTGATGGCATCTTCATACGAAACCTGTACAACAGGATGGTTTCCCTTGTCTTTGATATTTGAACCCGGTCCGTTGGGTTGTCGCCAGTTTGCACCAGGGGCATATCGCCACCATTGAGAGTAATCAGCCAGTGATACCGGTTTTTCGGTTGAAATAAAAACCAGGCCTCCGGGAACTAAAACGGAATCATTCGGACGAGGGGTGCCTTCAGGCAATTGGACGCTGATGGTTTCCCAGTCCGGTTTTTTTTCTGCCGTCGTGATGTAACCCGTTTCGGCAACAAACTTCTCAAAATCATCATTGGTGACATGATGCTGGTCTATCCAGAATCCATCCAGGGATACCAGATGGGCAGGACGTTCATTGGGTTGTGACTTGTCACTGTCACTGCCCATCAGAAACTGTCCACTGTCAATCCAAACCATTCCACGAGGACCATTCACCCCATCTCCGATTTGCACGTGTTTGGGCGTAGCCTGAGCCGTTTGACAGAAATGACTGCCTGCACTGATCAGCAAGGTTAGGACAAGCATGGATGTGCCGGGTAAATATTTTCGTTTCATGACGGGTATCCCTGATGATTACTGTTTAGTCTTTAATGATGATTTGTGTTGGCAGGCCTTTTCTCCAATCAAAATAATTGAAAAGACCTTGGGCCAGGAACTCGGAATCCCAGTTAAGAACGTTATGTTCTTTGGCCCAAACCTCATACTTTTTCACCATTTCCTCAACAATTTCAGGATGCTGACTGGCCAGGTCACGGGTTTCAGTGCGGTCATTATCCATATCAAAAAGTTGCCAGCGCTCTTCACCAAAAGGTTTGGGCAACCAGCTTAACTTCCATTTGCCCATACGATAAACCTTATTGTTGAACAGCTCTTCGCCACGCTCAAAGTTGTCAGGTCGGGCAGAGTCGGCTTTTCCTTGCAGGACATTGGCAAAGGACACCCCTTTTAATGGGGCCAGCGGGATGCCATTACGTGTTTCGCTACGCTCGGCGTTGGCCAGTTCCAGAATGGTGGGGTAAATATCTTCAACGCCCAGAAAAGCGTCATTAATGGAGCCGGGCTTGCTGACGGCAGGGCCTTTGACAATCATGGGTGATAATGTGCCGCCTTCGGTCATGAAGAATTTGAACAGCTTGAACGGTGCCGAGCTGGCTGCTGCCCATCCAGGCCCTACGCCGGCATAGGATTTGGGGGCACCGAGGTTTTCGTAAGACGTATCAAACTCCTGTGCAATCCATTTTCCGTCCGCATTGCCTGGATAGAAATCCATGTAGGAAGGAGAGGGGCCATTATCATGGAAATAAAAGATCATTGTGCTGTCATAGGCTCCTGATTTTTTCAGTTCGGCAACCACTTTGCCAATATTCATATCAATATTGTCAACCATGGCGGCATACACTTCCATCAGACGTTCTTGATATTTCTTTTCATCGGGGCTGAGCTCATCCCAGCGTTTTTGCATCGGGGCAGCAGGAGACATCACGCTGGTTTTGTGTACAATTCCCAGACGCTTCATGTTCTCAAACAGTTCTTCACGGTGCTTTTCATAACCGGCACTGAATTTTCCTTCATACTTTTTGATGAAATCGGCAGGCGCATGCAAGGGGTCGTGAGCGGCCTGGAAAGAAAGGAAACCGAAGAATGGCTTATCCAGCTTCTCGGCTTCCTGTATGTAAGAAATGAATTTATTGGTGTAAAGATCGGATGAGTACTCGCCGGTATCCCTGGGAATGATTTTGCCGTTTTCGGAGAATTTGTTTTTAGGATGAATGGCAACCAGACTGGAGTCATCCCAGTGGCTTCCACCAGCACTAATCAGGATATAGGATTTATCAAACCCCCTTGCTTCAGGCAGCTGTTCCGGTTTGGCGCCCAAGTGCCATTTGCCGGTGATGAAAGTGAAGTAACCATTTTCCTTCAGGGCTTCGGCAATCGTATTGGTTTTTTCGTTCAGGGAGCCAATATAGCTTCCGGGATAGTTGTCCATTTCAGGGGTGCGGTATTCACCCATGGCACCCATTCCCGCCAAGTGGTTATCAACCCCGGTCATTAACTGGGCGCGTGTGGGTGAGCAGGTTGGATGCACGTGATAATTGGTAAAACGCATCCCTTCGGCCGCCAGTTTATTCAGTTCGGGCGTTTGAATAACGGTTTGACCAAAGGGTTCTATATCATTGAAACCGATATCATCGCCAAGAATGACAATGATGTTGGGTGGTTTGGGCTGGTCAGTTTGGGCAACCGCAATCTGGGCCAGCGATAATGAGGCTATGGCCGTAAACAAGAGTTTCTTGATTGACATTGTAGTGATGTCTCCTTTCAAACAGATATTTTTGATATTTTTTGTACATACTAAAATTTTTATACGTGATAACAGAATAATTTATATCTTAAGCTTCAATTAAAATGACAAATGCTTCTTACTGAAGCATGCTGATCTTAGTAAGAATCATTCTTTTGTGTCAATTGAAAAAGAAGTAATAAAACTATGCCTTTTTGGTTATGGGCTTAGTAGCAAATTGGAAATAAATTTTATGCGTTTATTTGTTCTCGAGCGGGGGAAAGGTAACGGGTATGGTGTATAACTTAATAAAAATTGGCGGTACCACAGAATGTTGGATGAAAAAGGAACAGGCGAATGTATTACGGTGAACGGTTTAACAGTATTTCCCACTTGGCAGGGGCAGGGCTGGCGGTAGTAGGTGCAGTATTGCTTATTGTGCTTGGCGCACAGGCAGGCGATCCCTGGAAGATTGTCGGTTTCAGCATTTATGGGGCCATGCTGCTTTTTTTATACCTGGCGTCCACGCTTTATCACAGCCTGCGCGGCAGGGCCAAGCGGATCTGGTGCAAGTTTGACCATTGTTCCATTTATCTTTTGATTGCCGGCAGCTATACGCCCTTTGCCCTGGTCAGCCTGCGGGGTGCCTGGGGATGGACGTTGTTTGGAGTGGTATGGGGGCTGGCCGTGCTGGGCATTGTCCAGGAAATCTGGCTGGCGCGCGGCAAACGGGTGTTTTCAATGCTGCTTTACGTGTTAATGGGTTGGCTGGCAATTATCGCGCTATTCCCGCTAATGGAGGCATTGGGCCGGGACGGCTTTTTATGGCTGCTGGCCGGTGGTGTGGCTTATACGGCGGGTATTTTATTCTATGCCAACGACAGTCGCTGGCGTCATGCGCATGGTATTTGGCATTTGTTTGTGCTGGCGGGCAGCGGTATTCATTATGTCACTATGTTGAGGTATGTGGCTTGATTTTTTCCTGTTGGCACGGAACAGTTGCGCTTAGTCAGGCCGCTTACTGCTTAATTCCGCATGCTTTCATAAAAGCAGTTGTGGTTGCGGTTGACCCGGATACGCCGATTGCTTCTGAGTAATTGTTATCGTTTCCAAGCATAATGCCAATGAGTATTTTGGATTTTGCGGCTTGAATTTGTTTGAGCGCTGTTACCGTTTCTTCTGGATAATCTTTGCCAAGGACGCTGGCGTGATAATAATGCTCATTTCTACGCATCAAATTAGCAGAAAATCTAATTGGGGCTTCGTCATCCACTTTGAGAACCAAAGTGACAGGAGCCGAAATACTGCTGGTTTCATTATTTTTTGTTTGATACTCATTGTTTTTTCCTGTCGTTCCGCTGCATCATACGCAAGGTGGATAATAATGTTACCTTAAGTTGATTTAAGAAACAAATATGTGTCAATTTAAATGTGCTTATAAATTAAATATAAAGCCAGTATATTTATTTATTCGTCCTCATCAAAATAATCAGTATCAACTTTGGGTACTTTGAAAATTCTGGATGAAACCCCAACTTCATAATCCATCATTAAATTAACCAAGCGAATGCCATCCGTAAACTTACCCTAAAAAGGCACAAGCCAAAACCAGAGATTTCTGCCATTATCATCTTTGATGGAGGAAATCATGAAGCGATCTAAATTTACAGAAACTCAGATTGTGGCTATTTTGAAATTGGCTGAGCAAGGCATGAAAGTGACCGATATTTGTCGCGAGCATGGCATCAGCAACGCGACTTATTACCAGTGGAAAAGCAAGTACGGTGGTTTGGAGGCGTCGGATTTGAAACGATTGCGGGACATCGAGGTGGAAAATGCCCGTCTAAAGAAAATGTATGCAGAATTGGCTTTGGAGAACGCAGCGATCAAAGATTTGCTGGGAAAGCTCTGACGCTGGAGCGACGACGTGAAGCGGCCTTGCACTTGGTTCAGCAAGGTTCGCTTTCCATTGCCCGGGCATTTCGTCTGACACGCCTGTCTCGTCGCAGTTGGTACCGGCCTGACCCCAGTCAGCATCGTCTTGAACGTGATCAACCTATCATTGATGCGCTTAACGCAATCGTGCAAGATCCAACGCGATCCCGTTGGGGCTTCTGGAAATGTTTTTATCGATTGAGACTGGATGGAAAACTCTGGAATTTCAAGCGAGTGTGGCGTATTTACTGTGCGCTGAATTTGAACCAAAAACGTCGCACCAAAAAACGCTTACCCGAGCGTGCGCCAGCGCCTTTGGCAGTGCCTGCGGAATCGAATTACAGTTGGTCTTTTGATTTTATGAGCGATGCACTTTACAACGGTACGCGCTTTCGTGTGCTCAATATCATTGACGAAGGCGTCAGGGAAGCCTTGGATATCGTGATTGATACCTCACTGCCGGCCACCAGAGTGGTGAGAACGCTGGAGCAACTTAAAGCAGAAAGAGGCCTGCCTAAAATGATTCGCGTGGATAATGGTAGTGAAATGACGTCGCTTGCTTTTACACAGTGGTGTGAAGCACATGACATCAAGATTTGTTATGTTGAGCCAGGCAAGCCAAACCAAAATGCTTATATAGAGCGATTTAATCGCAGTTATCGCACCGAAGTCCTGGACCCGCATTTGTTCTCATCGCTGGATCAGGTGCGAGACCTCAGTTGGGCCTGGATGTTAAGTTATAACGAGGAACGACCCCATGAGTCATTGGGTAACTTACTACCCAGTGAATTTAAACGACAGTTAGCAGCAGAAGCTTCTAGTTATGAACTGTGCGCTTGACGGTAAGCTTACGCATTGCGCCCCAGCAAATTGCGCCGGTTATTAAAGAGGTGGATGGCAGGCGGGTGTTAATGCATGCCATCTGGGGCCTGCGGCCATCATGGGCGAATGAGGCCATGCCTAAACCCATCAACGCAAAAGTGGAAACGGCGGCAGAAAAGCCGTTTTTCAGGAATGCCTGGCGGCGGTCAAGAGTGATCGTACCGGCCAATGGGTATTACGAATGGAAAACCACCGCTTCGGGTAAGCAACCGTATTTCATCTACCCGGAAGCGGGCCTGTTTGGGTTTGCCGGGTTGCTGGAGTTTCATGAAGAGGTACCCAACTTCACCATTATTACCACCGCAGCCAATGCGCTTACCCAAGAAATTCATGACCGCATGCCGGTTATCCTACAATCGGCTGATTATGCGGCCTGGCTGAGTGAAGGTAACAACAGTAATAATATGCTGTTACGGAAAATAGCCGGGCAGTATCCATCGGAAAAAATGCGTATGCAAATGGCGAATAAGGCGGTGGGAAATGTGAGTAATGAGGGTGCGTTTTTGTTGGGTGCCTTTGGCTGAGTGACCCTGGCTATAGAAAGCGCGGGGCTATTACAAGGGAACAAAGGTATAGGTTAGAACAAGCGGTTGATAATCCTTGCGCCCCTCATTACCAGGAAAATAAAGCTGCCCATTAATACAATCCCGGTTCCGACGATGCTTAAAAATGTCAAACCACTTTTGACTCGCATCCATAACATCTCTGTTGCGCTAACTTCCACGCGTTCTCCATTTTCATCGTATTTGTGTGATCCCCCAACAAAGAAGCCACCCATCATATGAAGAAACAAGATCACCGCAATTATCAGCGCAACGACAGATAAAGCATCAATAAACAAACTCAAACCTCATTCCTAAAAACATTAAATTTAAAATTTTTTAAAAAAAGCATACACCAACCAAACAAAAAGAGAATTGATCAGGGAAACGGTAAAGTAGGCAAGTGTATCAAATTCAGCAAAAAATACTGCTTTATCGTTGATTTATTTACCTTTGTAAAACTCTCTGCTGAAATTTATTTCTTGTTGCGACTTTCTATGTAGGCTGAAATTTTTCTATTTGTTTTAATTATTTACTAGTTTTATGATTTTGCTTGGATTGCACGGACCTTGCTTTCATACCCCTGGATCAAAATAATCCATTGGCATGAAATTTGATATTTTGTAATATGTATATGGTTTTGATAATTTAAATTAGGAAATGCCATGATATTTATTTTTTATTTTATGCTTGCATTTATATCTTTGGCGACGATTCCATTTGCTTTCCCTGTCATATTGATCTTTGCGATTGTTCATTTGCTGGAAATTAATAGAAGCAATAAACAGAAAAAAATAATTGTCAAGGCTTTAAAAGAGGCGGGGTTAAGTGCTCAACCTGTCCCTGGCGCACAGAAAAACAAGTCCGCACCTTCATTTTTAAAAATTCTAATTATCGTTTTTATTATTGTATTGGTGTTGGCCGCATTGCAGCCCAATTAAAACCGGATAACCAGCAAAAATTTCAGCTGGTTACGGTCAATATATTTAGTTATGGTTTTCGTTACAAAATACCAGGCAGTCACTGCGCCAGTCAGGGCAGAAAATAGTCTTCAGTCTTGCATCTCATAAGACTGAACATATATCACTTACAGAGACATTAAATAAAATGCGAAATTTCTTCAGATCTATATGTGGATTTGGACTCATATTGGGTGCATTGCTGTTTGCCGCATCCTTAACTCCCAGCCTGACTCCACGAAACCAGGTGGTGCAGGGGGGGCTTTCCGGTTTTGCTTTTGGGGCAGGTTATGGCATTGGCGTTGTGTTACGCAGTGTTTATCGTTACCTTGAACTGCCAGGCCTGTCTTCAGCCAGTTTAAGGGTGGTAAGACCGGTTGCCATTGTGGCTTGTCTGGGTTTAATGGCAACAGCCCCTTATCATGTCAAAACCTGGCAAAATGCTTACTGGCAAGCTGTATCAACGCTTTCCGCGTCGGGTTTCCACGGTGGCAGGTGTAGTGCTGGCGGTATTTCTCATCATCACGTTAACCAATGGTGTTTTGGTTGAATATACATTCCGGGTGTTGGATCGTTCGTTTCAGCAATACGATGCACTATTAGAGCCCGATCGTCCCCAACCGCTTATCGCGGAACGGGCAGGCAGTATTAATTCAAAACTGGACTGGCGTGAATTGGGACGGGCGGGAAGAGAGTTCGTTGCATCGGGTCCGAGTGCCGCCGATATTACCGCTTTTACCGGTCAGGCAGCTTTTGAACCCATACGGCTTTATGCCGGTTTGCAGGTGGCCGACAGTCCCATGGAGCGTGCCCGCTTATTGCTGGATGAACTGATCCGCGTGAAGGCTTTTGACCGCTCAACATTGGTCATCATTACGCCAACCGGAACGGGCTGGGTGGATCCTTCGGCCATGGATGGGCTGGAGTACTTGCTTCATGGTGATGTGGCCAGTGTGGCTTTACAGTACTCTTATTTGAATAGCCCGATGTCACTGGTTTTTCAGCCAGAAAGCGGGCTGGAATCCGCACAGGCGTAACTTTGCTTGCCCGGCAATAAATAGTATAGAACTGAATAATTATGTGACAATTAAACCACATATCGCATTATTAATTGAGATTCAGTGTTTCTAACAGACAGCCATCGTATACATTAACATCAAGGAAATATAAAGCAGGTTATGGTTGGCTGACTGATATAAGAAAAAGGAGAAAACATGTTGCGGTGCGTACGCGTATATACCGATTCCAGGGGGCAGGTACAGGCACAGGAAGGCACATTGAAATACGATGAGGCTGAACGGGGTGATTTCACAACTGCTCAAATGAGCGCAAACAAGGTTTTTTTCAGGCATACGCCGGCGGGCTTGGCCTCAGCGTGGCACCCGGATCCCAACCGGCAATTGGTGGTGACCCTGAAAGGACATCTGGCTTTTGAAACCGAGGCAGGTCAGCATTTCGAGATCAGGGCAGGAGATGTGCTTTTTACCGAAGAAACAGGTGGGAAAGGACATCGCTGGCGGATGATTGGCGACGAACCCTGGGTAAGGGTTTATATCACTTTGCCCCAGGACGCGGTTGTACCGTTTATGGAAAATTGATTTTGTTGTGCTGAAATTTTTTGTCTGTTTGCTTTTCAGGTCATTCACCGGTGCGCCATTTTGCTGGCAGAACTGGTTAATAAAAAATAATCAGGAAAAAATGGAGTTCAAGCAATGATTCGTTGTGTGCGTTTATTTACGGATGAAACGGGACAGTCCGATTTTGAGGAAGGCCAGTTGCAAATGGATATGAAGCAAGGCCAGGACACGAGTACCCTGATGGCTTCAGCCAGATTTGTTTCTTTTCGGGAAACACAAAGCGGGGGCAGTTTCGATTGGCACAATGCACCAACCAATCAATTTGTGATTACCCTGCGGGGAATATTGGCGTTCGAGTCACGTACGGGAAAACGTTTTGTTCTGCATCCCGGTGATGTTTTATGGGCCGAGGACACAACGGGCGGAGGACACCGTTGGCATTTGGTCAATGATGAACCCTGGTTCAGGGCTTATGTGGCCCTGTCCCCCGATACTAACGTTCTTTTCATTCCTGACTCACATTGATGAGAGGTTAATTTTATGAGTATCAATCCGGTATCCGAACAGGCGGATTTTATATTGGTTGGTGCAGGCATCATGAGTGCCACGGTAGGCACAATGCTCAAAGAGTTAATGCCTGATGCCAAAATTATTATTCTGGAAAAGCTGAATGATTGCGCGCAGGAAAGCTCTAATGGCTGGAATAATGCGGGCACTGGCCATGCGGCCAATTGTGAGCTGAATTACACACCGCAAAAAAGCGATGGTACGGTGGATATCAGCAAAGCACTGGAAGTCAATACCGAGTTTGACCTGTCGCGGCAATTCTGGTCGTACCTGGTTGGGCGTGGCGTGATTGACGATCCTGCCAGTTTTATCCGTTCCTGCCCGCATATGAGTTTTGTCTGGGGAGAAGGTAACGTCAGGTTTTTACGCGCCCGCTACGAAGCCATGTCCGCCCATCATTGTTATCACGGCATGCAGTTCAGTACCGACCCTGCCGAGATCGGCAACTGGGCCCCGCTCATCATGGAGGGGCGTACAGGTAATGAACCGGTGGCGGCCACCCGCATGATCACGGGCACCGATGTGGATTACGGCACCCTGACGCATACGCTTTTTGGGCATCTTGAAAAGACTCCCGGTGTACAGGTGCATTACAACACCACCGTGTCAGACCTGACACGTAATGCAGACGGTCAATGGGAGGTCAGTGCCCATTGTTCAATAACCCGTGAGAAGCGGGATTACCGGGCATCTTTCGTCTTTGTGGGGGCGGGTGGCGGAGCCCTGGAACTGCTGCAAAAAGCGGATATCCCAGAGGGGCAGGGCTACGGCGGCTTTCCTGTTGGGGGCATTTGGCTGCGCTGTGATGTTGATGAGCTCAGCCAAAGGCATCATGCCAAAGTTTATGGCATGGCGCCTACCGGTTCCCCGCCCATGTCGGTACCGCACCTGGATACCCGAATCGTAAACGGCAAGCGTTCCATTCTGTTTGGCCCGTATGCCGGTTTTTCCACGCGTTTCCTGAAACACGGATCGCTCACGGACTTATTCCGGACCGTGCGACCCGCCAATGTGATCCCCATGCTGGATGTGGCCAAAGACAACTGGGACTTGACCGAATACCTGATTACCCAGGTGTTGCAAAGCGGTGAGCACCAGTTTGAAATGTTGCGCCAGTTTTATCCATTGGCGACAAGGGGAAATTGGCAGCATGTTGTTGCAGGTCAACGGGTGCAGATTATCAAGCCTACTCATGAGCATCATGGGGGGCGCCTGGAGTTCGGTACCGAACTGATTGCGTCTCAGGATCATTCCATGGCAGCCTTGTTGGGGGCTTCTCCCGGGGCATCCACGGCGGTATTTATTGCGCTGGAGCTTTTGCAAAAATGCTTTGCAGACAGGCTCAATGCCAATGACTGGCTTCCCAATCTGCAACGCATGATTCCCACTTACGGGATTGATTTAAAGCTTGATGGCGATGCTTGCAAAAATATCCGCCAGCAAACAGCAGAAGTGCTTAAACTCGATAATATTTAACAAACAATTTTGTCAAGGCCGCCCCTTTCCGTCGCTGGGTGGGCGGTTTTCAGGGGCTTCTTTTTAAAAGACTTTTTAGATGTTTTTAAAAAGAGGGCTGCAGTATGAAGAATAACTTTTATCTTGAAAAGAGGGGATGATGAAAATACAAAATGTAGCGGATTTGTTAGTGCATACCTTGGCTGAAGTCGGGGTAAAACGCATTTACGGTGTTGTTGGTGATAGCCTGAATGGCGTGACGGAAGCCTTGCGGGTGCACGGAGGCATCCAGTGGGTGGGAACGCGCCACGAAGAGGTGGCAGCGTTTGCCGCCAGTGGTGAATCCCAAGTTACCGGAGAGCTTGCCGTTTGCGCCGGCTCATGCGGACCGGGCAATTTACATTTAATTAACGGCCTGTTTGATGCGCATCGTACTCGCACGCCGGTATTGGCCATTGCGGCGCATATTCCATCGTCTGAAATTGGTAGTGGTTATTTTCAGGAAACGCACCCCGAACAGTTGTTTAAGGAATGCAGTCATTATTGCGAACTGGTTTCGCATCCTGACCAGTTGCCTTATGTGATTGAAAATGCTATCCGTGCGGCAGTGGGCCAGCGTGGTGTCGCGGTAGTGGTATTGCCGGGCGATATCGCCTTGCAGGCCTCACCGGTAACGTCGGTTTCTCCCAGGGCAAGCCTGGTGCCTCGCGCGCCCAAAGTATTGCCCGATGAGCCGCAGGTTCAGGCATTGGCTGACTTATTAAACGGTTCAGAGCGTGTCGCTCTGTTTGTCGGCCGTGGCTGTGCGGGCGCACATGCCGAGTTGATTACCCTGGCCGAGGCATTGAAAAGCCCGATCGTGCATGCCCTGGGGGGTAAGGAGCATGTGGAATATGACAACCCTTATGATGTGGGAATGACCGGATTCATTGGTTTTTCCTCGGGGTATAAGGCCATGCATTCCTGTGATACCTTGTTAATGCTGGGCACCGATTTTCCCTATAAGCAATTCATGCCGTCCCACGTCAAGATCGCCCAAGTGGATATTCGTGCGGAAAATCTGGGCCGGCGGGCAAGATTGCAGCTTGGGGTGGTGGGCGATGTTAAAGAAACCCTGAAACTGCTTGTGCCCAAATTGAAACAACGAACCAGTCAGGCTTTCCTTGACGAGGCTCGCAAGGATTATGAGAAAGCGCGCAAGGATCTGGATATGTTGGCACGGCCAGGGGAACACAAGATTATCCATCCCCAGTATCTGGCCAGTGTGCTCAGTGAAAAAGCCGAGCCCGATGCCATATTTACTGCTGATGTTGGCACACCTACTGTGTGGGCTGCCCGTTACCTGAGCATGAATGGACAAAGGCGCCTGATCGGCTCCATGACTCATGGTTCAATGGCGAATGCCATGCCCCAGGGCATTGGTATTAAGATGGCCATGCCCGAACGTCAGGTGGTCACGCTTTCAGGAGATGGTGGTTTTTCGATGTTAATGGGCGATATCATCAGCCTGAAACAGCATAATGTTCCTGTCAAAGTGGTTGTGTTTAATAATGGCGTGCTGGGTTTTGTGGCGCTTGAAATGAAGGTGGCCGGTTTTGTGAATACGGGTGTTAACCTGGAAAATCCGGATTTTGCCCAAATTGCACAGGCCGCCGGTATTTATGGGCAGCGTGTAGAAGACCCTGCCGAATTGCCACAGGCCGTAGAGCAGTTCCTGGCTCATGAGGGTCCTGCCGTACTGGATGTGGTGACGGCCAGCCAGGAACTGATTTTGCCGCCCAGTATTAATCTTGGGCAGGCCAAGGGGTTCGGTCTTTGGGGGCTGCGTGCAGTCATGGACGGCCATATGAAAAATGTGATTGATCTGGCCGAAGTCAACCTTTTTAACCGTTAGTTTTTTCGTGTTTTGTAAAGGCCTGTCATGCCGGCAAGTCTCTTGTCGGAGTTTTTACGTGTTGTTGGTCGGCGTGCATGGCAGGAATTCTGGCAATTTTTTAGTGAGTAATAAAAATGGTAAGTGAAACTGTAGTTGACCTTTCGCGTTGGCAGTTTGCAGCTACCGCCTTGTACCACTTTTTATTTGTCCCGCTTACTTTGGGGCTATCGGTATTACTGGCGGTGATGGAAACGGTTTATGTAGTGACCGGCCGTGAGATTTATAAGCGGATAACCAAATTCTGGCTGCGGCTGTTCATGATTAACTTTGCCCTGGGTGTGGCGACCGGTATTACCATGGAGCTGCAGTTTGGCATGAACTGGTCGTATTATTCCAGTTTTGTGGGTGATACTTTTGGAACCCTGTTGGCCGTTGAAGGGCTCATGGCCTTTTTCATGGAATCCACCTTTGTCGGCTTGATGGTTTTTGGTTGGGATCGTCTATCCAAAGGCAAGCACCTGGTCATTACTTATTTGGTGGCCTTGGGTTCGAACCTGTCCGCGTTGTGGATTCTGGTGGCCAATAGTTTCATGCAGCATCCGTTGGGCGCCGAGTTTAATCCGGTCACCATGCGCATGGAGCTGTCCAGCTTTCATGCGCTGTTCTTTAACCCGGATGCCCAGGCCAAATTCGTGCATACCGTGTTGGCAGGTTACGTCACCGCGGCTATTTTTGTTTGCGGTATTAGTGCGTTTTATCTGTTACGCCGCCGGCATGAGGATGTGGCCCAGCGCTCTTTCCGTATTGCCGCCCTGTTTGGGGTTTTGGGTACGGCAGGGGTAATTACGCTTGGAGATGCCCTGGGTTTTATCGGTGGACATGCCCAGCCCAGCAAACTGGCTGCCATGGAAGCCCTGTGGGAACCTGAAAAAGCACCAATGGCTTTCAATGTGGTTGCCCTTCCTTCGCAGGAAGAGGAGCGTAACTTGTTTGAAGTGCAGTTGCCCGGCTTCCTGTCGATTCTGGTCACGCACTCACTGGATGGTACGGTGCCTTCTATCAGTGAAATCAAGGAAGAGGCCAAGATGCGGATACGCAATGGCATACCTGCCGTGCAGGCCATGGAGCGCCTGGGTAAAGACCCGACCGACCAGGAAGCACTGGATACGTTCGAGGCACATAAAGCGGACGTCGGTTATGGCTTCCTGGTGCAGCGCTATGCCCCTGGCGGTGATTTGACCCAAATTACCGAGACGGATATTGAGCTGGCGGCCAAAGACAGCATTCCCGAAGTCTGGATTATTTTCTGGACCTTCCGCATTATGGTTGCGCTGGGGCTGTTAATGCTGGGTTATTTTGTGGTGGCCATCGTGCTGACGTTAAGCAACAAGCTCAAGCAGTCGCGCAGGTTCCTGCGCTTTTCGGTATGGATGATTCCGGTCCCCTTTATCGCTTGTGAAATGGGCTGGATTGTCGCCGAGATGGGGCGCCAGCCATGGACGGTTTACGAGATCTTGCCGACCTGGTTGTCAGTCTCCACGCACTCGGTTACCTATATGGTGGTGTCACTGACCGGCTTTGTCTTGCTGTATACGACCTTTGCCATTGTAGAAATGTATCTGATGATACGCAGCATTAAGAAAGGTCCGGAGGAACCGGATGAGATCGAGCTTAAACAGCGTGGTCAGCTTCCACAAACACAGCCTGCTACAGCATAAGGAGTGAACACCATGGATATTTATTTTTATCTGATTATCATTTGGTGGCTATTGTTGGGTGTCCTGCTGATGGGTTTGGGCGCCATGGTAGGCACGGATATGGGGGTGGGTACTATCCTGCGCTATGTCGGGCGTACCGATGCCGAACGCAGGGTGGCCATCAACATTGTTGGCCCCCATTGGGACGGTAACCAGGTCTGGTTCATTTTAGGCGGTGGCGCAATTTTTGCCGCCTGGCCACTGGTTTATGCAACCGCTTTTTCAGGCTTTTACATTGTCATGCTTGTTTTGCTTTGGAGCATGATTGTCAGGCCGTTGGGTTTTGAATACCGCAGCCAAATCAAAAGCGATGCCTGGCGCAATGTCTGGGATTGGAGCCTGTTTGTGTCAGGTTTTATTCCCATGCTTGTTTTTGGCGCCGCAGTGGGTAATGTGTTAATTGGGGTGCCATTCCATTTTGATGACCGGATGGTGTCGTATTACACGGGCAGCTTTATCGGCCTGTTTAACCCCTATGCCATTCTTTGCGGTGTGGTGTCGGTCTCTTTGGCGACCCATATGGGTGCATGCATGGTGCTGATTGGCAGTGGCGAGCAACAAATCAGTCAGCGTGCCAAAAAGGTGGCGGTATTCAGTGGTATTCTTGCCCTGGTGCTGCTTACCATTGGGGGAATCTGGTCTGCCAACTTACACGGTTTCAATCTTGTTGAATCGCCAGCACCGGGTGTGCCCCAGACGCCGCTGCATCAAACGGTTACGGTTGAGGCCGGTGGCCTGCTGAAAAACTACCGTCAGTATCCGGTACTTTGGGTCTTGCCTGCCTTGGCGTATGTCAGCCTGATTGCCGGTATTCTGGCTATTCGGGCAGAGCGGGCCGTGTTTGCCTGGTGGTCCGGGGTCATCACCTGGATTGCTGTGATTGGTATGGTGGGTGCGGCCATGTTCCCCTTTGTCATGCCGTCCATCTCTAATCCTTCGCACAGCCTTACCGTATGGAATTCAGGGGCCAGTACCCTGACCATGAGCTGGATGCTGGGTTTTACGGTGCTTTTTATGCCTATCATTGTGTCATACACCAGCTGGGCGTTTTATATCATGCGCGGTAAGGTGAATACCCAAACCGTTGAAAGCGAAGAATCGTATTAAGGAGTCGCGGCAATGTCATTACTGTCTCGCATTATTATTTTGATGATCCTGTCCGTGATCGCCATCTTGGCAGCGGTCATTTTGGGTGACTACGGACCCTGGTACTTCTCATGGCTGATAGGTACTGGTTTTATGATTCTTGTGGCAGCCATGGGCGGTGTGCTGTATGAAGATCAGGAAGAAAGGTTGCTGGAGCAGGAAAAAAATGCACAGGGCCATAAAACACGCTAAAGCGTGTAAGCAGTTAGCCTGATCTTTGCTGCGGACCATCAATGATTGACGGTCCGTTTGCATTAACAAAACCCCAAAAATTTGGTATGTCCAGTTTTTGGGGTTTTGTTTTGGGTTTCTGTTCAGCTGGACAATGACACCTTAAAGCTTTGCCAGCGCGATATCTGTGGATTTTACAAACGCAATAACTTCCGAGCCAGTTTTCAGTTCAAGCTTGGCAATAGAGCGGGTGCTGATAATTGAGGTGATAAGACCGGTTGGCGTTTCAATATCCACTTCGGACACAACCGGTCCGGTAACGATTTCAACGATTTTTCCATGAAACTGGTTGCGTGCGTTGATTGATTTGATAGACATGATGATTTCCTTTGCTGGAAAATAAATAATAAAAACGGGTAATGATTGCGTGCTGCTGTTCTTTTCATCATAAGAAACCTGGGTTCAATTTCCAAAGACATTTTTATCTTATTGATATCACCTCAGGAAATTAAATCTTATTTTATTTCAAATTAAAAATAAATTTTATTTATTTGAATAATCATATTTCTTTAAAGAATATAAGTACATACGCGCAAATAAGCTTTTATTTAAAAGATAAAAAATAAAAATAAGATATATAAAAATACTAAAAAAATTGTTCAGAAATGAATCCAGGCCTGCCTATACTTTGCTTTCAATTTAAAAATTCCGCGGTATAACTCATTGGCATTTTCATCAATGTCACCTTTTATCTGGAGATTTTATGAACGCACGTCTTACCCCTGCTCAGGCATCCCGCTCACTCGCCGTCAAGGCCGGTCTGGATTACCCGGTTATTGATACTGATGTCCATGTAAACGACTATAACCCCGCGCTGGAAGAGTATGTGCAGCAATACGGGGGCGGTGAGCTGGTGGATGCCTTGCGCAAAGTCCTTGGCTCCCGTTTCAATACACGCAGCAATGGCAAGGACTGGTATCAGCAGACACAGGAAGAACGTCGTTATTACCGTACCTTACGCTCCCCATGGTGGGCACGGGTTACCCGTAATACGCTTGATCTGGCCACGTATACCTTGCCCGAGCTACTGGCAGAACGCCTGTCAGAACAGGGTGCTGATTACTCGGTACTGTTTCCCAATGATGTGCTGGCACCGCTGGGGGCGGGCAAGCATCGCCAGGCTTTGCATCGCGCCATTAACCACTTTCATGCGGATTTGTACGGCAAATACAGTGACCGCCTGACACCTGTAGCCGGTATTCCACTGCATACGCCAGAGGAAGGGATTGAAGAGCTGGAGTTTGCCGTCAAGACTTTGGGATTGAAGGTGATCAACATTGCCGGTGGGGTGCGCCGTCCTGTGCCTGCAGTTGCCGACAAGTATCCGCCGGCCCATCATCCGGATGTGGCCAGATATGCGCATTACACCGATTTTTATGGCATTGACAGTGACTATGACTATGACCCGTTCTGGGCCAAAGTGGTGGAGCTGGGTGTGCCTGTCACTACTCATTATGGCAGTCAGGGCTGGACCGGGCGCCATTCCGTCAGTAATTACATGTTCAACCATATTGGGCACTTTGCAGATGGTTCCGAGGCATTTGCCAAGGCGCTTTTCTTTGGTGGCGTGACCAAACGTTTTCCGGGGCTGCGTGTGGCCTTACTTGAAGGGGGCGCAGACTGGGGAGCCAATGTGTTTACGCACTTGATTGATCGCTGGGAAAAGCGCAATCGCGTGGCGGTACAGAATTACAACCCGGCCAATGCCGATCTGGACTTGCTGGAAAACCTGTTCCAGCGTTATGGCCAAGACTTTATCAAGGGACGCAAGCTTGATAAGAACACCTTGTTGCTTGATAGCCTGGGCGTATCGGCTTTCCCGCACAGCCGTGAACCGAATGCCGAAGAGCTGGATGATTTTGCATTGGCAGGCATTGAGTCACCAGAAGATATTAAAAAACAATGGGCAGACAGTTTCTACTTTGGTGCCGAGTCGGACGACCGTACGGTTGCGGTTGCTTTCAATGAAAAACTTAATCCGCTTGGCGTTAAAACCAAAGCGATCTGGTCTTCCGATATTGGTCACTGGGATGTGCCCGATTTAACGGAACCGTTGGCAGAAAGCTGGGACCTGGTAGAGCAGGGTGTGATTAGTGAAGACGATTTTAAAGCGCTGGTTTTTGGAAACCCTTACCGCTTTTATACGGAAGCTAATCCGAACTTTTTTGCCGGCACAACCATAGAGAAAAAGCTTTCTTTGGATAAAAAGGCGGCTTAATCGGTAACGCGGGCTATTTCACACATACCTTATTTTAACTGGCTCGGGTGTGCCAGGGTGTGAAAGGGTCCGCCCGATTTTTTAACCAAACGGATTCATGCAGGAATATTTATGATGAAATATAAAAAAATACGCCGGTCTTTATTGAAAACCATGCTGGGTGGATTGGTGCTGGCTTTTGCCGTTACACCGGTATATGCAGAAAAACTGTCAAAAGTACGGATTGGTGTTGCCACTGCAGGCGGTGGCGAACCGATTACCTGGGGTGGCTCACCCGGTGCCGTCGCGCGAATTAATGGCTGGGTTGAAGAGGCCTTCAAGGATGATGGGGTTGAGGTTGAATGGGTGTTTTTTAAAGGGGCGGGCCCGGCCGTTAACGAAGCCTTGTCCAATAAACAGATTGACTTTGCCTACCATGGTGACTTGCCCTCGGTAGTGGGCCGTTCCAATGGTCTTAAAACACGTGTTCTGCTAATTAGTGGGGCTCGTAATAATCTATATCTTGTGACACCGGTCGGTTCCGATATCAAGTCAATTAACGATCTGAAAGGCAAACGGGTTTCCATTTTTCGTGGTACCAACGGTCATCTTGTTGCCAATAATCTGCTGGCGGCACATGGCCTGAAAGAGCGCGATATAAAAGGGATAAATCTGGATTCGGGCAGTGCACAGGCGGCACTGGCATCCAAAAGTGTAGACGCCGCTTTTGGCGGGCAAGAGCTGTTTAAACTGCGTAATCAAGGGTTGATTGACATTGTTCATTCGACTCAGGGCAAAGAACCCGTTTTTACCCGCCAGGCACATCTACACGTGAGGGATGAGTTTGCCAATGCGCATCCCGAAGCTGTCCAGAAAGTGGTTGATACCTTTGTCAGGGCTGCCGATTGGGCTTCGGATGAGAAAAATCGTGAGGCCTTGTTCAGGTTGTGGGCCCGTAGCGGCACGCCCTATGAGTCCTATGTGGCTGAGTTCGAGAATCAGGATCTGGCCGTGCGTAATTCTCCACTGATTGATGATTTTATCGTGGGTCGCTATAAGGAAGTGGTCAGTGACGCGCTCGAGTTGAAACTGATTCGACGTGATGTGTCGGTAGATGATTGGTTTGATACCCGTTTTCTGCAAAAAGCACTTGAAACGCAGGGCTTGACCCATCGCTGGACCCGCTTTGATGTGACTGGCAAGCCTCAGCAGCAAGCCAAGGTTGCCACTGTCGCCAGTGGCGGCTAAACAGGGGGACGTTATGACACAAAGTAGTCTGGCCGTGATTCCGGTTGGCACGGATGATAAAAATTCTGTCCGAAAATTTGGCAGCCTGCTTTTGTTGCGCATGGGGGATCGACTGTTACCCTGGCTGTTGCCTGCGGCCCTGCTGGTTTTATGGCAGACCGGCGTGGATCAGGGCTGGATTTCTCCTCAGGTTCTGCCGTCGCCCGCCTTTGTGCTGGAAACGCTGGTGGATCTTTTTAGGAGCGGTGATCTGTGGCTGAATATCTCGGTCAGCCTGCAGCGGGTATTGCTGGGCTTTTTGGCCGGGTCGTTGTTAGGCGTGTTACTGGGTTGCGTGCTGGGTTTATCACGCCCGATTGAGTCATATTTGTTGCCCACTTTTAATGCACTGGTGCAGATTCCGGTTTTGGCCTGGATGCCATTTGTTTTATTGCTGGTGGGTATTGGTGAACCACTTAAATATATCCTGATTGCCAAGGCGGCCCTGGTGCCGGCAACGCTTAATACCTTACAGGGTTTTCATCAGGTGCCTCCTTCCTTTCGTGAGGTGGCCAGGGTTTACGGTTATACCCGCCGGCAGGAAGTATTTGAGGTGATCCTGCCACTGGCGGCACCCACGATTTTTACCGGTTTGCGACTGGGTTTCACCAAGGCCTGGTTATCACTGGTGGTTGTGGAACTGGTGGCTTCCAGTGAAGGACTTGGGTTTTTGATTGTTTATGGGCGTCAGTTATTCCAGCTGGATCTGGTGATGGCGGCGGTCATTGTGGTGGGGGCGATTGGTTATCTGATTGACCGGTTTCTTGATTTTATTGAATCCAGGTTGATGGGAAAACGTCATTTACCTGCATTCAGGAGGGTTCAATGAGTAAATTTGCTGCGTTATCTTCTGCTGTTGCGGCTTCCGAAACCACGGCACCTTTACAGGTTCGGTCTAACGGGCGATGGAAAGGTTTTGTGTTGCCGGTTTTTGCCCTTGTCCTGTGGTGGGCAAGCTCAGAGCTGGACCTGGTTAACTCCGCTTTGCTGGTGTCGCCACTAAAAGTGTTGGAAACCGCCATTGACCAGTTTTCCTCGGGCAAGATCTGGGTGGCCCTGGGTGCCAGTCTGGGACGGGAAATGGCCGGTTTTGCAATTGGAACGTTTGCCGGTCTGGTTTTGGGGGGACTGTTGGGTTTTGTGCCTTTATTCAACCGTATTGTAGGACCCAGTTTTAATACGTTTAAACAAATTTCCCTGTTTGCCTGGATTCCACTGCTTTCTGTGTGGTTTGGTTTGGGAGATGTGGCCAAGGTGGTGTTTCTGTCGCTGGCCGCTTTACTGCCGGTGGTGGTTAATACCTGTGACGGCATCAAAAACACGCCTCCCAAATTACTTGAAGTGGCGCAGGTGTACGGATATACGCGCTGGCAAACCATTACGGGTGTTATTTTGCCTGCCGCCATACCATCCATTTTTACCGGTGTTTATCTGGCCCTGATTTATTCGTGGCTGGCAACGATCGGGGCAGAGTATTTGCTGGCTGCCGGTACGGGTATTGGCAATACGCTGGTTGATGGCAGCGAGCATTTTCAAATGGATCTGGTGATTTTCGGGATGGTGGTTATCGGGTTGGTGGGGTGGCTGATGAATGCCTTGGCACGGCTTGTTGAGCGCCGTATCAGTCTTGGTTATGGCCGCTCTTGACCCTTTATCAAAGGTATGGAATAAGGAGAATAAATAATGACGCAATATCAATTCAGGGATCGTGCCGATCACGCACTTGGGTCAGGGGGTAGTTCGGGCTCATTAGTACAGGTACTGTCAGATCAGAATCCAAGAACACCGCAGCAATCCAATAATCTGGACATTGTCGGGCTGGGTAAACGCTATACCAGCCAGCAGGCCAGTGATGGTGTTTTGCAGGTTCTGGAAAATATTAATTTGAATGTGCAGGCAGGGCAGTTTGTTAGCATTGTGGGGGCCAGTGGCTGCGGTAAATCCACCCTGTTACGTCTGGTGCTGGGCCTGGATAGCGAGTATGAAGGACAGATTCTTATTGGTGGCCAGCCCATATCAGGGACGGGTCGTGATCGTGGCATTGTTTTTCAGGATCATCGTCTGTTTCCGTGGTTGACGGTCGCGCAGAATGTTGGTGTGGCTTTACGTAATTCCCCATTTAATGCGGCTCAGAAACGCGATCTTATCGCAGAGCATATTGCCCTGGTTGGTTTGGAAGGGTTTGAACAATCTTACCCGCATCAGATTTCGGGTGGTATGGCGCAACGGGTCGCGATTGCCCGCGGTCTGGTTAATCGCCCAAGCATGTTATTGCTGGATGAACCTTTGGGTGCGCTGGATGCCCTGACACGATCACGTTTGCAGGTTGAGTTGCAGCGTATTTGGGAAAAAGAAAAAATCACTATGCTGCTGGTCACCCATGATGTTGATGAGGCTGTATTTCTGGGGGACAGGGTGGTGGTGATGGAACCCCATCCGGGACGTATCAAGCGTACGGTAGAAATTGATTTGCCACGTGAACGTAATCGTAGTGACCCGGATTTCATTCGCTTGCGCGATGATGTGTTGAGTGATTTCCTGGATATTGATGTTAACCAGATTGATACACAAGCGCTTAATCCATCATCCTTGCCCCGTTCTTTTGCAGACTTGAGAATGTCCTGGTAAATATTTCATTTAATGTTAAAGAGTTGATTTATGAGTAAACCGTTAAAACAAATCAAATTGGGTGCTTTTCTGATGCAGACCGGGCACCATATCGCCGCCTGGCGTCACCCGCAGGCACAGGCCGATGCCGGTGCCAATTTTGCCCATTATGCAGAACTTGCCTGTCGTGCCGAGGCTGCCAAGTTTGATGCCATTTTCTTTGCCGATAGTGTTGGCGTTAAAACCTCTGACCCTGCCACGCTGGCACGTACCGCACGAGCGGACACACTGGAGCCTTTAACCTTATTGCCTGCACTGGCTGCGGTTACCGAGCGGATCGGCTTGATTGGTACGGCTTCCACAACATTTAACGAGCCTTATAATCTGGCACGTAAATTTGCCACGCTGGATTTGATTAGTGGTGGCAGGGCCGGATGGAATCTGGTCACTTCCAATAGTGATTTTGAAGCCAAAAACTTTAATTATGAAAAGCAGCTAGAACATGAGCAACGTTATGAGCGTGCCGGTGAGTTCCATGATGTGGTGGTGGGTTTATGGGATACCTGGGAAGACAATGCTTTGGTGCGTAATAAAGAATCAGGTGTTTTTTATGATGTGAACAAATTGCATGTGTTGAATCACAAGGGAAAACATTTTTCAGTACGTGGCCCGCTTAACGTTGCCCGTTCACCACAGGGACGGCCCGTGGTGGTGCAGGCAGGCGCTTCCGAAACAGGACGCGAACTGGCAGCACGCACGGCTGAAGTGATTTTTGTTGCGCATCAGACCTTGGGCGAGGCAAAGTCGTTTTATGCCGATATCAAGGAACGTGTAAAGCGTTATGGCCGTTCTCCCGATGATGTCAAAATCATGCCCGGTATTTTCCCGGTCATCGGGCGTACCCAGGCAGAGGCAGAAGAAAAATTTGAACAGTTGCAAAATCTGATTCATCCTGAAGTTGGTGTTTCCCTGCTATCCAACATGATTGGTGCGGACTTATCCGGCTACCCGGTAGACGGGCCTTTGCCCGATTTGCCTGAAACCAATGGTGGTCAAAGCCGCCAGCAGCTTTTGGTGGATTTGGCACGACGGGAAAACCTGAACATTCGCCAGCTTTACCTGCGAATTTCCGGTGCAAGGGGACACCAGCAGATTGTCGGCACGCCAGCCCGGGTTGCCGATCAGTTACAACAGTGGTTTGAAGAAGGCGGGGCGGATGGTTTCAATATCATGTCTCCCTGGTTGCCGGGTGGCCTGGACGACTTCATTGAAGGTGTTGTGCCTGAACTGCGCCGGCGTGGTTTGTTCCGTACAGAGTATGAGGGCACCACCTTGCGGGAGAATCTGGGTTTGAAACAGCCTAAACCCTTAATTTCAAAAGATGTTCCTTCCCCAGTTCTTCAAGTCGATTCACACCCAGCATAGCCATATTGCGGTCAATTTCGGCTTTCAGTAGCGCAATCGCATGGCTAACGCCTGCCTGTGAGGCCGTGGCCGCGGCAAAATTAAAAGGGCGGCCAAGAAATACAAACCTAGCCCCTAATGCAAGGGCTTTGAGCACATCGCTACCCCTGCGAATGCCACCATCGAGCATAACGGGCAGGTTGCCGACAGCCTGGATAATATCGGGCAAGACCCGCAACGGTGAAACGGCACCATCAAGCTGGCGACCGCCGTGATTGGAAATAATGATGCCGTCAGCGCCTATGGTTTTGGCCATGCTGGCATCGGGTGCACTTAAAATGCCTTTGATGATCAGGTTTCCAGGCCACAGCGCACGGATTTTTTCGATATGGCGCCAGTCCAGGTGTTCCCGGTTGGAAAAATCCCGCTCTACATTGCTTGAAATAATGGGGGCACCGCGTTCGGCGAAGGAGTTTTCAAAATGAGGAATGCCATCCATCAAGGTGCGCAAAAACGTGCCCAGCAACCAGCGTGGGTGTGTCATGCCATCCCATATCAATCGGCCATTGGGGCGCAAAGGGGTGGAGAACCCGGCACGGATATTGTTTTCCCGGTTACCGGCCACGGGTATGTCAACGGTGATAACCAGTGTCTTTACGCCAGCGGCTTTGACTCGTGCAATGAGTCCATTTATCCGCTGCTGCTCACCCGGTAAATACGCCTGAAACCAGCTGTTGGGGGCAACCTCCATGATGCTTTCAAGGCGGGTAAGTGAAGAGCCGCTTAAAATAAAAGGGATATTGGCCTGTGCAGCCGCCCGGGCCATGACCTGGTCGCCGTCATAGGTGGAAAGGGCCGCAATGCCCATGGGGGCGATGCCAAAAGGGCAGCTCCATTCATGGTTGAACAGTGTGGTTGATTGGCTGCGCCGTGCGACATTTTGCAGTACGCGTGGTACAAATCCCCATTGTTCAAAGGCATTGAAGTTGTCTTTCCAGCTTTGACGGGTTTCAACCGAGCCCGCAATGTAGCCGTAAAGCGCTTTGGGCAAATAGGCGCGTGCCCGTGCTTCAAAATCATCCAGGCAAAGTATGCTGGCCAGTTTGCCTTTGGTGTTGGCACCGTTAAATGCCGTCCATGCATTGCTGGAAGCGTTTTGTGCGATAGCTTGTGGAGTGTGGGTGTTAAGGGCTGATTCTTTCATGGGCTCACCTGAACAATGCAAATATGTTTACGATGAGTGACTGTAAAAGGATTACTAATAATAAAAAAGCGAATAATATCGTAATAACTTGTTTTCTTTTATTCAACTATGACCTTAAAACAATTGGAAGCATTCTATTGGGCGGCCATTAGCCCCAGTTTTGCCATGGCGGCAGAAAGGGTGAATTTGACGGTGTCGTCGTTGTCCAAGCGCCTTGCCGAACTGGAGGTTTCGCTGGGCCAGACCCTGTTTGACCGTAGCGGCCATAAAGCCAGCTTAACCGAGGCCGGAGAACGTTTGCTGCCGCAGGCCATTGCCTTATTGCAGCAGGCGCAAGCGCTTAAGGAAATCGTTTCGGCAAACGCCGGGTTACAGGGTCGTTGCCGAATCGGTTCAGGCGAACTGGCCTCTATTACCTGGTTGCCTGCCTGGGTGCACCAAGTGCAAACGCAGCATCCGGCGCTGTCTATCAGTGTGTTAACCGATATTGGCCAGGCGCTGACCGAAAGGCTTGAAAAAGGAGAGCTGGACGTGGCGGTGATTGCGGGTCACGCCAGGCGCTCGGGGCTGGCGTCTATCCCTTTGCGCAGTTCGTCATTTGTGTGGTGCGCCCGGCCCGATATTGCCCGGCATTTGCCGGTACTGGAGCTTGCCTCATTGGAAAAGCAAATGCTAATAACGTTGCCACGTGGTTCGGGCGCTACCCATATTCTGGATGGCTGGCTTGAACGTGCCGGCGTAAAATTTGCCCAAACCGTTGTGTGTAATCAGTGGGGGGTAGTGGCAGGGCTTATTCTTGAAGGCGCCGGCATTGGATTTTTACCTCAAGGCTTGGCAAACGGGTTGGTGCATCAACAAAAAATTGTGTTACTCAAAAGCCGTCACGCGTTGCAAAAATTGGATTATTGCCTGCATTATCGTTATGATGATCCAAGGCCGCTTATTCCTGCATTAGTCAAAAGCTGTCTACAGGCGGCAAACTTTGAGGCAAGCGGCGTGTTTTTTTAAGATTTGTTTTTTCCTGATCACAGAAAAATGTAAACGGAAACACCCGAAGGCGTTTCCGTTTTAAACTTACATATCGGGTAATTACATGCCTGGCAACACGGCAATATCAATCACATTGCCTGGCAGGCCGTTTATTTTACCCAAGGTCTTGGGTTGACCATTGCCCAGATCCAGTACATGCAGGGTGGAACCTGTTAGCAGGTAGGCGGTATTGCCACCTTTGCCATCACTCTGAATATCGATGGCCACTGTTTTCAGATCATCGGCAATTTTGCCTATAGGTTGCTGAATGCCGTCGTTGGGCGGGTTCTGCAACATCAGGCTATTGTTGGCCAAGTCAATGGTATGCAAGGCAGTGCTTTTAGTGCCAGCATATGAGTTGGTGTAAGCGCCTGCCGCAATGTTGGGCTTTTTACCGGCATGGGGGCCATCAGCGGCATAGCTGGTGCTGCCATCCACGGCAACTTCACCGGTCTCTACATTAACCCGAAAGCTGGTACCGTCGTTAGCCAGCAAACGCAGTTTGTCAGCGGCGGGGTTAAAGTCAACCACGGCCTGACCGCTACCTGGCAATTCCTTGTTCAGTTTTACGACTTTGCTGGCGGCGCCACTGGACAGGTCAATCGTATATAGCTGATGGTCGTTGCCCAAAGCATAAAGCTTGCCATTGGCCGGACGTACATCAATGCCACGCAGGGGGGTGGGGCTGCTGGCAGCCATGTTGGCGGTGACTTTCTGGTTGTTGCTGTCAATTTTATAAAGTTGGCCATCGGCGGTTAATGCAAGCAGGGTTGCGGCACTGGCTGTACCAGCCAAAAGGGTGCTTGCGGCAGCGGTTAATGCCATGGAAAGCAGGGATTTACGCATGTTCATAAAATTTCTCTCAGTGTTTTCAGATATGAATGCGAGACTGAAAAATGCCAGTCTTGCCGGTACTTTGTTAGGGCACCTGATATATATACCCGCGAGAGAATGCGTTGGATGTCGCGATTTAAAAATAAATTTTCAAATCGCGACTTTTTTTGTATAAACCGCTTTAGTTGATGGACGCCATGACTGCCCGGCCAATATAAAGTACTTGTCCTGTTGGTCGGTTAATAGGTGAGCCGCCTTCTGGTTCCAGGGTCAGTTCAAACAGCTGTCCAGCTTGTACGGGCCCAATTTGTTCTACGGGCAGTTGCAGTGGTTTGCCCGGTTCAACCAAACCCAAAGAGCGGGGGCCAAGGGCAGGATCAACCAAAGTCCAGAACTGGATAGAGCGGTTGGCCGGAATAGCTTGATCATTCAGGGGCTCCAGCAGAAGGGCGCCTGTTTGATCAATATGCACCACCCAGCCGGGCTGGGCGGCTTCACCAGGCGGCTGCAAGACGGCGGTATAACGGTTGGCGGATATATCGTTTTGCCACGGTTCTGGCAAAATAACAATCAGTAAGGCAAAGGCCAGCACGGCACTGGCCAAGCGCCAGGTAGCCAGGCTTTGCCACCAGGTTTTCCACTGGCTTGCCCGTTGGACGGGTGTGCCCAGGCCAAGGCTTTTTTGCAGTCGCGGCCATAACTGTGCCGTGGGTGTTTGGGGCGGTAGCTGGTCGCTCAGTTCAAGGAAATGTTGCTGCCATTGCAGGGCCATTTTGGCGGCGTCCTTGTCGTTTTCAATCAGATCGTGAATTTCCCTGGCTTGTGCTTCATCAAGCAGGCCAAGCAGATATTCGCCAATTAGCGTACGCTGTTCATCGGTGGGCAGGTTATTCATCCTTGCAAACACTCCTGTAAGGCGCGAAGACCGGCGCGAATACGGCTTTTAATGGTGCCTAACGGGGTGGTCAGGCGGCTGGCAATTTGCTCATGGGTTAGCCCATGGTAAAAGGCCAGTAAAATAGGGTGCCTGCGGTTACGGTCAATACCTTGCAAACAACGGCTTAGCTGTTTTTCTTCACTTTTCTGTTCAAACAGCTCGTTGGCCTGGGGGCTATCGTCGGCAATGCGTTCAATGAAGTCATCATCCAGCTCTGTGTAGCGGCCATGGTTGCGCAAGTGGTTAAGCGCACGGTAGCGCAAAATGCTGTAGATCCAGGCACGCCCGCTACCCAGCGCATGCTGGAAACGCTGGGCATGCCGCCAGATTTGTACAAAAGTGTCATGCAGGCAATCTTCGGCCAGTGCGCGATCGCCAAGCAGGCTCATGGCCAGCCCCAGCATTTGTGCCGATTCCTGCTGATACAGGGCTTTGAAAGCCTGCTCATCCTGTTTTGCGCAGGCTTCTAAATGGCTTTCATAATCAAACAGCGACGACGCCATGAAAAGGTATCCCTGAAATATGAAGTGAGGCGGTAATGTTACTTGACTACCTGTTATGTCTGGTTATTGTTAACTATTATTTTGTTGCTTGCTATGATAGAAATACAAATACACCAGACCTGCGGGGGCAATGAAAACTGCGCATACCCAGCATAACAGCATCGTTATCAATTTTGCAATGAGCATCACAATGGTATTAATGAAAAAAACATTTTGCCCCATGATGAAGTCTATGATGCTTTCATAAACAAAGCGGGAATAAGGATAAAGCAGGGTTGAAATGGCCATAAAAACCATCATTCCGATTGAGGTGGGCTGAGTGGTTTGGGATTGCATGAACAGGAATAATGCAGGGAAAATAAGTCCAAAAATAAAATGGCGAAAATAATAAGTTAGCGACAAGCCACCAAACGTTTTAGCAATCAAGTGATTCATATGTATTTCTAAAAATAGTTAAGTATTAAAACAGGTGGCTGATTATATCGTACACAACCATCATTGTGTATATAAAAAATTCAAAATATAACAAATGGTAAAATTCCGTGCTTTGTTCCTATCTTAAGTTTTTTTCTGACAAAAATTTTATTCTTTAACTAAAATTTAAAGCATCAATCGCATCAATAAGGAAAGGAAGACAAAATGAATAAAAGAGCACTGGGTAATACGGGTATGTCAGTTTCACCGCTGATTTTTGGCGCCAATGTTTTTGGTTGGACGGCCGATAAAACACGCTCGTTCGAGCTGCTTGACCGTTTTACCGAAGCCGGTTTTGAAACCATAGATACTGCTGACATGTATTCGACCTGGGCGCCAGGTAACCAGGGTGGAGAGTCCGAAACGATTATTGGTGAATGGATGAAAACGCGAGGTAATCGTGACCGGATCATACTTATTACCAAGGTGGGTCTGGAAATGGGGCCAGGGCAGAAAGGCCTTTCTGCAGCATGGATTGAGCGTGCCGTTGAAAATTCCTTGCGTCGTTTGCAGACAGATTATATTGACCTTTACCTGTCACATATTTTTGACGGGGACGTGCCTGTGGAAGAAACGCTGGCCGCGTATGAGCGTTTGCTTAATGCCGGCAAGATCCGTTCTGTTGGCGCTTCCAACCATTCTGCAGAACAGTTGGCACATGCCCTGAAAGTGGCTGCTGAAAACGGATTGCCCCGCTACGAGGTCCTGCAACCCGAGTATAACCTTTATGACCGTGACAGCTATGAAGGTGCCTTGCGTGATCTTGCCATTGCCGAAGGCCTGGGTGTGATTACCTATTACAGTCTTGCCAGTGGTTTTTTAACCGGAAAATATCGCAGTACTCATGATTTGCAAAAGAGTGCACGGGGTGGCGGTGTCAAATCTTATCTTAATGAGCGGGGCTTGAAAATTCTGGCTGCCTTGGATAAGGTGGCGGCCAATCATGCAGCGGCGCCGGCAGAAGTGGCCCTGGCCTGGTTGATGGCGCGTGAAGGAGTAACTGCCCCCATCGCCAGTGCAACCAGCCTGGATCAATTGGATAGCCTCATCCGTTCAACGCAATTGCTGCTGTCTGACGAAGACATGGCCTGTCTGAATCAAAGCAGTGCCATGTAAAAAGCCGGATCCTACAAGAATAATGTCAGATTCCGCATTTGACCCGGTGCGCGACAAGCCCCGCCGTTCAGGGCGGGGAAGGATAGCGCGGACGGCGCAGCCGTCCTTGTCTTTGGGTTTCAGTGTGGGGTTTGCTGCTGCTCGATGTACTGGCGAACGATGGAAATCGGCGCGCCGCCGCAGCTTGAAGCGAAATAGGACGGCGACCACAGCACGCCTTTCCAGTAGCGCTTCTGGATGTCGGGCCGTTCCTTCCGCAGCAGGCGACTGGAGACGCCTTTGAGGCTGTTCACGAGATTGGAGACAGCCACCTTGGGCGGGTATTCCACAAGCAGGTGAACGTGATCGTCCTCGCCGTCCATCTCGATCAGTTGCGCCTCGAAGTCGGCGCAGACCTTGGCGAAGATCGTGCGCAGCCGGTTGATGGCATCGCCATCGAATACCCTGCGGCGATATTTCGCTACAAAGACCAAATGGACATGCATCTTAAAAACGCAGTGTCGTCCATGCCTAATATCGTTGTCGTCGCTCATAGGCCAAATTATAATATCCGCATGCAACGCCTCCAAGCCTTCAAATACGAACTGCGACCAGACGGCCAGCAAGAGCGGCAAATGCGCCGCTTCGCCGGCTCGTGCCGGTTCGTCTACAACAAGGGGCTGGCGTTGCAGAAAGAGCGCTACGAGCGCGGAGAGAAGAAGCTGGGCTACGCCGGGCTGTGCAAGATGCTCACCGAGTGGCGCAACAGCGCGGAAACGGCTTGGCTGGCCGATGCGCCGGTCCATCCCTTGCAACAGGCGCTCAAGGATTTGGAGCAGGCCTACAGCAACTTCTTCGCCAAGCGGGCCGACTTTCCACGTTTCAAGAAGAAAGGCCAGCGCGACAGCTTCCGCTACCCCGACCCGAAGCAGATCAAGCTCGATCAGGGCAACAGTCGTATCTTCCTGCCCAAGCTGGGATGGCTGCGCTACCGCAATAGTCGCGAGGTGCTGGGTACAGTCAGAAATGTCACCGTGATCCAGTCTTGCGGCAAGTGGTTCGTAAGCATCCAGACCGAGCGCGAAGTTGAGCAGCCCGTGCCGCAGGCCACCACAGCAGTGGGTATCGACATGGGCGTGATCCGCTTCGCCACACTCTCGGACGGCACGTTCTACGCGCCGCTCAACAGCTTCAAGCGGCATGAAACGGCCCTGCGCAAAGCGCAGCAGGCCATGAGCCGCAAAACCAAATTCAGCAACAACTGGAAGAAGGCGAAAGCCCGAGTCCAGCGCATTCACTCCCGTATCGGCAACGCCCGCCGCGACTTCCTGCACAAGACCTCGACCGCGATCAGCCAAAACCACGCGATGGTGTGTATCGAGGATTTGCAGGTACGGAACATGTCCAGGTCAGCGGCAGGTACTACCGAACAACCGGGACGAAACGTTCGGGCCAAGTCCGGCCTGAACAAGTCCATCCTCGATCAAGGCTGGTTCGAGTTCCGCCGCCAACTGGATTACAAGCTGGCGTGGCAAGGCGGCTGGCTGGTTGCAGTGCCGCCACAGAACACGAGCCGTTCCTGTCCGTGCTGCGGCCATGTGTCTGCCGACAACCGGCAGACGCAAGCCCGATTTGCGTGTGTGGAATGTGGCTTCGAGGAAAACGCCGATGTGGTCGGCGCGATCAATGTGCTAAGGGCGGGACACGCCCGGTTCGCCTGTGAAGTGAGCGATGCAGTAGGGTCGCCAGCAGCAGGAACCCACCGAAGCGACTCAGGGGCGGCATTGAGCCGCCCCTGAGCGCCGTAGGAATCTCCGGCCTTCAGGCCGGGGAGGATGTCAAATTGGGAACTGTTCTTGCCTGCGTTACCCTGCGCTCAGCCTCCAGGCCAACGCTGCCAGGGTAGCCAATAAAACCGGCAGCGTTATCACGATACCCACCCTGAAGTAATAGCCCCAGGTAATCGTCAGGTTTTTTCGGGCCAGCACATGCAGCCATAGCAAGGTGGCCAGGCTGCCAATGGGGGTGATTTTAGGCCCAAGGTCACTGCCAATCACATTAGCGTAAATCATGGCTTCTTTAATGGTGCCGGTGGCCAGGCTGGCTTCAATCGACAATGCCCCTACCAGCACGGTAGGCAGATTATTCATAATGGATGACAGCAAAGCCGTGAGGAGTCCGGTTCCGATGGTGGCAACCCATAGTCCCTGGCCACCCAGCCAGTTCAAAAGTGTTGCGATATGATCAGTTAGCCCGGCATTGCGCATACCATAAACAACCAGGTACATGCCCAACGAGAAGATCACAATAGACCAGGGGGCTTCGCGTATGACCTTTCGGGTGCTAATAATATGGCCGCGACCGGCCACCACTAACAGGATAGCCGCACCAATACCGGCAATCACGCTAACTGGAATGCCCGCTTCTTCAAGAACAAAAAAACTAATCAGCAGCAATGCCAGGACACACCAGCCTGCACGGAAGGTGGTAAGGTCATGAATAGCATCCTTTGGGCGTTTCAGTTGGGTGCGATCATAGGTGGCAGGAATACTGGCGCGAAAATACCAAAGTAAAACCAGTAGCGTTGCCGCCACCGACACAACGGTAACCGGTGCCATGACAGCGGCATAGCGGGCAAAGCTGATGTCAAAAAAGTCAGCAGAAACAATATTGACCAGATTGGAGACAATGAAAGGCAGGCTGGCGGTATCGGCAATGAATCCGGCGGCCATGACAAACGCCAGGGTAGCGCTGGGGCCAAAGCCCAGGGCCAAGAGCATGGCCATGACAATGGGGGTAAGGATAAGGGCAGCGCCATCATTGGCAAAAAATGCGGAAACCGCAGCGCCCAGCAAAATAATCAGGCTGAATAAAACTTTGCCGTTGCCACCGCCCCAGCGGGCGACGTGCAGGGCGGCCCATTCAAAAAAACCGGCTTCATCCAGCAGTAAGCTAATGATAATAATGGCAATAAAAGTGGCCGTTGCATTCCAGACAATATTCCACACGACTGGGATATCGCTAATTTGTATAACGCCAAATAATAATGCCAATAGGGCACCTAAAGAGGCACTCCAGCCGATGCCTAAACCACGAGGTTGCCAAATGACAAAAGTAATGGTCACAATAAAAATGGCTAAAGATGCAAACACGATATTTCCTGTTGATTAAATGCAGTATGTCAGTGGTTAATATTTAAGATAGAAATACGCCAAGTTGTTTGGCCTGGGGTAATTGTTAATCTGGCAGGACAGTCGCTTTTCAATTCAATTTTCAGATTTGACATGCGGTTCAGGTGATGTGACCAGGCAGCTATCTCCAGCACAGCAATTTTCAGTTAAATAATCCAATAAGGTTGACATGGACTCGAACTTTACCGAGTAAATGACATACCGGCCTTCATGTTTTGACTCCAGAAGATCGGCATTAATTAACTCTTTCAAATGAAAGGATAGTGAAGAGGGAGGTATCCCTAGCGTTTCTGCAAGTTGTCCGGCCTGCAAGCCGGCAGAGCCGGCCTGTACCAGTTGTCGATAGGCTTCAAGTCGGGCTTCATGGGCCAGTGCAGATAAGGCTTTTACGGCATCTTTGGTTTCCATCAGCGTTCCTGTATTGTCTTTTTGTTTCTATATTTCGATATTTCGATATTTATCGAATTATAGTATACTACCGTGATTGATGCTATTTGATTAACAGAAATTTAAAATTTTAATGGGTCAGTTGTCCGTTAATATCTCAGTTAATACGCGCAGCTGTACCAAGCTTAAAGTATATGATTGCTCACTACAGGAATACTTATGAACAACGTTACCATCTACCATAACCCTAACTGTGGCACTTCTCGTAATACATTGGCCATGATACGCAATGCGGGGATAGAACCCGTCATTATTGAATATTTAAAAACCCCGCCTACCCGCGAAACCATAAAATCAATGGTTGCCAAAGCCGGGCTTACCGTTCGCGAGGCATTACGGGAAAAGGGTACACCGTATCAGGAGCTGGGGCTTTCAAACCCGGCGCTTACCGAAGAACAGTTACTGGATGCCATTGAAGCGCACCCCATCCTGATGAACCGGCCGTTTGTGGTGACTTCCATGGGAGTGAGATTGTGTCGGCCCTCTGAAGTGGTGCTGGAAATTTTGCCAGCCGCGCAGCAAGGCGCTTTTTCCAAGGAAGATGGGGAAGTGGTGATTGATGCAACGGGCAAGCGGGTAAACCCATGAAGAAAACATTGCCAAATATAGAGCCATCGGTGTTTGAGATACCTGATTTGGAGAAATTGGGATTAACGCAGGGTAGTACGCATCCGCCGCGCATTCTCTTGCTATATGGGTCGCTTCGGGAAACGTCATATAGTAAATTACTTACCCTGGAAGCCGAGCGCATTTTGCAGCAGTTGGGGGCGCAAACGCGTGTATTTGATCCGTATGATTTGCCGGTTACCGATAGCGTGCCCGCTGATCATCCCAAGGTGGTTGAGCTTCGCCAGTTGTCTGAGTGGTCAGAAGGACAAGTATGGTGCAGTCCGGAGCGGCACGGTACTTTAACGGCAGTATTAAAAAACCAGATTGACTGGTTGCCACTACAAAGTGGTGCCATTCGTCCTACACAGGGGCGTACCCTTGCCGTTATGCAGGTAAGTGGTGGTTCGCAGTCTTTCAATGCAGTTAATGCATTGCGTGTTTTGGGGCGCTGGATGCGGATGGTGACTATTCCCAATCAATCTTCCGTACCCAAAGCCTATCAGGAGTTTGATGAAAATGGCAGAATGAAGCCATCTGCGTATTACGATAGAGTGGTGGACGTGATGGAAGAACTGTATAAATTCACTTTGCTGATCCGTGATCGTTCTGATTACTTGACCGATCGTTATAGTGAGCGCAAGGAAACAGCACCGCAACTGCTCACCACACTGGCTGCAGCCGCAATGAGTCACGAGAATTAACCTGGAAATAACACATTCATGTCCACTTCTCAGGCCAATGTATCCGCAGATATCCCTAAAGTGTCTGCTAACCCGGATCGTGCCTTGGTGCTTATTACGGCATTGGGTATCGGACAAATATGCGGCTGGGGGTCGCTATATTACAGTTTTCCCCTGATTGCCGAAGCCATGATGGCAGAACTGGGGTGGTCCAGAACCAATTTATACGGTGCTGCGACGGCAGGCCTGGTGCTGGCTGGGTTTCTTGCCTACCCGGTAGGGGTGGCTGTTGATAAAGGCTACGGCAGGCGGCTAATGGCTGGCGCGTCATTATTGGCTGGCCTGCTTATTTTTATGTGGTCCCAGGTAAGCAGTTTGCTAGGGTTTTATTTAATTATTGCCGGTGTGGGGGCGTTGCAGGCGGCTATCTTGTATGAGCCTGCATTTGCAGTCATCGTCCGTCGGGTGGGGCCGGCCAGGGCAAGGTCTGGTATTACTGCCATTACTTTATGGGGCGGATTTGCCAGTACCGTGTTTATTCCACTGGTTCAGTTTCTGCTGGATCACTGGGGGTGGCGTGATGCCTTGCTGGTGTTGGCCCTCATTAACGGGGTGCTTTGTGCTGCGTTATATTATGGTTTCATCAGGCCCGAAAAAGATATTGTCCACGTCATCCCGTCCCACCATGAATGTCAGCAACAAACCGATCAACAGGCTATCAGGGCTTCATTCTGGCAGCCCGTATTTTGGCTTTTAATGCTGGCGCTTACTGCGTATGCCGGTGCTTTCACTGCCTTCACTTTTCATATGTATCCGCTGTTTCTTGAGGGCGGATTGTCTACTCAGAATGTGGTTTGGGTAATTGCTACCATTGGGCCGGCACAGGTGGCGGGGCGCATCCTGATCAGCATGTTTGGGGCAGGCATGTCCATGCGACGCATTGGTACCTTGGTGGTTGTCATTTTTCCCCTTGTGTTTATTGTATTGGCGCTGCAGCCGTCCAGTTTCTGGATCGTTGCCGCGGCCTGTATTGCCTACGGGGCCAGTAACGGGATTTTTACCATTGTACGCGGGCTGGTTGTACCCGAAATGCTAAGCACCCGGGCTTATGGTGCACTCAACGGTATTTTGACATTTCCCAGCACCCTGGCCAAAGCCTTTGCACCTTTGGTGGCAGCCTGGATCTGGTCAAGTACCATGAGTTACGGTGCTGTCAGTTGGGCGATCGCCATTTGCGCAATACTGCTGGCCATCAGTTTTTGGCTGGCGGCCTGGGTTAGCCGGCGGTAGGCCCATGAAAGTTGATGTTTACCTTGCCAAAAATCCAATAATCAGCGCGTTAATCAGGTCAATAAAGAACCCGCAGACCAGCGGCACCACAATAAAGGCGCGTGGGGCGTTACCGTATACGCGGGTAACGGCACTCATATTGGCAATGGCAGTGGCCGTGGAACCCAGCGCGATGCCGCCAAAGCCTGAACACATGACGGCGGCTTCATAATCACGTCCCATGACTTTGAAAACCACCAATAGAATGAATGCAATCACCAGTAAAATCTGTAGAATCATGGTGACGGTAATAAACGTAATCATGGGTTGCAAGACCCACAGTTGCAAGCCCATTAGCGCCATAGTCAGGAAAATACCAAGGCATAAATCAGAGATTAGTGCAATGCCAGGTTGCATGCTGTGCCAGCGCCAGATGCGGCCGCCTTTGGGAACGACCAGTGCCGTTACCGAACGGATAATAATGCCAGCCAGCAGGCAACCCACAAAGGCGGGCAGGTTAAGGCCGGTAAAGGCGATCAGGCGAATAATCACACGACCCATGATCAGGCAGATATTTAGCCAGAAAATGGCCATTAGTACGCCGTAGTAGTTAAGCCGCTTGTAGGGCTCATCCTGGTAGCGCATCCCAATATCAAGTTCGGGGTCAGCCGACGTTTGTATGCGATGTCGCTTGATCAGGAGGCTGGCAATCGGACCGCCAATCATACATGCTGCAATCATGCCCACCATATTGGACGCAATACCAATCTCAACGGCATTATCCAGCCCCAGGGTGTTAACAAAATGCGAGGCCCAGGCCATAGTGGTACCCACCCCGCCGGTTAATGAGATGGAACCGGCCATTAAACCAATTCTGGGGTCCATGTCAAAGTACTGCGCAATACTCATGCCAAGCAGGTTTTGCAGCACCATGAAAATTGAGGCAACAATCACCAGGATAATTAATGCACGGCCCCCTTGTTTTAGCGTTTGAATATTAGTATTAAGACCAATGGCCGCAAAGAAATACAGGAGCAGCATGTCGCGTACGCCAAGGGTAAAGGAAATCCGCAGATCCAGTAGATAATAAGCCATGCAAACCATAACGGTGCAGACCAGCCCGCCAATGACGGGTTCTGGAATACTGTATTTCTGTAGCCAGGTAATACGATTGCTTAAGCCTTTGCCAATAAACAAAAGCAGAATAGCCAGCGTGAAACTGGCGATGGCATTAATTTCTAAGGAGTGTTGCAACGAATTTGCCTTTAACAGATAAGAATTGCAGGTAGTTGTTTGATACCCAGATAAATTTGTTACGAATTATAGCCCTCAGAATTTGTTTTAGGTTATTTTGCCAGCTCAATGGCTTGCAAAGCGTGGCTATTTGGGCCGGTAAACCTCTATTTTTTGCACCGCAATAACTAAAATTTCATCAGGCTGGCAGCCATACGCCTTGACCGCTTTTTTTATGGCATCACCCCCGCTTTTGGCAAGGATCTGAACCGTTTTTCCATTGCTGAGTTTTAATGTATATTTATGCATTTTTTTCAAGGTAAGGTTGGCAGGCTGTTGTGTTTTAGGCAGACTGGAATTGCTTTTTATCGGGAAGCGTTAATGAGATGATGGCGGCAAGCAGCAAGAAGACACCGGCTGAGCCGAAAGAAATCCAGTGGGTATGGAACGTTTCATAAGCCCAGCCGCCCAGCCATGAGCTGATCATGCCGCCTACTTGGTGCCCCACATAGGCCAGGCCATATAAAACGCCCACCAGTTTAACCCCATAAATATCTGCCAGAATGGCGGAAGAAAGCGCAATGCTGCCAGCCCAGACCACACCACCCACGGTGGCGACGCCAAAAAGTTGCCAGTTAACGGCAACCATGACAAGCCCGAAAAAGCCCAGCCCGCGCACAAAATAAATAACGGCCAGCATATAGCGTCGGGGCAGGGTATCGGAAATACGGCCCAGTACCAAAGTGCTGAAAATGGCAATCAGGCCAATCAGGCCGATGCCCAGTGCGCTGCTGGCCGAGTCAAAACCGTGATCCATCAGCATGGGAACGCCATGGGCACCTAACAGGTTCATGCTATAGCCACAGGCAAACAGTCCCAGTACTACTTTCCAGAATGGTCCGGTGCGCAAGGCCTGTTTCAGGCTGATGGGAGCTGTTTGAGTGGCTGGTTTGGCAGCGGTTGTCTTTTTAGCTGAAGCGCTATTTAACAGGTCGGCATGTTCTGGCGGGTGTTCGCGAATGATGAACAGGGCAGAGAAAATAGTAATAAGGGCAAACACGGCGGCAAAACCAAGGATAGTTTCTTTCCAGCCAAAAGTTTCATTAGTATACGTAAACAGGGGGGTCATGATGGCGATACCTGCCATGGAACCCGTGGATAAAAAGAACAGCGCCATGCCTCTTTGCCTGATAAACCAGCGGCTGATGACGGGTGTTAGCGCTACCTGACTGGTAAAGGCCAATCCAATTGAAAGGAAAATACCATAGGCAAAGAAAAAATTGGTCAAGCTGCTTGCCAGGGTTGTCCAGATGGAAGACGCAACGACAATGGCTGTCCCTGACAAAAGTACAAAACGGGTGCCTTTGGTGCCCACCAGGTAGCCTGCAACGGGCATGCCAAGGCCGTAAAAAAGCATGCCGATGGCAATAACGCCCGAGAGTTCACTGCGGGTAAAGTGCAAGTCATTGATAATGGGTAAAAAAAACGGGCCTATGCCCAGTCGCATGCCCACAGTCAGCAAGGTCAGAATAGTCGCGGCGCCTACAATATTCCAGCCGTAATACCATTGTTGGTTTAATTGTTTGTCCATTGATATTTTTGTTATGAATAATAAAATTGTTTGAGAGTAACAGGTTTAATGATAATTAATAATTAACCGGTTTGGATAGTTGTTTTTTTGTTATTTTGCCGCAACACTCAAGTTGGCCGGGCAAGTCCTGGTGTGGCAAGTGAAAGTTTCTTTTAATGTATGGTTTGGGCTAGGGGAGACAGTTTTATGAAGGACGGCAAAGCAGCCAGAAAATTTGCGACAACTGCTTTGGTTGATTGTATCCAAGCTGCAATCAACCCGGGGCCGTCCACCTTTTCAGGTGCTGCGATTATATGATAGTTACTTAATACTTAAAATATAAATATGTAAGTAATGGTTATGATTTTCGGCTAATGGGTAAAAACACCACAAGTCAAGCTTAAGGATTTCATTTATCATGAATTATGCCTTGATTTTACAGGAAAAACCATCATGCCAGAAATCGTAATTGAAACACGCCGCCATGATCTTGGTGGTGGATTTGAGGTGGGCAGGGTGTTGCCTTTTCGCAAGTGCCGATCGGTAGGTCCTTTTGTTTTCTTTGATCGAATGGGGCCTCATGATATGGTGGCGCCCATTCCACTTGAGCGTGATGTTAGGCCTCACCCCCATATTGGTCTATCTACCGTGACTTATCTGTTCGAAGGTGAAATGACGCATCGGGATAGTCTTGGTTATAAGCAACTTATCTTGCCTGGTGAATTAAACTGGATGACAGCGGGTGCAGGTATTAGCCATTCAGAGCGTTTTGACGGCATGCGTGCTACCGGAGGGCGTCTTGATGGTATCCAGGCCTGGGTTGCCTTGCCCGAAGAGTATGAAGAAACCAAACCTTCCTTTGTTCATTACAATGCGTTTGAGTTGCCGGTCATGAGGGAGGAAGGCCTGTGGGCCCGACTTATTGCCGGTAGCGCTTTTGGACTGGAAAGCCCGGTAACGGTTCACTCTCCGTTATTTTACCTGCATATGGAAGTAAGCATGGGCATGCGGGTACCGTTGCCTCGGGCTTATCCTGAAAGAGCGCTCTATATTAATAGTGGCAAACTGCAGATACAGGGGCAAATTTATGTGGCTGGGCAAATGCTGGTTTTTGCCAGGGACAGCTTGCCTGATGTGATGGCGCAGGAAAACACCCGTCTAATGCTTCTTGGGGGCGAGCCGTTGGGGCCACGGCATATGTGGTGGAATTTTATATCTTCCCGGAAAGAACGGATAGAACAGGCAAAGGCGGATTGGAAGGCCGGGAAATTTTCACTTCCGCCCGATGACAATACTGAGTTCATCCCTCTGCCTGAAACAATGGCATGATAATGTTGAGCAGGATTTAACATTAAGGATAAAAAAAATGAAAACCTTATTATTGGTTCGTCATGCAAAGTCAAGCTGGAGCGATCCTACCCTGCCGGATCGTATCCGTCCATTGGCGGGCAGGGGAAGGCATGATGTAGAGAAAATGGGGAAACGTTTGGCCAGTCGTGGGGTCAAACCTGACCTGGTGTTAAGCAGTCCGGCGGTGCGTACTGCGGAAACGGCAAAAGCCCTGGGCAAATCGTTGGGCTACAAGCACAGGAATATTACCGTGAATGACCGTTTGTATGCCTGTCAGCCTGGCGATATTCTTGAGGTCGTGAAAGATTTTGATGATGGTTTGTCTTATGTCATGCTGGTAGGTCACAACCCTGAGATAACGGATTTTGTCCATTTATTTACAGATAGAGTTGCCTATATGCCTACCTGTGCCACGCTTGAATTACAGTTTGATGTAGAAGCCTGGGCGGATATTGCCCGTGAGAATTTGCATCAGGCCTTGTACGATTCTCCCAAGAATGAGCACCCGGTGGCCTAACGGATTAGGCCGCGTTACCCATGTATTATTTGGGCGGTTTTGTAATATACTGTCTGTGTCAGTACGTTTCTTTGTGGTTCATGCAGTTTTTAACAGAAGGAATCATCATGGCAAAGATTTTAGTACTTTATTATTCTTCTTACGGGCATATAGAAACCATGGCGCAAGCGGTTGCCGAAGGTGCGCGGGCGGTGCCAGGTACAGAGGTCGTGGTTAAACGGGTACCCGAGCTGGTACCTGAAGAGGTTGCCCGCAATGCGCATTTCAAGCTGGACCAGCAGGCACCTATTGCCACCACGGCAGAGCTGGTTGAGTACGATGCCATTATTTTTGGCACGCCAACCCGTTTTGGCAATATGGCAGCCCAAATGAAAAATTTTCTGGATCAAACCGGCAGTTTATGGGCGTCCGGGGCTTTAATTGGTAAAGTGGGTAGCGTCTTTACTTCTACCGCTACCCAACATGGTGGCCAGGAAAGCACGATTTTGTCGACCCAGATTGTTCTATTGCACCACGGTTTTATTGTGGTGGGCTTGCCTTATTCATTCCAGGGACAAATGATACTTGACGAGGTTACCGGTGGCAGTCCTTATGGGGCCACCACCATTGCAGGGGGTGACGGCGCCAGAAAACCCAGTAAAAATGAACTGGATGGTGCACATTACCAGGGTAAGCATGTGGCTGAAATCACAACTGCGTTGCTCAAGGGTAAGGCGGTTTAAAGTCGGGGAAATTTGTCCACATGGCTGAATCTGTCCACAAATTTTGTTGAGATCATTGTGGATAACTATTTCATAAGATTGAAATATTTTTATAAGCCATTGATAAATAAATATTTATTTTGGTTTTAATAAGTTTTGATCGTTTAATAAGCGTTTTGTCTTTTTATAACGAAATTGCCGGTTTATGGTGGCCTGCTAATGCAATTGGTTTTAAAGAAAAAAGCGCCGGTTTTCATTCCAGCGCTTTGAATGACTTGGAAACCGCCTGTTTATTTCAGAAAGCCGGCACCACCATCGGCTTCAATCACCAAGCCAGTTAGGTAGGATGCTCTTGCCGAAGCCAGAAAAGTGACGATGTCAGCGATTTCTTCCGCTTCGGCAGGGCGGCCAAAAGGCAGGTGCTCAAGCAGTTCCTGCCAGCGTTCGGAGTCATTGAATTTGGCTTGTGCCCGCGATTTGTAAAGGGTTAGCAGGCGATCGGTTTTGGTCGGTCCCGGGTTAAGACCCAGCACGCGTACGCCGGCTGTACTGCTGTAGCCGCCTACAGCCTTGGTGAAGGCTATAAGTGCTGCGTTGCCGGTAGAACCCGCCAGATATTCATAGCGAGGATTGCTGCCAGCGGCTCCAATCACATTAATGATGACCCCTGATTTTCTTGCCATCATGAAATCCAAGGCCAGTCGGGTCAATTCTATATAACCATGTACTTTCAGATCCCATGCTTTGCTCCAGCGTGCAAAGTCAACTTCCTTGAAGCCACCACCGGGAATGGCACCGGCATTGTTAACCAGGATGTCGGTGTTTTTCAGAACCGGAGCCAGTTGTTCGCGGTTTTCCTGCAGGGATAAATCCAGGGCCGTGGTTTGTGCTGTTGTACCTGTTTGTGTTTTTAATTCATCGGCTGCTTTTGCCAGGGTTTGGGCATTGCCTGAAACCAGATGAATATGGGCACCCTCTTTGGCCAGGGCAATGGCGCTGGCCAATCCGATGCCTTTTGAACCACCCGTGACAAGTACCTGTTTGTTTGAAAGTTCCAGATCCAATTTTTCCTCCTTGATGTTGTGCCTGTCTTGTTTGTACATTATTTTTTATGTGTTTTATATAAATTTTAGTAATATAAAATTAATAAATTAGTTGTTCTTTTTTTTAAAGAATCAGCCTATACTTTTTTGAAATTTAATCTTCAAACTGAAATTTTTCAGCAATTTTTTTGGGTATCTGTATGGCTAAATGGTTTTCTGATAACGCGCAGGCAATAGGGCGCACACCTTTGGTTAAGTTGAATCGTGTTACCGATGGTGCTGGCGCAACGGTTCTGGTGAAAATAGAAGGGCGTAATCCCGCCTATTCGGTCAAATGCCGGATTGGTGCCGCCATGGTTGCTGATGCAGAGCAGAAAGGGGTTTTGACGGCCGGAAAAGAAATTGTTGAGCCGACCAGTGGCAACACAGGGATCGCGCTGGCATTTGTCGCCGCCGCTAAAGGCATTCCCATTACCCTGACCATGCCCGACACCATGAGTCTTGAGCGTCGTAAACTGCTGGCGGCATTTGGTGCCAAGCTGGTCCTGACAGAAGGGGCCAAAGGCATGAGTGGTGCGATTGCCAAAGCCGAGGAAATTGTTGCTTCAGATCCGGCTAAATATGTCTTGCTTCACCAATTTAAAAATCCTGCCAACCCTGCCATTCATGAAACCACTACGGGTCCTGAAATCTGGAATGATACGGATGGTGCGATTGATATCCTGGTTTCCGGTGTTGGTACCGGTGGTACCATAACCGGTACCACCCGTTATATTAAAAATACCCAAGGCAAAAAAATCCAGGCAGTTGCGGTTGAGCCTACTGGCAGTCCAGTGATTACACAGGCCCGTAGCGGTCAGGAAATCAAGCCAGGCCCTCATAAAATTCAGGGCATTGGTGCAGGTTTCATCCCGGAAGTGCTTGATCTTTCCTTAATTGACAGTGTAGAGCAGGTCAGCAATGAGGACGCGGTGGAATACGCCTTGCGTCTTGCCCGTGAGGAAGGGATTATTTCAGGCATTTCAAGCGGGGCTGCCGTTGCCGCCGCGATTCGTCTGGCCAAACTGCCTGAGAATGCCGGTAAAGTCATTGTGGCTATCCTGCCTGATTCAGGCGAGCGTTATTTAAGCTCGATTTTATTCGAGGGTCTGTTTGACGAGAAAGGTCTGGCAGTTTCCACTTAAAAAGATGGCAATAGTGTGGTCTTATCGCCAAAACAGGCTTTAATTATTCCATGAACGTGCTAGAATCCGTTTACTTCATTGGGGAGTAGCCTCTCTGTTTCCAGGGGTTTGCGTCAACATGCTTGGTATTCACCATGGCGTAAACGGTTCTCAAAAAACTTGGCAAGACCTTTGATTATTGCGCTTTCTACATTGGCCGGAAAAGTGCGGTAGTCATTCGTCTCTTTCCGGCCAAGGTGTATTTATGGAAGCACTTCTTGTCTCTACTGGCGTGGTGGCCCTGGCCGAAATGGGTGATAAAACCCAATTACTGGCATTTATTCTTGCTGCCCGCTTTAAAAAACCCCTGCCCATTATTCTTGGAATTCTTGTTGCCACCGTTGTCAATCATGGTTTGGCCGGTGCACTGGGGGGCTGGATTACAGCAGCCGTTAGCCCGGAGATTTTGCGTTGGGTACTGGGTCTTTCTTTTATTGCCATGGCCATCTGGACCCTGATCCCCGATAAAATCGAAGAAGAAGAAACCACGATTGCCGGGAAGTTTGGCGTTTTTGGTGCCACTCTTGTTACTTTCTTCCTGGCCGAGATGGGTGACAAAACCCAGATTGCCACGGTTGCCATGGCTGCCCACTATTCATCACCCGCGCTTGGTGCGCACTTTACAACGTTATTAATGGTTGTTATTGGTACCACATTGGGTATGATGATTGCCAATGTTCCGGCGGTATTTATAGGCGATAAGCTGGCCGACCGCATTCCCATGAAGCTGGTTCATACAATTGCAGCCTGTATTTTTGCCGCACTGGGTGTTGCAACTTTGCTGGGGGCAGGCTCGGATCTGGGCTTTTAGAAATGAATTATAGTAAGATCTGAGCAATTACCATTTGGTGAGTGAACGATAAAATGCGTTACTATTATTTTCTATGTGAATGCCATGCAAGCTGATTTTCTGGTTACAGAACAGCGGGCCGATGGTTATTATCTTTGTATTCAGGGTGACTGGATACTGGATAACTTTGTCGCATTGGAAAAATTCACGAAGCGGTATAAAAAACAGCCTGTACCTGAAAAAATCAGTCTGGATGGCAGTCGCCTTGGCATGCTTGATACCGTTGGTGCATCCAGGCTGATTCAATTGCTGGGACAGGACAATACGCGCCTGCTGTTGCAGGCAGACAGTCCTTTACCGGCAGAAAAGAAAGCGTTGCTCCAAACGGTTGCGCAGGCGCTTGAGTTAACGGACGGGGTCCCGAAAAAGCCTGAAGCCGGCCCAATCAGTCAAATTTTCGGGCAAATAGGGTACTCCGTTACCACGGTGTGGCGGCAATTTATTTCATTGCTGGGGTTTTCCGGGCTGATCCTTGAATCCCTGTTTCGTCTTGTGTGGCATCCCCGTCAATGGCGTTTTACTTCGGTGGTTGCACAGGTGCAAACCAGTGGATTAAATGCCGTTCCCATTGTCATGCTGCTCACCTTTATGGTGGGGGCTGTCATTGCTTTTTTAGGTGCCACCGTCTTGGCCGATTTCGGTGCTTCCGTTTATACGGTGCATTTGGTGGCCTTTTCCAACTTGCGTGAGTTTGCCATTTTACTGACCGCCATTTTAATGGCCGGCAGAACGGCCAGTGCCTTTACGGCGCAGTTGGGCTCCATGAAGGTCAATGAGGAAATTGACGCGCTCAGGGCATCTGGCCTGAATCCGGTCTATCTGTTGGTAATTCCGCGTGTGCTGGCCTTGCTGATTTCCCTGCCCATCCTTACTTTCCTGGGCATGCTGTCTGGCATGTTGGGTGGCCTGGTGGTTTGTATCGTAAGCCTTGAAATTTCCCCGGTTATGTTTATGGATATTATCAGTGAGAATGTGCCGGTCCGTCATTTCTGGATTGGTATGGTCAAAGCACCGATTTTCGCTTTTGTCATTGCCGTGGTTGGGTGTCATGAAGGTTTCAAGGTTGATGGCAGCGCCCAATCAGTGGGGGAGCACACCACTTCCAGCGTGGTGCAATGTATTTTTCTGGTTATTTTGCTTGATGCCTTGGCTGCCTTGTTTTTCATGGAGATGGGATGGTAGGTAAATGGAATGAAAATCCTGTGCCTGTCATCGAGGTCAGGGATCTGGTAAACAGCTTTGGTACCCACGTTGTCCATAAAGACCTTGACCTTGATGTTTACCAAGGAGAAATCATGGGGGTTGTGGGCGGCTCGGGGACCGGCAAGTCGGTGCTGCTGCGATCTATCGTTGGGTTGCTTCGGCCTGCGTCTGGCTCAGTAAGGGTTTTTGGGCAAAACCTGCTTCAGCTTCCTGATCGTGACCGCTCCGCGCTTGAGAGAAAATTTGGCGTGCTGTTTCAGCGTGGTGCTTTATACTCATCCCTGACGGTACTTGAGAATGTCGCTTTTCCCTTAATCGAGCAGGCGGGCCTGAAACGGGCCGATGCCGAGGAAATTGCCCGTTTGAAAATCGCGCTGGCCGGTTTGCCGGCCAAAGCCGCTTATGATTACCCGGCCAGTCTGTCAGGGGGGATGGTCAAGCGTGCCGCTTTGGCAAGGGCCCTGGCACTGGATCCGGCCATTCTTTTTCTGGATGAGCCAACGGCGGGGCTTGATCCTATTGGTGCGGCCAGTTTTGATCAGCTTATCATGACCTTGCGTAATGCCCTGGGGCTCACTATTTTTTTGGTGACCCATGATTTGGATACCTTGTATACCGCTTGTGACCGGGTTGCCGTTTTGTCTGAAAAGAAAGTATTGGCCGTCGATGTATTGGAAAAAATAGAGCAAATTGATAATCCCTGGATTCAGGAATATTTTCATGGTCCCCGAGGAAGGGCGGCCTATCAAGCAGGACACACGTTGTCCCGGGAGTAGAAAAAATGGAACCCAAGGCGCATCACGTGCTGATTGGCATTTTTACCGTTGTCTGTACGGCGGCAGCTTTGTTATTTGCCCTTTGGTTGGGTAAATCCAGTGCTGATAATAATGCACGTTATTACATCATTGAATTTAATCAAGCGGTAAGCGGCTTGTCCAAAGGTAGTGCCGTGCAGTACAGCGGCATCAAGGTGGGCGATGTGGTGTCTTTGTCTTTGAGTCCCAATGATCCAGGCAAGGTACTTGCCCGGGTCAGGATTCAGGCAAATGTACCCATAAAACAGGATGTGACGGCCAAATTAAGTATGACGGGTATTACCGGCCTTTCAGTCATTGAGTTGAGTGGTGGTTCGCCAGACAGCCCTGAATTGGTGGGAGTGGGTGATGAAGACCCGGTTATTGTAGCAACTCCCTCGGCTTTAATGGCGCTATTGAGTAATGGTGAATCATTAATGTATAACCTGACCGAACTGATTGTGAATGCCAAAAATATTTTGTCTGATGAAAATGCCGAAAAAATTGACAGTACGCTGGATAACATTGAGGAAATCAGCAATTTTCTGTCTGCCCAGGAAAACAATGTGGATAGTTTCCTGGTCGAGTTGACGGCAATGGTCAAACAGGTGAATGGTGCCATGAGGTTTATTGGTGATCTGGCCAGCAGTAGCAATGATTTGCTTAACGAGCAGGGTGCCAGGCTCTTGCAAAATGCCAGCCAAGCCATGAAGTCAGTGGAAAACGCGGGCGCCAATGTTCAGAAGCTGGTTAAAAACAATCAGGGAGCCATTGGTCAGGGTATTCAGGGGTTAAAGGGTATTGGCCCGGCTTTGCTTGAATTCAGGAATGCTTTCGGTGATTTACAAGGCATTCTTCGGCAACTCAGGGAAGATCCGTCCGGGTATCTGCTAAACGGCAATCAAATCAAGGAGTTCAAGCCATGAGAAGGAAATTCAGGTGCATCCTGGCAGTATCGCTGGTTTCATTACTCGGCGCATGTTCAATTCTTCCCGAATCAGACCCACTCATCGTTTATCAGTTGCCAGCTGCCCATGAGACAGTTGTACCGTCTTTTTCAGGTTTGTCAGCCAAGACCTTAAGTGTTTTTACTCCTTATGCCGGCAGTTTTCTTGATTCCAACCGTATTGCCGTTGCACCGGACGGCAATCGTCTTAGTGTTTATGAGGGAAGTCGCTGGAATGATTTCGCACCGGTTGTTTTCCGTAACAGGCTTATCCGGGATATGCGTAGAATCAGCGACCTGAAAGCCGTTGATAATGAAAGGGAAAACCTGTTCGCTGATTATCAATTGCGAGGAGATCTGGTGGATTTTCAGGTTGTTTATCGTAATGAGCAACCCACTGTTGTCATTTCCTTTGAGGCGAGTCTTGTCAACAGCCAAAGTGGCCGGGTAATTGACAGTCGGCATTTCAGTGTTGCCGAACCGGTTGATGGAAGTCAGGTCCCCGAGGTCGTTCAGGCTTTCGGGCAGGCATCAAGCCGGATCAATCATGACATCATTCAATGGGTATATCGGGTGGCCGGCAAATGAAGGTGGTTGTTCAGCGGGTACAACAGGCCAGTGTCACGGTTGATGGGCAGTTGGTCGCAAGCATTGGCCCGGGAATGCTGGCGCTGGTGGGGATAAGCCCGGAGGATACGCAAAAAGATATCGATTATCTGGTGCGTAAAATGACGCAATTGCGTATTTTTGATGATGCGCAGGGAGTCATGAATCTTTCTATTCTGGACAAGGGGTTTGAGATTCTGGCCGTTAGCCAGTTTACCCTGTTGGCGGATACGCGCAAGGGCAATCGTCCTTCTTATATCAAGGCGGCCCGTCCGGAAATGGCCTTGCCTTTTTTTGATGGTTTTGTGCAGGCGCTTGAAAAGGCATTGGGTAAGACGGTTCCAAGCGGTATTTTTGGTGCCGATATGAAAGTGGCCCTCATCAACGATGGTCCTGTCACCATTCTCTTGGACAGTCATGATGGGTAATGAAACGGCCTTGCTCAAAGCCGATAATCTGTGCCGGACAGACCCGATTAACAAGGTCATGCTGGTGAAATTCGCTTCCTGTTTGATTTACTCGGGTGACCGTATTGTCCTGTCCGGAAGCTCAGGGTCGGGCAAGAGCGTGTTTTGTCGTATGCTGGCCCTGCTTGACCAACCTGATCAGGGCAGTATTACTTTTAACGAACAGCTTGTAAAACCGGTGGATATTCCACATTATCGTTCAAGGGTGGCTTATATCCGGCAACGCCCCGTCTTGTTACGGGGAACGGTACAGGAAAATCTGGTCTTCCCATTTGCCTTGCGTATCAATCGGGAACGTCGTTTCGATCCAGAAAAAATCGCCCGATTTTTAGCCGTGATCGATAAACCGGACTCGTTTTTGCAAAAAAATGCGGCTGACTTATCAGGTGGGGAAAGGCAGCTGGTTTGTCTGTTACGGGTTTTGCAACTGGATCCGGTGATTTTGCTGCTTGATGAACCCACTTCTGCCCTGGATGTGGACATGGCCATGCAGGTGGAGTTATTAATCAATAAATGGATGCAACTGCATGATGAAACCAGGGCTTATGTATGGATCAGTCATGATGAGCAGCAAAAAAAACGGGTTGGGCGGCAAGTCTGGCATATGAATGCCGGTGTATTAACGACAGGTGTTGCATAATGCCTTCTTATATCGAAATTTCTTATCTGGATATTGCTTTGGCCTCTTTGCTGGTGCTGGCCAATGGTTTGATTTCCTTTTTTTTAAAGCTCAAGCTTGAAAAGAGCCTGTTGGTGGCTGCGGTCAGGATGGTTGTTCAGCTGTTGCTGATTGGTTATATCCTGAAATGGGTGTTCAGTCTGGATCAATGGTATGTGGTGCTGTTTATTATTGGCATCATGACGTTGATCGCCGGTATGGCTGCGCATAATCGCAATCGTGTTCAATACGGCGGCATGAGAGTGGATGCACTGGTCTCGGTATGGGTGTCTTCCTGGCTGATAGCCTTGTTGGGGTTGGTGCTCGTGTTGCAGGTACAACCTTGGTACAAGCCCCAGTACGTGATTCCCATTATGGGCATGATTCTGGGCAATACGCTTACAGGCGTGTCATTGGGCTTGGATCGCATTACGCATGAATTGATTCAGAAACGTGAACAGGTGGAAATGATGCTTTCCCTGGGGGCGACCCGCTGGGAGGCTTATAAGGAGCCGGCACAAAATGCAGTGATGGCAGGCATGATGCCAACGATTAACAGCATGATGGTTATTGGGCTGGTGAGTCTTCCCGGCATGATGACCGGGCAGATTCTGGCAGGTCAGGATCCCGAGCAGGCGATCCGTTACCAGATTATTGTCATGTTTTTTCTTAGTGCAGCATCGGCCATCGGTTGTGTGTTGGCCGTGCTATTTGTTTTTAGGCGTTTGTTTTCAAAATCACATAGTTTCATGTATTGGAAACTGCAGGAAAAGTAATCTTCAAAGGAAAGCAGGGAAATGGCAAAGCAGCGTGGCGAGACAGATCCTTCCGTACAAAGCCCCGAGGCGGTTGTACAGGAGGTGGGTACTCATCCTGAAACCGGTTTGAGCAGTTCACAGGCAAGCCAGCGATTGCAAAAGGATGGTCCCAATGTGCTGCGGGCTGCCGTGCCGGTTCCTGGCTGGAAACGGTTTTTGAGGCAGTTTCAGGATCCATTGGTTTATTTGTTGCTGATTGCCATTTTGATTTCCGTGATTGCCTGGGCCGTAGAGGGTTGGGTAGGCTGGCCCATTGATGCGCTGGTGATTTTATTGATTGTGGTGGGTAATGCCATTTTGGGTTATGTGCAAGAGAACAAGGCGCAAAACGCGGTGGCGGCACTGGCAAAAATGACCGAAGTCACGTCTGCCGTATTGCGTGATGGCGTGGTGAGCCGTGTACCCAGTACCAGTCTGGTGGTCGGAGATATTCTCATGCTGGAAGAGGGGGATGCCGTCGGGGCTGATGCCCGGCTCCTTCGTGCGTCGGCCCTGAAAATCCAGGAAGCGTCCCTGACGGGTGAAAGCGAGGCCGTCATGAAAGATGCGGCTCGCCTGGAGCGGGTTTTGCCGTTAGGTGACCGCCTGAACATGATTTTCAAGGGAACCGCGGTAGTGCAGGGCACCGGCAAAGCGGTCGTGACAGCAACCGGCATGGATACGGAAATGGGATCCATTGCGCAAATGCTGGATCAAACCGTTGAAGGGCAAACCCCTTTGCAAAAGGAAATCGGGCATATTGGCCGTATGCTTGGCAAGGCCGTGAGTGCAATTGCCCTGGTCGTGGTGGTCACGGTATTGCTGCTGTCGGAAATAAATAGTCTTTCAGATGTCATTAATGTTCTGTTGCTGGGGGTTTCGCTGGCGGTGGCGGCCGTGCCCGAGGGTTTGCCCGCCATTTTGTCGGTGGTGTTGGCCTTGGGTGTCCAGAAAATGGCCAAGCGAAATGCAATTGTTAAAAAACTCTCTTCTGTTGAAACATTGGGTTCAGCTTCGGTGATTTGTACCGATAAAACAGGAACACTAACCCGTTCGGAAATGATGATTGGGCAGGCGTATACCAGTTCGGGTTATACCGACTTAAGCGGGGTTGGCTATATACCGGAAGGGAGTGTCAGTGTTGATGGTAAGCCCTTGGAGTCAGGGCAGTTACATGCCGAACAGGTGGCTTTGCTGAGTGGTGGCAGCCTGGCCAATAACGCGGATTTGCGCCTGAACAAGGACGGAGAGTGGGAGATCCGGGGAGATCCGACCGAAGCCGCTTTTCTGGTGGCCGAACAGAAACTGAATGTGGCAGAACGCCGTAAGCAGCGTTTTGAAAGGGTGTTGGAAATTCCTTTCAGCTCCGACCGGAAAATGATGTCGACCATTGAAAAAGATCATGAGCATGATGATATGCTGGTCTTGATCAGCAAGGGGGCACCGGACGTTCTTATGCAGCGCTGCACGAAATGCCGCTTGGGGATGGGTGTGGTGGCTTTTACCGATGAGCTGAGGGCCAAGGCCTTGGCTGATGTGGATCGTTTGTCCGGGGCCGCTTATCGGACGCTTTCCGTTGCATATCGTCCCATTGGCAGTCATGAGGATCTTGATCAGTTGGAAGCGCTTGAGCAAAACATGATCTTTGTCGGTACGGTCGGGATTATAGATCCTCCGCGTGAAGAAGTGGGACCTGCCATTCAGGAAGCCCATCGGGCAGGAATCAGGGTCATTATGATTACGGGGGATCACCCGCGCACGGCAGCCCGCATCGCACAGGATTTGGGCATTATTGCCGAAGATGAGGGTGCGCTTACCGGTGAAGAGCTTGATCGCCTTGATGAGCAGGCTTTCCTGCAGGCGGTGGACAACGTATCCGTTTTTGCCAGGGTGGCACCAACTCACAAGCAACGTATTGTGGATGCACTGCAAAAGAGGGGACATATTGTGGCCATGACCGGTGATGGCGTTAACGATGCGCCGGCCCTGAAAACGGCTGACATTGGTGTGGCCATGGGGATTACCGGTACTGAAGTCACCAAAGAGGCCGGCAAGATGATTCTGGCCGATGATAACTTTGCCACCATTGTATCTGCGGTGCGTGAAGGTCGTAATATTTTTGATAATATCCGCAAGTTCCTGCGTTATTTGCTGTCTTCCAACATGGGCGAGGTGCTGACCGTGTTTTTGGGGGTGGTGGGTGCGGGCCTGCTTGGTTTGTATTCGGAAAGTGGCGGGGTTGTTGTGCCCCTGATGGCGACCCAGATTTTGTGGATCAATCTGGTGACCGACTCGGGGCCTGCGCTGGCCATGGGACTGGACCCGCAGACCGAAGATGTGATGGCACGCAAGCCGCGTCGGCAAACAGAACGCACCATTGATGGCAGGATGTGGCTGGGTGTATTACTGGTCGGTCTGGTGATGAGTCTCGCCACCTTGATGACCATTGATTTTTATTTGCCAGGCGGCATGCTGCAGGGCAATGAAAGTCTTGAGTTGGCCCGTACAGCAGGTTTTACAGTGCTTGTTTTTGCGCAGCTATTCAATTGTTTCAATGCCCGCTCGGAATTAAGCAGCGCGTTCACGAATATGTTTGTTAACCGGTGGCTTTTGTGGGCGGTGGGTCTGTCGGCTTTGTTGCAGGTTGCCGTGGTTCATGTGGACTTTCTCAATGTGGCATTCAATACTGTTCCGCTCAGTCTGGAGCAATGGGGAATGTGCATTTTGATGGGCAGTAGCGTTTTGTGGTTTAGTGAAATCCGCAAATTTGTATTGAGACAGCTGGAGAAGTAATTGGAATTCCATCCCGCTGTTATTTTTGTAGCCGGCCTGGTGATTATTATCCTTGGCGCCGAGATGATTCTCAGAAGTGCAGCACGTATTGCCGTCATGCTGCATATCAAGCCGATTATTATTGGCTTGACGATTGTTTCCATTGGTACCAGTACTCCTGAGCTGGCAGTGGGGATCACGGCCGGTTTGAGTGGTCAAGGGGAAATGGCCATTGGGAATATTATCGGCACCAATCTGGTTAATATTCTTTTTATCCTGGGCTTGAGTGCTGCCATTCGAGCATTGCCCATTCAACAACAAAGCCTGAAGCTGGATTTGCCTGTCGTTGTGTTTTGTTCCGTATTTTTGCTTTTTCTGTCTATGGATGGGGTCATTAGTCGGCTTGATGGCGGAATTCTGTTTTTGATGGCCATTGTTTACACGCTTGTGTTGATTCGCATGAGTCATAAAGAGTCTATTGCCGTGCAGCATGAGTTTGTCCAGGAGTTTGGTGCCGAAAAAACCATTACGACCTGGACAGCCGCCACCAAAACCTGGAACCTGATTGTGTTGTGTGCGGGTATGGCTTTATCTGTGTTGGGAGCGGATCTGCTGGTTGATAGTGCGGTCACCATTGCCGAGCATTTCGGGGTTTCCAATGCGATTATCGGTTTAACCATTGTGGCTATTGGAACCTCTTCTCCCGAGCTTTTTACTACTATTTTATCCACCATCAAGAATGATCGGGATGTGGCGATTGGCAATCTGATTGGCAGCAGTATTTACAATATTTTGTTTATCCTGGGTGTGACTGCGCTTGTCGTGCCGGGTGGAATCACTATAGGTCACGATCTTCTCTGGATTGATTTTCCATTAATGATTGCGGTTGCCTTGTTGTGTATCCCCATTTTTAGAAGCAAATCCATGGTGTCCCGTAAAGAGGGCGCGTTTTTTGTTTTGCTTTATTTTGCCTATATGGCTTTTTTGTTGTCGCGTGTTTAGAGAATGACTGTTGAAATTATGCCGCAAACCCTTTCCTGGCAGGAAAACGAAATAAATCATGCTGTCCAGTGGCATTCTGAAAGCGGTGCCAGGCCACCCAGGCGTATTGTGCCTGTGAATGATACTTTGACTGCCGATGAGGCACTTAGGCTGGCGCATGAAGGGGTCGGTTTACTGTGGCAGGGTGATTATCAGAATGCCCGTCAGCTGTTGCAGGCCATGGCACGGCGTCTTGATAAGAAAACGGCCAGAAAAAAAGAAAAAACCGCCACCAGGGAAAACAGTCGTGATGCTTTCAATTTGTACCGTTTGGGGAAGGCTCAACGTGCCCGTCTGTTGGGTATGCTGCTTATTCGAATTGAGCCTGGCTTTCATATCGCGCTTCGTCGCGCTCCTGATGTGCAACAAGCCTGTGAACAAGTGTATGACCATACCGGTGCTTTTGTAGTTTCACTCAGAGAGTTGTTGGGGGTGATTGGTGCTTATGAGTGGCGCCGCAACGGCGTGCCGGTGCCCCAGGCAGGTGGCAAAATCCATCCGTTTTATGGGGTGTTTTCACCGGTACGGGGTGAATATTTGCAGTTGCTCGACCAGGCCCCCTTGCCTGAAGGCTGCCAGACCGCGTTTGATATTGGTACCGGTACCGGTGTTTTGTCAATTATTCTGGCCAAACGGGGAGTACCGCATATTGTGGCGACTGATTTGCAGGAAAGGGCGGTTGAATGTGCCCGTTTCAATATTGCCAATCTGGGCCATGAGGACGTGATAACGGTAGAGCAGCGCAGTTTTTTTCCTGAAGGCAAGGCGGATTTGATCGTTTGTAATCCACCCTGGCTTCCTGCAAAACCATCCTCACCGCTGGAGCAGGCGGTGTATGATCCCGGTAGTGCAATGCTGAAGGGTTTTTTGCAGCATCTACCCGCTCATTTAAACCGGAATGGCCAGGGCTGGCTGATTATGTCTGATTTTGCCGAGCACCTTGGTTTGCGAAGCCCTGAAGACTTGCCTGACTGGATACGCCAGGCGGGATTAACCGTGCTGGAACGGCTTGATATAAAACCGCATCATGCTAAAGTGACCGATGCCACAGACGGGTTGCATGCCGCCAGAAAGGCGGAAGTGACCCGTTTGTGGCGGTTGGGTGTTCAAGACTGAATGGTTGCGCGTAATCAGTGACACTGAAATGTCATGAAATAGGCATCGTCCGGATTGCCCGAACCGGTGGGTGCATGTTGTGATGCGTTGACAACCGATTGCACCCCGCAGGTGGCCTGTGCTGTTTTCATGCACATTTCCCAATTGGGTGGCGTATTGGCATCTGCAGAACATTTAACACCAAAATTGTTTCTGTCAACAACGTCTATGCCGCTGGATGCGCAGCCTGCCAACACGAGGGGAAAAATAGCAAACAGTATTTTTTTCATGGATTTTATCTCCTGGGGACAGTAGTTATTGTAACGAAAATAAGAGAAATTTTTTACTTTTATTGAAATAAAGGATATAGTATTCCAGTAGCTGAAGAAAATTTCTTACTGTTTAAAAGTAATGTAATTTTCTAATGTGTGCACTTGCAATGCAATTTCCCTAATTTGGTAAAAGATGAAATTGTGATTGCAAGGTTTACAATGAGCAATATGGAAACGGGTAACGCCTATTTCAAGGATTTCAATCGCCTATTTCAAGGATTTCAATCATGAGAAAATATATTATCCCTGCTTTGGTCGCACTCACTGCTTCAGCAATGGTTCAGGCGGTTCAGGCTCAGGAAAGAGATACGCGCTCTGCTTGGGCCAAATCCCAGGACATGTATGTAGAGCCCACTTTACGCATTAGAGAATCAACGGTCGTGCTCACCCCCGAGCAGGCCCAGCAACTTAATGCAGGCGCACAACTTCCAGTGGGTTCCTATCAGGCTGATACAACGGTAAAAACAATTGTATATCCTGATGGCCGTACAGAGAGGGTTCAAGAGACCTCTACCACGGTTGTGCCCGCCGCACCGCAAGGTACTGCTCCGGTCCAGGATATGTCTTCGCCTAAGTAAGTTTCAAGACTTCGGTACTCGCCCGGTCTGGCTTTTTAGTCAGAAACTCCAGGCAGTCCATATGCCCGCCTTAAAGGCGGGCATTTTTATTTTCGCTTCTGTTGTCCTGGATGTATTTGGCCATTACTTCATTTTATGTGAATTTCTTTTATTAGAATAAGGTTGCTTTTTAGGCGGAGCAGCGATGAGTGAATCTGGCAGTGATGGTGAATTACAGGAATTGAAGGCTTATAAAAGCCTGTTTGACAGGATAGAGCGACAACCCCTTACGCATGAACAGCGTACTGCATGTGTATCCAGTGCCAGAAATACCCTGGTTTTGGCCGGTGCCGGAACCGGAAAAACCAGTACGCTGGCAGGTCGTGCCGCTTATTTACAGGCCAGTGGCAAGGCCAGGCCAGAGCAGATTCTGTTGCTGGCGTTTGCCCGAGAGGCTGCTCATGAAATGGATAGTCGTATTGCTTCACGGCAGAAGCAAGGGGGCGGGACTGTTCAAGCCAGAACATTTCATGCTTTGGGCTTAAGTATTGTCCGGGAGGTTGAGCAAACCTCGATTGCCTTGTCCGAGTTAAATGATGACACTTGCCTGCAGGCCTATCTTGACAGGGAGTTTTTTCAATTACTTAATGGTTCGGCCCGGTATGGACATCTTGTCTTGTCATGGTTTGATGCCTATGAAACCCAACCTCGTTTTCGGTCCTGTTTTAAAGCGGAAAAAAAATATCGGGCTTACCTGGAGCAGCATGTTTTCAGGTCGTATAACGATGATTACACCAGAAATGTGAGTGAAATGTTGTTTGCCAATGCGCTGGTCGTGCTGGGTATCCCTTATGTTTATCGAGCGCATTATTTCAGGGATATTTATTTGCGTGCTTATGAACCTTATTGCTGCTGCTTTTACTTAAGTACTTATGATTGCTATGTGGAAATTCATGATCTGCCTGAATCATGGGTCATGCATGATCCGTTGGTGGAAAAATACCGCACCAGGGTGCGGGAGATTCATTGCCAGCATGGTACTTTTCTGCTTGAGTTTTACGAGCAGAAAATAGACGCTTCAGGTATTAATCCGTTTGTTGGCATGATTCAGCAGGCCTTGGGTCTTGGGCCGGAGTGTTTGCCCATTTCAGACAAGTTGTTTCGCTCACCTTCCCGTTTACGTCATTTGGTGCATTTGCTGAAGTCGGCGCTGCTGGCGGCCCGGTCAGGGCATCAAAATTTGTCAGTCATGCGGACCTTGCTGGAAAATAAAACCGATTTTCAGCACCGCTATCAGCGGATTTTGCTGGACTTGTTAATTCCCCTGGCCCAGTCACATGAACAATATATTCTGGACTCTGGAAAAATTGACTATGCCATGATGATTGACAGGGCGATCCGTTACGTTCAGGAGGGTAAGTATATCGCTCCATGGAGCGATATACTGATCGATGAGTTTCAGGATTTGTCTGCCCAGCGCTATGCGTTGATTAAGGCGCTAAGAGTGCAAAATCCACAGATACGGCTTTTTTGTGTGGGCGATGACTGGCAGGCCATTTATCGCTTTGCTGGCAGTGATATAGCGTATACCTCTAAGTTTGAGACCTGGTTTGGTAAGGCAAGGTGTGTGGCGCTGCGTCATACATTCCGGTTCAATAACCGGATTTCGGATGTGGCCAGCCGCTTTGTACTGGAAAATCCCTCACAAACCCGTAAGTGTCTGATTGCCGGTGTGCAGCAGACCGGGCCGGCTGTGAGTGTGTTGGATGAAAAACAAGGGGTGGCGGGTGTCTTGCGGGAGATTGTCCTGAAGCACGGTGATCAGCCAGAGAAAACCGTATTGATCCTGGCCCGTTTCAGGCATTTATTGTTGCCGGCTTCTGCCTTGCAAGCTTGGGAACAGCAGTTTTCGGGATTGCATTTGAGGGGGGTAACGGTGCATGCGGCAAAAGGACAAGAGGCCGATTATGTTATTGTGCTGGGTTTGAATAATGGTGAGTTCGGGTTTCCATCGGGTAAAGTGTCCAACTTATTGCAAGAATCTTTGTTGCCTGAAGCGGAAGATTTTTCGCAGGCAGAAGAGCGGCGTTTGTTTTATGTGGCATTAACCCGGGCCAGAAAGCATGTTTACCTGATGTATGAGCCTGATCATCCTTCAGCGTTTGTACTTGAACTGTTAGAGAATGGTTATGCGATAGAAGTGCAGAAAGATAAAGACCCGCAAGTGGGCAGGATATTATCTTCCTGGTGTCCGGGGCCTTTGCCGATGTGGAAAGACCTTCCATGGGTTTCGTTTAAACAGAGACTGAAAACGACTTTATGTCGTTTAATTAGGTTTGATAAAAGTGCGTGAATCGTGATAGTTCAGGAAATCCAGCCCGGTGTGAAAGCTGTTTTCATCTGAGCAAAAGAAAATAACCGTATCTTCCGATTGCATGTTGACCAGCACGGATTCCATTTCGTCTTCAATGTCCAGTGATTCGTCCAGTGAAGCAACGTGAATATCATTGCCCTGTTCAAAACGCTCTTTGGGGACCAGGGTGGTAATTTCTTCGAAATCGGTTTCACCCAGGATGAAATAAACATTCAATGACAGATTTTCCACTTCACACTGGATTTCTATACCATGTTCGAGGGGGCGGATTAAAGTGCTTTGCAGTTCCATGGGGTAGCGCTGTTGTTATTATTGGGGAGCCATTAAATTGGTTGGGGGGGGTACATCGGCAGGCATCGAAGGGGCACCGTCATAGGCACCCTTGCTGGCGCAAGCGGCAAGTAGGGCGGTAACAGCCAGTAGAAGCAATTTGTTTTTCATGATTTATAATGAACGTGTAAGAGGTGTTTGATGGGTGCTTAATGCATGACTGCCTATTGTAATCCAATTTAAGGTTTGCTTTTTTGATGACGCGCAAGATTATTCATGTTGACATGGATGCCTTCTATGCTTCTGTCGAGCTTAGAGAGAATCCATCGTTGCAAGGCAAGCCGGTTGTGGTTGCCTGGGATAGTGCCCGCTCGGTGATTTGTGCCGCGTCGTATGAGGCCAGGAAATACGGTTTGCGTTCGGCCATGTCAGTGGCCAGGGCCAGGCAATTATGTCCGCAGGCCATTTACATTCCGCCCAATTTTGATCTTTACCGCTCGGTTTCCCGGCAGGTAAGGTCGGTGTTTGAATGTTATACCCACAAGATAGAACCTTTGTCACTGGATGAGGCTTATCTGGACGTCACCTCAAACCTCAAGAATCTGCCTTCTGCCACCGAGGTCGCCAATGCCATTCGGGCGGATATTTTTTCGCTGACTGGATTAACGGCTTCGGCGGGTGTGGCACCTAACAAGTTTTTGGCAAAAATTGCTTCAGATTGGCATAAACCCAATGGTATTTTTGTTATTTCCCCTTCCAAAGTACAGGCTTTTCTGGCACCGCTGCCATTGCAGAAGATTCCCGGTGTGGGCAAAGTGACCCTGGCCAGGTTTCATCAATTGGGCTTGTTTACGGTTAGTGATCTTTTACGCTTTAATGATGCTGAGTTGGCCTATCATTTTGGCAAATTCGGCTATCGCCTGTATCAACTGGCACGAGGGGTTGATGACCGGCCGGTGGAATCCAATCAGCCAGCCCGGCAAATCTCAACAGAAACCACCTTTGAAGACGATATTGCGTTTGGGCAGGTAGAGACCTTTCTGGCCGCATTGTGCACCAGGTTATGGGGGCAGTTGCTTAAAAAGAAAAAGTTTGGCTATACAGTGACATTAAAGCTTAAAACAAACACGTTTCGCATAATTACCCGTTCAAAGACCTTTTCTGTTCCGCTGCACAGTCAGGCTCACTTGCTTCAGGCGGGTCAATCTTTGTTGGAGAGGGTGGATGAAGATCTCAGGCGTTATCAGTTTCGTCTGGCGGGTATCGGTGTCAGCCATTTTCTTGAAGACGGGCAAGGCGGTCAGCAATTGTCCCTGCTGTAGAGGGGGTGATAATGGGCTAACCCGCGCTACGTCATGGTTGTTCTGTGTGGCGCGGGTGAGCCTGTCAGGCTTATGCTTGTTGTGAGTCAAGCCAGGCCTGGCTGGCGGGTGGTTTGAATTACATGATACGAGCTTTGAGTTGTTTGGACAGCTCGGACATGTCGGCGCGGCCGGCCAGTTTTTGTTTGATGATGGCCATGGCCTTGCCCATGGCAGGCGCACCACTGACGCCTTGCGCGGCGACTTCTTCGATGGCGGCAGTAATGACGGCAATGATTTCTTCCGGACTGGCCTGCTCGGGCAGGAACTCACTAAGCACTTGCATTTCCGCTTTTTCTGCCTCGGCGGTTTCGGTGCGTCCGGCTTTTTCGTAAGCGGAAATGGATTCTTTTCTTTGTTTGATTTGCTTTTCGATAATGGCCAGAATTTCGTCGTTGGACAGTTCTTTGCGTTCATCGACTTCTTTTTGCTTGATGGCAGCCTGCAATAAACGCAGGGTACCCAGGCGCTCGGATTGTTTGGCGCGCATTGCATTTTTAATTTCTGCCGAGATGGTTTGTTTTAAAGAATCAGACATGAAAATTCCAGGGGAATGTTAAGATAGGGTTATATTATTACGCAGTTTTTTATAGGCATCAACATGACAGCGCTGGTAACTGAAAGAATACTTGTTCCCGGAAATAAGGACATCAGGCAATTATTCGTTATTTTTTTTGATGATATACGACAAAAAGAGAATCTTGATGTGCTGGTGCAGCAAATATGCCAGCATTTTGAAAATGCGGCTGTGGTCGCGGTTTGTCATTATCCGGTTCAGGCCAATAAGCCTGATTCCTGGGAGGCAAAGCTGTTGCAGCATATAGCCCTGTCAGAGGCGGAACTGGCGCAGATGGTTATGCAAAGTGATGAACAATATCTTGCTTATCTCAATGAAAAAAGGCAAGAATTTGGGCTTCCCGTAGAGGCAACCGCCCTGATTGGGGTGGGCTATGCCGCGAGCGTGGTGCTTGAATTGACCAAAGCCGAACAGGTTCCGGCGGGGCGGGTTATCACTTTTGGCGGGCGGTATGTACAATTGCCTGAGTCCCTTTCCCTAGAGCAGACAATTCATTTATTGCATGCTGATGAAGACGAGAAAATCAACATTCATTTTGCCCGTGATACCCACCTTCATATTGATCAAATACAGGGTGATGCAACGGTGGATATTGCCAATAAAACCAAAAATTCACTGGATCCGGTACTGAGCAAGAGAATGATAGAGCGGCTGCTGACTTGTGTGCCTTTAAGGTTCTGGCAAGAAGCCGATAGTGGCGAATACGAATTGCATCCGACCGGTCCAGAGGCAGATGATAAAATTCATTGATAAAAATTTATTGATATAAATTAAGGCCTGGTCAATAAAAATTAAGATCGGATCAATAAAAAAAATCCCCGGTTTATGCCGGGGATTTTTTTATTTGGACTTGCCGGTTTATGTGGACTTACAGCAATGTGGGGTAATCGCTTTGTACCAGATGGCGAACCCGGATGGCATCGGCAAAACGGGTAAGGCGGCCCTGGGAATTCAGCAATACAACGGCAACCGGACGACCATCCATTTGTGTTTTCATGACCAGGCAATCACCGGCTTCTTTAATATAACCGGTTTTTGAAATCTGAATTGTCCAGTTGGAATTTCTGACAAGACGGTTGGTGTTTTTGTATTTTTGTACTTTTCCATTACTGGTGACCACTTCATATTCATCACTGGTGGAAAGTTGACGAATAAGCGGTTGTTCTGATGTGGCCTGAATTAGCTTGACCAGATCACGGGGAGAGGAAACATTCATGGGGGACAGGCCGGTGGGTTCTACGAAGCGGCTTCTGGTCATGCCAAGAGCGCGGGCCTGTGCATTCATTTCGCGCACAAAGGCTTCCATGCCACCCGGGTAAGTGCGACCCAAAGCATGGGCGGCCCTGTTTTCAGAGGACATGAGGGCCAGATGGAGCAGTTCACGGCGACTCAGTGTGGTACCGATACTTAGTCGTGAGCTGGAGTACTTGAAGCGGTCGACATCGGCATCCGTAATTTGAATTTGTTCATCCATGGGCAAATGTGCTTTGGCAATGACCAAGGCGGTCATGAGTTTGCTGATGGAGGCAATGGGGCGTATGGTGTCGCTGTTTTTGGAAAACAGCACCTCGTTCGAGTTGAGGTCAACCACAAAGGCCACTTCCGATTTCAGGGAAGCGCCAGCATCGGCCGAGCCGGTTACATTTGGGCCCGAAATGGGTTTGTTGGGTGTTTGGGCATGAACCACGGGTGCCAGCTGCATGCTGAAGGCGCAAAATGCACTTAAGCACGCTGACAAGGTTTTGTTCAGGTATTTTCGCATAGTCAAGGATAAATATAATTAGAATAGGGTTTTTTTCATTTTCAATTATAGAATTGAATATAAAAAAAGTATATATATTAAATAGTTATGGATGCTTTTTAAATTCATTATGAAGATATTCGGAATGTTGGACTGGTTTGATTTATAAGACTTTTTTTATGGGTGGCATGTGGTCTTGTGCTCCTGTCATATTGTAATTATTTGTATCAAAATAATTGGGGCGTGGCAATCCTGAGAGAGCCGGCCAATATTTTTGTCTATTAAGGTTTTTTCCGAGAGCCAATCGCCAAGGCAGGCTAAAATGGAGGCTTTCCATCCAGCTTGTTTTTTTGTGAACAAAAACGTGTCTATTTACCAATTTATTCCCGGTTCTTCAGTGTTGTCTGCGTTTAAACGCGAACGTCTTCTTGCCAAAATGAAATCGGCGGGTATTCCCGTTGCCAATGTAGTTGCCCGCTATGAGCACCATGTGCTTAGCGAGCAAACCCTTACCGAAGCTGAACAGCAGCGTCTGAAGCAATTGCTTGATTATGGTCGCCCTGTTAATGCTGAAGACATTCAGGATAAAAAAACAGTCAGTTTACGTGTCTTGCCTCGTCTGGGAACCATTTCTCCCTGGGCCAGCAAGGCGACTGATATCGCCCATAACTGCGGTTTGTCTGGCATTAAAAGAATTGAGCGCGGTATTGAATACCTGTTGATTCCTGAAAAAGGCTTGTTGGGTAGCAAACATTTTACCGAAGCGCAGCTTGCCAGCATTGCAGGCATGCTGCACGACCGCATGACTGAAACCGTGGTCGATGTCGATTTTGACGGGCAGGAATTGTTTAAGACGCTTGAAGGCAAGCCTTTGCAAACCGTGTCGGTGCTGGCACAGGGTAAAGCGGCGCTTGAGGCGGCCAATACCGAATTGGGTCTGGCTTTGTCCGAAGATGAAATTGATTATCTGGTTGATGCCTTTAACACGCTTGGACGTGATCCCACCGATGTTGAGTTGATGATGTTTGCCCAGGCCAACAGTGAGCATTGTCGTCACAAGATATTCAATGCCAAGTGGAAAATCAATGGTGAAAATAAAGAAAATACACTGTTTGGCATGATTCGTGAAACCCATGCGGCCCAGCCCCTGGGTACGGTGGTTGCCTATTCAGACAACTCGGCCATTATGGAAGGCGGGGTTGCCCAGCGTTTCTATCCTGATATTGCCGAAGCCGGTCCAGGCAAATACGCTTCACATGAACGTCTTACCCATGTTCTCATGAAAGTGGAAACCCATAACCACCCAACCGCTATTGCGCCGTTTCCTGGTGCAGCTACCGGGGCGGGCGGTGAAATCCGTGATGAGGGCGCCACCGGACGTGGTTCAAAACCCAAGGCGGGGCTTACCGGCTTTACGGTTTCCAATCTTCAGTTTGATGATGCCCCCGAGGCTTGGGAAAAAGACTCTCATGGTGCGCCGGACCGTATCGCGACACCGCTGGATATCATGATAGATGGTCCTATTGGGGGTGCTGCCTTTAACAATGAATTTGGCCGGCCCAACTTGCTGGGTTATTTTCGGGTTTATGAACAAACCGTTGCCGGAAAAAAATGGGGTTATCACAAGCCCATTATGCTGGCTGGTGGTATGGGTGCCATCGATGCCAGTCAAACCCATAAAGATGAAATACCTCCGGGTGCTTTGCTGGTTCAGCTGGGTGGCCCGGGCATGCGTATTGGTATGGGCGGCAGTGCCGCCTCCAGTATGGGTGTGGGTGCCAATTCGGCCCAGCTTGATTTTGATTCCGTGCAGCGCGGCAACCCTGAACTGGAGCGTCGTGCCCAGGAAGTGATTGATGCCTGCTGGCAGCTTTTGGATAACAACCCCATTATCGCCATTCATGACGTGGGTGCGGGCGGTTTGTCCAATGCTTTCCCTGAACTGGTCAATGATGCCGGCCGGGGAGCGATTTTTGACTTGAAACGGGTCAACCTTGAAGAGTCGGGCATGTCTGCCGCTGAAATCTGGAGCAACGAGGCCCAAGAGCGCTATGTACTTTCCATCCTGCCTGAAGACTTGCCGCGTTTTGACGCGCTTGCCAAGCGTGAGCGTTGTCCATATGCGGTGGTGGGTGTCGCCACTGAAGAGCGTGTGTTGCGTGTCACTAATGGGGAAGGGCTGCCTGGCGAGGCAGGTACCACCTCACTGGATCCCGCCACCGAACTGCGCCCGGTCGATGTACCTATTGATGTGATCCTTGGCAAACCGCCACGCATGTTCCGTGATGTCACCCGGGTTCAGTTAAGCGAAGCGCCTATAGATGTTACCGGTCTTGACTTTGATACCGTTGCCCGCCAGGTCATGCGTCATCCTACCGTGGCCAATAAAACCTTCCTGATCACCATTGGAGACCGTTCGGTGGGTGGGTTAAACGCCCGTGACCAGATGGTTGGGCCGTGGCAAGTGCCTGTGGCTGATTGTGCGGTTACACTGGCTTCTTACGAAGGGTATCGTGGTGAGGCCATGGCACTGGGCGAGCGTTCTCCGCTGGCCATCATTAATGCGCCCGCTTCAGGACGGATGTCGATTGCTGAGGCCCTTACCAATCTGGCCGCTGCCGATGTTGCCAAAATTGAAGACATTAAGCTGTCCGCCAACTGGATGGCCGCTTGTGGGTCGGAAGGTCAGGATGCCGCCTTGTATGATACGGTACAGGCGGTCAGTCAATTGTGCCAGCAAGTCGGTCTTGCCATTCCGGTCGGTAAGGATTCCCTGTCCATGCGTACCAGCTGGGAAGAGAACAATGAAAAGAAAGAGGTCATTTCACCTGTCTCCCTGGTAGTGACCGCTTTTGCACCGGTTAATGATGCGCGTCAAACCCTGACCCCGCAACTGGTGACCGATCAGGGTAATACTTCCCTGATTCTTATTGACCTCGGTTTGGGTAAAAACCGTCTGGGCGGTTCCGTGCTGTCGAATGTCATCAATCAGTATGGCAATGAAGTTCCCGATCTTGAAGATCCGGAATTGCTGCGCAAGTTTTTTGTGACCATACGTGCGCTGGCGCAAGACGGTTCCATTCTTGCCTACCATGACCGTTCTGATGGCGGTTTGCTGGCAACAGTCAGTGAAATGGCTTTTGCCGGGCATACCGGTGTCTCCATTAATCTGGATATGCTGACCTTTGACCAGAATGTGGCCGACTGGGGAGATTACAAGATTCGCCCCGAACAGGTTGCCGTGCAGCGTGATGAAAGCACTATCAAAGCTTTATTCAATGAAGAGGCCGGTGCTGTCATTCAGGTGCGAGCTTCCGATCGTGATGCCGTGTTGCAGGTATTGCGCGGTGCTGGCCTTTCCTTGTGTTCGCATGTTATTGGCAGTCTGAATACCCATGATGAAATTGAGTTTTACCGTGATGGCAAGCGTATATTCGGTTTTGATCGTGCGGTGCTGGGTAAGGAATGGAGTGAAATCAGTTACCAGATCATGAAGCGTCGTGATAATCCTGCCTGCGCCGTGGCCGAGCTTAGTGTATGGGATGACAAAACAGATCCGGGTTTCACGCCAAAAGTGGATTTTAATCCCCAGGAAAATATTGCCGCGCCTTTCATTAATACGGGTGCGCGTCCCAAGTTGGCGGTATTGCGTGAACAGGGTTGTAACAGTCATGTGGAAATGGCCTGGGCCTTTACCAAGGCCGGATTTGATGCCTACGACATTCACATGACTGATCTTCTCAGCGGTAAAGCCAATCTGTCTGATATGCAGGGCCTGGTGGCTGTGGGTGGTTTCAGTTACGGTGACGTTCTTGGTGCCGGTGAGGGTTGGGCCCGTACAATCCGCTTCAATGATCAGCTTTCTGAGCAGTTTGCGGCGTACTTTGCCCGTCCTGACGTTTTTGCTCTGGGTGTATGTAATGGTTGTCAAATGATGGCAACCCTGTCTTCCATGATTCCGGGTGCCGAGTACTGGCCCAAGTTCACGTATAACCAGTCTGCCAAATACGAAGCCCGCCTGACTATGGTGGAAATTGCCAAATCGCCATCCATTTTCTTTAAAGACATGGAAGGCACGCAATTACCGATTGCCGTTGCACACGGAGAGGGTTATGCCAACTTTGCCGAACAGGGTAACAAGGAAAAAGTGCTGGCGAGCGTACGTTATGTGAATAACTATGGCCAGATTACTGAAACTTATCCTGCAAACCCCAATGGCAGTCCTTATGGTCTGGCGGGTGTTACCACGGCAGACGGCCGTTTTAGCATCATGATGCCTCACCCCGAGCGGGTAACACGTAATGTCATGATGTCCTGGGCCCCCGAGTCCTGGGGTGTCAAGGATGAAGGCGGTGATTACACGCCCTGGATGCGCATGTTCATGAACGCCAGGGTGGCTTTAGGCTAGTACCCGACGGTCATGGTTGAAATGAATGCCCATTTGCCCAATTTGCAAGTCAATTGCGGGTTGGTAAATGGGTTTTTTTATGGCAATGTGCTCAATGGCTTGAGTGCATTATCCCTTAAGCGTATAATCTCGTTTTGCGCCCGGAGTCTTTCATGCGTTTAGTTCAAAAAGCGCTTACCTTTGACGATGTCTTATTGGTACCTGCGTATTCCAATGTGTTGCCACGCGACACCTCTCTAAAAACCAAATTAACCCGTAATATCAGCCTGAATATTCCGCTGGTGTCGGCCGCCATGGATACCGTCACCGAGTCACGCCTGGCGATAGCCATGGCACAGGAAGGCGGCATTGGCATTATCCATAAAAACATGACTGCCGATGAACAGGCTCGTGAAGTGGCCCGCGTCAAACGTCATGAGTTTGGTATTGTTATCGATCCCATTACTGTCACGCCTTCCATGACCGTTCGTGATGCCATCGAATTGCAAAAACAAAATGGTATTTCAGGTCTGCCAGTGGTTGAAAATGGCAAGCTGGTGGGTATTGTCACCAACCGTGACCTTCGTTTCGAAGACCGCTACGACGAACCCATCAAAAATGTCATGACACCGCAAGAGCGTTTGGTGACCATGCATGAAGGCAGTACGCTTGAAGAAGCACAAACCCTGATGCATAAACATCGTCTGGAACGCGTGCTTATTGTTAACGACAATTTTGAATTGCGTGGTTTGGCGACCGTCAAGGATATTGTCAAAAACACCGAACATCCTTTTGCCTGTAAAGATGCACAGGGTCAGTTGCGTGTTGGTGCTGCCGTAGGTGTGGGTGAGGGTACCGAAGAGCGCGTAGCCAAACTGGCTGCCGCTGGTGTTGACGTGATCATCGTGGATACCGCTCATGGCCATTCTCAAGGTGTGCTGGATCGTGTTCGTTGGGTCAAGCAAAATTACCCCAAAATTGATGTTATTGGTGGCAATATTGCTACGGCAGCAGCGGCTAAAGCCCTGGTCGAGGCAGGTGCCGATGGCGTGAAAGTGGGTATTGGTCCCGGTTCAATTTGTACCACCCGTGTTGTGGCTGGTGTCGGTGTTCCGCAAATTACCGCCATTTCAGAGGTGGCCAAGGCACTTGACGGCACTGGTGTTCCTTTGATTGCCGACGGTGGTATCCGTTATTCCGGAGACGTTTCCAAAGCCCTGGTTGCGGGTGCCTATGCCTGCATGATGGGTGGTATGTTTGCCGGTACTGAAGAAGCTCCCGGTGAGGTGGTTCTGTTCCAGGGTCGCTCTTACAAGTCCTATCGTGGCATGGGCAGTTTGGGTGCCATGGAAAAAGGTTCTGCCGACCGCTATTTCCAGGAAGCCTCCAGCAATACCGACAAACTGGTTCCTGAAGGCATTGAGGGCCGTGTTCCTTACAAAGGCAGTGTGTTGGCCATTATCTACCAATTGGTGGGTGGTATTCGCGCTTCCATGGGGTACTGCGGTTGTGCTTCTATCGACGAGATGCGCACCAAGCCCGAGTTCGTTGAAATCACCTCTGCCGGTGTTCGCGAATCTCACGTGCATGATGTGCAAATCACCAAAGAAGCACCTAACTATCGTGCTGACTAAGCGTGTTTAATACTGCTTAAGTCCGGCATTGTCGTTAAGGCAAAAACCCTTCCGTCATTTTTTCGGAAGGGTTTTTTATTGCTTGCGACCAGTAAATGCGCGTTTCCAAGGATGAATAACCCGTGTCCGAATACTGTGTCTCAAGGAAGCGTGGCTGGCTTAAAATGAAAGCAGTAAATCAGCCAGCAAGTGTGGATGGGTAAAGGGGGCAGCGTGAGAGGTAGGTAATTTCACGATGCTCCAGCCCTGCTGCTTTTTGGCCAGCGTATGTGACTGGGCAACCGGGTCATAAACCGGATTGGTGCATTTGTAATAGGTAACCGGTAAATAATTGCCAAGCGGGTGATGCAGTTCCAGCTTGCTGGCGTAGGTGCCAATGGGGTGGGGCGTAAGCAGGCCGGCAATGGTTTTTGTCGTGCTTTCGTCATCGGGGTAACCCAGCAATACCGGTCTTGGTGCCGGCAGGGCCATGCCATTGCATTGGGTCGCAGCAATGTTTTTCAGCTTTTCAACCGCTTTTTCGGGCAAGGTGTCAAAAGCGGATTGACCGTTTTCAAGCAGAAAACTGTCCAGGAAAATCAATTGCCGGATGTGTTCGGGAATCCTGTCGGCTACCCCGCTTATCACCAGGCCACCAAAGCTGTGGCCCAGCAATACCACATCGTTAAGGTTTTCCCATTTAAACAGGTTAACGATATCGGTAATAAAGGTGTCAAGATTAATGCGTTCACTGAGCAGGTGGGACTTTTCACCTAAACCGGTAAGCGTGGGGGTGTATACCCGATGACCCTGCTCGCGCAAGTGTTCGGCCAGTGTCTGCCACACCCATCCACCATGCCAGGCGCCATGTACCAATACAAATGTTGTTGGGGTAGATTTTGTCATATTGTCTCCTGTTGCTGCTGTTTATTTGTTTTTTTTGGGAAAAGAAGCGGAAAAGGGCGTACATAAATGTGTTTGAAGGACAAAATACATTCATTTCGTACAGGACAATACATTATAATTTACCCTTTATCCTGTCTGTGCTTTTTGCACAAATTGCTACATTTAATTGGTCTTTATATGCATCAACGTATTTTAATTCTTGATTATGGTTCTCAGGTAACGCAGCTTATTGCGCGCCGTGTTCGTGAAGCGGGTGTTTACTGTGAAATTCATCCTGGTGATGTATCTGAAGAATTCCTTAAAGAACAGCAGTCACAGGGTCTTAAAGGTATTATTCTTTCCGGCAGTCACTCTTCCGCGTACGATGAAAGTTCATTGAAAGTGCCTGCACTGGTTTTTGAGTTGGGTGTGCCTGTGTTGGGTATTTGTTATGGCATGCAAGCCATGGCCCTGCAGCTCGGAGGCAAGGTAAGCTGGTCCGATCATCGTGAATTCGGCTATGCCGAAGTCCGTGCTCACGGTCATACTGCGCTGCTTAAAGGCATCCAGGACTTTGAAACGCCCGAAGGCCATGGCATGCTGAAAGTATGGATGAGTCACGGTGACAAGGTGACCGAATTGCCCGAAGGGTTCAAGTTGATGGCCTCTACGCCGTCCTGTCCCATTGCCGGTATGGCCGATGAGCAACGTCATTTCTATGGGGTTCAGTTTCATCCTGAAGTCACCCATACGATTAAAGGGCAGGCATTGCTCAGTCGTTTTGTGGTGGATATTTGCGGTTGTGAAGGCGACTGGAACATGCCCGATTACGTCACTGAAGCGGTTGCCCGCATTCGTGAACAGGTGGGTGATGATGAAGTCATTCTGGGTCTGTCTGGCGGGGTTGACTCTTCGGTTGCCGCAGCGCTTATTCATAAGGCAATTGGCGATAAATTAACCTGCGTGTTTGTCGATCATGGTTTGTTGCGTCTGAATGAAGGCAAGCAGGTCATGGAGGTGTTGCATGAAAACCTGGGTGTGAATATCGTTCATGTCAATGCGGAAGCAAAATTCATGGGTGAGCTGGAAGGGGTTGCCGACCCTGAAGCTAAACGTAAAATTATTGGCCGTGAGTTTGTTGAGGTCTTCCAGGAAGAAGCCGGCAAGCGCAAAGATGCCAAATGGCTGGCGCAGGGCACCATTTACCCCGATGTGATTGAGTCAGCTGCCTCTAAAACCGGTAAAGCGGTTGCCATTAAATCTCACCATAATGTGGGTGGCTTGCCAGAAACCCTTAATCTGAAGTTGCTGGAGCCTTTGCGCGAATTGTTTAAAGACGAAGTGCGTGAATTGGGTATCGCCCTGGGCTTGCCGCATCATATGGTTTACCGGCATCCATTCCCCGGCCCAGGCCTGGGCGTACGTATTTTGGGTGCAGTCAAAAAAGAATATGCTGATTTATTGCGTCGTGCCGATGCGATCTTTATTGAGGAATTGCGTAACACCATAGACCCTGAAACGGGTCGTAGCTGGTATGACCTGACTTCACAGGCCTTTGCCGTGTTCCTGCCAGTCAAATCGGTTGGGGTAATGGGCGATGGCCGTACCTATGATTATGTTGTGGCCTTGCGCGCAGTACAAACTTCAGATTTCATGACGGCAGACTGGGCACCGTTGCCATATCCATTGCTGGCCAAGGTGTCCGGACGCATCATTAACGAAGTGCGTGGTATCAATCGCGTGGTTTATGACGTGTCCAGCAAACCGCCTGCTACGATTGAGTGGGAATGATTCCGCGTCTGGCACAGCCAGGCACCTGATGGCATGAAATGCCGCTAAGCCCGCGTAATTGCGGGCTTTTTTTTGTTTGTGTTTGGCACGATCTGGCAACGGGAGGAAGCGCCAAGCACCGTTTGAGCATGGCATTAAAGCTGGTATTATGGTTTGGCGATGCCATGATTGATGCCGATACCATGCTGCGTTCTTTTGTGTGTTCATGGTATTAATATTCTATAAGTTACTGTTTCGTAAGAAAAAATACGATAAATTCGAGATTTTTTCAGCATGGTATCGGAGACGAAGAAGGACAAGGTACATGCTGACCGATACCAAGCTGCGCAATCTCAAGCCCAGGGACAAACTCTACAAAGTGAATGACCGGGAAGGTCTCTATGTGGCAGTGACTCCAGCCGGCTCCATCTCGTTCCGTTACAACTACTCAATCAACGGTCGGCAGGAGACCATCACCTTTGGGCGTTATGGTGTCGGTGGCATCACCCTGGCCGAAGCCCGCGAGCTGTTGGGTGACGCCAAGAAGATGGTTGCGGCGGGCAAGTCGCCGGCCAAGGAGAAAGCCCGAGACAAGGCGCGGGTGAAAGATGCAGAGACGTTCGGTGCCTGGGCGGAGAAGTGGCTGCGTGGCTACCAGATGGCCGACTCCACCCGCGATATGCGCCGCTCGGTTTATGAGCGTGAGCTGAAGCCGAAATTCAGCAATCAGAAGCTGGTGGAGATCACCCACGAAGACTTGCGGGCGCTGGCTGATGCCATTGTTGAGCGAGGCGCACCGGCCACCGCCGTTCATGTGCGTGAAATCGTGTTGCAGGTATTTCGCTGGGCCATCGAGCGTGGGCAGAAGGTCGAAAACCCGGCAGAACTGGTGCGCCCAACAAGCATCGCTCGATTCGAGCCACGTGACCGAGCGTTGACGCCAGAAGAAATTGGGCTGATGTACCAGTACATGGAGCGAGTGGGCACAAGCCCAACAAACCGTGCGGCGGCCAAGCTGTTATTGCTGACGATGGTGCGCAAGAGCGAGCTGACCAATGCGACCTGGAGCGAGATCAATTTCAGCGAAGCGTTGTGGACGATTCCAAAGGAGCGGATGAAACGCCGTAACCCGCACCTGGTATTTCTGTCCCAGCAGGCTCTGGATATTTTCATTGCCATGAAAACCTTTGCCGGTGGTTCCGACTTCGTTTTGCCATCACGGTACGACTCGGATGCGCCGATGAGCGCTGCCACACTTAACCAGGTGCTGACGCTGACTTACAAGGCGGCGCAGAAAGATGGGAAGTCACTTACCAAGTTCGGACCGCATGATTTGCGGCGCACAGCCAGCACGCTGTTGCATGAGGCCGGCTACAACACCGACTGGATCGAGAAGTGCCTGGCGCACGAGCAGAAGGGCGTGAGGGCTGTCTACAACAAGGCTGAGTACCGCGAGCAGCGGGCGGCGATGTTGCAGGATTGGGCCGATATGATTGATGAGTGGACTTCGGGAGGCAGTAAGGGTTGATGTTTTTGCTATCTTTGATAGCATTGAAGTTGATGCCGTGAATTTATAAATAAGGCCGCCATTGGCATCGGGCAGGTCAATTACCGATTAGCTGCTTCGCGCAGCTACTCGATGAATAGCAACTATTCATTTGAGAGGTATTGACCCATGCAAAATATAAAGACCCTCATCAACAGGAAGAAGCTCCTGGAGATGATCCCGCTTTCGACACGAACAATTTATAACCTGGAGCAGCGAGGGGATTTTCCACGCCGTATCGCGTTAACCAGTAGAAATGTCGCCTGGGATTTGTCAGAGGTCGAAGAGTGGATTGAGGCACGTAAATCATCGGGTGATCAAGCTGCGCGACCTGGCCCTATAGAGGGCTAGTTATATGGCTCTTGATCTTATGGCGGCTTTCACGGAATTGCCGCCACCCATTGATTATGTTCTGCCTAATATGGTTGCTGGCACTGTTGGTGCTCTTGTGTCGCCTGGTGGGGCTGGTAAATCCATGTTGGCCCTTCAATTGGCTGCACAGATTGCAGGCGGGCCTGATTTACTTGAAATAGGCGAGTTTCCCACCGGGCAAGTGGTCTATCTGCCTGCTGAAGATCCACCGGCCGCTATTCACCATCGTCTGCACGCCCTTGGGGCACACCTCAGCGCAGCGGAACGGCAAGCCGTGGCTGATGGTTTGCTCATTGAACCCTTGATCGGTAAATGCCCAAACATCATGGCTGCTAGCTGGTTCGATGCTCTCAAACGAGCCGCTGAAGGTCGTCGCTTGATGATCTTGGACACTTTGCGGCGCTTCCACATTGAGGAGGAGAACGCTAGCGGGCCGATGGCGCAGGTTGTTGGGCACATGGAGGCCATAGCCGCTGATACAGGCTGCTCCATTGTGTTTCTGCACCACGCGAGTAAAAGCGCAGCCATGATGGGGTCGGGCGATCAACAGCAGGCCAGTCGTGGATCGTCCGTACTGGTTGATAACATCCGTTGGCAATCGTACCTATCCGGCATGACGCAAGGCGAGGCCGAGATACTGGGGGTCGATGATTGTCAGCGTGGGTATTTTGTCCGCTTTGGCGTCAGCAAGGCCAACTATGGCGCACCTTTTCAAGAACTCTGGTTTAGACGGCACGACGGCGGCGTGTTGAAGCCTGCTGTACTGGAGCGGCAGTGCAAGGTGAAAAGGAGACAGCGTGAAGAAGCCTAAGCATGACCTGACCCACGTCCGACATGATCCCGCGCACTGTTTGGCACCTGGCCTGTTCCGCAGCCTCAAGCGTGGCGATCGCAAACGCTGCAAGCTGGACGTGACCTACACCTTTGGCGAGGACGAATCCATGCGTTTCGTCGGATTCGAACCTCTCGGGGCCGATGATATGCGTCTTTTGCAAGGCATCGTGGCCCTTGGCGGCCCGAACGGCATCTTGCTAACCCCGGAACCGACCAGTGAGACGGGGCGACAGCTACGGCTATTCCTTGAACCCCGTTTCGAAGCCATTGAGCAAGACGGCTTGGTGGTTCGTGAGAGCCTGACCAAACTGCTCTCAGAAACGGGCATGACGGATAGCGGCGACAACATCAAGGCGCTCAAAGCCAGCCTGCTGCGCATGTCGAACGTCACCATCCTTGTGACGAAGGGACGGCGGCAAGCCGCGTTCCACCTGATGAGTCATGCTTTTGACGAGACGGACGGCAGGCTATGGGTTGCCCTGAATCCGCGTATTGCCGAAGCGATCCTGGGGCATCGTCCATATGCCCGTATCGACATGGCGGAAGTGCGGGTGCTACAGACTGATCCGGCACGGCTGATGCACCAACGGCTATGCGGCTGGATCGACCCCGGCAAATCCGGGCGCGTGGAACTGGACACGCTTTGCGGCTATGTCTGGCCAGATGAAGCCAATGCCGAAGCTATGAAAAAACGCCGTCAGACTGCCCGGAAGGCACTGGCCGAACTTGCCGCCGTGGGTTGGGTAGTGAACGAATACGCCAAGGGAAAATGGGAGATCAAGAGGCCTGGCCCCACGGCAACTGCACCCGTTTACCGTCGTAACGTTCCCTTGTTACCGTCGTAACGCTCCCCTTCTGCCGTCGTAACGTTCCCCGTCCCAATTTGGAAAACCCAGACGGTGCGCTGCTTTGCGGGCAGTTTGGGAAATCCATCCAAGATTATCTAAAGATAATCCATCATGCGCGGTGCAGCTCGCGCCTTGAGGGCGCGTTCTGACCTTGCCAATAAAGCCCTGGCGGGCTTTATCAATCGGCCATAGGCCGATGGTTTAACGCCAAGAAGAGAAGGCGGCTTCAGTGGCCGCTGAAACGCCTTGTGAGAGGGGAAAACAACCCGGAGTCCCTTATTCCATGAGCTGAAGCAGAATCTGCGTCTAACGGTGCTGGAGGGCCGCTGTGTGCACTTGTAGTTATCTGTACTGAAACCTTGGCTCGAAACGTGAAATGGCTAAGCAGTGCCCATTCGTTCGGTAAGAATAATAAGAAGATTATTATTCTTATTATTACCAAGCAGGAATGAGCCGTGTGTGTTGGACGCCCATAACCAGTAACCTGCGTGAAGGTGTCAACATCAGGAAAGGTTGCCCCTCAAGTATCAATACGTCGCCTTAGTGGTATGACGGGAGGGGAGGCAAATTTCTTGTGTTCATTGACACTTGAGGGGCGGGTTATGCCCTTCTTTTTTGGCGTCCAACTCGCCCCATCGGGGCGAATGGTTTGTGTCGATTGTTGGCATTTTAGGTTCCGATTTAAAGCCGATTGAGCAGCGATTTTGAAGCGACTATGTCGATTGCAGGCCGATTTGGTGACGATTACGGTTATGTTGCCAAGAATCGGTGTTTGTTTGACGATAAAACGCTTTACGTTCGATATGCGCTAGATTTTCAATAGTGGGTGAAATGCGGGCAGGATGGGTGAAGTTAGCTAACCGGCAAGCCGGTTATCTATCTTCACTGTCCCTTATTCGCGCCGGGGGCACTCAACGGGAATCCTGCCCTGCGGGGCTGATCGGCTACCGCCGGTTGCAAGAGTATAGGTCTTGCTATTTTTAATATCTTTGATAGCATGGTTGTCGGGTACACCAAAAGGGTATTGATATGGCAAATGTGCTTATCAGGAATTTACCCGCCGAGGTGCACCGTGCGTTGAAAGTTCGAGCAGCGCTCAACGATAGGAGCACCGACGCGGAAATACGCGAAATACTGACGGCGGCAGTACAGCCGCTAGAGCTTGAAGAGATTGGCCGGGAAGTTGGCTTGTCCGAAAGCGATAAAAAAACAGAGTAGTTTTACGTTTGTAAGTCCGGGCCTCAGCGCCAAGGGCAATACCGATCAGCTAGTGGCGTAGCTCTTCGATGAAACGTTGCCGAGAACAAGCACAACGCTTGGTCAAGGCAATGCCTTCTTTTCATCGACGGAGTACGACCATGAAGTCCAAAATTTTAGCGGCTAAAAAAACCGCTCTAGCCGTTGCACTCGCAACCGGCTTTATCACCACTACCACCGCCCCTGTGCAAGCTGGTATCCCCGTCATCGACGGCGGCAACCTGGCCCAGAACATCATGACGGCCATCGAGTCGGTGGCGCAGACGCTCAAGCAGATTGAGCAGTACCAGACCCAGTTGCAGCAGTACGAAAATCAGCTCCAGAACACGATGGCCCCAGCCGCGTATATCTGGGATCAGGCGCAGACTACGATCAACCGGCTGATTGCCGCGCAAAACACGCTGGCCTATTACGAGAACCAGCTAGGCAGCCTGGATCGTTACCTGGCCAAGTTTCAGGACGTGGCCTATTACCGCAGCTCGCCATGCTTCAACGGCAGCGGCGGATGCACGCCGGCCGAAAAGGCAGCGATGGAAGAGAACCGCCGCCTGGCGTCAGAGTCGCAAAAGAAGGCCAACGATGCCCTGTTCCAGACCGTTGCCGACCAGCAAAAGGCTTTGAAGGATGACGCCCGTACCCTGGAGCGGCTGCAAGGCGCGGCCCAGGGTGCAACTGGCCAGCTACAGGCCATCGGCTACGCCAACCAGCTCGCCAGCCAGCAGGCCAATCAGCTCTTGCAGATTCGCACCATGTTGACCGCCCAACACAACGCGGAGGCAGCCCGGATTGCAGCAGAACTCGATGCCGAGGCGCGAGGTGATGCCAGGGCCGAGCAAATGCGTACCTGGACGTTTCGCCCGAGTCCGGCAGACAACTACTAGGGAGGCGGTGAGATGAAAAAAATCTTTTTTACTACCGCGGCTACGTTGCTGTTGTTGGCTGGATGTGAACAGGAAAGGATGCCCGAACCAAATGCGGCGACGTGTGCCCCCGATGCGTTCCAGGCAGCACTGAATGAAATGCGCAGCGAAGCGAACCGAGAGGCCTTTACCGAGGAATGCAGAGCATTCCAGAAGGCCAAGCAGATGCGTCAGTGGGAGTTCAAGCCCAGCCCTAAAGATGATTATTGAGGTGGTCGCCATGAGAAAGAAAATTGCTCTAGGTGGCTTGATGATGGTCGCCACAATGGTGCTGGCTGAACCTGCAATGGCGCAGGAGCTAAGTAGCAGCGGTGTTATGAATGATGTGCTCAAGCGTTTTCATGATGCTGCCGCAACATGGGGGCCAGCTATTGAGTCCGCTGCATCGCGTTTGTTCTGGACGCTGGTTGTGATTTCGATGGTCTGGACATTCGGCATGATGGCTTTGCGCAAGGCCGACATTGGCGAGTTCTTCGCGGAGTTCGTTCGCTTCACGATCTTCACCGGCTTTTTCTGGTGGTTGCTGACGAATGCGAACCAGGGCATGAATATCGCCGGTACGATTGTTCAGTCATTGCAAACTCTGGGCGCGCAGGCGGGGGGACTTTCCAATAGCAATCTTGGGCCCTCCAGCATCCTTGATCTTGGTTTCGAGTTATACAACCGCACAGTACAGGCCACCTCGGAGCTGGGATGGCGGCAGATGGCAACTGCTCTGGTCATGGAGCTAATGGCCCTGGCTGTTTTGTTTGTCCTGGCGTTGATTGCGGTCAACCTGTTGCTGTTGCTCGCATCAGCCTGGATTCTGTTGTATGCCGGTGTGTTCTTCCTTGGCTTTGGTGGAAGTCGTTGGACTTCCGACATGGCGATCAATTACTACAAGACCGTGCTGGGCCTGGCCGCACAGCTTATGGCAATGGTGCTTCTGGTTGCGATTGGCAAAGAGTTCATCAATCACTACTACACGCAAATCAGCGAGAACATGGCATCCCAGGAACTGGCCGTGATGTTGGTTATATCGGTCATCTTGCTTTTCTTGGTCAACAAAGTTCCGCCGATGATTTCTGGTCTTGTGTCTGGTGGTGGTATTGGCGCAGCCGGTGGAATTGGAAACTTCGGTGCGGGTGCGGCAGTTGGGGCGGCGGTGACGGCGGCCAGTATGGCAACTGGCGGCGCTGCCCTGGCAGGTAAAGCGGTTATGGGTGCCGCAGCCGGTGCAGCCGGAGGTGCAAGTGCACTCCAAGCGGCTTTTCAGAAAGCATCAGCGAGTATGGAAACCGGCGGTGACATGTCCAGCATGGGGTCAGTTGTCAGCAGTGGCGGAAACGGTGGTGGTGAAGCGGGTACTGCTGGCAGTAGCCCATTCGCCCAAGCGGCTGGCTTTGGTGACAGCGGCAGTAGCTCAAGCGGTGGCGGCTTTGCCAAGGCCGCGAAGCTGGCCACAGGCACGGCCTCCGAGTTAGCCAAGGGTGTCGGCTCTCAAGTGAAGCAGGGATTCCAGGAGCGAGTGAGCGAAACCACAGGCGGAAAACTGGCTGCTTCGATACGCGAAAGCATGGAGCCGAAAGAAGCAAGCCAATCTGGCCAGTTCGAGGGCAATAGCTTGGGCGCCGATTCTGGCCCAGATAGTAACGAAGTCAGGAGTTAGCACGATGACGACATCAACATACATGGCCGCATTGGCGGCCCTGGATGAAGCGCCAAGGGAAGAAGTCAGCCAGGTATTTATTTCGCCGCTGGGTGATCAATCGACCGAGGTCGATGCAGAGACAGAAACAGCCGCTTTTGTATCACGGCCAGACCCTATGAGAGAGAGCGAAACTAAGCCGATAAGTATTGAGGTTAATGGCGGCAGGAATGAGCGGTCAGCATTCGCGGAGGCGGCGGGGCTGTACCTGTAGGCGCACCGGGCTGGCCACAACCAGCCCGGCACTTTCAATCAACACCTACTGGAGAGGTGAATTATGACAACACAACATATTATCGAACCAGGGCAAGCAGTGCATCAAGCAGCGGCTATTCTTTCTTCTTTGGAGTACATCAACCAAGCGGAAGCGCGGAGCCTTGGGCCATTGGCCGAAGCCGTCGCTAATGCTTTTATGGTGGTGTACTACCAAGCTGAAACGGGCCGGGCGACACAGGCTGATTTTCAAGAAGCAATGAACGCCTTGCGCCAAGCGTGCAGCTAATGACGAAAGGGCGGCCACTCGAACTGGCCGCCTTTTTCAATCTTCACTGTTTGGCCATTCCCGACCCACAGACGGCGCATCCATCCATTCGCGTTCCTCCGGCGGCAGCGGGTAAGCCCCGGATGCTTCCGCGTCGGCCAGTAGTTCGGCCAGTGTGTAGCGCACCCGACCAGTGGAAACGGCGCGGGCCGGGTCGGCCTTCTCATGCAGCCTGTTCTCTAGGTTCTTTGGGTCTGTCATCGGGCGACCTCAGCAAGCATGGATACTAGGTGTTCCAGGTCAGTGATCGAATGCGCCAGGAAGCGGCCGGCGCGGCAATCTGCAATCATTTCCTCAGTTTTTTCCTACTCATGTTCAACCTCGTTCGTACCAGCTCTTCGAGCGATTCACCACGCGCACGACCAGCAGCATCACCGGCACTTCGACCAGGACGCCGACCACGGTTGCCAATGCAGCGCCGGAGTGCAGACCGAACAAGCTGATGGCGGCCGCCACGGCCAGCTCGAAGAAGTTGCTGGCACCGATCAGGGCCGAAGGACAGGCGACAGAGTGCTTTTCCCCCGCCCGCTTGTTCAGCCAGTAGGCTAACCCGGAATTGAAGAACACTTGAATCAAGATCGGCACGGCTAGCATGGCGATCACTAACGGCTGCCGGATGATGGCCTCGCCCTGGAAGGCGAACAGTAGAACCAACGTCAGCAGCAGCGCGGCCATCGACCACGGCCCGATCTTCTGCATGGCCCGTTCAAAGGCGGCCTGTCCTTGCTTGAGCAGATGCCGCCGCAAGAGCTGCGCCAGGATCACCGGCACGATGATGTAGAGCACGACCGAAATCAGCAGCGTGTCCCAAGGCACCGAGATCGAGGACATGCCCAGCAGCAGGCCGACGATGGGCGCGAAGGCCACGATCATGATGGCGTCGTTCAGAGCCACTTGCGAGAGCGTGAAAAGCGGGTCGCCGTTGGTAAGGCGGCTCCACACGAACACCATTGCCGTGCAGGGCGCGGCGGCCAGCAAGATCAAGCCCGCGATGTAGCTGTCCAGTTGATCGGCCGGCAGGAACGGAGCGAACACTTGTCGGATGAACAGCCACCCCAGCAGGGCCATCGAGAATGGCTTGACGGCCCAATTCACGAACAGCGTGACGCCGATGCCGCGCCAATGCTCTTTGACCTGGTGCAGCGCCCCGAAGTCGATCTTGACCAGCATCGGGACGATCATTACCCAAATCAGCAGGCCCACCGGCAAATTGACCTGGGCCACTTCCATGCGGCCTATGGCCTGGAACACGTCAGGAAGGCCCTGGCCGAGCGCAACACCGGCGACGATGCACAGGGCCACCCACAGCGTCAGGTAACGCTCGAAGCCGCTCATCGGGGCCTGGCGCGGCTTCGCGGCGATGGCCTGTGCGCCGGCGCTCATGCTTCCTGCTCGGTCTTGCCGATGTTCGCCAGCTCGCGCTTGATGGCCGTCTGGTCAAGCATTTTGAGAGGCAGATTCACGAACAGGCGGACGCGGTTCATCATGTGCCGGAAGGTTTGTTCGAAGGCCCGGCGCTTCTCGGCGTCAGTGCCTTCGACGGCGGCCGGGTCTTCAAATCCCCAATGCGCCGAGATCGGCTGACCAGGCCACACCGGACACATTTCGCCGGCGGCGTTGTCGCAGACGGTGATGATGAAGTCCATCTTCGGTGCGTCGGGCGTGGCGTACTCGTCCCAGCTCTTGCTGCGCAGATTCTCGGTCGGGTAATTCACCGACTCCACCTTTTCGACGGCGAAGGGATTGACCTTGCCGGTTGGGTGACTGCCGGCGCTGTAGGCGCGGAAGCGCCCTTGCCCCATCGTGTTGATGAGAGCTTCGGCCATGATGCTGCGCGCCGAATTGCCGGTGCAGAGGATGAGGACGTTATAGATTCTTTCGGTCATGATGTTTCGCTTTCTGGTAGTGGCTGGGGAGCAATGGCGATGGATGAAAGATCGGTGGCCTCGTCGATGACGTGGCCGGCCGCTTTCCGTTCGGAATAGCGGTCTGTCAGTGCTTCACGGTGCGGCCGTACCAGCGCCGTGAAGCGCACCAGTTCTTCCATCACATCGGCTATTCGGTCGTAGTACGGCGAGGGCTTCATGCGGCCCGCCGCGTCGAACTCTTGGAACGCTTTGGCGATACTCGACTGGTTCGGAATGGTGAACATTCGCATCCAGCGGCCGAGCAGACGCAAGGTGTTCACGGCGTTGAAGCTCTGCGAGCCGCCGGATACCTGCATCACGGCCAGGGTGCGGCCTTGGGTCGGCCGGATGCCGGCCATTTCAAGCGGCAGATGGTCAATCTGCGCCTTCATGACACTGGTAATCTGACCGTGGCGTTCCGGGCTGCACCAGACTTGTCCCTCTGACCACTCGGACAGGGCGCGCAGCTCCTTGACGGCCGGGTGATCGTCGCTTTGCACTTGATCGGGCAACGGCAAATCGGACGGGTCGAAGATGCGTGTTTCTGCGCCAAAGAATTGCAGCAGCCGGGCCGCTTCCTCGACGGCCAGCCGTGAGAACGAGCGGGCGCGCAGCGAGCCATACAGCAGCAGGATACGCACCGGCGGGGCGTCGGGTGCCAGCCCGAGCGCCGGGCGCTCGATGGCAAAGGATTTGTCCAAAGCGGGCAAAGAATCGGGGTCGGAAAGATGGCGAAGTCTCATGCCAACACCTTCCCGGCTTCCGTGGTGCAAGACAGGTTGCACACCTGGCCGCCGCAGCAGTTTTCCGTGAGAAAGGCCACCAGGTTAGTGGCCGTCGAAAAGTTCGCCTCGTAGATCACAAATCGGCCTTCTTGCCGCGACGTGACCATGCCGGCGTGTGCCAGCTCTTTCAGGTGGAAGGATAGCGAAGACGGCGGGATGCCGGCCGCTTCGCTGATTTTTCCGGCGGCCATGCCGGCGGGGCCGGCCTGGACGAGAAGCCGGAACACCGCGAGGCGCGATTCTTGAGCGATGGCCGCCAGGGCGGCTACAGCATTTATCGTTTCCATGTTTCAATAATAGTCGAAATATGGAGTGTGCTCAATAGCTCATTTAAGCTGTAAAAATGAGCTAGGCGCATTTAGATCGATATGTGATAAATTGGCCTGCCAGTTTAAGATGGGTGCATTTGAGTATGCCCAAAGGAGCCCGCAAGTATGCGCAGGACGAAGCCAGTAGCCGCGCCGATGGTGGCGCGGGTCTATCTGCGCGTCAGCACCGACGCGCAGGACTTGGAACGCCAAGAGGCGATCACTACGGCCGCGAAGGCCGCCGGCTACTACGTCGCCGGCATCTACCGTGAGAAGGCATCCGGCGCACGCGCCGACCGGCCTGAGCTGCTGCGCATGATCGGCGACCTACAGCCCGGCGAGGTGGTCATTGCCGAGAAGATCGACCGCATCAGCCGCCTACCTTTGCCCGAGGCCGAGCGCCTGGTGGCCTCGATACAGGCCAAAGGCGCACGCCTGGCCGTCCCTGGCGTGGTCGATCTATCCGACCTGGCGGCCGAGGCCCAGGGCGTCGCCAAGATCGTGCTGGAAGCCGTGCAGATCATGCTTTTTCGCCTGGCCTTGCAGATGGCCCGCGACGACTACGAGGACAGGCGCGAACGCCAGCGCCAAGGCATTGAGTTGGCCCGCCAGGCCGGGCGGTACAAGGGCCGCCGTGCTGATCCGAAGCGCCGCGCCCAAGTTGTCGCGCTGCGCAAGTCCGGCTACAGCATCAACAAGACCGCCGAGCTGGCCGGGTACAGTGCGGCCCAGGTGAAACGGATATGGGCCGAGGTCAGCCAGGCCGAAGCGAAGCAGCACGGCGCGTTCGTGGAGGACGCATTGACGGAAGCCGATGCCCTGGCCGCTGTCGGCCAGGATGAGCGCCAGGAGGAAAGGGCATGAAGAAGCCGAACCAAGACGACGAGCCGTTTTTCATCACCGAGGAGATTGCGGCCGAAATGATCGCCGGCGGCTATGAGTTCGAGCTGCCGCCCATTCCTTGCACCATCCGCCTACGCGACGTGCTGGAGCGCATGACCGATGCTGAGCTAGCATTGCAGCCGGGCGAGATCGCCGACCAGGAGCGTGAACGCTGCCGGCGCAAGCCGTGTTCAACCTCATGATCTGGTCATGGTATTTTTCATGGCACTGAGCCTGATAGTTCTTGCAAATTGTTGTCACTAAAGGGTTTTGTGTGCTTGTTTACAATCGAGTGGGAGTGACGGGCACTGGCTGGCAATGTCTAGCAACGGCAGGCATTTCGGCTGAGGGTAAAAGAACTTTCCGCTAAGCGATAGACTGTATGTAAACACAGTATTGCAAGGACGCGGAACATGCCTCATGTGGCGGCCAGGACGGCCAGCCGGGATCGGGATACTGGTCGTTACCAGAGCCACCGACCCGAGCAAACCCTTCTCTATCAGATCGTTGACGAGTATTACCCGGCATTCGCTGCGCTTATGGCAGAGCAGGGAAAGGAATTGCCGGGCTATGTGCAACGGGAATTTGAAGAATTTCTCCAATGCGGGCGGCTGGAGCATGGCTTTCTACGGGTTCGCTGCGAGTCTTGCCACGCCGAGCACCTGGTCGCTTTCAGCTGTAAGCGTCGCGGTTTCTGCCCGAGCTGTGGGGCGCGGCGGATGGCCGAAAGTGCCGCCTTGCTGGTTGATGAAGTACTGCCTGAACAACCCATGCGTCAGTGGGTGTTGAGCTTCCCGTTTCAGCTGCGTTTCCTGTTTGCCAGCCGGCCCGAGATCATGGGGTGGGTGCTGGGCATCGTTTACCGCGTCATTGCCACGCACCTGGTCAAGAAAGCGGGCCATACCCACCAAGTGGCCAAGACGGGCGCGGTCACCCTGATCCAGCGTTTTGGATCGGCGCTCAATCTGAATGTTCACTTCCACATGCTGTTTCTCGACGGTGTGTATGTCGAGCAATCCCACGGCTCAGCGCGTTTCCGCTGGGTCAAGGCGCCGACCAGCCCAGAGCTCACCCAGCTGACGCACACCATCGCCCACCGGGTGGGTCGCTATCTGGAACGGCAAGGCCTGCTGGAACGGGATGTCGAAAACAGCTATCTGGCCTCGGATGCGGTGGATGACGACCCGATGACACCCCTGCTGGGGCACTCGATCACTTACCGTATCGCTGTCGGTTCACAGGCGGGGCGAAAGGTGTTCACTTTGCAAACTCTGCCGACCAGTGGTGATCCGTTCGGTGACGGGATTGGCAAGGTAGCCGGGTCCAGCCTGCACGCCGGCGTGGCGGCCAGGGCCGATGAACGCAAGAAGCTCGAACGGCTGTGCCGGTACATCAGCCGCCCGGCGGTATCCGAGAAGCGGCTGTCGTTAACACGAGGCGGCAACGTGCGCTACCAGCTCAAGACGCCGTACCGGGACGGCACCACGCACGTCATTTTCGAACCATTGGATTTCATTGCAAGGCTGGCCGCCCTGGTACCGAAGCCCAGAGTCAACCTAACCCGCTTCCACGGGGTGTTCGCACCCAACAGTCGGCACCGGGCGTTGGTCACGCCGGCAAAACGGGGCAGGGGCAACAAGGTCAGGGTGGCTGATGAACCGGCAACACCAGCACAACGGCGAGCGTCGATGACATGGGCGCAACGGCTCAAGCGTGTTTTCAATATCGACATCGAGACCTGCAGCGGCTGCGGCGGCGCCATGAAAGTCATCGCCTGCATTGAAGACCCTATAGTGATCAAGCAGATCCTTGATCACCTGAAGCACAAAGCCGAAACCAGCGGGACCAGGGCGTTACCCGAAAGCCGGGCGCCACCGGCTGAGCTGCTCCTGGGTCTGTTTGACTGACGAGCCTGAAGGCCAACGATACCAATCAAAATGCTGCGTTCACAGCGCCGCGGCAGGGATCCGCCGTGCTGGTTGTCGGAAAAGGAGCCGCTAGTGGGAAAGAGGAGGGTAAATTTTCAGCGTTGCTGGCTCCCCGTCAGCCGGATTGGGTTGCATCGCAGGGGTGTCGAAAGAGTCAACTGCGGTCCAAAGCTGTTGGACTTGGGTGAAAAGGGCGTTTATTCTTCCTATACGTTGTCGGCAGCGGGCCAAAAAGGAATACGTCCATGCCCATCGAGGTGAAACCGGCTGTGAGCGCGGGTTCAAGCATATAGCCCGACAGGCGCGTATCCTTGCCGATCACGACACGATGGCGGTGGTCACCGCGACGAAAGACACGGCCAGCCGCCATGCCGACGCGCAAGGCGGTTTCCGCCGTCATCGCGCCTTCGTTGGCTTTGCCACGAATACCGTCTGTGCCGAAATATTTGCGCACCATAAGGTCGATTATCCTGTCGTCGGGTCGCCCTCAAAGGGGACATGCCTGCTGAACCGCGAATATAGAGAAATATCCCGAATGTGCAGTTAACGAATTCTTGCGGTTTCTTTCAGCGCCGCCAATACCGCCAGCCCGTCGCGCAAGGGGCGCGGCTCGTGTGTGCGGATGAAGTCAGCTCCACCTGCGGCGGCGGCAAGCTCTGCAGCGAGTGTCGCGGCCCCGACATCCCCCGGACCACGGCCTGTGAGCGCGCGCAGAAAGGATTTGCGCGAAACAGACAGAAGCACCGGCAAATCGAAGCGCAGCCGCAATTCATCGAACCGCGCCAGCACCGAGAGCGAGGTTTCGGGAGCAGCCCCCAGAAAAAACCCCATGCCGGGATCAAGGACAAGGCGGTTGCGTTTGATACCGGCACCCGTCAGCGCCGCGATGCGCGCGTCAAAGAACGCCGCAATGTGATCCATGATGTCGCCAGCGGGTGCCTCGCGCCGATCTGCCTGCCCGTCTTGCACCGAATGCATAACGACGAGTTTGGCAGATGATTTCGCCAATTGCGGATAGAACGCAGCGTCTGGAAAACCGCGAATATCATTGAGATAGGCCACACCACGCGACAAGGCATAGGCTTGCGTCGCGGGTTGATAACTGTCGAGCGAGACGGGAATGCCATCTGCCTTGAGCGCGTCCAGCACCGGCGCGATACGCGCGATTTCTGTGTCGGACGAAACAGGCGCGGCGTCGGGATTGCTGGATGCCGGACCGAGGTCGATCACATCTGCCCCCTCGGCCATCAGCTTACGCGCCTGCGCAATGGCTGCGTCTGGCGCCAGATACCGGCCTCCATCGGAGAAACTGTCCGAGGTTATGTTGACGATGCCGAAAATGATGAGCGATTTATTCATGGGGGCTTCTATAATAATAATAATCGAGCATGAGTCTCATACGGATGCTCGGGTCGAAAGGGAATCCCCAGGCGAGTAACCTGTTTGCGGTGATCCATTAGCTGCAGGAGCAGAATAGCATACATCTGGAAGCAAAGCCAGGAAAGCGGCCTATGGAGCTGTGCGGCAGCGCTCAGTAGGCAATTTTTCAAAATATTGTTAAGCCTTTTCTGAGCATGGTATTTTTCATGGTATTACCAATTAGCAGGAAAATAAGCCATTGAATATAAAAGATAAAAATGTCTTGTTTACAATAGAGTGGGAATAAGTTGCGGGGGTGGGTCGCCCGGTGGGCGTACTGCCTCTGTTCCAAAACAAGATATTGAAACCATCAACGAGTAAATACATGAATACCAGCGAAAAAATTTATTCCGGCAAAACCAAAGACCTCTATGCCTTGTCAAACGGCAACATTCTTCTCGTTTTTAAAGATGACGTGACGGGCGATAACGGTGTCATCGATCCGGGTGCCAATACGGTTATTGGCAAGGTCGAAGGCAAGGGACGCAAATCCCTGGCCATGACTGATTACTTCTTCAAGCGCCTTCACGCCGCCGACATTCCCACCCACCTTGTGAATGTCGACCTTGAAAACGGTACCATGGAGGTTCGTCGTGCCGAGCCAATGGGTAAAAGTGCCAAGGGTGCTGGTGGCCTTGAGTTTGTTTGCCGTACCCGTCCCTGGGGTAGCTTTCTGCGCCGTTATCAGCAGTACATTGCTGATGTGAATGCCAATCTGGACTATCTGGTTGAGATCACTGTCAAAGACGATGAGCGCGGTGATCCACTGATTAACGATGATACCCTCGTTGCCTTGGGTCTTGTCAGTCCTGCTCACCTCAAACATGCCAAGGAACTCACTCGCCGCGTGTGCCGTATCGTTGAAGACGACTTACGCAGCAAAGGCCTTACCCTGGTTGACATGAAGATTGAAATCGGTCTGGTTGGGGATGACGTTGTTGTTATTGACGAAATTTCGGCTGATGCCATGCGTGTCATGGATGAAAACGGCAAAGTGCTGGAGCACGGCACTGTTTACGAAAAACTGATAAATCAATAAGGCCATTAACTCGATTATCGTTTGCATCACGATAATAGTCGGTAGTACCGGAATAGTATCGGGTACTGATAGGGTAAGCGGCAGTATGACCAGGCAGTTGCGGGTTGGCGAGCTGCATGTCAAAGCGCGGCAGGCTGGTGTTTCCAGCCGAGCCACGTGGGCGACTGTCCGGCTTTGTGCGGGCTGTTTCGTGGAGAACTGGCAAAGCTCAGAAAGAGGAGCCTCGGGCCAGTGCGACAAAGGCCTGTATGTAATCAATCGTACTATCGGTTTCGCGCAAGCCCACGAAAATCTGCTTGGCAATGCCATTGGGGCCCAATTTTATGGGGACGATGGGCAGTTTGTCGGCGTATTCCTCAACCAGCCAGCGAGGCAAGGCGGTTACCCCGCGACCACTGGCTACCATCTGCAACATAATATCCGTGGTTTCAATGGTTTTGTGGCGCTTGGGTGCGATGCCTGCCGGCAGCAGAAACTGGTTGTAAATGTCCAGGCGCTCAACGTCTACCGGATAGCTGATTAAGACTTCCTGGGTAAGGTGATGCGGCTTGACATAGGTAGCGTTTGCAAGTGTATGGTTTTTGGCAACCACCAGCACCTGTTCGTAGTCGAACACGGGCTCAAATTTCAGGCCGGGTTTGTAAAGCGGGTCGGGGGTGACCAGTAAATCAATTTCATAACCAAAAAGTGCCCCCATGCCGCCAAACTGAAATTTCTGTTTCACATCGACATCAACATCGGGCCAGGCACTCAGATAAGGCGAAACGATTTTCAGCAGCCATTGATAGCAGGGATGGCATTCCATGCCAATCCGCAGCGAGCCCCGTTCCCCTTGCGCGAACTGGCGCAACCGTTCTTCAGCCAGATCCAGCTGCGGCAGCACGCGATTGGCGACGGCCAGCAGATATTGTCCTGCCTGGGTCAGTTGCAGGCTGCGGCCTTCGCGTCGCCATATATCAGTGCCTAACTGCTGTTCCAGCTTTTTCATGCTGTGGCTAAGGGCTGACTGGGTAACGTGCAGCACATCTGCGGCTGCGGTCATGGAGCCTTGTTTTTCAACTTGCTGCACAATGGACAGATGGATACGTTCCAACATAATTTATGATTAATATTCATGGGTTAATGAAATAAGACCATTTTACTTCATATAAGTGCTTTCCTACAATGCTAGTTATTAAAACTGGAGTGACGGATTACAATGAGTAAAGCATTTGCATTTAGTATCAAGCGTATTTGTTTTGATGAAAACTATCATCCTGCAGAAAACACACGCATCACCACCAATTTTGCCAATTTAGCCAGGGGCGATAGCCGGCAACAGAATTTGCGCAACACGTTAAGGATGATTAATAACCGCTTCAATGAGCTGGCCAACTGGGATAATCCTGAAGGGGATCGTTATTCGGTTGAGCTTGAAATTATTTCAGTTGATGTGGATATTGAAGGTAAGGGAGTTCCCTTTCCTGTGATTGAAATATTAAAAACCAATATTGTTGATCATAAAGATAACAAACGCATAGACGGTATCGTGGGAAACAATTTTTCTTCTTACGTGCGGGACTATGATTTTAGCGTGTTGCTGCCTGCATACAATAAGGATAAAAGAGAATTCAGCATCCCGGAAAATTTTGGTGATTTGCATGGCAAGCTGTTCCAATGTTTCCTGAATTCGAATGTTTACAAGGAAAACTTTAACAAACTGCCCGTTATCTGCTTAAGTGTTGCTTGCAGCAAGCGTTATTACCGGACTGAAAACCGTCATCCGGTTTTGGGTATTGAGTATCGGCAGAATGAGTACTCTCCAACCGATCAATATTTTGAAAAAATGGGGATGCGGGTTCGTTACTTTATGCCTGAAAACAGTGTTGCACCGTTGGCCTTTTATTTTTGTGGTGATTTGCTGAATGATTACACGAATCTTGAGCTGATTAGTACCATCAGCACGATGGAAGCGTTCCAGAAAATTTACCGGCCTGAAATTTATAACGCTAATTCTGCGGCAGGCAAATGCTATCAACCACGTTTAACGAATTCCGATTACTCATTAACCCAAATTGTGTATGACCGGGAAGAACGCAGCCAATTGGCGATTGAGCAGGGCAGGCTGACTGAAGAACATTTCATGAAGCCCTATAAAACCACGCTTGAGCAATGGGCGGCCGGTTACGCGCTTTAATTAATTAAAAAAGATATTTATGATGAAAAAAATATTACCTACTTCTACAGCCGGCAGTTTACCTAAACCTTCCTGGCTTGCGCAACCCGAGACGCTTTGGTCTCCCTGGCGGTTACAGGAAGAGCAATTGCTGGAAGGCAAACAGGATGCGCTGCGTTTGTCATTGCAGGAGCAAGAGATAGCCGGTATTGATATTATTAGTGATGGTGAACAAACCCGCCAGCATTTTGTGACCACGTTTATTGAGCACCTTAGTGGCGTTGATTTTGAGAAGCGTGAGACCGTGAGAATTCGTGATCGCTATGATGCGAGTGTGCCGACGGTGGTGGGGGCTGTGGCCCGCACAAAACCCGTTTTTGTTGAAGATGCCAAATTTTTACGACAGCACACCAGGCAGCCTATTAAGTGGGCGTTGCCGGGCCCCATGACCATGATTGACACGCTGTATGACAATCACTATAAAAGCCGCGAAAAACTGGCCTGGGAGTTTGCCAAAATCCTTAATCAGGAAGCCAAAGAATTAGAGGCTGCCGGTGTCGATATCATCCAGTTTGACGAGCCTGCATTTAATGTTTTCTTTGATGATGTGAATGATTGGGGTATTGCCACCCTTGAAAGGGCCATTGAAGGACTGAAATGTGAAACTGCCGTGCATATTTGCTATGGTTACGGGATTAAAGCCAATACGGACTGGAAAAAGACGCTGGGTTCAGAGTGGCGCCAATACGAAGAGTCTTTTCCAAAGTTGCAAAAATCCAAGATAGATATCATCTCGCTGGAATGTCATAATTCTCATGTGCCCCTTGATCTTATTGAGCTTATCAGGGGCAAGAAAGTGATGGTGGGGGCCATTGATGTGGCCAGCAATACCATCGAAACGCCCGAAGAGGTTGCCAATACCCTACGAAAAGCCCTTCAGTTTGTGGATGCCGACAAGCTTTATCCTTGTACCAATTGCGGGATGGCTCCTTTGTCCCGTGAGGTGGCAAGAGGCAAGTTGCATGCCTTAAGTGCCGGTGCGGAAATCGTTCGTAAAGAACTTTCCATTTAGCGAGGGGCTGGCCGCTCCCATGCAGGAACGTGGGAGCGAGGTATTGGTTGCAAGCGTCTTCTGATTGAATGCTTGCCTGTGATTATCCTATCAGATCAACGCCAAAAACCATCAGGAGCCGGGTAAATACTGCAAAACACACGACAGCTTGTCCCCATGCTCGGCGTGGGGACAACCACGTATTCTTATAAATCCCGATTTTAATAACTCGGGCATGAGGACAGGATGGGTCCTTTGCTTGTTTTTATCTTGCCATCCACTTTATCTTTTGCATCCACTCTTACTTTGAGCCCGTTTTTCATCATGTTTTTTAGAGAGTCGTCACCGCACATGAGTCGTCGCATTTGATCAAGGGGTGACATGATGGCGGTTTGCGGGTAGGCATCCAGGTCTCTGCGCATGGTAAAAACCTGTACTGGGCCTTCCTTGCCTTTATAAGAAAGTTCCCAGCCTTTGGGGGTGGACATGGTTTCCATATAAAACGCGGCAATCAGCGGGCCCGAGAATGTTTCGGCAAAAACCGTAGTTGTGCTGACAGTTAATAAACCGGCAATGAGATATTTTTTCATAATGGATTTCCTTTTGAAGTGTTGTTTCGGCATAGTATATGGAAAACCATTGAAAATACCAGCCTAACTTACCCTTGGTTTTCACTTTATTTGACTGGCGATATATAGAAAAGACTGATGCCGATATTTGCAAACTCCCAAGCTTGCTATTTTCATGATGTCCAGGCATTTTTGTGCCATCAATTTTTGAAAAGTATAGAATCTAGGCTGCTATCGTACTCGTTTTCATGCTCCTGTGTGGGAACGCAGAATATAGAATTTTGACTGCTATTAATAATAGAGTGGGAGTAACTCCAGGTGTCACTGGCAGACAGGCATGAAATGTTCATGCAAATGGCTTTACAGCAGGCGCAACTGGCTTATGAGTGCGCAGAAGTGCCGGTGGGTGCAGTGGTGGTTAATAGTGCTGGTGAAGTGATTGGCAAGGGCTACAATCGCACCATTATTGACTCAGATCCCACCGCGCATGCGGAAATTGTTGCCTTGCGTCAGGCGGCGGCTCACGAGAAGAATTATCGTTTGCCCGACCTGACTGTTTATGTAACACTTGAACCTTGTGTTATGTGCATAGGGGCATTAACGCATGCAAGGATCGCCCATGTGGTTTATGGTGCATCGGATCCAAAAACAGGAGCCTGTGGCAGTGTGTTGTGCATTCAGGCCAATAAAAAAATCAATCATCACACAAGAATTACGTCGGGTGTTTTGGAGCGGGCATGCGCAGAAAAGCTGCGCCATTTTTTCAGGGAACGCAGAAAAGGATTAAAATTATGAACGCAAGTGCAGAACATCACAGCAAGAAGGATAAAACCCAGGAAGACATTGAGCGTTTAAACGATGTGCAGATTTTGCTGGATGAGGCCGATGACGTCCCCGTGCCCATCTCGGTTTACGACGATCCGATTGGTTTGTACCTGCTTTCCCCCTCAGGTGCCTTGCCGGATCCGGCCAAGCTGGCTCTGGCTGAAAAGCGCCTGACTAAAATGGGCTTCAAGGTCAAGATAGACAAGGCGGCAGATGCCAAGCACTTGCGTTTTGCCGGTACCGACAAACAAAGGGCCCAGGCGTTTTCCCGTGCGGCCAAAGACAGCAGCACGGTAGTGATGGCAACCCGTGGCGGATATGGTATTAGCCGGATCCTGCACCAGATTGATTGGAAACTGCTCGAGAATAACCCCAAAAAATATATCGGTTATAGCGATTTCACCGCTTTCAACCTGGCATTATTGGCAAAAACCGGCTTAAGCAGCTATACTGGCCCAGCCGCAGTCTCCGACTTCGGTAATAAAAAAATAGATGACCTGACTGCCGAGATTTTTGTCGAAAGCATGCGCGGTGAGTTGGAAATCCTGAGTTTTGAGTCGCCAGACTCGGATGCGGTGGATGCCAGGGGAACGCTTTGGGGAGGTAACCTGGCCATGATTGCATCACTGGTTGGCACGCCCTATTTACCCAAGATTAAAAATGGCATTTTATTTCTTGAGGATGTGGGTGAGCATCCCTACCGGGTTGAACGGATGCTGACGCATTTGTTGCATGCCGGTATTTTGCACAAACAAAAGGCCATTGTGTTGGGGCACATTACCGATTACAAGTTGGCTGAAAATGATAACGGCTACGATATGCCCCATGTCATCAAGTGGCTGAAAGAGCAGGTGAATGTACCGCTTGTGTATGGTCTGCCTTATGGCCATGGCGATGTCAGGGTGACCTTGCCGATTGGCAAAAAGGTGGGGATTGCCACGGAAGACGGAATGGCGTATTTGGTGCTGGAAGAGCATGAACATACTCATGACGCAGAGGCAGCCATAGATGACCTGGAGGGGTATGATCACTTTCATGAGGGTGTGCACTTGCATATACATGAAGAGCCCAAGCCCGAGAACAATAAAAAATCCGGCAAAAAGAAGAAAAAATAATCATCGATTCTTCCCGTCAAGAATGACGGGTAGTTTCGCACAAAACAGGTGAATTATTAAAAAAGGTATTATTTTCAATAATTAAGGCCGTTATTTTGTTAAAATAGCGGCCATATTCAATCTTGAAATGTCTTTTCCACCAGGAAAAGGCATTTTTCTTTGCAAGCAATTTTTCCATTAAAAACTATCGTGATCTCTACAGCAAATCTTACCATTCAATTCGGTCCCAAACCCCTGTTTGAAAATGTCAGTGTTAAATTCGGCGGAGGCAACCGTTATGGCCTGATTGGTGCCAATGGTTCCGGTAAATCCACTTTTATGAAAATTATTGGTGGTGACCTTGAACCAACCTCGGGTAATGTTTCGCTGGATCCCGGTGTGCGCCTGGGTAAGTTGCGCCAGGACCAGTTTGCCTACGAAGAAGTTCGCGTGCTGGATGTAGTCATGATGGGGCACGTTGAAATGTGGGAAGCCATGAGTGAGCGTGATGCCATTTATGCCAATCTTGAGGCTACCGACGACGATTACATGCGTGCCGCCGAGCTGGAAGCCAAGTTTGCCGAATATGATGGTTACACGGCTGAAGCCCGTGCCGGAGAGCTGTTGCTGGGACTGGAAATTCCCGTCGAACAACATAACCTTCCCATGAAAGAAATCGCACCGGGCTGGAAACTGCGGGTATTGTTGGCACAAGCCTTGTTTTCCAACCCTGATGTCCTGTTGCTTGACGAGCCTACCAATAACCTGGATATCAATACCATTCGCTGGCTTGAAGGGGTGCTTAACGGTTATCAAAGCACCATGATTATTATCAGTCACGACCGTCACTTCCTGAACCAGGTCTGTACCCATATGGCCGACCTGGATTACGGCGAAATCCGCATTTATCCCGGCAATTACGATGATTATATGCTGGCTTCCACCCAGGCACGTGAAAGGCTGATCAGCGACAACGCCAAGGCCAAAGAGCGGGTTAGCGAACTGCAAGACTTCGTGCGCCGTTTTGCCGCCAATAAATCCAAATCCCGTCAGGCCACTTCCCGTCTGAAGCAAATTGACCGTATCAAGTCTGAAGCTGTTGAGGTCAAGCCGTCTTCACGTCAGAACCCTTACATCAGGTTTGAGCAGGAAAAAGTCCTGCATCGTCTGGCGGTAACGGTGGAAAAAGTCAGCAAGGCCTTTGATGCGCCGGTTATTAATAATTTTTCGGCCATGATCGAAGCGGGTCAGAAAATTGCCATTATCGGTGCCAACGGTGTGGGTAAAACAACGTTGCTCAGATTGTTTGCCGGCGACCTGAAACCGGATAGCGGTACGGTCAAATGGTCTGAAAATGCCGATATCGGTTATATGGCCCAGGACGTTTCTGATTATTTCCAGGCCGATATTAATGTGTTTGACTGGATGGGGCAGTATCGCAAGCCGGGTGACGAAGACCAGGCTATTCGTTCGGTACTGGGACGTTTGCTGTTTTCTGCCGATGATATCGTCAAGCAGGTCAAGGTGTTGTCAGGTGGCGAGAAAAACCGCATGACATTTGGCCGTCTTATGCTTGGCCGGCACAACGTGTTGTTGCTCGACGAACCTACCAACCACCTGGATATGGAATCTATTGAATCGTTGCAGTTTGCACTGGAAAAATACGCGGGTACATTGATCTTTGTGTCGCATGACCGTGAATTTGTTTCGGGTCTGGCCAACCGTATTATTGAAATCATGCCTGATGGTGAGATTGTCGATTATCAGGGTGGTTATGAGGATTATCTGACTTCACGCGGTATTGAGGATTAATGAGGACACTGTCTGAGCCATTCTCGTTTGAAGAAGAAATTAAAAAAAGCCGTTTTATTGCGCATGCAATGCCGGTTTCTTCTTCAGAAGAGGCGCTTGGTTTTTTCTCCCGCTTGCATGAACCCGAAGCAACGCATAATTGCTGGGCTTTCAAAGTAGGCCAAAATTATCGTTTTAATGACGATGGTGAGCCTGGCGGAACAGCTGGGCGGCCTATTTTGCAAGCTATAGAAGGGCAGGATCTGACCAATGTCGCGGTATTGGTGATACGTTATTTTGGCGGTATTAAGCTGGGTACCGGTGGTTTGGTCCGGGCCTATGGAGGGTGTGCAGCCAAATGTTTGCGTCAGGCACCCCAGGTTGAAATTATCGAAACAAGAACCGTGATTTGTTCTTGTCTGTTTTCGGAAATGGCCCTGGTCAAGTCACGCATTGCCCAGACTGAAGCCAGGGTTACTGATGAAATATATACCGACACGGGTATTACCATGACATTGGAAATACCCCTTGAACAGGTATCACCGCTTGAGCAGGTTTTTATTAACCTGACCAAGGGTAAGGGGCAGTGGTATTTGCCCGATGAAATCGGACCGCTATAAGATGCAGCACGGCCGCTTGCTCTGAAGGCAGGCACGCTATATGCCTGCCAGGAGCAGCGTTAATGCAGAGTGATCAAGCCTTGTTTTGCTCGTCTGCCTTGGCCTGTGCGGTGGCAATTTCCTGATGCACTTTTTCCATGTCAATTTCCTGGATTTTGGTGAGAAGTTCATCCAGTTGATTGGCTGACAATGCGCCCGCCTGGGAAAACATCAATACTTTTTCACGGAAAACCATTAAAGTGGGGATGGAACGGATTCTTAGTGCGCCCGCCAGTTCCTGTTCTTCTTCGGTATTGATTTTGGCAAAGTCAATATCCGTGAATTTTTCTGCGGCTTTTTCAAAAACCGGTGCAAATTGACGGCAAGGACCACACCAGGGTGCCCAGAAATCAATAATAAGGGTGTTGTCGTCTTTGATGGCAGCCTCAAAGGTTGCCTGGGTGAGTTCTTTAATGGCCATGATGAATGATCCTGAATGAAGTTAAACCTGTATAGTAACTGTAAATGAGGGCCAGGGGCACTTAATTAAAATTGAATTTTTTTATCGCTGCTATAGCTAAATGATTAAGCCGACATTGCTGGTTTGCAATGTCGGCTTTTTAAGCTGTACTCAATGGGGCGTTGGTCTGGAATAAGACCCTGGGATCTGTTGAAACGCTTGTTTATTCCAATACAAACCGGATAACAAACAATATGGCAACAATCACGCTGGCAATATGCAGCTCTTTCATCCGGCCCGTTCCTATTTTCATGATCACGTAGCTGATAAAACCAAATGCGATACCTTCAGCGATGGAATAGGTAAACGGCATGATAATCGCGGTTAATGAAGCGGGAATGGCTTCGGTAACGTCAGACCATTCTATTTCAGTCAGGTCCCTGACCATTAAGCCGGCAACATAAAGCAGGGCGGGGGCGGTAGCATAAGCAGGTACCACGCTGGCCAGCGGTGCAAAGAACAGGCACAGCAGGAACAAAATGCCAATGACCAGGGCCGTCATCCCGGTGCGGCCACCTGCCTGCACGCCTGCGGCACTTTCCACAAAGGCGGTGGTGCTGCTGGTGCCAATTAATGAGCCCGCCAAAATGGCACTGCTATCGGCAAACAGGGCGCGGCCCAGTTTGTTGGGTTTTCCTTCAGGTAACAGGTTGGCCCGTTTTGCCACGCCAATCAGGGTACCGGTAGCGTCAAAAACCTCTACCAGTACAAATACCAGAATAACATTCAGGAAACCATGATTCAGCACACCGGCAATATCAAGCTGAAATAAGGTGGGCGCAACGCTGGGTGGCATGGAAATAATATCTGAAATGGGGGGGCTATAACCCAGCAGGGCCGATAAAACGGTAATGGCCAGAATGCCGATTAAAATGGCACCCTTGATTTTCATGGCATCAAGCACGGCAATAATAAAGAAACCCAGAATGGCCAGCAATACCGTGGGTGAACTTAAGTCTCCCTGGGAAACCAGCGTGGCCTCATTGCCCACCACAATACCGGCTGATTTAAGGGCAATCAGGGCCAGAAACAGGCCAATACCTGCCACAATGGCAGCCCTAAGTGACTTGGGAATGCCTTCAATCAGCCATTTTCGCAAGCCTGAGGCTGAAAGAATCAGGAAGATCACGCCTGATACGAAGACGGCGCCCAGTGCCTGTTGCCAGGTATAGCCCATGGCACCGACCACCCCGAAGGCAAAAAAAGCATTCAGTCCCATGCCGGGTGCCATACCGATAGGCCAGTTGGCCAAAAATGCCATGATGAAGCATCCCAAGGCTGCAGCCAGACAGGTAGCGACAAATACGGCACCTTTGTCCATCCCGGTCGTCGCGAGGATCTCCGGGTTGACAAAGATAATATAGGCCATGGTCAGAAAAGTGGTAACACCAGCCAAAACCTCGGTTCGGGCGTCAGTGGAATGTTCCCGTAACTTAAACAGTGACTCAAGCATGGGCATTACTCCTATTTAATGTAGAACAACGTGTAAAATATAAGTACTTTAACGTACACGGTGTATCCTTCATAAATAAAAAGGCGTCTGCTTTGGTTATTTGCGTGCGTGCGTCTTTAATAAGCAACACAATAATTTTGCCGTACACCCGGGAAGGTGTGCCAAGAAAGTGATTGCCAGCAATCCATTTGGCCTGCAACGGCTGTTTTTAATTTGAAATAATGAATATTATCGGTTTTGAAAGTTCCTGTGATGAAACAGGTGTGGCAATTGTCAATACAGAGAAAGGTTTGCTGGCACATGCCTTGCATAGCCAGATTGCCATGCACCAGGCTTATGGTGGTGTGGTGCCCGAGCTGGCCTCACGTGACCATATCCGGCGTGTCTTGCCGTTAACCCGTGAGGTTCTTGAAAAATCGGGTTTGACCATCAAGGATATTGATGCGGTTGCCTATACAGCGGGCCCGGGTCTTGCCGGTGCTTTGCTGGTTGGTGCATCGATGGCACAGGCTTTTGCCTGGACACATAGTTTGCCCGCGATCCCCATTCATCACCTGGAAGGGCATTTGCTTTCGCCCATGCTGGCTGAAGAGGTCCCTGAATTCCCTTTTGTTGCCTTGCTGGTTTCCGGTGGGCATACACAAATTATGCGGGTCAATGGGGTTGGGCAGTATGAGCTCCTGGGAGAAACCCTTGATGATGCGGCCGGAGAGGCTTTTGATAAATCGGCCAAACTCATGGGCCTACCTTATCCTGGTGGTCCTGCGTTATCCAAACTGGCCGAAAAGGGTGATCCGGCCGCGTATGCCCTGCCGCGCCCCATGATGCATAGCCCTGATCTGGATTTCAGTTTCAGTGGCCTGAAAACAGCGGTGCTGACAACACTGCGAAAAATAGAGCAGGCCGGTCCTTTGGGTGAGCAGGATAGGGCAAACCTGGCCGCTTCAGCGCAGCAGGCGATTGTGGATGTACTGGGTTATAAGGTGATCAAGGCCATGAAGAAAACCAGGTTGAAAAGGCTGGTGGTGGCGGGTGGCGTAGGGGCAAACAGCCAATTGCGCAGTTATTTACGTAGCGAGATGGCCAAACAGGGGGGGCAGGTGTTTTTCCCGCCACTGGCTCTGTGTACTGATAATGGCGCCATGATTGCACATGCCGCGTCCGAACGGGTGAAGGCGGGGCTGGTTGACTTGAATAACAGCGCCTACGCGTTTGGCGTAAGGCCCCGTTGGGATCTTGCCGAGGTTTAGGTTTTTTGCTTGTTTTTCTGGCCCAGCCGGGTTTCCGTTCCTGCCAGCAGGTTGGCAATGTTTTTCTTGTGCTTGTAAATAAGTATGAGTGAAATAATGCAAATCACCCAAAAAATTTCAGGCAGGCGATACCAGGCTATCTGATTGCCGGCATAATAGTAAAAGGGTGCAAAAATGGCGGCTACAATGGCTGCCAAAGAAGAATACCTGAAAAACACGGCAATAATAAGCCAGGTGGCCAGGGTGGCCAGCGCCAGCCAGGGCTGGATGGCAAGCAGGATGCCAATAGCGGTTGCCACACCTTTTCCACCTTTGAATTTAAGAAAGATAGAGTATAAATGCCCAAGGAAAACAGCCAGTGCAACCAGCGCAATGCCAGTGACGGTAAGACCCAGTTCCGGGGCAAACTTAATGGCAAGATATACCGCCAGCCATCCCTTGAAAGCATCCCCAACCAGGGTGAGTGCGGCAGCCAGTTTGTTGCCGGTCCTGAGCACATTGGTGGCTCCGGGATTGCCGGAGCCAAATGTTCTGGGGTCTTTCAGGCCAAATAATTTACTGGTAATAATGGCGAATGGGACTGACCCTGCCAGGTAAGCTAAAATAATGGCAAGAATGCTGGCCAGTATAGAGTTCATCAGGATTCCTTCTTTTTATCAAGAGCAGATTATAAACAGGAAAATTTTTGTTTTTAAGTCGATGTATGATTTTTTTGGATAATATCTGCAAGATGTAATTCAAACAAGTTCATTCGGGGTATATTGTTTTAAAATGCCATGGGCTGATGATAAAAAATAATAAGTAAATCAACTTTTATTTTGGGGTTGAGGTTTTCCAACCCATCATTTATTGGGTTCTTTTTCTGGTTTGGAATATATGAAGCGAATTTTAGTCTCTAATGATGATGGATATAACGCAAAAGGCATTGAGTTACTGGCAGAGGCGCTACGATCGTTCGCGGAAGTCATAGTCATTGCACCAGAAACCAATCATAGCGGTGCTTCCAACTCATTAACGTTAACTCGTCCGTTAACCGTGCGGCAGGCAGCCAACGGGTATTACTATGTCAATGGCACGCCTTCCGATTGTGTGCATATTGCCCTGACAGGCATCCTCAAGCATAAACCTGATCTGGTTGTGTCCGGTATTAACAATGGTGCCAATCTTGGTGAAGACACACTGTATTCAGGCACGGTTGCAGCGGCCACCGAAGGCTATTTGTTTGGTATTCCTTCCATTGCTTTTTCCCTGACAGAGCGTAATTGGCCCCACATTGAAGCCGCCGTTGAAATCGCGGTTCATATTGTCAGGCATCAGCTGGCGCAGCCTCGCCAGGCCCCTTGCCTGCTTAGCGTGAACATCCCGCCGTTGCCAAAGCATGAGCCTGAAAACATTTGCGTTGCCCGTTTGGGGCGACGCCATCCTTCCCAACCGGTTATTGAAGCAACCAACCCCAGTGGGGAAACCATTTACTGGATTGGTCCTACCGGTGAAGTGGCCGATGCAGGCAGTGATACCGATTTTGGCATTATCAAACAGGGAAAAATATCAGTAACTCCTTTGCGACTTGATTTGACGCATTATGACGAATTAAGCATTACCCATGAGTGGCTGGAGGGTTTATGCGTAAACCCATAGACGATCTTGTAGTTTATGGTAATAAAAATGTTAGGGATGGAAAAAAAACGTCGCCATTCGGTTCGTCAGCGGTAAATCAAATTAAAATTACCCCTGCGAATAGCAATACACGGATTTTGTCAGGTGCCCAGTCTTTTTCTTATGGACAAAGTGGTTTCGCCAGTCAGCTCAAGCCAGGCGTGGCTGGTGGTACAGCAGGAGGTCCCATGAATCTCGGATTGAATTCGGAAAGATTGCGACACCAGATGGTTACACGCCTGAAGCAAAAAGGTATCACGGATACGCGGGTACTGGCGGCAATGCAGGCGGTGCCGCGGCATATATTCGTTGATCAGGGCTTGGCCAGCAGGGCATATGAAGATGCCGCTTTGCCTATTGGGTTTTCCCAAACCATTTCCCAACCCTGGATTATTTCCAGAATGCTTTCCATTGTGTGTGAAGACAGAAACCCGAGAAAAGTGATGGAAATCGGGACGGGTTGCGGTTATCAGGCCGCGGTAATGGCTCACTTGTTTCCTGCTGTTTACAGCATAGAAAGGATAAAAGGCCTTTATGATATGGCGCGCGAGCACTTGCGTGATTTGCGACTGGTTTCCAAAGTCAGTCTTACCTTCGGAGACGGGATGCTTGGATTGCCTTCATATGCCCCTTTCGATGCGATTGTCATCGCGGCTGCCGGTATGGAAATTCCGGGTGTATTGTTATCCCAGCTTAGCGTGGGGGGTAGGTTGATTGCCCCTGAGGGCACCAGTAATCAAAGACTGGTTCTGATAGAAAGAACCGGACAAGACTCTTGGGATCGAACAGAACTGGAGGCAGTGCGCTTCGTTCCGTTACGGTCAGGTATACAATCTTAGTTGGAGAATTTTTGCCTTAAATTTAATTGGCAAACTGGATATTATGAATATGCATTCGTTCAGAAGAAAGTCATTATTATTGGGTACCGTGTTTATGGCAGCAGTACTTGCTGGCTGTAGCGGTACGGGAAAGGCGCCAGTGTCCAGTCTGGGTGGTGGCGGTGGTGCTTCTGCCGGGGAATATGTGGTGCAAAGAGGCGATACGCTTTACGGTATTTCCCGTAGGCATAACGTGACTGTTGCCCAACTGAAATCCCTGAATAATATTTCAGATCCTTCTCAACTCGAGGTGGGACAACGTTTGCGTCTTTCATCTTCAAGTGTGGCCAGCACCGCTGGCCGCACTGCCAAGGCTTCTTCTGCAGGCAGTGTGTCAACATCGGCACCGACGGCCAGTGATGCAGGTCTGGTTTCCTGGACCTGGCCACTTAAGGGAAATATTATCACCGGTTATTCCAGCTCAACCCGTGGTATAGATATTGCGGGTAATATGGGCGATCCGGTTTATGCGGCCGCTTCGGGAACGGTTTCATATGTGGGTAATGGCCTGCGTGGCTTGGGTAATCTTATCCTGATTTCACATGGTAACGGTTTTATTACCGCTTATGCACATAACAGCAAATTGCTGGTTAAAGACAAACAAAGAGTCAGCAAAGGTGAAAAAATTGCTGAGGTCGGGCAGTCTGATACCACTTCTCCACGCTTGCATTTTGAAATCCGTCGCAATGGCCAGCCGGTCAACCCCTTGTCTTACTTGCCAAAATAAAAATTGCTTATGCTTCCCACTCTTGTTTTTGACCTTGAAACCATTCCCGATGCACAGGGACTCCGTAGCCTGAATGGCTGGGAACCGGATATGCCCGATGCTGAAGTCATTGAGCGTGCCACGGATATCCGGATAGCGGAAACCGGTTCTGATTTTTTTCCCCTTCATCTGCAAAAAATTGCGGTGATTGGCTGTGTTTTTCGGGATGATAGCGGGTTCAGGGTTAAAACATTGGGAAAACCAGACGATGATGAGGCGACTCTCATCAATGGCTTTTTCAAAACCATCGAGCGCTATACCCCCAGGCTGGTGAGCTGGAATGGCAATGGCTTTGATTTGCCGGTATTGCATTACCGTAGCCTGATTCACGGGATTCAGGCACATCGGTATTGGGATATGGGTGAGGAAGATCGTGATTTCAAATACAATAATTACATTAGTCGCTATCATACCCGTCACATAGACTTGATGGATTTACTGGCTAAATATAATGGTCGTGCCAATGCACCATTAGATCAATTGGCCAAGCTTTGCGGCTTCCCCGGTAAGCTGGGTATGGATGGCGGGCAGGTTTGGCCAGCCTGGCAGGCGGGTAAGGCCGATGAGGTGCGCGCCTATTGCGAGACCGATGTTGTGAATACCTGGCTGGTTTATTGCCGTTTTCGTTTTATGCGCGGCGAAATAGACAAGATTGCTTATGACCGTGAAGTGGAGCTGGTTCGGCAGACCCTTGAGGAAATCAATGCTTCGCATTGGCAGGAGTATCTGGCGGTCTGGAATATATAAAAACAGGCTATCAATGGGAGGCGTTTATATCAAACGCCTGTCTCCCCGGTAATCAATTGAAAATATTCCGCCAGAAGTGTAATTTGTTTGAAACGGGTTATGGCTCACAATGGCTTCACGTTATCAGTTAATACAAAGGAGCACCATTATGGCTAAGTCACTTTCTTCATTCGTTGTTAAATCACTTGCTGTGGCTACTACAGCCTTGGCGATCGGCTCAACATTTTCAATTGCCAGCGCCCAGCCCCAGGGTGATGATACCCGTCCTGGCGTAAGTCAAAGAATGGGCGATGGTAAGGCTCAATTCAAAGGTGAGCGTGGTCATCATAAATATGATGGCCAAAAAATGAATGCCAAAGCCGCTATTGTTATTCCCGGTTTTGGTCCTGTTGATCAGAAACTGGTTGATGACCTGAAACTCAATGATGATCAAAAAGCCAAGTTGCAAGCTGCACTGGATGCGAAAAAACAGGCCCGTGGCGAACATCGCGATACGTTCAAGAAAGTGTCTGATCTTCGCAAGCAGCAAATAGAGTCTGGCAAGCTTGATCCTAAAGCCTTGCTGGAAGCCGAGAAAGAATTGCGTGCCGCCATGCAGGAAAAACGTGATGCGCACCAGGCTCAATGGCTGGTTTTGTGGGAAAGTTTCACACCTGAACAGCAGTCTACGGTAGGTAAATACTATCAGGAACGAGCCCAGAAAATGCAGGAGCGTCGTAAAGATCGTCAGGAAAAACGTGAGCAACGTAAGGAAAACAGAGCCAAACAGGCTCCAGCTGAACAGGCTGAAACAAAGGCCTGATTGACTGAATAGTTGTACCGCTTAGTATCTATCCTCTCTCTTATCCCGGTTCTTTAACCGGGATTTTTTTATGATTTTCATGACATTGTCCATTTGTGTCATGCTTGAATTTACAATAGGTGCTTCGTTTGGATTGGAACAGTCATGTCTGAAGTATTGTCTATAGAATCATTGGATCTTGAGGCACGTGGCATCGCACGTCGTGAAGGAAAAACCATTTTTGTCCAGGGGGCGCTTCCCACCGAGGTGGTTGAGGCCACTATTCTAAGAAAGAAACCCTCTTATGAAATTGCGCGCACGGAGCGGATCTTGAAAGCGTCCAGCTTAAGGGTCAAGCCCCGTTGTCCCAATTTTGGCATGTGCGGTGGCTGTGCCATGCAGCACCTTGATACGTCCACGCAGGTTGCTGTCAAGCAACGTGCCCTGGAAGATTGTTTCCAGCATATCTCAAAACTTAAAATTCCACAGGTGCTGGCACCCATGCACGGGCCCGATTGGGGGTATCGTTACCGTGCGCGCTTATCGGTGCGTTATGTCAGAAAAAAAAGCACGGTTCTGGTTGGGTTTCATGAGCGCAAAAGCGGTTATGTGGCGGATATGACCGAATGCCATATTTTGCCGAAACATGTCTCTGATTTGCTGGTACCATTACGCGAGCTTGTTGGCAGTTTAAGTGTGCGTGAGCGGGTGCCTCAGATTGAAGTGGCGATTGGTGATGGTACGACCGTGTTAACCATACGGCACATGGACCCGTTCAACGGTAATGATTTAGCCTTGCTGGATGAGTTTGCGGATAAACATAATATTATCTGGTGGGTTCAATCGAAAGGGCCTGAAACGGTTAAGCCCTTACATGAAAAAGATGCCGGTAAATTGGCTTATACCCTTCCGCAATTTGGTCTGCGTATGGCTTATAAGCCTACCGACTTTACCCAGGTTAACCATCAGATTAACAGGGCTCTTATTGCCAGGGCACTTAATTTGCTAAATGTGCAATCCCGGGACAGGGTGGTTGATTTGTTTTGCGGATTGGGTAACTTTACCTTGCCTTTGGCAACCCAAGCCAAAGAAGTGGTGGGTATCGAGGGTAGCAAAACCTTGACAGACAGGGCGCTTGAAGCCGCAAAAGACCATGGTCTGGAAAGTAAAACCAGTTTTTCAACCCTTAACCTGTTTGAGGTGGATGTTCAATGGTTGCGTAACTTGGGTTATTTTGACCGTATGCTTATTGATCCACCCCGCGAGGGGGCGTTGGAGGTTGCCAGGGCACTGGTGCAGCTTGAGTCACATGAAAGACCCAAACGTATCGTTTATGTGTCCTGTAACCCTGCCACCCTGGCCAGGGATGCAGGCGTGCTGGTTGAAAATGGTGCTTACCGGCTGGTATCAGCGGGGGTTATCAATATGTTCCCGCATACCGCGCATGTGGAATCCATCGCGGTATTTGAGTCCTGAGAAATGGGCGTGATCGGTTATTGCCGGCCTCAGGTGGTTTATAACCTGGGTCGGCGGTAACCTCCTTTGACGCCTTCCGGTGACAGCACAATCTGCCATAATTGATTCGAACGTGCCCGGAATGAGCCGGCACAAACCAATAAATAATAACGCCACATGCGATAAAAACGCTGGGAATACTGGTCTTTGAATTCATGCCAGTGTTTTTCGAAGTTGGCATGCCATGCCATGAGTGTTTTATCGTAATCCGCCCCAAAATTGTGAACATCTTCTATCACGAACAGGGACTCCAGTGAGTCGGAGATCTGTCCAAGCACAGGCACTTCTCCATTGGGGAAAATATACTTGTCAATCCATGGATCGGGGTGATGGTCCCGGATTTGCCCGCCAATGGTATGCAGCAGAAAAAGACCGTCTTCTTTCAGGTTGCGACGGGCTACCTCAAAATAGGTACGGTAGTTTTTACGTCCAACATGTTCGAACATGCCCAGACTGACAATGGCATCATATTGTTCATTCAGGTCGCGGTAGTCTTCCAGCCGAAACGTAACGGGCAATCCCTGGCATAATTGCTGGCCATATTCCGCCTGTTCTTTCGAAATGGTGACCCCTGTACAGGTAACACCATAATTTTCTGCGGCATAGCGCATGAAACTGCCCCATCCGCAACCAATATCCAGAACGTGCATACCGGGTTTCAAATCCAGCTTTTGGCAAACCAGATCCAGTTTTGCCAATTGGGCGTCGTTCAGATTGTTGGCCTTGTCCCAGTAGCCGCAGGTATAAGTCATGTAGGGGTCCAGCATTTTGGCAAAAAAATCATTGCCTATGTCATAGTGGGTTTCGCCTACTTCCCATGCGCGGGTACGGGTTTGATGGTTAAGGATTTGGGCACGCAAACTGTACCATAAGGTACTTAAGCTTTTTATTTTGGCATCCAGTTTGTTATGCAGGATCAGGTTGATCAGTTCATCAATACGCTGGCAATCCCACATGCCTGCCATATAGCTTTCGCCCAAGCCCTTGCTGCCTTGGGCCAGAATCAGGTCGGCCGCTTTGGGATCATGAATCTGGAGATCCCATGGATTGTTCCCGTTTATGGTTATGCCTGCGCTGGCCAATAGTTGATTAAGGTATTCGCATGACTTGTTATTGATTGTTTTTGAATGTGCTGCTTCTGTTAACTCCTGGTGTTTCATGAGCTTTCCTTTAGCGTAGATAAAGAAAACAACGAATTAAAGAGCACAGAGCCTAAAGAGATGAAAGGCACTGTGTAATACTGGAAATGGATACCTTTTACATCGTCAAGAGATCTTTCTATTATTTATAATGGGTATAACTTACCATTGTGACCACAAAATTTCAAACTGAATCTATTAGGTTCTAATGCCTGATAGGTTTTTAAAGCATATTTCCCTGGCTAATGTTAAAAAAGCCTGGATATAAGCAGCATTAGTGTCTTCGCTGCGTACGGCGGCATACAATGTTTGCCAAATGCCTGGTGGGTCACCTAAATGGCAAGTCTTAAGCCATTCCTGCCTGACATAATCGCTCAATGTCCAGTTAGGTAGGGCGGCAACGCCCCGGTTACTGTTCACCAGCTGGATAATCATAGGCGTTAATTCTGCGGTTCTGGTGGCAGCGGGCTCTACGTCGGCGGGGTCAAGAAAAGTATGGTAAATATCCAGCCGGTTTTTTTCAACCGGATAAGTAATTAATATCTGGTCGGCCAGGTCTTGTGGCCTGATGTATCGCTTTTTTGAAAGCGGATTGTCTGCAGAGACGGCAACCACCAGTTCATACTTGAAAAGCGGGAGGTAATCAATGTTTTCCGAGCGCACAGGGTCTGAAGTGATGACCAGATCCAGGTCACCCCGCCGCAGGGCAGGAAAAGGGGCAAAAGAAAATGCCGCTGACAAATCCAGTGAAATGTGGGGCCATTGTTGCCTGTATGCATCAAGAGCGGGCATAAGCCACTCAAAGCAGGAATGGCATTCAATGGCCAGATGCAGTCTGCCGGTATTGCCTGCGGCCAGTTTTTGCAATTCCCTTTCAGTAGATTTTACCTTTGGCAAAATATCATCGGCCAGCGCAAGTATACGTAATCCGGCGGTGGTTAATCTGGCCGGCCGGGTTCGTCGGTTCAGGACCGTTGTGCCCAGCCTGTTTTCAAGGTCGCGCAACTGGTGTGACAGGGCGGATTGGGTGACCGAAAGATGGTCAGCCGCCTCTTGGAGATTGCCAAAATTACGAATCGCGGTTAGCGTTTCCAGATGTTTTATTTCAAGCATGTGTCGATTTTTTCAAACAAGACTATTCGTTTATGCAATTAAAAATAAGTAAATAAATCAATTGCTTATGCATTAATATTAAAAACTCTCATGTTATTTTAAGAATTTAGAGATATATTCATGTTAATTGTAAGGCAAAATCCAGATACTTGATAAACATTCATGCTATTTAGGATTTATATGACTATTATTCATAACTTGGGTTTCCCCAGGATTGGTGTCCAAAGGGAATTGAAAAAAGCGCTGGAACAATACTGGCGCGGACAAATCAATGCCCAGGAACTTGAGGCGGTTGGGTTTGGACTAAGAAAAAAACATTGGCAGCAGCAGGCGGATGCCGGTGTATCCTTATTGCCAGTGGGCGATTTTTCCTGGTATGACCAGATTCTGGAGTGGAGCACATTGATTGGTGCCGTTCCTGCCCGTTTTGCACAAGATGCCCAGCAGGAAACCGGGCTGGATACTTTATTCAGAATGGCGCGGGGCAGAGCGCCTACCGGAGAGCCCACCGCAGCATGCGAAATGACCAAGTGGTTTGATACCAACTATCACTATATCGTCCCCGAACTGGAAGCAGGGCAGACGTTCCGCATTGCCCGCAGCTCCCTGTTTGATCAGGTTGATGAGGCCCTTGCCGCAGGACATCAGGTCAAGCCGGTTATTCCGGGTTTGCTAAGCTATTTGTGGTTAAGCAAAGGAGAGGACTTCAACAATGGCGCCAGTGATGAGCGCAAGCTGGCCTTGATTCCCGCTTTGCTGGAGGTTTACGAAAAAGTGCTGACACGCTTGCAAGAGCAGGGTGTTGAATGGGTGCAGATTGATGAGCCTATCCTGACGCTGGAGTTGCCTCAGGCCTGGAAAGATGCCTTCAAACTCGTTTATGCGAAATTGGTGCAACAAAAACTGAGGATTCTGCTAGCCACTTATTTTGAGAGTCTGGATGACAATCTGGCCCTGGCCGGCCACTTGCCGGTTGACGGTTTGCATGTGGATCTGGTCCGTGGCAATGACGATTTGCAAGCCATTGCGGATATTCTTCAGCCAGGGCAGGTTCTGTCGGCGGGGATTGTCAGCGGCCGTGATATCTGGCGTACTGATCTTGATGCCGCTGCAGTCCGTTTACAGCCGCTAAAAGAAAAGTTGGGTGAAAATTTATGGCTGGCGCCGTCTTGCTCTTTATTGCATGTGCCGGTGGATCTGGCTTCTGAAAAAAAGCTTGATGACGAACTGAAATCCTGGCTATCTTTTGCACGCCAGAAACTTGAAGAATTAAACGCTCTGGCGGCGGTTCTGGATAAGCGCCAAACGCCCGCGATTGAAGCGTTTCTGGCCAGGCAACATCAGGCGCTTGAAAACAGGAAAACATCCAGGCGAATTCATAACCCGGCGGTGCAGCAGCAACTGGCTCAATCCGTGTCAATTAGCCGTGACCGGACGCCTTTTAATGAGCGCATGAAAAAACAGCGGGCTGCATTGGGCTTGCCTTTGTTCCCAACCACCACGATCGGTTCTTTTCCGCAAACGGCAGACATCAGGGCATTACGTCGTGATTGGAAGCAGGGTGGGTTGAGCGATGTAAAATATGAGGCAGCCATCAAGGAAGAGATTGCTAAAGTGGTGGCTTTCCAGGAAGAGGTCGGGCTGGATGTCCTGGTTCATGGAGAGCCTGAACGCAATGATATGGTTGAGTATTTTGGTGAGCTTCTGGCCGGCTATGCCTTTACCGAAAATGGCTGGGTACAAAGTTATGGTTCACGCTGTGTAAAACCACCGCTTATTTATGGTGATGTGGCCCGGGTTATGCCAATGACGGTTGAATGGACGGCTTATGCTCAATCCCTAACGAACAAACCCATGAAAGGTATGTTGACTGGTCCTGTCACGTTGCTGCAATGGTCATTTGTGCGTGATGATCAGCCAAGAGAACAAACATGTCGCCAGCTGGCCTTGGTATTACGTGAGGAAATCCTGGATCTTGAAAAGGCGGGTATTCATATTATCCAGATTGATGAGCCCGCGTTTCGCGAAGGGCTGCCATTGCGCAAGTGCAAGTGGCAGGCTTACCTGGCTTGGGCGGTTGATGCGTTTCGGCTGTCTGTTTCTGGTGTTCGGGATGCGACGCAAATCCATACGCATATGTGTTATTCGGAATTTAATGACATTATTGAAGCCATTGCGGCGATGGATGCCGATGTGATCACCATCGAAACCTCCCGTTCCAATATGGAGTTGCTACTTGCCTTTGAGCAGTTTCATTACCCCAATGAAATTGGTCCGGGTGTTTATGATATTCATTCTCCCAATATTCCCGATACGGACTGGATGATTCAATTAATGCAAAAGGCCTCGGAAAAAATAGACAGGGCGCGTTTGTGGGTCAACCCTGATTGTGGCCTGAAGACAAGGGACTGGCCGGAAACCCGTGCGGCACTGGAAAAAATGGTTGAGGCTGCCAAGGTATTAAGGTTGCAATAGATTATTAATTTGGTTTTAATTAGGGTAAACCCTAGAAATAAACGACGAATTTAAGAATTCATGTATGATAATTTACGGGTAAGTTATACTTTCCGCAATCATTCATCAATTGTTCTTGAATTCGTCCATAATGTCGTTTGATTCCTCCGTAAGCCGCAAACCTATTCACACTCGAAAAATAGAAATGAATTCCTTTTTAAGGGAGGATGGTTTGTGGGAGCTGGAAGCAACCCTGCTTGATGTCAAGGCTTACGATTTTCCCAAACGCAATGGCAGTATCAAAGTGGCGGGTTCTCCAGTGCATAACATGACAATCTGCCTTCTGGTCTCGGAAGATGGAGAAGTGCGTGATGCCCGGGCACATTATGATGATGCACCTTATGAGCAAAACTGTTCGGCAATTGAAAAGGCTTACAAGGGCCTGATTGGCTTGCATTTACTAAGAAATTTTCGTAATGCGGTCAAGGAACGCTTTTCCCGAACGTCTGGTTGTACTCATATGTCCGAACTTGTTGTACTATTACCCACGGTTTTTGTTCAAAGTCTGTCGGTGTCCCGTAATCGGAAAGAAGCACAGTCGGGTAAAAAGCCTTTCCAGCTTGAAGGTTGTCATGCCCTGGCTTTAACTTCACCTGTGGTAAAAGAGTTTTATCCCGAGTGGTACGTCAATGAAAATCGGGAAACGGGCAAGATCAATTGATGGTGGTCCCCTGCGCAAGCGGGGTATTTTATTTTTTCCTACATCTATATAGGTAATACATGAAGATCCATGAGTATCAAGGTAAAGAACTTCTAAGGAAGTTTGGCGTTACCGTACCTCGCGGTATTCCCGCATTCTCTGTTGACGAGGCTGTTAAGGCGGCAGAAACACTGGGCGGCCCGGTTTGGGTTGTGAAAGCTCAAATCCACGCTGGTGGCCGTGGTAAAGGTGGTGGCGTTAAGCTGGCCCGTTCCATCGATGAGGTGCGTCAGTTATCTTCTGAAATTTTGGGTATGCAACTGGTTACACACCAGACTGGCCCGGAAGGTCAAAAAGTCAACCGTCTTCTGATTGAAGAGGGGGCTGACATTAAAAAAGAATACTACGTGGGTATCGTTACCGATCGTGCTACCCAACGTGTTTGTGTAATGGCTTCCAGCGAAGGCGGCATGGATGTTGAAGAAGTTGCCGAGAAAACGCCTGAGAAAATCCTGAAAGTATTTGTTGATCCCGCTACCGGTCTGACCGATGAGGAAGCAGCAGAATTGGCGCGTGGGATTGGTGTGCCAGAAGAGTCTGTGGGCAAAGCGGCAGCCGAGTTCCAGAAACTGTACAAAGTGTATTGCGAAACCGATGCATCCCTGGCAGAAATCAACCCCCTGATCCTGACCGGTTCAGGCGATATCATTGCCCTGGATGCCAAATTCAATTTCGATTCAAACGCCTTGTTTCGTCAGCCTGAAATCGTGGCTTACCGCGATCTTGATGAGGAAGATCCGGCAGAAATCGAAGCCAGCAAGTTTGATCTGGCTTACATTCAGCTCGACGGCAATATCGGTTGCCTGGTAAACGGTGCCGGTCTGGCCATGGCGACCATGGATACCATCAAGCTGTTTGGTGGCGAACCCGCAAACTTCCTTGACGTGGGCGGTGGTGCTACGGCAGAAAAAGTAACCGAAGCGTTCAAGATCATGCTGAAAAACGAAGGCGTGAAAGCAATTCTGGTTAATATCTTTGGCGGTATCATGCGTTGTGATGTGATCGCTGAAGGCGTTATTGCCGCATGCCGTGCGGTAAACCTGAATGTGCCTCTGGTTGTTCGCATGAAAGGAACCAACGAGGAACTGGGCAAGCAAATGCTGAAAGATTCAGGTCTGCCTATTATCAGTGCTGACACAATGGCCGAAGCAGCAACCAAAGTTGTTGAAGCTGCCAAGTAAGTAAGGAACTCATCAATGTCTATTCTTATCAATAAAGACACAAAAGTCATTACCCAGGGTATTACAGGTAAAACCGGTCAGTTTCACACACGTATGTGCCGTGAATATGGTAATGGTAAAGAAGCCTTTGTCGCTGGTGTAAACCCCAAACGTGCCGGCGAAGATTTCGAGGGTGTTCCCATCTACGCTTCCGTTAAAGAAGCCAAGGAAGAAACCGGCGCTACTGTTTCCGTTATTTATGTTCCACCCGCAGGTGCCGCCGCCGCCATCTGGGAGGCTGCCGAAGCCGACCTGGATCTGGCTATTTGCATCACCGAGGGTATTCCTGTTCGTGACATGCTTGAACTACGCAACCGCATGCGCGCTGAAAACAAGAAAACCCTGTTGTTGGGCCCTAACTGCCCGGGCTTGACCATTCCTGATGAAATCAAGATTGGTATTATGCCTGGCCACATTCACCGTAAAGGTAAAATCGGTATTGTTAGCCGTTCCGGTACATTAACCTATGAAGCCGTTGCACAGGTTTCCGAATTGGGTATGGGCCAGTCTGCAGCGGTCGGTATTGGTGGTGACCCCATCAATGGCCTGAAGCACATCGATATCCTGAAAATGTTTAACGATGACCCTGAAACTGAAGCGGTTATCATGATTGGTGAAATTGGTGGACCCGATGAAGTTAATGCTGCATTGTGGGCCAAAGACAATATGAATAAACCAATCGTTGGCTTTATTGCTGGCGTTACAGCGCCTCCAGGAAAACGCATGGGTCACGCTGGTGCCCTGATTTCCGGTGGTGCCGATACGGCAGATGCCAAACTTGAAGTAATGGAAGCTTGTGGCATTCGTACAACCCGCAATCCTTCTGAAATGGGCAAATTGCTGAAATCCATTCTGTAATATGTCTTAGCGCAACAAAAAACCGCCACGATCAATATTTTTGATGGGCGGTTTTTTACTTGCTGTAAAGGCCGCTATAGTAAGCGGGTACTTGTCATCCTGGCAGGAGAAGATCCGGTTTGTACACAGGCTGGTTTGCCGGGCTTATAAGGTTGGCTTTTTCAATTCAAAATTAAAACTACCTTGAACTGAATTATAATTTGCTGTTTTCCTTGGAAACGCAGTCAATACATGATTCAATACGGGGCAGCATTTGGCCATTAAGGCTGTTTTGGGCGGGTCGTCACGTTCTTGCCGTCCATCAATTGTGTTCTTAACAAGACAATAGGTAAAAAAATGTTAGAGTTTTTTCAACAGATCCATTGGTCCGCGATTGGCCAAATAATTCTGATCGACATTCTTTTGGGCGGAGATAATGCCATTATTATCGCCCTGGCTTGTCGAAACCTGCAAAAGGCGCAGCGCATCAAAGGTATTCTTTGGGGTACGGTAGGCGCGATTGGCATGCGTGTGGTCCTTATTTTATTTGCCATGGAAATGTTGAAAGTGCCATTTCTCAGGCTTGTTGGTGGTGCTTTGCTAGTGTGGATCGGTATCAAACTGCTTATTCCCGAAGATGATCACGGTGAAGGTATCCAGGCCAGCAGCAGTGTATGGGGTGCGGTTAAAACCATTCTGATCGCAGACTTTGTCATGAGTCTTGATAACGTCATTGCCATTGCCGGTGCTGCCACCAATGCTCATGCCGATCACCAGACCGCTTATGTGATTTTCGGTTTGCTGGTCAGTGTGCCTGTTATTATCTGGGGCAGTACAATCGTCCTGAAAATTATTGACAAATTCCCGCTGGTTATTATGTTTGGTGCCGGCTTGCTGGGCTGGTTGGCTGGTGGTATGTTTGTGAGTGATATGTATATTCAAAATACCTTCCTCGGTGGTGCCGAATCTTCGGCCACAATCAAGTATACTGCCCAGATCGGTTGTGCATTGCTGGTCATGATCGTTGGTAAGCTTATTGCCATGCGAAAGGCTGATGCATCATCTGAAAAGGCTGAATAAGTACGTATTTATTTTAAGGATAGTCAGTTAAAAACATGTCACAAAAACCTAAATTTACCCTGTTGCAACTTTTGTTTGCCCTTGCGGTTATCGGTATTGTTATTGCTGTCCTTGCCAATTATTTTAAATAGGAATCAGCAATGTCAGTACATCCTGAAAAATTGATTATCGCTACTCGTGCCAGTCGTCTGGCTTTATGGCAGGCCGAGTTTGTACAGGCTAAGTTGCAGGCATTGTATCCCGCTTGCCGTGTTGAACTACTGACTATGACCACCAGGGGCGACCAGATTCTTGATCGCACCCTGTCAAAAGTGGGTGGCAAGGGGCTGTTCGTCAAGGAGCTTGAAACTGCCTTGCTTGATGGTCGGGCCGATCTGGCCGTACATTCCCTTAAAGATGTACCTATGGATCTTGGCTCGCCATTTCAGCTGGCGGTTGTCATGGACCGTGCAGACCCACGTGACGCATTTGTATCCAATAAATATGCAAAGCTGGCCGACTTGCCCGAAGGTGCAGTAGTGGGCACTTCCAGCCTGCGTCGTGAGTCGCAAATCAGGGCCAATTTCCCGCATCTGGTTGTAAAGCCGTTGCGTGGCAATCTTGATACTCGTCTGGGCAAGCTGGATAACGGCGAATACGATGCAATTATCCTGGCGGCAGCTGGCTTGCAGCGTCTTGGTCTGCCTGAAAGAATCCGCAGTTTTCTGTCCATAGAGGATAGTCTGCCGGCAGCCGGGCAGGGAGCGCTCGGTATCGAGATTCTGGAATCCCGTTCCGATGTGCTGGCAGCTTTACAACCCCTGTCTTGTCCGGAAACGCTGGCATGTGTAACGGCAGAAAGGGCCGTCTCATCATTCCTGGGGGGGTCTTGCCAGGTGCCTTTGGCTGCGCATGCCGTTATCACTGGCCAAAATCTTACCATTCAGGCGTTTGTCGCTTTGCCGGATGGTACCCGGGTATTGCGTGCGCAAAGCACGGGTCCGATTGAGCTGGCAGGGCAGCTGGGACTGGATGTGGCCAAAGAGTTACATCAGGCTGGCGCTGATAAAATTTTAGCTGCATTGTTGAATAATTAATTGTGTTTTCTTGACTCTTGATTGGCAAGAAAACATGAACAGACATATTATTCTTACCCGCCCGGCAGGAAAAAACGCATCATTACAATCATTGCTTGCCGCGGCGGGTTATCAGGTTACAGAACTTCCCGCCATTGAACGCTTTCCCTTGTCTTTAAGGGCAGGGGAGCTTCCCAATCTTGCTGCCTATCATCTGGTGTTTTTTGTTAGCGGCTATGCGGTGCAGGTCTTTTTTGAAATGCTGGCACAACATCACCGCTCCTGGCCGGCGGGTCTTTATGCAGGTGCTGTTGGCATGGCAACGGCCAATGTTTTGCAAAAGCTGGGTGTTTCTGCCAGTCGAATCATTCATCCGGCTCCCAATGCTGAAAATCAGGATTCGGAAGCTTTTTTTGATGAATTGCTTAAAATAGGTCTTGATAAGTTTAACCGGGTTCTGGTGGTTCGTGGTCAGAGCGGTCGTCAGTGGCTTGCTGAACAGTTGCGGGCTGCTAAGGTACAGGTTGATTTTTTGCCGGTGTATGAAAGAAAGCCCCGGGTATGGACGCCATCTGAAAGTAAAGCAATGATATCGCTGTTGCAATCCAGTAAGCCAATAAGCTGGTTGTTAACCAGTAAGGAAAGTGTCGATAGCATATTTGATGAGCTAAAACGATATCAGCTTGTTCAATATTGCCTGAGACACCATTTTTTGGTTACTCATCCAAGAATTGGCGCTCGGATTCAGGCGCATTTAAAAGGGGGGGCGTTTCAGGAAAATTTGCCTGAAAAGAGGGTTGTCATTAATATATGTCAACCAAGTGATGAGTCAATATTTGAGATGTTAACCACTTCTTAAGTAAAATTGCCGTCATCTTCCACTACAATGCGATTATGAAAAAGAAGCAAGCACGCCATCATTTACATTCTAAAAACCATAATCTCAGCAAGGGATCAAAAAGCATGGATGAAAAAAAACAGGAAAGTATTCAATCTTCAGACCCTAAAGCATTGAATACGCCAGAAGAAAATCAACATAATAATCAGACAGATAATGTAACGCCTGTGGTTGCCTCCGACGACGTCGGGCATGAACCATCTATCTCTGCTGAGAAGTCTGCGTCATCGGCTTCAACCTCAGGTCAAAAGTCTGGTATTAATAAAAAAGTGTTTGGTACGGCGGCCGTTGTGCTGGCGGCTGTAGTGGGTGGGGCCGTTTACATGACCCAGCAATCCCAAATCGGCAGCAAGTGGTCAAAAGGTAACTCCGCTTCGCGTACAGCAGCACTTTCCGATCAGTCTGGATCCGTTTCCACAGCGTCAACACCCGAAGCGCAATCAGACGCTAACCAGGCAGAAAAAAGTCCAGGGCAGGCTGATAGCGTAAGCAATTCCGTGGTAGCGACACAGACTGAATCTGTGTCCACACAAGATGGTGTTGCTCCTCAGTCTCCGTCAGGCGCTGAAGAGGTGGTAACAAATGAGTCAAGTACGTCGCAGCAGGTAAAATCCATTGATTCAGCAGAAGAAAGTGCCTCGGCTGAAACGGCGCAACATGCAGCTCAAAGCGATGCCGCTACGGCCGTATCAGCGGTCAATGAAACGGAGGTGGTTCATGCAGATGCAAAGGCCGGCAATGAAAGTGAGCAGGATGACGGACTTAAGGCACAACTTGACCGGCAAACTGAACAGATTAATCAGCTGAAAACCGAGTTGCAGCAAATGCAGGCGCAGTATGCCGAATTGCTGGAACAACGACTGAACCGGGCAGACGTTGATGTTAGCCTGTTCGTTGTCAATGATGTTTCCCGCTTGGTGCAATCGGCTGATAACGAGTTAAGCATTGCCGGTAACTTACCCAATGCCATTCGTGCATTGGAAATGGCGCAGCAAACCATATTGCGTGCAAACAGTCCCATTCTGGCTGGGCTTGCCGGTGCCGTTTCTTCCGATATCGTGATGCTTAAATCAGCGCCAATCATGAATACGGATACGCTTTTCAAGGAAGTGGGCAAGTTAATCGAGTTGCTCGATCAGGCACCGCTCATTTCACCCGATCGGGTTGATCATTTGTCAACCGTCTTGCCGGTGCAAACACATGCTGTTTCCAGTGAGGCTGAGGTTCAGACCAGTGTCAGCCAGGATTTGAGCTGGTATGAAAAAGCCTGGGACGAGATCCAGTCCTGGCCTTCACAGGCTCTGGGTCTGCTGAAATCAGATTTGGGAGGACTGGTTCGGGTTGAAAAACTTGATGATCCAACGGTTGCCCTGATTTCGGCAGGACAGGCTGCCGCGCTTAAGAACAATCTCAAGCTCGATTTGCGATTTGCACAGCAGGGGTTGCTGAATGCCCAGCAGGGAATCTGGACCAGCTCTCTTGAGTCAGTACAGGCAGGCTTGCTTAAATACTATAACCAGGATGCACCCGCCACACGTCAGGCACTTGAGTTGACCCGTACCTTATTGGCAACCCCTGTGAGGCCTCAATTGCCACAAATTACTCATAGTGTGAAAGCCATTGAGGAAACCAGAAACCAGATCATCAATCTGGGCAACCCGCAGGAGTAAGCCATGAGGACAGGTTTAAAATTACTTGTGCTGCTCGCGCTTGCTGTGGGTTTTGCACTGATTATCAAAGATTCAAGCGGCTATTTTATGCTTGTAACCGGTGATGAGCGTCGTACGGTTTCCCTGACTACCGGCGTTTTTCTGCTGATTATCGCTTTTGTGTTTGTTTATTTGCTGGTTCGCTTGATAGCCACCTTAAGCAATTCACCAACCAGTTTCAAGCAATGGCGGGTTAGGCGCCATACCAGTAAAGATGTCACTCTGCTTGAAAAGGGGTGGCTTGAGTTGATTGAGGGTCGGGCTGACTCCGCTGAAAAAGATTTCACCCGCCTCTTTAATCATAGCCATAATCCTTCGCGCCAGGCCATTGCCAGCCTGGCTGCGGCCAAGGCGGCTCACATGTCCGGACACCATGAGCAACGCGATAAACTCTTGTTGCTGGCTGAAAACAAGTCCAGGCATTTTCCCCGTCTTGCCGAAGCAACTGCTACGGTCAAGGCCGAGTTGCTGCTGGATCAGGGAGAGTCCAGACAGGCACAGGCATTATTGGAGGCGTTGGATACGGCCAATGGCAGTAACCAGGAACATATCCAGAAACTGTTGTTACGTGCTTACAAGCAAACAGGTAGTAATGAAAAGCTGTTGCCCCTGGCCCGGATTATGCTTAAAAAAGGTCGGGTTGACCGTTTTGAGGCACTCAGGCTGATAGAGCATGCGGCAGCGGGCAGAATTAATCATGCAGCTCCTGAAGAGTGGCAATATGTCTGGAAAAGCCTGAGTGGTGATGAGAAAACAATGCCCTTGGTCGCAATGGCGGCCGCTGCACGCTTTGAGGCCGGTGGTGACAATAAAAATGCAGGCAAGGTGCTTGAAGAGGCCTGGGCTGTTACAAAAGATGCCCGCTTGCTTAAAATGTATGTGCAAACTGCAGGTGGGTCGGTTCAGGAACGATTGGCGATGGCGCAGGGCTGGCTGAAAAAGGATGGGAACAATCCTGAGTTGTTAACGGCACTTGGTTATTTGTGCCTGAAGGGGCAGTTGTGGGGGCAGGCTGAACGCTACCTCACACGCAGTCTGGCTATTCGCAGTGAAATGGCTGCCACAGAGGCTGGCCAAGAGGTTGGGGTGTCGCGTGAAGAAGCCCAGACCCATGCATTGCTGGGAACGTTGTATGACCGTCTTGGGCGCGCCCAGGATGCCATTAAGCATTGGCGTATTGCTTCAGCGGCTACGTCGGCATTACCTGTATTAAATAATGATAGTATTCTACCGGCGGCCGATACTACCGAAGATCCGGATGGTCCGCCCGACAGGAAAAAGCTTGATAACCTGGATGATCGTCTAATGTCAACAAAAGTTTCGGCAGATGCCAATGACGATTATCAGGCGGATGAGTATTTTGATACTGCACCCATACCGGGTTATGAAGCCGAAAAACAAGGTAGAAAATAGTTAATATTTCTTTTAATCTTTAAAGGTCATTTTATGAGTTTAGATCGTGTGCCAGCAGGTTCAAAATTACCAGATGAATTCAACGTGGTTATTGAAATTCCAATGAATTCCGACCCAGTAAAATATGAAGTGGATAAAGACACAGGCGCTGTGTTTGTTGATCGCTTCATGATGACGGCTATGCATTATCCATGCAACTATGGCTATATCCCACAAACCATTTCTGATGATGGTGATCCGGTTGACGTGCTTGTCATGACGCCTTTCCCGATTCAGGTAGGTGCCGTTATCAAATGCCGTACCATTGGCGTTTTGCACATGGATGATGAAGGCGGTGGTGATGCTAAATTGCTGGCCGTTCCCGTAGACAAACTCTATCCGGTTTATCGTAATATCAAGTCTCCTGAAGACTTGCCTGAAGAAGAACTCAAGCGTATCCAGCATTTCTTTGAGCACTACAAAGATCTGGAGCCAGGCAAGTGGGTCAAGGTTAAAGGTTGGGACGGTGTTGAGGCCGCCAAAGCCGAAATCGTGGCCAGTGCGGAAAGATTTGCGAAAAGCCAAAACTAATAAGCTGTAAACATTAACAGGCTATTGTTTTTTATTGAATTGGCCCCAGGAAACCGGACATCCTTCGGTTTCCTGGGGTTTTTGTTTAAGGGTATATAAAAGTCAGGATAGAATGCCCTGACGGGCATTCTATTGAGTGTGGTTTTATTTTGCGAGACGATTTTTTTGCTCGTTGATTTTGGCCAACAGTTCGCTAAAGTTGGCCAGCCTTTCTTTTTCCTGCTCAATGACAGCAGCAGGGGCGCGGGCCACGAATTTCTCATTCCCCAATTTGCCATTGGCTTTTGCGATTTCGTTTTCCAGACGTTTGGCCTCTTTGTCCAGACGCGCCAGCTCCGCTTCAACATCAATCTCAACGTTGAGCATCAGGTGAGTGTCTTCAAGAATTTGTACTGGTGCTCCCAAATCGGGCAGTTCATTAACGATATCAACCTGGCTTAATTTGCCCAGTGCCTGCAAATAAGGAGCATTGCGGGCAAGTAAAGAGGCATTTCCCTGGGCGTACAGGGGTACTTTCTGAGCAGGAGACAGGTTCATTTCACCACGCAGGGCACGAACGGCTTCTACCTGTGCCTTTAATTGCTTCAGTGAGGCTTCGGCTTGCTCGTGAATCTGTTGGGAGTCTGGAAGGGGATAAGGTTGTATGCTGATGGAAGTGGTTTCATTCGCCTTGCGTTTACCAGCGATCAGGGCCACTTTTTGCCACAACTCCTCGGTAATGAACGGAATAATGGGGTGGGCCAGACGCAAGATGGTTTCCAGAACGTTGATCAGGGTTTGACGGGTACCGCATTGTTGGGCGGGTGTGCCTTGCTGGATTTGGACCTTGGCCAGTTCCACATACCAGTCGCAGTATTCATCCCAGACAAAGTGGTAAATGGCGTTGGCGATGTTGTCGAAGCGGAAATCCTTGAAGCCTTTCTCTGCTTCGGCCAGTGTTCTTTGCAACTGGGAAAGAATCCAGTGATCGGCAAAAGAGAGTTCAACGCCGTCCTTGCCAGACAGATCATGACCTTCCACGTTCATGAGTACAAAACGGGAGGCATTCCATAGCTTGTTGCAGAAATTGCGATAACCTCCACAGCGCTTGAGATCAAAGTTCATGTTGCGGCCAAGCGTGGCGTAAGCGGCCATGGTAAAGCGCAGGGCATCGGCGCCGTATGCCTCAATGCCGTCAGGAAATTCCTTGCGGGTTTCTTTTTCGATTTTCGCGGCTTGTTTGGGGTTCATCAGGCCACTGGTGCGCTTGGCTACCAGGGGTTCAAGCTCAATGCCGTCAATCAGGTCAACCGGATCAAGTGTATTGCCTTTGGATTTGCTCATTTTCTGGCCGTTGGCATCAAGGATAAGGCCGTGTACATAAACAAACTTGAACGGAATCTGGCCGGTCAGGTGCATGCTCATCATGATCATGCGGGCAACCCAGAAGAAAATAATGTCAAAACCGGTTACCAGTACGCTGGAGGGCAGGTAGCGCTTGTAGTCGGGAGTTTCTTCGGGCCAGCCCATGGTGGTAAAGGGAACCAGTGCAGAAGAAAACCAGGTATCCAGGACGTCTTCATCACGGCGCAAGGGGCCGTTGACACCGGCTGCGCGAGCCTTCTGAATCGCTTCCTCTTCATTGCGGGCAACAAAAATCTGCCCGTCTTCGCTGTACCAGGCGGGAATTTGGTGGCCCCACCATAGTTGACGGGAAATGCACCAATCCTGAATGTTTTCCAGCCACTGGTAATAGGTATTGGTCCAGTTTTCGGGGTAAAACTTGATTTCACCCGAACGCACAACGTCCAGGGCGGTTTCGGTAATGCTTTTGCCGGGGTTGTAAGTGCCTTCAGGCGCAGGCTTGCTCATGGCCACAAACCATTGGTCGGTCAGCATGGGTTCGATAACGGTTTTGGTGCGGTCGCCACGAGGCACCATTAAGGTATGGGGCTTGACGCTTTCCAGTAAATCCAGGGCCTGAAGGTCAGCCACGATTTTTTCGCGGGCTTCGAAGCGATCCATGCCACGGTAGGCTTCGGGCGCATCATCAACAATTTTGGCATCAAGCGTAAGAATACTGGAAAAAGACAGGCCGTGGCGTTGCCCGACCGCATAGTCATTGAAGTCGTGGGCAGGGGTTACTTTAACCACGCCGGTGCCAAATTCCCGGTCTACATAGTCATCGGCAATAATGGGGATTTCACGATTGACCAGTGGCAGGATAACGGTTTGGCCAATCAGGTGCGCGTAGCGTTCGTCTTCGGGGTGTACCATTACCGCAACGTCACCCAGCATGGTTTCGGGACGGGTGGTGGCCACGGTTAAATGGGTAAGTTCACCGGACGGTTTGCTGAGCGGGTAGCGAATATGCCACAGACTTCCTTGTTCTTCGCAGCTTTCAACTTCAAGGTCGGAAACTGCCGTGCCCAGAACCGGATCCCAGTTGACCAGACGTTTGCCACGATAAATAAGGCCCTGTTCATGCAGGCGTACAAAGGTTTCAATCACACCTTTGGACATTTGTTCGTCCATGGTGAAATATTCGCGTGGCCAATCGGCCGAGGCACCCAGGCGGCGAACCTGGCTGGTAATGGTATTGCCTGAAAGCTCTTTCCATTCCCAGACCTTTTCAAGAAATTTTTCACGACCAAGGTCGTGACGGGAAATCTTTTGTGCATCCAGCTGGCGCTCAACCACGATTTGCGTGGCAATACCGGCATGGTCGGTGCCCGGTACAAAAACGGTATCATTGCCCAGCATGCGATGGTAGCGAACCAAGCCGTCCATGATGGTTTGGTTGAAAGCGTGGCCCATATGCAGGGTGCCGGTCACGTTTGGTGGCGGGAATTGAATGGTAAATGGCTGACCACATTCTTCCGAGGCGGTTGTTGTATATTGTCCTGCAGCGAAAATGCCTTGTTTGTTCCACTCTTCATACCAGCGGGCCTCCAGCTCTTTGGGCTCGAAGCTTTTGGAGAGCTCTTTGGTGTCAATAATGTTAGATTCTTGGTTCATTCTGATTCTGATTCCGACGGTTTGGTTGTTTTGTTCGCGAAAACCCTTATTTTAAGGTGTAGAAGGTACTTTTTGCATGTTAAAATGCCAAGTTGAGTAAAACTTACTTGAAGTTATTGTTTTTATTGAAATTTTGGAGTATTAAATGGCTGTAGAACGCACATTGTCTATTATCAAACCCGATGCGGTTGCAAAAAACGTGATTGGCGAGATCATTACCCGCTTTGAAAAAGCAGGTTTGAAAGTTGTTGAGGCACGTATGCAACAATTGACCCGTGAAGAAGCCGAAGGTTTTTACGCTGTTCACAAAGAGCGTCCTTTCTTCAATGATCTGGTTGGCTTCATGATTTCCGGTCCTGTATTTATTCAGGTCCTGGAAGGCGAAAACGCCATCCAGAAAAACCGTGACCTGATGGGTGCTACCGATCCTAAAAAAGCAGAGCCAGGTACCATTCGTGCCGACTTTGCCGACAGTATCGATGCAAACGCGGTTCATGGTTCAGACGCGCCTGAAACAGCAGCTGTTGAAATTGCCTATTTCTTTGGCAAGTAATCGGTAATTTTAAGATATAGAGTTTTGATATTGAATAAGGCTTACTCCATGACCGACCACATTAATCTCCTGGGCGTCCCGACCGATGCCCTCATTGACCTGGTGGGTCAGTGGGGGAGTAAGCCCTTTCGTGCAAAGCAGCTTCAGCGCTGGGTTCACCAGCGTGGAGTCAGCGAGTTCGGGCAAATGAGTGATCTTGCCAAAGATTTCCGTTCCCGGCTTGCCGGCTCCTGTTGCGTTCAGGCACCACCGGTCATTACGCAAAAAATATCCTCTGATGGCACCCGTAAATGGTTGTTCGATGTGGGTAATAATAATGCTATTGAAACGGTATTTATTCCTGAGGATGATCGTGGTACCTTGTGCATTTCAAGTCAGGCTGGTTGTACGGTTGCCTGCCGGTTTTGTTCCACCGGGCATCAGGGTTTTAACCGCAACTTAAGCACGGCAGAAATTATTGGCCAGTTATGGCACGCTCGCCGCGTTATCCAGCAAGACCTGCAGTCTGCCCGTATCGGTAATGCAGAAGCCCCTGAAGAAATTTCACGAGTCATCAGCAATGTTGTCATGATGGGCATGGGAGAACCTTTGCTTAATTATGATCAGGTCGTTCCGGCCCTTCAGATTATGCTTGACGACAATGCTTATGGTTTGTCACGCCGTCGTGTCACCGTATCAACATCCGGTGTGGTTCCCATGATGGATCGCTTGTCCCGGGACTGTCCTGTGGCACTGGCGGTTTCGCTTCATGCTCCCAATGATGCCTTGCGTGACCAATTGGTACCATTAAACAAAAAATACCCGTTGGCCGAATTGATTGCTTCATGCAACCGTTATCTGGAATTTGCCCCTCGTGATTTCATCACTTTTGAGTATGTCATGCTTGATGGTGTCAATGACACTGATGAGCATGCGCGCCAGTTGATTGAAATCACCAAGCAGGTTCGTTGCAAATTGAATCTCATCCCTTTTAATCCGTTTCCTGAATCGGGGCTGAAGCGCTCAAAATCTGCCCGGGTGCGTATATTCGCCAGTATCTTGATGGATGCCGGGGTCATTACAACCGTGCGTAAGACCAGGGGTGATGATATTGATGCTGCCTGTGGTCAGCTGGCTGGCGATGTCAAGGATAAAACCAAAATCAGCGCGCTTATGCAGGCCAGAAAATCCATTCCCATTATCGAGGTGCAGTAGTGACTCAATTGAATTCAGGTACGAGTGATGTGTCCGGTTCAGATTCCCTGGAAGATAAAAACCTGGGTTTGTTGTTAAAAGGACGGAGAGAAAGAAAAGGGCTGTCAGTCAACGATGTTTCGAATCAGATCAAATTTTCATCGGCTCAAATCATTTCGCTAGAGGCGCAGAACTGGTCTGCGTTGCCGCAAGGTTTTGTGTTAAAAGGTTTGGTGCGCAAATATGCCCGTTTTCTTGGGGAAGATGAGCAACAAATGCTTGATCTTCTGGCAAGGCAAAGTGGTGCCAATGTCAATAAGCAGGAAGTGACAAGCCTACAGTCAACGACCGATTTCAGCACCCATGAAGGGTATGAGTCAAGGCGTTCGGGTACGGGAACATGGATCTTTATCATCTTCCTGATCCTGGTTGTTATCGCTGTTTATGGATATAGCCGTGAATGGTTTACGCTTGAAGAAATCGGTTTGGAAAATCTCAGGAATTTATTTAGTTAATCATGTCCATTTGCCAAAATCCATTTCCTGTCGGACCCGCTGTCCGTCATCAGACCCGTCTGGTTAATGTTGCCTGGGGTTCTACGGTTGTGCCCATTGGCTCCAGTGCGCCTATTGTTGTTCAGTCAATGACCAATACCGACACGGCCGATCACATTGCCACAGCTATTCAGGTTAAAGAACTCGCCTTGGCGGGTTCCGAGATGGTGCGTATTACCGTCAACACCCCCGAGGCAGCACAGGCCGTGCCAGCCATTCGTGAACAACTTGATAAAATGGGTGTGCTGGTGCCGTTGGTGGGGGATTTTCATTACAACGGCCATAAATTGTTAACCCAATATCCCGAGTGTGCACAGGCGCTGTCCAAGTATCGCATCAACCCCGGTAATATGGGGGGCGGCAAAAAACGCGATGATAATTTTGCCCAAATGATCGAAGTTGCCTGTAAATATGAAAAACCGGTTCGTATCGGCGTGAACTGGGGTAGCCTCGATCACGAATTAATGGCCCGCATGATGGATGAGAACAATGCCAAGCCCGAGCCATGGGATGCGCAATCCCTCATGCGTGAGGCATTGGTTGTTTCGGCCATCAGTAATGCACAGCGGGCCGAGCAGCTGGGCATGCCTGGAGATGCGATTATCCTTTCCTGCAAGGTCAGTCATGTTCAGGATCTGATTTCCGTTTACCGGAATCTGGCCGGGCGTTGCAATTACCCCTTGCACCTGGGTCTTACGGAAGCCGGTATGGGCAGCAAAGGTATTGTGGCCTCAACAGCAGCTTTGGCCGTGCTCATGCAGGAAGGAATTGGCGATACCATTCGTATTTCGCTAACACCAGAACCGGGCGGTGATCGTTGTAAAGAGGTGGTTGTGGCCCAGGAAATACTGCAAAGTCTGGGGTTGCGGGCTTTTACGCCCATGGTGGTCGCATGTCCCGGTTGTGGCCGTACCAGCAGTACGGTATTCCAGGAACTGGCCGATAGCATCCAGTCTTATTTGCGTGATCAAATGCCGGTCTGGAAAACCAGGTATCCCGGAGTTGAGAATATGAACGTGGCCGTGATGGGGTGTGTGGTGAATGGCCCAGGTGAAAGTCGTCATGCTGATATTGGCATCAGTCTGCCCGGTACCGGTGAAGTGCCTTCCGCACCGGTTTTTATCGATGGAGAACGCACAGTAACCCTTAAGGGTGATAATATTGCAGCCGAGTTTCATGAAATTGTCCGTAACTATGTAGAACGTCGCTACGGTGTCCGTTCATAAAGCGTACAGTAAAAAAATAAATTATCTGAATAAAGAGATCCGTTTGTATGACTAAAACATTCCAAAAAGTTTCTGCAATACGTGGAATGAATGATATTTTGCCGGCTGAAAGCTGGCTTTGGGAAAAACTGGAAGCAACCATTCGTGAATGGTTGGCTCAATATGGTTATAACAATATCCGTACCCCCATTCTTGAGCAAACGCGTTTGTTTGCCCGTGGAATTGGTGAAGTGACCGACATCGTTGAGAAGGAAATGTATACCTTCAGCATGTCAAAAGATAAAACCGATGTGGGTGAAATGCTGACGATGCGGCCCGAGTTTACGGCAGGTATCGTACGTGCGGTGATTGAACATAACTTGCTTTATGATGCGCCCCAACGCCTTTTTTCAATGGGTCCGGTTTTTCGTCATGAGCGTCCGCAAAAGGGTCGTTATCGCCAGTTTCACCAGGTTTCCGTAGAAGCTATGGGCTATGCAGGCCCCGATATTGATGCCGAGCAAATCATCATGTTGGCCCGTTTGTGGAAAATCCTTGGCCTGACCGATGTTCGTCTTGAATTGAACTCTTTGGGTCAGCCCGAAGAGCGTCAGGCGCACAGGGAGGCCTTGGTTGCTCACCTGGAAAAACATAAGGAATTGCTGGATGAGGACGGTTTGCGTCGCATGTACAGCAATCCTTTACGTGTACTCGATACCAAGAATCCAGTCATGCAGGACATGGCCAATAATGCGCCCAAGCTGTTTGATTTTTTGAAAGAAGAGTCCTTGGCCCATTTCAATGAAATACGGGCCCGCCTTGATGAGGCAGGTATTGCTTACACTATTAATCCGCGTCTGGTGCGTGGTCTTGATTACTATAACCTGACGGTTTTTGAATGGGTCACCGATCGTCTGGGCGCCCAGGGGACCGTATGCGGTGGTGGTCGATATGACGGCCTGTTGTCCTTGCTCGGTGGCAAGCCTGCTCCTGCCATCGGTTTTGGCATTGGTATCGAGCGTTTGCTGGCACTGGTGATACAGGATAAAGAACTGGTTAAACCGGCTGAATGTGATGTATATTTCATTCACCAGGGACCAGAGGCTTCACGCCATGCCCAGGTGTTGGCCGAGCAATGCCGCGATGAGGGGATTCGTGTCATTGTGCATGCCGGTGCCGCCTCCTTCAAGGCACAGTTCAAACGCGCGGATAACAGTGGGGCACGGCTTGCTGCCATTCTGGGTGAAGATGAAGTGAAAAGCGGTACTATTGGCATTAAATCGTTGCGCGCCGCTGAAGGTGGTAATATTGCACCTCAGGTGACAGTACCTGTGGCAGCATTCATTAATGAATTAAAAAATAGGGTTTAAACAGAAGTATGGCTTTTGACTTAGAAGAACAGGAAAAAATTGATGCCCTGAGATCCTGGTGGGATCGTTGGGGTACGCCTATTATGTCGCTGGTTACAGTCATCATGCTGGCTTTTTTGGCCTGGTATGGCTGGCAATGGTACCAATCGAACCAGTCCAGGCAGGCCTTGGGATATTTTGAGGTTATACAAAGTGCATTGGTCAATGACGACAAGGCAGCGGCGACCCGGGTGCATGAGGCCAGTGCGATTTTACAGAAAGATTATGCCAAAACACCTTATGCAGGCAGGGCGGTGTTGCTGGCAGCCAGTTTTCTGGCAAATAACAAGCAGCCTGAAGCTGCCCAAGCCCAGCTTGAATGGCTGATTGGGCAGGCCGAAACCTTTCCGGATCTGGTTCCGGTTGCCCGTTTAAGAATGGCATCCCTGTTGGCAGATCAGGAAAAGTACGATGCTGCCTTATTGCAGTTGGCCAATCCGCCAGAGGCTTTCAAGGCCGTATTCCTGGATCGTACCGGTGATGTTCTGGTGGCGCAGGGGAAAACAAAAGAGGCTGTACAACAATGGAAAGCCGCGCTTGAGCAGCCAGATCTGGCCGCCGAATTTGTTCGTGCAGTTGAATTAAAATTAAGTGTGCTGGGTGGGGAATAATTTATGAAAAAAACGTGTCATCGTATTTTGTCAGGTTCTATGCTTGCGCTTGCCGTCGCTGCAACAGGGGGGTGCTCCCTCTTTAGCAACGAGTCGCGTTTTGAGCCGGTAGCGCTTACGGAATATCAACAACAAGTTACTGGCTTTACCGTTTGGTCGGCCAATGTCGGCTCAGGCAGTGGTTATGGTTTTGCGCCTGCCTTGGTGGGGAATTCGGTTTATGCGGCCACTCCGGATGGCTCTGTTGTCAAGGCAAACCTCTCCAATGGGTCAATCCAGTGGAGAACAAAACTGGACGAGGAGTTGGCTGCCGGTGTGGGTAGCGATGGCAATATTGCAGTTGTGACCACCACAAAAGGAAAAGTCATTGCCCTGGATGCATCGGGTAAAGAACTCTGGACAGCCAATGCCTCTACCATTGCCTCAACTCCTCCAGCTATTGGGGGTGGTTTGGTGATTGTGCGTGCCGATGACTATCGCGTGCAGGCCTTCAATGCGCAAAATGGCGAGCTGCAATGGAGCTATCTCAGAACGAATCCGGAAATGGCGCTCAAGGCAAACTCACGTATGCTGATTGATGGCAATCAGGTGCTGGTGGGTGTTCCAACCGGAAGACTGGTCTCTTTGGATTTGCAAACCGGTACACCTCGTTGGGATATTCTGGCGGCGACTATACAGGGGCCAACCGATCTTGACAGTGTGACTGATGTGGTGGGACAACCTTTGCTGTCGGGTAATGGTTTGTGTATTGCCACATACCAGGGGCGTGTGGGATGCTATGCCATTTCTGCCAATGGTGCACAGCCAGTCTGGAACCAACCGTTTTCAAGTGCTGTGGGTGTAGGCGCTGCCGGTAATTCTTTGTATGCAGCCAGTGTGCATGGTGAAGTGCGTGCCTATAATATTACGAATGGTCAGGAGTTATGGACAGATCAAACATTAACCAATCGCGGTTTGACCAATCCTGTCGTTTATGGCAACGTGGTTGCCACGGGTGATTACGAAGGCTATGTACACTTCTATTCGGCCGCCGATGGTACCCTTCTTGGGCGTGTTTCCGCAGGTAGCGGGCAGTCCATCGTTTCTCCCGTGACGGCAACCAATATCGGCATTTTGGTGCAAAATGGTTCCGGTAATTTAGTCATGCTTGGTGTTAAGTGAACAGAATTCAGTTTAAACCCGTTGTTGCCCTGGTGGGGCGACCTAATGTTGGCAAATCAACGCTTTTCAATCGCTTGACCCGTTCAAGGGCTGCGTTGGTTGCCGATTATTCCGGCCTTACCCGTGATCGTCATTATGGTGAAGGTCGTGTGGGTGATTATCCTTTTCTTGTCATTGATACCGGGGGTTTTGAGCCGGTGGCCAAGACTGGTATTCTGAAGGAAATGGCACGTCAAACCGAGCAGGCAATTGCCGAATCCGACGTGGTTATTTTTCTGGTGGATGCCCGTGCCGGTGTCAATGCGCATGATCATGAAATAGCGCGCATGTTGCGTCGTGCCGGTCCCAAGGTAGTGCTTGCGGTGAATAAAGCCGAGGGTATGAACAGTGGACAAGCCAGTGCCGAGTTCCACGAGCTTGGCCTGGGGACTCCTCATCCCATTTCATCGGCACACGGTGACGGTGTTGTTGCCCTGATCGAAGAGGCGCTGTCCCAGCTTGATAATCCTTATATTCAGGCCGTTCCTGCAGAGGATGATGTCGAGGTTCCCGAGCCTGAACTGGGGCAGGATGAGTCTGCTACCGAGGAAGAGGAAGTCTTTACCGATCATCGGATCAAGCTTGCCATTGTCGGTCGCCCCAATGTAGGTAAATCCACCCTCATCAATACATTGATGGGTGAAGAACGGGTCATCGCTTTCGATATGCCGGGTACTACACGGGATGCCATTGAGATTGATTTTGAGCGTAATGGCAAAAAATATACCTTGATTGATACGGCTGGTTTGCGTAAGCGTGGCAAAGTATTTGAGTCGGTTGAAAAGTTTTCCGTCATTAAAACATTGCAGGCTATTGAAGCCAGTAACGTCGTTCTGTTAATGCTTGATGCCCAGACTGAAATTTCCGAACAGGATGCCCATATTGCCGGTTTCATTCTCGAATCGGGTCGTGCGCTGGTGGTGGCCATCAACAAGTGGGATGGTCTTGATGCCGACAAGCGTGAATGGATACAGCGGGAGTTTGAGCGCAAATTGCGGTTCTTGTCGTTTGCCAAAATGCATACGATTTCTGCTCTTAAAGGGCAGGGTGTCAATGCGGTCCTTAAATCGGTCAACGAGGCCCATGCGGCCGCTTTCATCAAGCTGTCAACACCCAAACTGACCCGGGAACTGCATGCGGCAGTAGAGCAACAGCAGCCCCCTCGCAAAGGGATTTTCAGGCCTAAAATGCGTTATGCGCATCAGGGTGGACAAAACCCGCCGCTTATCATTGTTCATGGTAATGCTCTTGATGCCGTGCCCGATTCATACAAGCGCTATCTGGAATCCAGAATGCGCAAGGCTTTCAATTTGTCGGGAACACCTTTGCGAATAGAATTCAAGTCTTCTAAAAACCCATATAAACAGGCGGAGTAAAGCGTGAGTAAATTCTGGAGTGATTTCGTTCAGGAACTGAAGCCTTATGTTCCGGGAGAGCAGCCTAAAGACGGTGAGTACATCAAGCTCAATACCAATGAATCACCGTTCGATCCCTCTCCGGTAGTTATTGACGCGATTCGGCAGGAAGTCGAGGAAAATCTGCGTTTGTATCCAGATCCCGAATCAGATAGATTGCGTGAGGTAATCGGTCGTTACTACGATATTCCTGCTGACTTTGTCTTTCCGGGTAATGGTTCAGATGAAGTGCTGGCACATTTGTTTCATGCCTTGTTCAAACACAAGGGCAAGAAAATCCTGTTCCCGGATATAACCTACAGTTTTTATCGGGTGTATGCCAAATTGTATGACCTCGATTTTGAAGCTGTTGCATTAAACAGTCAATTTGAAATTGATATTAATGACTATATCAATGCTTCTTCCGAAGAAGTTTGCGGTATTATTTTTCCCAATCCGAATGCACCTACGGGGATTGCAGTCAGCCTGGAACAAATAGAGCAGTTATTGCAGGCGCAACCTGATATTGTGGTGGCCATTGATGAAGCTTATGTTGATTTCGGTGCGGATTCAGCCGTTAGCTTATTGGAAAAATACGATAACCTGATTGTGTTGCAAACTTTGTCAAAATCACGTTCATTGGCAGGTTTGCGGGTCGGGTTTGCCATGGCGCAGCCCCATTTGTTGCAGGCATTGGTCAGGGTTAAGAACAGTTTTAACTCTTACCCGCTGGACAGACTGGCCCAAGTAGGGGCGATTGCCGCCTTTGAGGACGATGCTTATTTTGAGCAAACCCGGCAAGAGATCATCACCTCACGTGAATTTGTCAGTCAGGAACTTGCCGGTTTGGGATTTGTGGTTTTGCCTTCAAAGACCAATTTTGTGTTTGTTTCGCATCCACAGATTGATGCTGCGGTATTAAGTGCCCAGTTGCGCCAGCATCTTGTTTTGGTTCGTCATTTTGACCAGAGTCGTATTTCCCAGTACCTGAGAATTACCATAGGAACCCGAAAACAATGTGAAGTATTAATAAAAACATTGTCTGAAATATTAACTTCAACTAATATTGGTTCTGAATAAAAAAATTACCGAAAATATGGGAATTTACTTATTAGGTGGTAAGTTGTTTAAAATGTCGGTAAAGTACTATTTTTATAAAATTCACCTATTAATAACATTAAAATGGAGCCTCGCCAATGAGCACTAAAGGGCAATCACTACAAGATCCTTTCTTGAATGCACTGCGTAAAGAGCATGTACCCGTATCAATTTATCTGGTCAACGGGATCAAATTACAAGGACAAATCGAATCTTTCGACCAATATGTGGTTTTACTAAGAAACACCGTTACCCAAATGGTTTACAAACACGCGATTTCCACTGTTGTTCCAGCTCGTGCTGTCAGTTTTCAGGTTGATGTTCCTGCTGAATAAGAATAAAAATCTTTTCGCGGAAACATGGCCCGCCAGGTTAGCCTGTGCGGGCATTTTCCTTTTTAGGGGTGTATGCGCGCATTAATTATCAGTGTAAATTTCGGTAAACCCGATTATCAGGCACATGCCGAAGAGTTTGAAATGCTGGCTAAAGGTGCAGGGGCAGAAGTTGTTGCCACTGTTGTCGCCAAACGTGACAAACCCGATGCGGCTTATTTTATTGGTTCAGGAAAACTGGAAGAGGCTGTTCAGCTGGCCCAGTCTTCTGATGTGGATATCATTTTGTTCGATCAGGCGCTTAGCCCGGCCCAGCAGCGAAATCTCGAGCGGGCATTTAATTTAAGAGTCGTTGATCGGGTGGCACTTATTCTTGATATATTTGCCCTGCGTGCCAAAAGCCATGAAGGTAAACTTCAGGTGGAGCTGGCGCAATTACAACATCTCATGACCCGGCTCACACGGATGTGGACCCACCTGGAACGTCAGCGGGGGGGTATAGGCATGCGTGGTCCGGGTGAGGCCCAGCTTGAAATGGACAAGCGGATGATTGGGGACAAGGTCAAGGTACTGCGGGAGCGGCTAAGCAAGGTCGAGCGGCAACGCACCACGCAGCGTCGTTCAAGGGCCAGGGGGGGGACCATGTCAGTTTCCCTGGTGGGGTATACCAACGCGGGCAAGTCAACGTTGTTCAATGCCCTGACCCGTGCTGGTGCCTATGCGGCAGACCAATTGTTTGCCACCCTTGATACAACGACAAGAAGGATATGGATTGAAGGCGCCGGTCAGGTGGTTGTTTCGGATACGGTAGGTTTCATTCGTGATCTGCCCACCACCCTGATTGCCGCTTTCAAGGCAACCCTTGAAGAAACGGTTCAGGCTGATTTGCTATTGCATGTTATTGATGCCTCCAGTCCGCAACGTGAAGAGCAGATTCTGGAAGTGAATAAAGTGCTTGAAGAGATCGGTGCTAAAGACATACCATGTATTCTTGTTTACAATAAGATCGATGCTGTGGGCTATGAACCAAAAATTGAACGAAACGAAGAGGGCAGAATAGTCCGCGTTTTTGTCAGTGCATTAGATCGAACCGGCTTGGACGGATTGCGCGGGGCAATCGCTGAAGCCAAAGAAATAATAGGAAATAATGTTGCGAGTCTCAAAAATATTTAACTTGAACGATCCGGGTTGGGGTCGTGGTAATCAAAATGGTTCAGGCCAGAATGAACCGCCAAAACGTCCCACCAATCAGGGTGACGGACCACCTGATCTTGATCAGGTATGGGCGGATTTCAATAATCGGATCAAGAGCGTGTTTGGTAATAAAAAAGGCGGTGGCGGCGGCTTTGGCAAGCCCCCTCGTGCCGGTGGCTTCAATCCTTCTCCCAAAGCGGCCAAATTTGGTATTGTTTTTATTGTCATTGTTGCCTTGTTGCTTTGGCTGGCCAGCGGTTTTTATATCGTTCGGGAAGGTCAGGTAGGGGTGGTCACGCAATTTGGAAAATACCTTAAAACGGTTCAGCCTGGCTTCCAATGGCATATCCCCCGGCCTGTGCAAAACGTTGAATTGGTTGATATCGCGAGTGTCCGTTCTTTCTCGGTGGGTTATCGCGATAATTCACGCAATAAGGTTTTGCCCGAGGCCTTGATGCTGACTGAAGACGAAAATATCGTTGATGTGCAGTTTGATGTCCAGTATCGTCTCAAGGCGGAAATGCCACTTGAGACCGGTGAATACAGCCCTGCTGCTGACTATATTTTCCGTCTGGTTTCTCCGGATGAATCGGTGCGTCAGGCGGCAGAAACGGCCATGCGTGAAGTGGTTGGCAAGCAGTCAATGAATAAAATCCTGTATGAAAGCCGTACAGCAGCCGCCATGGATGTCATGAGGTTAATGCAGCAAATTCTTGATCGTTACCAGTCTGGCATAGAGGTCACCACGGTGGCGATTCAAAACGTGCAGCCTCCCGAGCAGGTTCAGGCCGCATTCGAGGATGCCATCAAGGCAGGGCAGGATAACGAACGGCAGAAAAACGAAGGTAACGCCTATGCCAGCAAGGTTATACCCGAGGCACGTGGTCAGGCCTCACGTATGCTGCAAGATGCGGAAGGTTACCGTGCAACAGTGGTTGGTCAGGCCCAGGGTCAGGCAGCCCGTTTTGAAAGCATAGAAAAGGAATACGCGAAAGCACCGGAAATTACACGTGAACGCATGTATATTTCCACCTTGGAAGATGTCTTTAAAAATGCCTCCAAAGTGATGGTAGACACTGAGGGCGGCAATAATATGATGTATCTGCCTATCGACAAATTGATTGAGCAAACATCCAGTGCAACATCGGCGCCAGCTGCAACATCGGTGCCATCCAGTGCTGTTACTTCCTCCAGCAATCCCGCGTCAGTCTCTGGCAATGATGTCAGTGCAGCATCACGGAATCGTTTATCCCGTGATAACTTCGATCGTCGCTAGGAGGTAGGTAAAATGAATCGTAATACTGTCGTAGGTATCGTGCTTTTTGTGGCGGCTCTTTTGTTGTCGTCATCCATTTTTATTGTTTCCGAGCGAAACTATGCACTGGTGTTCAAGTTGGGTGAATGGCAACGCACCATCCAGGAACCCGGTCTTTATTTCAAGCTTCCAACACCACTGGAAAATGTGGTTTATCTTGATAAAAGGATCCAGACTATCGAGTCCGGAGATACCGAAAGAATTCAGACTTCGGAAAAGAAAAACCTGATCATCGATTCTTATATCAAGTGGCGTATTTCAAATCCGTTGCAGTTCTATGTGTCTTTTGGTGACAGCACTTATGCGGCCCAGAATCGTCTGGGCGCGCAAATTCGCGATGCCCTGAACGCATCAGTCAACACCCGTACGGTTCGCGCTGTTATATCTCAGGAGCGTGATGTGGTAATGGCCGAGATCCTGAATAATGTGGAAGAGCGTGCCAAGCCTTTGGGGATTCAGGTGGTTGATGTTCGCCTGAAACGTATTGAGTTTTCGCAGGAGGTGTCTGACTCCGTGTATTCAAGGATGCAGGCAGAGCGCAAGCAAGAGGCAAACAGCTTGCGGGCCAATGGTGCTGCTGAAAGCGAGAGAATTCGTGCCGAGGCTGATCGTAAGGTTCAGGAAGAGCTTGCACAGGCTAATGCCAAGGCCCAGGCCATTCGTGGTGAGGGGGATGCCGAGGCAGCCAGAATTTACGCTGATGCTTATGGAAAGAATTCTGATTTCTACAGTTTTTTCAATAGCATGAATGCCTATAAATCCATTTTCGGCTCCAAAAAGGATTTATTGGTTGTTGATCCAAACTCTGATTTCTTCCGTTTCTTCAAGCAAGCAGATGGAAATGTGTCGACCAGCACACAATAAATTGAAAAACGGGTTTATTTGCTGAACTTATGCTTAATTAGTTGTACAATGCCGTGTAAGTTCAGAAACTATTCCTAAATGCGGCTCGCATTGCTTACGCAATGAGCCGCATTTTTATTTGATAAATTGCCATGACAACAAGTAACTGGTTATTGCCCGAACACTTGTCGGATATTCTCCCGGCAGAGGCGCGGCGTATTGAAGAGCTGCGACGTAAATTACTAGATCTTTACCGTACCTACGGTTTTGAAATGGTTGCGCCGCCGTTAATTGAATATACCGATTCACTCTTGGCTGCAAAGGGTCTTGATTTGCAATTGCGTACCTGTAAATTGGTAGACCAGCTGTCTGGCCGCACCATGGGTTTGCGGGCAGACATGACGCCGCAGGTAACCCGCATTGATGCGCATTTACTGAATCGTGAGGGTGTTACACGCCTTTGTTATTGCGGCAGCGTCATTCATGCGCGCCCATCCGGTTTGCTGTCTGATCGCGAACTGCTGCAAATTGGGGCGGAAATTTATGGTCACGCCGGCTTCGAGGCGGATTTGCAAATTATTCAGTTGGCCCTTGAAAGCCTTGAAATGGCTGGTGTCAAAAAGCCGCGCATAGATCTGAATCATCCCAATGTTTCCCGTGTTCTGGTGGATTCCGTGCCATCACTTGCCGAGCGTGCCAGCGAGATCTTCTCTTTGCTTAACGACAAGGATGTACCAAGCCTGAAAGAACTGCTTGATGGATGTCAGGATGTACCACAAGATATTGCCAATGCGCTGATCTTGTTGCCAAGCCTGTATGGCTCCATCAATGTGCTCGATGAGGCCCAGGAAAGGTTGCCTGATTTGCCGGGTATTCGTCAGGCTTTAGAGTCTTTGCGTGAGCTGGTCGGTGCTCTGGATAATGCTTGTGTGGGTATTGATTTGGCTGATGTTCGTGGTTACGATTATCACTCGGGCGTCAGTTTTGCTATTTTTGCACCAGGCTGGCATGATGCCATCGTGCGCGGTGGTCGTTATGATAACGTAGGTAAGGTTTTTGGCAGGGCGCGTCCTGCAACCGGCTTCAGTCTCGACTTGCGCAAGGTTTCAGCGGGTCTTTCACCTGCGCAGCCTTCAAGGGCCATCAAGGCACCGTGGGGGCTCGATGTGAATCTGGTTGATCGGATTCGTGAATTGCGCAATCAGGGGCATGTGGTAGTACAGATTTTTCCAAATAGCACGCAAAGTATTGATGAATTCATTTTTGAAAGTGAGTTGGTCTATAGTGAGGGCGACTGGGTACTGGAAAGTATTCAGTAAAATCAGGTCTTGACCGGGGCATTTTTGCCGGCAAGTGACGAACGATGTATTTTTATTTATATGATTTAATATGAGCAAGAACGTAGTTGTTATCGGTACCCAATGGGGTGATGAAGGCAAGGGAAAAATTGTTGACTGGCTGGCCGAATCTGCGCAAGGCGTTGTGCGTTTCCAGGGTGGTCACAATGCAGGTCATACCTTGTGGATTAATGGTAAAAAAACTGTTTTGCGTCTGATTCCATCCGGCATTATGCATCCCAGCGTTACGTGTTATATCGGTAATGGTGTCGTGCTGTCTCCCGAGGCTTTGCTAAAAGAAATCGAAGAGTTGGAAAGCGCAGGTCTGGATGTTCGTTCACGCCTGAAAATTTCAGAAGCATGTCCCTTGATCCTGCCTTATCACGTTGCTGTTGATCAGGCACGTGAAGCGAAAAAAGGCGAGAACAAGATTGGCACAACCGGCCGTGGTATCGGTCCTGCGTATGAGGACAAAGTTGCCCGTCGTGCATTGCGTGTACAGGATCTTTATAATCCTGCCCTGTTCGATGCAAAATTGCACGAGGTGCTTGAATATCATAACTTCATTCTGACCCAGCATCTGGGTGCGGAGCCGATCTCTTTTGATGAGGTCAAGGCACAGGCCATGGCCCTGGCTCCCATTATCGAGCCAATGGTTGCGGATGTTTCTGCTTTGCTGTATCAGGCTCAAAAAGAAGGCCAAAGGCTGCTGTTTGAAGGTGCTCAAGGTGCCTTGCTGGATATTGATCATGGTACTTATCCTTTTGTTACCAGCAGCAACTGTCTGGCTGGTGCAGCCTCAGCGGGGGCGGGTGTGGGTCCGCAGCGCCTGAATTATGTTCTGGGTATTACCAAAGCATACACAACCCGTGTGGGTTCAGGTCCTTTCCCAACCGAACTTAATAATGAGATAGGTGCCCACATTGCCAAAGTCGGTAACGAATTTGGTGCGGTAACCGGTCGTCCACGCCGTTGTGGCTGGTTTGACGGGGCAGCCCTCAAGCGTTCGGTTATTGTTAACGGTATATCCGGTTTATGCGTTACCAAACTTGATGTTCTTGATGGTATCGAAAGCATTGGTTTGTGTGTGGGCTATCATATTGATGGCCAAAGAGTGGATCTCCTTCCTTACGGAGCGCATAAAGTTGCCAAGGCTGAGCCTGTCATTGAAATGATGCCGGGCTGGAATGACTCAACAGTTGGTGTCAAAGAGTACGGGCAGTTGCCTGAAAATGCCCGTCGTTTCCTTGATCGTGTTGCTGAGATTTGCGAAGTGCCTATTGATATGATTTCAACCGGTCCCGATCGTATGGAAACCATTCTTCGTCGTCACCCATTCCAGGACTAACCAATACAGGTGAATATATGTCATTGCCAGCAAGTACAGATAGCGATTTATGGGTCAGTTGGGATGAGTATCATCACCTGGTTGAAAGGCTGGGTCTGATTGTATACAAATCAGGCTGGAAATTTGATAGTATTGTTTGTCTTGCTCGCGGTGGTGTACGCGTGGGTGATGTGCTTTCCCGTGTGTTTGATGTTCCTTTGGGTATTTTGGCCACCAGCAGTTACCGCGAGGCTGCTGGTACGGTTCAGGGGCAGCTGGATATCGCCCAATTTATCACCATCACGAAAGGCACCCTTGAGGGGCGTGTTTTGCTGGTGGATGATATGGTGGACACGGGGCTTACTTTTAGCAAGGTGCAAGAGCATTTATTAAAGCAGTTTCCCAGCATTATCGAATTGCGTTCGGCGGTTTTGTGGTGGAAAGGTCACGCTAAGGTTGAACCCGACTACTATGTTGATAAATTGCCTACAAACCCCTGGATTCACCAGCCTTTCGAGGATTATGACAGTTTAAGGCCACACCAATTGGAAGCTTGGGTTAGAAAAGGTGTGGAAAATAACTAATTTATGTTATAATCCTGGATTACTTCAGTTTTTAGTTGGTCTAGCCGGAAAACGGCAAGGCTAATGAAACGCAAGGTTTTAGTTGGGAATAGATAAGATCATAACCATGGCGTGAAGTTGATACAGCGAAATCCCAAACTTGGCATAGCTGGTCAACAAGCGTTATGTGATTTTATTTATTTACCGGGCTAATTTTTATTTACCATTAACTGAGCTTAATTGCTTTCATATACATGCCACAAGTAAGATTAAAAGAGAATGAGCCATTCGAGGCTGCATTGCGTCGCTTCAAGCGCACTATTGAAAAAACCGGTTTATTGACAGAATTGCGTTCACGCGAATTCTACGAGAAACCAACAGCAGAGCGCAAGCGTAAACACGCCGCTGCTGTTAAGCGTCACTACAAACGCATTCGTAGTCAGCAACTGCCTCCACGCTTATATTGATTCCTGAAAGTTTTATTCAGGATTTGCTGGCCCGTGTCGATATCGTCGATGTGGTTGGCAAGTATGTTCAGTTAAGAAAGGGCGGGGCCAATTTACTTGGTCTGTGCCCCTTTCATAACGAAAAATCTCCTTCATTTACGGTTAGTCCCACCAAGCAGTTTTATCATTGTTTTGGTTGCGGGGCTCATGGTACCGCCATTTCTTTCCTTATTGAACATACCGGCGCCAGCTTTCCGGAAGCGGTCCGATCCCTTGCGGGTTCGGTGGGCCTAGTTGTGCCCGAAGAACAGCGTACGGCTTTCCAGCAAAAGCAAGTCAAACAAAAACAGACAGAAACCATGCTGCATCAGCAAGTGCTGGAGAAGGCGCATGGCTTTTACTTGTCTCAGCTAAAAAGCAGCCCCCAGGCTATTGCCTATTTAAAACAACGTGGTCTAAGCGGTCAAACGGCCAAGCGTTTCGGCTTGGGATGGTCCGGTACTAACCGGCAGGGGCTTAAAGCGGTTTTTGCCAATTACGAAGCGCCGATTTTGCTTGAGTCCGGTCTCGTTATTGAGTCAGAAGACGGACGTCGTTACGATCGCTTTCGTGAGCGGATCATGTTTCCTATTTTCAATGCAAAAGGGAAATTGATTGGCTTTGGTGGGCGTATCATTGGCAAGGGTGAGCCCAAATACCTTAATTCACCTGAAACGCCTGTTTTTTCCAAGGGCCAGGAATTATACGGCTTGTGGGAAAACCGTCAGGGAATCCGTGCGGAAGGATTTGTTCTGGTGGTTGAGGGTTACATGGATGTGGTTGGCCTGTCAGAGCAGGGTATGCATAATGCGGTGGCTACCCTGGGTACGGCAACTACGCCTCAGCATATTCAGAAGCTGATTCGGGCAAGTGATCGGATTGTTTTCAGCTTTGATGGTGATAATGCGGGCAAGAAGGCAGCCTGGCGAGCACTGCAAACCTGTCTGCCGTTGTTGCGCGATGACGTTTCCATCCGGTTTTTGTTTTTGCCGGCTGAGCATGATCCTGATTCTTATATTCGAGAATTTGGTGCTGATGTTTTCCGGGAAAAAGTGCAGGAATCCATGGCCTTGTCTTCATTTATGTTGCAAACACTGGCAGAGCGCCATCCCTTAAATGAGGCAGAGGGCAGGGCGGCATGTTTGCATGAGGCAAGGCCTTTGATGGTGCAAATCCCCGAGTCTGGTATTAAAACCCAGATAGGGCATGATTTCGCCAGGCTTGTTTCGCTCACTTCCGAAGAGTTGCTTAAAGATCTTGCGCTTTACCAGGCAGAAGTGGCAGCGCGTACTTCATTGGTGATGCAGCCTCAGGCTGCTGTGCATAATCCTGTCATGCCTTCTGGTTCAGTCCTGCCTTCGTTTGATCCCTTTGTTTTTGATGGGTTCCATACTGATGATGCGGTGCCATTTGAAGACTTTTCTCTGGCGCAGCCTAAGAAAACAAAGCCTTTTGCCAGTAATGCCAAAAATAATTCTGGCAAGCAGGTAACGCCTTTGGCTAAAAGATTGTTGCGATTATTGGCCATGCATCCTGCGTTGGTGGATCAAATTGCAGATCAGCAACTTGAAGTTTTAAGTCATAGCCCCCATCTAGGACTGGTACGTGAGTTTATTTCATTGGCTATTTCAAGTGGTGCAAGGCATATGGGAGCGTTGTTGCAGGCTGCTGACGAAGGCTCAGACCTGCATGCCTTTTTGTCTTCCATTTCAGTGGAAATCATGGATATGGAAGAGTTGCCGCATCCGGTTGATGAGTGGAATGACGCTTTACAGCGCATTGAAATGGAGGCCTTACGCAATGAACAGGCTAAGCTGGTTCGGGAAGGATTGAATTCCGAATTGGCACGCCAACGTTACAAGGCATTGAATAAACGTATTTTATTATTGGGTCGTGTGGTAAAACGATAAATGATGTACAATATACGGTTGTTCATGCTTTTTCGCCAATTCTAATTTATAGCTTTTTTTATAAAAAATTCATAAGTTAGTGTTGTTTTGTGGTTGTTTTGTCACTTTCGGAATCTAAAATGATCAAAGACAGTAGTAAGCCAACTTCTACCAAGACAGCAGTAAAAAAAACAGCAACAAAAACGGTAAGCAAGAGTTCAACCAAGGCAAAGCTTGACACAAAAAGCATAATCAAACCAGAATCTTCAGCATCCAAGTCCGTGAAGCAGGCAAATGTCCCATCAGAACAGCGGCTTCAGGATGATGCATCCCTATCTTCAAAAGTAGTTAATAAGGCAGCAAGTAATACGGTGGCTAAATCAATTAAAGACACAACGACAAAGACTCGTGTTTCCAGTAAAAATCTTGACACAGATGATTCGCTGAATGATTTTGATGACGATTTTCTGGATGATGACGAACTCTCAGGTAAAAGAACCAAGGCATCGGCTTCAAGTGGCCGTAAGCCTGGGCGCCCATCAAAACCCAAAAATGACGAGGATGATTTTCTTGATACGGGTGATGAAGAAGCGGAAGATGTTCCTGAGCTTAAGCCTGTAAAACGTGGAAAACGTGGTAAAGACGCCAAAGACGTTGTTACGGGTGGAGCGCGTGGGCCTTTTTCTGCAGAAGAACTTGAGGCTCGCCGTAACCGACTCAAGCAACTTATCAAGCTGGGTAAGGATCGCGGCTACCTGACCTACAGTGAAATCAATGACCAATTACCCGATGATCTGGTCGATGCCGAAGCAATCGACGGCATTATCAGCACCTTCGGTGATATGGGTATTTCTGTCTATGACCAGGCGCCAGATGCCGAGGCGTTGCTCTTGAACGACAACGCGACCATGGCCTCAGCAGATGATGATGTTGAAGATGAGGCGGAAGCGGCATTAACTACGGTTGACTCCGACTTTGGTCGTACGACTGATCCTGTTCGTATGTATATGCGGGAAATGGGAACGGTAGAGCTGCTGACCAGAGAAGGTGAGATTGAAATCGCCAAGCGAATTGAAGATGGCCTTAAGCATATGGTCATGGCAATTGCCGCTTGTCCCACAACGATCAAGGAAATCCTGAATCATATCCAGCGCGTCCGTGATGGCCAGGCTCAAATTGATGAGGTCGTTGATGGCTTGCTGTCTGAGGATGGTGAAGAGTACGCAGGCTCAGGGGTGGTCGAGGAAAACGAGGAAGACGTGCCAGCGGGTGGTATGAGCAGCAGGCAGATTGAGACTTTGCGTGATGAGGCGTTGGCCAAATTCGACATCGTTGAACACTGGTTTGGCAAAATGAAAACCATCTACGAAGAGGGAGGTTACAAATCGCCCGCGTATATGGAAGCCAAGCAGGCTATCCTTGATGAGCTGATCGGGGTGCGCTTTACCGCTAAAATGGTAGAACGTTTGGCTGACTCCCTGCGCACGCAGGTTGAAGAGGTTCGCGCCCTTGAACGCACCATTTTGCACACTTGTATTGATCGTGTAGGTATGCCACGTGCTTATTTTATCAAGGTGTTTCCAGGTAATGAAACCAATCTTGATTGGGTTCACCAGGAAGTGGCAAAAAAACCTGCTTATGCAGCTACGCTAGAGCGGTCAATTCCTGATATCCACGAGATCCAGCAAAAACTTATCGACCTTGAAACGGCCGTTATCCTGCCAATCAAGGATCTGAAAGAAGTTAACAAGCGCATGGTTACAGGTGAAGCCAAGGCCAAGAAAGCCAAGCGTGAAATGATCGAGGCCAACTTGCGTCTGGTGATTTCAATTGCCAAGAAATATACCAACCGCGGCCTGCAATTCCTGGATCTTATCCAGGAGGGCAATATTGGTCTTATGAAAGCCGTTGATAAATTCGAGTATCGCCGTGGCTATAAGTTTTCTACCTATGCTACATGGTGGATTCGCCAGGCAATTACCCGTTCTATCGCAGACCAGGCCCGTACGATCCGTATCCCGGTTCATATGATTGAAACCATCAATAAAATGAATCGTATCAATCGTCAGATTTTGCAAGAGACTGGTGTAGAACCCGATCCGGCAACCTTGGCCCAGAAAATGGATATGCCAGAGGATAAAATTCGCAAGATCCTTAAAATTGCCAAAGAGCCCATTTCCATGGAAACGCCTATTGGTGATGATGATGATTCTCACCTGGGTGATTTCATTGAGGACGGTGCAACCTTGGCTCCTTCCGATTCAGCGTTATATGGTTCAATGCGCGATGCCTTTAAGGAAGTGCTTGATTCGTTGACACCACGCGAAGCAAAAGTGTTAAGGATGCGTTTTGGTATTGGAATCAGTTCAGATCAGACGCTTGAAGAGGTGGGTAAGCAATTTGACGTTACTCGTGAGCGTATTCGTCAGATTGAGGCAAAAGCCTTAAGGAAGTTGCGTCACCCAAGTCGGGCTGATAAACTTAAAAGCTTCCTTGAAAATCAGTAATAAGTGTGGTTTAATACTGATTTTTCTGAATGTGATAAGTCATTCGGAGAAGTTGATGCAAAAGTAAGGTAAAAGGACTCATAATCCTTTGCTTGTCCCCCTGTAGCTCAGTTGGTTAGAGCAGAGGACTCATAATCCTTTGGTCACTGGTTCGAGTCCAGTCGGGGGGACCAATAAAACGCTTTGTATTCAATAAATTAGCCGCTTTTATAGCGGCTTTTTTATTGCCTGCAATGGTTAAAAATGTTGTATAAATGCATCGTTAACCAGGTTATCTGGCCCTTGTTGAGCAGTGGTTTGTATTTGGTTTTTATCAAGACGTTTCTGGGTTCAGTCAGTATTAATAAAAATAAACACCAGCTGGAATCATTTAGTTGCAATCAATAGTAAAAAACTGACTGTTTTTTTGAACGACTGATAAGAAAGTTGATCCTATTTAAAGGATCTTATTTTAATTTTTTCAGGGTTCAATCATGAAACTCAGGCAATGTGATTCTGCAAGAGTGTTTTTATGGGGTTTTTTAATATTGTGGATGGCAATATTATTTGCGGGTACAGGCAAGGCTTATGCAAATGAAACCGCTGGATTGCAGCAATTATTGACATTGCAAGATGGAAAAGGGCAACAGGCAAAAAAATGGATACAGGAAGGGCGTCCCACATTGGTAAAGCTTTGGGCAAGTTGGTGCCCCTTATGCTTGTCTGAGTTGGAGGCGACCCAGGCTTGGACGCAAGATAATGCTTTTGAAAATATTAATCTTGTTTCTGTTGTTTCGCCCGGGATGCTGGGGGAAAAATCCTTGGCGGATTTCAATGAGTGGTATGCCGGGTTGAATTACCCTAATCTTCCAGTGCTCCTGGATCCTGAAGGCAAGACAATCAAGAATGCCAGTGTTGCCGTCTATCCCAGTTGGCTTTTATTTGATAAAAACAAACAATTGGTTCGTGTTGTTAAAGGTAGTTTGCATAAGGATCAGGCACTTGTTTTAGTACAAGACCCTAAGTCTGATTTGAAAAAAGTCCTTCAGTCGTTTTACAAACCAGCTAAAGATACGGCTTCAATAACCATGAATCAGAAAACCATTTATCTGGCAGGTGGTTGTTTCTGGGGTGTTGAGGCTTATTTTGAACGTATTCCCGGTGTGATTGATGCGGTTTCCGGTTATGCCAACGGCCGTACAGAAAACCCAAGTTATGAAGATGTCATTTTCAGGCAAGCCGGTCATGCCGAAACGGTTAAAGTCACTTACGATGCCGACCGTTTGGGTTTGTCCGATATTCTTGAGTATTATTTTCGAGTTATTGATCCTACCAGCTTGAATAAGCAAGGTAATGATCGTGGAACACAATATCGTACCGGGGTGTATTTTACCGATCCTGCTGAAAAATCCATTATTCAGACTGCATTGGATGAGGAACAGAAAAAATATCGCAAGACTTTGGTTGTGGAAAACCAGCCTTTAGTGCATTTTTATGATGCCGAAGAATATCATCAGGATTATCTGGCAAAAAATCCCAACGGTTATTGTCATATTGACTTAAGCAAGGCGGAGATACCGTTAAAAAAACAGATTTCAGCAAATAAAGAGGGTAGTTGGAAAAACTTTACGAAGCCAAGTGACAAAGTGTTGCGTGATCGTCTGAGCCAAGAACAGTATCGAATTACTCAACAAAACGGAACTGAGTATGCTTTCAGCCATGCTTATGATAATTTGTTTGAACCGGGAATATATGTGGATATTGTCAGTAATGAACCTTTGTTCAGTTCCAGGGATAAATATGATTCGGGCTGTGGCTGGCCAAGTTTCACCAAACCAATAGATGAGAATGCAGTTACCAGGCATAAAGACCTTAGCTACAACATGCAACGTATAGAGGTAAGAAGTCGTATTGCCAACTCTCATCTGGGGCATGTTTTTCCTGACGGTCCAAAGGACCGGGGTGGGTTACGTTATTGCATAAACGGTGCCAGTCTGCGTTTTATTCCCTTGGGGAAAATGCAAGCTGAGGGTTATGGCAGTCTGGTCGAATTGGTTAAATAACAAAGAAAGGTGCAAGTGATGACAGGATTTAAAAACCTTATATGCGGGACTGTTTTTTTATTGAGTCTTGGTGCGGGAACATATGTATATGCCCAAATAGAGGAAGTGGGTTTGCAGCAAACTTCAGAGCAGGCAGCTGTTTGGATTGATGTGCGCACACCAGCTGAATATGCGAGCGGTCATCGGGCTGATGCGATAAATATTGAATACCAAAATCTTGGTTCGGCAATTATGTCCATAGCGCCTAATAAGGATGTGCCAATTAATTTATATTGCAGAAGTGGTCGCCGTTCAGAAATTGCCAGACAAACATTGCTGGATATGGGATACACAAATGTGATTAATCAAGGTGCTTATGAAAGTGTAAAAAAAACACTTACAAAGAATTGAAGGGCAAGCGTGTGTGTTGATGACGGTGTGAGTGTTCGTTTATTTGTTTGTGTTGTAAATTGGCACACGGTATTTTTATGGTTCAACCGTGGGTGCTGGCAGCCAGGTATGCCATTAATTGGGCAAAGACAGAAAAAAAATCGTCATATTGATCCTTGATGGCAAAGAGGATATGGCAGGCAGTTAAAAATGCCGGCCCTGGTTGTGGTGTAAAAACACAACAAATTATTGTTTTTGACGTTTCCTTATAAATCAAATAGATAGATGATTTTGTGGTTTTTGGGTAAATAAAAAACGTTCAAACTCTTGCGGGAAATGAAAACGT
>NZ_JAHSPR010000019.1 GCF_019132845.1 Advenella alkanexedens | reverse complement strand
GAACAATGGTAGAACTGGCTCATATTTATCCCCTCTATGATTGTTTATCTTTTTCACCATAAAAAGTATCAGGGGCTACTCAGGGCTACATAAAGATATTTATCTACTTTTACTGATTGATAAGTAGCATCAGTCCATCCGCAGGACTGGTGGTGCCGGCAAAATGCTGACCCAACACATGCGTATAGATTTGCGTGGTCTTAACATCGGTATGCCCTAAGAGTTCTTGCACAGTGCGAATATCACGCCCCGCTTGTAATAGATGCGTAGCAAACGAGTGACGAAATGTATGACAAGTGACACGCTTGCTAACGATGCCTGCTTTTTGTACGGCTGCCTTCAATGCCTTTCGCGCAACGGAGTCATGCAGATGATGGCGGCATAATTTGCCGTTATACGGGTGGTTGCAGAGCGTGCTGGAGGGAAAGACAAACATCCACGCCGCTTGTCGATAAGCAGAAGGGTATTTGCGATCTAAAGCAAAAGGCAGCGATGGCCCTACGCCTTGTAAGTTGTCGTCTTGCTGAATAAGCCGCGCTTGCTCAATGAGTTGTTTTATTGCTGGGATTAGGCGCGTGGGCAGTAGGCTGTTTCTGCTTTTCCCACCCTTACCGTCATGCACAGTGATGCAGCCATTATCAAAATCAAAATCTTTAACCCGCAAACGCAAGCATTCATTAATGCGCAAACCTGCACCATACAGCAGCGCAAAAATAACTTGGTTGCGAGTATCCATAACCTGCAAAATGCGTTGCACTTCATTTGCAGAGATAACAGAGGGTAGCCGTCTAGGCTTGCTTGCAGGGATATAATCAATATCGCCCAACGGCTGTTGTAAAAACCTGTTGTACAAAAAAGCTAGGGCATTTAAAGCGATTTTCTGCGTGTTTATGGCTACATGTCTGCTGTTTGCTAAGCTGGATAAAAACAGCCTGACCTCTTCACTGCCCATGGTCTGAGGATGACGTTTTTTGTGAAACAGAATAAAACGCTTAATCCAGTGCAGGTAAGTTTTTTCAGTTTTCAGCGCATAACCTTTTTGCCGCATATCCGTGCGTATAGAATTTAAAAATGGACTGTTAGACATAAAACGCTCCTTGTCTTGCAACTGTCTGCCTATACAGCCTATTCTAGCTGGGATTTAAAAAAGTGCCTGTTTTTTACGCCTAGAGATGCTTGTTTACCGGTAGAGTTTTAATTTAATGCTAAATAAATTAAAGTGTTATGAGTTCTTTGGGTTAGATAATGTGCATCGTGCAAGCAGGATAGACGGCATGCACGATTTGTAATAACAGAGTGTCTTATATTTTTAAAGAAAGTCTATTTAATACAAGTGATTATATTAATTAACGGTAAGCATCAGCGGGTGACAAAACGAGCATGCTTACTAATAAAATGTTAG
>NZ_JAHSPR010000018.1 GCF_019132845.1 Advenella alkanexedens | reverse complement strand
GGCAATAAAAAAACCCCTTCAGTAGTGCTGAAGGGGTTTTTCGTAATAAAGAGCCTGACGATGACCTACTTTCACGGATGTCCATCCACTATCATCGGCGCGAAGGCGTTTCACTGTCCTGTTCGGGAAGGGAAGGAGTGGGTCCACCTTGCTATGGTCGTCAAGCGTAAGCTGGTATGGCTTACTGCTGTGTATGCAGTTAGCAATTTGGAAGAAGCACAAGTCAGGTAATTGTGGGGGATTTGCGATGCGTTGTTGGTGTTGGGATTGACGTGGCCATGATGGGTTTCATGAACACGATTTGATGTTTGAACGACACTTGAAACGCTATGTTCAGCAGTTTAATATAACCTGCAGAGTTATAGGATCAAGCCGCACGGGCAATTAGTATCAGTTAGCTAAACACATTACTGCGCTTACACACCTGACCTATCAACGTCCTGGTCTCGAACGACCCTTCAGGGGGGTCTAGCCCCCGGGATACCTAATCTTCAGACGAGTTTCCCGCTTAGATGCCTTCAGCGGTTATCTCTTCCGTACGTAGCTACTCGGCAATGCCATTGGCATGACAACCGATACACCAGCGGTACGTCCACTCCGGTCCTCTCGTACTAGGAGCAGGCTCCGTCAAGTATCCAACGCCCACGGCAGATAGGGACCAAACTGTCTCACGACGTTTTAAACCCAGCTCACGTACCTCTTTAAATGGCGAACAGCCATACCCTTGGGACCGGCTACAGCCCCAGGATGAGATGAGCCGACATCGAGGTGCCAAACACCACCGTCGATATGAACTCTTGGGTGGTATCAGCCTGTTATCCCCAGAGTACCTTTTATCCGTTGAGCGATGGCCCTTCCATTCAGAACCACCGGATCACTATGTCCTGCTTTCGCACCTGTTCGACGTGTCAGTCTCACAGTCAAGCACGCTTATGCCATTGCACTATCAGCACGATTTCCGACCGTACCTAGCGTACCTTCGAACTCCTCCGTTACACTTTAGGAGGAGACCGCCCCAGTCAAACTGCCCACCATACACTGTCCCCAACCCGGATAACGGGCCTAGGTTAGAACCGCAAACAAACCAGGGTGGTATTTCAAGGACGGCTCCATAGCATCTAGCGACACTACTTCTACGCCTCCCACCTATCCTACACAGGCCGGTTCACAATTCAATGTAAAGCTACAGTAAAGGTTCATGGGGTCTTTCCGTCTAGCCGCGGGGAGATTGCATCATCACAACCATGTCAACTTCGCTGAGTCTCAGGAGGAGACAGTGTGGCCATCGTTACGCCATTCGTGCAGGTCGGAACTTACCCGACAAGGAATTTCGCTACCTTAGGACCGTTATAGTTACGGCCGCCGTTTACTGGGGCTTCGATCAAGTGCTTGCACACCATCACTTAACCTTCCAGCACCGGGCAGGCGTCACACCCTATACGTCCACTTTCGTGTTAGCAGAGTGCTGTGTTTTTAATAAACAGTCGCAGCCACCATTTCTCTGCGGCCCATTCACGCTTTAACACGCTACTAGGGCATACCTTCTCCCGAAGTTACGGTATTAATTTGCCGAGTTCCTTCTCCTGAGTTCTCTCAAGCGCCTTGGAATATTCATCCCGTCCACCTGTGTCGGTTTGCGGTACGGTCATTGTTGAACTGAAGCTTAGAGGCTTTTCCTGGGACCACTTCCTATGACTTCGCGAACAAGTTCGCTTCGAGCCAATACCTTGAATTACGCGGCCGGATTTACCTAACCACCTTCTCGATACCAGCAACGGGTACAACCAATCACCCGATCACATTTCGCAATCCGTCCCCCCATCGCATTCAACAATGGTGTTGGAATATTAACCAACTTCCCATCAGCTACGCATCTCTGCCTCGCCTTAGGGGCCGACTCACCCTGCGCCGATGAACGTTGCGCAGGAAACCTTGGACTTACGGCGAGGGAGCTTTTCACTCCCTTTATCGCTACTCATGTCAGCATTCGCACTTCTGATACCTCCAGCATCCGTCTCCAGACACCTTCACAGGCTTACAGAACGCTCTCCTACCGCGTATGATAAATCATACACCCGCAGCTTCGGTAACTGGCTTAGCCCCGTTACATCTTCCGCGCAGGACGACTCGATCAGTGAGCTATTACGCTTTCTTTAAAGGATGGCTGCTTCTAAGCCAACCTCCTGACTGTCTATGCCTTCCCACTTCGTTTCCCACTTAGCCAATTTTGGGGACCTTAGCTGGCGGTCTGGGTTGTTTCCCTCTTGAGTCTGGACGTTAGCACCCAGTGCTCTGTCTCCCGTGCTGTACTTGCCGGTATTCGGAGTTTGCCATAGGTTGGTAAGTCGCCATGACCCCCTAGCTATAACAGTGCTCTACCCCCGGCAGTAATACACGAGGCACTACCTAAATAGTTTTCGGAGAGAACCAGCTATTTCCAGGCTTGTTTAGCCTTTCACCCCTATCCACAGTTCATCCCCTAATTTTTCAACATTAGTGGGTTCGGTCCTCCAGCACGTGTTACCGTGCCTTCAACCTGACCATGGATAGATCGCCTGGTTTCGGGTCTACACCCAGCGACTGAATCGCCCTATTCGGACTCGCTTTCGCTACGCCTTCCCTATTCGGTTAAGCTTGCCACTGAATGTAAGTCGCTGACCCATTATACAAAAGGTACGCAGTCACGGGACAAGCCCGCTCCTACTGTTTGTATGCACACGGTTTCAGGATCTATTTCACTCCCCTTCCGGGGTTCTTTTCGCCTTTCCCTCACGGTACTGGTTCACTATCGGTCGATCACGAGTATTTAGCCTTGGAGGATGGTCCCCCCATGTTCAGACAGGATTTCACGTGTCCCGCCCTACTTGTTCGACGCTTAGTACCACGCAACGCATTTCGTCTACAGGGCTATCACCTGCTGCGGCCGGACTTTCCATTCCGTTCGACTATACATTGCGCTATCTCGTCCAGGCTGCTCCGATTTCGCTCGCCGCTACTTTCGGAATCTCGGTTGATTTCTTTTCCTCGAGTTACTTAGATGTTTCAGTTCACTCGGTTCGCTTCACTATCCCTATGTATTCAGGACAGGATACTGCCAGAGGCAGTGGGTTTCCCCATTCGGAAATCTGCGGATCAAAGCTTATTTGCCAGCTCCCCGCAGCTTATCGCAAGCTATTACGTCCTTCATCGCCTGTGATCGCCAAGGCATCCACCATGTGCACTTAGTCACTTGATCCTATAACACTAAAGGCTATAGGTTTTTGCCGTATCGCGCCTTTCAAATCACGATACCGCATGCTGAGTTTCACGTTTGTGTGCCGTTCATCATTTTCTAGGTTGTCATTCTTGCGAATGACGTCTTGAATTTGAGAACTTCAAATATAATGCAATCACAACCCGTATTTTCATCGACATATGCCGGACTCCTGGTGGAATCCAACATACCCGTTGAATTACTTTGTTGTGCTTCTTCCAAATTGTTAAAGAACATATACAGCCAATATCACACTTCGTAAAGTGCAATCTTCAGCCGTTTCACCGCCACCAAAATGACAGCAAAACGATTGAACACTGCATTCTACCTTTCTGCAGCAGAGCCAGAAAGTATAGCATGTTTTTTGTTAATCACGCCAGCCTTGTTTTCGTTAAAAAACAACAACCTACATTCACACAAGATTCCTGGTGGAGGATGACGGGATCGAACCGACGACCCCCTGCTTGCAAAGCAGGTGCTCTCCCAGCTGAGCTAATCCCCCAACAAACCTGTTTGGTGGGTCAAGCTGGAATCGAACCAGCGACCCCCGCCTTATCAAGACGGTGCTCTAACCGACTGAGCTACTGACCCAACTGCTGGCTTCCTGTCATTAACAGGCCACCAAACCGATAGGCGGGTACCATTGCCTTGTGCAATGTGACTAACAACCGATAAGCGTGGACGCTTTGAAACATAGGAGAACCTGCTCTTAAAGGAGGTGATCCAGCCGCACCTTCCGATACGGCTACCTTGTTACGACTTCACCCCAGTCATGAATCCTACCGTGGTAATCGCCCCCCTTGCGGTTAGGCTAACTACTTCTGGTAAAACCCACTCCCATGGTGTGACGGGCGGTGTGTACAAGACCCGGGAACGTATTCACCGCGACATGCTGATCCGCGATTACTAGCGATTCCGACTTCATGCAGGCGAGTTGCAGCCTGCAATCCGGACTACGATCGGGTTTCTGAGATTGGCTCCACCTCGCGGTTTGGCAACCCTCTGTCCCGACCATTGTATGACGTGTGAAGCCCTACCCATAAGGGCCATGAGGACTTGACGTCATCCCCACCTTCCTCCGGTTTGTCACCGGCAGTCTCATTAGAGTGCCCAACTGAATGCTGGCAACTAATGACAAGGGTTGCGCTCGTTGCGGGACTTAACCCAACATCTCACGACACGAGCTGACGACAGCCATGCAGCACCTGTGTTCCGGTTCTCTTGCGAGCACTCCTCTATCTCTAAAGGATTCCAGACATGTCAAGGGTAGGTAAGGTTTTTCGCGTTGCATCGAATTAATCCACATCATCCACCGCTTGTGCGGGTCCCCGTCAATTCCTTTGAGTTTTAATCTTGCGACCGTACTCCCCAGGCGGTCAACTTCACGCGTTAGCTACGCTACTAAGCCCCGAAGGGCCCAACAGCTAGTTGACATCGTTTAGGGCGTGGACTACCAGGGTATCTAATCCTGTTTGCTACCCACGCTTTCGTGCATGAGCGTCAGTATTATCCCAGGGGGCTGCCTTCGCCATCGGTATTCCTCCGCATATCTACGCATTTCACTGCTACACGCGGAATTCTACCCCCCTCTGACATACTCTAGTTCGGTAGTTAAGAATGCAGTTCCAAGGTTGAGCCCTGGGATTTCACATCCTTCTTTCCGAACCGCCTGCGCACGCTTTACGCCCAGTAATTCCGATTAACGCTTGCACCCTACGTATTACCGCGGCTGCTGGCACGTAGTTAGCCGGTGCTTATTCTTCAGGTACCGTCATCAGTTCCGGGTATTAGCCAGAACCTTTTCTTCCCTGACAAAAGTGCTTTACAACCCGAAGGCCTTCATCGCACACGCGGGATGGCTGGATCAGGGTTTCCCCCATTGTCCAAAATTCCCCACTGCTGCCTCCCGTAGGAGTCTGGGCCGTGTCTCAGTCCCAGTGTGGCTGGTCGTCCTCTCAAACCAGCTACGGATCGTCGCCTTGGTAGGCCATTACCCCACCAACTAGCTAATCCGATATCGGCCGCTCCAATAGTGAGAGGTTCCGAAGAATCCCCCCCTTTCCCCCGTAGGGCGTATGCGGTATTAGCTGACCTTTCGGCCAGTTATCCCCCGCTACTGGGCACGTTCCGATACATTACTCACCCGTTCGCCACTCGCCGGCAAAGAAAGCAAGCTTTCTTCCCGCTGCCGTTCGACTTGCATGTGTAAGGCATCCCGCTAGCGTTCAATCTGAGCCAGGATCAAACTCTTCAGTTTAATCTCTGTATAATTGCCATCTACTGTTTTATGGTAAATGGTCGCTGCTTCACTCAAAAGAAAATAACGTTTATATGTATAAACCTTACTTCTTCATTTCAAGTGAGCGCTTAAAGTATAAATTCAGCATCACCAGCTTACGCTGGTGTGGCCTCTTACATTCCAAGCGCCCACACTTATCGGCTGTTATATTGTTAAAGAGCATTACAACATGACCCAACGGTCATGAGGCTGACATAAACCTGCTTTACAGTAGGTCTTGTCGCATTCAGCTCAACCCGATTCAAACCCGAAGGTT
>NZ_JAHSPR010000017.1 GCF_019132845.1 Advenella alkanexedens | reverse complement strand
TCCTGCCGCGTCAAGGGGCCGAGTCCTCGCCCTGGCGGGCTGCGGGCCGCACCAACCCCTTGACCCGTCATCCACTCAAAAGCTTGGAGCGGGCGGGGAAAATAATAACCCTTGCATAAGAATAATAAGAATGTTATTATTCTTATTATTATGATTAAGCCAAAAAGGGTGGAGACTATGGAAATCAGCAACGAAATACGCAGCCGCATCATTGAAGCCGCAAACCAGCTTTACCAGGAAAGTGGTAGCGACCGCTTCCCGACCGTTGACCAAGTGAGGCGAGCCGCCAAGGCCGACATGAACACCACTAGCATGGTGATGAAGGAATGGCGACGGCAGCAGACCGCAGCACCGGCAGCGGTGGCCGTGGCAATCCCCGAGCGCGTACAGGAAGCCATGAGTGCCGCACTGGCGACCTTGTGGAGTGAAGCGCAGGAGCTGGCAAACGAATCATTGGCCGCAGCAAAACAAGCGTGGGAGGCTGAACGGGCTGATACCGACGCGATGCGGGTCGAGTTGGCCCAGGCATTCGAGCAGCAGGCCGACGAATTGGACGATACCCGGCAGAAGTTGGCAGAAGCACAGGATGCCGCCCAGGTGGCCGGTGAAAAACAACAGCAGTTGGCCCAAGAGCTGGCAGGCGTGACTAGTCGCCTGCATGAGATCGAGGCACGCGAACAGGCCGGACAGCAGCGCATCGAGGAGCTACGCGCCGAGTTGGCCGAGGAAAAGACCGAAGCACAGCAGCAGGTGCAGCAGTACCGGCAGGAGCTGGAAGCAATCAGGGCGAAAATGGAACAGCAAGCCGAACAGCACCGGGCCGAGCTGGCTGCACTCCAAGAGCAACGCGATACCACCGCGCAGGAGCTGGCAACGGTACAGGCTCGCAGTGTTGCACAGCAGGAGGCCGCAGCAAATCGTCAGAAGGATTTGCAGGCACAGGCCGACAAACTGGCCGCAGGGCTGGAAAAAGCCCAGCAGACCGCCGCAGCGGCACGCGAGCAAGTCGCAGGGTTAACCGGGAAACTGGAAGTGATGGAGAGCCAGAATAAAGAACTGGTGGCCGCACTCAAAGCCCAGCCCAAAGCAGCAGCACCGAGGAATCGGACGCCCGCCGCCAAGAAGGATGCCGCAGAGTAATGGCGACAGAAAGCCCAGCCAGGTGCATGGCGGCGTCACCAAGCGGCAAAGCCGCCTTTTGCCCGGCCCGCGCAGCGGGCGGGGCGGCGTGCATGATTTCCTGCCACCCAAAAGAAAGCCCCGCAAATGCGGGGCCGTGGTGTGAGTTTGAGGGTTAGCGTCTGCCTAGTGTCTTTTGGAGGTTTGCCAGCACGGCGTCACGGTATGCGGGTTGCCACCCACCGCCACCGGAACCGCCACCGCCACCGCCACCGCCACCGCCACCGCCTTGGGGGTCATTGGTAACTTTGTTGCCAGGACGAAATTTATTAGCAGCCCATTTACCAGCACCGTACATGCCTTTACTTGCTGCGCCTATCCCAGCGCCCGCGCCTTTGGCAATGTTAGCCGTTTGTCTTACGCCACCGCTCAAGCTACGTGCCGTCATAACGCCCATTGTGAGGCCACCAGCAAGCGCGGCTGCCATTGGTATTACGCCTTTAACCAATGCGTACAGAATTACGGCCACAATTAATAGCTCAAGGGCCACGGTCAGCATGTTTTGTTCGCTATCCATTGCAACCCTTGATATTTGGTAATCGAATATACTAACTCCAAGGGTCAATACTACGGCGGTTAGTGCGACGATCAGAGTATGGTTCATCACGAAGCCGAACCATTGGTCAAAGAACCGCGCAGTAACTGGCCACATCAACATCAAGATAAATAGCGGGCCGATTGCAAACAGGATTTTTAGATATACGGTAGACAAAAGAATAGCAATTCCACCAAAGACGACGACCAAACCAAAGCCAATGGCAATAAGTATAGCGATCAGCCACCACCCAAAGATGGTGCCAATTTGTCGCCAGCCAGCATTACTGGCTTTTTCTCTTGCTTTGAGGATTAGTTCCATTCCTTTGCTGAGACTGTTATCCAAGGTGCTATAAATGGTGCCACCGGCAGAGCCACCAAATGCGGCTGTCAGCCCTTCTTCAATACCCTGCAAGCCACTTACAACCCAGTTTAGGTAGATGTCAGCGTTGAGCGCCATTAGGCCCACAAAAAGCACTTTACCCGCCATGATAAGGCCGCTTGTACCTGCTTCTTGTACCCTTCCCAGCATGAGCATATAGCCATAGAGAACGATAAAAAGCGTTAGGCCGCCGATAGCCCAGGGCGTGATGATTGCAATGGTGTTTGCCACCACGTCAGTTACGAACGTGGCCGTAGCATTATCCAAGGCACCGCCGATGTTTTGGAAGACCGTTGTTTTTGCTGTCATGCCTCCTACCTCCCTAGCTTAAAGTCGGGCATAGGTTCGACCTTTTCAAAGAGACCACCCCGTTTGGCAGCATCAGCAAGGCTTGCCGCTTGTTCTGCGTTAATGCAGTTTGGCGTATCGGCCAGTTCGCCAGGGCTGGCCCGGCACTTTGCTAGTCGCTCAAGCCGTTCAGCGGTGTTTTCTTTGTACCAGTCAACGGACTGGACGACTTCGACCGGCTCCTGTTTGCAACCTATCAAAGCAGAAGCAATGACCAGGGAAAGCATGATTTTTTTCATTTCCGTACCTCCAGGGTATTGGCTTCAATGACGAGTTCGCTTTCTTTCATAGCGCGGGAAACATCGACCGCATCCAAAATGCGAAATGCAACCAGGGTGCGAACAGCGCTTTCTCGCATTCCACCCCAAGACGGGCCATGCTCAAAGCGGCGACCGGCGTTTTTCAAAGACAGCCCTATGCAGGTAAAGCAGCAGGCCAAAGCCATAAAAAGGTTTTGCCAATCAGCCAAAGGTTCATCATGGAAGAACAGCGGCAGATCGAAACCCCAGCCTAGAGCGGCAAAGTAGAGGGTTGAAAGAGCGGCGAAGATAGTTACCCCATCAAGGGCCGCCATGTTCGGTGCAAGGCGCATCAACTCTTTCGACTGGCCGAGCTGGTTAATGCAGGTCCAGAACCGATAGATTGCAATGCTTACCATTGTTACAAGAACAAGCATCAGAAATAATAAAGCACCCATGACAGCCCCCTTAGTGACCAAGTTTGAAATTCATTGGTTCAACGGTTTCAAACAATCCGCCACGCTTGGCGGCGTCTTTCATAGCCAGCTCTTGTTCTCGCTGCTCTTGAAGCCGGTCTTCGGCTGCGGCAACCATTGAGTACATTTGCAGCTTGGTTTGCTCATTGGCAATCATGGCTTGCTCAGCCGCTATACGGCCTTGCAGCTCTGCAATGTCCTTGGGGTCTTGAGTGCTGTTGATGCGTGCCATCAGTTGGTCAATCTGGTTCAGGCGATCACGGGCGGCATCGTAGGCGTCCAGGGCGAAGGCTTTGTCTTGGGATCCTTTTACCGCCCTGGCTTCACATGCGAGCCTTTGGGCATCGACCTGAATATGAGCGCAGCCGTCAAAGACTTGGTTTTCGTTGTAGATTTCAGCAGCTCGACCAGACAGCCCGGCATAACCACCATTGCGCACAGCGTCATAAACACCTTGCCATTCAGTCGGCAGGTATTCACGGTAACGCGGGTCATTTAGGATGGTGCCGAAGCCACGGCCACCTGTCAGCGCTTTATATTCGCGTTCCATGCTTTCGATTTGCTCGACCATATGCTGAATTTGCATAGTCCATTGAGCAATCGTTTGAGCTTGGTTTAAAGCACTCTGCGCGATGGAAGCGCCGTCAGTGACGGGGATTTGTGCCTGGGCATGGTTACCAAAGAGCAGCCAGCCAGCGACGCCAGCGACAGCGAGAATTTTTAATGTAGTCATGATTGCCACTCCTATGAGATTAGGAGGGCATCGGGCAGTTAAGCCAATCCGCCTATTAGAGCGGCCTTGCTCCCCATCCGGGAGCGCACCCTTTCGGGCTATCACAACGCGCCTTTCCGCGTAGTCATGCTGCCTTTCCAGCCGGTCAGAACGGGCGCAGCGCGGAGCCGTTCAAGTAGATGGGCGATACCCAAAATTGTTAGTTTGATATACCAAAACTTATCAGTATGGTTTATCAATTTTCCTACTTTGGCGCGGTAAAGCCAATGGTGACTATGTGGCCGCACCTGGTTAGCTGTTCTGTCGCCAACCGTTTTACTCATAACTTATAATAACTCAAATGAGTATTTGAGTAAATAAGTATTGTGCCGTTAGGCACCTTTTCCACCCTGGCCCGCAGGGCCAACAGGGGCGGCGTGCATCATTGCATCAGGAAACTTACCAAGGCGACAACGAGACCACCGACAAGACCGCCGACAATCGTAGCCGTCCAGTTCGAGCGGTTGTTGTCCGTCATTGAGCTGGTCAGGTTGACCACTGCATCATTGACCGCTTGTGTTACCGCTTCACGTGCTCCCTTTTGTAAGTGGCTGTGTTCCCGCAGTAGCGCCATTTTCAGTTCGGCAGCTTCGGCGTTGAGCTGTCGGGTTTTGGTGTCCCATAGCGTTTGAGCCTGCTTCACCACTTCACCGTTTATGGCCTTTCCAGTGCTGGACAACTGTTCTACCAGTGTTTCCAGTTCGCTTTTCTGTTCTTCCAGAATAAGCTGATTCAGCATGACAACGGCAAAAATTGGGTCGTCCTGGTCAAACTGGATACCAGTTCTTTCGACCAGCTCCGCAATGTATTTGCGTCTATCCATAGTTAAAACTCTATTTGGTCAAGTTGATTGAAAACGTCTTTTGCAACGGTACGAATACGTTGTTTCTCTACTGCGACGAAATCGGGCGACTGCATGACTTCATCAAGGGTAAGACGCTTAGCGTTCATACGTTTCAAGTCATCACCATAGGTTTGATGGTTCCGCGCTTGCAGGGTTATGACTCCATGTAGCTGGCTCTCATGAGTCTTGAAAACCTTGGTTTCTTGAAAATTCTTTCCGTCAGGAGTAATCATTTCCCCAAAGTGTTCATTGAGCCATAGAACGACAGGGGTATCCCCTATACCTTTCACGATGGCGTTAAAACCATTCGCAGTGTCAGCCATAGTGTCGCCACCGCCTACGATTGTATGGATATAGACGGTTTTTCCGTTGTCGCGCAGCATTTCCAAAATGTCGCTTTCGACCATGTAAGAGATAAGCGGCGAAAAAGTATTAGCACCGTTGTCGATAACAAATGTTCCGTCTTCGGTCAGAAGCCGTTCAATAAGCGGGTCAAAACCTTTGGCATTAATGATGTTTGACTTGTCTTTAACAGAGATACATTGAACGTCCAGAGCCTTGTAATGGCCGAACGTGGTGTTTTCTTGGTCTGTATCGAAAGCCTTTAATTCAGCGCCCTTTCCTTTGAAGTATTGGGCCAGGAGTGCAGCGATAAAGGACTTTCCTATACCACCCTTACCTTGAAGAATGAAATGCACAGTATTTTTCATGATTATTCCTTATGAAAGTAAATCGCTGTCAGGTGTTCCAGCAGATGCGTCATGGGTGAATCGTTTGGGTTTGGTGGCCCCTGTTTCTCTGACAGCGGAGGGTGTCGGCGGGGTGGGTTTGTCATGGCTACGGCCCGCCGGTGATGCCGTGGCTTGACGTTGTTTTTTTCTGATTCGGTAGAGCATCGTTTCAAAGGTTTTCAGGGTCAGGTCAAAGCCCTGTTCATTGAGTGTTTCTACAATCTTGGCGTTGCTGACCCCTGCCCTTTGAGCCGTTTCTATCTCGTCAAAAACCTCACGCAGACGGGCTGCTTTTGTCCGTCCCGCGTTTTCTTTCGCAAGCGACAAAAGGGCTTGCGCTGCTGGTGATTTGTCCATTCTTGGCCCCAGAAATTGTTCTTAACGCTATTTTGTTGTGTTTATGTTGTGTTGTCAATTCTTTTATGTTGTGTGTAGTAGTGTAAATGTTGTGTATTCGTATTGATTATGAATCGTTATGGTGTGTTTTTGTTGTGTAATCAGTGCGTAAGCGTTGTGTTGTGATGAAAATACGATAGATGATGATGGACTAATGCAGGATAGGCTAACGCCGGTAAATGTGCCACACTATGGCACAAAGTAGGGGGTCATCATCTTTATCGTGGGGGGAGTCATGGCAAGAAAACCTGAAATCGGCGCGACACGCGACAGCTACGTTTACCGCCTTCGCGTTCCGGCAGACCTGAAAGAACAGTGGGATTCCTGGTGCTCAAGGACGGACAGAAAATCGTCTGATGTGATGCGTACATTGATGCGCCAGATTGTTGAGGATGACATAACAGCGGAGGCGCGGCGCCGGGTGTTTTTCCAGGCAGCCGACCGCCCGGACGATGCGCCCAAGGAACGGGTAGAGGTGCGGCTTACAGCGACCGAGCATCAAGCCATTGCGACCAAGGCCGAGGCCGAGGGCTGTTCTATCCAGCGTTGGATAGTTAATTGTGTAAGGGCGCACCTTACCCATGAACCACAGTTCACGATGGAGACGACAAAAGCTCTATGGGAGTCTTCCTATCAGTTGCGAGCCATTGGCCGAAACTTGAATCAGATTGCAAAGCGATTGAATGAAGGTTTGCCAGGGACAATTAGGGCGGAGCAGATAGAGAAGTTATCGACCTTCATTTACCAGCACGCGGAGAGGGTTGCAGAAGTGCAAGACGCAAGCCTTAGTCGCTGGGGCGTTGAGTTAGAGGAGGACGGCAATGCGTGAAATAGACGGCGTTCTACGCGACTGGGGAGAAGTTGCAAGTAAGGGTGTAGTCAAGGCAAAGAAGGGCCGAAACATTGCGGGTGGTGCTTATGTGAAGCCAGCAAGTAAGCGGAATATATCCGCTACGGCTGCACGTCAAAAACTAATAGCAACCGTGCGCAAAGCACCGGAAGTCATGGTAAAGATTTCAGGTGGCGGTAAGGATATGCGGAGTATTAAGGCGCACATGGATTACATATCACGCAATGGAGAGGTGGAAATAGAAGACGAACAGGGACGCATACACCAGGGCAAAGAGGAAGTCCGCGATGTTCGGGATGACTGGAAAGGTGCAGGTATTCCTTACGAAAATGGAAAGCGGCGCGAGGCTTTCAATATCGTTTTGTCCATGCCGCCCGGTACTGATAGAACCGCTGTTAAAGATGCAGCGCGAGCTTTTGCCAGTGAATTATTTAGCAATCACCAGTACGTTTTTGCTGCTCACGATGATGAAAAACATCCGCACGTTCACCTTGCAGTCAAAGCGGTTGACCTGGATGGTGTGAGACTCAACCCCCGCAAGGCCGACTTGCAGCATTGGCGCGAAACATTCGCCGAGAAGTTGCGGGAGCAGGGTATTGAGGCTAACGCGACACCCCGACAGCTTCGCGGCGTGGTTAAGAAAGCCGATAAGCAGGCGGTGCGTCACATCAACAAAGAGCATGGCAAAGGCCGACGCAAGGAACCAGCCCGCGTGACGGAATCACAGCGCAAGGCGGTAGAGTTGGAAGCAAAGACAGGCCGGAAGCACATTAACCCGGCGCAAGACAATATCAGTGCCCGGCGCAAGCAGGTACAGCATGATTTCGGCACCGTGGCGCGGGCGTTGGTTGCTGGTGGCCGGGAAGACCAGCAATTAGCCCTTGAGATTGTGCAATTTATTAAGCAGATGCCGCCTGTTAAAACGCGACACATGGAGCAAGTTGAAGCCTTGCAGCGAACAACCGACCAAGGTGGAAAAGGCATAGAACGTGGCCAGGTGAAGACGAAAGCCCAGGAACAACAAGGGCAGAACAGAGATACAGGCCCAGAGCGTTAATTGGCGACACCGAGCAGCTGGCCAGGTCAGTTATTTGTCACCACTGCCGGGCTTTACATGGACGAACTCGGCAAGGGTGCTTTCACCGGCCACAAACCGCTGTGCGGCCAGCTCGTCAGCCTTGGAAGGCTCGAAGCCTTCCAGCCCTACCGAGGCACGGGCGAATTCGCTTAAATCGCCAGTTTTGATAGTATTGGTCATGGTGGTTGCCTGTTTTGGTAATCGCTTGCAGCCTTTTAGAGTTGCCACTCCTGGGGCTGCATCTAGCCCGGCACGTTAGCGCGTGCCGGGCTTTCCTTTTATTAAACCGGCCCGGATTTCTGCTGCCAGCCAGATGAGTCAACGACGATTTCAGGTGCTAAGTGCGCCACGTCTGCCAGTGTCGTTAAAGCCTTCTCGAATGTGCGAAACCGTACCGCTCGCCCCTTATGTTTCACCGCTCGCAAGATATGCCCTTGACGGGCATACAACGTGAAGCCTTCCTCATCGTCCGGGTAGAGTACCGCTTGCACTTGTTCCGCATCTGGAGTGTCGCACGCGGCATTGAAGCGGTCGAATGTCCACGGTCTACCCTTCCTTGGCCTTGGCTCTATCTGTTCAAGACCGCCGATGATGAGAGCCAGGCCTCGCTCGAATGCCGCGTCCGGACCGCCTTCGTAGACGATTTTCATCGCGCTCTGTAGGCGCGCCGGCATCGTAGACGCTGAGGTGGTCAACTGATCTTCGCCCCGCTCCTCGGCGTCTGCCTCGCTAGCTTGCTGCTCAAGAACAGCGCCGACGGTGAAGTAGCTGATTGCCATCAACGCATAGGTCGCGTCACCTGCCGAAAAGCCAGCATCGCAAAGGAAGCGAAGCTGCGCGTCGGCTTTTTCCATCTGCGGCGCGGCTGGCCGCGTCCCGGCATGAATACGCGCGCCATCGCGATAAGCGAGCAACGCCCGTCGAAAACTGCATGCATTGCCCTTCAGGAACGAACGCCAGTCGTCGTCGGCTCTCGGCACCGAATGCGTATGATTCTCCGCCAGCATGGCTTCGGCCAGTGCGTCGAGCAGCGCCCGCTTGTTCCTGAAGTGCCAGTAAAGCGCCGGCTGCTGAACCCCCAACCGTTCCGCCAGTTTGCGTGTCGTCAGACCGTCTACGCCGACCTCGTTCAACAGGTCCAGGGCGGCACGGATCACTGTATTCGGCTGCAACTTTGTCATGCTTGACACTTTATCACTGATAAACATAATATGTCCACCAACTTATCAGTGATAAAGAATCCGCGCGTTCAATCGGACCAGCGGAGGCTGGTCCGGAGGCCAGACGTGAAACCCAACAGACCCCTGATCGTAATTCTGAGCACTGTCGCGCTCGACGCTGTCGGCATCGGCCTGATTATGCCGGTGCTGCCGGGCCTCCTGCGCGATCTGGTTCACTCGAACGACGTCACCGCCCACTATGGCATTCTGCTGGCGCTGTATGCGTTGATGCAATTTGCCTGCGCACCTGTGCTGGGCGCGCTGTCGGATCGTTTCGGGCGGCGGCCGGTCTTGCTCGTCTCGCTGGCCGGCGCTGCTGTCGACTACGCCATCATGGCGACGGCGCCTTTCCTTTGGGTTCTCTATATCGGGCGGATCGTGGCCGGCATCACCGGGGCGACTGGGGCGGTAGCCGGCGCTTATATTGCCGATATCACTGATGGCGATGAGCGCGCGCGGCACTTCGGCTTCATGAGCGCCTGTTTCGGGTTCGGGATGGTCGCGGGACCTGTGCTCGGTGGGCTGATGGGCGGTTTCTCCCCCCACGCTCCGTTCTTCGCCGCGGCAGCCTTGAACGGCCTCAATTTCCTGACGGGCTGTTTCCTTTTGCCGGAGTCGCACAAAGGCGAACGCCGGCCGTTACGCCGGGAGGCTCTCAACCCGCTCGCTTCGTTCCGGTGGGCCCGGGGCATGACCGTCGTCGCCGCCCTGATGGCGGTCTTCTTCATCATGCAACTTGTCGGACAGGTGCCGGCCGCGCTTTGGGTCATTTTCGGCGAGGATCGCTTTCACTGGGACGCGACCACGATCGGCATTTCGCTTGCCGCATTTGGCATTCTGCATTCACTCGCCCAGGCAATGATCACCGGCCCTGTAGCCGCCCGGCTCGGCGAAAGGCGGGCACTCATGCTCGGAATGATTGCCGACGGCACAGGCTACATCCTGCTTGCCTTCGCGACACGGGGATGGATGGCGTTCCCGATCATGGTCCTGCTTGCTTCGGGTGGCATCGGAATGCCGGCGCTGCAAGCAATGTTGTCCAGGCAGGTGGATGAGGAACGTCAGGGGCAGCTGCAAGGCTCACTGGCGGCGCTCACCAGCCTGACCTCGATCGTCGGACCCCTCCTCTTCACGGCGATCTATGCGGCTTCTATAACAACGTGGAACGGGTGGGCATGGATTGCAGGCGCTGCCCTCTACTTGCTCTGCCTGCCGGCGCTGCGTCGCGGTGCATGGAGCCGGGCCACCTCGACCTGAATGGAAGCCGGCGGCACCTCGCTAACGGATTCACCACTCCAAGAATTGGAGCCAATCAATTCTTGCGGAGAACTGTGAATGCGCAAACCAACCCTTGGCAGAACATATCCATCGCGTCCGCCATCTCCAGCAGCCGCACGCGGCGCATCTCGGGCAGCGTTGGGTCCTGGCCACGGGTGCGCATGATCGTGCTCCTGTCGTTGAGGACCCGGCTAGGCTGGCGGGGTTGCCTTACTGGTTAGCAGAATGAATCACCGATACGCGAGCGAACGTGAAGCGACTGCTGCTGCAAAACGTCTGCGACCTGAGCAACAACATGAATGGTCTTCGGTTTCCGTGTTTCGTAAAGTCTGGAAACGCGGAAGTCCCCTACGTGCTGCTGAAGTTGCCCGCAACAGAGAGTGGAACCAACCGGTGATACCACGATACTATGACTGAGAGTCAACGCCATGAGCGGCCTCATTTCTTATTCTGAGTTACAACAGTCCGCACCGCTGCCGGTAGCTATTGACTATCCGGCTGCACTAGCCCTGCGTCAGATGGCTCTGATCCAAGGCAAACTGCCAAAATATCTGCTGGCACCGGAAGTCAGCGCCCTGCACCATTATGTTCCGGATCTGCATCGCAGGATGCTGCTGGCTACCCTGTGGAACACCTACATCTGTATTAACGAAGCGCTGGCATTGACCCTGAGTGATTTTTCTCTGGTGCCGCCCTATCCCTTTGTGCAGCTTGCCACGCTCAAAGGGGTTTGAGGTCCAACCGTACGAAAACGTACGGTAAGAGGAAAATTATCGTCTGAAAAATCGATTAGTAGACAAGAAAGTCCGTTAAGTGCCAATTTTCGATTAAAAAGACACCGTTTTGATGGCGTTTTCCAATGTACATTATGTTTCGATATATCAGACAGTTACTTCACTAACGTACGTTTTCGTTCTATTGGCCTTCAGACCCCATATCTAATCGATAGGTGAACCATCCTGCACAATTCTGATGATTTTCATGAATCCTGTCGTTTTTAACATAATGGGTATTAAGTGTAGTGTGTTTGTCTATCAATAAGAGATTTATCTAATTTAATTCAAAAAAAGCATCCACAAATGCCTCCACCTGATCATCGGGTATGCCTAGCCCCTCATTATCCTGCTGGATAACATCACCCAGGGCTTCGCAAAAATTATCTACAAGCTCTAAGGATTTTTCTTTTCTTTGTTTCATGGTTTGCCACTCCTGATAAAAAGCCGGTGTTAGCGCACCGACACTAATTGGCGTTTGTCACGCCGTTAAAAACGGTTCACTGGTGGCCACAACCTGGACGTGTGCATTAGTGCAAGCACCCAAACTTTGCCACCGTCGATTTCGTACACAAGGCGATAGTTTTCATGGGGTATCAGTTCGCGGGTTCCGGGGATCTTTCCAGCTTTGCCGAGCTTCGGATGCTTTGACAGCCTGGCAGCGGCATCGCTGAAAACAGCGTCCATACGAGCCGCTGCGCTGGGGTTGTCCGTTGCGATGTAGTCCCAAATATCCATCCGGTCTTGTTCCGCGTTCGGTGTCCAGATAACTATCACGCTTGCGCCGCCGCACGTTTGGCCGCAAACGTAGCCTCAACTTCATCATTTGAACGGCCCAGGCCCGCACGCATTGAAGCGCGTCCAGCCTCGACCTTTTCCCGTAGGTAGTCGTCGTACTCGCGGGCTTGACGGCGTTGCTCAATATATCCGCGCATCAATTCGCGCATAACTTGGGAAGCCGGGCGGTCTTCGCCAGCGGCTTCGGCCATGAAGTTTTCGCGTAATTCCGGCTCTAGCTTCATTGTGAAAACAGCTTGTTTGGACATTTTGCCCTCCTTTGTTTAGGTACTAACTTAGTATATACCTTGTCAGTATAAAAAAGCACGCTGAAATTGTCTTGGGGTGTTGCATATATCCTAAGACATGCGACATGCCGCCACTCTGCTGTTTACCTGATGTTTTAGTGTCGTTAGTTTTAGTCGCATATAATCACTACATGCGACTAAAACCGGAGACACTGAATTATGAACAAAACCGCCACTACGGGCCTGCTGCTTGGTTATGCCCGCGTCAGTACCGATGACCAGGACTTGACCAACCAACGCGCAGAGTTGCAAGCCGCTGGCTGCACTAAGCTGTTTTCCGAGAAGATTACCGGCACCCGGCGCGACCGCCCGGAGCTTGACCGGATGCTTGACCACTTGCGAGCCGGTGACGTGGTGACAGTGACCCGCCTTGACCGGCTGGCCCGTAGCACCCGCGACCTGCTGGATATAGCCGAGCAGCTACAGGCCAAGGGTGCCGGTTTGCGGTCGCTGGCCGAGCCTTGGGCCGACACCACGACCCCAGCTGGGCGCATGGTTTTAACCGTGTTTGCGGGTATAGCGGAGTTTGAGCGGTCGTTGATTATTGACCGTACCAGGCGAGGCCGTGAAGCGGCCAAAGCCCGAGGCGTGAAGTTTGGCCCACGGCCTACCTTGTCCCTTGCGCAGATTGAACATGCCCGCGAACTGATCGACCTGGAAGGCCGGACAGTGAAGGAAACCGCCGCGCTGCTGGGCGTGCATCGGTCTACGCTGTATCGCGCTCTTGAGCGTAAGAAATGATGTAAAACTGGTTTACTCATTTACTCATGATCTGTTATGATGCAATGAGTAAAACATCATTTGAGCTTTTCATCAGGGGTAGACATGAAAGTCATAGCAGTGCTGAATCAAAAGGGCGGCAGTGGCAAAACAACGATTGCCACCCACCTTGCCCGCGCCTTGCAACTGGACGGTTTAGACGTGCTGTTGGTCGATTCCGACCCGCAGGGCAGCGCCCGCGACTGGGCCGCTGTACGAGAAGACCAGCCGTTAACCGTTGTCGGCATCGACCGGGCCACGATTGACCGGGACGTGAAGAACGTAGCCCGTAAAGTTGATTACGTTGTCATCGACGGCGCACCGCAGGCCGCTGACCTGGCTGTATCTGCAATCAAGGCGGCTGACTTTATCCTGATACCAGTGCAACCCAGCCCATACGATATTTGGGCTACGTCTGATTTAGTTGACCTGGTTAAACAACGCATAGAGCTGACCGACGGCAAGCTGCAAGCTGCCTTTGTCGTATCGCGTGCAATTAAAGGTACTCGCATTGGCAGCGAGGTGGCCGAAGCCCTAGAGGGTTACGAGCTACCTATTCTTGATGCACGCATTACCCAGCGAGTGAGTTATCCCGGTACTGCTGCTGCTGGTATTACCGTCATGGATGCCGAGCCGGAAGGCGACGCGGCCGCAGAGATTCGCGCCCTGACCGCTGAAATTGTGCAAAAACTCATTTGAGCTTTTGAGGTAATGAGTAAATGAATAAACCTACAACTACACTTCGTGCCGGACGGCCAAGCGTTCGCGCTAGCGATAAAGCAAAGACGCTGGCCAGCTTGTCGGATGATGGCGATAAATTAAAACGGGTCAATTTTGAACTGTCACCTGGCTTGCATTCAAAGCTGAAAATGTACGCTGCAAAACAGGGTATGAGTATCAAAGAACTTTTGACGAACTACGTCGATAGCTTGCCAGAATCATGAGTAAATGAGTATTTGAGTGTTTACACATTAGGTATTTTTGTTTGCAAACTTCAAATTTGCTTGTCTAGTCAGTGCAGGTAGGGCATGATTATGGATATGAATTCGGTAGGTGTTGTTGGCCCGGCTGGCTTCAAGGAGCTATTAGCAGCTAACAGCGTTCAAGATACGGTCATTCGCTGCCAGGACGAGGGGCTAGTCATAGCCCTGAAAGTTGGTGGGAAAGACTTTGTTTTAGGGCTTTCACGTGGCGGGGTTCGTTACTTTCGTTCGTTTGATGCAGCTGCATCAACGCTGATACAGAATGGCATCTGTCGGTTTGAATCGGATTTAACGGGCTTTCATCCACGAATGTTTGCCAAGAACAAGAAAGGTGGCGATTTGCTGGATGGCACCGGCGAAACGCTTTGACTAGAAAAGCAAAAGCCCCGTTTTGGCGACGGGGCTTTGCGGGGTTCACGAACCGACAACTTTGGCGAGTTGCGGAACGACAGCCGTAGGTAGAAAACAGACTGATTGCTACTGTCTATTCTACGGCCTGAACCCTGCTTTGACAAGTATTTTCGTGTGCTTTTGCGTACCAAGACGCATCATGCGCGAATACCAAAATGGGGCATTATGGCGGTAGCACAGTTAGCACTATTTGACCGAGAAGAAGAAGCGCGGGCGTACCACGACCCGGCGCGTTCTGGTTTTTTCTCTATCCTTGTCGATGTGAACGGCGACAAGCGGCAGTCATCACACCGCTTGACCGAAATGCCGACCGTTCTAAACCTGATCGACAAGAGCCGCGACACTTGGCTAACACAAGCCGAATTTATCCGCCCGAATCGTCGGGTAGTGAACCTTGCCCGTGTAGGGCTGCTGTTCGCTGACCTGGACACCTACCGCACCCCTTGGGCCACTGGCCGCACGCCTGAACAACTGGCAGCATCCGTTCTGTATTTTTGCGCCCAGGAAGGCATCCCCACGCCCTCGATGCTGATTTTCAGCGGTCGGGGCATACAAGCCAAATGGCTGCTAGACGGCACGATACCGCGCCAAGCCTTGCCCCGCTGGAATGCTTGCCAAAAGTACCTTATTGACCGCTTGCGGCCCGTAGGCGCGGACGTAGCCGCGAAAGATGCAAGCCGGGTGCTTCGCCTGGTCGAAACCGTCAACAGTAAAAGCGGCGAGATTTGCCGCGTTGTTCACGTTGAAAACGGGCCAGACGGCCAGCCGGTGCGTTATAACTTCGAGTACCTGGCCGAAATGCTGCTGCCAGTGGCTCGCTGGACGATTGAACAGCAACGCCAGGAGCGTGCAGAACGCCGGCAGTTAAAACTGCTGCCGGGTGCCAAAACCGACAACTTGCGCGGATTCAGCGGCAGGCAATTAGCATGGCACCGACTCGAAGATTTACGCAAGCTGGCCACCTTGCGCGGCGGTGTGAGCGAAGGCGAGCGTATGCAGCACCTTTTCTGGCGTCTTAACTTCCTACTGCTGTCTGGTGCAACCCATAGCAGCCAGATGTATTACGAAGCAAAAGCCCTAGCCGCCGAGCTGGCCCCGGCTTGGGCTTATCGTGACAAAGAGCTGATGACGCTCTACAGCAAAGCTAAAGCCTACGAGAAGGGCGAAAAAATCAGCTTTGGCGGTCGAGAGTTCGCACCGCTCTACACCCCGAAAAACGACACGCTAATCAATCTTTTTCAGATTACAGATGACGAGCAGGCCCAGCTACGCACGATTATCAGTAAAGACATGGCCAAGGGGCGCGACAGAGCGCGCAAGGAGGCTGCTAGAAGGGCAGCCGGGGCGGTGGATAGGGAAACCTATGAAAGCCAGTCATTAAGCCGCCAGAAGCCCTGGGAAGCCTTGGGTATGAGCCGTCGCACATGGTATCGAGCAGGGAAGCCTATGCCGTCAGAACGTGGCACAAGTCCATCCGTATTACAGGCGGAAGCAAGCCAGCAGCAGGTTAAATAAATGTTGGCACAAGTCCGTCCGTATTACTAATGGCGAAGCCCACGCCCGGGCCGTAGGCCCAGCTTTTGAGTAGCCCTGCATTGAATAAATGCGAGTAGCCGCAAGGGGGGTGGGTAACTTGCTTGCAAGTTATCCATGCCCCGCGCAGTGCCGTAGGCACGGAGTTTTGCAGGTTGAGACAAGTCCCTGCGTATTACTAATGGCGATGCCAGGTAGGTTTTTTATGAGAACTACATCAAGAAAGTCATTCAGTCCTGAGCTACTGGAACAACTGCGAGCAATGCCGGTGGCTGCTGCACTCGATGCCTTGGGGCTGTATTGGAAGCGTGACCCGGACTTTGTCCCGGTCAAAGATAAAAACACCGTTCGGCTCAATGTCGCTTTAGGGGGTGGGGTGGTTGAGCTGTTGGCCACCGGCCCGAAATGGTATGACACAAGAGCAGAAAAAGGCGGTGGTGGTGCCGTTGATTTGGCAATGTACTTGTTGCGGCTTGATTTTGTGGCGGCAGTAAAGCGGTTTCAATAATATTTTGGTGACGGTCGGGAGCTGGCCAGGTCAACCGGCTGTCACCATTGTTATGCTCGACCGGCGTTGCCGGTACGGGCTTTCGTGAATCAAGCCTTGTTCCAAGTCTTGCCCCTTCGGGCTTCAATCCCTCTCGTTTGCGTCGTCCCGACGCTACCCAACAAAA
>NZ_JAHSPR010000016.1 GCF_019132845.1 Advenella alkanexedens | reverse complement strand
GTGTGTACTCGCTGAACTACAACGCGTTTGATATTTACGTCATGGGTATCTTTGGCATCATCGGTTATATCTGGACCAAACTGAAGTGTGAAGGTGCGCCGCTGTTGCTGGGTCTGGTACTGGGCCCGATGATGGAAGAGAACTTCCGCCGGGCACTGTTGTTGTCCCGGGGTGACTTCCTGACCTTCGTTGAGCGTCCGCTGTCACTGACCCTGTTGTTAATGGCTGTTGGCCTGGTCATTCTGGTGGCACTGCCATCCATCCGCAAAAAACGTGAAGAAACGTTTGTCGAAGAGGATTAATCCTTAAATAAAAAGGCAGGTTTATGATTAACCTGCCTTTTTTTTTATCTTGTTAAAACCTTTATTATTTGGTTAACCCAAACATCCAGCATCCAGCTTTCGGTTTACATAACGCTTACTTAATAAAATCAAAACGGCAATTGTCTTCAAAATAGTTACACTATTTGTATCTATTTTTTAAAGAAAAGGCTTTATGCCTGCTCTTCCACATTTCCGGAGATCACACCATGACATCCAAATTCCTGAAACTGACAAGCCTTGGTATTGCTCTGTTTGCAATGAGCACGGGTGCGGCACATGCCGAATATCCCGAACATCCGATCACACTGGTTGTTCCTTTTGCCGCCGGTGGTCCCACTGATGTCGTGGCACGCTCCCTGGGTGCCGAACTGGGTAAAATCCTGAAACAACCCATTGTTGTAGAAAACAAAACCGGTGCGGGCGGCACCGTTGCTGCCGCCTATATTGCCAACTCAAAGCCCGATGGCTATACCTTTTTCCTTCACCACAATGGTATGGCAACCGCACCTGCCCTGTACAAAAACCTGAAATTCGATCCACTTAACAGCTTTGAATATGTGGGTGAAGTCATCGACGTTCCCATGACCTTGCTGGCACGTGCCGATTTTCCACCTAACAACCTGCAGGAACTCATTGAATACACCAAGGAAAAAGGTGAAGACATTAACCTTGCCAATGCCGGCCCGGGTGCCGTTTCACAACTGTGCGGATCATTGCTGCAACAGGCCATCGGTACCAAATTCACCACCATTCCCTTCCAGGGAACCGCGCCTGCCATGACAGCCTTGTTGGGCAAACAGGTTGACCTTCTGTGTGACCAAACCACGCAAACCATTCCACACATCGATGCCAAAACCGTCAAATTCTATGGTGTCACCACCAAAGACCGCATCAGCAAACTGCCTGATGCCCCTACGCTTGACGAACAGGGCCTGAAAGACTTCGACTTTAAAGTCTGGCATGGTATTTATGCGCCCAAAGGCACACCAGAACCCGTCATTGCCAAGTTCAATGGTGCCCTTAAAGAAGCGCTCAAATCAGATGCTTTCAAAACCAAAATGGCAGATCTTGGCGCTGAAATTGTCAGTGAAGAAAGACAGTCCTCAGAATCCCTGAAAAAATGGGTGGACTCTGAAATCAAGAAATGGGGTCCCATCCTGCAAGCCGAAGGTATGAACGTTAATTAATCGTTAACCGGCTACACTAAAGGAGCAAGTGATCCAGGCAAGCGTCACAAGCCTGGCCAATAAATCTTTGGCATAAACCTTCAAAAGCACCCCAGGACGTTTTTCATGATACGCCTGGGGTGCTTTTTATTCACTTTTTGGCTTTTTAGGCAGTAGAAAAAAACCTCAATTCAAGGCCTGGATCTCAATTTGCGCATCGCCCTTGTCAGAAGAAACCCAAACCGTTGCATCCTGCACATTAAAATGCAGGGTCATGTTACGGTCTGCCAAAGAAGCCAGTTTTTGGGTTGATTCCACCGGGAGTACATATACTTTCAGATTACGGGCCCGCTCAAGCTTACTGGCCACATTTGCCCACCAGGTGGCGGCATTGCGTCCATATGCCAAAACAATCACCTGCCCGGCACGCCCGCAGGCCTTCAACAGGCGGCGCTCATCGGGCAGGCCCGTTTCTATCCATTGCAAAATAGTGCCTGTCAGGTCCTTACGCCATAAATCAGGCTCATCCACCTCACTCAGACCACGTGTAAAGGCCAGCATCTCATCACCGTTTTCGTACAAGGCATAGCCCAGGATCCGAATCATGAGCCGCTCTTCGGTTTCTGATGGATGCCGGGCAACAGTAACGGCATGACTGCCATAATAGGCGCGGTCATTATCGGCAATGTTTATTTCCGCTTTATAGATTGTTGCACCAAGTGCCATGAATTAATTATCCTTATACAAAACCGGAGTCAGGCTGAAGCGGGTATTCACAGTCTGTCCCGGCAACACATCCAGTCCGCCCACTTCCCGTGCTGAATGAGTATGTCGCATGTTAAAGCAATCTGTCACATTGCCAAAAGGCTCGGCACAAAACCAGGGTGCCCCTTCCGGGCTGTACACAATCAGGAAATCAAACGGCGTATCGGCCGTCATCACCAGTTTGCGTTGCTCGTCAGGCCAACTGATTTGCGCTTCATGTGCCCAGTCTATGAAAGGGGTATCCAGCGCATGCCGGGCAACATCAATCCCCCGTGCCATTTCCGGGGCAAGCGGGTGTTCATCCAGTCTGACCGGCATCACATCCTGGTCTGCGTACCAGGCCTTGCCAACCTGCGCTGTCAAACGGGTATGTTCGTTTTTGGGAAAATAAGGGTGATGCCCCATCCCAAGTGGCATGCTGTGTTGCCCGGTATTACTGATGTCCAAATACACGGTCAGCTTGTTTTCATCAAGCTCAAACACCTGTTGCGCCCGGAAGGCGAAAGGCCAGTCATCAGGCGCATGCACATACTCAATCACCAGCCGGGTATCTGTATGCGTCATCACCTGCCATTCCCTGTTTCGTAAAAACCCATGAATGCTATGCGGTGACTCTTTTTTCCGTGAGAGGTAATGAATATGACGACCTTCATAAACAAAACGGCCGTCACGCAGACGACCGGCCCATGGCACCAGCGGAAAACTGGCCATCTCGGACACATTCCGGTTTTGCACATGAACCGGGTCGACCGGACGCAGCCAATGATATTCCCGATCCGTCAGCACATGTTTATAAGCCACAATGGCCCCACCAATATGAGGGGCCACTACCAGACGGGCATTACCCGCTTTCAGTTCAAGGCATTGCTGCACGTTTTTCACCTTTATCTTTATGTCTTTCCCGTTCAAGCCAGGCCAATCCTTCTCGGGTGCGGCCCGCTGGACGGTATTCACATCCTATCCAGTGCTGATAATCCAGTTGCCTGAGCACATCAAACAAATAGCCCATATTGAGCTCGCCGTTATCAGGCTCATGCCGGTGAGGCACACCGGCAATCTGCAAATGGCCGACCCTGCCGGTGGGTATATAGGTAGTCAGCTTTCTGCTTAAGTCACCTTCTACAATCTGACAATGGTATATGTCCATTTGAACCTTGATATTGGGCTGGTTAAGCAGTTCAATGAGCTGGTGGGCCTGTTGCTGGGTGGTTAAAAAATACCCGGGCATGTCAAACGGATTGATCGGTTCAATCAATAACATTACCCCGGCCTGGGCAGCCAGAGCGGCTGCCCGTGACAGGTTCTGGCAGTAACATTCATGCGCAACAGCTGGACTCAAGTCATCCGGAACAATGCCAGCCATGAAGTGAATACGGCGATTACCCAACACGGTGGCATATTCCAAGGCTTTTTCCACACCAGCCAGACACTGCGCCTGACGGCCAGGCAAACAGGCCAGTCCCCGCTCCCCGGCGTCCCAGTTACCCGGAACGGCATTGAACAATACCTGCTCAAGCCCGTTTAGAGACAGTTGACGGGCGATGTCTGCCGCACTGTACTCATAGGGAAACAAAAATTCCACGCCTTTGAACTGATCGTTTGCCGCCAGGGCAAAACGCTCCAGAAAGGGAACCTCGGTGTACATCATGGAAAGATTGGCTGCAAACTTGAGCATGACTATTCACTTGTGATCAAACCATCAGGCTTCCCAGGCAATCATCTTGCCCGGATTCAGGATATTTTTCGGATCATAGGCGTGCTTGAGCAAACGCATCAAGTGGATCGCATCTTCACCGTGTTCCATTTTCAGGAAATTCATTTTGTGAATGCCTATACCATGCTCACCGGTGCAGGTACCGTCCATATCGATGGCCCGCTGCACCACCCGCTTATTGATTTCTTCCGCCATAGCCCATTCTTGCGGGTTTTCCGGATCAATCATCATGAGAACGTGGAAATTGCCATCGCCCACATGCCCCAGGATGGACCAGGGGAACGGTTTGTCCTGCAGGTCTTTGGCCGTGGCGGTCACGCACTCGGCCAACCGGGAAATAGGCACGCAGACATCGGTGGTAATGGAACGCGCGCCGGGGCGCAATTGCAGGCAGGCAAAATACAGGTTATGCCGTGCCGTCCACAAACGGTTGCGGTCTTCCTGGTGCTCGGCCCACTCAAAATCCATACCACCATTATCTTTGGCGATTTCCTGCACAATTTCAATCTGCTCTTTAACGCTGGAAGCGGAACCGGTAAATTCAAACAACAGCATCGGACTTTCTTTCAAACTTAACTTGCTGTATTGATTGGCAGCTTTCACGCCCTGTTCATCAATGAATTCAACCCGGCCAATTTCAATTCCTGTTTGCATGATCTGGTTCACGCATTCCACCGCAGACTCCAGGGTTTCGAAGTTGCAAATGGCGGCCGAGATAGCTTCGGGGATAGGATACACACGCAGTGTAATTTCAACAATGATACCCAGCGTGCCTTCGCTGCCCACAAACAGACGGGTCAAGTCGTAACCGGCCGATGATTTGCGCGCATGGCTGCCTGTACGGATGATTTTGCCATCTGCCGTAACTACTTTCAGGGAAACCACATTTTCACGCATGGTGCCATAACGCACGGCATTGGTACCCGAAGCACGGGTGGCCGTCATGCCGCCAATCGAGGCATGGGCACCCGGATCGATCGGGAAAAACAAACCGGTATGCCTGATTTCCTCATTCAGCTGGGTACGGATTACGCCCGGTTCCACCGTCACGGTGAAATCGCCAGGGCTGACAGCCAGCACCTTGTTCATTTCCGTGAAATCAAGGGAAATACCCCCTTCAATCGCCAGCACATGACCTTCAATGGAAGAACCGATGCCAAAAGGAATCAGGGGTACATCGTACTGGTTGCACAAATTGACAACCGTAACCACCTCATCGGCATTATGCGGAAAAATGACCGCTTCGGGCGGGCAGGCCGGATAAGGAGATTCATCACTACCGTGATGCTCACGCACGGCTTGTGTGGTAATGAAACGATCACCAAAAGCGGCCTTGAAAGCGGCACGGGCTTCATCAGACAGTTGGCGCACTTCTTTCATGGGGGAGTTATAACTCATTGTTTTTCTATCCTGTAAATTAGCTTGCCAAGCCATTAATCCACAATACGGCCGGCATTGAAAAGATCCTGGGGATTGATCAGGTTTTTAATGGCGCTCATCAAATCCCGTTCTTCCTGGCTGCGACTGTATTTCAAAAACGGTTTCTTGATACGGCCAATGCCATGCTCAGCGGAAATACTTCCCCTGAACCTGGAGGCAATGCTGTACACCAACTCTTCAACTGCCAGAATTTGCGCTTCCTGCAGTTTACCGGTGGTTAAATGCAGGTTGCCATCACCCAGATGGCCAAACAACAAATTCATCGCATGTGGATATTCTTTTTCAAGGGCAGCGGTTACCTGCTCAATAAAAGCCGGCATATGTTTAAGCGGTATGCCAATATCAAATGCCACATAAGGTTTGATACTGCGTAAAATTTCACCAATGGCATCGCGGATCTGCCAGAGTGAGTCGCTCTGCTCCAGGGTTTGCGGCACAATCACGTCACGGCCGATTTCATGTTCAATGAGGAATTCCAGGAAGGCATGAAAGCCCTCATGGAACACGGGTTTATCAGCGCCCTCAATTTCAAGCAGCACATAAATGGGATAATTCCCTTCAAAGGGCAGCTCTTTATTTGCATGCAAGGCAGCCTGTACCAGATAGCTTTGCCACATGACCTCAAAACTCGATAAATCGGGCAAGGCAGAACGCGCCTCTTTGAGCATGCGGGTAACGTGGTCAAAAGAATCCAGGGCAACCAGGGCGGTGGCCCGGGTTTGCGGATTGGGAAAAAGGCGCAGGGACAAACGGGTAATAATACCCAAACGGCCTTCGGTACCAATAAACAGGTGTTTAAGATCCAGACCGGTATTGTTCTTGATCAGGCGGTTCAGCATATTCAGGATGGTGCCATCGGGAAGCACCACTTCCATGCCCAGCACCAGGTCACGGGTCGTGCCATAACGCAGCACCTTGTTACCACCGGCATTGGTGGACACATTGCCCCCAATCAGACAGGAGCCACGCGAACCGAAATCCAGCGGAAAATACCAGTCTTCCTGCTCGACGGCCTGGCACAGGTTTTCAAGTATGACGCCCGCCTGCACAATCGCGACACCACCAATGGTGTCAATTTCTTCCACACGGTTCATGCTTTCCAGGGAAATGACCACATCGTCGGCATCGGCACATGCGCCACCGGCCAGGCCAGTCAGCCCACCCTGTATGGTGATTTTCCTGCCTTCTTGCGCACAGGTTTTGACAATTGCCGATACCTGTTCAGTGGACACCGGCCGAAATACCACCGCCGGCATGGCACCTTCATAACCGCTCATGTCACTCATGTGACGCTGCATTTGATCCGGGCTGTCAATATGTGGCACACTGGCCAGCAAAGCATTAAATGATGGAGAATTGTTTTTCATTGTATCCTTCTAACTGCAAATCGCTTTAACACTCAATGATAACTTCTTGTGTGGCCACTTATTGATCATTTCACAAGCAGGGAAAAAAATGATTTTTCTTTTCCGCCCCAAGATAGCAGGCAATGACACCAAACAAACAAGAAAAAACCTCGCACAAGGCGAGGTTTTTTACTGACATCCGGTATAAGGAAGGCCACTTCTATCGTTGGCAAGGCAGGCCTGGACCTGCCCTGTTATTAAATAAGACGAGAGGCTTCGATCAGACGTACAACACTCCACGATTTGCTGCGTGAAATGGGACGGCCTTCAGCGATTTCCACTGTATCGCCTTCGTTATACTGGTTTGCTTCGTCGTGCGCTTTGTATTTGTTTGAGCGGACAATGATTTTGCCATACAAAGGATGTTTAACACGGCGCTCAACTTGAACGACCACTGTTTTATCCATTTTATTGCTAACCACTTTACCGATCAGAGTACGCTGACGCTTGGCGGGTGTTTGAGTTTCGCTCATGTTACTTTCCTGCTTTCTCAGTTAATACTGTGCGAACGCGAGCAATGTCACGACGTACTTTGCCTAACTGGCTGGTGTTAGAAAGTTGCTGGGTAGCACGCTGCATACGCAGGTTGAATTGTGCACGCAACAAGCTCTCGAGCTCTTTATTCAGCTCGGTTGCGTCTTTTGAACGTAGTTCACTAGCTTTCATAAAGATCCCCTTAAGAGCCCAAGTGACGATTTACAAATGTCGTCGAAATAGGCAACTTGGCGGCTGCCAGACGGAAAGCTTCACGGGCAAGCTCTTCACTTACACCATCCATCTCGTACAGAACTTTGCCTGGTTGAATTTCAGCGACCCAAAACTCGGGATTACCTTTACCTTTACCCATACGAACTTCAGCAGGTTTCTGTGAAATTGGCTTATCGGGGAAGATACGGATCCAGATACGGCCGCCACGTTTAATATGGCGAGTCATTGCACGACGGGCTGCCTCGATCTGACGGGCTGTCAGACGGCCACGACCGGTTGCTTTCAGACCAAAATCGCCAAAATTGACGTTTGTACCGCGAGTAGCCAGACCGGTATTACGACCTTTCTGCTCTTTACGGTATTTTCTACGTGCTGGTGATAACATGTTTATTCTCCTTCTGGCGCAGGGGCTGCTTCAGCTGCCTTGCGACCACCACGGCCACGACCGCCTGGACGACGCTGACCATCAGGACGATCACCGCGTGGACGACGTGCACGACGCTCATCATCACGGGGTGCGGCTGCAGGTTCTGCAGGCATTTCACCATTAGGCAGCAAGTCGCCTTTGTAAACCCAAACCTTGATACCAATGATACCGTAGGTGGTTTGTGCTTCAGATGTACCATAATCAATGATTGCACGCAGTGTATGCAAAGGTACACGACCTTCACGATACCATTCTGTACGGGCAATCTCGATACCATTCAAACGGCCTGAAGACATGATCTTGATACCTTGTGCACCCAGGCGCATTGCATTTTGCATTGCGCGCTTCATGGCACGACGGAACATGATACGTTTTTCAAGCTGCTGGGCGATGGAATCGGCGATCAGCTGTGCATCGGTTTCAGGCTTGCGAATTTCTTCAATATTGACGTGAACAGGCACACCCATCAGGCGTTGCAAATCTGTTTTCAAGCTTTCAATATCTTCACCACGCTTACCGATTACAACACCAGGACGTGCTGAGAAAACGGTGATACGTGCATTCTTGGCAGGGCGCTCGATAAGCACACGACCAACAGATGCGCTTTTCAGTTTACGTTTCAGATACTCACGCACACGGACGTCTTCGGCAAGCATTGTGCCAAAGTCTTTGTTGTCAGCGTACCAGCGTGAACTCCAGTTACGATTCACTGCGAGACGGAACCCTATAGGGTGAATTTTCTGACCCATTGTGACTCCTTAAACGCCGACTTTGACCACAATGTGGCAAGTCTGCTTCTCGATACGGTTACCGCGGCCTTTGGCACGAGCGGAGAATCGCTTCATTGACTGGGCTTTGTCTACATAGATTGTAGTTACTTTGAGCTCATCAATATCGGCACCATCGTTATGCTCTGCGTTAGCAATTGCTGATTCAAGGGCTTTCTTAACGATACCGGCGGCTTTTTTAGGTGTGAATGTAAGAATATTCAGCGCTTGGGCAACGGGTTTGCCACGGACCATGTCCGCAACAAGACGCGTTTTTTGCGCAGAAATATGTACACCACGAATTACGGCTGTAGTTTCCATCACTTACCTCTTTGACTTTTTATCCGCAGCGTGACCTTTGTAGGTACGCGTATGCGCGAATTCGCCAAGCTTATGACCAACCATATTTTCGTTAACATAAACCGGAACATGTTGACGACCGTTATGAACAGCGATAGTCAATCCGATAAAATCAGGAAGGATGGTTGAACGACGCGACCAGGTTTTGATCGGCTTTTTCTCTTTGCCATCGACAGCTGCTTCCACTTTTTTAACCAAGTGGGCATCTACGAATGGGCCTTTTTTAATAGAACGTGACATATTAGTATCGCCCCTTATTTACGCTTGCGACGTGAGACAATCATGTTGTCTGTACGCTTGTTGCGGCGGGTTTTGAAGCCTTTCGCTGGAGTACCCCATGGGCTGACTGGCTCACGAGCCTCGCCAGTACGTCCTTCACCACCACCATGTGGGTGATCGACCGGGTTCATGGCAACACCACGAACGGTAGGACGAATACCGCGCCAGCGAACTGCACCGGCTTTACCGATTTGACGCAAGCTGTGTTCTTCGTTACCCACTTCACCAATCGTTGCACGGCAATCGATGTGAACGCGACGAACCTCGCCAGAACGCAGACGGATCTGGGCGTAAGTACCTTCACGGGCCATCAGGACTGCAGATGCACCTGCTGAACGTGCCATTTGGGCACCTTTGCCGGGCAGCATTTCGATACAGTGAATGGTTGTACCAACTGGAATATTGCGGATAGCCGCTGCATTACCTGTACGTACGGGTGTTTCCAGGCCAGACACGACCGTTGCACCGACTTCAAGGCCACGAGGAGCAATGATGTAACGACGCTCACCATCTGCATAGCACAACAGTGCAATATGTGCAGTACGGTTAGGATCGTATTCCAGACGCTCTACTTTGGCTGGAATGCCATCTTTGTTGCGACGGAAATCGACAATACGATAGTGGGACTTATGACCACCGCCACGATGGCGGACAGTAATATGACCGTTGTTATTACGACCGGAACCACGTTTTTTGGATTCTACCAAACCGGCAAAAGGAAGTCCTTTGTGCAAGCCTGGAGTAACCACTTTTACCATGCCGCGGCGACCGGCTGATGTTGGTTTAGTTTTAACTAATGCCATCTTAGTTCACCTCCGAAAAGTCAAGTTCTTGACCTTTTTTGAGTGAAACGTAAGCGATACGGTTTGCACGGCGACGACCGACGAAACGACCTGCACGTTTTACTTTACCTTTACGGTTCAGAACAGAGACAGACTCAACTTCTACTTTGAAAAGCAACTCAACAGCTGCCTTGACTTCTGGTTTGGTTGCATCAGGAGCAACGCGCAATGCAAATTGCGGTTTCTCGCCAGATTCAGCAATAAAGGTTGCTTTTTCTGTGATGACCGGCGCCAAAATTACTTGCAATAAACGTTCTGCTTTCATCCCAGCATCTCCTCAAATTGAGCGATAGCCGCTTTCGTGATCAACACTTTTTTGTAGTGGACCAAAGAAAGAGGATCAGCGTAACGCGGTTCTACAACGGCTACGTGTGGCAGGTTGCGGGTTGCCAGGTAGGTGTTCTCGTCAACAACATCGGTGATAACCAAAACGGAATCCAGACCCATTGCTTTCAATTTGCTGGCAGCCAGTTTTGTTTTAGGCGTATCAAAAGAGAAAGACTCGACAACAGCGATGCGATCTTCACGTGCCAATTGTGACAGGATGGAACGGATACCGGCACGGTACATTTTCTTATTCACTTTCTGGCTGAAATTTTCATCAGGTGAATTAGGGAATGTACGACCGCCTCCACGCCATACGGGAGAAGATGTCATACCAGCACGTGCACGACCGGTACCTTTCTGGCGCCATGGTTTTTTGGTGCTGTGTTTGACTTCCGCACGATCTTTCTGGGCACGGTTACCCATACGTGCGTTTGCCTGGTAGGCAACTACGATCTGGTGAATCAGGGCTTCGTTGAAATCACGGCCAAAAACGGTGTCGGGCGCGCTAACGGTAGCAGCAGCCTGACCTTGTTCATTCAGGAGCTTAAGATCCATTATTTTGCTCCTTTAACAGTCATTTTGATAGCTGGAAGCACAACAACGTCGGAATTTTTGTGGCCAGGAACAGCGCCCTTGACCAGAAGAAGACCACGTTCTGCATCAACGCGAACGATATCAAGATTTTGTACGGTGCGAGTCACATCACCCATGTGACCGGACATGCGCTTACCGGGGAAAACGCGACCTGGGTCTTGCGCCATACCGATAGAACCGGGAACACGGTGTGAACGTGAGTTACCGTGAGAAGCGCGTTGTGCACCGAAATTGTGACGTTTGATGGTACCGGCAAAACCTTTACCGATCGTTGTACCTTGCACGTCCACTTTCTGGCCTGCTTCGAAAATGCTTTCGACAGGCAATGCAGCGCCAGCTGAAAATTCAGCAGCTTTTGCAGGATCTAGACGGAACTCTTTAAGAATGGAACCAGCTTCAACGCCGGCTTTGGCATAGTGACCCGCTTGCGCTTTTGTCACGCGGGTTGCACGACGGTTGCCGTAAGCAACCTGTACCGCTGCATAACCATCTGTTTCAAGAGACTTGACTTGAGCAACACGGTTGTTTGATACGTCAAGTACTGTTACCGGAATGGACTCGCCTTCCTCGGTAAAAATACGCATCATGCCAACCTTGCGACCCAACAGTCCCAGCCGATGAGCGGCAGGTGTAGGTGTCGTATTCGACATCATTTTCTCCAATCCCCAGCTACGATTGGCTGGGCCTAATATAAATTGACACCAGCAGTGAACTGGTGTTGTGGGTTAATTTATCCCTAACCGTTATTGCATTTCGGTTAGCCTGTCAATATAACATTATTCAAGTCCCCTGACAAGATTATTTTTTGCGGTTGTTGTAAAAAATGTCTTTTTTTCAAGGGTTTAGTTGCCAATGACTGAAATGGCTCATCGGCAACCCTTTCTGGCGGCCATTCAGACACGGGCGCCCAGCGATTGGCAGGCCACCCTGGCAGCCGCCAAGTCCCAGGCGCCCATACCTACGGTTTTAAACATGATGGGACGTGAGAAATCAATATCCGTACGCAAGGCCTGCTCTAACGGGATCACTTCCGACCAGTCTTTTTTGGCACGGATGTAATCCCCGGCTTCATGCAGGGCACCTACCGGGTCATCGACATAGCAGGTACTGCCCATAACGGTTTGAGGGGCAATTTCACACATATGCGGTTGAAAAGCACCCACTGCGATAATCAATCGCCCCACTTGTGCCGGTGCATGATAAATGGGCTCGGTGGCAGTGGTCAGCGTGATAACGGCATCAAAATCATCCGGCAGATTGCTTTGCTCCACCGGGATGAGGGCATTGGACAATCCGGCAAACTGCTCGCAAAAACGTTGTACCTTGCCTGCTGATGACACCCTACCGGCAACATAAATGGTTGCGTTTGGATAAAGCGCATTAATGGCCCGCACATGGGCAACCGCCTGGGTACCCGCCCCCATCAGGACGATTTTTCCGGGTGTTTCGGGCGTAAAGCACTCAAGACCCACCATGGAAAGGGCCGCCGTTCTCCAGGCCGTAACGGTAGGCGCATCCAGCACAAACAGAGGCACCCCGGTTTTACTGTCCAGAACGGTCACCGTTCCCTGAATGGTGGGCAAACCATTTGCGGGATTGCCCGGCAACAGGGAAATGAGCTTATGCGTCAATATATCTTCAGCGGCGGCCGGCATGGAGAGCAAAACACCCCCCTCTTCATTGCCTGGCACAGGCAACACCTGACGATCCGGGCACTTAACCCTGCCAGCCGTATATTCCACCGCCATTTCACGAATGGCACGGACCAGTTCCGCAAAACCGATCAAACCGGCTGTTTGTTGTGCATCAAATACCTGAATCGCAGGCTGGCTCATTACGTGTCTCCTGATTCGTGTTTTTGTGAATTTCGTTGTGTTGCAACCCATATAACCGTGGCGTTTTCTTCGCTGACACTGATACAGCGATGCCCCATCCGGCTATCTATGTAAAAACAATCTCCCGGGCCAAGCCGGGCTGGCGCATAATATTCGGTATGCAGCTCTATTTCACCACTTAATACATAAACAAACTCTTCTCCGTCATGACGGCTCCAGTCACGAAAATCGGAAAATTTCCGTGCCGTAATGCAGGTATGAAAAGGCATTATTTTTTTATTTGACAGCTGCGCGCACAACAACTGATGGTCGTAATGGGGCGTTTTATGCGGTTTTCCCTGTCCGGCACGATCCACTACGCACCGTCCGGCCCCCATGGCATCACGGGCTGACGTAAACAACTCGGAAACATCCAGATTCAGGCCGGTTGCCAGTTTTTGCAGAACGTCATAAGTAGGCGACATCAGACCGTTTTCGATTTTGGACAGCGTAGAGGCGGCAATCCCGCACTCTTTGCCGGCCTGCTCCAGCGTCCAATTGTTTTGCTGTCGAACGGCACGCAAACGCTGCATTAAAGGCGTTTCTTCACGCGTACTCATTTAATGACTTCCCAAATAAGCATCCCTGATTTCCGGATTTGCCAATAATTCAGCCCCAGTTCCTGTCATTCTGATTTCACCATTCACCATTACATATGCACGATCTGCCAGCTTCAAGGCATGATTGGCATTTTGCTCGACCAAAAAGATGGTTTTACCATTTTTTCCCAGTTCTTTCAGCACTGAAAAGATTTGCCTCACAATTAATGGCGCCAGCCCCAGACTGGGCTCGTCCAGCAAAATCATGTCCGGACGCCCCATCAGGGCCCGGGCAATCGCCAGCATTTGCTGTTCACCACCAGACAGCGTGCCCGCCCGCTGATTGCGCCGCTCTTTCAGTCTCGGAAACAGTTCAAACATGGTGGCACGGTCTTCATCCATGTGTTTGTCCCCAATCGGCAGGGCCCCAATCATGATGTTTTCCTCGACCGTCATTTTTGCAAATATCCGTCGTCCCTCGGGCACCTGGGCAATGCCCTTGCCGGCAATCTGATGCGCCTGCAACCGGGTCAAATCCTGCCCTTTATACAGGATCTGACCCGATTTGGCCTTTGGGGCACCAAAGATGGTCATGAGCAGGGTGCTTTTCCCGGCCCCATTGGCACCAATCAGGGAAATAATTTCTCCGGTATTAATATGCAATGAAACATCCCTGAGTGCCTGAATAGGTCCGTAAAAAGTATTGACATTCTTGATGTCCAGAATAATTTCACTCATGCTTCATCCTCTACATCCGTGCCTAGATAGGCGGCAATAACCACGTCTGAATTACGAATGTGTTCCGGGCTGCCACTATCAATGACGGAACCCTGATCCATGACAACAATATGATCGGAAATATCCATGACCAGTCCCATATCATGCTCGATCAGCAAAACCGTCACCTTGCATTCATCACGCAATTTACGGATCAGATTGGACAGGTCTACCGTTTCCCTTGGATTGAGACCGGCCGCCGGCTCATCCAGGCAAATCAGGCGTGGATTGGTACACATGGCACGGGCAATTTCCAGACGCCGCTGACGACCGTAAGACAACTCACCGGCCAGCCGGTTGGCATCAACAGCCAAATCAACCATATCCAGCCATTCATACGCCCGATTGACGCTTTCTTCCTCCTTGTTGGAGAAATCATGCGTGACAAAAATGCCAGACAAAAGATTTCTGTTCTGTGAACGATGCTGGGCAACCAGCAGGTTTTCAAGCACGGTCATATCCTTGAACAGGCGGATATTCTGGAAGGTACGGGCAATACCTGCCCGGGAAACCAGGTAAGAACCACCGGTAAAAGGTCGATTCAGCAAATTACCCACCTCCACCGACCCGTTGGGTCCGTGCAGAAAAATCTCACCTGAAGTGGCCGCATAAAAACCGGTCACGCAATTGAACACGGTTGTTTTACCGGCACCATTGGGACCGATCAGGGACGTAATAGAGTCCTCCCTGACCTCAAAACAGACATTGTTATTGGCGATAATCCCACCAAACCGGCGACATAAATTTTTAACTTCAAGTAACAGTTGACCGCTCATGACATGACCTCTTCCCGTTCAAATACCGGACGCTTGGCGCGCAATAAACCATTAGGTCGCCAGATCATCATCAAAATCATCAGCAGGCCGAACATCAATACCCGATATTCAGAAAAACTTCTCAGGAATTCCGGCATGAGGGTTAATGTAAACGCGGCAAGAATGACGCCAAGCGAGTTCCCCATACCACCCAGCACCACGATGGAAAGAATCAGGACCGATTCGAAAAAATTGAATGACATCGGACTGACAAACCCTTGGGCTGTCGCAAAGAACACACCGGCAATACCCCCGGTTAACGCACCCAGCATAAAGGCGGACAATTTGACGGTGACGTGGTTGATACCCAGGGACCGACAGGCAATTTCGTCTTCGCGCAAAGCCTCCCAGGAACGACCGATTGGCATTACCCTTAATTGCGTAAAGACCCGCAGCACGGCCATTGTGATGATAAAGATCATCAAATAAATAAAGATAAATTTATAATCCGGACTATATGGCAAACCAAAAAACTCATGGAATGGAATCGCATCTCCTTTGGCACGACGAATGAATTCGAGATTGAAAATAGTGGGTGACGGCGCGGAAGCACCATTAGGCCCACCGGTAAAATCAATCCAGTTCACCAGCACCAGCCTGATAATTTCACCAAACCCAAGGGTAACAATCGCCAGATAATCACCATGCATTTTCAGGACCGGAAAACCCAGCAAGCCGCCACACAGGGCGGCTAACAAAGGTGCCAGGATAAGGGCCGTCCAAAAGCCGATACCCAGATACTGGGAGCCCAGGGCGAGAAAATAAGCACCCACCGCGTAAAAAGCAACAAAACCAAGATCAAGCAGTCCTGCCAGCCCCACCACAATATTCAAGCCCAATCCCAACAGCACATACACCATGGCCATGGTCAGGTTGGTTGCCCAGCTTTTACCAAAAATACCAAAGTGGAAAAACAGCAAAGGCATAATCAGTCCCAACAAAAACAAGACTGGCAATGCGCCTTTCCAGGGATGCTTCATGCCACGCCGTTTGGGGATACGTACCCCCATGGCAATCACCACGAACAGCACAATCAGAACCAACGCGGCCGAGGTACCAATATAAATGACGCCCGAAAGGCCCAACGCCATGGCAACGGCCGCAACCGCACCGCCAGAGACGAGCAATTTCCTTAGTTTTTGCATGCCATCGGCATGCTCATCCTCGACATGCACATGCTGCTGAACAGTCAGATACTTATGGGTAAAACGCTGACCTGCTTCTGTCTGGATACCCACAGAGACAAAGAAACGGACAAAGGCAACGATCAGACCAATTGAAAGACCATTGAGAAAAAACGGTGTGCGCAACCAGTCGACCTTGAACGTATATTGTTGCAGTATGAAATTGGTAATCGGGCTGAACACCAGCATGGTCAGTATCCCGGCTATTACGGCGTCTTTCAGGGAATGCTTGAAATCAATGCGTGAATCAGGCACATCCACTGCCCGTGACACGGGTGTACCGTCCACAACCAAGGCTGCAGAATTTGCCTGCCCGGACGATGTCAGTGACGCGGTTTTCCCGTTTGAATTAGGCGTTATATTCATTACACTTTCTCCACTGCAGGCTTACCCAGCAAGCCACTAGGCTTGAAAACCAGGACAAGCACCAGAATGCTAAAAGAAAACACGTCTTTATAATCACTGCTGACAAAACCGGAGAAAAATGACTCGAGCACACCCAGCAACATACCTCCGAGCATGGCGCCCGGCAAAGAACCTATGCCCCCCAACACCGCAGCACTAAACGCCTTGATACCCAGCACGAAACCGATATAGAAATCAAACGAGCCGTAATTGAACGTGACCAGCTCACCGGCAACGGCCGCCATCATGGAACCAATAACAAACACGGTTGAAATGATACGACCGGTATTAATGCCCAGAATCGTGGCCATTTTGCGGTCTTGTTCCACTGCCCGACACTGCCTGCCCAGACTGGTTTTTTGAATAATGAAAGTCAACAGCAGCATCGCCGACAAACTGACAATCACGATAATCAGATCCATGTAACGAATACGGAAAAATGCATCAGCCGTACCAATGGTAAAACCACCACTAAATAAAGAAGGCACCCCCTGCACATTGGGTCCCTGACTGATCTGGACATAATTTTGCAATAACAATGACACGCCGATGGCCGTAATAAGCGGGGCGAGGCGGTTGCTTGTCCTGAGGGGACGATAAACGGTTCTTTCTATGTACCAGCCGTAAAGTCCGGTAATGGACATGGTGACAACCAGGGTAAGAACCAGGGACAGGGCGACAGCATCAACCCCTAAAAACGTAATCACCGCAAAAGCAATGGCGGTGATATAGGCGCTGACCATATAAATATCACCATGTGCAAAGTTAATCATTCCGATGATGCCATAAACCATGGTATAGCCAATCGCAATCAGACCATAGATGGAGCCCAGCGAAATACCATTTACGAGCTGCTGACCTAAAATATGCCATTCCATTAAACACCTACCTTTTCGGTAAAGACAAAAAGCTCCCATGCCTTCCGTAAAAGCACTCTTCTTATCTATGAGTTTGATTCAGTCGCCGCATTGCCCATGGTAAGGGCAATGCAGCACAATTAAGCATTACTGAATGGGAACGTAATTGCCTTCTTTATCCCAGATGTAAACAACAAAGTCATTGGTTTTAGGATCACCTTTTTCATCCCATCCTTTTCTACCCAGAACGGTGTCTATTTCATTGTTCTTGATCCATTCGGCCAGTTTCGTGCCATCCTTCTCATCCTTGTTGGCTTCCAGGGCCGCGGCAATGGCCTCAACCGCTGCATAAGAATAAAGGGTGAAACCGGCAGAATCACTACCTTTTTCTTTCAGTTTTTCCACAACCTCCTTACTGGCGGGATCCGTCCGCGGATCGCGCAGGAAGCTCATGTAAGTGCCCTCAGCAAACTGCGGTCCACCCGCAGCCGTCACGAAAGCCGGATCGGCAATACCATCAACCGAGACAAAAGGAATGGTCAGACCCTGCTGGCGAAGCTGCTTGACCAGCAATCCACCTTCGGCATATAAGCCGCCAAAGAAAACAGCGTCGACATCAGCTCCCTTGATTTTGGTGACCAGGGCGTTGTAATCGCGCTCACCGCGGGTTACGCCATCCTCGAGCACCACGTCAATACCCAGTTTTTTGGCCGCATCCCGTGTGGCATTGGCCACGCCAACACCATAGGTATCCTTGTCATTGATCACCGCAATTTTTTTGGCTTTAAGATTTTCCTGGATGAACTGCGCGTCAACTTCACCCTGCTGGTCATCACGACCGCAAACACGAATCAGCGTTGTCAGGTCCCGTTCGGTCACCCTGGGGTTGGTCGAAGCAGGGGTCACATTCAGGATATTGGCTTCGTCATAAATTTCAGAAGCGGGGATGGTACTGGAAGAGCAGAAATGCCCCACCACGGCATCCACTTTTTCCTGGTCAACAAAACGGTTGGCCACGGCGACCGCCTGTTTGGGCTCGCAAGCATCATCACCCTGAATGATCTTGATTTTTTTGCCGTGGACGCCACCCTTCGCGTTAATGGCTTCGGCGGCAGCCTCAGCTCCCAGGAGCAACTGTTTACCAAACGCGGCGCTACCACCCGTAATAGGGGCACCCAGGCCAATCTTGATAAACTCTTCTGCCATGGCGGGAGCAGAGAAAGCGGTTGCAAGTGCTGCTGTAATAAAAAGCTTTTTAAATCCTTTATTCATGCTTTTCTCCTGAAATTGACCAGCATGGATCCTTGTAAACACAAAGAACATAATTAAAAAAAACGATATACAACCAGACTGCTTAATACGTATGTGAACTACCAGACGTTCTTCTCGATAATGGGCTGACCGTTTAACACCCGCTCCCAGCCCAAGCGCTTCAAATTCAAACTTCTGTATTCGCCAAACTCAATCAACTCGGCAAGAGCACGACCCACTGCAGGTGATTGTTGCATGCCGTGACCACTGAAACCATTAGCAAAAACCATATTATTGATATCGGGGTGATAACCGAGTATGACGTTCTGGTCGAAGGTGCAGTAATCATAATGACCGGCCCAGCTATGTTCACAGCGCAAGGCTTCGAAAACCGGTACCCGATGGGCCAGGATGGGCCACAGAAGATCATCAAACAGCTGGTATTGAACGTCAAAATCAAAACACTCGGGGTCCTGGTCTGCCGGTGGCTGAATACCACAAATAAACCCTTCCCCTTCAGGATGAATATAAGCACCGCTTGGATCAATCAACATGGGACAGTCATTGACCGTCTCGGGGCAAGTTACGTAAAAGACACTGCGCTTGCGCGATTCGATAGGCAACTCGATACCCGCCTGACTCGCCAGTTTCATGGCCCCGGTACCCGCCGCATTCACAAAGACACCACAGGAAACGGTTTCACCGTTATTGAGGGTCACACCGGTTACACGTCCACCTTCCCGGTGCACCTGCAGCACCTCATTTTCAATGTAACTGACCCCTTGGGCAATTGCCTTGCGACGAAAAGCCCGCATCATGCCATAGGCATCCAGCCAGCCTTCCCCCTTGAGGCCCAACGAACCGCCCGCCAAATCAGACACATTCAGCCATGAATATTTCTCTTGCAACTGCCGGTCTGACAACAGGACGATTTGCGCCCCCAAAGCGCGTTGCAAGGCATTGTTTTCCTGTAAGGTCGCATAGCCTTCCGGCGTGGACAGGAACAGATAACCCGCTTCCTGAAAATTCACATCAGGCCGCTCGCCATCCACCTCAAGGGTTTCACCAATACCGTACAAAAACTCGCTGCCAAACTGCGACATCTGGATATTTTCAACGGTGGAAAATTGATGGCGTATGGAAGCGGCCGACAAGGCGGTTGCACATTTCTGGTAAGACGCGTCTTTTTCAATGACCAGAATGGAACCTTTAAACGAATGGGAGGCGCTTAAAAAATAGGCCAAAGCGCTTCCTGTTGCCGCACCGCCAGCGATCACCACATCAAAACAGTTCTTCATGCAACGTCTCATTACAAGTTCTGAATAACTGATAAATTCTCATAAGAAAAATCTGACGTCAATCATTATTTACACCTAAATTTTTTAACAAATTGCAAAAACAAAAAATTATGATTAAAAATCAATTGGTTATAAATAAAAATAAATGATTTTAATTTTTAAGAAGCAAAGAATTCTTGCTTCCGTCACTGTTTTTTTTCATTTCCCATCATGAAAAATAAAAGGAAAAATTCAAATTTAAAAATTTAATGCCATAAAATAAAGGATATAATCCATTGATATAAAACAACATATATTTAATTCCATAAAAAGACATGTAAGGGAAAACCCTTTCGGTTTATTTTGTTTTCTTATAAGAAATTTTTTGACTTTAAGAAAATCAATTGTTAATCTATTAATCGTGGATACCTTCAATCCATCCGATCATGCTTCACTTCCCCTGCCTCGGCAGGTTCATTTAACACGCTGTTCTTACCCTGATGATTCACAAAGGAAACCAGCCATGAGTTCAGTCCAGGAATTACTTGTCTCTTTAGGTGTCACCCCCGCCTCCTTTCAGGAAGGCAGTCTTGGCGTTTTTTCGCCCATTGACGGCGCCCAAATCGCCAAGGTTGTTGAAACGTCCGCGGCAGAAACTACTGCCGCCATCGACCGGGCCCATGCCGCCTATACACAGTGGCGCCAGGTGCCGGCCCCACGACGCGGGGAGCTGATTCGCCTGCTGGGCGAGGAATTGCGCGCCAACAAAGAAGCCCTTGGACGTCTGGTTTCAATTGAAGCGGGCAAAATTGTTTCCGAGGGTCTGGGTGAAGTCCAGGAAATGATTGATATCTGCGACTTTGCGGTTGGCCTGTCACGTCAGCTATACGGCCTGACAATCGCCTCGGAGCGCCCGGGACACCGTATGATGGAAACCTGGCATCCACTGGGTGTGGTGGGCGTGATCACCGCTTTCAACTTCCCGGTTGCGGTCTGGTCATGGAATACCGCCCTGGCCCTGGTATGTGGCAATGCCGTCATCTGGAAACCTTCTGAAAAAACCCCGCTAACCGCCCTGGCTACCCAGGCCCTGCTGGAACGCGCCCTGAAAAAATTTGGTGATGCGCCTGAACACCTGTCGCAATTGGTCATTGGCCAGCGGGAAACCGGTGAAATTCTGGTTAACAATCCAAAGGTTGCCCTGGTTTCAGCCACCGGCTCCACCCGCATGGGTCGCGAAGTTAGCCCCAAAGTGGCAGCCAGGTTTGGTCGTTGCATTCTTGAACTGGGCGGCAACAATGCCATTATCGTCAGCGAAACCGCAGACCTGGACATGGCCGTGCGAGGTATTGTTTTTGGTGCGGTCGGCACCGCCGGACAACGCTGCACCAGCACGCGCCGCCTGATCGTCCACAGCAGCATCGTCCAGGAACTTGCCGAACGACTGAAAAAAGCCTACCGCAGCTTACCGATTGGCAACCCTCTTGAGGCGGGTACGCTGGTCGGCCCGCTCATTGATAAGGCTGCGTTTGACGCCATGCAATCCGCATTGCAAACAGCGACTGAACAAAACGGGATTGTCACTGGCGGCCAGCGCGTCTTGCACGACAAGTTCCCCGATGCCTATTATGTTGAGCCCGCACTGGTCGAAATGCCGGCACAAACCGACGTGGTACGCCAGGAAACGTTTGCGCCCATCCTTTACATCATGAGTTATGAACGCTTCGAAGATGCACTGGCCCTGCAAAACGACGTTCCTCAAGGCCTGTCTTCGGCCATCTTCACCACCAATCTGCTTGAGGCCGAGTATTTCATGTCCGCCGCCGGCTCCGACTGCGGCATTGCCAACGTCAACATCGGCACCTCGGGTGCCGAAATCGGTGGCGCCTTCGGTGGTGAGAAAGAAACCGGTGGCGGCCGTGAGTCCGGCTCCGATGCATGGAAAGGTTATATGCGCCGGGCCACCAATACCATCAACTACTCACGTGAACTGCCATTGGCCCAGGGCGTGAAATTTGGTGACGATTAATGCCATCCTGAACATTCCCATCCAACGATGGGCACCCCCATTCCATTGATGAAGAGGTCTGACTATGTCTTCCGGTTTTCCTTTCGCCGCACCGTTCAAAGAAATCAAGGGTTCACCCATCAGGGAATTGTTCAAATACCTGTCCACGCCCGGCATGATCTCTTTTGCCGGTGGCTATCCCGCCCCTGAATTATTCGATATTCCCGGTTTGCAGGCCTCCATCGCCGCCCAGACATCCTCCCTGCAAGAGTCCATGTCTTACGGTTCCAGCGAAGGGCTGCCGGTCTTGCGCGAAGCATTGGCCGCCCTTTGCACCCAACGCGGCATCCAGGCCGGCAAAGATGACATCCTGGTAACCAGTGGCTCACAGCAGGCCTATGAACTGCTGGTGCGGGCCCTGATCGAACCGGGTGATACCGCACTGGTAGAGCGTCCCGCCTACCCGGCCGCCATTCAGGGCCTGCGGCTGGCCGGTGCCAATATCATCACCGTCGGGGTTGAAGAAGACGGCACCGATCTTGAGGAACTGGCACGACTGCTGCAACAGCATCAGCCCAAGTTTTTTTACTGTGTACCCACCTTTGCCAACCCCAGCGGCATTACCCTGTCTCTGGAAAAACGCAAGAAACTGCTGGCGCTGCTGGCCACCACCAATTGTCTGCTGATTGAAGATGACCCTTATGGCCAGTTGCGCTTTGGCGGGGAATCGTTACCCACTCTGGCAGAGCTGGCCCGTTCAACACCGGCACAGGACCAGGTCATTTACCTGTCCAGCCTGTCCAAAACCGTGGCACCGGGCCTGCGAATCGGCTGGATGATCGCCCACCCCGATATTTTACGCCGCTGCGTGCTGTCCAAACAGGTGGGAGATATGTGCTCGGCACCGTTCATGCAGGCGGTCGCCGCCCATTACCTGAACTCGGGACGCTATGAGCAGCATTTGCCTTATATTATCGACACCTACCGGCAGCGGGCGCAATGCATGCTGAACGCTTTTTCAGCCGACTTTAACGGTCAGCTTAAACTGGTACGGCCCCAAGGCGGCATGTTTATCTGGGCTTACCTGCCTGCTGACATCAACGCCACCCGCCTCTTGCCGCTGGCCATTGATGAAAAAGTCATGTTTGTGCCCGGCAGCGGTTTTTATGCCGACCAACCCGATGAAAGCGCATTACGCCTGTCATTTGCCATGAGCAATGAAGCGCAAATCATCGAAGGCGTGACCCGACTCAGAAAAGCGCTGGACCGTTATTAAGGCTTGCCATTGCTCACCAGGGTATCCAGCCGGCTGACATCAAAATCCGGATGAATCGGCTCGGGTTCGATCATTTTCCGGCTGGCCTTGGCTGACAACTCGTTGAACCGCTCCACCTTGCCAATCAAGCCCTGCCGGCCTGCCAGCGAACCCACCACGGCATTGTAATGCGTACCCACCGTATTCAATGTTCCACCCAAGCGGGACAGATGCTCGGCCACCCGGGTCACCTGATTGTAAATATCCACGGCACGGTCACCGATCTGGGCGGCCTGCTCATTGCTGCGCGCCATCATCCACAGGTAGGAAACCGTTCGTAAAACAGGCATCAGGGTCGTGTGCGAAACCAGCACCACCCCTTTTTCATAACCATACTGAAACAGATTGGACGGATGCCTGAGCGCCTCTATGTAAGCAGCTTCGACCGGCATGAACATCAACACAAAACCGGGGCTGTGCATACCTTGCAAATTGCTGTAATTCTTGTCGGACAACTGATCAATATGATTCCTGACCGCCTTGGCATGCGCATCCAGGGAGGACTGCATGACCCCATCCTGCGTTGCGTTCACCGCCTTCTGATAGTCGTTCAGGGAGACCTTGCTGTCAATAACCAGATGCTTGCCATCGGGCAGGTACAGTACAAAATCGGGTAACTGGCTTTGGCCCGCTTCATTGCGGAAATGGGCCTGGGTCTGAAAGTGATCGCCCTTGACCAGGCCCGCCATTTCAAGCGCCCGCTCAAGCTGCATCTCACCCCAGTTACCCAGGGTTTTTTTATCCCCTTTCAGGGCACGGGCCAGGGCATCGGCATCCTGAGTCATTTTCATGCCCACCTCAAACATCTGCCTGATTTGCGACTGCAACAGCGATTGCCCCTGCACCGACTGGTCATGTACCTCGTTGATCCGGCTTTGAAAGCGGTCTATCTGCTCACGAAACGGCTTTAGCAGGCTTTCCATGGAAACCTGGCTATGACGCGAAAAAGCCTGTTCCTTTTCCGTGAATATACGATCGGCCAGGTTCTGGAATTCAATCGCCAATTGTGCCTTGGACTGGGCAAACTGCTGGCGCAACTCATCCAGGCTTTGCTGCTTGTGCTGCATTTCCGATTGCTGCGTGGCCAGTTTTTTTTCCAGCCCAGCCAATGTGGCCTGCAAGGTTTGCTGTTGTGACTCCCGTATTTGCAACTGTTGGCGCAAGTCACCGGCCAATGCCTGCAAATGGTTTTTTTCCGCCAGGGCGGCAGCCAGCTCATTGCCCATGGCCTCTTTGCGACCATCCAGAATACGATAATCATCCTGCAACTCATCATACTGCTGTGCCTGCAGCTCCAGCGATGCCATACGGTCATTCAGCGCCTGCTCAAGCACGGCAATACGGGCACGACTGCCAGCCTGCCGGGAATACATGAAAAGGGCACACAGCAAAATGCCAAAAATACCACCTGCCAGCGCGGCAAGCCCTATCTGGGAAGAAGGACCCAGGGTCTGGATAAATTCGTTCATGCTTTAAGATTCTGTCGGCAAAACACAATCTTATACCAAATGTCCACTCAATAAGACAAAAGGCCCGGCCCTGCCAGGTTGGGACAGAGCCAGGCCTTTTAAATATCACCTCTTACAGCTGTTTTTTCATCATCTGATCAGCGATATAGTCCGCTTGCCGGATAGCCAGCGACACAATCGTCAGGGTCGGATTTTCAGCACCGCCGGTCGTGAACTGGCTGCCATCGGAAATGAACAGATTGACAATATCATGCGTTTGGCCATACTTGTTGCACACGCCGTCTTCGGCCTTTTCGCTCATGCGGCAGGTACCCAAATTATGGGTTGAAGGATAAGGTGGCGTGCGAAACGCCTTTTTCGCACCTACAGCCTCATACATCGCAATACCTTGTTTGTACGCATGATCCCTCATGGCTACGTCATTGGGATGATCATCGAAATGCACATTGGGAACAGGCAGGCCATTGGCATCTTTTGCATCGGTATTCAGGGTAATACGATTGCTGGTGCGTGGCATATCCTCACCGACAATCCACAAGCCGGCCGTGTAATCATAAGCATCCATATACGAGGCAAAATCGGTGCCCCAACTACCCGGATCAAAGAAGGCAGCATAAAACGGCAGGCCCAATGCCAGGGTTTCCAGTTCATACCCCCCACAAACCCCCTTTTTTCATCATGTCCGGCTTCATCCTGCACAATACCCGCCATGGTGGTACCGTGGTACATATGCACCGGTTCATCAAACACCGCATACACTGACCCGGTGGTATGACGCATATAATTACGCCCCACCTGTCCGGAACTGTTGGCAAGCCCATCCTTGAACCTGGAGGAGGCCGACATCAGCAACAAACGGGGTGTTTCAATCGAATTACCCGCCACACAAACGACCCGGGCGGCCTGACGCTGCATTTTGCCCTCTTTTACAAAATCATAAATCTGATGACAGGCTTTTGGCCGGTCGCAACCGGCCTTTTTATTATATCCACACCTGGACTTATTGGTAGTGTCCCAATTTTTTCAGTACTTCAATTTTGTAACCATCAGGATCCTGAACGAAAAAGAACTGGGCCAAAATCGTATCGCCATCCTTGAAGGTTTTGATCTCAAGAGGATTCAATCCCGCTGCGGTAAATCGGGCATGCTCCGCCTCAAGATCGTCTACACAAACAGCGACATGGCCATAGCCATCACCATGGGTGTAGGGTTCTTCACGATCCTTGTTATAAGTCAGCTCGATTTCCATGTCATTTTCCGTACCCCGCAAGTAGCAAAGGGTAAAAGTGGGAAAATCCAGCTCGTGGGAAGGCACCAGTCCAAAAGCGGTCTTGTAAAATGCCTTGGATGCTTCAAGATCCTTGCAACGGATCATAACGTGAATAATTTTTGCCATCTTCATAAACCTCTTAACATAATCAGACGGTTCAATTATGGCGTTTAATTGCCCGGGTTCGGTAATAACCGGGTACTACATAAAAAATGGCCGGCATATCATCAACATGCCGGCCATTTTCCCAATCATTTCAATTAAAACGCGGGAACAATTGAACCTTTATATTTTTCTGCAATAAAAGCTTTCACGTCTTCACTTTGCAGCGCCTTGATCAACTTGGCAATATCCTCCGATTTTTCTTTTTCGACAATCGTGGCAACCAGGTTGGCATAGGGTGATTCCGCATCCTCAATGAACAGGGCATCCTGTGTAGGATTCAGGCCGGCTTCCAGCGCATAGTTGGTATTGATCAGGGCAATATCCACATCATCCAGCACACGGGGCAAAGTCGCTGCTTCCAATTCCTTGAATTTCAGGTTTTTAGGGTTCTCAACGATATCACGTGAAGTGGCCAGCAAGTTGCCGGGATCTTTCAACTTGATCAGATCCTGCTGCTGCAGCAGCAACAAAGCACGTGCGCCATTGGAAGGGTCATTGGGAATAGCCACCAGGGCACCGTCTTTAAGTTCACCCGTTGCCTTGATTTTTTTGGAGTAAGCACCAAAAGGCTCTACGTGAACCAGACCCACCGATACCAGATTGGTGCCTTTTTCTTTATTGAAGGTGTCCAGATAGGGTTTGTGCTGGAAGAAATTGGCATCCAGCTGTTTATCGGCTACCTGCTGGTTGGGCTGTACGTAATCGGTAAAAACCTTGATTTCAAGATCAATACCTTCCTTGGCCAATGCCGGTTTGATATGTTCCAGAATCTCGGCATGCGGAACCGGGGTTGCCGCAATACTTAATTTTTCATTGGCAGCGGCATTCAGCCCCACCACACTTGATACCAATACCAGACCTGCCAGGATTTTTTTAAGTTGCATAAGATGCTCCAATACTATTTTCTGTTAAATTTAACTACCAATCGATCGCCCAGCATCTGAACCAGCTGAACCATCACTATCAAAATAACCACCGTTATAATCATGACCTCGGACTGGTAACGCTGGTAGCCGAAACGAATCGCCACATCACCCAGCCCGCCACCGCCAATCACACCAGACATGGCGGAATAACCAATGAGTGTGATCGCAGTGACTACAATTGCACTGATAATGCCTGTTGTGGCCTCGGGCAATAAGGCCCACATGACGGTTTGCCGTGAATTGGCCCCCATGGCATTGCAGGCCTCATTAATGCCTGGATCTATTTCACGCAAGACATTCTCAACCAGTCGTGCAAAAAATGGTGCCGCGCCCACCACCAGGGGCGGAATCGCACCGCTTACCCCCAGCGCACTGCCCATGATAAAACGGGTAAACGGGATCAGCACAATCAGCAGGATTAGAAATGGCACTGAACGCAACACGTTCACCACCAGCGACAGCACCTGATACACCACCTTGTTCTCAAGCAGCTGGCGTTCACTGCTCAGATACAGGTAAACGCCCAGCGGCAAACCAATCACAACCGTCCACAACAAGGACCACCCCGTCATCAGCAGGGTATCAACCGTGGCTTCACCAATCAATGGCCAATCAATTCTGTCCCAGTTCATGGCTTCAGTACCTCATATTCAACATTCTGGCCCTTGAAAAAGGCCTCCAAAGGCGCATATTGTTTTTCTTCACTGTCCACCGCCAACACCAGCTGACCATATGGCGTATCCTTGATTTTGCCAACCGCACCCTGCAAAATACTCAGGTTTACATCAAGCTCCCGGCTTGCCTGGCTTAACAAAGGCTGGGCCGTTGCCATGCCCCTATAGGTCAGGCGGATAATACGTCCCTGCACCCCTTCAACCAATTCCTGCCAGCTATTGGCATCCACGCCGCTTTCCGACAACAAAGACATGGTTGTTGGATGTTTGGGATGCAGGAAAACATCCAGCACATCTCCCATTTCAGCAATTTTTCCACCATCAATAATAGCCACCTGATCACAAATGGAACGGATCACATCCATGCCATGAGTAATCAGGACAATCGTAATACCGAGACGTTTATTGATATCGGCCAGCAAGGCAAGAATGGATTGCGTGGTTTCAGGATCCAGGGCACTGGTCGCTTCATCACACAGCAACAGTTCGGGCTTGTTGGCCAGCGCCCGGGCAATGCCCACCCTTTGCTGTTGTCCACCCGACAGTTGCCGGGGATATTTGTGAATATGGTCGGTCAGACCCACCAGGTTCAGCAATTCAATCGCCCGTTCATGACGTTCTTTTTTTGGCTGGCCGGCAAGCCGCAGGGGAAAGCAGACATTATCAAGCACCGTTCGGGAAGTGAGCAGGTTAAAGTGCTGGAACACCATGCCGATTTTCTGGCGCACTTTTCTCAGTTCAGCTTCTGAAATCGCTGTAATATCCTTCTCATTGATAAACACCCTGCCCTGCGTCGGCTTTTCAAGCAGGTTCAGCATTCGAATAAGCGTGCTTTTACCGGCGCCTGAGCGACCAATAATACCAAAAATCCTGCCCTTTTCAATTTGCAGGTCTATGCCCGCCAAAGCATGAAGGGTTTTATCTTTCGTTATGTAGGTTTTATGAATATTCTCTAAGCGGATCAACGCATTTCTCAATAATGTACGTTCTTGTGGGCACCATTTTATATGACCATTGCGCATTTGTTTTTATTTGCTTATTTTTTATGGTTATAAAAATACCCCATCAACACGATAAGTTAATCTCAGGCATTACTCGCCACCGGATCCGATAATATAACGGTTTTCAGACATCATGTTAATCATTTCACCGCCAACCACGGGAGTATTTCAAGCCCGGCAGGCAAAAAAAATACCGCGCCACTGGCACGGTATTTTTTGATATCTTACTGATGGTGGGTGCTACAGGGGTCGAACCTGTGACCTACGCCTTGTAAGGGCGCCGCTCTACCAACTGAGCTAAGCACCCATCTAGTAAACTTTGTTCGCTACGAAAGCAAGTATTTTATTGCAATGCGATTTCTACGTCAACACCTGCAGGCAGGTCCAGTCGCATTAATGCATCAACTGTTTTGTCTGTTGGATCTACAATATCCATCAAACGTTGATGAGTGCGAATCTCAAACTGGTCACGAGAAGTTTTGTTCACGTGTGGAGAACGCAATACGTCATAACGTTTGATACGTGTTGGCAGTGGAACTGGGCCACGTACAACCGCGCCTGTGCGCTTGGCTGTATCAACAATTTCAGCTGCTGATTGATCGATCAGTTTGTAGTCAAAGGCTTTCAAACGGATACGGATTTTTTGGTTTTTCATTGTATTTCCCAAAGAACAATATAAAGAACAAATTGCCTTGCCCACAGGACAAGGCAATTGAGCATTGTAGCATTAATTACTTAATACCACACGCAAGTAATGCATTAAGCAGCGATTTTAGCAACAACACCGGCGCCAACAGTACGGCCGCCTTCACGGATCGCGAAACGCAGACCTTCTTCCATCGCGATAGGTGCAATCAGCTCAACGTCCATGGAAACGTTATCGCCTGGCAGAACCATTTCTTTGTCAGCTGGCAAAGTGATGGTACCGGTTACGTCCGTTGTACGGAAGTAAAACTGAGGACGGTAGCCTTGGAAGAATGGTGTGTGACGACCACCCTCTTCTTTGGACAGAATATAGACCTCTGCCGAAAATTTGGTGTGCGGCTTGATTGAACCGGGTTTGGCCAATACCTG
>NZ_JAHSPR010000015.1 GCF_019132845.1 Advenella alkanexedens | reverse complement strand
CTACTTATCAATCAGTAAAAGTAGATAAATATCTTTATGTAGCCCTGAGTAGCCCCTGATACTTTTTATGGTGAAAAAGATAAACAATCATAGAGGGGATAAATATGAGCCAGTTCTACCATTGTTCAGATAAGTTTAAGCAAGATACTGTTAATCACAGTGACCATTCATGGTCATTACACTTCCTCCAGCTGCCAGACAATGCCTAACATAAAAACGCAAAAGCCCAAAAGTCAGAGCTTAGGTGTTCTAGGCGTTTTCTAAGCGCTGAAGAAATACGTCTTACCGTAGATTGCGTGCGTTTCTGAAGCACATTTTCCTCATACATGGCTTTATCCCAGGCAGCTTCATCAAGCTCTTGGAGTAACAAGCCAGTAATAATGCGACACTTTCGGGTTTGTAGCGAGCCGCTGGTGAGATCGGAGTTATAGCGGAAAGGGGTCATTTGTAATTATTTGTGGGTGGAGGATAGTTAACTTATTATTGTAGTTGGAAGAGGCTGCTTTCCAAACATTAGCACATCGTAATGCTTGTTACTGTATATTAATTTATGCTCTTAGCGCATGTTAATGGGCTATTACAATGCATAATGTCTACATCAAGATAACTGTGGCGTAAGCGTTCGGCCATCTCATCTTGACAGCGGTTTTCTTTAACCTGTTTTTTTACATCGCTGTCTGTGGTTGCCAATTATGCGGCAACAGTTCAGCAATATGGCTGGCGGGCTGAGTGCCCCCTGTGTCAGACTAGTTGGAACCTCAACCGATGTTAGAATTTAACTCATCCTAAGATGGGGGCAAAGAAAAGGTTCCTATGAAATACTCACCCGAACGCCGAGAAGCGATACTGGCCAAATTAATGGCTCCCCATAACCGAACGGTTGCTGAATTAGCCCAGGAAGAAGGCATTTCCGAAGCGACGCTTTACAGTTGGCGTAAACAGGCACGTGATCAAGGCCGGTTATTACCAAACCAAGCCAGCACACCGGAAGGTTGGAGCTCGGCAGAAAAATTCAATGCTGTCCTGGAAACCGCTGCCTTATCCGAAACGGAACTGGCCGAATATTGTCGCCGTCGTGGCCTGTATGTTGAGCAAATACGTCGGTGGCGCAGCAGTTGTGAACAAGCCAATGACGTCAGTGCCAAAGCATCCGCACAGCAAGCAGAAATCACTAAAGCAGAACGTAAACGCATCAAGGAACTGGAGCGCGAACTGCGTCGTAAAGATGCCGCCTTGGCTGAAACGGCGGCCATCCTGGCCTTGCGAAAAAAAGTCCAGGCGATCTGGGGGGACGAGGAAAAATGACCAATGCCACAGATCGCCGCCAAATTGTTGAATTGGTCAATGAAGCACGGATGGCGGGTGAACAGCATCGCCGTGGGCGCGCAGCGGCGTCGGAGCAAAGCTGAATGATTGTTCCGCTTCCACAGAAGAAACCAGACACCATCCCTCACCCGTAACGCAACCTATTATTTCCCCGCTTCTTCCGCCTCCAGCAAATGTTCATACTGCTCATCGGTCAGCAACTTCATGAACGCCACCAGGGCATCTACCTTGCGATCGCTTAACACATTGGCCCGCAAATCCTTCAAATTCACGGTTTCAGGCACCTCGGCCTCAGCCCAGACTTGCCCCGTTTCAGGATTAACACTGCGTTCTGGATTATTGAACTTGTCATAAAACAGCACCACCGTGCGCAAATCCTTAAACACCCCGTTATGCATATACGGGCCGGTAATGGCAATATTACGCAAGGTAGGCACCTTGAACTTGCCCTTCATGGCCTCATCGCTTACCAGCGGGTTCTCCAGCAAACCATGATCGGCAAAATCCTGAGCCAGCTTATTCAAAGCCACCACATCTTCATTACGCGGCACCCCAATATTGTGATACTCGTAATTGCTGAAGGTTTCAAAAGGCGCATCTTCGGCACGCAGCTTATGGCACACCGAACAATTCACATTCTGGTTGGAAAAAAACAGGGTACGGCCCAGGTCTTCCAGCACCGTCAACTCATACTCGCCCCGCAGGTATTTATCATATTTTGAATTGAAAGGCGCAAACTGGCTGGTACGCTCAAAGGCCGCCAGTGACTGCATCATGGCCTCGTAGGCGGTCTCCTCGCTATCCCAGACAGTATCACCATACACTGTCCTGAAATTATCAAGATAGTATTGATTGTTTTTAAGCCGCTCAATAATACTGCCCACACTGGGCATATTCATTTCCACCGGGTTAAGGGGTGGCTGCCCTGATTGTGCCGCCAGATCGTTGGCCCGGCCATCCAGAAACTGCCCGCCCACATACTGCCCGGTTTTCTGGTTGAAATGAAAATCGGGCGCATACTTGGCATACATGGCAGTGGGCGTATTGCGATTGCCAAAAGAAGTGCCATCATCGCCCAGCGACACCATGCCCTTGCCGGCATTGCTTCTGCCATCGCTAAATGCCCGGGCCGGATCATGGCAGGTGGCACAGCTCTGGGTCCGGTTTTTTGACAGGTTCACATCAAAAAACAGCAGGCGGCCCAGGGCGATTTTTTCCTCTTCAGGATTATGGTCTGCCGGTGCCGGTAATTGTGCCAGCACCCGGTTTTGCCACAACGGCACCGTGGCGGCTGCCGCCCCCATCAGAAGTCCGGCGATCAATAACAGTTTTCTTTTTTGCATAATAAGCCAATAAACGATAACAGGAAACAAAAGGCGCATACAGCAGTTGCGGTATCGTGCGATAGTCATTCATTTGCTGCGCCTGAAAACCAAACCGGTCACTGCGCTGCGCCTTGCCCGAAGGCATTAAAGAGACAAACAGCCAGTCCCACACCGCCAGATAGCCGCCATAATTGAAACGGGCATAACGGCTATAGTGATGCACCTGGTGTTGGGCCGGAGAAATAAACACACGTTCCAGCCAGGCCGGATAGCCCAGAAACACATGGGAGTGCCGTAAATTGCTGCCCAGCAAAGAAAAAACAAAAATAAAACCATTACTACCCATGATGGTCATCAGGCTTAAACGAGGCCCGAACAGCGTCATGAACAAACCGGTCACCACACCGGCACTGAGCGCGTAACGCAAGCCAAACAGGAAATTTTCTACCGGGTGCACCCGGTAAAAGGTAAGCGGATTCAGCACCGGTGCACTATGATGTACTTTGTGAAACTGCCATAACCATTTATTGGTATGCAGCCAACGATGCAGCCAGTAACGGGAGAAGTCACTGGCCACAAACAGGCAGGCGGTATAAAGCAAAGCCAGTGATTCATAAGAAAGATGCCAATCCGGCCGCGACAGCCAGGGGGAAGCCAGCTGGAATGTCCATAAGGCAATACTTTTGGCCGACAGCAGCAAAGGGGCCAGCATAAACACCTTGATAAACCAGCTGACAAAAAAATAGCGGTAATCAAGTAAGGCACTGGGATGCAGCCAATACTGCCGGATAGCAAAGCCCTGTTGCCGTATCACCCTGAAACCGGTAAACAACAGCGCAATCAATGCCGAAGAAAGCAGGTAAAGCCAGAACAGGCGCTGCCCCGATTCAAGCACATAATCCCATGGCATGCTCAGTCTCCGTCGGCTTCCAGGATTTTACCCACGATGGGCAGGGCACTAAGCAGGCTGACATAATAGTGCCTGTACAGCTGCCCGGCACTATCATAGAGCGGGCGGGTTAAATCGGGCTGGAAGGCAAACGCCTGCTGCCCAAGCTGGCCAATCTGTTGCATGATCTGCTCAAGTGTCAAATTGATGGCTTCTGCCAGTTCATTGGCCTGGTACATTTTGATGACGTCTGCCAGGTTGGCATAATCCTGCTGCCCCATCATGGCCTGATGCACTTCAAACACCGCCTTAATAGCAGCCAGGCTGTGCCCGCTTAAGGCATACTCGCTGCGTTTGGCATTGGGCTGGTCTTTATATTTCCGGCTTAAACCGGCCGGTTCAGCAATGCGCCATTCCTTGCCGGCAAAGATACTGTTGGACAGGGCATGGGTATACAAGGCCAGCGCCTTTTCAGGGTCGGCCAGCAAAGCCTCGCGCTGGTCGGTGTATACCGTGGCAATATCCTGCAAATGCCCGCAAATGCTGTCAGCCATCACGGCTGCAAACGACAGTTCACGGGCAGACAGTTGCGTATCGGCATACAACACGGCCTCAAGGGCATTGACCGTTTTGAATGAATTCTTGAACAATGCTTTGGCTGGCGGGCTGGAAGAAGCCAGCTGGCGTTGCATAATGGCGCTTAAGTCTTCATTGCTGTTATGAAACACATCAATGAAACGGGGGGTATCCAGATAGTCATGATCCAGTTCACCCGCCATATAGGTGGCTTCCACCTTTTTCCAGGCCAGCAGCAATTGTTTGAAAACGGTATCAAGTGCCTCGGCAGCTGCACCGTCTTTTGTTTCATTTAACTTAACTTTAAAATTATTGCATACCTGCACACTATTGTTGGCATTGTGCACGATCACCCTGTCATACACGGAAGCCACCGGCCCGGAAATATCCGGGGCTGCAAAGGCAAGATTTGTGCAGAACAAGGTAAGCACGGCGGCGACTTTTTTCATAAAGATTCCAGAAATTGGATAAGTTGTTCCCGTTCTGTGACATTAAGCTGCATAAATGCCTGACGTGATGCCGCAGCCTCTGCGTCATGCCACAAAATGGCCTCAAGATGGTTGGCGGCACGGCCATCATGCAAAAAACGCCAGCCCTGGCGGACTTTTTCAGCGCTCCCCCATAAAGGTGCGGTACGCCATTCATTGGGTTGTGCATCAAACTCGGGGCGGGCATCGGCCAGCGCAGGCCCCAGGTCGTGCAATAAAAAATCACTGTAAGGGTAAATGGTTTGCCCCTTTTGTGTTTTAAAAGAGGGGCGATGGCATTGGACACAGCCAACGGCCTGAAACAGCGCCTTGCCCGCAGCCAGCGCTTGCGGCAAAACATCACTTCTTCGTTTGGGCGAGCCGTTCAGGTGGTTGACATAAAAGCTGATGGCTTCCAGCCGGTGCATGGGCAAATCAAGGGTTTCCCCCCTTGCCGACGGCCTGCCTGCCGGTGCCTGCAAACAGGCGGTCTGGGTACTGCCACACAATTCTTCAGGAAAATAAGGGTTGGTTAAACCCATATCGTGGGCAGCGGCATCGGCCGTTTGCATCATGACACTGGCCTGGCTTGCCTTATGGCCAAAGCGCCCCAGTTTGAAGGCTTGCAGCAAAGGGTCATACACCCAGTTGGCTTTGCCCGAAATACCATCCCGGTTCCGGTCATTGGGGTCGGCACCGGCCAGAATGGCCTGTTCGGGTATCTGCTCTATCAAGCCGGTACCGTTAAGCATGGGGGCCAGCCGCAAACTTAAACGGGTATCGGGGCTTAAAGGCCCGTAATTCAAGCGTTTCAGATAAGGTACCGGCCAGCTTAAACCAACTTCCGTGCCGTCGGGGAAAACCACTGTTTTCACCTGCATGTCCAGCCCGGGCGTGGCTTCATATAAAACACCACTGACCCCGTTAATGGCAATTTGAGAACCGTAAACCGGATCGGGTACCGTAATGGTGGTTTTATCGCGCAGCGCATGTTTTTGCGGTTGCGACAGCTTGACCACCAAAGCCCTGCTTTGCTCATGCCTGTCATTCAGCAGATGCCCGGCCATCTTGGCCTGGTGGCAACTGGCACAGGTATTACTGTTAAACAAGGGGCCAAGCCCGTCACGGGCGGTGGTGGCACTGGGTGCAGCTACCCAGGGAACAGTAAAAAAGGAACGGCCAATAAGCAGCCTGTCCTGTTCTTCTTCACTGGATAGTTCCGCCGGTGTGGCTGAAACCGCGGTGGCCATGCCAGACAAGGCCCCGGCATGACTGCCACCGGCCAAAACGCAAGCCATTAACAACACCAGCCCCTTTATCTGCACAGCCACAACCCGTTCCTTATCAATCAATACACGTTAAATTTGGGTTTCTTCAGCATCAGTGACATCTTCTTCACTTAACTTGATATCAAAAGCCGATGCCACCGGAACCATCTGGTCACCCAGTTTACGCATGTCGTTTTTCATGGAAACGATGTTTTTTGACTCTTCTTTATGCTCGGGCATAATCTGGTAATCAAAATGCATGCTGGTTTTTGCCAGGGTATCCATTTTCTCAAGACGCTGTTCTATCTTGCCCATTAAATTGTCAATGGTTTGTTTTTCTGCCTGGCCCAGGGCATCATAGGGCGCAGGGCCAATTTTTTTGCCATTAAGCTGCCCCAGCAATACGTCTTTGAAACCCTCATAGTTGCGTACGATATCCCGATGGGTATTATCGGAAAAGCAGGAATGCTCGTCTTCTTCGCTGGGTGTTAACACGGCCACGGCAATGCGCTCGTTAGCCAGTTCTGATTTGATGAATACCCCCATACCTGCCAGCACCTGGCGCAGGGCGGTTTCAGCGGGAATGTTTTTATCAGCATTATTACCACTTAGCGCTGACAGGAAAGCGGCACGGTATAAACCTTTATGGCCATCCACTTTGTCATCCCATGCTTCGGCTACCGTTTTGACATCTGCCAATAACTTGTTGGTGGCTGCCTGCAGGTAAGCCAGACGGCGTTTGGCGAACGGGTCGCTGGTGAAATCGCTTAACGGGCGCTGCCCTGCCGTTTTGGCACCCTTGGTAATTTTGTCTTCAAGGAAATTGTTGTAATCCTGGTCTTGGCCCCACAACAAAAACTCAATAGCGTGATAGCCGGATGCCACATTGGCCTCTCCGCCATTTTCATTAAGCTCGGTAATGGCTTCAACGGTGATTTCAGTCACATCCACCTCTGCGGCTTCTTCGCCGCCCGGTGTGAATTTACCAATAGTATCAATGATATTGCCGCTGGTACGCTTGTTATCGGCATCAAGCGTGTAGTCAATCATGTGCTCGTCAAGGGGCCAGGCATTGATTTGGCCTTCAAGCGCCCCATAGGCCTCTGCCACCCAACCTTCTTCTGCATCAATCGGACCTTCGGACAGGCGGAAGATTTCTGTCAGGCCATAACTTTCACGTGACTGCAACCATGCCGCCTTGGCTGCGTCCAGCGTAGCCTGGGTGGGCTGGCTGGCAAAGGCATTGATGGCCGTTTGCAGCGCCTCAAGATCTTTCACGCTGTTGGCATAAAACTGATGGGCCTGCCCAGCATAGGTTTGCAGGACATCTTGAATGGCGATTTTTTGCTGTGCCTGGACTTGCGCTGCCGCTTTGGTTTGTGCCAGGACAGGTATGGATACGCTAACGGCAGCCATGGAAAAAGCGGCCAGGACACTGAGGGAAATTTTGGTAAAAGTATGGCTTCTCATGTAGAAAATCTCTATTAAAATAACACCGTTGATTAATTATCGTAAATGATAATGATTATTATTATAGGTTTTAATTGGGAATATAAATCTTATCGACATAAGCAGCTTTGCGAAAAATCAAAAAATACAATATCGCCCTTCAAACACGCAATTACAACGCTGCCATGGAATGCGCTTTGTTGCATCATGTTTTATATACAATAGTGTCAGCTTATTTTATTGATTCCACCATCATGTCCCATATCCCACGCAAGAACCATTTTCCTGACATTGACCCCGTCTCCCTTGAGCACAGCACCCATACGGCTACCCATTTAAAACAGCTGATTGGCCAACAGGGCAGCATTCCGTTCCAGGTGTGGATGCATGAAGCCCTGTATGCACCGGGCCTGGGTTATTACGCCAGTGGCAATACCAAGCTGGGCAATTACCAGAATCAGGCCATAACACAAGGACTACCAGGTGATTTCACAACCGCCCCCGAATTAAGCCCCTGGTTTGCCCGTACGTTAAGCAGGCAAATAAAGCAAGTGCTGCAGGCAAGCGGCACCACCGCCATTCTTGAATTTGGCGCAGGCACAGGCAAGCTGGCTTATGATATTTTATCCACGCTCAATAACTCTGATGTCAAATATTTCATACTTGAATTATCTGCCGATTTGAAAAGCCGGCAACAGGAAAAACTGGCTGGTTTTAACGGTCAGGTGCAATGGCTTGATGCCCTGCCCAAACATTTTGAAGGCTGTGTGATTGCCAATGAAGTACTGGATGCCATGCCCGTCAATCTGTTTGAATGGCAGGAAGAAGGCTCCCTGGCGGAAAAACATGTCTCCCTGAACGAGGCAGGGGAATTTACCTGGCTTAAACAGCCTGCGAACGCGGCAATGGTGGAAAAAATCACTACCCGCATGCCGGTTTTTCCAGCTTATGCTTCTGAAGTAAACCTGCAGGCAGAGGCCTGGATTCATGAGATGGGGAACTGGCTAAAGAAAGGTGTGGCCATTCTGATTGATTACGGCTTTCCGCAAAAGGAATATTATCACCCACAACGCAGCCAGGGCACTTTGATGTGCCACTTGCGCCATCATACCCACGACAACCCCTTAATTTACCCCGGTATTCAGGATATTACTGCCCACGTTGATTTTACGGCCATGGCCGATGCCGCCCTGGATAGCGGCCTTGAAGTACTGGGCTATACGTCCCAGGCCAATTTCCTGCTTAATTGCGGTTTAATGGACCTGCTGGCAGCACTGGACCCGCAAGACGTGGCACGCTATGCCAAAGAAATTTCCCCGGTACAAAAACTGGTTTCCGAAGCGGAAATGGGGGAACTGTTCAAGGTATTGGCGATTGGCTTTGATATTGGCGAAGATTTGCTTGGTTTCACACGAGCCGACCGTCGTCATACGCTTTAAGATTGAATTAAATACTCATAAACCGATTCAACACGGACCTTTCTGACAGCCTCTTTTATTTGAGCCGCTTGCCCTGCGTATTCCCGCGCAATGGCACCGGCATCAATATCTTTTGCCCGCTCCAGGCAAATACGCCAGAAAGCAACGGGAACGTCAACATGCTGTATGGCTGCCGTATCCGGCAAGGGGAAACCGGTTTTTCCGGCACATGCCGCGGCCTGTATCAAATCCATAAAACGTTCTGGTTTACGCAGGCCATCGCAACGCTCAATGAGCGCAACGATATCATCCGCCTTTTGCAGATCATGTTCATTTTCCTGCGCCTGCCATGCTTGCAGCCCCAGCAAAACCAGTGGCAACAATCGGGCATAATCAAGGCAATCATTAGGCACCCGCAAGTGCCGGGACAAGGCTTCAATATCTGGCGTATCCAGGCACAAAATGGCATAACGCGACGGCAAGGGCAAGCCGCAGCCATGCGCGGCATCCAGCAAACCCGCCACCCGCCCGTTCCATACCAGCTGCGGCATCACCCTGGGCAGGGCACTCACGTCAGCCAGCATATTGAACATTTTCGACGGCTTTTCATACAGCATGCCCCGGGAAATTTCTTTCCAGACCCGTTCCGGCACCAGAGCATCCACTTCGCCATTGTCAACCATCTGGCGACACAACTGGCGCGTCTCGTCCGCCAGGCTGAAATGGGTAAACCGTGCCGCAAAACGGGCCACCCGTAAAATCCTGACGGGATCTTCAATAAAGGCATCCCCCACATGGCGGAATACACATGCCTGCAAATCCGCCTGCCCGTTCAATGGGTCAATAATATTCCCTTCCCGGTCCTGCGCCATGGCATTGATGGTCAGGTCGCGTCGTTTCAGGTCATCTTCAAGACTGACATCCTTGCCGGTATAAAACGTGAACCCCTGATAGCCGCGCCCGGATTTTCTTTCGGTACGGGCCAGCGCATATTCTTCCCTGGTTTGCGGATGCAAAAATACCGGAAAATCCCCCCCCACAGGCAGGAATCCGCGTGCAGTCATGTCTTCGGGGGCGGCCCCCACCACCACCCAGTCCTTGTCGCCTTCGGGCAGGCCCAGCAGGCGGTCTCGTACCGCACCACCCACAATATAAACCTCCAGGCCTTCCAGGCTATTGTTTTTTGTACTGCTCACTTGAACCCGCTCCCGTCATGACTAAGGTGTAACCGTGCCCAGGCGCTGCACCAATGATTGCGGCTGCCCGCTAAACAGGGTGGCATACCAGGTGGCATTGGACATGACATGCTTGACGTAAAGCCGGGTTTCAGTAAAGGGAATGGTTTCGGCAAAAATGGCGCCTTCCACCGGCCCCGATAAACTGCTACGCCAGCGCTTGGAGCGGTTCGGACCGGCATTATAGCCCGCCGTGGCCAAGATCTCGGAATTGCCAAGATCACTTTTCACCATGCTCAGGTATGAAGTACCCAACCGTGTGTTGGTATCAAACTCATTCACATCGCTCATTGAAAAATCGGACATGCCAATTTTTTTGGCCACCATTCTTGCCGTACCGGGCATGACCTGCATCAAGCCAGCTGCACCCACCTGTGAACGGGCCACCGGCACAAAACGGGATTCCTGCCGGATAAGACCATAAACCCAGGCAGGGTCAAGCCCCACATTCCGGGCCTGCTGACCCACCTTGCCCTCAAAGGGCGCCAGAAACCGCTGCCTGAAATTGATATCGCCCTGCGTCAATAAAGAAGTATTAATGGCCCGGTCATAAATATTTTCCTGCACCGCCCACTCGGCAGCCGCGATCAGCTCCCGGTCATTCAGTCCCTTGATGGCAAAGTTCCATTCGGCAACCGCTTCGGGGCGCCAGCCTAAATTAAACAGGCTGACGGCACGCTGCAATCCCCGGTTCTGCCTGACATGCGCCAGTTCGGCGGATGTACTCGCTGGTGCCTGGGGTGGCAACATGATTTTGCGCCCCAGGGCTTCAGTGGCCAGTTGCCCGTAGAAACCATGATCCTCATTGGCCACCGTTTCAAACCCCTTACGGGCAGCCGACGTATTGCCCATGGCTTGCCAGGCCCTGGCTTTCCAGTATATCCAGACGGGCTCCTGCTGTTGTGCAGGAGGCATCATGCCAATAGCTTTAGCCACCCATGGCCAGTCTATATTGGGTTGACGCAAAGCCGCCCGCACCCGCCAGGCATGATTGTATTCGCTTAAACGAAAACCTTCTCCGGCCTGCCTGTACCATTGATCCGCCCGGTCTTCCAGGTTCAGGACGGAAACCAGGCCAAACTGAGTCAGGATCCATTGCCGGTTTTCAGCTGACACCAGTGTATTGCCGGTACGTTGCAAAAAGGCATAACCGTCCTCACGGTCCTGTCTGGCCAGGCGGCTGAACGCCAGTGTTCTTAATTCTTCCTGCTCACGGCTTTGTGCCTTGCCGCTTTGTCCCGACAGCCAGGCTTTTGGGTTGACCATGAACGCATCATAGTCCTTCATTTGCGCAGGGCTGAACAGCATGGCAGCGTAACGGCGGGCATTTGCCTTATTGTCATATTCAATGTCATCACGCAACAGGGGCTGAATGTGATCCCATTGCAGCACTTTTGACGCATACAGTTGCGCCATCATATCCCAGCAGGCGGTTCCCGGACGAAAGGCATCCATGGCCTGACTGGCACTGACGCGCCCATTACCCATATGTCGGGCATGCAAAACAGCGCAATCCACCTGTGCATTATCCAGGTTCACATTACCCAGTTTGCGAACTGTGGCAAAATCCCTGGTGCGCGCGGCTTCCAGTATCCAGTCCGCTTTCAAGCGCTCATGCAAATAAGGGTTCTGGCTTTTTTCAAGAAAAGCCAGAATGTCAGCGGCAGGAATGGGTTCGGAACGGCTCCTGATTTGGTTGCGCAAATACCAGAACATGGGGTACTCGCCCAGTTCCTGATCGGCACGAGCCTGCTGGGCAAGAGCCGGCAATAGCGCCCAGTTTTTGGCCTGCATCGCCGCATAAGCCGATATGACAGCATTACGTGCATCGGCAGGCACTTGGGCTGGCGGGCCATAATATTTCAACGATGGGGCAAGCTGGCCTTCGATTTTCTTTTCAGCGGCCGATGTGGACGTTTCGGCACAGGCGGTTAACAATAACAGGAATGGAATCATGCCCAACTGCCAACGGGAGGCCTGTTTCTTGAAAATGCCCCAACATGTTATTCTTGTTTTTTTTGAATGATTACTTTCTGTCATTTTGATCCTCAAAACCGGTACCTATGAACATAACCCGAACCGCTCCCATGAACAATCAGGAAATACGCAAATGGCTGACCACTTCACGCCAGGCATTGTCAGCATCAATCCGTGAAAAATACAGCGGGCAAATACGGCGGCATTTCATGACATGGTTCAGGCAGTTCTCCCGGGAGCACCCGCAGTCTTCTTGCCGGATTGCCGGATTCTGGCCCATCAAAGAAGAACCCGACCTGATTCCCCTGTTGACCGAGCTCGACCGGCAGGGCCATGAACTTAGCCTGCCCCGCATCACAAAACCGGACAGCGCCCTGGAGTTTTACCGCTGGACGGCTACAACACCCTTATACCCCGGCAAATTCAATATACCCGAACCGCAATTGACTGAAAAATCATTGCCTGCCGATATTATACTGGTACCCACCCTGGGTTTCACTCGTGATGGGCACCGGATTGGCTACGGTAAAGGCTATTATGACCGTACCCTGGCAGGGTTGCACGAAAAAGGCCATGATTTCATTAAAATGGGTGTTGCCTGGGATGAAGGGGAAATTACCATACCCTATACGCCCGAACCACATGATATCCCGCTTGACTATATCCTGACGCCCTCAGGCCTGCATGTACCCGCTCACTAACCGGATTTACAAGCAGGCAAAGCTGATGATGATTGACGGTGGCACCGGCCTTTCAGCCGGGACCACTGAGACAATGCTCAACCCGGATCAATAGCTCAGGTTTTCCCAAATGGATAACGTGGCTTCCGCATTGTTAAGCGTATAGAAATGAATACCTGGCGCACCATTGTCAATAAGCTCCTGGCACAACCGGGTAACCACTTCTGTCCCGAATTGGCGGATCGACTGCCTGTCATCACCGAACTCGGCCAGACGCAGACGGATCCAGCGCGGGATTTCAGCCCCGCACATTTGTGAAAAACGAACCAGCTGCGTGTGATTGGTAATCGGCATGATACCCGGCACAATGGGAATATCCACCCCCTTGGCACGCACGCTGTCCACAAAACTGAAATAAGCATCGGGATTGAAAAAATACTGGGTGATGGCACTATCGGCCCCTGCCCTGACTTTTTGCACAAAGTGCTCAATATCCTGCTCAAACCCCTGTGCCTGCGGGTGCATTTCTGGGTAAGCGGCCACTTCAATATGGAACCAGTCACCGGAATGCTCGCGAACCAGTTTCACCAGGTCACTGGCATGACGCAAGTCGCTGCTAACCACACCCATTCCCGAAGGCAAATCACCCCGCAGGGCAACCAGGCGTTTGACGCCCTCGGCCCGATAGGCATCAAGAATTTGACAGATGCTATCCCTGTCGGCACCAATGCATGACAAGTGCGGTGCGGCCTCGTAACCCATCCGGGAGAAAAGACGCACGGTTTCTGCAGTCCCTTCACGGGTGGAGCCACCGGCACCGAACGTCACACTGACATAACTCGGATTGATGATTTGCAACTGCTTGGCCGTACTCACCAGACGCTCACGCCCAGCCTGGTCTCTCGGTGGAAAAAACTCCAGGCTGAACGACTCTTTGGAAAACGAACTCATATTAATTCAAAAGACTTAAAAGGATCCCTGAAATAATACTATAGACTAATGCCCCGGCCAGTGCCCACCAGAACCCATCTACCTGGAACCCGTTAAACAGGGAACCCGCCAGCCAGAACAGCAAAGCATTCAGGACAAACAGGAACAATCCAAGGGTGACAATCGTAATGGGAATGGTGAGAAAAACCAGGACAGGATAAACAATTGTATTGATCAGACCCAGGATAACTGCCGCAATCAATGCCGCGCCAAAGCTGGCAACCGTAACACCAGGCAGGATATAGGCCACCACCATCAGTGCCAGCGCCTGCAACAACCAGGTAAGTATTAATGACATGTGCTGCTCCAGAAAAGGGGATCGGAAAGCTGCCTTAAAGACAGTTCCTATACAATAATTCCATAGTAACGTATATGCAATCCGGATATTTCAGGATAGCCGGATTGCAGGATTTTACAGATCAATAGCGATAGTGATCGGGTTTGAAAGGGCCCTCTACGGGAACCCCGATATAGTCAGCCTGCTGTTGTGACAGCTTGGTTAACTGCACACCCAGTTTTTTCAGGTGCAGTCGGGCCACTTTTTCGTCAAGGTGTTTGGGCAACACATAAACCTGGCCTTTTTGATAGGCATCGGTACGTGTGAACAATTCGATCTGGGCAATCGTCTGGTTGGTGAAGGACGCGGACATCACAAAAGAAGGATGGCCGGTTGCACAACCCAGGTTGACCAGACGGCCCTTGGCCAGCAGAATGATCCGTTTGCCATCGGGGAAAATGATGTGATCAACCTGCGGCTTGATTTCTTCCCACTGCAGGTCTTCAACCGAAGCCACGTCAATTTCATTGTCGAAGTGACCGATATTGCACAAAATAGCCTGGTCTTTCATTTTTTCCATATGAGTGCGGTCAATCACATGGTAGTTACCGGTAGCGGTCACGAAAATATCAGCCTTGTCGGCAGCTTCGTCCATGGTGACCACTTTATAGCCTTCCATAGAAGCCTGCAACGCACAAATCGGATCAATTTCACACACCCACACCTGGGCGCGCAAGGCCTGCAAAGCTTGTGCACAACCTTTACCCACATCACCAAAACCCACCACTACGGCTACCTTGCCGGCGATCATGACATCGGTGGCACGTTTGATACCGTCAACCAGGGATTCACGACAACCATACAGGTTATCGAATTTGGATTTGGTTACCGAGTCGTTCACGTTAATGGCGGGGAACTGCAGCTCACCTTTTTGTGCCATCTGGTACAGACGATGAACACCGGTAGTGGTTTCTTCGGTCACCCCCTTGATTTGCGCCAGGCGGGTTGAGTACCAGTTTGCGTCTGTGGCCAGCCTGGCCTTGATGGCGGCAAACAGCACACGCTCTTCTTCACTGCCTGGGTTAGCCAGCACGGAAATGTCTTTTTCTGCCTTGGCACCCAGGTGCAGCAGCGTTGTGGCATCACCACCGTCGTCAAGGATCATGTTGGCCTGTTCACCGGGCCACTCAAAAATTTTATGGGTATATTGCCAGTACTCTTCAAGAGACTCGCCCTTGACCGCAAACACGGGAATACCGCGCTCGGCAATGGCAGCGGCGGCATGATCCTGGGTAGAGAAAATATTGCAGGAAGCCCAACGCACTTCGGCCCCCAAAGCAACGAGGGTTTCAATTAACACACCAGTCTGGATGGTCATGTGCAGGCTGCCGGCAATACGGGCACCTTTCAGGGGCTGTGAGGCGGCAAATTCCTCACGGGTGGCCATCAGGCCGGGCATTTCTGTTTCGGCAATGCTTAATTCACGACGTCCCCAGCCGGCCAGGGAAATATCAGCAATTTTATAATCAGCAGTAGTCATTGTAAAAAATCCAATAAATGCTGCTTTGGTAATGAATGCGAGCTTGTCTCACCATCAACTACAAAGCAGGTTAATGATGAGCGCCGTTACATGAAAAAAAGAGGTATTCCGAGCCTGGCAGCATTCACTGTTAAGGCATGACCCAATCATGCCATACAGGAAAACTGTCGCAGCGCCCCTCGGAAATGTCCGGAACAGTTTACCTCAAACGAGGTCTTGAAGGTTCAAAAAGTGTCTCGCCACAAAAGATGACAAGACACCCTTTACATCAACCCGTTAACGGGCGTTTTTCAATGCCTCGACCTTATCGGTGGCTTCCCAGCTGAACTCGGGTTCGGCACGTCCAAAATGACCGTAAGCAGCGGTTTTGCTGTAAATGGGACGCAACAGGTCGAGCATTTGCACGATCCCGCGTGGACGCAGATCAAAATGCTCACGAACCAGCAAGGCAATTTCGTCATCGGGGATAACACCGGTGCCTTCAGTGTAAACCGTGATATTAATGGGTTCGGCCACGCCAATCGCATAACTGACCTGCACCTGACACTGGCGTGCCAGGCCTGCAGCCACAATATTCTTGGCCACATAACGGGCGGCATAGGCAGCCGAACGGTCTACCTTTGAAGGGTCTTTACCCGAGAAGGCGCCACCACCGTGCGGGCAGGCACCACCGTAAGTATCCACAATAATCTTGCGTCCGGTCAGACCGCAATCGCCTTGTGGACCACCAATCACGAAAATACCGGTCGGATTGATCAGAAATTTGGTTTTGGGTGTAATCAGGCCTTCAGGGAAGCTGGGCTTGATAATGTCCTCGATAACCGCTTCGCGGATGGACGATTGTGAGATTTCAGGGGAATGCTGGGTAGACAGCACAACCGTATCCACCTCTGCCGGTTTGCCATCAACATAGCGGAACGTCACCTGTGACTTGGCATCAGGGCGCAACCATGGCAGGCGGCCATCTTTGCGCAATTCGCTTTGGCGCTGGACCAGACGATGTGCATACCAGATGGGAGCAGGCATCAGGTCGGGCGTTTCATCGCAGGCGTAGCCAAACATCAGGCCCTGATCACCGGCACCCTGATTAAGGATTTCATCGGGACTGCGATCAACGCCTTGGGCAATATCGGGCGATTGCTTGTCATAGGCAACCAGCACGGCACAACCTTTGTAGTCAATACCATAAGCGGTATTGTCATAGCCAATACGCTTGATGGTATCGCGGGCAACCTGGATATAATCAATGTTGGCCGTTGTGGTGATTTCTCCGGCCAGGACGACCAGTCCGGTATTGCACAAGGTTTCGGCAGCTACCCGGGCAGTGGGGTCTTCGGCAAGAATGGCATCCAGGATGGCATCGGAAATCTGGTCAGCCACCTTATCGGGGTGACCTTCGGAAACAGACTCGGAAGTAAATAAAAAATCGTTTTGAGCCATTTAACAGCGTCCTTTTATTAATGTCAGAAACTCCGACGTTTTTGAGGTAAGAACGCGCAGCACCCTTATTTCAAATGAAATAAAATTAAGGCGCGACGCTTTAGCGGTGTTTTATGAAACCAGTTCATGTCGCCCCGCAAGTTGTCGGTTAACTCAGCGACTGTCGGTCATTTTAAAACATTTACAAAAATTTCCAAGCAAAGCCCCTCTTTTTGTCACAGATTTTTTGAAAAATCCCCGGCCCCCCCTGTCACGTTGCTTGGCCAGCCCTTGTTCTCGTTTCCCAGGCCGCTCATTTCCATCCGCCGGCCGCTTATGTTAAATTGCTTTTTAGCTAACACCCTGTTGAAACCTCAGCTGTTTAAGGTTTCCCTGCGCTGAATTAAACAGCCATAAATGTCCAATTGCATGAAATCCACCAAAAGAAAATTCCTTGACGCCGTCTTCCACTGGTTTGGCAACACCTCACACAAGCGACGCCAGCAACTTGGCTGGCTGCTCAGTACCCTGTCTCCGCTTATCATGAAGCGCAGGGCCGCCATCGTTCGCAAGAACCTGGAACTGTGCTTTCCCGAAGCATCGCTCGAGCAGCGCCAACAATGGCAAAAAGAACACTTCCGGGTACTGGCCCAATCCATTGTTGATCGAGGCCTGTTCTGGTTCGGTTCACCGGAAAACATCCTGGCAACCATCCATATGGATGGCTTTGAACACATAGAACGGCTCCTGGCGGAAAAACGTCCCGTCCTGATGCTGGCACCCCATTTTGTGGCGCTTGACGCGGCAGCCACCCGGCTTTCCATGTCCCTGAAAAAAGCGGCCACTATTTACACCCCTCAACACGATCCGGACATTGACGATATTGTCCGGGAAGGACGTGGTCGTTTCAATGAAATTCACCTGATCAGCCGCAAGGAAGGGGTACGTGGCATGCTGCGCCACCTGAAAGAAGGCACACCGGTTTATTATCTTCCCGACATGGACTTTGGTCGCAAGGGTTCCATTTTCGTGCCGTTTTTCAATATCCCTGCCGCCACCCTGCCCACCACCGCACAAATTGCCAAATCCTGGCATGCGGCAGTGGTGCCGATTGTGAGCCGTTGGGACCCGACAACCGGACACTATCATGTCCAGGTCTTGCCCCCCCTGACGGATTTTCCCGGAGAACAAAGCATTGAGGCCGCCACTACACGCATCAATCAATTGCTTGAGCAATGGATTCTTCAAGCACCCAGCCAGTATTACTGGGTTCACCGCCGTTTCAAGACACGCCCCGAGGGTGAGGAAAAAATTTATTGAAACAGATCGGGCAACAGCACTGCATGACGGGAATTTTCAGTCCATAATGAATTTTTTTTACGTATCAGACACCCATGATTTGGCAATTTACAAAAATGCATGGTGCTGGCAATGATTTCATCGTTCTTGATGGCGTCAGCCAGCCCATTGAAATGACCCCTGAACGGGCACGTGCCCTGGCGCATCGCCAGCTTGGCATCGGCGCCGACCAGATTTTACTGGTAGAAACGCCTTCCCACCCGGAAGCCGACTTCCGCTATCGCATCTTCAATGCCGATGGCAGTGAGGTTGAGCATTGTGGCAATGGCTCCCGCTGTTTTGTACGCTTTGTCCACGAACAAAGATTGTCCCGCCGCAATCCACTCAGGGCAGAAATTGCCACCGGCCTGATTACGCTTGAAGAAAAAGAGGACAATAGTGTTACCGTTGACATGGGGGTTACCCGTTTCGATCCGGCTGCGCTGCCTTTTGACACAGAAGGCTTAAGCCACAGCCAGGAACATGAAGAAACGCTCTGGAACCTGCCCCTGCCACAGGGGGGTATGGTTACCCTGTCGACACTGGCCATTTCCAACCCGCATGCGGTACTGCTGGTGGATAACATTGACACCGCCCCCGTTGCAACACTGGGCCCGTTCATCGAAAGCCACCCCCGCTTTGGCAATCGCGTCAATGTCGGGTTCATGCAGGTCGTCAACCGCCACCACATTCGGCTGCGCGTTTATGAGCGTGGTGTGGGTGAAACCCTGTCTTGCGGCACCGGTGCCTGTGCTGCTGTTGCCACTGGCATCCGTCGTGGCCTGTTGGACTCTCCGGTCACCGTCCAAACCCGGGGAGGACTATTAACCATTGAGTGGAATGGCACTCAATTGAAAATGACCGGCCCGGCCACCACCGTATTTTCCGGCCAGATTGATATTGATAAACTGGTCAAAGATTTTTGCTTAAAGGATGAGTAGACTTATGTCAGAGACAACGTTTGAGCCGGATGAGATTGCTGTTTTCCTGAAAAACAACCCCTCTTTTTTTGAGGATCATGCCCAGCTGTTTGCCAGCCTGTCCATTCCACACCCTTATGCAGACCGCACCCTGTCTTTAGGTGCCCGTCAAGTCATGACCCTGCGCAAGCGTAGCAAAGCGCTTGAATGGAAACTGGCGGAACTGATGCATAACGCCGACTCAAACGCCTCTATCAGCCAAAGCATGACGCTTTGGTGCTCTCAGATGCTGGCCGAAAAAAACAGCCAGAAATTACCCGAGCGCACGATTGACAGCCTGAAACAGGCCTTTGAACAACTTGATGTTTCCCTGCGTCTGTGGAACCTGCCGATGCTCCGGGCAAAAAAATTCAAGCTTGATGATGATACTGGATTGCAGGCTTACACCGATTCGCTGGAAAAACCTTATTGCGGTCCCGAAGGCTATCTGCCGGCGCATGAATGGCTTGAAGAAAAGCCGGCCTCAGTGGCCCTGGTCCCCCTGAGAACAGAAGACCGAACCTTTGGCCTGCTGGTGTTTGGCTCTTGCCATGAAGAACATTTTACCCCCGACATGGGCACGGTTTTCCTGGAAAACCTGGGGCGACTGGCCAGTGCCGGCCTAAGCCGCCTTATTAAGTAAAATGAACCACAACCTGCCTGCAGCCATGGAGCAATGGCTGGACTATTTGCGCACCAACAAGCGTTACTCTGCCCATACGCTGGCAGCCTACCGAAGAGATCTGGCCCAACTGACACGCCTGTACCCCGATATCGATCTGGCCACCCTGAGCAACCCGCAAATCCGTACCGCCATTGCCCGCCTGCACGCCAGTCAAATGAGTCCGCGCAGCCTGGCACGGATTCTGTCAGCCTGGCGCGGATTCTATGCGTGGTGGGTACCGCTGGCCAAATTAAGCCTCAATCCAGCCAAAAATGTCAAAACCCCAAAAGTGCCCAAAAGTCTTCCCAAAGCCTTATCAGTCGAACAAACCCAGGCCCTGCTTGATCATCCGGCCAGACAGGCGCAAAATGCCCCCATCCACTTGCGTGACCAGGCCATGTTCGAATTGCTTTACGCCAGTGGCCTGCGCCTGTCCGAACTGGTGCAACTGGACACCCATTACGTTAAAAAAGACAATTATGAATCGGCTGGCTGGCTTAACCTGGCTGAGCAGGAATTAACCGTAAAAGGAAAAGGCAATAAAACACGGCTGGTTCCCTTGGGCAGGAAAGCACAGGAAGCCCTTTCAACATGGCTGGCCGCCCGCCCGTCACTCTTGAAACCGGCGACGCCTGAAAATGATATCAATGCCCTTTTTCTGGGTGAACGTGGTGCCCGCATCTCGCCACGGGTGGTACAGCTGCAACTGAAGAAATTTGCACAGCTATCGGAAGTGCCCGGCCAGATCCACCCGCATGTATTACGTCACAGTTTTGCCAGTCATCTGCTGCAATCGGCCCAGGATCTGCGCGCGGTTCAGGAACTGCTGGGGCATGCCAACATTTCAACCACGCAAATTTATACCCGGCTGGACTTCCAGCACCTGGCCAAAGCCTATGACCAGGCACACCCCAGGGCCAAACGCAAAAACTGATTACCTGATCGCTTCGGTAATCACACCGGTATTATGGCGCATCATCCCCAAATAGGAAGCGGCTTCGCCGCTCGTGGCCAAGGCATCGGAATACAGCATACCCCCCACTTTGGCCCCCGTTTCCCTGGCAATCTGGTCTTGAAGTTTATTGTTTTTCACATTTTCCAGGAATACGGCAGGGATTTTTTGTTCCTTGATTTGCCTGATAACCGCAGAAATGTCCTTGGCTGAGGGTTCAGCAGAGGTAGAGATACCTAATGGGGCAATCACCTCAAGCCCATAGGCATCGGCAAAATATCCAAAAGCATCATGGGTGGTCACAATTTTCCGGCGTTCGGCAGGAATATCTGCCATGGCCTTGCGAACCTGCTCGTCCAGCGCCTGCATCTGCTGGATGTAATCCCGGGCATTGCCTTCGTACAGCGCGGCGTTGGCCGGGTCAGCCTGCGACAAAGCCCGGGCAATATTGCGCACATAAACCTGCCCGTTAGCCAGATCCTGCCAGGCGTGCGGGTCAAACTCTCCATGATCATGCCCATGACCGTGATCGTGATCTTTTTCATGTTCATGTTCATGCCCTTCTTCGTGATCATGCTCTTCATGACTGTCATGATCATCTTTATCGGCTGCATGGTGATCATGCACATCGTGGTCGGCTGCCTCGTCCAGTTTACGCACTTTCACACCATCACTGGCCACAATCACTTTTCCCTGAAAGCCCGAAGAAGCCAGCAAACGGTCGGTCCAGCTATCCAGGCCAAGTCCGTTCACAAACAACAGTTGGGTATCGGGTGAGGACATTTTTTTGATATCCCGAGGTGTCAGTTCAACCTCATGTGAGTTGCCATCGGCAGGCACCAGTGAAACAACATTGACCTGATCGGCACCCACTGTTTTCACCATATCCGCCAGGATGGAAAAACTGGTCACCACTTCAATGGGGGCCTTTGCCTGTACTGGCAAGGCAGTGGCCAACAAACCCGCCAACACCATGGCTGGCGCTCCTTTCAGATAAACCTGGAATTTCATTACTTGATCCTGTTATTAATTGAGAAAACGAATACGGCTGCGAATCACGCCACCCTGGCGACCAAACATCAAGCTCAGGATATAAAACAGACCGGCAACCAGAATAATGGCCGATGATGCCGGCACGCCATAATGATAGGAAACGACCAGACCGACATAGGCAGACAATGCACCAATAGCGGCGGCCAGCACCAGCTGCCGACCCACCGTGCGGCCACAAAATCGGGCAGCGGCAGCGGGCAACATCATCATCCCGACCACCATCAGGGTACCCAGAACCTGAAAACCGGCCACCAGATTCACAACCAGCAACATCAGAAACAGCATATGCACCAGCGACCCGCCTCCCCCTTCCGAACGAAGGAAACCGGGATCAAGGCACTCTATAATCAATGGCCGATAAATTAAAGACAATAGAAGAATGGTCAGGCTGCTGACCACCATAATAAACAGCAGGGCCTTGTCATCCAACCCGAGGACAGAACCGAACAGGACATGCAGCAAATCCATATTGGAGCCCTTCAAAGACAGCAAGACAACACCCAGCCCAAGCGAAATCAGGTACAAGGCGGCAAAACTGGCGTCTTCTTTCAGGGACGTCAGCCGAGATACCACACCAGCCAGCAAAGCCACCAGCAAACCGGTTACCATCCCCCCCACCAACATGGCTGTCAGGGAGACCCCGGCAACCAGGAAACCGGCAGCCACCCCAGGCAAAATGGCATGTGACATGGAATCAGCCACCAGACTCATGCGCCGCAAAATAAGAAATACACCCAGCGGACCGGTCGCAACAGCCAGAAATATGGCGCCAAACAGGGCACGGCTCATGAATCCGAATTCAACGAAGGGAGACAGGAAAATTTCATACAGTGCTCCCATCAGAAACCTCCCAACGACAGGCGACGGGCCTTCTGCAGATTTTCTTCAGTAAGGATATCCGCGGTTTTCCCCCAGGCCACCACCTGCCTGGCCAACAGCAGCGTCTCGGGAAAACACTGTTTCACCCTTTCCACATCGTGCAAAACAGCAATAATGGTGCGTCCTTCAGCATGCCAGTTCAAAATAATGCGCATCAAATCTTCACACGTATCTTCATCCACCGCGGCAAAAGGTTCATCAAGCAGCAATACCTGTGCGTCACGCACGATTAAACGGGCAAACAGGGCCCGCTGCAGCTGACCGCCCGATAGACTGCCAATCAACTGGTCGGCAACGGCTTGCAAACCCACTTTTTCAAGGGCATGATTGATGCGGATGCGCTCTGCCTTGCCATAATGCCGCCATGGCCCGATCCGGCGCCAGGCACCCATGGCAACCAGTTCGTAAGTCGTGATGGGAAAACTGCGATCCAGGTCACTCAGCTGTGGCAGCAAGGTCAATTCCTTGCGAAAAGCCGGTGCCAATTCTATGCTACCCGCAGTGGGCTTGAGAAAATTGATGATACCTTTGACAAGGGTGGACTTGCCGGCCCCGTTCGCGCCCAGAATGGCGGTCAGCGTGCCCTGGTTGAACTGCCCGGAAACATGCTGAAGCACTGGCTTGTCCCGCCACCCGAGCGATACATCATTCAGGCGGATAACCGGATTCACAGGGCCATACCTGAAACCAGTGTGCCGATTTCCGGAAACCAGCCCAAGGCATAACCGGTTACGCCCCACATCAGCGCCAGGAAAAGCCCGGCCTGAATCACCCTTGCCAATGCGGAATTGAGCAATGGGGACTGGATCCGCTGGTGAACGGTATCGGCAGAAACGGAATGGCTGCTGGAAAGTGTGGTTTGCATAACAGTGCGCGGAGTTGAAAAAGTATAAACAATCAACAAATGATATGATATAACATATTAAAACATAAAATAAACGGCAATGTCATCAAAATTGTTCTTGCGATCACACTTTTTTTCGCTTCATGGTACATTGACCTAAAGGATCAACTTATTATTTTTAGTATTAAAAACGCTCATGCATTCCACTCATCACCATTCTCACTCGCATAAATCGGTCGACCAGCGACTGCTTGAGGCCGAGCAGCTCTGTGAGTCCCGCGGCAAACGACTGACGCCCATCCGCCAGCAGGTGCTCCGGCTCATGCTCGAGGAATCGCGTAGCCTCAAGGCCTATGAGCTTCTTGATGCCATGTTGGCCATTCATCCAAAGTCCAAACCACCCACCGTTTATCGCGCGCTTGAATTTCTTGAAGAGGAAGGGCTTATTCATCGCCTTGATGCCGTCAATGCCTGGACTGCCTGTATCGATGTCAACAACCATCACCACGATTTGCTGGTCGTTTGCACGCAATGCGGCAAAGTGGTTGAAATCAGCGCCCCTGAAATTAGCAGCCAGCTAAAAAAACTGATCGCCAATACCGGTTTTTCGCTCACCTCGAACGAAACGGAAATCAGGGCCACCTGCGCGCAATGCAAGGAAAAAAACAAGCCCCAACATAACCATTAATGTCTTAGCCATACGAAATCCGGTCCGGGGCTTGCATTACGCATTTATGCCCCCATTATGGGATGTTGCACCACAAAAACGCTTTTCTCTTCTGGCAATACTGACGACATTAGGGTTTATATCTAAATTGATTCAATTTTTTGTAAAGTCACTGATATATATTTGCCAGATAATCAAAGCTGTGATGTAATTGCCCGATTATATTAAAAATTTTCGCCAGGCAGAAATTCGGCCTGCGATGTTAGTTAAGAAGCAAATTATGACTGTTACCCAGGCACAAGCCAATAAAATGGTTCCTGTCACCGTTCTAACCGGATTCCTTGGTGCAGGAAAAACCACTCTACTCAAGCGAATCCTGACCGAATTCCACGGCAAACGCATCGCCGTCATCGAAAACGAATTCGGCCCCGAAAGCATCGACAACGAACTGCTGGTCCAGGACAGTGATGAGGAAATCATTGAACTGAACAATGGCTGCGTCTGCTGTACGGTTCGTGGAGACTTGCTCAAAACGCTTACCGACCTTAAAAACCGTCGCCTCAACAACGAACTCAACTTCGAGCGCGTTATTATTGAAACGACCGGCGTGGCCAATCCCGGCCCGGTCTGCCAGACTTTTTTCATGGATGACGGTATTGCCGAATACTTCCGTCTTGATGCAGTCATCACCGTGGTGGATGCCAAACATGGCATGCAAACCCTGGATACCCAGCCCGAAGCGCAAAAACAGGTTGGTTTTGCAGACCGCATCCTGATTTCCAAAAAAGACCTGGTCAGTGATGAGGAATATGCCTCGCTGAAACATCGCCTGGTGCACATGAATCCCCGTGCACAAATCATGCCCGTGCATTTTGGTGAAGCCGATCTTAACCAAATACTGGATGTCACCGGCTTCAACCTGAATAGCATTCTGGATATCGATCCGGAATTCCTGAAGGAAGACCACCATGATCATGACCATGAGTGCGATGAACACTGCCACCATGACCATCATCACGATCATGAGTGCGATGAACACTGCGACCATGACCATCATCACGGCCATGAGCACAATCATCACCATGTGCATCACGATGATGAAATCGGTGCCTTTGTATTTACCTCCAGCAAGCCCTTCGATCCCCAACGCCTGGAAGAATTCCTGAGTGGTGTGGTACAGGTTTTTGGTCCCGACCTTTACCGTTACAAGGGCATCCTGTATATGAAAGGCGTCAAACAAAGAATGCTGTTCCAGGGCGTGCACATGCTCATGGGTGCAGAACCCGGAAAACTCTGGGGCCCCAAAGAAAAACCTTACAACAAGATGGTTTTTATCGGTCGCAAATTGCCCAAAGACGTATTTACCAACGGCCTGACACAATGCCTTGCCTAAACAGGCAATAAGTTTGTTACACACAATGAAGGCGGGTTCTCGATTTTTTACACAATAATTGATACATCCTGAACACGCCCTCATTGATTTGATTAATAAGCAGTACTACTGAACGGAGTGTTTGATGGCTAACAAATCAGCTAAAAATACCGACACAATCACAGAACAACCGTTATTAACTGAAGAGCAGTTACTCGCCATGCCTGAAGAGGACTACATGAACGACCAGCAGCTGGCGTTCTTCAAGGACCGACTCAAGAAACTGGAAGCAGACATTCTCAATAATGCGGATGCCACTACCGAAAACCTTCGCGAAACCCAGTTTGTGCCCGATCCGGCAGACCGTGCCACCATCGAGGAAGAACACGCCCTGGAGTTGCGTACCCGGGACCGCGAACGCAAACTGCTCAAGAAAGTACAGCAATCCCTGATGCTCATTGAGTCCAAAGAATATGGTTGGTGCGAAGAAACCGGAGAGCCGATTGGCCTGCGTCGCCTGTTAGCCCGTCCAACCGCCAACCTTTCACTGGAAGCCCAGGAAAGACGCGAAAAACGCCAAAAACTCTACGGCGATTAAAAATCTTCATTTTTCACCCTTGAAATTCTTCTTGCCAGCCCCATCTACGGAAACTACAGGAAGAATTTCATGGAACAATTTCACGCTACTACCATTGTTTGTGTTCGCCGCGGCAACGACGTTGCCATAGGCGGTGATGGTCAAGTCACACTGGGCAATATCGTTTTCAAAAGCACTGCCCGAAAAATCCGTCGTCTTTACAATGACAAGGTCCTGGTTGGTTTTGCCGGTGCCACTGCCGACGCCTTTACCCTTCTGGAACTATTCGAAGCCAAACTTGAAAAACATCAAGGCCACTTAATGCGTGCCGCTGTCGAGCTCACCAAAGACTGGCGCACCGACCGCGCCCTGCGTCGCCTTGAGGCCATGCTGATTGTGGCCGACAAAGATCATACTCTGGTGCTGACCGGCAATGGCGATGTCCTTGAACCCGAACACAGCCTTGCCGCCATTGGCTCAGGCGGTGCCTATGCGCAATCTGCCGCGCTGGCCCTACTTCATAATACAGATCTGTCGCCTGCCGAAGTTGTTAAAAAATCGCTTGAAATCGCCGGTGATCTGTGTATTTATACCAACCAGAATCACGTTATTGAAACGCTTTAATCAGGATATCTCATGACAACCAGCGTAATGACGCCCAAAGAAATTGTCTCTGAACTGGACAAAAACATTATCGGCCAGCAAAAGGCCAAAAAATCTGTTGCGGTCGCCCTGCGTAACCGCTGGCGCCGCCAGCAAGTGGCAGAACCGCTACGTCACGAAATCTCGCCCAAGAACATTCTCATGATTGGCCCCACTGGTGTCGGTAAAACCGAAATTGCCCGTCGGCTGGCCAAACTGGCCAATGCTCCCTTTATCAAGGTAGAAGCCACCAAATTCACCGAAGTCGGCTATGTGGGCCGTGATGTCGACACCATCATTCGTGACCTGGTTGACATTTCAGTCAAACAAACCCGTGAACTGGAAATGCGTCGCGTACGCACCCAGGCCGAGGACGCTGCTGAAGACCGCATCCTTGACGTACTGGTAGCACCCGCCCGCGATGCCAATGGAAACCCGATTCGCGAAGAAAACAGCGCACGCCAGAATTTCCGCAAACGTCTGCGGGAAAACAAAATCGATGACCTGGAAATTGAAATCGAAGTGGCACAGCAATTGCCCCAAATGGAAATCATGGCGCCTCCGGGCATGGAGGACATGACCGAGCAATTGAAAGGCATGTTTGCCGGTCTGAATCGCGATAAGAAAAAAACGCAAAAAATGACCGTTAAAAACGCGTTCAAATTGCTGGTGGAAGAAGAAGCGGCCAAACGCGTCAACGAAGAAGAAATCCGCAATGCGGCGGTTAAAAATGCCGAACAGAATGGCATTGTCTTCCTGGACGAAATTGACAAAATCGCCGCACGCCAGTCACAAAGCAGTGCCGATGTTTCCCGTCAGGGTGTGCAGCGCGACCTGCTTCCCCTGGTTGAAGGCACCACGGTCAACACCAAATACGGCATGATCAAGACCGATCACATCCTGTTTATTGCCTCAGGTGCTTTCCATCTGTCACGCCCCTCAGACCTGATTCCCGAATTGCAAGGCCGTTTCCCGATCCGGGTTGAACTGGATTCGCTGACTGCCGAAGACTTCGTGGAAATCCTGAGCAGCACCGACTACTCCCTGATCAAGCAATATACCGCCCTGCTGGCCACTGAAGATGTTCATCTGGACTTTACCGATGAAGGCATCAAACGGCTTGCTGAGCTGGCGTTTGAGGTGAATGAACGCACCGAAAACATCGGTGCACGCAGACTGTATACCGTCATGGAAAAACTGCTGGAGGATCTTTCCTTTGATGCCACGGCAAGTAATGAGTCAACCATTCGCATTGATGCCAACTATGTAAACAGCAAGCTGGAAGAAACCGCCCAAAGCCAGGATCTGGCCCATTACGTTCTATAATTCCGCCCCTGGAAAAACCCTGTATTGCCCCCGTATGGCTGCCGCAGTGAACCAGCTGCCCATACGGGGGCAATATTGATATGGGCGCCTAATCTTTACGGATTTCAATAATGATGTATTGATCGTTCTGGTGCAATGCCCTGAACTTGACCGAATCACCCGGCTGGATATCTTTGAGCAAACCCGGATTAATGTTATAAATCAATGTCATCGCCGGTAACTTCAAATCAATAATCGGGCCATGTTTAATCGTGATTTTTCCCCTTTCTGCCTGAATGCGACGAACCTCTCCGGTGGCACTGGCTTCATTCTGCGCCAACACAGGGCCAGTCGCCAGTAAACCGGCAAGTCCAAGCACCGCTGCCACTAGCATCTTTTTCATGAAAACTCCTTATCTGGAAGAACGACCACCGTTCCATAGTACACAAATTTATTATGAAAAAGAGGAAATCAATTACTTTACAAGCCTAAAGGCATTTCATTTCACGCAGTATAAAACTAAGTTAGAATGTAAGTCGTACATAGCATTTGACTTAAAAATATACCAGTAACTTTGGAGCAATGAATGGCAAAAACAATATTAGTCCCCTTCGATGGTTCGTCTAACGCAAACAAAGCGCTGGACTGGGCAATTTCCCTGGCAAAAGTATCCGGTTTTAAAATTCTGCTGCTGAATGTTCAACCCAGCTTCAGAACCGTTCATGCCAAAACATTTTTCAACAAATCAGACCTGGAAGAATACCAGCAACAGCTCTTCAAGGAAGCCACCGAAGGCGTTGAAGACAAACTGAAAGCGTCTGAAGTTCCTTACAATCTTAAACTGGATATTGGTGACCCCAAAGAGCGTATTGTTGAGGAAGTTCGCAACAGCGCCAAGGGCGAAGACCGCATTGAATTGATCGTCATGGGTTCACGAGGCACCAATCCCGTCTTCAGCGGTGTGCTGGGCAGTGTCAGCTACGCCATCATCAATGCTGGCGTTTGCCCCGTCACCATTATTCCCCAAGAGAAGAAATAATTTTCTGGCGGCATAACAAAGAGCCATCTTTTGATGGCTCTTTTTATTTCCCCCAACCCTAAACTGCCTGAAAAAGGATATAACATGGCTGACCGTTTAACCTCAATCGTCACCAAAACGGGTGATGCCGGCACAACCAGCCTGGGAGACGGCTCCCGCATTGCCAAAAATGATGCCCGCATTGAAGCAATTGGCCAGGTTGATGAACTCAACAGCTTTATCGGTCTGCTTGCCTGCGAACCACTACCCAACGGTGTTCCTTCAGCACTGGAACGTATACAACACCATTTATTTGATCTGGGCTCGGAACTGTGTGTGCCCGGTTATTCAGCCCTAATCGAAAGCCATGTGACTTTTCTGGAAACAGAAATTGAGCGTTCACTGGCTGAGCTGCCCCCCTTGAAAGAATTCATCCTGCCAGGAGGCACACGCCCGGCAAGCCTGGCGCATGTCTGCCGCAGCATTTGCAGACGGGCTGAACGCGGTCTGGTTACGCTGGACCAGCGCGAACCCCTGAACGATATCGGCCGGCAATACCTGAATCGCCTGTCCGATTATTTTTTCATGCTTGCCCGCATTCTTAACAAAGAAGCTGGCCGCCAGGACATTTTCTGGCAAAAGGAAAAAACAAGCTAGGCAAGCCACTCTTTAATTAATCGGGCGCCCCTGCCCCGCTTCTTCATAAGTAATGCCATCCCGAATATGATAAATACGCCTGAAAGTGGGAATAATTTTCTCATCATGCGTCACGACAATAATGGCTGTTTCATACTCGCGCGCCATGTCATTCAGGATACGGATAACCGCCAGCGCCCGCTCGCTATCCAGAGGGGCAGTGGGTTCATCAGCCAAAATAATGGGGGGCTGGTTAACCAGGCCCCTTGCAATGGCAACCCGTTGCTGCTCACCCCCAGACAACTGGGATGGCATCGCCTGGGCCCGGTGCGCCACATCAAGCGCTTCCAGCAAATGCATGGCTTTTTGCCTTGCCTGCCCATTGGACACACCCGCCAGCATGGGTAGCAGGGCCACATTATCAACTACATCAAGAAAGGGAATAAGATAGGGTGACTGGAAGACAAAACCGATTTTATCGCGCCGCAAAGCACGCAAATCACGCACTTTCCAACCATTGTCATAAATAAGCTGATCACCCAGTTTCATCACCCCCTCGGTCGGGTCAATAATGGCCCCCAGACATTTAAGCAAAGTGCTTTTACCTGAACCGGATGGACCAATCAGCCCAACCACCTCTCCGGGAGCCACTTGCATATTGACGTTTTTGAGAGCAAGAAATGCATTCGCCCCCTGCCCATACTGCTTTTTCAGGTTTTCGATCCTGACACCGCCCACTCGTTGGGACATGACTGTTCACCCCCCTACCGCTTCAGCCGGATCAACCCGCAAGGCCATACGAATGGCCACCAGACTGGCCAAAATACAAATAATCATGACAGCAACAAAACCCATGATCGAATCTTCAGGCATGATAAGTACATATTTTGGAAAATAGGGTGCGGAAAAGCTGGAAGTGATTTTACCCACCACAAACCCGATAATCCCCAATACCACCGATTGCTGCACAATCATGGCCGCGATGGTGAAGTTTCGCGTGCCTATCAGCTTCAAAACCGCAATTTCCCTTATTTTGTCCATCGTTAGCGTATAAATAATGAAAGCGACAATGGCAGCACTTACGACCGCCAAAATCACCAGAAACATGGCAATCTGGCGCGCTGATGTGGCAATCATTTTGCCGACCAGGATTTCTTCCATCTCTGCCCATCCATAAGCAGTCAGGTATTTCCAGCGCTCTATGGTGTTGATGACCTGAGCAGGATCAACCCCCTCTTTTAAAGTCACCAGCACCGAATTGACCGAAAGATTACTGGTTTTTGATGCAAGAACCGCATCCAGCAGGCCTGGTACATTAGGCCGGTTGAATTCAGGATTGGCTTGCGTTTTGCGACGATCCAGCCAGATGGCTTCATTGTTTTTCAGGAACTGGGCTTCCTGCGCGTCTTTCAGGGGAATAAACACCATCGGGTCACCGCCTGAAGACACCATGCGCCGGGTCAAGCCAACAACCGTATACTGGTTACGGCGCAAAGTTATCTTATCGCCCAGCTGCAAGCCTGTTGCGATATCCGCAACCGCTTCGTAGTGACTGCGCGTGATATGCCGCCCCGCCACCAGAAAACGGGGCCAGCCGGGTGTTTTTCCCGCCACTCCCGGTGCAATTCCTACCACCATCACCCTAATATCCTTGTCATGGTGACGGACCTGCATGGTCAGGTACGTAATATTGCTTGCCTGTTCAACGCCTGGAATGCCCAAGATACCACGGTACACATCATCATTCAGGCTTGAAGGTTCCGCATAGGGACCCAGCGTATCCTGTTGCACAACCCAGATATCGGCTCCGCTATTGTCAAGCAATGATTTGCCATCGCTGACCAGCCCCCGGTATACGCCCGCCATCACCAAGGTAACCCCGATAAGCAGGCCCAAACCCATACCTGTAAAAATAAATTTACCCCATGAGTGCAGGATATCCCGGGAGGCCAGGTTAATCATTGGGCCACCCCTGGAATTTGATCAGTGATCAAGATACGGCTTTTGGCCGTTAACGCTTTCTCGCTATATACCACAACCTGATCATCCTCCTGCAGTCCCGCAATAATCTGCACATTACCGTCCAGGTCAATTACACCCGGCTGCACAGCTGCAAACTGCAGATTTTTATCAACAACACGCCAGACACCTTGTTGGTTGTCCACCCGTACCAGTGAAGCATTGGGAATAACCACAAAACCGGGTATTTCAGGCAAATGCACCGTTACCTCACTAAGCTCGCCTAGCGAAGGCACTTGTTGAGGCAAAGCAATGAAACTGACTTTTGCCAACATTTCTTCGGTAACCACATCGGCCTTGGGTTCTATTCGGGATATTTTGCCAGGAAATACAGCCTGTCCACGTGTGCGCAACACAATGCTGGCTGGCAAATCAGCCTCAAGCCCAATCGAACTGGATTGATCAAAACGCGCCTCAATCCAAACCTCTGCCGGATTGATCATTTCAAGCACGGCCTGCCCCGCAACGACCGTAGAACCGGGGTCTGCATTTCGTGATGTCACAATACCCTCAACAGGTGCAATCAGTTGCAGTGATTTTCTCTGGCTCATCAGGGCAGCCAGATCCGCCTTTGCCTTGATAATATCTTCTGCCGCAGCTTCAAGCCCCGCCTGGGCAATCCGATACTCCTGCTCCATGATATTCAGGCTTTCTTCACTGCTTGACCGCGAAGCAAACAATTTACGGTAACGCTTGAGCTGGACACCGGCATGTTCAAATTTGACTTGAGCCTGGGTATGCTGCAAACTGACGCGTTTCAGCACTCTTTCCTGGGAATGTATCCGCTCATCAAGATCAATCGGATCCATTTGCCCGACAATTTGTCCTGCCTTGACCGTGTCACCGACATTAACGGCAATATCAAGCAATCTGCCCGTTATGACAGGGCCGACTTTATAGGTATAGCGTGCACTAACCGTTCCAATGCCAAATACTGAAGGGGTAACCGGTTGGACTTTAGCCTGTGTTACGGTCACGGGTACCGCCGCCAGGGGACCAGTCCGGATGACTACATATCCAAACAAACCCAGCAAGGGGAAAATAACCAGCAACAGGCCTAGCTTCCTTGAACGCATGGAAATTTTACTCATTATTAACCCCTGATTGCGCGTAAATACAAGGAAAATACCGATCCGGCATTCTGTTTCATCAATTGGATATCACCTGCCAGCAATGACTGCATTACCAGCCCTTGAAGCGTACCTATGAACAGGATAGCCGCAGCTTTCGAGTCCAGTCCAGGGGTAATCTCCTTTTGTGCCTTGCCATCCTCAAGCAATTGCCTGATACGCTCTCCGTAGCGCTGTATTAAATCCAGAGCAATCCGCTTCGCGGGTGTGGTCTCTACATGCTGCAACTCACCAAACAGGATCCTGGGTACCCCCGGATAAGCAAGGACAAAATCCACATGCTGCATGAACACACTTTCCAGGGCTGCGAGCGCAGAATGCGGATTCTCCTGGATCGCTTTCATGATCCGGCTGTAGAGGGTTTGTTCAACCCAATTCATGACCTCTTCCCAAATAGCATCTTTATTGGAAAAATGCCTGAACAGGGCACCCTGTGTCAAATTCATCTGTTGTGCAATCGCTGCCGTCGTAATATTTGCCGGATTCAGGGCACCGGCAAGCTCAACAACAGAAATAACTGTCATTGACCTGCGCTCAGCTGCAGTAAGATTCTTGCCCCTGGCTTCCATGTTCGCCCCCAAAAAGATAGTAATCAATTACTATCTTATCAGGTTCTGTTAACAATATATGTTTATTTTACACACCAAACAATATTACCGCTGATACTGGAGTTAAAAAAACTCCCTTGATGCCCGGAATGACATCAAGGGAGTTTTGCATGCATGGCAATGTTTATTTGCCGGTTAACAGCATCTCAGCGGTCTTTAATCCTCTTCGACAAACGTTTCTTCGCGTTTCTTGCGGATGGAGGGTGAGGCCACCAGAATGACCAGGCCAAGCGCCATTAACAGCAGGGTCAGTGACAGCGGACGCTCGACAAAAGTCAGGAAGTCGCCCCGGGACAGCAACAGTGCCCGGCGGAAGTTCTCTTCCATCATTGGGCCCAGTACCAGACCCAGCAACAGCGGCGCACCTTCACACTTCAGTTTGGTCCAGATATAACCGATGATGCCAAAGATACCCATGACGTAAATATCAAACGCGTTGTAGTTCAGCGAGTACACAC
>NZ_JAHSPR010000014.1 GCF_019132845.1 Advenella alkanexedens | reverse complement strand
AAGTATAAATTCAGCATCACCAGCTTACGCTGGTGTGGCCTCTTACATTCCAAGCGCCCACACTTATCGGCTGTTATATTGTTAAAGAGCATTACAACATGACCCAATGGTCATGAGGCTGACATAAACCTGCTTTACAGTAGGTCTTGTCGCATTCAGCTCAACCCGATTCAAACCCGAAGGTTTCCACATCAGACTGACTTGACTGCGTTGCTGTGTCAGTAGCAGAGAAACGAGATTATGAAGTATGTGGTTTTGTTTGTCAAGAACTTTTTTAAAGAATTTTTAAAACCGTTCTTTTTAAACCACCCGGCAAATCGTTAACACCAACCTGCCAGACCACCAACTTCACGTTGCCTGCTTAAGCCGTAGCGTTCTAAACCAACACACTTAACCAGACTTCGTTTCCTTTTCACCGCCGGGCGCTTTGGGGTAAACCCTAGTGCCGTTGCTGCGAAAGAATGTAACTATAGCGGACTTCTTCGCACCTTGGCAAGCTTTTTCTACAAATATCTGTAGGTATTTTACACAAAAAAACATAAGTCATTGATTTAATTGAAAACATAAAGCAAGCCCACCCCTCAGAATATTTGTGCTTTTATTGCAACAACGCAACAGGAAGAGGTTTTCTGCCTGCACCACAGACTCCCACATATCCAAAACCCTTACCTGAATGCTGTCCTGGCTCCGCTCACCTCACCCAACTCATTGCTCCACACATGATTTATTATCCATACCAGCGCCCGTTATTTTTTTACAACATGTGTACATGTGATCGTCTTTATCTAACATAAAGCATTTTGCTTTCTTTTATCTTTTGCAACGCAAAGCTTGAGCGCATATCAATAACAGAAGGATGCTTCATTAATACATTCATGGAGAACGCCGAAAAAGCCGCCAAATCTTTTACCTGCACTCTTAATATGTAATCCATTTCCCCGGACAGGGCATAACACTCCACCACCTCGGGCCATTTCTGCACATCTTGGGCAAATTCCTCCATGGGTGCATGACTGCCACCATTGACCTTGTTCAGATGAATGGATACATAAGCAATCAAGCCGCAACCGATCTTATCCGGATCGACCTTTGCGGTATATCCCGTGATATATCCCTCATCTTCCAGGCGCTTGACCCGTCGCAAACAAGGACTCGGAGACAACGCAACCCGATCGGCCAACTCAAGATTGCTCAGCCTTCCATCCTGCTGCAACTCATTAATAATTTGCTTGTCTATCTTATCCAGTGAATTTATTGGCATTTTATTTCCTTAATATTTTATTTATTAGAATAATAATTTAAAAATTCATTTTTTCGAGACTTATTCGCAATTTTTAGTTGTTCATTTTTTATTAAAATATCATTTACGCACAAGCTGACAATGAATCAATAACAAAAGGAGATAATCATGAACACTGAAACATTCACCCCCTGGGACAACCCAATGGGCACAGCCGGTTTTGAATTTATTGAATACACCGCCCCCGATCCGGAAGCACTGGGCAAGGTATTTATCGCTTTAGGCTTTAAAGCCATCGCCAGGCACCGCACCAAAAACGTCACCCTATACCGCCAGGGCGAAATTAATTTTCTCATCAACGCCGAAAAGGACTCTTTTGCCCAACGGTTTGCCCGCCAGCATGGCCCGTCCATCTGCGCGATTGCCTTTCGGGTCCAGGATGCCGCCAAAGCCTATCAACGCGCACTGGAACTGGGCGCCTGGGGGTTTGATTCACAAAGTGGCCCAATGGAACTGAATATTCCGGCGATTAAAGGTATTGGTGACTCCCTGATTTATCTGGTTGATCGCTGGAAAGGAAAAGACGGACACTGCGGCATTGGCGATATCAGTATTTATGATGTTGACTTTGAACCCATCAATTGCGAAACCGCCAGTCAAGACCTGAATCACCAAGGAGCCGGCCTGCAAATTATTGACCACCTTACCCATAACGTCCATAAAGGCCGCATGCAGGAATGGGCCGAGTTTTATGAGCGCCTGTTCAACTTCAGGGAAATCCGTTATTTTGATATTGAAGGTAAAGTAACAGGCGTCAAGTCCAAGGCCATGACTTCTCCTTGTGGAAAAATCCGCATCCCGATTAATGAAGAAGGTACCGAAGAAAAAGGACAAATCCAGGAATATCTGGACTTATATCATGGTGAGGGCATCCAGCATATTGCCCTGGGCACCCACAATATTTATGAGACGGTAGAAGCACTAAGGCAAAACAAGCTGAAATTTCTGGATACGCCTGACACCTATTATGAATTGTTAAGCCAACGCCTGCCCAACCACAACGAAGATGTAGCACGCTTGAAAAAGAACCGTATTCTTCTGGACGGTGGACCGAACAACGATTTACTCTTGCAGATTTTTACCGAAAACCAGATTGGTCCCATTTTCTTTGAGATTATCCAGCGTAAAGGCAATGAAGGTTTTGGCGAAGGCAACTTCAAGGCCCTGTTTGAATCCATCGAACTGGATCAGATGCGCCGGGGCGTCTTGAAAACAGTAGAGTAATTCTGCCCTTCAAAACCAGGAGTTGATAAGCAACAAAACATGCCCGTCATTAATTGAATCAGACTGCTTTATTGAAGCAACACACCTTCAGCACGATGGGCAACCTCATTGCCCAGTGCTGAAAGCACCGCAGATTCCTGATTCCATTGATGCCAATACAAAGGGACATCAATATAAGCCCCCGGCATGACCTGCACCAGACGAGCATTGTCTTTATCGTTTAACATTGTGTGAGGCACCATGCCATAACCCAAGCCCAGACGTATGGCATCAGTAAAGGGTTCCGAAGCAGGTATGTAATGACAGGGACAGGCACTTTGCGATAAACCCAGATATTTTTTGAGGAACTGTTCCTGCAGCAAATCATTTTGATCAAAAATCAACATGGGCGCCTGCACAGCTGTCTCCCGATTAAAACCAAGCGAAAACCAACGCTGCATGAACTCACGGCTTGCCATCATGGAATAACGCAAATTCCCCAGGAAACGGCTGGAACAACCCCTCATGGCCTGTTGATTGGAGGATAACGCCGCCACCACCAGCCCCTCCTCCATATGACGATGCGTTAAATCCTGATCAATTAACAGGATATTAAGCAAAATCCGGTTTTCTATTACAAACGTTGAAATAGCGGGCATGAACCAGGATCCGATTGAGTCATTATTAACGGATATATTCAGCTCCAGAAACTGGTTTTCTGAAGGAAAAAAAGTGCGTTGGAAATCCTTGAACAACAACTCTCGCTTACGTATAAACTGCGCCAGCTTCATGCCTTGCCTGGTTACCTGACACGGCCGGGTTCTTTGCACCAATGGCGCACCCAGCGCATTTTCCAGCGCCCGTATTCGTTGCGATATTGCTGCTGGCGTAATATTCAGTTTTTGGGCTGCTGCCTCAAAACTGCCGCCTTCAAGAATAGCGATAAATGCCTGGGTCTGACGCGGATCAAAGTCATGAATCACAACACTTCCTTAAATATAATTTAATATATATAAAATAAATTAAATTATATTTAAATAACAATCCGTTCAATGCATAATCCAGTCTTCTGAACTATATCCCATTCGATTTCCCCATGAGCGCTCTTTTTGCAGGATTCCTGCTCTCACTTTCCCTTATTTTAGCCATTGGTTCGCAAAACGCGTTTATTCTTCGCCAGGGCCTTAAGGCTGAACATGTTTTCTGGGTATGCCTGATTTGCGCCATTTCTGACGCAACGCTTATTGGCATAGGTGTTGCCGGTTTTAGCGTGGTTTTGTCCCAATCCGGTTTCTGGCTGGCCACCATCCGCTATGCCGGTGCCGCTTTCCTGTTTTTTTATGGACTCATGAATTTCATTTCCGCCCTCAAAGGGCAAGGCAGCTTGAATGCAAGCCAGATCAACACACCCAGCAGCCTGAAAAAAACACTATTAATCTGCCTGGCCTTTACCTGGCTGAATCCGCATGTCTACCTGGACACCCTGCTTTTGATCGGTTCTGTTTCTACCCGCTACCCGGGCAAGGGCCTGAACTTTTTCCTAGGCGCCAGCCTGGCATCCCTTTTGTTTTTCTTTTCATTGGGCTATGGTGCGCGTTTGCTGCAACCTTTGTTCAAAAGGGCAAGGGCCTGGCAAATACTGGATATAGGCACCGGTATGATTATGTGGTCAATCGCCCTTTCATTAATATAAAGCCCTCATAAAACCAGTTCACGCAGTGATTATGTCGTTAACAGGTAAAAACCGGGCTTTTTTTATAAGACAGCAGCATGCCTGCCACATCAAAAAGCCTTCAATTTATCGGGAAAACGTTTCATGAACCTGTTTACTTTTTCAGACACCACAAAAGCGCAATAAGGCTGATTGGGATTACGGGCAAAATAATTGTCATGATAGGCTTCGGCTGGCCAGAATTGCGCCTTGGGCAACAACTTGGTAACCACCGGCAAAGCAAACTGTTCTTGCAGCCGTTCTATGTGTGAACGGGCAACGGCCTCCTGCCCGGGGTTCTGTAAGAAAATGGCCGACGCATATTGCGGCCCCACATCATTTCCCTGACGATCGGGCGTGGTCGGGTCATGCGTTTCAAAAAAAACCGTCAACAAGTCATCAAAACCGATTTCCTGTGGATTAAACTCAATTTTCACCACTTCAATATGACCGGTATTTTTTTCACACACCTGCTCGTAACTGGGATTATCCACATGGCCACCACAATAACCCGACTGCACATCAATCACACCGCGCAGACGCAAAAAAACCGCCTCGGTGCACCAGAAGCAACCACCTCCCAATACCGCTGTTTCTGTTAATGTATTATTCATTAGTCGCCCCCTCCAAACTCAAACCCCGAATCCATCGGGCAATCGTCAATGCGTCTTCCTCACTGATTTGTGGCTGGGCTGGCATGGGAATGACCCCCCATCGACCTCGCCCCCCCTGGCGAATTGCCTGAGCCAGATAGACTTCAATTTCATCGCTGGCCTGCTGGTAGCGTTGGGCTATGGCTTTGAACGGTGGCCCTACCCGGGCCTTTTCCACCTGGTGACAACCCAGGCAAACTTTTTCCTGCGCCAGTTTTGCCCCATCAAGCTGACCGGAAGCATAAACGGCCGTTGACCCGCACATCATTAATAAAAAACACCATTTACCCAGCGAACGCCACATATCCAACCCAAACATAATTAAAATTTAAACAATTAAATGTATTTACACGACAACTTCCGGAACATTCGCCACAACACTTTATACTTTTTTAACTGCGATAATGCTATTGTATCCAGAAAATTGACTGAACCAATTATTTCTCATTCCCATACAACAGAACCGAACACATGATCCCATTTCCCGAAATCAATCCTGTTGCCATCGAAATTGGCCCATTAAAAGTCCATTGGTATGGGCTGATGTACTTGCTTGCCTTTGCCCTGGTATGGATACTGGGCAGATACCGCATAAAAAAAGGCATGATTGACCTGACCCAACAACGCTTTGAAGACCTGATCTTTTATGGTGTACTGGGCGTCATCCTGGGTGGTCGCCTTGGCTATATCCTGTTTTACCAACCTTCTTTTTACCTTGCACATCCACTGGAAATCTTCTCGATCTGGGACGGCGGTATGTCTTTTCATGGCGGGCTTCTTGGCGTGTTACTGGCCATGTATCTGTTTGGCCGTAAAGTAGGCAAGACTTTTTTCGAAGTGACCGATTTCATCGCCCCCTTGGTGCCACTGGGTTTGGCCTGCGGACGTCTGGGCAATTTCATTAACGGTGAACTTTGGGGCCGCCCGGCCGATGTCCCCTGGGCCATGATTTTTCCAGGTGCCGGCAATATTCCCCGCCACCCTTCACAAATTTACCAGATGCTGCTCGAAGGGATTCTATTATTTATCATCCTGTGGTTATTTTCAGGCAAGAAAAGACCCGTTGGTCAAGTCAGTGCCGTTTTCCTGATGGGATATGGCGTTTTTCGCTTTATTGCCGAATATACACGCGAGCCCGACAGTTACCTGGGTTTTCTGGCCCTGGGCTTTAGCATGGGACAGTGGCTGTCCATCCCCATGATTCTGGCGGGCATCTACTTATATATAAGCAGCACAAAAAAAACGGCGAACAACAAATAAATTCAAAGCCCGTACCAAGCAAAAAGCGGATCTTGAAACCAAGATCCGCTTTTTCATTAAATGCCCCGCATGTACCGTCTAGGCCGGCACCTCGAACCCTAAAGTTCAAGATTGGTCACCATCAATAAAGCTTCGGGTTCGTCTGACGAGAGACGCTCACACCCACTTCATAATCCGATAACCTGATGCCATAAGCATAGGTAAGAGATGATAAGCCAAGTCACGAATACCGCAGGGACAACCTTTCGTGTAAATTGATAATACACTAAAACTTGTTTTCCAGCCTGACTTTTACAAGCCTTTTAATTCATTAATTCCATCATCAAGCAAAGTATTGAGTTCCTCAATTTTTTTCTTGAAGTCACCGTATTGTACACCAGCAAAAGGCCCGTCAACCGCCCTCACAGACAAAAGATCGGAAGCCATTTGAATACATGCCATGATCGCAATACGCTCATTGCTAACCGATGCATTGCCAGAGCCTTTGATTTTGAGCATAAGCTGATCTGCATGCCTGACGGCCTCTACCAGCTTTTGCCGTTCTTCAGAAGGGCAGGCAAGAGAAAGCTCACGCCCCAGAATTGATACATTGACCCGTTCCATTATTTAGCTCCTTCCGTAACAGCACCAGGCAAATTGGCCAACACGTGTTCTACACGATCACGTGCCTTCATGGCTCCCTCACGAAAAGCAGCCAGCTCGCTTTGCGCCTTGGCCAGATCGATCTGCAACCGGGCAATTTCCTGTTGCGCACTTTCGAGCTCGGATTTTAACCGAACATTCTCATGCTCAGCCTTGGCACGGATTTCACCCACTTCCTGCTCATGGTTATCCAGGCGCTGCATAATGTTCTTGAACTCGTCCTCACGGGCCTGGAATTGATCGCGGTATGAGTCACGGGCCTTTTCGGCCAACTCCAGCCGTGTGGCAATGGACTGACGCTCAGCCATTAAACTGCGTGATAATTGAACCACTTGCCCGACACGAGCAGCAACTTGATCTAAGTCTTGCAACATAGTGATATCGTATTCAGTACAAAAGGCGCGCTTACAGGTAAACGCACTGGATTAAAAATAAGAAGATATTGATTTTACCCTGTATTCAAAACCACAAACCGGATTTTTTAATATTAAGGTATATTAATCTTTCAAGTGTTTTTTCCATTTTGACATCAACAGGATTGCCATGGCATCAATTACCGAAAAATCTTACGAAACGACCCCTGCCATCAATGTGGCTTTTATAGGTTTGGGCGTTATGGGCTTTCCCATGGCTGGTCACCTGGCCAGGGCGGGTCACAAGGTTTGCGTCTACAACCGCACCACCGCCAAAGCCGAAAGCTGGGCTGCCGAGTTTGGCGGATCATGGGCTCCTACTCCGGCACAGGCCAGCAAAGACGCCGATGCTGTTTTTTGTTGCGTGGGCAATGATGATGACCTGCGTAGCGTTGTCCTGGGAGAAACGGGCGCTTTCAATGGCATGAAACCAGGTGCCGTTTTTGTTGATCACACCACGGCCTCTGCCGATGTTGCGCGCGAACTATATCAATTAGCCAAAGAAAAACAGCTGGAATTTATCGATGCCCCCGTTTCTGGCGGGCAGGCGGGCGCTGTCAACGGCGTGCTTACTGTCATGTGCGGTGGCGAACCGGCTGTTTTCGACAAAATCCAGGCGGTTGCAAAACCCTACTCACGTGCGATTACCCTTTTGGGTGAACCCGGTGCCGGCCAACTGGCCAAAATGGTCAACCAGATTTGCATTGCCGGCCTGGTCCAGGGCCTGTCGGAAGCCATTGCCTTCGGAGAAAGGGCAGGTCTTGACATGTATGCCGTGCTGGATGTCATCGGCAAAGGTGCTGCTCAAAGCTGGCAGATGGATAACCGTGGCAAAACCATGATTGAAAACAAATTTGATTTTGGTTTTGCCGTAGACTGGATGCGCAAAGACCTGGGCCTGGTACTGGATGAGGCAAAGCGCAATGGCGCCCTGCTACCGGTCACGGCTTTGGTCGACCAGTTTTATGCGGAAGTACAGCAAAAAGGCGGTCACCGCTGGGATACCTCCAGTCTTATTTCCCGCCTGAAACCCTGATCAGCCTTAACCCTGCAAAAAAGTCGTGCCTTTTTTGAATGGTACGACTTTTTTCACTATATACTCAAGGTCTTAGCATCAAAAACACTAACAACCGAGAAAGACAAAACCGATCAGTTTGAAATAAATACATCACCATGAGTCTGCTGATACTCAAGCAGCTCTTGCTGAACCGCCTTACGCGTTTTGGTACTGTTTACCACAACCGCCGGAGAAGAAGACTCTTTAGTCATGCGCTGTTCGACTTTTTGTCCTGCATCGATACTTGCAGCATTGGGCACAAACGGATAATCAGACTCACTCAAGGCTGAGGCATGCACCGCACCTGCGGCAAGAGTAGTGGCAATAAGGGCGGCTTTAATGATGTTTTTCATAATAAACTCCAAAATATTAATGACTTTCAATAAAAATCAAGTTTCATACCGATTTGTTAAATTTCGGGAAAGTTGATTTGATGGGTTTATTATGAAGCGGTAAACGTGATAGAAAAATAGCGATTGTTGCAAATGTATTTCCATTAATGGAAATATAATCAGACATTTATCCTACAATTAAGAATATTTATAGCAATTTTAGTTCCAATCAATCACGAACACACTGGAGAGTCATCATGAAAGTGCTTGTATGTGGTGCAAAAGGCTTTATTGGCGAAAACATTTCCCGGGCACTTAAACAGGCCGGCCATGAAGTGATTGCCGGCATCTCGGCACGACATGCCGGTGCCCTACCCAATAGCGTGGTGGTTGACTATGCCAAAGATACCACCCCCCAGGCATGGCTGCCCCGACTTGACAATGTAGATGCCGTCATCAATGCCGTGGGTGTTCTTCGCACGTCCCGTAACCGCCCCATTGATGCCGTACACCAACACGCCCCCATCGCCCTATGGGATGCCTGTGCTCTGGCAAACATTAAAAAGGTCATACAAATCTCAGCGCTTGGCAGCGAAACCAGCGAAACACAATACGCCCGTACCAAACGGGCTGCAGACCACTACCTTATGGGGCTCGCTGACAGTGGCAAAATAAACCACACCATATTGCGCCCCAGTATTGTATTTGGCAAAGGTGGCGCCAGCAGTGGGCTCTTCATGAACTTGGCCAGATTACCTTTGCTGCTTTTGCCCAAACCGGTTCTGCATGCGCGTGTCCAGCCTGTTTCCGTACTTAATCTGGCTGAAGCTGTCGTTGCCCTGCTGGGCCCTGCCCTTGTACAACAGGGCATTATCAGCTGCACCGGAGCAGAACCGGTTCTGATGAGTGATTTCATTGCCAGCCTGCGACAACAGTGCGGTAAAAACCCGGCTCGCGTTCTACCTTTACCTGACAGCCTGAGCATCCTAAGCGCCCGCCTGGGAGATCTGGCCCCAGGCATTCCATGGTGCACAGAGACCATGACTATGCTGGCCACCAACAATGAAGATAGTTGTGCTGATTTTGAAGCCCTGATTGGACACACACCCGTGCATTACGGTGAGCTGGTGAGCAAGGCCTGGAACATCTAAAGAAACATGACTGCGAAATGCAACAACCATTGGAAGTTGAAATATTTACTTGAGGAAAAACAGAAAAAGATGAGATAAATTGAAATTAATTGCTGATTTGTTTTTTTATTCAAAAGCAATTAATGGTGCCCAGGAGAAGACTCGAACTTCCACAGGATTGCTCCCGCTAGGACCTGAACCTAGTGCGTCTACCAATTCCGCCACCTGGGCACTTACATGCGATTTGCTTATTTACTGCGTTTCGCGATGAAGATGAAATTATAATCCCATTATAAAAAAACACAAGTCCTGTTTCTGATTATTTTATGATTTTTTCATCTTTGTTGTTTTCAATACAACAAAACAACAATTTCAATCATCACAATACAAAACTGGCCGGTGCCATTTAAACAGCACCAGCCAGTGAATGATAAACCGATTACCGCTACTCAACACCCAACGGGATTTTTGCTTTCTCCGTTTTTTGGGTATTGGCGGCATCTGTTTTTTTGCCACGCCCCGCCTGTGATTTACGTCCATAAAACTGGCGCGGCCTGGAAGTTCGGGTTTCGGATGGATTGCGAAAAATGATTTTGGACAACTCATTCAACGCCTGCATATATACTTCACGTTTGAATTCGATCACTGAATCCAGAGGAACCCAATACCGGCTCCAGCGCCAGGCATCAAATTCCGGATGATTGGTTGCCCGTAAACTGACATCAGAATCCTTGCCCACCAAACGTAATAAAAACCAAATCTGCTTTTGCCCCTTATAATATCCTCGCGACTCGCGTCGCACAAAATTATCCGGTACGTTGTACCGTAACCAATTACGTGTTCGTCCCAATATTCGTACATGCTCTGGTTTCAGACCAACTTCTTCATGAAGTTCACGGAACATGGCCTGCACAGGGCTTTCACCATGATTAATGCCACCTTGCGGAAACTGCCATGAATGTTCTCGAATTCTTTTACCCCAGAACACCTCATTCTTCTGATTAACAAGGATAATACCAACATTAGGACGGTAGCCTTCGCGATCCAGCATGCGGCCACCCCCATTTTCAAATACAATTTAGTTGATTATACGTATCTATTGAGTCTGTAACCATGTTAGCATCCAAATTTCACTTAAATACCTTAAAAGAAGCCCCCACAGAAGCCGAAATCGTCAGTCATCAATTAATGACACGTGCCGGCATGATTCGAAAACACGCAGGCGGCATTTATACCTATATGCCGTTAGGCCTGAAAATCATGCGCAAAGTAGAGGCGATCGTTCGTGAGGAAATGAACAAAGCCGGTGCCATAGAGCTGCTTATGCCTGTTGTTCAGCCCGCGGAACTCTGGATGGAATCCGGCCGCTGGGAACAATACGGCCCTGAACTGCTGCGCATCAAGGATCGCCATCAGCGTGACTTTGTGCTGCAACCCACTTCTGAAGAAGTCATTACCGATATTGCCCGTAATGAAATCCACAGTTACCGGCAACTGCCCGTTAATTTTTACCACATCCAAACCAAATTCCGTGATGAACGCCGCCCCCGCTTCGGCCTGATGCGTGGTCGTGAATTCACCATGAAAGACGCCTACTCTTTCGATCGCGATGAAGCCGGTGCCCTGGCCAGCTATGACATCATGTATAACGCCTACATGCGTATTTTCAAGCGTCTTGGACTGACTTTTCGTGCCGTTGCTGCCGATACAGGCTCTATTGGCGGCTCACGCAGCCATGAGTTCCAGGTGATTGCCGATACCGGCGAAGACCTTATCGTGTACAACCCCGACTCTGACTATGCCGCCAACATAGAACTGGCCGAAGCGCCTTGCCTGATTGAAAAACGCGCTGAACCAACCCAGGAAAGTCAGGAAGTTGAAACACCCAACGCCAACAAATGCGAACTGGTTGCACAGCAACTGGGGGTCAGCTTGGACAAAACCGTCAAATCGGTGGTGTTCGTCACCACGCCTGAAGAGGGGCCTGCCCAAGTATGGCTGCTCATGGTGCGTGGCGACCATGAAATCAACGAAATCAAGGTCAGCAAGCTGCCTGCCTTCAAACATGGTTTTCGTCTGGCTACCGAAGAGGAAATTCTTGAATACTTTGGCTCTGAGCCCGGCTATCTTGGTCCGCTCAATACCGCCAAACCCGTCAACATCATTGCTGACACCACAGTTGCCAATATGTCCGACTTTATTTGTGGTGCCAATAAAGCGCCCTATCACATTACCGGCATCAACTGGGGCCGTGACCTACCCGAACCCGAAGTGGCCGATTTGCGCAATGTGGTTGCCGGAGACCCGGCCATTGGTGAGCCCGGTACGCTGGCTATCCAGCGCGGTATCGAGGTTGGCCATGTGTTCTTTCTGGGTGACAAATATTCGTCCGAACTGAAGGCCACTTTCCTGAACGAAAACGGCAAACCCGAAACCTTGCAAATGGGCTGCTACGGCATTGGCATCAGCCGCATCACCGCCGCCGCGATTGAACAAAACCATGACGAAAAAGGCATTATATGGCCAATTGCCATGGCCCCCTTCGAGGTTGTCATTTGTCCGGTGGGCTGGGGAAAAAGCGAAGCCATTCGCAATGAAGCAACAGCACTTTACGAAACCCTGAAACAAAACAATATAGACGTTATACTTGACGATCGTGATACCCGCCCCGGTGTCATGTTCTCGGAATGGGAACTCATTGGCGTGCCGATCAGGGTTACCATTGGTGATCGAGGGCTCAAGGACGGTATTATCGAGGTACAGGAGCGCAGCAAGGCAGAGGCGGTTAAAGTCCCTGTGGCAGAAGTAAACGCTTACGTTTTATCCTTGTTTAACAACCTTAAAAATACGCTATAATTCACTGATTTATCAGGGTTTTAAATGTCTGAAAAACAAGACAACAGGCAATTCACACTTCCCATCCGGGTTTACTACGAAGACACGGATGCCGGAGGTGTGGTTTTTTACGCCAATTATTTAAAGTTTTTTGAGCGTGCCCGCACTGAATGGCTACGCCATCTTGGTGTCAATCAATCAGAGTTGGCCAGCAGTGACAACCGCATTTTTGTGGTTGTCAACACCCAACTGAACTACAAAAAACCCGCCCGGCTTGACGATATGATTGTCATTAAAAGCAAAATCACCAAAGTCGGCGATGCCTCTGCCACCTTCGTACAATGGGCAGAGCGAGACGCCCAGCTACTGGTTGAAAGCACGATTAAAATATGTTGCGTCAACAATCAAACTTTCCGGCCAGCGGCCATACCCCCCTCAGTCAGAACCTTATTAATTTCCGTGCAGGACTAATATTTTATTATGCAACCCGTTCAAGATGAGATGTCAATTTTCTCGCTGATAGTCAATGCGAGCGCCCCCGTACAAATCGTTATGCTTATCCTGCTGGCCATTTCGGTGGTCTCCTGGACTTACATCATAAGCAAACGACTAACCTTAAAACGCACACAAACACAAACCCGCGAATTTGAAAATGCCTTCTGGAAAGGCGGTGACCTGTCTTCCCTGCACCAGTCCATCAGCCGCAATACTGAAGAGCATGGTGCACTGGCCCGTATTTTCGAAGCGGGCATGAGCGAATTCATGAAAGCCCGCCGTACCGGCAACACCGACATCAATACGCTCATGGAAGGCCCCAACCGCGCCATGCGAGCCACCTACCAGCGCGAACTGGATCTGCTCGACTCCCGTCTGAACTTTCTGGCTTCTGCCGGCTCGGTCAGCCCCTACATTGGGCTATTGGGCACCGTCTGGGGCATCATGCACTCTTTCATCGGACTATCAACTACCCAGCAGGCAACTCTGGCGGCGGTTGCGCCAGGTATTGCCGAAGCGCTTATCGCCACGGCCATCGGCCTGTTTGCAGCCATTCCCGCTGTCATTGCCTACAATCACTTCTCAAACGACATCGACAAACTGGCCAACCGTTTTGATAGTTTCATTGATGAGTTTCTGAATATTTTGCAACGTCAGGTACGCTAATCATGTCTTCCAGAAGAAACAGCCATCGACGTGGCCGTCGAATGAAAAATGAAATGAACGTGGTTCCCTATATCGACGTCATGCTGGTATTGCTGGTTATTTTCATGGTCACGGCCCCCATGATCACGCCAGGCCTGATCAACCTGCCCTCGGTTGGCCAGGCGGCAACAGTTCCGTCAACGCCGGTTGAAATCGAACTTGCCGAAAACGGTGACATTTCCATTCGCCTGCGTGAAGCCGGCAAAACCTTCCAGAAAATCGAGAAAGACAATTTACTCTCCGAGGTGCAGGCACTGGTTCAGGCTGACACCCCCGTCATTATTGCCGCGGATGGGAAAGTCCCCTATGAGGATGTCGTCAAAATCATGGATACCCTGCGCAGCAATGGTCTGACCCGCCTTGGTTTGCTGGTGAACCAAAACAGTGAAAACTCCTCAAATTAAGATTGCCTGATTAACACGACCTATTTTCATGAAACACACTGAAAATCCTAACGAGTTCTATGAGCAGTCCGATGACCGCAAAGGGCTTATCGGCGCCCTGACGCTTCATAGCCTGTTAGTGATCGCACTTATCGTCAGTCTGCTGGCCTCTCCCGAGGCGCCCACCGGTCCCATACAATTGGAGTTGTGGACCGAAGGTACGGAACAGGTACTGAAAGCACCGGCCCAAACACAGTCTCCCGAACCGGAAGAAGAAGATACCACAAGTGATGAGGACCCTGATCCACCGGTTGAAGAGCTGGAAAGCCAGGAATCCCCGGCAGAACCCGAGGCGGCCCCCCAGGCATCCGAACCCCCTCCTTCTGCCCAGAAACCGGTAGCCAATGCCCAGCAACAGGAAGATCCTGAAATTGCCATAGAAAAGAAACGCCAGCAAGCACAGGAAGAGCAGCGTCAAAAAGCCTTGGCGGATGCCAAGGCAGCCAAAGAGGCCCGCGAAAAAGCACTGGCGGAAGCACGAGCCCTTGAAGCCGCTCGCGAGAAAGCGCTGGCAGAAGCCAAAACCGCGAAACAAGAAGCCGAGAAAAAGGCCAAGGCACTCGCGGAAGCCAAGGCAAAACAGGAAGCTGAAGCCAAGGCAAAAGCACTGGCAGAAGCCAAGGCCAAGGAAGAAGCCGCCAAAAAAGCCAAGGCACTGGCAGAGGCCAAGGCCAAGGAAGAAGCCGAGAAAAAAGCCAAGGCCTTGGCAGAGGCCAAAGCCAAACAGGAAAAAGAAAAAGCACTGGCCAAAGCAAAAGCCGATGCCAAAAAAGCGGCCCAAGCCAAGCAGAAGGCCGAATCCCAAGGCGAAGCCTTGCGGGCAGCCATGCGTGGTGACATTGCCAGTGCCGCCGGTATCAAGGGTGGCGCAAGCAACCGGAATCAGGTTGGTGGCGGTGGCGGCAACTCAGCCTACGCCAGACTAGTACAACAGTGCGTGCAGCCCCGCCTGCTCTTTAACGGCAATGCCAAACTGGAGTTAACCTATCGCGTTGATTTTGATGCCTCATTCAAGCCAAAATCAGCCAAAATTACGAAACGCTCAGGCAATCCCGCGTTTGATGCTGCTGTACAAAAAGCCCTGATGGCATGCAATCCATTTCCAAAGCCACCATCAGGAAATACCTATGTGACAGGTCCTTACACCTACACACCACGATAACTCTTACTTTTTTGTCTGACTAAGGAGATGTGCTATGACTGCAACCCTTGATAATCGCAGCATGCGGAATACCGGCCAAGGCCGGCTCGCATTCATGCACCGTGTTTTTCTGTTCCTTGTTTTTGCATGTTTCCTGCAACTGGGCAATTTTGCCCAGGCCCAGGTTCAGGTCGCCCTGCAAGGCTCAGGTTCTGCCAATAAATTTCCTATCATCATTGCCGATTTTGCCGGCACCAATGGCAAGGAAATTGCCGATATTATCAGTGCCGACCTGATCCGTTCCGGACAGTTTGAAGTGACCCGCACCCAGGCGCTTACCATCGACTCAAACGGCACTCCTAACTGGGCTGCCATCTCCAACCTGGGCGCAACAACCGTTGCTTATGGCTCTGTCAACGGCACAACCGCCAATTACCAGCTTACCGACACCGCATTGAGAGCCCCTCTTGAGGCCAAAAACATTACCGACCCTCAAATGCGTCGTCTGGCCCATAAAATCGCCGATGCCATCTATGAGAAAATGACCGGAGTGCGTGGCATTTTCGCAACAAGAATCGCGTATTCAACAGGGCAACAATTGGTGGTCGCTGATGCCGATGGTGAAAACCGCAAAGTCGTCGTCAACTCACCCAGTTCCATCATTTCTCCCGCCTGGTCTCCAGATGGTTCAAGATTGGCTTATGTCAGTTTTGAAACCGGCAAACCCGTTGTTTATATACAAAACCTGGCCACCGGTTCACGTCAGGTGGTTGCCAACTACAAGGGCAACAACAGTGCACCCGCATGGTCTCCAGATGGCAGCCAACTTGCCGTGGCGCTTAGCATGAATGCACTCTCAAACATCTACCAAATAAGTGCCTCGGGTGGCTCAACACCGCGCAAACTCACCGATTCGCACGAAATTGATACAGAACCTTTTTACTTCCCGAATGGCAGTGGCATCATCTTTACCAGTGACCGTGGTGGCAGCGCACAAATTTACCGCACGGGTCTGAATGGTGGTGGCGCCAGCCGTCTTACCTTCAACGGGTCTCAAAACGTCTCTGGAAAAATTTCACCAGACGGCACAAAACTGGTATATTCTAGTCTAAGAGGAGGCTCATACTCCATCGCCCTGCAAGGGCTGGGTGGCGGTTCGGATAAAACCCTTACTTCCGGGCCCAATGATCTTTCTCCAAGTTTTGCACCAAACGGGATGCAAATACTTTATGTTTCAAGCGGAGGCTTAAGCATTGTTAACACTGACGGCTCTTTCCAAGCAAGTATTCCATCAGTCGGAAACGTATCAAGCGCTGCTTGGGGCCCGTTTACTGATTAATCGTGTATATTTTAAAGGAAATACTATGAGTTCTCGCATCGCGAAAACTTTGGCAATCGCAGCCATCGCTGCCTCCCTGGCGGCATGTAGCTCAACTCCATTGGATGGCAGTGCAGGTACAGGCGACTATGCATCAGGCGCTGCCATGGATCCATTCAACCCTAACAGCCCGTTAGCTCAACAGCGCTCTGTTTATTTCGCGTTTGACAGCTATGCTGTTGAACCGCAATACCAGCCTTTAGTCCAAATGCACGCTCAGTATCTAACCGCACACCCACAACAGCGCGTTCGTATTGAAGGCAATACCGACGCTCGTGGAAGTGCCGAATACAACTTGGCTCTTGGTCAGCGCCGTTCAGTTGCAGTTGGCAATCAACTGGTACAACAAGGTGTAAACGGTAACCAGATCGAAGCGGTCAGCTTTGGTAAAGAGCGTCCCAAAGCATTAGGTAACACCGAAGAAGCCTATGCAGAAAACCGTCGCGCAGATATTAACTACCTCCGTTAATCGCTCGTTCGGATAATTTGCATTGTGACACGCCGCACGGTATGGCTGTGCGGCGTTGCTGTTTTACTGGAGTAAACATGATCGTTAAGAAAAAACACACACTTTCACTGCTCACCACCGCTTTTTTTTGTAGCATCTTGAATACCAATGCCTATGCATTTGAAGATGAAGATGCACGTCGTGCCATTCTTGATCTGCGTGCCCAGCTAAGACAAAGTGCACAGGCAAGGCTTGAGCTTTCCAATAAAATCCAAAACCTTCAAACCCAAATTACCCAACTGCGCGGAGAAGTTGAAAGACTCAGTAGTGCAGACACACTTTCGCGTCAATCGGCACGTGTCGAGGCCGGCTATGACCCCACCCCCCAAGTTGGTGACCCTAACGAACAGCGTGCTTATGATGAAGCCCTTGACCTGTTCAGGCAGGGTAATTACGCCCAATCCAGCGTAGCCCTGGGAAATTTTGCCACCACCTATCCAAACAGCCCATTGACACCCAGCGCCCGTTTTTACGAAGGTAGCAGCCTTTATGCGAGCAAAGACTTCAGAGGTGCCATACAAAGACTGCAATCCATGGTGGCCAACTACCCTGCTGACCCCAAAGCCGGAGATGCCCTGTTAGTCATTGCCGGGAGCCAGGTTGAACTCAATAACATTGCTGGCGCCAAAGAAACCCTGCAAAGCATTATCAATCGATATCCCGACACCCCTTCCGCTGATACGGCCAAACAGCGTCTGGAACTGTTCAGATAAGTTATTCCCGCTTCAAAAAAACAGGCATCATTCCATCGCACCTTCCTCAAGTGTGATCATGATGCCTTTACTTTTATACCCTCTTTCCCGCACTGTCATGGATTCTTCCTTTCCCATTAAAACTCTTCAGACCACAAGCAGCTGTTTTCACTACCAAGACAAGGGGACAGGCCCAGCACTATTGTTAATCCATGGCTCATTGTGTGACTTGCGGTACTGGCGCTGGCAACTGCCCGAACTTGCCGGACATTGTCGGGTCATTGTGCCGAGCCTGCCCCACTACTGGCCCCAGGAAAACGCCCAAACCGAGTTTTCGGTTTATCAGCATGCCCGCGACATGCTTCACTTGCTAGATGCCTTAAATATTGAGTCCGCCCATGTTCTGGGGCATTCCCGCGGTGGTTCGATTGCCATCCAAATGGCACTGGAGCAAAATGACAAAGTCCGTTCACTCATTCTGGCCGACCCCGGAATCAGAACCCGCCAACAGGAAAGCCATGCCAACTTTAAACATGAAGCACTACTGGCCATACAGGAAGGAAAGCTTGACGAAGGCCTGGCTGTTTTTATTGATGCCGTCAGCGGTGAAAACACCTGGAAACGCATGGTCAGATGGTTCAAGCAAATGGTTCGGGACAATGCCAATACGCTGGTATTACAACAAAATGAACCGGCCTTTTACTTTGATGAAGCGATTTTTTCAGCCTTGACGCTCCCCGTTACCCTGCTGGGTGGATCAGACAGTCCAGCCCCGTTTCCCCAAATCATTGCACGTCTTGACAGCATTTTGCCCCAGGCCCAAAGCCATGTCATCTCGCCTGCATCTCACGGCATGAATCTGGCCATGCCTCATGAGTTCAACCGGATTATCCTTGATCACTTAATTCAGCAAGCATTCACCAATTAAAATAAAACATGGATTTGGCCAAAAACACAATAAAAATCATATGCACAAAAACACTCATATGAATATAGCGTGACCATGCCTTGGTTAAGGTTTTGTGTTTCATTTTGACAATGGCAATCAAAAAATGCACAAAGACGCTGAAGGCCAACAGGATTTTAAGACTCAGCTGCCAGGCAAAAGCCGATGAAAAAGGATGGGATAGGACAGCACCGTAGCGCATGGCCATTAGTACACCGGAAAGAAACAGCACAACCACCACCCATGGCATGAAACTTTTCACCCGTTTTCCAATGACTGGCATCACTTCATGCCGGGCGGACCTGGAAACCTGCTTGCCATGAACGGCAGACAGAACCAGCACCTCGAAAAACACCCCGCCCACAAAAACAATCGCGCAGAACAGGTGTACGATATGCGCAATACTGTAGCTCATATAACGTCCAATCCAGCCATAACCGATATTTAATGGTCAAACGACCGGGCATTGACCGGCTTCAATTCACAAGTAACCGGAATTCTGTCTCCGGTACCCAGTACAAAACGGGTTTGTATTTTATCGCCCGCTTTCAGGCCTGCAGCCGGCTTTTCAAGCATGGCATGAAACCCGCCAGGTGCAAAATGCAAGGTTTCACCTGCCTTGACGATGACTTCAGGCACCATTTCCATGCCCGACTGTCCATCTTTCATATAAGAACGATGCAGCATGGTCTCTTCAAACGCATCTGTTTCAATAGCCTTGATAACCGCTATTTGTGTGGTGTCATGATTCTTGATATCAAAAAAACCACCCGAAGGGGTGACTGAGGGCATCAGGCGTACCCAGCATTTTTCAATGGAAACATTGTTGGTACCCTTTTCGGTGCTTACTTCGATATTCATGGCATGACCATGGCCGTGTCCATGCTGGGCATATGCCCCCGACATCAAGACTGCAGACAGTCCCAAAGACACTACAAGCATTGATTTTTTCATATGCCACCTTTATCAAAATAAATAATTAAAAATCCAAAATTAAATAATGCTACTTATTCCGTTTTGAACATACTATCATGTGCTTGATCCAATGTAATTGATCTGCGTTATCACTTGAACGCGGCCTGACAACTTTCCCGCGCCCCACAATAAAAAGACATGCTTGTTAAGCATGTCTTTTTATTGTGCATGAATCATGCGGGATCATGGCAAAGCTGCCAAACCGGTTTACATATGACCGGTTTTTTCATAGCGGTCATGCCAGCTCAAGGCTTCTGACAAAACATGTGGCGTATGGATCCCACGTCCTGAATTGCAGGCCCGCTCAAAATAATCAAGCAAAGCTGCCTTGTAATCAGGATGCGCACAGTTTTCGATGATGCAAATTGCGCGCTGACGTGGTGACAGGCCTCGCAAATCGGCCAGTCCCTGTTCGGTCACGATGATCTGGACATCATGCTCAGTGTGGTCTACGTGAGAAACCATGGGGACAATCGCGGAAATGGCACCGTCTTTGGCTGTTGAGGGGGTCACAAAGAATGACATATAACCATTGCGGGCAAAGTCACCCGAACCGCCAATGCCGTTCATGATACTGCTTCCCATAATATGCGTTGAATTCACATTACCATAGATATCGGCCTCGATCATGCCATTAATGGCGATAATGCCAAGACGCCGCACAATTTCAGGGTGATTGCTGATTTCCTGGGTACGCAAAAGGATACGTTCACGATAAAAATCGATATTATCATTTAACTCTTTAAGCCCGTCGGCGCTTAAAGACAAGGCTGTAGCAGAGGCGCTAACGAGTTTTCCGGATTTGATCATGTCCAGCATGCCATCCTGGATCACTTCGGTAAACGCCTTCAGATTTTCAAACTCACCTTCATTAAGACCAGCCATCACGGCATTGGCAATATTGCCCACCCCGGATTGCAAGGGCAACAGGTTCTTGGGCAAACGACCTGCTGCCACTTCCTGGCTAAAAAACGCCAGAATATGTTTGGCAATGCGTTTGGAGGTTTCATCGGGCTCGGTAAACTTGTTGACCCGGTCTGTTTCATTGGTTTCAACAACCGCAATAATCTTATCCAAGGGGCAACGCAGATAAGGCTCGCCAATTCGCTGGTCGGGCTCGGCCATCATGATGGGCTTGCGATTGGGCGGCAAAGCCGTACCATAGTAAATATCGTGCATGCCCTCGAGCTTTTCACTTAATTTATGGTTGACTTCAATAATAACCTTGTCTGCCTGGTCAATCCAGGTTTTATTGTTACCCACAGAGGCGGCAGGAATCAAACGACCATCCTCCAAAATGCCCGCAACTTCAATAACCGCAATATCCAGTTTTCCAAAAAAACCAAACCAGGCAAACTGAGCGACATGTGACAGGTGAATATCCATGTAATTCATTTGGCCTGAATTGATTTTCTGACGGCAAACGGGATCAGACTGATAGGGTAAACGCATTTCAATGCCATCAACCTCTGCCAGAACACCGTCCAGCTCAGGGGCGGTTGAAGCGCCTGTCCAGACGCTGATACGAAACGGTTTGCCCTGATCATGAACCGATTTGATGTGCTTGGCCAATGCAAGCGGAATGGCTTTGGGATAGCCGGCACCGGTAAAACCGCTCATGCCGACATTAACACCGGACGGAATTAATTTAGCTGCCTCATCCGCACTCATCACTCGGTTTTGCAATGCAGCACATTTTATTCTTGAATTAGTTGACATATTTTTACTTCACGAAAAAAAAACGCAATACTGCGCGTAATAAAATAATGCATCAATAAATGCACACTTCACTTTATAATCGGTAATACACCCTCTTGCTTACAAATACACTCTAATTGCAACAATATGTTATATTGATTTGATGAAAATCAATAGAATCAAGGGTAACATCACAAGCTGATTATCATAAAAACAACCTGAGACATGCGAGACACAAAATGAATCCGACAACATACGATTTCATTCTGGTAAGCCGAAAAACAATGCTCAAAACCTTGCTTTGCATGGCATTGCTGGCCCCCATTGTAGCACCAGCCCAATCAGTACCCACGATTAATATCTGGCAAACGGCAAGTTGCAACTGCTGCAAACAATGGGCACAAGAGATGCAACATTCGGGTTTTCACCTGAATATCCAAACCGTTCCTGATACAACGATGTACCGCAGACAATTCGGCATTCCTGATGAGCTGGCTTCATGCCAAACAGCCCAGGCAGGGCCTTACGTGCTTGAAGGACCGGTTCCTGCCCGGGATGTGATAGACATGCTCCAGAGCCAACCCGATATTATCGGGTTGATCAATCCCACCCTGCAAGCCCAGCCTCCCAAGGCCAAGACAAAAAACAGTGTCCCCACCAACACTGCGCAAAGAACGTACATACTTCATAAAAACGGACAGGCCACCCACTTGCATCCCAACTAAGCACCGCCTGCCGGGCGGGCTGCCGGTTTTAATTCGGTGCTCTGCCCGAATTCCAATGATAAAACCCAATAACCTTATAAAATCGGGTAATAACCAAGCAATAAAAATTTCGTTCCAAAACAGCTGGTTCTTCGGTATGGTTTGACCATCTGATCCTGCAAATGTAAACAAAGGAGTTCCTGAAAAATGAAAACATTGACATATACGCTGGCCGCTTTTGCACTGATTGCCGGTGCTCAAACGGCACAGGCATCCACGCTGGACACCATCAAACAGCGCGGTGAGGTTCTGTGTGGTACCACCACCGGATTTGCCGGTTTTTCGGCCCCCAATGCCAAAGGCGAGTGGGAAGGGCTTGATGTGGATCTGTGCAAATCAATTGCAGCGGCTGTTTTGGGTGATGCCAACAAATTCAAGGCAGTCCCCCTGAATTCCCAGCAGCGTTTTACCGCCCTGCAATCGGGCGAGGTCGATGTTCTGACCCGCAACACGACCATTACCCAACAGCGTGATACCGCACTGGGCATTTTGGGTGCCGGCATCAACTTTTATGATGGCCAGGGCTTTTTGGTACCCAAAAAGCTGGGCGTTAAAAATGCCAAGGAGCTGGATGGTGCCACCGTTTGCATGCAAACCGGCACGTCCAATGAAAACACGATGGCCGACTGGGCACGCGCCAACAATATTAAATACACCCCCGTTGTATTTGACCAGTTCAATGAAGTCGTCAATGCCTTTGCGGCAGGCCGTTGTGATGTATTCACCACCGATGCCTCAGGCCTGGCTTCCATCCGTATTTCAAAATTAAGCAACCCCGATGACTACGAGGTCCTAACGGAAATCATTTCCAAAGAGCCATTGGGCCCATTTGTACGCCAGGGTGATGACCAGTGGCTGAATATTGTCAAATGGACTTTACAAGCCCTCATCAACGCCGAAGAGCTGGGACTGACTTCTGCCAATGTTGATGAAGCACTCCAAAGCACCAATCCCAATGTGCAGCGTTTGCTGGGCGTGACACCCGGTGCCGGCAAAAACCTGGGATTGGATGAAAAGTGGGCTTACAACATCATTAAACAGGTTGGCAATTATGGTGAAAGCTTTGAGCGCAATGTGGGTCAGGACAGCCCGCTTAAAATCAAGCGCGGCCTGAATGCCCAATGGAATGAAGGCGGCCTGTTATATGGCCTGCCTGTAAGGTAAGCCGTTTGCATTTAATACGGCAAACTTAAACGTCAACACTGCCACAAGCTATAATACCTTTTTTGTGGCAGTGATTTACGTATGCACCCCCCTTTTTTTGTTCTTCTGGATGATGCGGTTACCCAAACCGGACTGCTGCACGAACAACTGGTTCACACTGACAGCATAAAAGCCGATGACCTCGGGCACTTGCAATCCCTGCTGCTGCAGGGCTGGCAAAAAAACCGGCATGCCATTGTGTGGGCGCCCTATGGTTTGGGTCAGGACATAATCGGGCTAAAAAAAACAGAGCTGCCAGACACGGGCACTTTTACGCAAGCGCAACATGCCCTGCAGGTTCTCTGGTTTACCAAAAAAACCGTACTCAACAACCTGGAAGCCATCCAGGCGTGGTTACATGCCCAGTTCAGTCCTGAAGAACCCGCCGGCCTGTTACGACCAACGCTGGCGCAGAACCAGGCCGATTACATTGAAAGCATCGAACAGATCCGGCAAGACATTGCCGCTGGTGAAGTTTACCAAATCAACTATACCACCCAGCTGCATTTTCAAACCTATGGCTCGCCCTTTAAGCTCTATCAGAAATTACGGGCAAAACAAGCCGTGCCATACGGGGCCCTGGCCTGCCTGCCCGCATCATCCGCTCACACAGGCAATGAAACAGCACCCAGTGCCTGCTGGACCCTCTGCTTTTCACCTGAACTGTTTCTGGACATCCGCCACGATGGGAGCATTCATACCGAGCCCATGAAAGGCACGGTACCCGCTCTGGATGATGGCCGGAACGACGCCCGTGCCAAAGCACTGCAGGCCGACCCCAAAAACCGGGCGGAAAATGTCATGATCGTTGATTTACTGCGTAATGACCTAAGTAAAGTTGCCGTGCCAAATGGTGTGAAGGTACCCGAACTTTTTAAAGTCACACCGTTTGGTCCGGTATTGCAAATGACCACCCCCATTTATGCCCAGGCAAAACCCAATACCCATATGGGTGATATTTTTCAGGCACTCTTTCCGTGCGGCTCCATTACCGGCGCGCCTAAAAAAAGAAGTATGGAACTGATTGCCAAATATGAACGGCGTGACCGTGGCCTGTATACCGGCAGTATCGGCTATCTCGAGCCCTGCGAGGGCGGACTGGGCTTTTGTGGCAAACTCAATGTTGTCATCCGAACCTTAAATCTGACAGAGTCAACGCCAGACAAAACCACACGACCCACACCCACAGCCAACACCCTGCCCTCACCGCTTCACTTTACCGGTATCATGGGAGTGGGATCGGGTATCGTGTATGACAGCACCGCTGAAAGCGAATATGAAGAATGTCACTGGAAATACCGTTTTTTACAAAGCCTGCCCATTGATTTCACTCTGTTTGAAACCATGCTGTATGAGCAGGGAAAATGTCTCCTTCTTGAAGTCCATTTATCACGCCTGAAACGTTCCGCCCATGAGCTGGGATTTGTCTTTCATGAAGCAAGCGTGCGTCAACAGCTCACCAGCCACTTCAGTCAATTGCAGCGGCAAGATAAAAACACCGGACATCCCCTGGGCTATCGGGTTAAGGCCAGTTTACATGACAATGGTTCCCTGAGCATTCAGCATGCCGCGCTGGAGCCCCTTGCACAAGAAAAGCAAAGCGTGATCATTGCCCCGGTTTGCTTTCCCAATCAGGATTTTTTGCGTCGTTACAAAACCAGCCACCGTCAACCATACGATGAACACATGCACCGGGCCATACAACATCAGGCCTTTGACAGTCTTTGTTTTAATCAGGATGGTTTTCTGCTCGAAGGCGCGCGCAGCAGCATTTTCATTTACCATCAGGGCCAATGGCAGACGCCGCCACTGGAGCTGGATATTTTGCGCAGCGTGATGCGCGAACAAATCATGCAAAATCCAGCGCATTGGCTTGCCGCTCATACTCCCGCAAACGCACATCCCACTAACGCGGCATGGACGGTAACAGAAAAAACCATTACCCGCGAGCAAGTGGAAAACGCTGAAATTATTCTGGCCGTTAATGCACTTAGGGGAATTATCCCGGTAAAATTGCTACACTTAAACGATTTTAACGCTTAATAACCAAAGGAAACAATCCATGAGCTTTCCCCCCTGTCCACAATGCACTTCTGAACTGACTTACAACGATGGCATACAATGGGTTTGCCCTGAATGTGGGCATGAATGGCTTGAGGGCGAACAGGCCCAGGCTGAAGAAGGGCGCGTGGTTAAAGACAGCAATGGCACCGTTTTGCAAGATGGCGACAGTGTCACCCTGATCAAGGATCTGAAAATCAAGGGTTCATCACAGGTCATCAAACAAGGTACCAAGGTTAAAAACATCCGTATCGTAGACGGTGACCATGACATTGCCTGCAAGATTGAAGGCAGCAACATGATGCTGAAGTCCGAATTTCTGAAAAAAATTTAAAGACAGATATGCTTTTCCATGAGCAGGCTTTACATCATGGAAAAGCATGAGCAGCTGCTGCAGCCGACAACGGGCAAAAACTAAGGCTGACGGTTCAGGGTATGCTCAAGCAATAACACCACAATACACCCCATGATAAAACCATTACCAGCTATGGGTCGTGCCATGGCAGGAATCTGCGCCACCACCTCGGGGGGCAGAAAAGCAATCAGAATAGAAAGCATGACCGGAAAAGCGATGGTTACGCCACTGTAAAAATCAACAACGCCCTTTTCCCGGACCAGCATTTGCAAAGATGCCGCCAATTGTGCCGACATCACATACAATAACGCTGCCCCCATAACAACGGCAGGTATCAGGGTCATGAAACCGATAATATCCGGCACCCATGAACATAGCACCAACAGCAATCCTGCCAGCACCAACGGATAACGCGAAGCACATTGGGTAGCCGCAATCACGCCCGGGCTCATGGAGTAATCAATTGGACCAATCACACCAAAAAAACCAGCAATCATATTACCCAGCCCGGTGACGCCTACTCCCTTTTTGCTACGCTCGGGCATATTATGAGCACCCAGCATGGCACCTACCCCCTGGATGGAACCCAGTTCATTAATCATGAGAGCAATAAAACTGAAGAAAAATGCCAACAGGGTTGGCGCATCAAACTCGGGCTGCCACACCAACGAAGTCACAAACAGGGCACCCGTTTCTGCCCGGGGTAACACCGCAGGCAAACTGCCAGGCCAGCCGGCAAGACTAAAATACACCAGCGAGCCCAGCACCAGACCCAGCAAAACCACCATGGATTTCCAGACACCCGCCAGCCACCTGTTACCCACCAACATTATGAGCGTTAATGAAATGGCAAAGACCAGATTACCGGCTGCCGGGCCGGTTTCACCCATGGATAAATGCAAAATGAGCGGTGACAGGGTAATCGCCACCAAAACCAAAATAACCACCACTACCCGGGGCGTAAAAATTTTCTGGATTTTACTCAACCCGCCACTAAAGGCCAATAAGGCAATGCAAGCACCCCCGGTTCCTATGGCGGTATAGATGGCCGCCTCAGAACCGGTTCCCGCCACAACACCCAACAGCAATACCGATGCGGGGCCCACGATCAGGGGCAGCCTGTGCCCCCACAACACTTGCACAAACATGACAAGCCCGCATACAGCAAACAGTTTTTGCATATACATGATCTGGGCAAAAACATCCCGCCCCTGCAAAACCGCCACCACACTGCCAATAATAAGCAAAGAAGGTACCGCGATACTAAACCACTGCAACCCATACATCAGCATGGGAAATGCACGGGGTTTATCATCCAGTTGGTACTTCATTTAAATACATCCTTCAAAAAACCACAGCCCTTTTCAGTATTTCCTGGGGATCGGCATAAACATGCGCCCCGACAATACGCCCACCCGGTGAAAACCGGCTTTGAATAAAGGCATCGGCAACATACGAAGGCGCATAATGACACATCAGGGTGGCTTGCGCCAGCAAAATCAGTTCCTGCACCACCTGCCGGGCACCGTACTCAAGCTCATGGGCATCATGACGCAAACGCATCTTGAGCGTGTTGATCGCCTGGCTCAACAAAGCATGCATGCCCGCCTCAGCGGAAAGATTGCCCAGCAAGATCTCTGTCAACTCGGGCTCGTTGCGTAAAGCCCGCAAGACATCCAGGCACATTACATTGCCTGAACCCTCCCAAATTGAGTTAACCGGTGCCTCACGCAGCAAACGCGGCATGGGGCCGTCTTCCACATAACCATTACCGCCCCAGACTTCCATGCATTCAGCAACCGTTTCAACCGCCCGCTTGCATACCCAGAACTTGGCCGCAGGCGTCACAATGCGTGCATAGGCTCGGGACAGGTCTGAATGCCGGTTTTCCATCGCATGCGCAAGCACCATGGACAACCACATGGCCGCCTCGCTTTCCAGTACAAGATCACACAAGACCATTTGCATCAAAGGCTGCTCAACCAGTCTCTTACCGAATACCCTTCTGTGTCGGGCATGATATACGGCCTGCACCACTGCCTGGCGTAACAAAGCCGCACTACCCAATACACAGTCAAGCCTGGTTTGAGCCACCATTTTAATAATGGCCTGTATGCCCCGCCCTGGCTCACCGACAGGCAAGGCCCAGGCGTTTTGCAGCAAAACTTCGGCACTGGCATTGGAGCGGTTACCCATTTTGTCTTTAAGCGCCTGTATTTGTACTCCGTTCAGTTGGCCATCGGGGCACCAGCGCGGTACATAAAAACAACTTAACTCGCCTTTTGATTGCGCCAGAACCAGATGGGCATCGGAAAGTGGCGAAGAAAAAAACCATTTATGCCCATTCAGGCGATAAGTCTGGGTGTGTGCGAACTGACCTGATGGTTCTGCAATCGTGGTATTGGCACGGACATCGGATCCTCCCTGTTTTTCGGTCATGCCCATGCCAATCATCATGCCTTTCTTGCCTTCCAGGGGTTGATCGGACGCATCGTATTCCCGACTGTACAAATGCGGTACCAGCATCTCAAACCAGGACTCATATTTCAAGGCAGGAATGGACGCAAAGGTCATGGTAACCGGACACAGACTGCCCGCTTCGGTTTGACCATGCAAATAAAACAATGCCGCCCGTCTGACATGGGCATTGCTTTGCCAGGCATCGGCATGAACGCCCTGTTGAAACAGGTTGCGTAACAGCTCGTGCCAACTGTCATGAAAAGAAATGGTGGCCGTTTGATGATCCGCCTGCTTCAACATCCTGAGCTGCGGTGGATGCTTATTGGCATTGACCGCATGTTGCAATAAGGGGGCAGACCCCATCAGGGCACCATATTCCTGGCAATCTTCCAAGGCCCATGAAGCGCCCAGGGATCTAAGGGCTTCTTTTAATGCAGGATCAGAGTCAAAAATATTGTAATTGCACAAACCCGTGACTTGATTGTCTGAAATCTGTTCATGCCGCATATCAACCTCCTTTGAAAACACCCCAGGTATTTCCTGTTGATGACTGCTTTACTTATTTACTTATATTCTTACTTATATTCCATTGCCATGTTTTTAGCCAGCGCCACAACGTCTTTCAAGAGTCCTGACTCATCATTTTTACGCCAACTCATCATGATCGGTGAAGTGAACCCAACCGCCTGAAAGTCAATATAAACCACATCGTCACGCAACAATCGTCTCACCGACTCGGGAACCAGCGCAATACCGATACCGGCGGCCACCAGGCCAATCGCCGTTTGCAACTCGTTGACTTCCTGCACGACATTGGGCACATACCCATGCTGACTGAACAAATCCAGAACATGGTCCGCATAACTGGGACGAGGAGCGGCCGGATACACAATCAGTGATTCCTGCAAGATTTCATTGACCCCAACCCCCGCCACACTGGCCAACCGGTGATATCTGGGCACAGCCACCACCAGGGATTCATCACGCAGCACCACACGTGCAATTTCAGGATCGCTTAATTTGATCCGCCCGATACCAAGATCAATACGTCCCATTTTCAAGGCTTCAAACTGTTGCAAGGTCGTCATTTCCACCAGACCGATTTCCACCTGCTCACTCAATTCCCTTAAAGCACGGATAAAATCAGGCATGTAGCCATAAAGCGTGGAAGGCACAAACCCCACACCAAACCAGACACGGTCTTTCTTGCCGATCCGTTGCGTAGCCTTGATGGTCTCTTCCAGCTGCTGGGTCATTTTCTGGGTATGATCCATAAAGTACTTGCCCGCATCAGTAAGACGGATTCCACGCCCCTGGCGCTCGAAGACCTTGACCCCCAGTTCTTCCTCCAGTAGTTTGATTTGTCTGCTTAACGGCGGCTGCGCGATATGCAGTAACTTGGCCGCCCGGGTAAAACTAAGTTCCCGTGCAACACAATGAAAGTACCGAATTTGTCTTAACTCCATAACCCATACCTTTAAAGTATTGACACCTACAAATATAGTCTTAGACAGCAGAAAAAACTACAAGGATAATTATTTCATCTATATTAAATCATATGGCTATATCCCATTCAGTCATTCCCTATGACAGGATATATTCCATACCTTAATTCCGGAGATTTCCCTGATGCCAAACCGCAATCGTTCATTTGTGGCAAAAAAAATATTAACACTTGCCACTGCCGGCAGTTTGCTTGCTCTTTCCAATAGCGCGCTGGCCGCCTACCCCGAGCGTCCGATTTCCTGGATTGTTCCCTTCCCGCCCGGTGGTGCCATGGATGTTATTGCCCGCACGCTGGGTGAAGCCATGAGCCAGGAACTGGGCCAATCTATTGTGGTTGAAAATAAACCCGGTGCAGGCGGCAATATTGGTGCTGCGCAAGTTGCCAGTGCCAAACCCGATGGTTATACCATCATGATTGTTGCCAACGGCATGGCAGTCAACCCCTCATTATACAAACAACTCACTTACGACCCCATCAAGGACTTTTCCCCCATTTCCCTGCTGGCCGCCGTCCCCAATATTCTGGTCACCCAGGATAGCCGCAATGATGTCAACTCAGTCAAGGACGTGATTGAACAGAGCAAAGAAAACCCCGGTAAATACACCTACGCCTCGGCAGGTGTGGGCACTTCCATTCACCTGGCGGGTGCATTGTTTACTTACCTGGGCAAACTGGACATGCTACATGTTCCATACCGTGGCAGTGGCCCGGCTGTCACCGATTTACTGGGTGGACAGGTGGATTACATGTTTGACAGCATTACCTCTGCCAAACCCCATATTGATGCAGGCAAACTCAAGGCACTGGCCATTACAACCGATAAACGCTCTTCCACCCTGCCCGACCTGCCCACGGTTGCAGAAAGCGGGCTGAAAGGCTATGAATTGACCCCTTGGTTTGCCACCTTTGCGCCAGCCGGCACGCCCGACGACGTTATCCAGACACTGAATAAAGCCATGTTAAACGCCATGGACTCAGAAAAGGTCAAAACCACCTTTGCCACGATTGGTGCGGAAAAAATCGGCAGCACACCTGAAGAACTGAAAGCTTACCTGCAGGATGAAACCACCAAATGGCAAAAAATCATCAAAGACACGGGAATTTCCGCGAACTGAGTAAAATGAATACTCATGGACTATCTTTTTTAAAGGAACGCATATGCTATACATGGTTGAAATGAACGTTAATATTCCTCACGATATGCCCGAGGAAGTGGCCAATGAAATCAAGGCTACTGAAAAGGCATACTCACAGGAACTGCAACGCTCCGGCAAATGGGCTTACATCTGGCGCGTGGTGGGCGAATATAAAAACGTCAGTATTTTTGATGTGGAAAGCAATGAAGAACTGCACACATTGCTGTCTGGCCTGCCCCTGTTCCCGTACATGGATATCAAGGTAACGGCCCTGTGCCGACATCCTTCGGCCATTTAACCCACCTGCTTGTCACCCCAGTCATCTTATAACAGCAAACTTCAAACCCGGTTTGCTGTTTTGTTTTTCAGCAACAGGAACATTTATGAGCTCTATCCAGATTAATAATGAAACCTTCAACTACGAGTTGAACGGTCCCGAAAACACCCCGGTTCTATTTTTCTCAAACTCCCTGGGTACCACCCACAGCATGTGGGCCAAACAGGTGGACTATTTCAGCAAAAACTATCGTGTCTTGAGCTACGATACCCGTGGGCATGGTGAATCCGTCAAAAACAAAGGCCCTTATACGCTTGAACAACTGGGCAATGATGTGCTGCAAATCACCCAGGCCCTGGGCATCGAAAAGTTCAGTTTTTGCGGCATTTCAATGGGTGGTCTGATTGGACAGTGGCTGGGCATTCATGCTCCTGAAAAACTGGATAAACTGGTGGTGTGCAACACCGCTGCCAAAATCGGCCAGGAAGCTGGCTGGAATGATCGGGCCGCTCTGGTTCGTTCTGAAGGCATGAATCCGGTCGCCGATGGTTCTGCCGGCCGCTGGTTTACCGAAGGCTTCGTACAGGCCAACCCGGCTAGTGTTAATGCGCTGATTAACGGCTTGCGCCAGACGGACGCCGAAGGCTATGCCTCATGTTGCGATGCTTTGGCCAAAGCCGATTTACGTGAAAAAATCGCACTGATCAAAACGCCTACCCTGATTGTGGCTGGAAGCCATGATCCGGTAACCACCGTGGCCGATGCCGATGCGATGGCAGAAAAAATTGCCGGATCAAAACGGGTTGATCTGGATGCCTCACACTTGTCCAATATTGAAGCCAGTGAAGCCTTCAATCGTGCCCTGGAAGACTTTCTGAAGAGATAACTCCCTGCCATGACAACAATGCCGGCATATCTGTTTAAACAGAATATGCCGGCATTGTTGCAGAAAAAACGATTTGCTCAAACTGCCTTTATGGCAAGCACCTTCCCAGCCATGCTGAAAAGGTGCGAACATTAAGCTTGTGCGCGAGCGCGGGTTACTTCAGTACTGATCAAATTCTGGCGATCGGCATGCAGATCAAAGTTGAATTCGATATGAGAGAATGGGCCATTCATGTCATATTTCTTGATCACTTCAGGATCAGACTCTTTCTTGACCTCAGGAACCAATCCCTCACGGGTTGCAAAAGCGAAGTCATCCCACAGGTATGGATCACCATCAATATTGATCTGGGTTGTCAGCTTGCGCTGGCCTTCAGCGGTCACAAAGAAGTGAATGTGTGCAGGACGATGACCATGACGACCCAGTTTTTTCAGGATCACATCGGTTGCGCCACCGGGAGGAACACTGTATCCAACGGGCAGCACACTGCGGAAACAGTAACGGCCGTTTTCATCGGTACGAATACTGCGACGCAGGTTAAACTCTTCCTGTGAAGGATCGAAGTGGGAATAATTGCCCAAGTGGTTGGCATGCCATACTTCAACCAAAGCGTTTTTCAGCGGATTACCTGCCTCATCACGCACCACACCTTCCATCACCAGCGGCTCACCAATCTCACCATCCTTGTCCAGACGGGCAAATCCTACGGATTCTGGTGCACCGGCCACATACAAAGGTCCTTCAATAGTACGTGGTGTACCACCGGTAATACCGGCAGCAGCCTCTTCCTCATCCAAACGGATATCAAGCAAGCGCTCAAAACCCAGACCAGCTGCGATCAGGCCATACTCCTGACCACTGTTGGCCAGGAAATTCAATGCTGTCCAGAACTCGCTGGGGGTAATATCAAAATCTTCGATCGTATTGAACAAATCGCTAATGATACGATTGATGATTGCCTTGATGCGCTCATCGGCAACGGGGGACTCGGTAGCCTGCATTTGTGCCAGCAACGCGGCAACGGACTCTTTACTCATAATGTCTCTTCCTTTTGCGAAGTGATAAAAAATTTCAATAAATGTTTAACGCTTATATAGCCGTTATTTGCGTGTGTAAAAATTCACCTTATCATCGTCCAGACTGATGCCCAGACCCGGACCGGTTGGGATTTTCAGGGTGAAATTACTGTAATCCAGCGGTGTTGCCAGAATCTCATCTTTCAACAGAAGCGGTCCAAACAATTCAGTCCCCCACTCGAGATTGTTCAAGGTCGCAAACAAATGGGCTGCTGCAATGGTTGCAATAGATCCTTCAAGCATCGTACCACCATACAAGGCAATATCAGCCGCTTGCGCAATACCAATCAAATCACGGGCATGCTGCAAACCACCGGCCTGCTCAATCTTGATGGCGAACACATTGGCACAATGCTGTGAAGCAAGCGTAAACCCATCTTCCGGACCTTTCAGGGACTCATCGGCCATAATTGGTACAATGCCCAGCGCCGTCAAGCGTTGCATACCCGCCAGGTTTTTCTCATGAATCGGCTGTTCCACCAGCTCTACACCCACATCAGCCAAAGCACGCAGGTTTTGTACTGTCTGGGTTTCAGACCAGCCCTGATTGATATCAACACGAATGCTGACATCATCACCCACAGCCTTCCTGATGGCAGCGATATGCTTGATATCGTCTTTGGGTGAGCGCATGCCAATTTTCAGTTTGAATATATTGTGTCGACGTGTTTCCAACATCTGCTCTGCTTCGGCAATATCTTTTTGCGTATCGCCACTGGCCAGCGTCCAGGCCACTTTGATTTCATTGGCAACCACACCACCGAACAGGGCATTCAGCGGAACGCCAAGACGTTTGGCATAGGCATCGTATAAAGCCGTTTCTATCGCGCACTTGGCAAAACGATTGTCTTTAATGGTTTTATTGATCAGTTTGCGCAAGGCCGCCAGTTTAGTGGCTGATTGACCAACAATAAGAGGCGCAAAATAACTGTCAATATTTGTCTTGATGCTTTCAGGGCTTTCGCCACCATAATTCAAGCCACCAATGGTCGTGGCCTCTCCAATACCTTCAATGCCATCAGAAGTCTTGATGCGCACCAGCACAATGCTTTGGCAATGCATGGTAGCCACAGACATTTTGTGTGGCCTGATGGTAGGGATATCCAAAATCCGGGTATTAACTTCAACAATCGTTGCGTCCATCTTTTCCTCTGATGAAATACTGCTTTTCATTAATATTTCAAGAGTATATAAGCACAAGCCTGATGGGTCTAATACGGAATTTATTGCAATTCATACCAAAAAGGTATGAGTATGCATCATTAAAAAAACCGCTATCCCTTACAGGGAATAGCGGTTTTTTATTGGGCGCAAGGACTAGGATTCTAGTCCTGAGCGCTTATTACCACTGGTAACCGGCACCAACGGTTGCACCCATTTGGCCACGTGAAGATCCTGCCACGCTACCTTTAAGTACCCACTTGCCGTTTTCTGTAACAGTAGAAGCACCAATAGCATAACCAGACTCAGAGGCATAAACACCACCAGCCATGGAAATCATGCTCTTGCCTGGCAAATAAGCCTGCGGCAGGCCTGCAACAGCCATGGCAGTTGCGGCACCGGCATCAGCACGTTTTTCAACACGGCGGACATCACCACGCAGGGATGAGATGTCGTTACGTACTTCGGTTAAATCAGCGGGTGTTGCACCCTGAACCATACGGGTAACCTGATCCAGGTTCACGGCATCGGTTCCGTCAACCGCTTCAGCAACACCGGTCAGGCGACGGGCCTCACCACTTTCATTCCTGAAATTAACCTCGTTGCCACCTGTAGATTTACCTACGGTAATGGCTGCGTTGGGACTTGCCTGCTGAACCAGACCAATCTTGCCATCATTAACCTGATTATATAGATTGGTTACGGAATTACTGACGCTGTTAAAAGCATCTCCAACATTAGTGTAGTTATTGTTAACAATACCACCTTGAGTAATCTCATTGATATTGTAGGTGGTGCCAGTAATGGAACCATCAATATTAACTACTGTATTTCCACCCAGCGCATCGGCAATGGATTGATTGGTCGCATGCAATTGAGCACCGTTGATAGCATCGGTACTTGTTGCATTAACTGCACCCGCTGCCACGCCAGTCAACTTACGGGCCTGGCTGTCTTTATTCTGAAAGTTCACCACACTGCCATCGGTATCTTTACCGACAGTAATATCTCTTGAAACAGTATCTTGCTGTACCAGATTATTGCCACCCACAACGTTATTTTCAAGGTCGGTAACACGAGTATCCAGGTAATACAAGGCACTTCCCACATCAGTAAATGACTGACTGGCATCAGAGAAACCATTGTAAGTGGGGCCGGTCACTGTACCGTTTAGCGCGATGTTGGCACCACCACCCAATGCATTAATAACTGGTGTCAATTGTCCAACGGTAGCGGCATCACTGCCTTTAGTGCCATTTGCAACATTAGTGATACGACGCTCATTACCCACTGAACCGACTGAAACGGTATTGGCTTCGTCGGCAACAGAGCCTGTACCCAGGGCAACAGCATTTGTTGCTGTCGCTTGAGCAAGCGCACCGATTGCCACAGAGTTATTGACTGTCGCCAGAGCACCTAAACCTAAAGCGGTAGAACCCTCTCCCGCGGCAGAAGCACCAGAGCCTATGGCAGTAGCGCCAGCCTTTGCCGCAGAAGCGGCACCACCCAAGGCCACAGTAGCCTCAGCCGTAGCCGCTGCGCCTGTACCCAAAGCGGTCGTTAATGCACCACTGGCCTTGGCTCCATCACCAATCGCCATGGCGCCTGCACCATTAGCGGTAGCAAGAGCACCGGTACCCAAACCGTTTATTTCTCCACCACCAATTGCAATTTCACCAACAACAGGGGCAGGGATTGGGTTACCGGGAGTAGGTGCAGCAGCAGGCTGCACCAAACCTAAAATATTACCGTCAGATTGCAACAATGCCAGGTCCAGTGGCTGTTTGCCCTGCAATGCCAACGACAAATCATCAACCAGATCCAGATGCAGATTTTGTGGCAACTCGATACCCAGGTTGCTTGTAACACCATTAACAACGCCTACAACCGGATTAACAACCGGAGCCAAGGCACCCAACAGGGAGTTAAGCAGGCCTTCAACCGGTTTCAAAACAGGTGTCAACACACCGTCAAGCGTATTGCCAAGCTGGTTTTGGGGCAAGGTAATGCCCGTAGCCAAGTCCAGTACGTTGCCTGAACCGCCTTGAGCTCCGCCACCCAGCAAACCACCAAGCAGGCCACCACCCTGGCCACCGCCCAGCAAGCCGCCTAACAGGCCACCTGACTGACCGCCAGATTGTCCACCACCCAGCAGACCGCCCAAGAGGCCGCCTGAAGCAGCAGCACCCGTTCCGGGATTGCCGGTTGAGCCACCTAACAGGCCACCCAACAAGCCACCCCCTTGACCACCACCGGTTAAACCGCCTGTCAGGCCGCTTAACA
>NZ_JAHSPR010000013.1 GCF_019132845.1 Advenella alkanexedens | reverse complement strand
CCCGAACAGGACAGTGAAACGCCTTCGCGCCGATGATAGTGGATGGACATCCGTGAAAGTAGGTCATCGTCAGGCTCTTTATTACGAAAAACCCCTTCAGCACTACTGAAGGGGTTTTTTTATTGCCGGTCAAAAATGATAAAATTTCTTGTATCTGTTATTTTTCGTTTATTATCATTGCCAGCAAACAGCAAACAGCAAACAGCAAACAGCAAACAGCAAACAGCAAACAGCAAACAGCAAACAGCAAACAGCAAACAGCAAACAGCAGCTATGCTTATCAAGCAGATCTAACATAACAATAGATTAAATATAAATTAAGTCAAAAAAGAATAATTTTTTTCAAAAAATTATTTACTACTGTAAACTTCAAAGAATTTATATTTCTGGAGATTAATATGGAAAGCATAGAGCTGGTATTTACCATACTCGTTGCTATTCTTGTCAGTGGCCTAATTGGCAGGGTTTTGCCATGGGGGCTTCCTTTACCATTAATACAAATAGGTCTTGGCTTCATTATTTCCGGCGTCTTTGATGAAGGTATCCTTTTAAATCCTGAAGTTTTCTTCCTGCTGCTTATACCACCGCTTTTGTTTCTTGATGGCTGGAGAATACCTAAAGATGAATTATGGCGCGATAAGGCGGGGATTTTTCAACTTGCTTTTGGGTTGGTTATTCTTACTGTTTTTGGCTTGGGTTATATCATCCACTGGATGATTCCTGCAATGCCATTGCCTGTTGCATTTGCGCTTGCTGCCATTGTATCTCCCACTGATCCTGTAGCTGTTCAAGGTATTACCAGGCGTTTGCCTGTGCCCAGACGTTTAATGTCAATTCTTGAAGGAGAAGCACTATTTAATGATGCAAGTGGTTTAGTGGCCTTCAGAATGGCTGTTTTGGCAGCGATGACGGGGGTATTTTCAATTTCACAGGTGGTGACCTCTTTTATTTGGGTAGCGGCAGCCGGTATTTCGATGGGTCTTATCACTACCTGGTTACTTTTCCTAATGCACCAACGTATTTATTATTTTTTGAGTGAAGATCAAGGAGCAGAAATTCTTTTAAGCTTGCTGACACCTTTTGCCGCTTATGTGCTTGCGGAAGCTATCGGTGGTTCAGGTATTTTGTCATCGGTGGCAGCGGGTTTGGCCATGAGTTCTTTTGAGTTGTCGGGTCGGATTTCACCCATGACCCGAATGCGGCGTACTGCTATGTGGGATCTTTTGCAGTTTACGCTAAACGGGTTCATGTTCATATTATTGGGGGAGCAATTACCGACCATTTTTAATGAGGCCATTGATTTGGTAACTCAAACAGGACATTACAATCCTTGGTGGTTGTTGATGTATGCCATTGTTATTTGCCTTTCCCTGACAGGTTTTCGATTTATTTGGGTCACTGTCTGTATTTATGTCCCCTATTTGTGGGCACGAACTGGAAAGCCTTCCTCTTTACCGCAGTGGCGTCATATTTTAATTTTGTCTTTTGCCGGTGTGCGTGGTGCTGTGACATTGGCAGGTGTAATGACGCTTCCTTTTTTATTGCCCGATGAATCCGAATTTCCCGGGCGTGACCTGGCTGTTTTTCTGGCTGCTACGGTCATTATTATTTCTCTTATCGCTGCAAGTATTGCGTTACCCTTGTTATTGAAAGATATATCACCCAGTAAAGAATTTATGATCAGTTATTCCAATCAAAAGAAAATGGCCATCAAGGTTGCCTGTGAGCAAGTGAACATGCATCTTGATTCAGTCATTGCCAATCTGGAGAAAAATGATAATTTTGATGCCAAGTTTTATGAAGATGTTAAAACCAGATTAATGACTGATTTCGTGAATGGGTTTCAACCCGAGAGCGAAGAGCAAAATCTTGAATATGATAAATACCAGGTTGAACGTATGCTGCGCCTGGCTTTGATTGATCGTGCCCGTATCAGTATTTATCAATTAGCCCGGGAAAAGAAAATCTCGGACGAACTTGCCAGGGAGTTGGTTGAAAGACTTGATTTTGATCACATACGCTTTAGCTGATTGCTTTGCAAGGCGGAACTTGAAAAGCTAATGGAAATTATTGGGTGATGATTCTTGTCAATTAGATGGGCTCATTCCTGATTTGTGCAATTTTTGTTTCAATACCATACTTTTTGATTTTCATATATAGGGTGCTTTTGGCGATACCCAAATGTTTTGCGGTTAATGTCATGTTGCCATGATGTAATGCCAGTGCTTTTTCAATTGAGATAAGTTCTGCCTGCTGAAGCAGTCCCGTATCGGGCATAGAAGTTGCATAAGTGGAAGGGATATCGATTTTCCTGATGGTTGAGAGGATCTGTTCAGGAATATCTGCAGGTAATAAGTCATTGCTTTGACTCATCAAGTACATGTTTTCAATGGTGTTCCTTAATTCCCTGATATTGCCCGGCCAATTATATTCATCCAGTATTTTTAAGGTTTCGGGGTTTATCTTTTTGGATCCATAGCCATATTTATGTTCTAGTATGCCCAGGAAGTAATCAACCAGGATGGGGATATCCTCTTTAATTTCTCTTAGTACCGGTATATGGATACTTGTGACAGAAATACGGTAATAAAGATCCATTCGAAAACGTCCTTGTGATACTTCCTCCTGTAAATCCCGGTTGGTGGCTGTGATTAATTTGAAGTTGATTTTTCTGGGCTTGTTTTCTCCGATCCTATAAATCTCACCTTCTTCCAGAACCCTTAAAAAATGCGGTTGTAAATCAAGTGGCATTTCACCAATTTCATCTAAAAACAAGGTACCGCCATTTGCTGCTTCCACTTTGCCGATCATTCCTCCTTTTCGAGCCCCGGTAAAAGCGCCTTCACAGTAACCAAATAATTCGCTGGCCAGTAGATCCGGAGTTAAGCCGCCACAATTCAAGGCAACAAAAGGTCTTTTATCTGCGGTTTCTGTATCGTTAGCCTGATGCATTCCTCTTACGAAGTTTTCTTTGCCGACACCGGTTTCACCATGAATCAAGACCGGGACATTGGTTTTTGCCAATAATTGTGCTTTTTCTATGGCTTTTTTTAAGGGGGGAGACTGACCGATGATCTGGTTAAATCCTCTGTCTTCAGTGGGCTTATCAGAACGGTGAGCAGAAAGTTGCCTGGATGGGGCTTCCGGTTTATTGCTTCGGATAGGACTGGGGATAGTCAGGACAGTACCAATGCGTTCACCTTCATTGATAACGGGTTCGATCCAGTCGTCTTGTAGCCATTCTGGTTTTTGTGTTGGATGAACGTTACTGATTTGATTCAAATCCAGGGAAAAAAGAGATTCGGATTTATTCAGATCCAATTTGATATTTTGTGCCAGCAAGGCTGAGTTAACTTGTTCATTCAGCTTAATCGGGCGACCTCTTCGGTCACAAATGATAATACCGTCATTACTGCCAGAGAATCTGGCAACGCTTTGTTCCAGTAATTGATAACGAAACCTGAGCTCTCTTTTGGCTAGTGCGCTTTCAATACGGCTGGCAGTCGTGGCCACCAGGGCCAGGCTATGGGGGCTGAATGTATGTTTCAGGCCCGAAATATCAATGGCTCCCAGTGTTTGTCCATCATAGGGGTCACGAATGATAGCAGCTGTGCAAGTCCACTCCCGGACACCGGAACAGAAATGTTCAGCGGCATGGACCTGGACAGCTTGTCCTGTCATAAGGGCCGTGCCAATGGCATTGGTACCAGTACGTAATTCATTCCAGTTATAACCGGTTGTTAGCTGGATGGATGCAGCAGCATCAAGACCACGAGGATCACCTTCAATGGATAAAATGACGCCTTCCGGATCAGTCAGAATCATTACGCTCCCTGTTTCAGCTAAAAAATCCCTGGCCATCATCATGACCGGTTGGCTGGCTGTGACCAGTTCTGAATGCCGTTGCTGAAGTATTAGCAGTTGATTATCTTCCAGCACTGAAGGTGGGTGCAGGTGCACAGGGTCAATTCTGGCATCAAGACATCGTCTCCAGGAATCATTGATTAAACGTCTTAGGGCATTGGGTGCGGGAGAATGACCATTCATCACACTTTCCCATGCGGAAATCACACGATTATCGTTGTCAGGGTTAGATAAACGCTGACTTTTGATTGAGCCTGTCATATTGTCTCCGGCTGAACTTGATGCTATATGCTTGATAGTTAGTTACAGCTCAATGATGCGTTTTTTGTTTTTATTGCCTTGGTCGTACTGCTTGTTTTGACTTCAAAAAATACATATTACGCATCGTTTTTAATTCTTTCTCGACTATAGCTTTTTCCATCTTCAGACGCAACCTGGAGGTTGTGTTAAAGAGGGGGTGCTGTCCATTTATTTATGCTGATTTAATTATATTCAGTATTAACCCTATTGTCCGGATATTGGTTGAAATGAGTCTGAGCGTACGGAAATCGAACGTACGAATTTCATTTTAATGAAATTGATTGTTTTTTATGCTAGATGGTTTTTTAAATTTTTCATATATGAATCAATTGATTGGGATTTCAAAAGCATAATTGGCACGGGTTTTGCTTATACATCGATGTGACAGATGATTCTGTTATCAAAGGAGCGGAATCCTTGAGGAAGTAATGAAAGGAATTCCAGAGCAAAAGAGAATAATTATTCAGGAGATGTGTTATGCGGACTGAATCCACTCCCGTACAGGTTATGGGTATTGATGCAGGCGGTACGATGACCGATACATTCTTTGTCAGCAGTGACGGTCGGTTTGTCGTTGGCAAGGCGCAAAGTAATCCGGCCGATGAGGCCCAAGCCATTTATGAGTCTTCCAATGATGCGCTGGCTGCATGGAATCGAAGGGTTGAGGATGTTTATCCTGAGCTGTTAACCTGCGTTTATTCCGGTACGGCCATGCTGAACCGGGTGGTGCAGCGTAAAGGGCTTGATGTGGGCTTGATGTGCAACAAGGGGTTTGAGGACGTGCACTCGATGGGACGCGCCTTGCAAAGTTATCTGGGCTATGCGCTGGAAGACCGTATTCACCTGAATACACACCGTTATGATGAACCGTTGGTTCCGCTGTCCCGTACCCGGGGTGTCGCCGAGCGTACCGATGTACAGGGCAAGGTGGTTATTCCACTTAATGAGGATGATGTCCGCAAAGCAACCCGTGAGCTGCTTGCAAAGGGTTCGCAGGCAATTGTCATCAGCTTGTTGCAATCGCATAAAAATGGGGACAATGAACGCAGGGCCAGGGATATTTGTCTGGAAGAACTTGCAAAACTGGGTTCGGATATTCCAGTTTTTGCAACGGTAGATTATTACCCGTCACGCAAGGAAAGTCATCGTACTAATACCACTGTTCTGGAAGCTTATGCTGCCGAACCTTCCCGTAAAACGCTTAAAGGTGTAAGTGACCGATTCAAGCAACATGGCGGTAAATTTGACTTGCGTGTGATGGCCACTCATGGTGGCACGATTGGCTGGAAAGCCAAAGAGCTGGCGCGTACCATTGTATCGGGTCCTATTGGCGGCGTTATTGGTTCCAAGTTTTTAGGTGAGTTGCTGGGTTACGACAATATTGCCTGTAGTGATATTGGTGGCACCAGCTTTGATATGGCCATGATTACCAAAGGCAGTTTTGCCATTAAATCAGATCCGGACATGGCTCGCCTGGTTCTGTCATTGCCACTGGTCGCCATGGATTCGGTGGGGGCGGGTGCGGGCAGTTTTGTGCGGATTGACCCATACAGCGGCTCCATCAAGCTGGGTCCGGACAGTGCCGGTTATCGTGTGGGCATGTGTTGGCCGGAAAGCGGTCTGGATACCGTGTCTGTTTCCGATTGTCACGTTGTGCTGGGTTATCTGAATACGGAAAACTTCCTGGGTGGGGCGATCAAGCTGGATGTGGAGAGGGCACGGCATTATCTTAAAGTACAAATTGCAGATCCTCTGGGATTGTCTGTCGAAGATGCGGCGGCAGGGGTGATTGAATTGCTGGATTTGCAGTTGCGAGAATACATGCGCTCCACGATTAGCGCCAAAGGGTATAACCCGGCCGATTTTGTTTGCTTTTCTTATGGCGGTGCCGGTCCTGTACATACCTATGGCTATACCGAAGGTCTGGGATTTGAGGATGTGGTCGTGCCTGCCTGGGCTGCCGGATTTTCAGCGTTTGGCTGTGCCTGTGCCGAGTACGAGTATCGCTATGACATGAGTGTGGACGTTGCCGTACCTCCCGGGTCTTCAGATGAGGTCAAGCAACAAGCGGGTATTACGCTTACAAAGGGCTGGAATGAATTGGCTGAAAAAGTGATTGAAGAGTTTGTGATCAATGGCTTCAAGCCTGAGGACGTCATGCTTCGTCCGGCCTATAGCATGCAGTTCCTGGGCCAGTTGAATGATCTTGAAATTGACTCTCCCATCAGTGCGGCATCAAGCGTTGAAGACTGGGAAAAAATGGTGGCCGCTTTTGATGAAACTTATGGTCGGGTGTATGCCACTTCCGCCAGTTCGCCAGAGCTTGGTTTTGGTGTTACCAAAGTAATTATGCGTGGTAGCGTTATATCACAAAAGCCTGAGTTGCCCGAGGAGGAGCTGTCAGGTAAAGAGCCGCCCAAAGAGGCCCTGATTGGTAAGCGTCCGTTTTACCGGCATAAAAAATGGCATGACGCGGATGTATGGTCAATGGAGGCCCTGAAGGCGGGTAATCATATTGTTGGCCCCGCGGTGATTGAATCTGATGCCACCACTTTTGTGGTACCAAAAGGGTTTGAAACCACACTGGACAAACATCGCCTGTTTCATTTGAAAGAAGTGAAATAAATAAAGTTAAGGAGACACAACATGAATATGATGTCAATGAAACAAGTCGGGCTGGGGAACTTATTGGGTAATGGCATGACGCTGAAAGCACATCGTGATGCCGTTTTGGCCAGAACTAAAGAGAGCGGTTATTACAACGCGCTTGAAACACTGGCGTTCAAGGAAAGCGATCCGATCAGTTATGAAAAAATGTTTTCAAGGTTACGTGGGGGGCTGGTGCATGCCCGTGAAACCGCCAAGAAAATTGCCGCTTCACCTATCGTGGAGCAGGAAGGCGAATTGTGCTTTACCCTGTATAACGCCGCCGGTGACTGTATTCTGACTTCGACCGGTATTATCATTCACGTGGGCACCATGGGTGCAGCCATTAAGTACATGATCGAGAATGATTGGGAAACCAATCCAGGCATTAATCCGGGTGACATGTTTACCAATAATGACTGCTCTATCGGCAACGTACACCCTTGTGATATTGCCACGATCGTACCCATTTTCTGGGAAGGCAAACTGATTGGCTGGGTGGGTGGAGTCACTCACGTCATTGATACGGGCGCGATCTCTCCAGGCTCGATGTCCACCGGGCAAACCTCCCGTTTTGGGGATGGCTACATGACGACCTGCCGCAAAACGGGTGTGAATGATGAGCCATTACGTGACTGGCTGCATGAAAGCCAGCGCTCAACCCGTACACCCAAATATCTGATTCTGGACGAACGTACCCGAATTGCCGGCTGTCATATGATTCGTCAACTGGTTGAAGAGGTGGTTGAGTCCGAAGGGGTGGAGGCTTTTGAGAAGTTTGCCTATGAAATTATTGAGGAAGGTCGCCGTGGCCTGCAATCCCGCCTGAAAGACATGACCATTCCAGGTGTTTATCGCAAAGTGGCCTTTGTTGATGTTCCCTATAACCATGAGGATGTTCAGTTAACGGCTTCTTACGCCAAAATGAATACCATCATGCATGCTCCCACCGAGTTGACCATCCGGCCAGATGCCAGCTGGCGCATGAACTTTGAAGGCGGAAGTCGCTGGTGCTGGCACAGCTTCAATGCCAACCAGGTGGCTTTTACCAGCGGTATCTGGGTCATGCTAACGCAAACACTGGTGCCAACCCAACGGATTAACGATGGTGCTTATTATGCAACGGAATTCAATATTCCCAAAGGCACCTGGATGAACCCGGATGATCGCCGGACGGCCCACTCGGATGCCTGGCACTATCTGGTTTCCGCCTGGACAGGTATGTGGCGGGCAATGAGCCAATCTTATTTCAGCCGCGGTTATCTGGAAGAGGTAAATGCCGGTAATGGTAATACCAGTAACTGGCTACAGGGTGGGGGTATCAACCAGGATGGGGAAATTCATGCAGTTAACAGTTTTGAAACGGCGGCAACCGGTACCGGTGCCTGCGCGGTCAAGGATGGCCTGAATCATGCCGCAGCGGTTTGGAATCCTGAAGGAGATATGGGTGATATTGAAATTTGGGAAATGGCCGAACCCTTGTTGTTTATGGGACGTAACGTAAAAGCCAATTCGGGTGGTTATGGCAAATACCGGGGTGGATGTGGACTGGAAACCCTGCGTATGGTCTGGCATGCCCAGGACTGGACCATGTTCTTTTCGGGTAACGGTTATATGAACAGTGACTGGGGACTGATGGGAGGTTATCCGGCAGCCACCGGTTACCGTTTTGAAGCACATAATACCGATCTTAAAGCCCGGATTGAACAGAAACTTTCTATTCCACTGGGAGCAGACAGTAACCCGAGTGAACCGGATTATGAGCGTCATATCAGTGCGACTGCCCAGATTAAACGTGATAAGCAATGCATGACCACGGAAACCATTTTTGAGGATCATGACCTGTACCTGAACTATATCCGTGGCGGTCCGGGCTTTGGTGATCCGCTGGATCGTGAGCCGGCAGCCATTGCCCGTGACCTTAACAACCGTTTCGTGTTACCTGAATTTGCCCGGAAGGTTTATGGTGCGGTTATTGACAAAGATGCCGAAGGCAACTGGGTGGTTGATTCTGAGAAAACAACGGTACGACGTGCTGAAATTCGCAAGGAACGGTTGCAGCGTGCGGTACCTACCCGTGAATGGATGAAGGAAGAGCGTGAGCGGATCCTGACCAAGAGTGCTTCAGTTCAGGTACGTCATATGTACTCAACCAGTTTTGCCTTGAGTGAGAAATTCACCAATGAGTTCAAGCAATTCTGGGACTTGCCCGAAGCGTGGTCATTGCCGGAATCCGAGTTGGGAGTTCCTTCATTTGGATCAACCTATCGCAATGACATTTCAGAAATGCCGGGCGTCAGTACCGTTGTTCTGGTTGACGAATAAAGCAGGATCATGGCCTTGCGAATCGTAAGGCCATGAAATAAAAAAGATCAAGGAGATAAGTTATGTCAGTATTTACAAGAGAACAGGTTAATAATCTGGTGGATGGCAAGCTTGATTGGGACACCACCCTTCGTATGCTGCAAACCCCCAAGGACAAAGAACGTTTTGAACTGTACCTGAGCGTACTGCAAGACAAGGTTTCCTGGAAAGACAGGATCATCCTACCATTGGGGCCTCATCTATATATTGCGCAATCCCAGTCTACCGGACAATGGGTGAACAAGTGCAGCTGCGGTCATGAGTTTGGTGATTACCGCCATAACTGGAAAATGGATGCGGCCATTTATGTGCGGGATACCCCCGAAGCCATGCAGGAAATTTACCCTGAGTTGATGGCGCCCGATACAGACTGGCAGGTATATCGGGAGTATTACTGTCCGGAATGTGGGGTGTTGCATGACGTGGAAGCGCCCACACCGTGGTATCCGGTTATTCATGACTTTGAGCCGGATATTGAATCGTTCTATAAAAACTGGTTGGGTCTGCCTGTTCCTGACCGGGTTGATTAACCCTTTAAAAGCAGGGTTTAAGAAATAAGGTTTTAATAAATATTAACCGCGGTCTGTGAATCCTGTACAAAAAAACTGATTCACAGATTGCGGTTTTATTTTGGTGGAGTCGAGTTAATCAAAACTGGCGGGAACCCAGTGCTTCTTTGATTTTTTGATCAGTTTTGTATTGGCTGAGGGAATAGACTGCCCATATGCTGGCGGGAACCCAGCCAATAAGGGTTACTTGCAGTATCAGGCAGATAATGTCGGCAATAGGACGACCTATGGTAAAAAAGGTCAACCATGGCAAGCGTAAAGCAATAATGGCCCCAAAAAAATCATGAATCTTTTCATTGCAAGGTGTTTTTGAGAAATAAAAAACTTCAGCTTGACGTAGGTGCCCGTTGTCGATAAATTTGAATTTATTTCAATTAAGAACTCAATGTGGAGCAGTCATGAAATACCGGAATCTTGGCAAAAGTGGTTTAAAAGTATCCCCACTGGTACTGGGAACCATGATGTTTGGCGGGCAAACCAGCGAAGCGGAATCACATCGGATTATTGCCGATGCCAAAGACCGGGGCATCAATTTTATTGATACGGCCGATGTTTATAACAATGGGGAATCTGAAGCGGTGGTTGGGCGGGCCATTGCCAGTAACCGTGATGACTGGGTTCTTGCAACCAAACTGGGCAATGTGTTTGGCGAAGGGGTTAACCAGCGTGGCATTTCTCGCAAATGGATTTTTCAGGCGGTTGAAGCCAGCCTGAAACGCTTGGGAACCGATTACTTGGATATTCTGTATTTGCACCGGGAAATACCCGATGCGCCATTGGAGGAGGCCATCCGTGCGCTTGCTGATCTGATCAGGCAAGGAAAAATCCGGTATTTCGGGGTGTCCAATTTCAGGGGGTGGCGTATTGCCGAAACTGTCAGGTTGGCTGATCAGGCTGGTATTGATCGACCAGTGGCCAGTCAGCCTTTGTACAATCTGGTCTCCCGTGTTGCCGAGGTTGAGCAATTGCCTGCCGCTGCCCATTACGGTATTGGTGTTGTGTCATACAGTCCTCTGGCACGGGGTGTTTTAACCGGTAAATATGACCCGGATACTGCGCCACCGGCCGATTCGCGTGCCGGTCGCAACGACCGTCGTATCATGCAAACAGAATGGCGTCGGGAGTCATTATTGGTTGCGCAGCGTATCAGGCAGCATGCCGAATCAAAAGGCATTTCAGCCGCAGATTTCTCCCTGGCATGGGTGCTGAATAATCAACTGATCAGCTCCGTTATTGTAGGGCCCCGTACATTTGAACAATGGCAGGCTTATCAGCGGGCCCTTGATTATCAACTGACAGCTGATGATGAGGCGCTGGTAGATGAGTTGGTGGTAACAGGGCATAATTCTACACCCGGGTATAATGATCCAGGGCATCCCGTCATTGGCAGGGTGCCTTATTCTGCTGCCTGAAACAATCAAAACCGACCCCCCATGATTTTTACTTATGAATCCCCCTTCGCTTTTGTGGACGTTGAAACTACGGGGGGGGTGATTGGGCAAGATAGACTGACCGAAATCGCTATTATCCGTTATGACGGTCAAGAAGTTTCTACTTATCAGTCCCTGATCAATCCAACCTGTCGTATTTCCGGTTTCATTGAAAACCTGACGGGTATCAGTAATGAAATGGTGGCAAAAGCACCTCTTTTTTCTGAGGTGGCAGAAAAAATTCGCGCACTGCTTGAGGGGCATGTCTTTGTTGCACATAATGCGCGGTTTGACTACAGTTTCATCAAAAGTGAATTCAAACGGGTGGGTATTGATTTCAAAACGCCCAAATTGTGCACGGTTAAGCTGTCCCGCAGGCTATATCCTGCTTACGAAAGGCATGGGCTTGATTATCTGGTTCAGCGACACCAGCTTGAAATCAAACACCGGCACCGGGCATATGGCGATGCGCATGTGTTATTGCAATTCTGGCAATTGGTCAACCGGCAGTTTGAGGGCGCTTATTTGCAACAGGTCGTTCAAGAACTGATGACTATTCCCCATTTGCCTGAGCATATTGACCCAGAAGAAATTGAGTCCATTCCCAACCGGTTTGGTGTGTACTTGCTCTATGGCGATGATGACAGGCTTCTTTTTGTGGGTAAAGGCAATAAGCTTCGCCAGCGGGTGCTGACTTTTTTTGCCAAAGATCGGGCCTTGCCCGCCGAAAAGTCATTTTCTGATCGTGTGAGGCGGGTGGATTATATTGAGTGTGCCGGTGAACTGGATGCTTTTTTGACCGAAGAAAAATTGATTAAGCAGTGTCAACCGGAAAAAAACAAACAACCAAGGCGCAGAAAGACAGGTGATTTGGCGCAATGGCCTTTCAGGGGTTATGCAGTTTTGCCTGAAAACAATCTGAAGCATGTGTTTTGGCATTGGCAGTACCTGGGTACAGTTCATAACGCAGAAGAGATCAGTCAAACATTATCACAGGAAAAGCAGAACTTTTCCCATGAAATATATAAAATCCTGGTGCGGAATATGTCCCGTTTGGTAGCGTTGTGAGTGATCAGTATTGATAGAGCCCACGTGTTTTGGCCTGTAATCGGCTGATGCCCAGCAATGACTCAGTCCAGGGGATAGAGATTTCCAGCTGGTGGGCAATTTCGGTGACTGATGTTACCAGAGCATCCAGTTCAAGCGGTTTGCCAGCTTCCGCATCCTGCAGCATGGATGTCTTGAAGGATCCAAGCTTATAGGTAACCTGGTGCCTTTGTTCAGGGTCGGCCTCTATTGGCAAGCCAATTCGTGCTCCGACTGCGGCAGCTTCCTGCATGATACGTGACATGAAATCGCGGACATAGCGATCATCCAGAATATGATCGCTTTTTGCACCCGTGATGGCTGAAACAGGATTCATGGTCATGTTTCCCCATAGTTTGAACCAGATGTCTTTCTGGATGCATGACGTATTTTCCACATCAAATCCGGCTTTTTCCAGTATTGCGCAAAGCTGCTTCAGCCTTGGGGTTTGGGTGCCGTTGGGCTCTCCGATGATCAAGTGGTTGCCTGCGATATGTTTAACCGAACCTGGGGCGGGCGTGGTGGCGGAAAGGTGGGTGACACAACCGATGACCTGATTGGCCGGGATGTGTCTGGAAATAATTTCCTGCGGGTCAACCGAGTCCAGTTTCAGATGACCGTTTTCATGTTCAAGCCCATGAAAGAACCACCATGGAATCCCGTTCATGGCAGACAGAATGGTGGTGTCTGGTCCTATTAAGGGCGCAATATTTTTGGCTATGGACTGCAGTCCGGTGGTTTTTACAGCGATAATGACAATGTCCTGTACACCCAGCTCTGCTGGAGACTGGCTTGCCTTAATCGGGTGGCTTTGCGCCGTATCGCTGCCCGCTGGATAGAATTGAAGCCCGTTTTTTTGTAATGATTCAAGCGTGGCGCCACGTGCTACAGCACTGACGTCATAACCGGCCTGTACTAGCCGTGCCGCCATTAAACCACCTATTGCACCGATTCCATAAATACAGATTTTCATAGATAAATTCCTTTAAGGTCGTTAGTTTTTATAGTTGGTGTCAATGGTATCGACTTGGCGTCTTAACGCTTCAAAAACATCGCGACCAGCACCATATCGAGGATCAAATTGCAGGGCGTCAATACTGGATTGGATTTGTATTTCTTCAGGGATGGGGGTAGTTGGGCCAAGTGCCGCGCCAGCCACCTGGATTTCGCAGGCACGCTGTAAGGTCCACAGGTAGGCAAAGGCCTCGGGAATGGTGCTTCCCCATGACAGCAAGCCGTGATTTTTCAGGATCACGGCCTGCCGGTTGCCGATGGAACGCTGTACCCTTGGTTGCTCATCGGCATGGATGGTTATGCCTTCAAAATCATGGTAGGCAACGCGATTATGCAATTGGGCAGCATAAAAATTATCTCGCGACAATCCCGCAGCCGAGCAGGCAACGGCGCAGCCAGCTGTGGTGTGGGTATGCATGACACAGTGGGCGTTTTCAATACCGCTGTGAATGGCTGAGTGCAGGATGAAACCGGCTGGATTGGCTTTCCATTTGGAGGCGCCGATAACATTGCCATCAAGATCTATCTTGACCAGATTGCTTGCGGTCACTTCGGTGTAGTGCAGGCCAAACGGGTTGATCAGGAAATGCTTTTCCGGGCCTGGAATGCGAACGGTAATATGATTGTAGATCAGTTCTGTCCAGCCCAGCATCGCAAAAATCCGGTAGCAGGCAGCCAACTCGGCCCGCAGGGCCTGTTCGGTTTCAGTGATGTTTTCTTCAAGTGTAATGGAATCAGCCAGTGTATTCATTGTCGTCTCTTTTATCTGTGTTGGGGTGGTCAATGACATGGTTTTAGTTGCATCATAGTGCCATTGCAGTGAAATGGTTGTTTAACTTTGCAATTAATGCCATTGTGCTTTCCCGTTCGGCCGGTTTGACACAGGACAGGATTTTAGCTTCCAATTGTGCCGGTGCAAGCGGAAAATGGGCATGACCCAATGCAAAACGGATCGGGCCACTTTCAAGGCGGGTGTTATCCTTGAGAGTAATGGTAACGTCATCGTGAAGGGCAAAGCTGGGTTCAAGCGGGCAGGCTTCATTATTGATTGAAACCTTAACTTTTTCCATCAATGTCCGGATGGCTGGGTTGGTAATGTCATCTTCAGTCATTTTTTGCAGGCTTACTTCACCATAAACCAGCGCCGAGGCACAGGCAAAAGGCATGCTGAATTTCGCCTGAAGAGGCGTGCCTGGGTGCTGGTATTTAAGCACTCTGGCATTGGTTTCACTGACGGTTGCCGTAATGGTTTGTATGTGTTCAATGGGAATATTATGCTGTTGCCTTAATTGCAATACACCGTCAATCACACGGTGTGAAGCATAGCAGACTGGATATTTTTTGATACTTGGTTTAACCGTGTTGATGCTTAATGCCTGCTGCTTTTCGAAAGGTCGTTCGCGATCCGGCGCATGCCGGTCTGAAAAAGCAGTCAGGAAACCGGTTGATCCTTCCAGAGCATCGGCTGAAGCCGTTACACCCATGGCGGCCATTTCAACAGCCCCGTAAGCATATTCGATCGCCCAACCCGCATGCAGGGGTTTGCACATCGAACCAAAATTGGCGACCAATCCAGAGGCGCGGCTGGCAGCTATGCCCAGTGCATGGGTGGTTTTTTCACTATCAATTTGACGCGCCGCGCAAAGTGCGGCGGTGGCACCCATCGTACCCAGCACGGCAGTGGGGTGCCATCCTTTTTCATGTAAAGGGTCGGGTATCCGGTTAAGTAAATCCGCCCAAATCTCATAACCTTTCAAGTAGGCGCTGATGAGGTCCTGCCCGGTCAGACCACTGCGGTCTGACTCGGCAAGCAGAACCGGAACCAGGACAACACTCGGGTGTCCGGCCAGGGCAACATCATCAAAGTCCAGTGCATGGCCTGAAACGGCGTTAAGCATGGCGGCAACCATTGCGGTATGTTTTTGCGGTGAAAAAAATACGCTGGCTTCCTGCTCATTCTGGTAGCATCTGTTTACCCAGGATGCAAACAGGCGGGTTACTTCCTCATCACGCCCGGAAAGAATGCAGCCGGCAGTGTCAAGAAAGGCCAGCTGCACGGTTTGGCAAACCTCGGGGGTGATTTGTCCTGCAATATCACTGGTGATGAAGTCGGCCATTTGCCGTGACAGTGTTTTCATTACGTCTCCTAGAATGAACGTGGCATACCCAGGACGTGTTGTCCAATGAAGGAAAGAATGAGGTTGGAAGAAATGGGGGCAATTTGCATGACCCGGCATTCACGCCATTTACGTTCAACATCATATTCAGCGGCATAGCCAAATCCACCGTGTGTTTGCATGCAGGCCTCGGCAGCATGCCAGGCCGCTTCGGACGCGAGCAGTTTGGCAATGTTGGCGGCTTCACCACAATCCAGGCCTGCGGCAAAAATGGCGGTCGCTTTGCGTACCATCATCTCGGCAGCTTCAGTCTCGGCATAAGCACGGGCGATAGGGAACTGAATCCCCTGGTTCTGGCCAATCGGACGACCGAATACAACACGCTCATTACCATAGGCGGCGGCTGTCTTGGTAAACCATTTTGCATCACCAATCGCTTCCGAGGCACACAGAATACGTTCTGCATTCATGCCGTCAAGAATATATCGGAATCCCTTGCCTTCTTCACCAACCAGACTGGAGGCGGGAACCACCAGGTTTTCAATAAACACCTCGGTTGTATTATGGTTGATCATGGCACGAATCGGTTGGATTTCAACGCCATTGCCACGGGCTTCACGCAAATCCACCAGGAACACGGAAATGCCATCGGTTTTTTTCTTGACCTGATCGGCAGGCGTGGTTCGGGCCAGTAATAGCATAAGGTCGGAATAACGGGCACGTGAGGTCCATACTTTCTGGCCGTTGATAATATAGTTGTCACCATCACGCACGGCCCGGGTCTTGATTTGGGTGGTGTCTGAGCCGGTGGTGGGTTCCGTAATACCAAAGGCCTGCAGGCGCAGTTTGCCACTGGCGATATCGGGCAGGTATTTTCTTTTTTGCTCTTCGCTGCCGTGACGCAAAAGCGTACCCATGATATACATTTGTGCGTGGCAGGCACCTGCATTGCAGCCGGCCGCATGAATTTCTTCCAGAATAACCGATGCTGCACGCAGGGGCAGGCCACTGCCACCATATTCTTCGGGAATCAGAGCACCCAGATAACCGGCTTCGGTCAGGGCATTGACAAATTCAGAGGGGTAGCCTTGCTGCTCGTCCAGGTTTCTCCAGTATGAGCCGGGAAAGTCCTCGCAAATGCGGCGAACACTTTCACGGATGTCTTGATAGTCATTTCCCAATTCAATGGAAACGGGAGTGTTTTGTGTGCTTAATGTATCCATGGTTCTTTTCCTGATCTTAAGAATTAATGTGTAATGATGGTGGGCAGTCCTGCACGTGACAAAGCACCCTGTAATGGCTCGTCAGGAAGCAGGTGGGCCAGCCAGCGCCGGGCCTCAAGCAGTTTTTCAAGGTTAATACCGGTTTGCAGGCCATACTCTTCCAGCAGGAAACAAAGATCTTCGGTAGCGATGTTACCGGTTGCGCCGGGGGCAAACGGGCAACCACCCAAGCCTCCCAAAGAGGCATCAAAGTGTCTGACACCAGCGTCCAGGGCAGCCAGTACGTTAGCCATACCCATGCCGCGCGTGTCATGAAAATGAGCGCCAACCGGCAGCTTGCCGAGTAGTTGACGCAGTTGGGTAAACAGGTTTCTGACTTGTCTGGGGCCCGCAAAACCAACCGTGTCTCCCAATGCAATATGGTCAACACCGGCTTGTGCCATTCTGTCTGCAATATTCAGAACTGTCTTGCTTTCAATATGGCCCTCATAGGTGCAGCCAAAAGAAGTGGCAATGGCACCGGTGATGTGTGGCGGTTCGGGCTGTTGCTTGACCATTTCAATTAATCTTGCCACTGTAGCCAGCGCATTTTCAAGTGTGGTGCGGGCATTTTTTTGTGAATGCGTGGCACTGGCTGAAAGGACAAATACAATATTTTTTGCACCGGCCTCCAGGGCGCGCATGGCGCCTTTTTCATTCAGCACCAGTGCTGAAAGCACCAGCCTGGGGTTCAGTTGCCCCTGCTCGACCATTGTTTGGGCATCAAAGAATTGGGGGATCACATGCGCGGGAACAAACGAGGTGATTTCAAAGGCGCGAACACCGGCTTCAGACTCAACCTTGAGCCATTCTATTTTGTCTTGGGTGGCAATGGTATCCAGGCTCTGAATGCCATCACGCAAACCGACTTCCCGCACGAAGACCTGATTGTTATCAGTCATGATAAGCTCTCTTCAGTCAAGGGTTGCAGGGCAGGGGGCGCAAGCCGGATGGCAGGCCTTTGTCCGTCAAGGCGAATGGGCAGACCCATGAATTTCATGGCTGAATCGGGGACATCCTGCATAACACCCAAGGCTTGCGCCTGTTCGCAGCCAAAGGCCTCAGCCGTGTCCTGTACCGGAGCACAAGGCACGTTGGCTTCACGCAATTTGGCAGTCCAGTATTCGCGTGTTTGCTGGCGTAATTCATTCTGGATCAACTCATCAAGGATGTTTCGGTGGATGACGCGTTGCGGGTTATTGGCAAAACGTTCATCTTCAGCCCATTCGCTGTGGGCCAGTACTTTGCACAGCCTGGCAAACAGGCCGTTATTGCCTGCGGCAACCACCAAATGTCCGTCCGCTGTCTGGTAGGCGCGGTAAGGTACAATGGTTGCCGCCCCTGATCCATGGCGACCTGGAACCTGTCCGCTGGACATATGCTGGGCGCTGGCAACCTGCATCCAGCTTAAGGAAGTTTCGAAAAGGGAAACCTCAACATGAGCACCTTCCTGCATTTTCTCGCGTTGTAACAGGGCAGACAGAATGCCAATGGCGGCCCACATGCCAGTACCACAGTCAATGACTGAATAGCCCGTCCTGACCGGGGGCTGACCCGGCTCACCGGTCACGCTCATTAAACCACCATAGGCTTGCATCAGCGGGTCGTAACCAGGCAGGTCAGATAACGGACCACCACTGCCAAAGGCACCCATATCACAGTAAATCAGCTCGGGTTTAGTGGCACGCAGGGTTTTTTCATCAAGGCCCAGGCCTTCCAGGACACCCGGTCTGAAGTTCTGGATAATGACATCCGCTTGGGCGATGAATTGTTTTCTGAGTTGTTCAACCTGTTGTGGATCCCTGAAATTGCAAATTTGGGATTGTTTGTTCCGGTTTAAGGTCTGGAACATGGCCGAAGCACCTTCCCAGTCTGGCGGGCCCCAGTGACGGGCATCGTCACCCGCCGGTTTTTCAATCTTAATCACCGTGGCACCTAAATCAGCCAGGATTTGGGCGGCAAATGGGGCAGCAACATTTTGCCCAATTTCAAAAACGGTGTAGCCTTGCAATGGCAATGGTTTAATGGTGTTCATGGTGTTCATTTTCATTCTTACCAGCCCTTGAAATTGGGTTTGCGCTTTTCATTGAAGGCCAGAATGCCTTCCTTGCGATCCTGGCTGTGAACCATGCGTTGATACGCTTCAAGTTCAAACATCATGCCGGAGTTCAGATCCATTTGTAAGCCGTAGTGGATTGAGTGTTTTGCCTGCCTGATTGAAAGCGGGGCATTGGTGGCAATTTTTTGTGCGGCTTCAAGTGTTTTTTCCAGGACTTCATCCGGTTCGAATACACGGTTGACGACTCCCCATTCGCAAGCTTCATCGGCACTGAAAGGACTTGCGGTCAGAATGATTTCCTTTGCGCGACGTTCGCCAACAGCCCTTGGCAAGGTTTGTGTACCGCCTCCGCCAGGCATGATACCCAGGGATACTTCTGTCAGGGCAAAGCGGGCGTTGCGCGATGCATAGGCAAAATCACACTGCAGCATCAATTCAAAGCCGCCACCAAAAGCATGGCCATTGACGGCAGCCAGAATGGGTAGTGGGCAGTTGAGAATTGAGCGGAAGGTGCGCTCAAAAAGTTCGTGCTGTAATACCCATTGCTCTTCAGTCAGGGTTTTGCGCTCTTTTAAGTCTCCGCCTGCGCAGAACGCCTTGTCACCAGCACCAGTGATAACAACGCAGCGATATTTGCGGTGCTCAAGCTCCAGGGGGTGAAATACATCATACAGCTCATGTCCGGCTTGAGTGTTGAAGGCATTGGAGACTTCAGGGCGGTTAAGGGTGACCAGCAGAATCCCGGGAAACGGTTCTTCGACTTTTATGGTTTCGTAGGTTTTGTTCATGATTTATCCTTATTGATCGGGGCTGATACCCAGCATTTTTGCGGCTGATTTCCAGCGATTGAGATCTTCCTGGACGAACTCTTCAAATTTTTCAGGTGTTTCCGAGCCAATTGCCTGTAATCCAGATGCATTAAAGCGTTCAATAACGGGTTGGGCTTTAAGTGCAACCTGCATTTTCTCGTGTAAGGCTTTGATGACTTCCGGTGGTGTGTTTGCCGGTGCAAAAGCACCCATCCAGCCCTGGGAGGTAAAGTTTTTCAATCCTTCTACATTGGTTTCAGCAATGGAGGGGGTGTCGGGCATCAGAGGGGAACGCTGTGGGATAGTGACGGCCAGGCCTTTTGCCGCGCCGGCTTCAATTTGCCGGACAGCTGAAGCGTTGCCATCAAAAAGAATTTGTATCCTGCCGCCAATCAGGTCTTGAATAGCCTGGGTACTGCCTTTGTACGGAATTTCCTTGATGTCAATGTCGGCAGCTTCCTTGAAAAGTTCTGTAGTCAATTGGCTGATCGTACCGGCACCCAGTGAGCCGTAGTTCAGTTTTCCCGGATTGGCTTTTGCATAATCAATCAGCTCCTGCATGGTATTGAAAGGTGCATCCTTGTTGACAAGGACGACCATAGGGCCCTGGGCAAGCAGGGAGATGGGCACCAGATCTTTCAGTGGATCATAAGGCAGTTTTTTGGTGACTGGAATAATGCTGATGGGAGACAGTGACGTAATGGTAATGGTGTAACCGTCGGGTTTGCTTCGGATGAGTTGTTCAACCCCAATCGTGCCGCCGGCACCGCCTTTGTTTTCAATAATGAATGTTTGGCCAAATGCCTGCTCAAGTTGCTGGGCCATGGTGCGGCCCACCAGATCGGCAGAGTTGCCGGGTGGGAAGGTCACAATCGTGCTGACCGGTTTTTCAGGGTAGGCAGCCATTGACGTGCCTGTAAGGGAAATCATTCCGGCAATAGCAAAACAGTTTTTTAGCTGTTTGGGAAAGTTCATGTAGGTCTCCTCAGTGTTGGTGTTGTAAGTGCAAGGTCTTGTTTTGTATTGTTTGAATGTATTATTATGCTAAAAGATGAACTAGTAAACATAAGGAATCCACAATATGGACTATAGTGATAATAAAAAAGAGGTGGGGGGAACGCAAAGTATTGGCCGTGCAACCGAAATCCTGCGCGTCATTGCCGCCTCGGACGGGTTGGGGTTTGGACTGGGAGAAATAGCAGAAAGGTCTGGTATTGAAAGACCTACCGTTCATCGAATATTGCGACGTTTAACGGCTGAGTCCATGCTGGTGCAGAATCCATTGACCCGAAACTATCATCTGGGGCCACTATTGTATGAACTTGGCCTTGCCGCCAGTTCATCGGTGCCTGCCCAGCAACTGTGTAAAGAAGCGTTGCAGGAGCTGTCGGGAATTACCGGAGACAGCGCTTTTTTAACGGTCAAAAGTGGTTATGATGTGGTTTGTCTTGATCGCGCTGAAGGCCACTTTCCCATTCGTGTGTTGAACCTGGGCGTAGGGCAGCGGCGTCCGTTGGGTTGCGGTGCTGGTAGCATCGCTTTGCTCAGCACCATGAGCGATGAGCAAGTGGAAAAAATCCTGTTGAAAAATGCCGCTTTGCTGGCCGCACGTGCAGAACCGTCCATCAATGAGTTCATGCAAATTATTGCCCAGGCAAGAACGCAGGGGTACGCCACCAAGGATGCCCCTGATTTGCCGGTTCGCTCATTATCAATGCCGGTCAGGGATGCTTATGGTAATGGCGTCTGTGCCTTGAGTGTATCAACACTGACGGTTCGCGTAGAACAGAATCACGACAAAATGGTGGGGGCTTTGAAGCGGATTACAGAAGCGCTGGCCCTGAAAATCCGCGGTTCATTAATATTTAAAGACGTCTAGAGGCAAGACGTCTTTATTTTATGGGTTATGAAAACTTCCCCTCATTCACTTAATCTGAAAACAGGCATTTTCCTGCCTTCTTTCATGCGTTGGAAGGTCACTGTTACGGGTACGCCAATTTTTAACTGGCTAACCTCGGCATCAATAATATTGCTCATGATGATGGGGCCTTCATCTAGCTGAACATAAGCCAGCGTGTAAGGTGGGTCCGCTTTTTCAATATGGCTAAAGGCATACAGCGTGCCCTGACCGCTTGCATTTAGCCAACCCGTATTGGCACTGCCGCACAAGGGGCAAATCATGCGCGGATACCAATGGGGTTTGTTACAGTCGTGACAGGTTTTTAGCAAGAGTTCATCTTTTTCCGCCGCTTCCCAAAAGGGTTTGGTTTCCGGGTAAGCATTGGCATAGGCATCGGAAAGAAAGTCCAGGGTTTTATTATCCAGATTATCCATATTTATTCTCTTCCTAAAATAAGGGTGGCATGGGCATGACCTTCACCAACCACAAGGCCTGGGCCGGCTGCCAGTGCGATATCACAGTTTTTCACTTGTACGGCCGGGTGGGCTTCTTCACGCAACTGGCGAACTGCTTCAATAACCTTGGTAATACCACCGCGATTGGATGGGTGATTATTGCACAAGCCACCACCATCAGTGTTCCATGGCAATTTGCCTGTGCCTGAAATTAAATTGCCTTCGGTCACAAAATGGCCTGCCTGGCCTTTTTTGCAGAAACCCAGGTCTTCAAGCTGCATGAGAACCATAATGGTAAAGTTATCGTAAATAGAGGCGTATTTAATATCATCGGGGGTAACGCCTGCCTCGGCAAAAGCTTCAGGGCCGGTCTTGATGGCGCCTGTTTCTGTTGGTGCAATATAGGCACCATGGCTGGTTTTAATGGTGTGACTGGCACCCATGACTTTGATTAAAGGACGCTTGAGCGACTTTGCTATCTCAGGCGTGGTAACAATAAGTGCACCACCACCATCGGTAATGACGCAGCAGTCAAGCCTGTGCAGGGGAGGCGCAATAATGGGTGAATTAATGACGTCCTCAACCGTGACCACTTTTTTTAGCAGGGCATTTTCATTATATTGGGCATGATGTGAGGCAGCGACCTTGATGGCGGCCAGTTGTTCGGCGGTGGTACCATACTCATGCATATGCCGCTGGGTAATCATGCCATAAATGCCGGTAATGGTCGGTTTGTACGGTAAATCCCATGGGGTTTCCGGGCGTTCCGGCCCGAGTATACGGGGGGCGGTGCCAGTGGCCACCCCCGTGCTTTTGGGTTTGCCGGCCAGGGTAATCAGGGCAACACGGCATTTACCTGCGGCAATGGCCTGTGCCGCGTGTTCCACATGGGCAATATAAGAACACCCCCCAATTTCCGTACCGTCCAGCCAGCTTAGATTAAGGTTAAGGTATTCAGCCATGGAAATCGGGCTGCCACCGGGAACGTCACCGGCACAAAAGTAGCCATCCACATCTTTTAATTCCAGCCCTGCATCCTGCAAGGCACCCAGCGCGCTTTCGGCGTGAAGTTGGGCAACTGATTTATCGGGAGCAAACCGGGTAGGGTGCTCATAAGCGCCTACAATATAGGCCTTGTTTTTGATCGTCATTACAAACTCCGGGAAACTGGGTGTTTACATTTTGGGGATGTTGGCTGCGCGAATGACATTTCCCCATTTTTCATATTCATTTTTCACAAAAGTTGCCGTTTCTTCCGGTGTATAAATAACAGGAATGACCGATGCGGTATCCATGGTTTTACGCAACTCAGGGTTCTCCTGGGAAGCATTGATGATTGCGTTAAGTTTTTGTGTGGTGGCAGAAGGGGTGTTTTTAGGTGCAAAGGCTGCCAGCCAGCCCACTACCTCGAATCCGGGCACACCCGATTCTGCGATGGTGGGAACATTGGGTAATTCAGTGGTGCGTTTGGATGTTGTCACGGCCAGGGCTTTTACTTTGCCCGATTTTGTCTGGCTGACCGCAGCGCCGATATTGGTAAACATGAAATCAACGTGGCCACCGATTAAGGCTGACATGGCTTCAGAAGGACCACCGAACGGGATATGCGTGTATTGAATGTCCTTGACCTCAATTTTGAGTAATTCAGCGGCAAGATGCGCAGAACTGCCAATGCTGCCCGATGCATAATTCAGTTCGTTTTTGCTGTTTCTGATGTAGTCAATAAATTCTTCAAAGGTATTTGCCGGGAAATCCTGTTTTACAAGCAGCACATTCCCGTTCAGGCCAAACATGGCAATCGGCTGAAAATCCTCAAGTGGATTGTAAGGTGCCTTTTGCATCATTTGGGGTGTAATGGCATGGGTAACATTGGTCCCAAGCAATAGGGTGTAGCCATCTGGGCTTGATTTGGCTACATGATTGGCACCAATGGTGGCCCCGGCTCCTGGCCGATTTTCTACAATAACAGGTTGTTTAAGGGAACCGGAGAGTTGTTTGGCAAACGTGCGGGCGGTAAGGTCGGTAACACCACCTGCGGCAAATGGAACGGTTAAGTGGATCGATTTGCTGGGGTATTCGGACACCGCAAATGCAGTGCTACTTAATACGCCCATGGATAGGCAAGTTGTAATTAAGATTTTTTTCAATATCATTGATGTCTCCTAGTGTTATGCAGGTCGGGTGACTGTCTGCATTTTTTATGACAGGCCTAGCTGACCTGTCTGTCCTGCTGCTGCCAGAATTTGTTGCGAATGGTTTTTTTATCGATTTTCCCTAGTGAGGTTAAGGGAAGCTCCTCTTCAAAGAAGATGGTTTTAGGGGTGTTTACCGGTCCTTTTTCTTTAAGTACAAAATCAATCAGTTCTTTTTCACTTGGTTTGGTGCCTGGTTTTAACACAACAATGGCAGTGACTTCTTCTCCCCATTTTTCGTGTGGTACACCAATGACGGCAGACATGGCAATGGCAGGGTGTGTGGCAAGGCAATTTTCTATTTCACTGGGGTACACATTAAAACCTCCTGAAATAATCATGTCTTTGGCCCGGTCAACAATGTACAGATAACCTTGTTCGTCCTGTCGGGCCATGTCTCCGGTATGCAACCATTGACCGGCAAAGACTTTTTCATTTTCTTCGTGGCGGTTCAGATAGCCTTCCATGACAAGCGGACCACGGACACAAATCTCACCAATTTCTCCTGTTGGAACTTCATTCAATTCCGTATCCAGTAACTTGACCGTATTGCCAGGAATAACGCGACCGCAGGAACGAAGTAAATGGGGGCGGGAGGGGTCATGATCTTCTTTGCGCAAGTAGCTGATCATCATGGGGGCTTCAGCCTGGCCATAAAGTTGTCCAAAAACCGGACCAATTTTCTGTAAAGCCTCAAGTAGACGGGAAGGCGCCATGGGAGAAGCACCATATAAGATATATTCAAGACTGGACAATTTGGTCTGATCCAGTTGTGGATAATCCAGCAATGTATAAATTTGGGTTGGCACCATAAAACTTGCATTGATCTGGTGCTGCGCGACATATTCCATGAAGCTGTTCGCAGCGTATTTGTCCAGCAAGTGCATGGTGCCCCCACGCAGGAAAATAGGCAGCACGAAAGAGCCGGCAGCGTGCGAAATGGGCGTGGTTGCCAAAAAGCGTATGTTTTGTGGCCATTCATAGTAAGCGAGCTGGTAAGTAACCATGGTGATCGCCGTGCGGTGAGTTTGTAAAATGCCTTTTGAACGACCGGTTGTTCCACCCGAATATGAAATTTTTGTGAAGTCATCAGGCAGGGATTCAATACTGATTGGTTCGGTGCTCATGGTTAAAGCCTGTTGCAATAAACCAGCATCAATTGAAGATGGTGCCAGGGTCAGTACTTGCTCAACCGTGTTTTTTTGATACAGGGCTTGCACGCGTTCAGGAAATTTAATGCCGTCGGCAATCAGCATGCGTGCTTGGGCGTCTTGTAAAACAAAACAATGATCGCTTTCCGATGCCATGGGGTGCAGGGAAATATACCGTAAACCCAATAATTGCACGGCAATGAGTGTCACCAGGGAATCAATGTTGTTGCTTAAGAGCAAGGCAACGGTATCCTGGCGTTTCATGCCTTTAAGTTTTAACAGATGGGCAATTTGAAAGGATTTGGCTGCCACTTCCCGGTAAGTGAGTTGCTGATTTGAATCTGCCAGGGCAAGGCGCTCTGGAAAAGCCTTGAAGGCGGAAAGGAATAGTTCGGGCACTGTGGTGGTGCTGTAAAGGGCTGAGGTTTTCGGCTGCATGAGTTGTCTCTATTGATTGTGGTACTAATTTGGTTATTACGGTACCGTTTTTATGAGTATTATTGATATTGTGGTACCAAGTCAATAGGGAAAGTACCAAAAATACTCAAGCAGTTATAATGGGAAACTTTTAAGGCGATGAAAACGATGGCACGACGAACAGAAGCGGTATTCATGCAGCAATTGACAGCGCTGCTTATCACGGAAGGTATTTCCAAATTGACCATTGCCGATATTGCCGCCCGTTTGAAGTGCTCAAAAAGACGAATCTATCAGATTGCACCGGGCAAAGAAGAATTGTTTCTTCATATTTGTCGTGAGGTTTTCAATTCGAAACTTGAGCAGGGTTTTGCCAAGGCCAATAAAGAAAGTGAACCCGTCAGGATTATTAAGGCTTATTTGACGGCAACCTTAAATACCTCGGGTATCAGCAAAGCGTGCCTGATTGATCTGGAAGCGACAGAGCAGGGCAGAAAATTGTTTGACGACTATCAATTGGCACGGGTCAGGGGACTGGAGGGCATTATTGAGGAAGGGATTAAACAGCAGGTGTTTGCTCCACAGCATCCCAGATTGGTATCGGAAGCCATTTTGGGTGCTGCCCATCGGCTTAGAAATCCGGTTTTTCTAGAGGAAACCGGCATGCGCATTGGTGATGCTTTTGAGCAGTTTTATCGGTTGGTGCTTGAAGGCTTGCTTAAAAGGCATGATTAACAGGCCTAATAAAATGTGTGTCCGAAGTGTCCTTTTATTTTATTGAACCCGACTTTCCAAATTGCTGAACGAGGACATATACCAATATTTTTGAATTGATTTTCAGGGTACGCTTCGATCAATTAAATTATTAAAAAAGGATAGGAGATTACCGTGAAGTTATTGAATAAATTGACCGTTCTTGGTGCCTTGATGCTAAGTCAATGTCTGGTTGCACCAGTTGCCAGCGCACAAAAAAATGATTTTCCCAATAAACCATTGAATTTTATTGTTCCTTTCCCGCCGGGGGGGCCGACTGATGTAGCTGGTCGTGTGCTGGCTGATGCTTTGGGTAAAAAACTGAACCAGACCGTTGTGGTGGAAAATAAATCAGGAGCCTCCGGATCCATTGGTATTAGCCAACTGATCAGAAGCAAACCAGATGGATACACGGTAGCGGGTCTGGCCGCCCCCAGTTTGACCGCACCATTCATACTGGCACAAGCGCCCTATGATCTGGAGAAGGATATCAAGTCAGTGGGTACTGCCTATATCACGCCATTGGTTATTGTGGTAAATGCTAAAAAACATCCTGACATTACCGATATGAAGTCATTGGCACAGGCAGCCAAAAACAGTAAAGATGGCATCAACTATACGTCAGCCGCCATTGGCAGTACGGCCAATCTTGCCATGGAATTGATTAAAAAAGATTTGGGCATCAAAATGACGCACATCCCTTATCGGGGTAGTGCACCAGCGGTAACCGCATTGCTGGCAGGTGATGTGCCCGTCATGTATTCTGATCTGGTAGCCGTACTTCCTCAGATCAAGGCGGGTAATTTGCGTCCTATCGCGGTCAATACTGATGTGCGGCTTGAGGAGTTGCCGGATGTGCCAACACTGAAAGAGCAGGATATTCAGGCAAGCAAAGCGGTGTCATGGTCTGGTTTGGTGGTTCCCAAAGATACGCCTGACGCTACGGTAAAAATTCTGTCGGATGCCTTGGCAAGCGTTGTTAATGATCCGGATACCCAGACCAGGCTCAAGGCGGTCGGTGCGTATCCTTATTACACTAATTCGCAAACCATGCAGGATACCATTGCCAGGGATTCCGCCATTTGGTCCGGGGTGATTGAGGAAAATAATTTAAGGCAGAATTGATCGTCTTTAATATCAGTTTCCGATCGCAGCCTGTGGGCGGTATTTCTTGTTTTTTGAAACTGGGCCTGACCTTATTTGTCGGGCCCGTTGCGTTGGGGCTGGGTTTAAGTGCCTTAGCTGACCCAGATAAACCGGTCACGCAGTAATTCGGTTTCTCCCTGCCACCGATAGGCGCAAAGCTTTCCCTTGGTGAGCGATTTCGTGTTCCTGGCTGCAATGCTATAGTCAAGGCAGGCAATATAAGGTGTGAGAGGTTCGGGCTCTCCAGTCATCCAGTAATGGCCGACAAACAGAGGCTTGTCACTTTGATAGCCCGGTACAATGTCATTGGGAACGGGGATGTGTGGAATTTGCTCGATGGCGCTGGGGGGAACCATGGCCAGGTCACGATAGGTCAATCCATTAAGCTCCCACCATTGGGCACGGATTTCATTGCGAAAATTGCCGTCTTTGTCATCAAAACCGTATCCTGAAGGCAGTTCAATATTCAGTCCTTTCAGAACGGTTTCCATGGCTTCGAAAATTTCCGTTCCTTTTGTTCCAAGTATTGGCCAGGCCTGCGGTTGTATGCGGTTTTGGGTATCCAGAAAAGGGGCCAGTATTTTCAATGAGGGTAAGTGCCAGCAGGCATGAATCACCCTGAAGCCCGGAAATTCCAGGAATAGGGGCAGCGTCGCAAACCAGTCGGTGATTTCCTGGTGCAGGGTGGAGCCTTCAATAACCTGTTCTAAAAAAATCTGATGTTGTCGTAAATATCTTTCGGTATGGGGGCGAAGAAACTCACCTGGTTTGTCGTGGTTGGGCATTGTCCAGGCAACGGCGTTAAACTCATGGTTGCCCATGACCGCCAGCGCAGCATTGTTTTCCACCATGGCTTTGGCTATCAGGACAGCTTCCACTTGTTCGGGGCCCCGGTCGATAAAATCACCCAAAAAAACAACTTTACGTTCGGGGTGTTGCCAAAACCCGTTTTTTTCAGTGTAGTCCAGCTTTGCAAGCAGCTGTTTCAGGGGTAGTGCATGGCCGTGAATGTCACCAATCAAATCATACATGTTAAGGTTTTTTTAAAAGTGTTTTTATGTGTTTTTTGTAGGGTCTGATTATATTTTTTATTTTTTGCATGAATAAGAATTTGCAGGAAGATTTTCAAATTTTAATGAATAAATAGTGCGAAATATAGGTAATGATTGTTATGCGGCCATATCATACAGTCTTTCGTCATCCCTGAACCAGCCGGTGATGCTCCAGCGGGGTTTTTGGCAGGGCAAGACTTCGTGCTCAATCAGGTCGCTTCTGAAAATGACTGTTCTGCCTGCAACGGGAAGTATACGTTGAATTTCTAATCGGGGATTTTCAGGATCATACAAGACCAGCTCTCCACCGTCCGCTTGGCTCCATTCCGGATTCAGGTAGCTGACCAGGGTGATTTTCCGGAAGGTGGTGTTTTTGTGTTGGTCCAGATGACGGGCATAGCCGGTGCCCGACGCATAACGGGCATAGTGCAATTCCATTTGTTTCAGGCCCAGAAAAAAATACCGGTTTAATGCCTGTTGCATTAAACCGGTTAATTGAAATATTTCCTGGCTGGCTGGGTATTGACTTTCTGGTTCAAGCCAAAGAATAGAATCACCGCGAATGGATGTTACCCGTGCCAGTTGCTGTTCGCGTCCAATACGGGCATCATGGAACTGGCCCTGTTCCCAGCGTTGCTGCCCCTCTGTAAATAGACGGTGTGTAAGGGAGGCCGGGATGAGTGCATCACAAACCGCCCAGCCATGGGTTTCCAGTGCTGATAAAATGTCATTTATTGCATTCATGATGAAGCTTCTATATTAAAAACAAGATCGACTCGAATCGCAATCTCCAAAAGGTTTTTTTGATTAAACGGTATTGCCGTTGTTTTTCAGTATTTTTATACTGGAAAAAATGAACAAAAATAAATCCGGGAAATGATTTTATATGGACTGGAACGGGCTGTACAGAATTTTTTTCATAAAAGGAAGTCATGAAAATGAATGCAAACAAATGGCTTGTCCTGTTTTTTTTGATATGGCCATGTATGGCTGGTTCGCAACAGGTGTCAGAAACAACCCAGGAGATGGTTTTTACTGCCGCTTTTGATTATTATTTTTTGCATGAGTTTTGCGTGCCCTATGACCCAACGCTTTCAGCAGACAGTCTTGAACAGAAAATGCAGGAAGATGCCCGGCAGATTTTACAGCTGAGCAAACAAAAAGCTTACATTTTCGTGGCGGATTTTATCAGCAGTTATACTGAATTTGTGTCGGATAATGATGAGTATGGGCAGGCCATTTCCCATCGGGTTGAGCAGTTCAATGCGATTAACAGTGCAGTCAAACAGGATAGTTGTCTTTCCATGAAGCAAGACAGAAGCAGGCGATTTCAGGAAGCGCTTAGGCGCCTGAGATCAGAGTTATAGACTTGTATATGGCTTGTGGAAATATTTGAATGCCTTTAGAAAGCCGCTCGCCCCTGAGGTGCTTCATGGTTTAAGAAGCGTCTCAGAATGCCGGCTGAATAAAACCGGGCGACTTGCTCCAGAAAAGCATTAAAGTCAATGTGTGCCGAGCCATTGGCATGGTCCGATATGATACGTGCGATGGCAAAAGGTATCTCATATTCATAACATACCTGAGCGACCGAGGCTCCTTCCATTTCTACGCATAAGGCAGCGGGCAGGTCTTGTTGCAATTGCAGGGAATGGTTGATATCACTGACAAAACAGTCACCGCTGATGATAATGCCGGTATGGCATTGCGGCTTATAAAGCTTGAATGTTTCCCGGGAAGCGCTATCAACGTCTATGGCCAGGTCTTGGTAAATGTAATCCTGCGCACATTGTTGCAGCTGTGCGGAAAGGCTGCTGTCAGCATCAAAATGGCTGACGCCGAGCAAGGGCACTTCATACCGGGGGAAAAGCGGGCTTGCATTAATGTCATATTGCAATAATTGAGTGGCGACAACCACATCCCCCACCTTGACCTTTTTATTGAGACTGCCAGCAACACCGGTAAACAGTACTGCGTTGACCTTGAATTCCCGGATGAGCGTTACGGTTGTTGCTGCAGCGGCGACTTTGCCAACACGTGATAGTACAACTACACAGGGGCGACCCATGATAGTGCCCTCGTGATAATCGCGCTGGCCAATTCGATGGATGCGCACATTGGGTCCCATGGCCTGTAGAAGGCTGGCAATTTCCTGGTGCAGGGCGGCAATAATTCCGAGAACAGACATGTCTTGATGAGGGAGATTTAAACAAGCCGATATTGTAAGGCTGCACCGGCATTAATGTGTGAAAACCGTTGTTTTGCACAAAGAAGAAGGTTTGAGAATTCGTGTGGTTTTATGTCGTTCAATTTAATTGGCCTGAAGGTTAATTCATCAGGCCAATTGTCTGTTGATTATCCAATGCCTTTTTCATGTTTGGGAACCCATTTGCCGTTGGCGTCTTTCACGACTTGAATCAGCCCTTCCATGGGGTTGGTTAGCGAGCCTTCCCACATGGGTTTGGTGGCAATCCAGTGCTGCAGTGAGTGGACCTCACCGGTATCGGGGTCCATTAACATCAATTTTTGCTCTTTTTCCTTTTCCATCTCTTTTTCCTTTTCCATCTTTATCTCCTTGAGTGGTTAGACACCTAAATGGTCTGAAAAGTGATCTGAGCCAGATTTGGGTTATTGTTATTATTGTCAACGCTTGTATCAAGCATAACGTATTGTTCATCACAATACAAATATCGGTTTTATGTCCGTTGCTGCAATCGCATAATAGCGGTTGTCGTCAACAAAAAAAGCCTGTTTGTTTATGAACAGGCTTTTTTTATTTGCTTGAAGATATGAATTATTTTTTCATCATGTCGAAAAACTGATCATTGTTTTTCGTTGCGCGGATTTTATCCATAATGAATTCCATTGCTTCAACTTCATCCATTTCATGAATGAATTTACGCAGCACCCATACTTTTTGCAGGGTTTCGGGTTTCATCAGCAACTCTTCGCGACGAGTGCCCGTTTTGTTCAGGTTGATGGCCGGGTACAGGCGTTTTTCAGCCAAACGGCGCTCAAGGTGAACCTCGGAGTTACCGGTGCCTTTGAATTCTTCGTAAATCACCTCATCCATGCGACTGCCGGTTTCAATCAGGGCCGTACCAATAATGGTCAGTGAGCCACCTTCTTCAAGGTTACGTGCGGCGCCAAAGAAACGTTTGGGGCGTTGCAGGGCGTTGGCATCCACACCACCGGTCAATACTTTGCCTGAAGCGGGTACAACCGTATTGTAGGCACGGGCAAGACGGGTAATTGAGTCGAGTAAAATGACCACGTCTTTTTTCAGCTCAACCAGACGCTTGGCTTTTTCAATGACCATCTCGGCAACCTGTACGTGGCGGGTTGCAGGTTCGTCAAAGGTAGAGGCAACCACCTCACCACGAACGGTGCGTTGCATTTCGGTCACTTCTTCGGGGCGTTCATCAACCAGCAAAACGATTAAAACGGCTTCCGGGTAGTTGGCCGAAATGGAGTGCGCAATGTGCTGCATCATGACGGTTTTACCGGATTTGGGGCTGGCGACAATTAAAGCGCGCTGGCCTTTACCCATGGGGGCGAAAATATCCAGAATACGACCGGTATAGTTTTCTTCGCTTTTGATGTCGCGCTCGAAAATCATCGGTTTGTTTGGATGCAGGGGTGTGAGGTTTTCGAACATGATGCGGTGTTTCATCAGTTCTGGTGCCACACCATTCACTTTTTCAACCTTGACTAATGCAAAATAACGTTCTCCGTCTTTGGGAACGCGAACTTCACCTTCGATAGAGTCGCCAGTGTGCAGGTTGAAACGACGAATTTGCGAGGGGGAAATATAAATGTCGTCGGTGCTGGCCAGATAAGAAGTTTCTGGAGAACGCAGGAAACCAAAACCGTCGGGAAGAACCTCCAGGACACCATCACCGAAAATTTGTTCGCCTTGTTTTGCCCGTCGCTTCATGATGGCAAACATGAGTTCCTGCTTGCGAAAACGGTTTGCGTTGTCTATTTCCAGGGTGGCTGCCATTTCAAGCAGCTGCGACACATGCAGTGCCTTGAGTTCGTTAAGATGCATTATTTTTAATGAGAATAAATTAGAGAGTGAGAACATTGGCGGGCTACGGATGAGCCCGCGCGACGAATAAAATACGTTGGGTGATTTTAGATGGCGCTATCGATAAAGCTTGTAAGTTGTGCCTTGTTGACCGCACCCACTTTGGTGGCAACGGCTTCGCCATTTTTGAAAACCATCAGGGTAGGAATGCCGCGGATGCCAAATTGCGCTGCCACTTCAGGATGATCCTGAACATCTACCTTGACGACTTGCAGGCGTCCTTCGTATTCTTTGGCAACCTCTTCAAGGACAGGAGCAATGGCTTTACAGGGACCACACCAAGGGGCCCAATAGTCAACCAGTACGGGTTTGTCAGACTTGAGAACGTCAGCGTTAAAGCTGGATTCTGTCGCGTGTTTGATAGTATCGCTCATACGAATTAAATTTTATATTGGTGAAATTGTAATAGCCAAGTACACTGGCTTGGAAAATTGTTCGCTTGTTTCAGGAACACAATGTGTATTGCCACTCCTGTAAGAATAACATTTATATCTAAAGATTGTATGGAAATGCCCGAATGGCACGACAAAATCACTAATCAGACTTTAAAATGTCTGTTTTTTTGCACAGTATAGAGACTAACGTGGCGATCAAAACAAGTTATGACGAGGCTTCCATCCGGGTTCTGAAAGGTCTTGAACCTGTTCGTGAGCGACCTGGCATGTATACGCGGACTGAAAATCCGCTTCATATCATTCAGGAAGTCATTGATAATGCGGCCGATGAGGCGCTGGCCGGTTACGGAAAACATATTCAGGTTATTTTGCATGCTGATCATAGTGTGACGGTTGAAGATGACGGACGAGGTATTCCGATCGGTTTGCATCCTGAAGAAAAAGTGCCCGTGGTTGAAATTGTATTTACCCGCCTGCATGCAGGGGGCAAATTTGATAAAAAGGCCGGTGGCGCTTATGCGTTTTCAGGTGGTTTGCATGGTGTGGGGGTGTCGGTCACTAACGCACTGTCTCAGCGACTTGAAGTGCAGGTATGGCGCGACGGAAAAATCAATGAACTGGTTTTTGCCAATGGTGGTGATGTCCTGACGCCTTTGCATGTGGCGGCCGGTTCGGTGCCACGTAAAAAAACCGGTACGCGGGTTCGTGTCTGGCCAGACAATAAGTATTTTGATTCGCCCACCATTCCAGTGGCGGAGTTGGCGCATTTGCTGCGCAGCAAGGCTGTCTTGATGCCTGGTATTAAAGTGTCTTTAACCCTTGAAAAAACGGGTGAATCACGTGAGTGGCATTATGAAGACGGTCTGCAGGGATATTTGAAAGAGGCCCTGGCTGATACGGAATTGTTGATTCCCATGTTTGCGGGTAAGGAATATGCCGGAAAAAACCATGAAACCTTTGCCCCGGGGGAAGGGGCCGAATGGGTGGTGTGCTGGACAACAGAAGGTCCGGTGATTCGCGAGTCTTATGTCAACCTGATTCCTACCTCAGCCGGGGGCACCCATGAGTCGGGCCTGCGTGAGGGGCTTTTCAACGCCTTAAAGAATTTTGCCGATTTGCACAGCTTATTGCCCAAGGGGATCAAGCTGTTGCCTGAAGACGTTTTTTCCCGGGCCAGTTTTGTGTTGTCAGCCAAAGTGCTCGATCCTCAGTTTCAGGGACAAATCAAAGAACGGCTCAATAGTCGGGATGCCGTCAGGTTGGTGGGCGGTTTTTCAAAGAGTGCCCTGGAGCTGTGGTTAAACAGTAATGTTGAATATGGTAAAAAACTGGCGGAACTGGCTATTCGTCAGGCGCAGGCCCGTACCCGCTCAAACCAGAAGATAGAAAAACGCAAAAGTTCGGGTGTTGCGGTGTTGCCAGGAAAACTGACCGATTGTGAGTCACATGACAATACCCGTACCGAGGTGTTTCTGGTCGAAGGTGACTCGGCCGGTGGTTCGGCCAAAATGGGCAGGGATAAAGAATTTCAGGCGATCTTGCCCTTGCGGGGTAAAGTGTTGAATGCCTGGGAAGTGGATCGTGATCGCCTCTTTGCCAATAATGAAATTCATGATATTTCGGTGGCGATCGGTGTAGATCCCCATGGTCCCAAAGATAACCCGGATTTGTCCGGTTTGCGTTATCGTCGCATTTGCATTCTTTCCGATGCGGACGTTGACGGGTCCCATATTCAGGTTTTATTGCTGACCCTGTTTTACCGGCATTTTCCCCGTTTGGTGGAAAACGGCTTTGTGTTTATTGCCAAGCCACCGCTGTTCAGGGTGGATGTGCCTGCACAAGGCAAGCGTCCCGCCAGAAAAATTTATTGTCTTGACCAGGCCGAGCTGGATGCGGTTCAGGACAAGCTGGTGAATGCCGAAGGCGTCAAGCCGTTCGCCTTGTCAATCAGCCGTTTTAAAGGCTTGGGTGAAATGAGTCCCGAGCAGCTGTGGGAAACCACCATGAACCCGGATACCCGTCGTTTACTGCCGGTGGGCTATGGTGAACTAACGCCGGAAGAGACCAAAAAAATGTTTGAAATGCTAATGGGTAAGGGTGAGTCGTCGCAACGACGTGCCTGGATTGAAGAAAAAGGTAATCTGGCCGAATTGGATGTGTAATGAGTGAATTGGATACGATATTGAATAACGAGCCTGGTGATGATGAGACCATCACGCTGGGACATTATGCTGAACAGGCCTATCTTGATTATGCGGTTTCAGTCGTAAAAGGAAGGGCTTTGCCCGATGTGGGCGATGGACAAAAGCCCGTGCAGCGCCGTATCTTGTATGCGATGAGCGAGATGGGATTGCGTGCCGGTGCCAAGCCGGTGAAGTCGGCCCGGGTTGTGGGTGATGTGCTGGGTAAATACCATCCCCATGGTGATCAGGCAGCCTATGATGCGCTTGTACGCATGGCGCAAAGTTTTTCCCTGCGATATCCGCTGGTGGACGGGCAGGGCAATTTTGGCTCGCGCGATGGTGATGGTGCGGCCGCCATGCGTTATACCGAGGCAAGGCTGACACCTATTGCGGCCCTGTTGCTGGATGAGCTTGATGAAGGTACGGTGGATTTTGCACCTAACTATGATGGTAGTCAGCAGGAGCCACAAATGTTGCCGGCTCGCCTGCCGGTGATGCTGCTTAACGGGGCTTCGGGCATTGCGGTGGGTATGGCTACCGAAATTCCATCGCATAATTTGCGTGAGGTGGCCCAGGCCTGCGTTGCTTTGCTTAAACAGCCCAAAATCAGCAATGAAGAACTTCATGCGATTATTCCCGGGCCGGATTTCTCGGGTGGGGCACAAATCATTTCTTCCCGTGAGGAAATTGCGGCTATTTATGCCAGCGGCAAAGGTTCCCTGAAAGCGCGTGCCCGTTGGGTTTTTGAGGAAATGGCGCGTGGCCAGTGGCAATTGGTGGTCACTGAATTGCCGCCTAATGCTTCCGGGCAAAAAGTATTGGAAGAAATAGAGGAGCTGACCAATCCCAAAGTCAAGTCAGGCAAAAAGTCTTTAACAGCCGACCAGCAAAATAATAAGGCCAGCATGTTGGCCATGCTGGATGCCGTGCGTGATGAGTCGGGTAAGGATGCTGCCGTAAGGTTGGTATTCGAGCCCAAATCCTCTCGCGTGGACCGTGATGAGTTTGTGAATTTGTTGCTGGCGCATACCTGCATGGAAAGCAGCGTTCCCGTTAACCTGGTGTGTATTGGTATTGATGGCCGTCCGCGACAACGTGATTTGCGTACCATTTTGGAAGAATGGCTGGCGTTCAGGACACAAACCGTCACGCGTCGCAGCCGCCATCGCCTTGACAAGGTGCTGGATCGGATTCACGTGCTTGAAGGCAGGATGCTGGTTTACCTTAACATTGACGAGGTTGTGCAAACCATTCGTGATTCCGATGAGCCAAGAACCGCATTAATGACGCGCTTTAACCTGACCGAGCGTCAGGCCGAAGATATTCTTGAAATGCGATTGCGCCAATTGGCACGGCTTGAAGGCATCAAAATAGAGCAAGAACTGGAAGACAAACGACAGGAGCAGCTCAAGCTGCAGGACTTGCTGGATAATCCGGGTGTTCTGAAACGACTGATTATCAAAGAAATTGAAGCGGATGCCAAAAAATATGGTGACGATCGCCGAACGGTGATTGAAGAAGCTGAACGGGCGATTATTGAAACCAAAGTGGTTGATGAGCCGGTAACGGTGATTGTTTCTGAAAAAGGCTGGCTGCGTTCCCGTCAGGGGCATGGTCATGATACCAATCAATTCAATTTCAAGTCGGGCGACAAGTTGTATGCCGCCTATGAATGTCGCAGTACTGACACGCTGATTGGTGTTGGAGATAACGGTCGGGTGTACTCGGTGGCAGTGGGTAGTCTGCCTTCTGCGCGAGGCGATGGCCAGCCCATTACTTCGATGGTGGATCTTGAAAGCGGTACGCATATTATTCATATCATGGCAGGGGCCTCTGACAGTCGCTGGCTGTTGGCACAAACCGGCGGCCTTGGTTTCAGTGCCCGGATTTCCGATATGAGCAGCCGGCAAAAGGCGGGTAAACAGTTCATTACGCTTGAAAAGGGAGATGTCCTGATGCGGCCGGTTCCTTTGTTTGAAGAGGCCAAATATCTGGCCATGCTGACAAAAGGGGGGCGTTTTCTGGTTATTGAATTGGGCGAGGTCAAATCTTTGTCGGGGGGCGGACGGGGTACAATCCTGATGTCGCTGGATAAAAACGATCAGCTCGATCAATTGATTCCCATCAGTGAACAAGGGTTGACGGTTTCGGGCATCTACCGGAACAAACAGGTGGATGAAATCCTGGCCTTGGGTGATTTGCAGGAATATATAGGAAAGCGTGCCCGCAAGGGAAAACAGCTTGATGTGCGCATGAAGCAGGCGGTTCTTTTTCCGGTAATTTAACGGGAAGCAATTTTGCCGATATCTGATCGTGTCATAATTGCAGTCAGTTATGACACGATTCCTTTTATTTGAAAGATTTAAACGAATTTTGAATATATTATGAGCTTTAATATCACGGTTCACCCAAGTAACCATCAATTTATTGCCAAAGAAGGGCAAACCATTCTTGATGCAGCTCTTGAGGCTGGCATTATTCTTCCATACAGCTGTAAAAGCGGTTCCTGCGGCTCATGTAAAGGCAAGGTTCTGTCAGGCACCATAGAGCAGTCTCCTGCCGTTTCCCAGGTGGTTGGCGAAGAAGAGCGGGAACAGGGTTTAACCCTGTTCTGCCAGGCAACGGCAACCAGTCATCTTGAAATTGAAAGTCACGAAATCCGCATGGCCAGCGATATTCAGGTCAGGAAAATGCCTGTTCGAGTGGTAGATATGGAAAAAGTGGCCGATGATGTCATGGTACTGAAATTGCAAATGCCTGCCGCTGAGCCATTTCTTTACTATGCCGGCCAATATGTGGAATTCATTCTTAAGGATGGACGTCGTCGCAGTTATTCCATGGCTTCTGCCCCTAACGGTAACGAGCCGGTAGAGTTGCATATCCGTCATATGCCGGGTGGCGTATTTACCGATCATGTTTTTGGTGCTGGTGAAACACAAATGAAGGTGCGTGAGATTTTGCGTGCGGAAGGTCCGCTGGGCTCGTTCTTTTTGCGTGAAGACTCGGACAAACCCATTGTGTTTGTAGTAAGTGGAACCGGTTTTGCGCCTGTAAAAGCCATGATGGAAGTCATTATTGAAAAGGGCATTACCCGACCCGTAACTCTGTATTGGGGCGGCCGCAGACCCAAAGACTTGTACATGAGCGAACTGGTTAGCCAGTGGGAAGCGCAGTTACCATTCTTTACCTTTGTGCCGGTTATTTCAGACGCCTTGCCCGAAGACAACTGGACAGGCCGGACAGGGTTTGTACACAAGGCCATTATCGAGGATTTCCCTGATTTGTCATCGCATCAGGTTTATGCCTGTGGTGCGCCAATCATGGTCAGCAGTGCGCGCAAGGAATTTGTGGCCAATTGCAGTCTTCCCGAAAACGAGTTTTATGCCGACTCGTTCACTTCCGAAGCCGATGTGGCCCGGCTGGATGCGGCCAAGGCCTGATTCTTGGCCTGAAACCACCTTCCCGTCACGCTGCGTTTTTGTCCGTCCGTAAATGTCGCAGCTTGTCGGGTGGTGTCCTGCGTTGCATGATGATTGGGTTTCGTAACTTGAGTCAGGTTAATCATGGCAGGAATAATTCGTCCTTTTGCCTGTGTGCTGGTGGCAGGCATGCTCACGGGCTGTGCAACACAACCCGAATGGTTGGTCCGTAAACGTCTTTATCCCCAATGGGAAGTATCCAATCGCAGTGTTAACCAATATTCCTTTGATTGGTCTTTAAGCGGCGATCCCGAGATTGCACCTTTGCAGGTTTTTAGCACGGGCAATGAAATATGGTTGCAATTTGAGCCAGAGGCCGCCATACCGGCAATCTTTGCCGTTCAGGCCAAAGGCGAGAAACCCTTGCCTTATTATCGCAATGATCCTTACATTATTATCAAGGGAAACTGGGCTGAGCTGTCCTTAAGGGCGGGAAACCGGGTGGTGCGGGCACGTCACTGGCAAGAAAACAACATCCAATAAACCTGTCTTTAGAATGTGAGCAGGCGTTTTTATGTGGCCTTGGAGGGGGCATTTAGCATGCTCAAGTGTCAAAAATGCACTTATTTGCTAAACACCCCTTATAATTGGCGGTTAAATCAAATTTATTCAGCCACTTTTACACGATGAAATCAGCAGAAATAAGACAAAAGTTTCTACAGTTCTTTGAGTCTAAAGGCCACACCATTGTTCCATCTTCGTCATTGGTGCCCGGAAATGATCCAACCCTGTTGTTTACCAACTCAGGCATGGTGCAATTCAAGGATGTCTTTACCGGTAAAGAAACCCGTCCGTACAAACGGGCAACCTCTTCACAGCGATGCCTGCGTGCAGGTGGCAAGCATAATGACCTTGAAAATGTGGGTTATACCGCTCGCCATCACACCTTCTTTGAAATGCTTGGCAATTTCAGCTTTGGTGACTACTTCAAACGGGAAGCCATCAAGAACGCATGGGAACTGCTTACGCAGGTTTACCATCTGCCTGCTGAAAAGCTTTGGGTAACGGTTTATCATGAAGATGACGAGGCGTATGAAATCTGGAACAAAGAGGTAGGTGTTCCGGTAGAGCGAATCATTCGTATTGGCGACAACAAGGGCGCGCGCTATGCGTCCGACAACTTCTGGCAAATGGCCGATACTGGTCCTTGTGGACCCTGCTCGGAAATTTTCTATGATCATGGTCCCGATGTCTGGGGTGGCCCACCGGGCTCTCCCGAGGAAGACGGGGATCGTTATATCGAAATCTGGAACCTGGTGTTCATGCAGTTCGATCGCGATGCGGCCGGTGTCATGCATCCGCTGCCTCGTCCTTGTGTGGATACCGGTATGGGCCTGGAGCGTGTTTCTGCTGTTTTGCAGCATGTGCATTCCAACTATCAAATCGATCTGTTCCAGAACCTGATCAAGGCGGCTGCCCGTGAAACGGGTGTGGCCGATCTTGAGAACAACTCCCTTAAAGTCATTGCCGATCATATTCGTGCCTGCAGTTTCATGATTGTTGATGGTGTTATTCCCGGCAATGAAGGCCGTGGTTATGTATTGCGTCGCATTATTCGCCGTGCATTGCGTCATGGTTATCAATTGGGTCAGGCCAAGCCGTTCTTCCATAAACTGGTGGCCGACCTGGTCAAGGAAATGGGCGAAGCCTATCCAGAACTGGTCCAGCATCAGGAGCGTGTAACCCAGGTGCTTAAGCAAGAAGAGGAGCGCTTCCAGGAAACCCTTGAAAAAGGCATGAAAATCCTGGACGCCGAATTGGAATCCACAGCTAAAGGTGGCGCCCTTAATGGTGAAACGGCCTTTACGCTTTATGATACCTTTGGTTTTCCCTTTGACCTGACGGCAGATATTTGTCGTGAGCGGGGCTATGAGGTGGATGAGCGGGGCTATGAAGAGGCCATGAATCGTCAGCGTGAAATGGCCAGGGCAAGTGGCAAGTTCAAAATGGCGCAGGCCTTGAGCTATTCTGGTGAGCAAACCCGTTTTGAGGGGTATGAGCATTTGCAAACCAATGCCAAGGTGCTGGCTGTTTATGTGGATGGCGCATTGGTTGAGTCTGCTGCCGAAGGGCAGGATGCTGTTATTGTCCTTGATAACACGCCATTCTATGCGGAATCGGGTGGCCAGGTGGGTGATACCGGCATTCTGGCCGGTTTTGGCAGTCAATTCAATGTTCATGACACCCAAAAAATCCAATCCAATGTTTTTGGTCATCATGGTACCGTTACCTTGGGAACGATCAAGACCGGTGATCTGCTTGATGCGCATGTCGATGTCGAGCGTCGCCAGCGCACCATGCGCAATCACTCGGTGACTCATCTCATGCATAAGGCGTTGCGTCAGGTGCTGGGCGAACACGTGCAGCAGCGCGGTTCTTTGGTGGATCCTGATAAAACCCGTTTTGACTTTGCGCATGATGCACCTGTTACCGCCGAAGAAATCAGCCGGGTGGAAGATATTGTCAATGCTGAAATCCTTAACAATACTGACGTTACCGCGCAGCTGATGTCTTTTGATGATGCTGTGGCTGGTGGTGCGATGGCCCTGTTTGGCGAGAAGTATGGTGACGAGGTTCGTGTGCTGGACATTGGCTTTTCCCGTGAGTTGTGTGGGGGTACTCATGTGCATCGTACCGGTGATATCGGTCTGTTCAAGATTGTGTCCGAGGGCGGTGTGGCAGCGGGGATTCGTCGAATCGAGGCCATTACCGGCAGCAATGCACTGGCCTGGGTTCGTAACCTTAACAAATCGGTTCAGCAAGCAGCGGCTCACCTGAAGGCTAATCCAGCCGAACTGGTTGAAAAGGCCCGTCAGGCACAAGAACATATCCGTTCTCTTGAAAAAGAGGTGGATCAGCTCAAGGCCAAAGTCGCTTCCGCAGCCAGTGCCGATCTGTCATCCCAGGCGGTGGATGTGAATGGTATCAAGGTGTTGGCGGCAGTCATTAAAGGGGCTGACCCTAAATCACTGCGCGGTATGATTGATCAGCTGAAAGACAAGCTGAAGACTGCGGTGATTGTGCTGGCGGCAGAGGCCGATGGCAAAATCAGTGTTGCGGCCGGTGTCACGGCCGATACTACCGGTAAAGTCAAGGCTGGCGATCTGGTGTCTCATGTTTCCACGCAAATCGGAGGCAAAGGCGGTGGCCGCCCCGATATGGCAATGGGTGGCGGTACCGACCTTCAGGCTTTGGATGCTGCGATTGCCGGAGTTCGTGCCTGGGTTGAGGCCAAAGTATAAACATGTCTGAGAAATATTCTTATGTTTTGGAGGTGGATACCAGTGGTTTGGTTTGTCCACTTCCAATCCTTAAGGCTAAAAAGGCTCTGGCTACCATAGAAAGTGGACAGGTCCTGAAGGTCATTACGACTGATAAAAATGCCATTAAGGATTTCCAGGCTTTTGCGACCCAGACCAAAAATGAGCTGGTGGCCCAAGAGGTTCTTGATGCCAGCGCGGTGCATTACCTTAAACGAAGATAGTGTATGTTGCCTATATGTCAAAAGCGGGGTGTTAGTCTCTTGCTTTTGACTGGCTTTATAAATTAAGATTGCATTCTGTCTTCATCTGTTGATATAATCACTCGTTTCATATTTATTTAATTTTACAAGAAAGGACTACCTATGGTGGTGATTCGTCTAGCCCGTGGTGGCTCAAAAAAACGCCCATTTTACAACATTGTTGCCGCTGATTCACGCAATCGTCGTGATGGTCGCTTCATCGAGCGCGTTGGTTTTTACAATCCTGTTGCCAAAGAAGGTGCAGAGGCCCTGCGTATCGAACTTGATCGTTTGAACCACTGGGTTGGTAATGGTGCGCAACTGTCACCTGTTGTACAGCGTTTGGTTAAAGAGTTTTCTGCCAAAGCAGCTGCCTGATAGTTTTTCTGTCAGACAAAATGATTCGACCGTTTGCGATGGCTGGCGGTCGTTTTGTTTTTTGTGAGCTGGCTTCTGTTTTTTTGCGTAAATGGGTGTGGTGGGTTAATGGCAACTCCAGATGATCTAGTAGAACTGGGCCGTATTGTATCGGCTTATGGTGTGCGTGGCATGGTGAAGGTTCAGCCGCATTCCGCCCAGGAAAGCATTTTGCTTAATGTAAAAGAATGGTGGCTGGCCCGTTTTTCCCGAACGGGTGTGCAGCAAGAACCGTATCGTCTTGTCAGTGTTTCACGTGCTCGTGAACATGGGGGTGCTATTGTGGCACTTCTTGCGGGGTGCGATGACAGGGATCAGGCCGAGGCACTTAAGGGAACCTCTATCTTTGTGTCACGTGCGTGTTTTCCAAGCGCGTCAGATGATGAGTTTTATTGGGTTGATTTGATTGGCTGTTCTGTTTACAGTACGGCCGATGCCCCTGAACCCGTTTTATTGGGCCTTGTGCAGGACGTTTCCGATAATGGCGCGCATGCCGTGCTTCATATTGGCAGACAAGGTATTGATGAGCAGGGTAATCCGGTTTTCCTGAAAGATGACAAGGGTCGGGTAAAAGAACTCCTGGTGCCGTTTGTGCAGGCGCATGTGCCGTTTGTGGATATCAAGCAAAAGCGAATCGAGACAGATTGGCCGGTAGATTTTTGATGCGAATTGATGTCATTACCCTGTTTCCCGAAATTTTCTCCGTGGTCCGTGACCTGGGGGTAACGGGAAGGGCGCACCGGCAGGCTATCTGGCAACTTAAAACGTGGAATCCCCGTGTTTATACTTCGGATATTCACCAGACGGTTGATGATCGTCCTTACGGTGGGGGGCCTGGCATGGTCATGCTGGCCGAGCCATTAAAAAGGGCGGTACAGGATATCCGTCAGGATCGTCAGCAGGAAAATGCCTCGCCTGCAAAAGTGGTTCTGCTTAGTCCAACTGGCAAACCCTTTAATCAGCATAAGGCCCAGGAGTTGGCAAATTCGGGTGGTGTTACCTTTGTTTGCGGACGTTATGAGGGGATAGACCAGCGTTTTATCGATCATTATGTCGATGAGGAAATTTCACTGGGTGATTTTGTCCTGTCAGGTGGGGAAATCGCGGCCTTGGCCATGATTGATGCAGCGGTCAGGTTATTGCCGTCAGTGCTCAATGATGCGGCCTCGGCTTTGCAGGATTCTTTTCATGAGTCTTTGTCCGGCCTGCTTGATAGTCCGCACTATACGCGTCCCGAGGTGTTCGAGGGTGAGTCGGTTCCCGATATCTTGTTGTCGGGACATCATAAGAATATATCCACCTGGCGTCGTCAGATGTCTCTTAAGCTGACGCTTGAGCGTCGTCCTGAGCTGATTGTCCAGGCAAGACGTCAAGGCTTGTTAAGCCCTGATGATGAAAAGTTTTTAAAGACGCTTTCAGGTAAATAGTGTAAGTTATTGCTTTGTTTATTTTGAAAATTAGGTATTGCTTTGGTTCCCTTTTCTATCCTGGATTTATCACCGATCAATCAAAAAGAGACGGTGGGCGATGCACTTCGAAATTCTTTGTTGCTGGCAAAAAAAGCCGAAGAATGTGGTTTTACACGTTTTTGGCTTGCCGAGCACCATAATATACCGGGTATCGCCAGTTCTGCCACTGCGGTGGCTGTTGGCTATATAGCTGCCGGAACCAGTCACATTCGCGTCGGGTCGGGTGGTGTCATGTTGCCTAATCATTCACCCCTGATTATTGCGGAACAATTTGGCACTTTGGCTTCTTTGTATCCTGACCGGATTGATTTGGGGCTGGGCAGGGCGCCAGGCACGGATATGAATACAGCCCGGGCGCTGCGACGGGATTTGCAGGCCAGTGCGGAAAATTTCCCGCAAGATGTTCAGGAGCTTCAGTATTATTTTCGCCAGCCCGAAGAGGGGCAGCAAATAGTGGCGGTTCCTGCGGCAGGTGTTCGGGTGCCGGTGTGGTTGCTGGGGTCCAGTTTATACAGTGCGCAATTGGCGGCTTATCTGGGTTTGCCTTTTTCTTTTGCGTCACACTTTGCGCCTGCCGATCTGATGAATGCCTTGTCAGTTTACCGTTCTTCATTCAGGCCTTCGGCTTATCTTGACAAGCCCTATGCAAGTGCCTGTGTGAATGTTGTGGCGGCATCCACCGATGAGCTTGCCCGGTACTACTTTACCTCTCATCAGATGGCATCAGTGCAGCTTCTGAGAAATGTCCCCGGAAAACTTCAGCCGCCGGTTGAAAATCTGGATGATCATGTTTCGCCAGCAGAGCGTCTCAGTGTTGAGCGCAAGCTTGCTTACTCCATGGTGGGCAGCCCACAAACAGTAGCTCATGGGATTTCAAGGTTTGTGGAAATGACGGGTGTGGATGAGTTGATGATGACGGCGCGGATTTATGATGTCGAGGCAAGACTCAAATCGATCGAGTTGGTTAGTGCGGTCTTTTGAGCGGGCATTGTGCTGCTGTTTTCTTAAGGCTTATTTAATTTTGTCAAATATCTATTTTCACTTGATTTTAAAGTGTGTATGATTTAAGAAAATTGCTTGTAAAATTTGTCGTTCTTTAACTTGTTGTTTTTTAAGGCAAAAAATATTTTTAAAAAATGCTCACTTATTGAGCATGATTAAAAATAGCTTGCCATTACTGGGGTTTTCCCTCAAACTATAGGGCTATGGTTACTAAAGTACTTTTCGTCTGTATGGGCAATATCTGTCGCTCGCCGAGTGCCGAGGGGGTATTGCGTCGTCTCGTCCAAGAGGCAGGCCTGCAAAACTCAATTCAGGTTGATTCGGCAGGTACTCATAACTACCATATTGGTGATGCGCCCGATGGTCGAGCACAACTGGCAGCCCGCAAGCGTGGCTATGATATTTCCCAGCACCGCGCCCGTCAGGTTACGGTAGAGGATTTTACCGAATATGATCTGATTCTGGCCATGGACTGGGATAATCTTTCCTACATGCAGCAAATCTGTCCCAAGCCCCTGCGACATAAACTCATGCTGTTAATGCGTTTCGCCAATGATTACGAAGAAGCAACCGTGCCTGATCCTTATTACGGTGGTCTGGACGGTTTCTTCAAAATGCTGGATTACCTTGAAGATGCCTGCCAGGGGGTTTTTGAGATAGTCAGCAAGCGTGTCAAACAATATCAAGCTGCATAATCCCTTTAAAATCTGACTTTTGCACAAATATGACAATATTTGTGCAAAATTTCCTGTATCAATAATAAATCCTAGTAAATTAGTCGACTATTTGATATACTTGAGTAAATTACTCGGCTATTGTGGCAAGGAATTTATTATGCGATTAACTACGAAAGGTCGATTTGCTGTCACGGCAATGATTGATCTGGCCTTACGCCAGAACAGCGGCCCCATAACTTTATCAACAGTCAGCGAAAGACAAAATATTTCTCTTTCATATCTTGAACAGCTGTTCGGGAAGTTGCGTCGTCACGAGTTGGTGGAAAGTATTCGTGGACCAGGCGGTGGTTATATTCTGGCCCGATTCGCAAGAGAAATTACAATCGCCGATATTATTTTTGCTGTGGATGAACCCTTGGATGCGACCAGTTGTGGCAATAAATCCGAGTGTTCCTCTGGTAAAGACGGACATTTATCAGGGAAATGCATGACACACGATCTCTGGACTAACCTGAACCGAAAAATGGTTGATTACCTGGATTCAGTAACGCTTCAGGATTTAGTCGACCAGCAGCGTATGCGTCAGTTGAACCAGGCACCGCAAACAAGCAGTGTCATGATGCAAAGAAAAACCGATTCCCTGTCTTCCGTCATTGTATAAATTTTGGAGTTTGATGTTATGGCAAAGCGCCCGATATATTTAGATTATTCCGCCACGACCCCGGTCGATCCCGAAGTTGTGGAAAAAATGGTGCCCTGGTTATATGAGCATTTTGGTAATCCGGCTTCACGTAGCCATGCTTTTGGCTGGGAAGCGGAAGAAGCCGTTGAAAATGCCCGTAAACAGGTGGCTGAGCTGGTCAACGCAGACCCAAGGGAAATTGTCTGGACGTCGGGTGCTACTGAATCAAACAACCTTGCGATCAAAGGTGCCGCTCATTTCTATGCAGAGCGTGGCAAGCACATCATCACGATCAAAACCGAACACAAGGCCGTCCTGGATACGACACGTGAACTGGAGCGTCAGGGTTTTGAAGTTACTTATCTTGACGTTCAGGAAAATGGTCTGATTGATCTTGACGTGCTGAAAGCGGCTATTCGTCCCGACACCATCCTGATTTCCGTCATGTTTGTAAATAATGAAATTGGTGTTGTACAGGATATTGCCTCAATTGGTGAGCTATGCCGTGAAAAAGGTATCGTGTTTCACGTTGATGCGGCCCAGGCAACCGGTAAAGTAGATATCGATCTGCAAACGCTCAAGGTTGATCTGATGTCGTTCTCGGCCCACAAGACATATGGTCCCAAAGGTATTGGTGCCTTGTATATCCGTCGTAAACCACGTATCCGCATCGAAGCGCAAATGCACGGTGGCGGTCATGAGCGCGGTTTCCGTTCGGGTACCCTGGCAACTCACCAGATTGTGGGCATGGGAGAGGCTTTCCATTTGGCTAAATTGCATATGCAGGAAGAAAACGAACGTATTCGCGCATTGCGTGACCGTTTGTGGAATGGCCTGTCAGAAATTGAAGAGGTCTACCTGAATGGCGATATGGATCAGCGTGTGCCTCACAACCTGAATGTCAGCTTCAACTATGTGGAAGGTGAGTCCCTGATTATGGCCATCAAGGAATTGGCGGTCTCAAGTGGATCAGCCTGTACCTCTGCCAGTCTGGAGCCTTCTTATGTATTGCGAGCACTGGGCAGGAACGATGAATTGGCACACAGCTCAATCCGTTTCACCATTGGCCGTTTTACCACCGAAGAAGAAATTGATTTCGCTGTTGAACTGATCAAATCACGCGTAGGCAAACTGCGTGACATGTCTCCCTTGTGGGAAATGGCCAAAGAGGGCATTGATCTTGATACGGTTCAATGGGCCGCTCACTAATTTAAAGCAGGAGTATTATCATGGCTTACAGTAATAAAGTTTTAGACCACTATGAAAACCCGCGTAACGTTGGTTCTTTTGACAAAGACGATGATGCGGTGGGTACCGGCATGGTAGGTGCACCTGCCTGTGGTGACGTAATGAAACTGCAAATCAAGGTTAATAAAGAAGGTGTTATTGAAGATGCCAAATTTAAAACCTATGGTTGTGGCTCTGCCATTGCTTCCAGTTCACTGGTCACCGAATGGGTCAAAGGCAAAACGCTGGATCAGGCATTGGATATTCGCAATACCCAAATTGCCGAAGAGCTTGCCTTGCCACCGGTAAAAATTCACTGTTCAATTCTGGCTGAGGATGCGATCAAGGCAGCCGTCCAGGATTACAAGGAAAAACATACGAGCTGATTATGGCAATTACATTAACTCAAAAAGCGGCAAATCACATTCAGGACTACCTGAATAGACGAGGCAAGGGCGTTGGCTTGCGCCTGGGTGTGAGAACGACAGGTTGTTCAGGCATGGCATACAAGCTTGAGTATGTCGATACACCTGATGATAGCGACGTTCTGTTCGAGAGTTTTGGTGTGAAAATTTTTGTCGATCCGAAAAGTCTTGCTTATATTGACGGCACCGAACTGGATTACGCGCGTGAGGGTTTGAATGAAGGCTTCAAGTTTTCAAACCCCAACGAGAAAGCCAGCTGCGGTTGCGGTGAATCATTCACAGTATAGGTGGAATTTCTTTGGATAATCATTTCAGTTTATTGAATTTACCCAAGCAGTTCGACCTTTCTCAGGAGGCCCTGGAACAGGCCTGGAAACAGGCTTCGTCCAGGGTTCATCCTGATCGTTTTGCCACGGCATCGGCGGCTGAAAAAAGGGTTGCTGTGCAGTGGGCAGCGCGTGTGAACGATGCCTACCAAACCCTGAAAAATCCTTTAAGCAGGGCTGCTTACATGTGTGAGCTTGCAGGTTTTCCCATTGAGGCAGAAAGCAATACGGCAATGGGGACGGAATTTCTGATGACCCAGATGCAGTGGCGCGAGCAGCTTGATGATGTTCGTAACGATTCACAGCGTCATGGGTTGGATGCGCTCCTGCTGGAAATTCAGGCAAAACAGCTTGAACTGTTTGATGAAATGAAACATTTAATCGATGCCCGACAAGATTATGCCGGCGCGACCAAAAGGGTTCGCGAATGGATGTTTGTCAATAAAATGCATCAGGAAGTTAAGGCACTGTAAACTTTAACTTATTAATTACGAAGTACAATATGGCCCTCTTACAAATTTCAGAACCTGGCGCTTCACCCGCACCCCACCAACGTCGTCTGGCGGTTGGTATAGACTTGGGTACAACCCATTCTCTGGTTGCTTCGGTACGCAACAGTGTTGCCGATATCCTGACCGATAAAAACGGAAAAAAACTTCTGCCTTCTGTGGTGCGTTATCTGCAAAACGGTGATGTTGAAATTGGTTATCCTGCAGTTAAAAAGCAGGATTCAGATCCGCTGAACACCATTGTTTCTGTCAAGCGTCTGATGGGCCGTTCATTTGATGAAGCCTCGACATACGCACTACCTTATACGCTTATCGATGAACCTGGAATGGTTCGTCTTGGAACGGTTCAGGGACCGGTAAGCCCCGTCGAGGTTTCAGCGCAAATTCTGGCCAAATTGCGTCAGCAGGCAGAAGATGTGCTGGGTGACGAATTGGTGGGTGCAGTCATTACCGTACCGGCTTATTTTGATGATGCCCAGCGTCAGGCTACCCGTGATGCCGCGCGTTTGGCCGGTCTTAACGTGTTGCGGCTGATCAATGAGCCCACTGCAGCCGCCATTGCTTATGGCCTGGATAACGCCGCTGAAGGTATTTATGCGGTCTATGATCTGGGTGGTGGCACCTTTGATATCTCCATCCTCAAGCTCAGCAAGGGTGTGTTCGAGGTTATCGCCACCAGTGGCGATACGCAATTGGGGGGTGATGACTTTGATGAGCTGATCATCAACGATGTCATGAAGCATCATGATAAAAGCAAGCTCACTGCTGGTGACAAGCGGGCCTTGCGTACCCTGGCCAAGCAAGTACGTGAAAAACTCACCGATCATTCACGTGCCGTTTTTCAGATATCCCTGTCTGATGGCTTGCACATCGACCAGAATTTCCCCCGCAATCATTTTGAGAATATTGCCAAAGACCTGGTAAATCGTTCATTGGATCGGATCAAGCAAACCTTGAAAGATGCCTCACTCGATGTGAAGGATATCAAGGGGGTTGTCATGGTGGGCGGTGCTACCCGCATGCCGGTGATTCGCAACATGGTGGCTGATTTCTTTAAACAGGAACCTTTGATCAACCTGAACCCTGATGAAGTGGTGGCCCTGGGTGCCGCATTGCAGGCCAATTTACTGGCAGGCAATCGTGGTGCCGATGATGACTGGTTGTTGCTTGATGTCACGCCGCTGTCATTGGGTCTTGAAACCATGGGTGGTCTGGTGGAAAAAGTGATTCCGCGAAACAGTACCATTCCTGTTGCCCGCGCCCAGGAGTTCACGACATTCAAAGACGGTCAAACCGCCATGAGCATACATGTGGTTCAGGGGGAACGTGAGCTGGTTGATCATTGCCGTTCATTGGCGCGTTTCGAATTGCGCGGTATTCCGTCCATGGTGGCGGGTGCCGCACGTATCCGGGTAACCTTTCAGGTTGATGCGGATGGCCTGCTTAGCGTGACTGCCCGTGAGCAAAGCACCGGTATAGAAGCGGCAGTAACTGTTAAACCTTCGTATGGTTTGTCTGATGATGAGATTTCCTTAATGCTGCAGGACAGTATTGAAAAATCTGATGAAGATGCCAAAATGCGCATGCATCGTGAACAGCAGGTTGAAGTCCGCCAATTGGTGGAGTCCATTGAGGCGGCGATCGAAAAAGATGGAGATTTGTTGCAGGTTGATGAACTGGCACATATTCAGCGTTTGTTGGCTGAAGCCGTAAAGTGCTCAGAGAGTGGCGCAACCGATGATATTCGTGAGGCCGTACAAGCTTTGTCCCAGGCGACTGATGATTTCGCGGCCCGCCGCATGGATCGCAGTATTCGTCAGGCGCTTTCAGGTAAAACCTTAGATCAAATAGCATAATTGGAAAATAAATGCCCAAGATAACCATATTGCCACATGAGTCACTGTGCCCAGAGGGGGCCGTGATTGAAAATGCTCCTGTGGGGGAGTCCATTTGCCGTGTTTTGTTGGACAATCATATTGAAATTGAACATGCCTGTGAACTGTCATGTGCCTGTACGACTTGTCACGTTGTGATCAAGGAAGGCTTTTCTTCTTTGGAAGAGGCGACCGATGATGAAGAGGATTTGCTGGATAGGGCGTGGGGATTGAAATCCACCTCCCGATTGTCTTGCCAGGCTAAAATAGCCAATAACGATCTTGTCATCGAGATTCCGAAGTATACAATCAACCACGCCAAAGAGAATCACTAGATATTAGCAAGGAAGCAGTGTGAAAAGCATGAAATCAACGATTGGAATAATTGGGGGGGTCGTGCTTTTTTTCATGTCTGGCCTTTCTCTGGCCAGCAGTTACATCAAGGATAAATTGCATCATCCGGTTCCAGGAGGAATTGCAGTCGTCAGTCTTGGCGAACATCAGCAATCGCCCAGCGTTCATTACCGCAACAAGCCGGTAATGGTAGTGGCCAATGGCAATACGTCCGAGTATCTGGCTATTGTTGGTATTCCGCTTAAAAGCAAATCGGGCCAGCACCAGCTTCAGCTTAAAACATCAAACCGTTCACAACAGGTGCCGTTTCAGGTCCAGGCAAAGAAATATAAAGAGCAGCATATCAAGTTGCAGTCCAATAAATATGTCACGCCTTCCGAAGAGCATCTGGCCCGCATCAAGCGTGAATTGGCAGCCCAAACCAATGCTTACGCCAATTTCAGGCCGGGCAGTCCCAGCAATGTCATTCTTGACCGTCCTGTAGAAGGTGGTCGCTACTCCAGTCCGTTTGGACTGCGCCGTTTCTTTAATGGACAAGAGCGTAATCCTCATTCCGGGCTGGATATTGCCGTGCCGGCCGGTACGCCTGTCAAAGCCCCGGCCGATGGGGTAGTGACTATCGTGGATGATTATTATTTCAATGGTAAAACAGTTTTTATTGATCACGGGCAGGGCATGGTCACCATGTATTGTCATCTTTCAAGCATTGATGTCAAAAAAGGACAAACCATTAAAAGAGGCGAGCAGCTTGGAAAGGTGGGCACAACAGGCCGCTCTACCGGTCCGCATTTACACTGGAACGTAAGTCTTAATGATACCCGGGTGGATCCGGCCATTTTCGTGGGTGCCTTTCAGCCGTAAATATTATTTCAGGTGTGGATGAAATAAGCCATCTCATTTGCCCTGAGTAATTGTAATGAATCCATTAAAGATGAAACATTAATCATTTTTGCTTGTGTTCTATTGTAAAAAATAAGACAATAAGAATGATTCGCATTTATTTGTGCGAAAATAATGTCTCACAGCACATGCTTTCAGTGAAACCATGTTGCCGATTTTCTTGTTGTATTTTGGTCTGATAAAGAAATCTCATGTGCTGTGATGTGGATTTGTATCACTGGTGAACACATGAAATCGTTTTTTCTTAAGTCTTTTGTCTGTTTGGCAAGCGCCGCTTTTTCATTGGTGCATGCCACTGAAGTGGAAACTGCCCGAGGTACCGTCAAGGTTCCTGATTCGCTTGAATCGTTGGCTGTATATGATATTGCCGCGCTGGATAGCTTGAAAGCTTTGGGTATTCAGCCCAAAGGCGTCATCAAGGATGTCTATGTGGACTACCTGGCTGATATGTCTGAAAAAGCGGATGTACATATTGGCACTGTCAAAGACCCTGATCTTGAAGCTTTAAGTGGCATGGGGCCTGACTTGATTGTGGTTGGTGGCCGCATGGCCCCCAATTATGACGTACTTTCCAAAGTGGGTACAACGCTGGACATGACCCTGAATGGCAAGGAAGCGTTTAAACAAGGATTTGAGCGTATCGCCACGTATGGAAAAATCTTCAAGAAAGAAAAAGAGGCGGCCACATTAATCGCCAATCTTGAAAATGCCCTGAAGCAGGCACAGGAAGCGGTCAAAGGCAAGGGCAAGGCCCTGATGATTATGGTCAATGGTCCAAAAATTGCCTCGTTTGGCGCTGAGTCACGGTTTGGCTATTTGTTTAATGAGATTGGCATTGAGCCGGCTGATTTGAATAAAAATGATGCGAACCATGGTCAACCGGTTTCATTTGAATTTATACAAAAACTCAATCCGGACTGGATTATTGTCATGGATCGTACCTCTGCCATTAATGCCAAAGGTGAGAATGCCAAAGTGGTGCTGGACAATCCCTTGTTGAAAAACACAACCGCTTTTAGCAAGAACCAGGTCATTTATCTGGATGCTTCTTCATATCTTGCTTCCGGCGGTTATCATCAACTGATGGCTGAACTCGAGTTGCTGACCCAAGCCTTCAAGGGTAGTAAATAAATTCCTGAATCTTCAGCATGAAAATAAAAATTCTTGTACTGGCCACTATTTTTTTTCTGGTGGTGGCCAGTTTGTTTGTTGGCGTCAGTGATGTTAGCCTGGGATCATTATTCAATGATCCGCAGGCATTAAACGTTTTCCTCACCAGCCGTTTTCCCCGTACCCTGGCTATTATCCTTACCGGGGCATCCATGTCCATTGCCGGTCTGATCATGCAAATGATCATGAAAAACCGCTTTGTTGAGCCGTCTATGGTAGGGACCACGCAAAGCGCAACACTGGGGCTTATTGCCGTTACTTTACTGTATCCCGGTGCTTCGCTGATGTTTAAAATGCTCGTCTCCTGTATCACGGCTCTGATCGGTTTATATGGGTTCATGCTGATAGCCCGTCGTTTGCCGCCTACTGCGTACCTGATGGTACCGCTGCTGGGTATCATTTATGGTGGTGTAATTGGAGCGGTGGCTACATTCATTGCCTTTGAAATGGATATGATGCAGTTTCTGGCAGCCTGGATCAACGGTGATTTTTCCAGTGTACTGGCAGGGCGTTATGAACTGTTGTGGCTAACCGGTATTCTGGGTGTGATTGCCTATCTATTCGCCAACCAGTTTACGATTGCCGGCCTTGGCAAGGAAATGAGCACCAATCTGGGTTTGGATTATGGCACCATTGTTTCTATTGGTTTGGGTATTGTGGCCATTATTACAGCGATTGTGGTTGTCACGGTGGGTGCTATTCCCTTTATTGGTCTGGTGGTTCCCAACATTATCAGCCGCCTGATGGGCGATAATCTGCGCGTTACCTTGCCATGGATTGCCATTATGGGGGCAGGCCTTGTTCTGGCCTGTGATTTAATCGGGCGTCTGGCCAATTACCCGTATGAAATTCCGGTAGGCACCATTATTGGTATTGTGGGCACCCTGGTTTTCCTTTATCTGCTATTTGTAAAGCCCGCTCATGTACGCTAAAAAACTAATCATAATGTCATGTGGCCTGCTTGTATCCATGGTCTTGTTCATGACGGTTAACAGTTCGGGCAACTGGGATTTTGTGCTGCCTTTTCGTGGCGGCAAACTGCTTGCCTTGTTGCTGGTTGCTTATGCCATTTCCATTTCCACGGTATTGTTCCAGACACTCACGGCCAATCGTATATTAACGCCTTATATAATGGGATTTGACTCCCTGTATTTATTAATTCAAAGTGCGCTGGTGCTGTTGCTCGGCGGGCTTGGCTACGCCATGCTCGACCCTTCGTTTAAGTTCTCGATTGAAATCGGCATTATGCTGATCGCCTCCCTGTTGATATTTTCTTCATTGCTTTTTAGCAATACGGGAGACTTATATCGCATGATTCTTGTTGGAGTCATTTTAGGGGTGCTGTTTCGCAGCCTGGCCAGTTTTATCCAGCGGATTATTGATCCCGATGATTTTGCCGTGGTGCAAAATGCCAGCTTTGCCCAATTCAATGTGGTGAACACCTCATTGCTGCAAATCAGTTTGGTGCTTATTGTGGGAGTCAGTTTTGTGATCTGGCGCTTGCGACACATTCTGGATGTCATGGCATTGGGCCGGGAGCATGCCATTAATCTGGGTATTTCTTACCGTCGCTGCAATATGCTTGTTTTATTCCTGATTGCCATTTTGGTGTCGGTGTCCACTGCCCTGGTGGGCCCGGTGAGTTTTTTCGGTTTGCTGGTATCGGGTATTACCTATGTGTTAATGAAAACGCACCGTCATGCAATATTAATACCGGCTGCTTTCCTGGTGGGTGCTTTGTGTTTGGTGTCAGGACAAATGCTGTTTGAGCATGTGTTGGGCATGAAAGCCGTGCTAAGCGTGGTGGTTGAGTTTCTGGGCGGGATTGTATTTCTGGTATTCCTCTTGAAGAGAAAGGCATTATGATTGTATTGGATCAGGTCAGTTATCAGGTGGGCCGTTTACCTATTCTGAAAAACATATGTGCAACGATTGAAAAAGGGGGCATTACCGCTTTGGTTGGTCCTAACGGGGCAGGCAAATCCACCTTGCTATCGTTGATGGCGCGCTTGACTCCCCTGAAAGCTGGCCGTATCAGTTTTGACGGGATAAACTTGTCCAAAACACCCAATAGTGAGATTGCCAAAAAATTGGCTATTATGCGGCAGGACAATAGTATCACCAGCCGCATTACCGTGCGGGAACTGTTAATGTTTGGACGATTTCCCTATCATAAAGGCAACCCGGGCCAAGAGGATCATGAAATTGTGGAACAAACCCTGAAGCAGTTTAATCTGGCAGAGCTGGCATCACGGTTTGTGGCGGATTTATCGGGAGGACAACGGCAACGTGCTTTAGTGGCGATGGTGTTTTGCCAGTCGACCGATTACCTGCTACTGGATGAGCCCTTGAATAATCTGGATATGTTCCATGCCCGTCATTTAATGGGTTTGTTGCGTCAGATTGCCGATGAGTACAAGCGGACGATTATTATTGTATTGCACGACATCAATTATGCTTCGGCCTATGCCGATAGCATCATGGGCATGAAGCAGGGCGAATTGGTGCTGCACGGAAAGCCAAATGATGTTATAACACCTCAAAACCTGCAGCGTTTGTTTGGTGTGGATGCCAAAATTGTACCAGTTCAGAATCATAAGCTGGTTATGCATTACGTATAAGGGTGCTGCAACCTTTTGGTGTGGAAAACCGCGTGAATCGATTTTTAAATTCAATAATAGTGGAAAAATATAATAAATGATGAAAATCTGGGTGGATGCTGATGCCTGTCCCGTTGTTATCAAACAAATTCTGTTTCGGGCAGCCAAGCGCTGGGAAATCCATACAACCCTGGTGGCGAATCAGATGTTAATGGTACCGCCTTCTGTTTTTATTCAGGCCCGACAGGTGCCCAAAGGGTTTGATGTGGCAGATGCCTATATTGTTGCTCAGGCACAGGCAGGTGACTTGGTGATCACGGCCGATATCCCGTTGGCCGCCGAAGTCATTGATAAAAAAGCAACCGCCTTGAATCCGCGCGGTGAGCTGTATTCACCAGAAAATATTCGGGAAAGGTTGGCGATTCGCGACATGATGGAAGAATTGCGTAGCAGTGGCATTGAAACCGGTGGGCCTAAAGCCTTTAACCACGCAGACCAGAAAGCATTTGCCAATCAGCTGGATAAACTGCTGGCCCGTTATGTGGCACAGAAAAATGCCAAACCATGAAGCTGGTTTTTTTTAATGCTTCAATAAATATTTTGTGTATAAAAAATGCCTGCATTGTTTAATTAATGCAGGCATTTTCCTATCAACAGTAAGCGTTCGGCCATCTCATCTTGACAGCGGTTTTCTTTAACCTGTTTTTTTTACATCGCTGTCTGTGGTTGCCAATTATGCGGCAACAGTTCAGCAATACGGCTGGCGGGCTGAGTGGGCAAGCGTGTGAGTACATCCTTCAAATAGGCATACGGATCATGCCCATTGAGCT
>NZ_JAHSPR010000012.1 GCF_019132845.1 Advenella alkanexedens | reverse complement strand
AACCAACCCCGTTACCCCGTCGGCGGACGCACAGCCCGGCCTTTAAATCCCATCTGGTTGCCTTGTGCAAAAACTCCGCCGTATCGGTAGCGGCCATTGCCCGCGCCCACAACATTAACGACAACATGCTTCATCGCTGGATCAAAGAAGCCAATGTCAACTCGGCCAGCCCCAATCCGGTAGCCGTTCCAGAATCGTCTTTCATTGCTGTCCCTATGCCGTCACCTCCTGCCCGTAGCGCCGAGACGGCATCAAGCATTCATCTGGAATTCCAGGGTAAACAGTTCAACCTGAATCTGCAGTGGCCAGCGCATGATGCCATGGGGTGCGCCACGTTTATCCGTGAGTTGTTGAAATGATCCGCATTGACCAAATCTGGCTGGCGGTACAACCCCTGGACATGCGTGCCGGCCCCGATAAAGCCCTGGCTCGTGTCGTTCAGGTCTTTGGTGCCGCCCATCCCCATCATGCCTACCTGTTTGCCAACCGCCGGGCCAACCGGATGAAGGTGCTGGTGCATGACGGCATTGGCATCTGGCTGGCTGCCCGGCGGCTGAACCAGGGACACTTCGTCTGGCCCCAGGGTGAACAAACACAGGCCTGCCTGACCCCGGAACAACTGCAGGCACTGGTGCTGGGCCTGCCCTGGCAACGCCTGGGTGCCAACGGCATCATCGATATTCTGTAAGGCACAATTGGCGTATCTTCCCATAGCCGTCCCTCAAGGATCATGGGATAATACGCCCCATGTCTGCTTCACCCGTTTGCCTACCTGACCCGAACATGGATGCACCAGCGCTACACGCGATGGTGGCAGACCTGTTGCAGGAGCTCAGCGCAAGAGACCAAATCCTGGCCCAGATGCAGACGATCAAACTGCGCCAGGAACAACTGCTGGCAGACTATCGTCAAGACAACCTTTACAAAGATGCCAAGATAACCAAGCTAAGCCATGAGATTGCCATGCTGCGACGGGTTCGCTTCGGCAAAAGCGGAGAACAGCTCTCTGGCGTGCAAGGCAGTTTATTGGAAGAAACCGTTCAGACCGATCTGTCGGCCATAGAGGCAGAGCTGGAACTGTTGCATGGTGTTCCCTTGCATGAGCCCAAGTCTGCTAACAAACCGGTACGGACCCGTTTGCCGGAACACCTCCCAAGAGTCACCATTATCCATGAACCGGATAGCACGGTCTGCCAGTGTGGCTGCCAGTTACAGCGCATTGGCGAAGACGTGGCCGAGAAACTGGACTATGTACCGGGTGTCTTTAGCGTGGAACAGCATGTCCGTGGCAAATGGGTCTGTCATAAGTGCGTCACCCTGACGCAGGCCACGGTGCCCGCTCACGTGATCGACAAGGGGCTGGCGACGCCCGGCCTGTTGGCCCAGGTGCTGGTCGCCAAGTATGCCGATCACTTGCCCCTGTACCGGCAGGAAAAAATCTTTGAGCGGGCGGGCCTGAAACTGTCCCGTTCCACCCTGGCTGACTGGGTGGGCGCCTGCGGGGTTCATTTGCAACCACTGGTTGATGCCTTGCGCCAGGTGATGCTTGGGCATCGGGTCATTCATGCCGATGAAACACCGGTGCAGATGCTCAAGCCGGGCAGCAAAAAAACGCACCGTGCCTATCTGTGGGCTTATGCGCCGGGCGCCTTCGAGAATTTACGTGCCGTCGTGTATGACTTCAACGAAGGCCGTGCCGGACAATATGCCCGTGAGTTCTTAGGGGACTGGCAAGGCAGCTTGGTCTGCGATGATTATTCGGGTTACAAGGCCTGCTTTACCCAGGGCATGACCGAGATTGGCTGCATGGCGCATGCCCGTCGTAAATTCTTTGAACTTCATGCCAATGGCGGCAGCCAGCTGGCCGAGCAGGCACTGCATCATATTGCACAACTCTACCGGATAGAAGAACAGGTCAAGGACCTGGCCCCGGCAGACCGGTTGCGTATCCGGCAGGAACGGGCCAGGCCGCTGGCCGATGCGCTACATGACTGGATGCAAATCCACAGACAGCGGGTGCCAGATGGATCAGGCACTGCCAAAGCACTGGACTACAGCCTGAAACGCTGGGTGGCATTGACGCGCTATCTGGATGATGGGCAATTGCCAGTGGATAACAATCATATCGAACAGCAGATCCGGCCGGTGGCCATTGGCCGCTCGAACTGGCTGTTTGCAGGCTCTTTACGAGCGGGCAAGAGGGCCGCAGTCATCATGTCGCTGATTCAATCCGCCAAGCTCAATGGGCATGATCCGTATGCCTATTTGAAGGATGTACTCACACGCTTGCCCACTCAGCCCGCCAGCCGTATTGCTGAACTGTTGCCGCATAATTGGCAACCACAGACAGCGATGTAAAAAAACAGGTTAAAGAAAACCGCTGTCAAGATGAGATGGCCGAACGCTTACGTTAGGCAATTAAACGTGCCTAGTTATCTTGGAGCTGGTTTTGACGGGAGGCTAGGCACGGTTTCTTTACTTATGTAGTATTATAGTGAGCTAAGCATCGCGCTTATATTAAGGAGAAACTATGGTTTCAAATATACATGGTCGGCAGCCTAGACCGGGCGAGCATAAGTCCAGCGCAGCAGTACGAATGCGAATTCTTGAAACGGCTTTCGATATTATCTCTCAGTTTGGTTATAGTGGTACGACCATGGGTAAGGTGGCTAAAACCTCTGGCCTACCCATAGGTAGCGTGTATTGGCACTTTGAGAGTAAAGACCTATTGCTCGCTGCCATGATTGAAGAGAGCTTTTTTAGATGGCATAGTGAGACCGCCAAGCGCAACCGTCCCAAAGCAGGCGAAAAGTTTGATGAGCATGTCATGCGCATTTTTGGAGCCACCGATAACCCCAAGTTTTTTGCGGCTGACTTCTGGCGCTTAGGGGTTATTTTAAGCGTGGAAAAGTTTGTGCCCGAGCAAACAGCCCGCAAGCGCTTCTTGGAAATACGTGAAAAACAGCGAGAAGAATTAGCACAGTGGTGGGCTAGCACACTGACTCAGGACTTATTGCAAACTCAGCCGGAACTTCCTAAAAAATTGAGTATGTTTGCTTTGGCGATGCAAGATGGCAATGCGATTGCCGGTGCCTCAGGCGAGTCTCTAGATGACTTTCAAGCTATGTTAGCGGCCTGTTTAATTCATATTGTAGATCAGGCAAAAAAAAAGTTGCCTGCTGAGGCTCTTGAGAGTTAAAACCACGTTTTTACATTTCCCCTCTGAATTCATCCTGAATTCTGTCTATTGTGTTGTGGCTACACGCTCAGCGGCGTAGCAAACATGCTTTTTTCTCCGTGTTTTGACAGGATTGGCCTCCTGTCTTTTTTCTTATTATTGACGTTGAAACGTAAGCGAGAGCATAGCCTACGGTGTAATTCAAATAATGAATAACAGCCTTTGAGAAACTAGTCTTGCTGCTTTAGTGGGCAGCGTAGAGAATGAATTGACTATTTTCAATAGGTTTAGAGAGACATGGACAGATTAAAAGATAAAGTCGCTATTGTTTTCGGCGCAGGTCCGAATATAGGCGGAACAATTGCGCATTTTCTTGCTCGCGAAGGTGCACGTGTTTGTGTAATGGATATTAGCGAGGCAGCGACCAATGAAACCATCACTTATCTACAAGAGCGTGGTTTGGAGTGTTTTGGTGTGGTGGGCAATGCCCGTGACTACGATGAAGTAGGCAAAGCCGTTGCCGCCACCATAGAAAAATACGGTCGTTTAGATGCCGCTGTCAATATGGCAGGACGTGTGCATTGGAGCCATGTGTTAGATATGAAGCTTGATGACTGGAATGACTCCGTAGCAAGTTTTGCGACTGCGGGGTTGATTACCACGCAACATTGTGCACGTGCCATGATTAAAAATGGTAATGGCGGCAGTATAATTCACATTTTATCTACTGCTGCGCATTTTGGTGAAACGGATGGCACGGCATACTGTGCTGCCAAGGCCGCTTTATTGAGCTTTGCCCGTTCTTCTGCCCTGGATTTGGCTCATTTGGGTATTCGCGTTAATACCGTAACGCCCTGTTCCATGGAGCACCAGTTGTGGTCCACCATGCGTGATGAAGTGTTCGATCCTAACTGGCAAAAACCTGATCGAATCGGTTTTTACTCACGCCAGGAATATTTAGATCAAATGCCATTACGACGCTTCCCTAAAGCGGCCGACCTGGCTTGGGCAACTGTGTTTCTTGCCTCTGACGAGTCGTCGTGCATGAGCGGTGCAGATATTGCTGTAGATGGTGGTTTACGCCATAAGTATCCTACATGGACTCCAGGCAATCACTTTCCGCTGGATATACGTGATTATGTCCGCAACACACAACTAACTAAATATGGAGACCCGCAGGGTCCCCTAACTGATTCACTCGGTGAGCCCGTTTAACGGTGCTGGTATTATTTTTCTAGGAGACAAAGATGAGTCAAAAGGATGAACGTCGCCAAGAGCGTAAAGATAAATTCGATCGCTTGGTTAAATGCGGACCAGATGCTGAAATGGGTAAACTGCTACGCAAGTTTTGGTTACCTGTAGAGCTATCTGAAAACGTAGAATTGAACGCTGCGATCCCCGTTAAAGCGTTGGGTGAGGAGCTAACCTTATACCGTGGTGCCAGTGGCAAAGTGCATTTGGTAGGCGGCCGCTGCGCGCATCGCCGTACCTTGTTGCATACCGGCTGGATCGTAGGTGATGATATTCGCTGTATTTATCATGGCTGGCAGTTTGATAGCACGGGCGCCTGTGTGAATCGCCCGGCAGAAAATGATACTGGCATGCCACGTACCAAGATCCCTGGATACCCGGTGCGTGAATATCAGGGTTTGGTTTTTGCTTATCTGGGCGAAGGTGAGCCTCCTGTATTTGACCTGCCCCGCAAATTGCAGACTGAGCGTGAAGGTGCCGTGATCGCGAACGGGATGGAGCGTTGGGATAACAACTGGTTCCAACAAGTAGAAAATTCGATGGATGCTGTGCATGTCAGTTTCGTTCACATGGCGTTAACGGTCGGTCCATTTGGTCAAGCCGTGACCAGTAGTATTCCCGAACTCAGCTACGAAGAAACCTCCTCAGGTATCCGCCAAACAGCGGTACGTGGCGAGAATAACGTACGTCAAAGTGACTGGACCTTCCCTAATAATAACCATATTACTGTGCCTGGTTTAACCCCGGAAGATCCATGGATGGATGTGTTCGTGTGGATGTTGCCTAATGATGACCTGAACACTACCCGTTTCATGATCTACAGTTTGCCACCTGAGGCGAGTGAGGTTTCCAAACAGCGTTTCCGCACGTATTTTGCCAAATACGGCAAGTATGATCCTGCGGAGCATCATGATGAGCTTTTTAAATCCCGTGTTTGGAAAAATCCCGAGGACATCTTTGTGGGCTTAACTGCTGCTCAAGATTACTTGTCCATTCGTGGTCAAGAGCGCATTACAAAGCGTGAAGATGAAATCCTGGGTCGTTCTGACTTGGGTATTGTGAAGTTGCGTTCTATTTTCTGGCGTGAACTTGACCTGCTTAAGGAGGGTAAGCCCACCAAAGAGTGGAAATCTTTGGAGGAGTGGCTCACTTTGCCACGTCAGCCGGGTGCGGCCACCAAAGCAAAGTCTGAAGCGGCTCCCGCTTAAGCCGTCCACTCAACTTAACTTTCTCTTCTTAAATTTAACGCCCTACACTTAGCACGCTGTGCCAAGTGTAGGTGGCGACTCTATTGCGGTTAAGGCACTATGCTTAAATTAACACCTTACGACTCTCTCCCTGAAGAAATCCTGATGTTTCGTGAGTCGATCCGACGCTTTGTGGACAAGGAACTGATTCCTTTGGAGCATAGTTTGGGTACTGACGGTTTATTAGAAGAAAGCCAAGCAGAAGCCGTGCGGGCACGTGCGCGTGAAGCTGGTTTGTGGTTATTGGATGTTCCTGAGGAATTGGGCGGCTTAGGGCTGCCGTTGTTGCCCTTGGCGGTTTTCTGGGAAGAAGTGGGTCGTAGCACGGTAGCGTCCTGGGTGCGTCACCATGGTTTGTTTGGACCAACAGTGGGCCCGATTCTGCTGGGGCTAAAAGAATCTCAACGTGAACAGTATTTATATCCTGTGGTTGAGGGCAAGAAAAAGTTTTGCTTTGCGCAAACCGAGCCGGATGCAGGCTCTGATCCTTCCGGTATGCGCACGAGAGCGATGAAAACAGACACCGGTTATCGTATCAACGGAGTCAAGCGCTTTATTACCCGTGCCGGAGAGGCCGATTTTGCCCTGGTGATGGCGGTGACTGACCCCAACACTAAAGCACGTAATGGGGTGTCTTGTTTTATTGTGGATATGAACTCTCCTGGTGTGAAGTTGGCCAGTGCCGAGCGTACGGTCATGGGTGACCGTCCGTGGGAAATTGCCTTTGAAGATGTAGAGGTGCCTGCCGAAAACTTAGTGGGTGAAGAAGGCAAAGGGTTTGCTCTGGCCCAGGGTTATATCAATCATGGCCGGGTACGTCAGGGGGCGCACGTGTGTGGTGCCGTTGAGCGTTGCCTGGCGTTAACGGCATCGTATGCGAACCAACGTAAAACTTTCGGTGCGACCCTGGCAGAGCGTCAAGGTGTGCAGTGGATGTTGGCTGATGCCTTTACCGATTTATATGCGACACGTTTGATGGTGTACGACGCGGCCCACAAGGTGGATGCCGGGGTGGATGCCAAACTGGAAACTTTCATGATCAAAACCTTTGGTGTAGAGGCCGGTTTTAAAGCGGTAGATGCTTGCTTGCAGTTGCATGGGGGCACAGGCTTAACCGAAGACGCGCCTGTAGAACGATTCTGGCGTGATTTGCGTAGTTACCGCATTACGGAAGGTCCGACCGAGGTCTTGCGTACCACATTGGCCCGTCAACTACTCAAAAACCAAGGCTAAAAAGGTAGAACGATGAAAGAAGCATTAAACGATATTTTGGTGATCGAGCTAGGTACAGTGTTAACCGCTCCTTTGGCTGGGATGATGTTGGCAGACCTGGGGGCTCGAGTGATTAAAGTTGAGCATCCGAATAGTGGCGATCCGTTTAGACGTCATGCCGGTGAGCTGTATAGCCCTCATTTTGTGGCGTACAACCGCAATAAAGAAAGCATCCAACTGGATTTGCAGAGCGAGTCCGGTAAGGCTGACTTGGCCAAACTGATAAGCCAGGCCGATGTGTTACTTGATAACTATCGCTATGGTGTTCTGCAACGTTTGGGTTTTGATGATGAATGTCTAAAAGAGCTTAATCCGCGCTTGGTCCAATGTTCTATTACGGGCTTTGGGGTGGGTGGTCCTTATCAGGACCGTCCTTGTTATGACGCAGTGGCAGTGGCGCTGTCAGGCATTGGCAGCCAGATTATCGACCCTGAAAACCCTGTCGTTAGTGGTCCGTCTTTATCTGACAATATTACGGGCATGTATGGGGCTTATGGCATTTTAGGTGCGTTGTATAACCGAACCCGTACTGGCGAAGGCGCGAAGGTGGAAATCAACATGCTTGAGGCCTCTATTGCGTTCTCTCCAGAGGGCTTTTCGCAATATACCCGTCATGGCACGATTCCCCAGCACTTTTCTCGCGTTGCCATTTCGCAGTCCTATGCCTTCCGTTGTGCGGATAATCGTCTGATCGCTGTGCATTTATCTTCGGTAGAGAAATTCTGGCAAGGCTTTATTCAGGCCATTGAACGCAGTGATTTATTGGAAGACGAGCGTTTTGCCACACCACCTTTACGTACTAAGCACTATCAAGAGTTAGCCAGTCTATTAGGTGAGACCTTCATCACGAAGCTGTGCGAAGAGTGGTGTGAGCGCCTGGCAGCGCATGATGTACCTTTTGCTCCGATGAACAACGTGCCTGAAGTGATGGCGGATCCGCAAGTACGTCATTTGGAAACCTTTTATGAGGTAGAGCACCCGGAGCGTGGTGTGCTGACGGCGATTCATCGTCCTGTTCGTATCAATGGCCAGCGTGGTCCTACCGATAAGGCAGCGCCGACTTTGGGCGAGCACAGTGACACCATCCGACGTGAGTTCGGGCTTTTTTAATCCATCACGAGAATATCTAATGAGTAAATTGAACCTTTCTGTAGCCATAGGAAATTATGATCGTTGCCGTCCTTTGATGGATGGGGCAGTAAAAATTGATGGCGTTGATCCGATTTTTATGGCGTTGTCGCCAGAGGAAATCTTTTTCCGTGCCTTTAGAGGGCAAGAATTTGATATTTGTGAGCTATCCCTGTCCAGCTCAACAGTACAAACGGCTCAAGGCACGTTCCCCTATGTAGGTATCCCGGTTTTTTTATCACGGGCGTTCCGTCATACCTCTGTGTATTGTCGCACCGATCGTATTCAAAAGCCAGAGGATTTACGGGGTCGAAAAATTGGCTTGCCAGAATATCAACTCACGGCCAACGTCTGGGCTCGCGCTATTTTGCAAGATGATTACGGTATTGCGCCATCGGATGTGACGTGGGTGCGTGGTGGTATCTCGCATGCCGGTCGCCCGGAAAAAATCAAAATCCAATTGCCTGAAAACGTGAAGCTAGAGGATGCGCCAGAAGGTGAAACCATTTCCAGCTTGCTTGCCAAAGGTGAGATTGATGGTTATATCGCACCACGCGCACCCGATGTGCCTGCAGGTACACCCAACGTGGGCTGGCTGTTTAGGGATCCGGTTGAGGCCGCCAAAGACTATTACCGCCGCACCAAAAACTTTCCCATTATGCATATTTTGGGTGTGCGTCGTGAGTTGGCCGAGAAGCATCCTTGGTTGCCTGGCGCTATTTACAAGGCTTTTGCGGAATCCAAGCGTTTGGCGATTGAGCACTTGTCAGAGACCTCTGCCACAAAGATTACCTTGCCATTTGCTGAAGAGCGTTTGCAAGAAGCCCGTGATTTGATGGGTGAGGATTATTGGTCTTATGGCATTAAGCCCAATCGCCATACCCTGGAGTATTTCTTCCGTCATCACTATGAACAGGGCTTGTCTTCCCGCTTGGTGACACCAGAAGATTTATTTCACCCCGGGACATTTGAAAGCTATAGCTTATAAAGGATGTGAACATGTCATTGAAAAGCGAAGAGATCTATCAGCAGTGGCATCAGGCCAAACTCGCCCCATTGTGGCAGAGTCGCAATGCCCATAAAGAACAAGACAATAAAGTGCCCACTCATATTTGGCGTTGGGAGGAAGTACGTCCTTTAATTGAGCATGCCTTCCAGGAGACTTCACCTGAAGCGGTACAACGTCGCGTTTTACAGATGTTAAGTCCTTGTTCGGCTTCGCTTGATGATGAGTACACCGTGGGTAATATTTTGTCGGCCTATCAATGCTTGTTGCCAGGTGAAACGGCGCGTCCTCATCGTCACACCATGAATGCACTGCGTTTTATGTTGGAAGGCGCTGGGGTTGTGACCTTGGTTGATGGCAAAGAATGTCCCATGAACTTTGGTGATTTGGTGTTAACACCCGGTATGGCCTGGCACGAGCATCGTCACCATGGTACGGAACCCGTCGTGTGGCTGGATGTATTGGATGTGCCCCTGCATATGTATTTGGGTTCAGGGGTATTTCAACCGGGTCCCATGGATCCGGTGCCTGTCACTATGCCCGATGCGGCTTTTGTTTCACCCAACATTGCTCCTTGCGTGACGTATGGCGACTCAGGACGTTCTCCTGTATTTCGTTATCCCTATGAGGATAGTGTCAACGCTTTACGCCATGCACCGCCTTCTGCGGATGGTATTCGCCGGGTGCGTTATATCAACCCGTTGACAGGGGGAGGAGCAATGCCCCTGCTGGATACGTTAATGTGCGAACTTGATCACCATCAACGGTCATTACCGGTATGCACCAATGCGAATCAGGTGGTTGCTGTGGTAGCGGGTGAGGGTGAAAGTCAGGTAGGAGACAAACGGTTTAGCTGGAAAGCGCGTGATGTGTTTACGATTCCACAGCATAGCTGGGCCTCTTATATGGCTTTATCAGGGGATGCCCGCTTTTTTGTGGTGTCAGATGCCGATGTATTGCGACGCTTGAATGTGCTCACCGAGCAAACACAAGAAACACCTTGTTGATAGGGGTAAAAAGATGAAAATTTGCTGGTTTAATAATGATTTATTGGGTGTCGTGGAAGGTAATCGTGTTTATGATGTGAGTGCTGTCTTAGCGGCCTTGCCCACGCCACGTTACCCCAACCGTTCTGGTGATTGGGTTATTGCTCATTTGGATCTATTACGTGAGCGTATCGAGCAGGTTTTGCCTTCTGCCACCTCGTATGCCGTGGATAGCGTGGCCTTTTTAAGTCCCGTTGCGAACCCAGGCAAAATTATTGGTGTTCCTGTTAACTACCAAAAACACGTGGAAGAAGCAGCGGCCGATGTGGCGACCTTTACTGGCCGTGAAACCGGTAGTGTGCTTGAACAAGGCCTGTTTTTAAAAGCCGGCAGTTCTTTAATCGGCAGTCATCAAGCCGTGACCATCAGCATGCCTGAGCGTTTAACGCACCATGAAATTGAACTGGGTTTGATAATTGGTAAAACCGCTAAAAACGTCTCCAAAGAAGATGCTTTATCTTATGTGGCAGGCTATAGCATTGCACTGGATATGACCGTGCGGGGTGCCGAGGATCGTTCTTTGCGTAAATCCCTGGATACTTATTCAGTATTGGGTCCATGGCTAGTGACGGCGGATGAAATCGCTGATCCACAACATCTGGATTTGCGTTTGCAGGTTAACGGTCAAGATCGTCAGGTAGCCAATACCTCAGAAATGATTTTGTATATTGCCGAGCAAATTGAGTGGGCCTCACGTTTTTATACCCTGGAACCTGGTGACATCATTATGACCGGTACATGTGAAGGGGTGGGGCCAGTTGTAGATGGTGATGTGATGCGGGCTGAAATTGAATCCATCGGAGTGATGGAAGTTCGAGTCGTTAACGAGGCAAAATAATATGAGCGCAAGCACCAATAATAAACTGGATTTACGGGTGCAGTCCATTAGCTATGCGGCGCAAGATACTTACTTGGTCGAGCTATGTGCTGTGGATGGTTGTGTTTTGCCCGATGCGACGCCTGGGGCACATATTGACCTGAACCTGCCTAATGGGATTACCCGTTCTTACTCTTTAGTCAGGGCAGATGCCCAGTCACATAGTTATGTGGTGGGGATTAAAAAAGATGCGGCCAGTCGCGGTGGCTCACGCTATGTGCACGAGGAGTTGCGTGTCGGTACGGTATTAACGGTTGCCGGGCCACGCAATCACTTTCCTTTGCACTTATCCGCACAACATAGTGTGTTGATTGCGGGTGGGATTGGTATCACGCCTATTTGGTGCATGGCACAGTTTTTGGAACAGAAGGGTGCCTCTTGGGAGCTTTGGTATAGCGTACGTACGCGTGCTGATGCGGCTTTCTTGAAGCAGATCGAAGCTTTAGGTGGCAAGGTACATTTGCATGTCGATGATGAGGTTGGGCAGGTGATGGATTTGCAGGCCATTATTACGGCAGCCGATCCTGGGGCGCATTTTTATTGTTGCGGTCCTGCTCCTATGCTGGATGCCTATGAGCAAGCCGCGGCTCAACGCGACCCTGAAACCGTTCACATGGAACGGTTTGCCGCCAAAGAGGCCATTGCCCTGGAAGGTGGGTTCGTCGTGTCTTTGGCACGTACAGGCAAAGAGCTGGTGATTCCCGAAGGCTCTAGTATTTTAAATGTGCTCTTGGATCAGGGCATTTCCATTGATTACTCCTGCCAGGAAGGAATTTGTGGTTGTTGTGAAGTCGCTGTATTGGAAGGTGACGTAGATCACCGGGATGCCATCTTGAGTGAAAGCGAACGGGCGCAGAACAAAACCATGATGGTATGTTGTTCTGGTTCCAGAAGCCAACGCTTGGTATTGGATCTTTAACAGGCGTCCGTTCAACTTCACCCTGCTGATAATCAACATGCAACTTGTATTCGCTGCCGTTAGTTCTATGTGCTATATAGCTGAGCCTCTGCTAGGACATAGAACTAGCTGGTAGCAGCCTGACTGAAAGCCTACGTAATCAATGCAATTGCAGGGAGCCTTAACCAAATGAGGGTTTAACGTGATGTGGCCATTAGGTGAACAGCTCCCCCATTGTGTTTGCATGGTTAGAATACGAATTGGTGGTCGTTCCTTTAACCACAGAGCTTGCTCTAGTAGCACATCCAGCCGTCTGGCAAACACTTTTCTGGCTCGTAATTTGTACCAGTCTGCCGGTGGACTTCTTACCTTGACGGCATCCCTTGCTCGCACTGAGATTTCTAGTTTGCCACGCAGTAGTTTAACGCCTTGAACTTTTTTCGGATGATCGAATAGTTTTTCAGCTTCTTCGATAGCCTGGCAGGGCCGGTTGACGGTGGACTGGTCTAACCCTTTTTCAATCGCTGCACGGGATATGCTGCCTGCGTGTACAACTGCAGCGAATAGTGCCAAATTATCGGAGTTCATGGAGGAATTTTAGCAGGTGCATATCCCAGCGCCCAGCGCTTACTGCTGCAGGCTTAAAGCCGAATTCTCCAAATGGGTTTTCAGGCTTTGTTCCAGACCCAGCTGGCGTGCCAGTTCGTCCAAATAGGCCCGCTCCATGAAGCTGTCGGCGCCGTTCACCAGCACGCTGGCCATATAGGCCTCGGCCGCCTGTTCGGGTGTTTGCACCAGTTTGGCAACGGCAGCCGGGTCGGCAGGGCCGTTAAGCTGGGCACGAATCCAGGCGTGCTCATCGGGGGATGCATCCAGGCGGTCAAACTCGGCTTCCAGCAAGCGTTGTTCCTCTGCATTGATATGGCCATCAGCCTTGGCAGCGGAAATCATTGCGATCAGAACCAGCTTGCTATGTTGTTCCAGTTCGGGAGCAGGTAGCTGGTTGAACGCCTGGGTTTGATGGGCGATTTGTGCAGGTGCTGGGGTGGCAGGCGGCTGGCTGGATGCTTGCGGTGCCTGGGTTTTGTTTTCTTTCCACTGGCCATAAGCATGGTAGGCGGCAGCCCCTAAAGCGGCCACGCCACCATAGGTGGCCACCTTGCCACCGATTTTTCTGAATTTCTTGTTGCCCATTAATAAGGCCAGTGCTCCGCCTGTAAGCGCACCACCGGCAAAACCCTTAAGGCCGGACGAGCCGTTTGAAGTAGAGGCAGGATTGGCCGGGGATGTGTTTTGGCCAGAAACCAGGCCCTGCGCAGATTGCATTAATTGCTGTAAAACGTTTTGTATGGACATCTATTACTCTTTATTGAAAATATGCATTCCCACGCGGAGCGTGGGAACGAGGAAATAGTCAGGGTTAGATGCTAACCAGCACAATTGGTTCATGAAATGTCACCGGCAATGTGAAAATGACCTCCATGCCGGTGTCCTAATGATTTGCCTTCTACTCTACCGTCACGCTCTTGGCCAGGTTCCGGGGTTTGTCCACATCGGTTCCCCGTGCACAGGCCGTATGATACGACAGCAATTGAAGCGGTATGGTATGCAAAATGGGTGACAGTTTGCCATAATGTTCCGGCATGCGAATCACATGCATGCCTTCACTGTTTGCAATTTTTGAATCATTATCGGCAAACACATACAGTTCACCACCCCGGGCGCGTACTTCCTGCATGTTGGACTTGAGTTTTTCAAGCAGTTCGTCTTTGGGGGCAATGGTTACCACTGGCATGTGCTCGGTAACCAGGGCCAGCGGGCCGTGTTTCAGTTCACCGGCCGGGTAAGCTTCGGCATGAATATAGCTGATTTCCTTTAATTTTAAAGCACCTTCAAGGGCGATGGGGTAGTGCATGCCCCGGCCCAGGAACAGGGCGTTTTCCTTGCTGGCGAAGCGGTCGGCCCAGGCCATGATTTGCGGTTCCAGTGCCAGCACGGCACTGATGGCGGTGGGCAGGTGACGCAGCTGCCTCAGGTAGTCGGCTTCCTGTTCTTCGCTAATGCGGCCTTTTACCTGGGCCAGGGCCAGGGTCAGCAGGAACAGGCCCACCAGCTGGGTGGTAAAGGCTTTGGTGGATGCCACGCCAATTTCAACGCCGGCGCGGGTAATGAAGCTTAGCTTGCATTCGCGTACCATGGCGCTGGTTTGCACGTTGCAGATGGTTAAGGTATTTTCCATGCCCAGGGAACGGGCGTGTTTCAGGGCGGCCAGCGTGTCGGCGGTTTCGCCTGATTGGGAAATGGTCACAACCAGGGTTTTGGGGTTGGGCACGCTGTCGCGGTAGCGGTATTCGCTGGCAATTTCCACATTGACCGGAATTTTGGCAATGGATTCGATCCAGTATTTTGCCGTCATGCCGGCGTAGGAACTGGTGCCACAGGCCAATATCAGGACATTGTCAATGTCATTGAAAATCCGGTAGGCTTCATTGCCGAACAGTTCGGGTGTGATGCTGTCAATATCCTGCAGGGTATCGCCCACAGCACGGGGCTGTTCAAAAATTTCTTTTTGCATATAGTGGCGGTAAGGACCCAGTTCAGCGGCGCCGGTATGGGCATGAACCGTGTGCACCTTGCGTTCAACGGGTTTGCCGCTGGCATCGACAATCCACACCTTGGACAGTTGCAGGTCGATGACATCACCGTCTTCCAGGTAAATGATCTGGTCGGTGGTGCCAGCCAGTGCCAGGGCATCCGAGGCCAGGAAATTCTCATTGTTGCCAATGCCCACGATAAGGGGTGAACCCTGGCGGGCGCCCACGATGCGATGCGGTTCATCACGGCAGAAAATGGCCAGTGCATAGGCACCGGTCAGGCGCTGCACGGCCTGCTGCAGCGTTTCAAAAAGATCGCCGTTATACAGGTGGTTGACCAGGTGGGCAATGACCTCGGTATCGGTCTGGCTTTCAAAAGTGTAGCCCAGGGCCTTCAGTTCTTCACGCAGTTCGTCGTGGTTTTCAATAATGCCGTTGTGCACCAGGGCAATGCGGGGCTCGCCTTTGTCCTGCCCTGAAAAATGCGGGTGAGCATTGTGGGTCGCAGGGGCGCCGTGGGTGGCCCAGCGGGTGTGGGCAATGCCGGTAAAACCGCTTAAATGGTCTTCCCTGATTTGCATTTCCAGCTCTGCAACACGTTGGGTGCTGCGGGTGCGCCGTAATTGGCCATCAATATGCAGGGCCACACCGCATGAGTCGTAGCCACGGTATTCCAGGCGTTTCAGGCCTTCAACAAGAACAGGGGTAATATCTCTTTGCGCAACAGCACCAACGATTCCACACATGTGAAAACTCCGTTAGGATAAGTAAAAATGCTATTCTGCACTGTATTGGAAGAAATTAAATTTCTAAATTGATGTATTAATAACTGAATATTTCATTTTTGGCATTCATATTAATATAATTTCATTTATTTAATAAACATGAAATTTAATTTCAAATAAGGAAGACCCATGTTTGAATTGGATGAATTGGATAAACGTATATTGCAACAGTTGCAACGAGACAGTTCTTTAACTAACCAGGAACTGGCGGAAAAAGTGCATGCCTCTGCCCCAACCTGTTTGCGACGGGTGCGCAACTTGCAGGAAAACGGGGTCATCCAGAAGCAGGTGGCCATTGTTGATCCGCAAAAAACAGGCAGTACCCTGACGGCCATTGTTGAAGTGATCCTGGACGTCCAAACGGCAGAAGCCAATACGGCTTTTGAGAAAGAGGTGAATGGGGAAAATGCTGTTTTACAATGTTACCGCGTTTCAACAGGGCCGGATTTTATCCTGGTCATTCAGGTGGCTGATATGCCGGCCTATCATGAGCTGGTGCATCGCTTATTCACGGCCAGGAAAAACGTACGTAATGTTCGCACGTTTTTTTCGGTCAATCGCAGCAAGTTTGAAACGTATATTAACGACCTTTAGCCAGCAGCTTTTCATAGGCATGCAGGTAGCGCTGGCCCATTTTTTCCACATTATGTTCGTCAATAACATAGGCGTAGGCTTTTGCAGCCATGCTGGTGGCATCTTCCGGGTGCTCCAGAATGGTATGCATGCCTTCGGCCAGGGCCTGGCTGTCACCCACTTCGCATAGAATGCCCCGGCCATCGGCCAGGACTTCTTTCAGGCCACCCGCATTGGTGGAGACAACCGGTACGTGCTGCAGGAAGGCATCAAATACACTGCCGCCCACACCTTCAAATTTGCTGCTCATGACAAAGACATCAAGGGCACTGTAATAGTCCTCCACTTGCTTGCGAAAACCGGTTAATACATAAACGTTTTCAAGAGATAATTCTTTGATGAGGGCTTTACAGGCTTCTGACTGGTCTCCGTCGGCACCAAAATGCAGGAAAACAAAGTCTTGTCTGAGACGGTGCAAATGGCCAATAGCCCGTATCAGGGTTAAGGGGTCCTTTTCCGAGGTGAGTGCGGCTGCGGTTGCCAGGATTTTTTTATCTTTAAGGTTGAATTCCTGTATGAGTGCCTCGGCCCTTTCTTGGTTGGCAGTGTAGGTGGATGGGATGGCGCTGGGAATCACGATGGAGTCTACGCCCAGTCGTTTGGGTTCTTCTGTAGATGCCTTACAAACCGATACGAACAGGTCAACCCGTTTCCATTTCAGGGCGGTGATACGTTCTTTATTGGGTGCAATATCAAAAGCGGTGCGACGGGTATAGACTGTTTTGGTATGGTGAAACAGCTTGCTAAGCACCAGCCAGGTAAGGGTATTGGCTGTTTGCGAATGAATAATATCGAAATTTTTTGCTTCTCGGATTAAAAAGGGCAATTGTTGCCAGGCTTTTTGTAGTGTGTAGACGGTAAAACCTTCGGCTATTGCCTGTTTGGATAGCGTATTGTTTGCACGGGTCAGCAGGGCTACCTCATGCCCGGCCTTGCGAAATTCCTGCATGCTGAATAGGGTCTGTCGCTCACCGCCACGCCAGCCTTTTTCAAAATTCATTTGTAATATTTTCATAAGAACTCCGGAGTAAAGCGGTGGGGTAAAGCCCCTGATGTGTTGAGCTGCATGAAGGCTACACAGGTTTGATAGTCAGGGTGAGAACAGGGATTTCAGGGAGATGACAGTAAAAGCGGATGACGTGGTTATGGCGTGTCTTCCTTTTGCTTTTCCCGGTTTTTCAGCCATAAAATGGCATGCTTGTTAAAGACGGACTGTACTGACAGTACGGCCAGCAGCAGGCCGGCCTTGCCATCCAGAAAACCGCGTTTGATAAAGTAAGTCCTGAAAAAACGGGCAATCGAATGCATCATGACCGAAGCCAGGCTGTTTTTCTTGCCTTTGCGAAAACGCTGTTCGGCCCAGGCTTCGGCATAGTTGGCTGACTTCACCAGGTATTCGTGTAGATTATTGTAGGTGTAATGCAGCATGTCGCCTTTGAGCGGTTTTACTTTTGTACCGGCCGGAATGATGACGTTTTCATGAACCAGGGCATCATCAAAGCGGGTCAGGGCAGTGGGGTAAAAACGTTCGACATAGCCAGGATACCAGCCACTGTGATGAATGAACTGCCCAAAGGCCCAGCTGAGCCGGGCTACTTCAAAAATGGTGTTTTCGGGTGGGTTGGCCAGGACTTCCCGGATGCTGGCGGCCAGTTCCGGTGTGAGCTGTTCATCGGCATCAATCCACAGTACCCAGTCGGCCGTTACGTACTGCTGGGCCAGCTGGCGTTGGCGTCCAAAGCCAGGCCATTCGGTATTTATATAAAATTTGTCAGTGTAACGGCGGGCAATGGCTTCGGTGTCATCGGTACTGCCTGAGTCAAGAATGATGATTTCATCGGCAATCTCCTTGACCGAGTCCAGACAGGCAGCCAGCATGCGTGCTTCGTTCTTGACAATCAAGGCAACCGCCAGGGTGGTTTTTTGAGTGGTCATAGTTGAATTCAAATAACAGCGGTGTCCATCTTTTTGAAATAACGGATCAGGTTGATGAGAACCGCGATGATGGTAACGATAGCCGATGTGGCCAGCGCATAAATGGCTCCTTCATTCTGGCTGATGGAAAAACATAAAGCCACGATTGCCGCACCAACGCCCTGGCCAAAGAGGCGGGTGGTTGCCTGGGTACCACCGGTGGCACTACTGCGGTGGATGGGTGTGGAGAGCAGTATGGCTTTGTTGTTGGGGGTTTGGAAAAAGCCAAAACCCATGCCAGTCAGGAACATGTACAGGCTGATAAGGGTCAGCGGGCTTGGATTGGGCAGTAACAGCAGGCCGCCAATACCTATAAACATGATGGCGGCTCCGATGCCAGATAACAATGACGCAGGGAAGCGGGCGGAAAGACGTGCCGCCAGAGGCGCAATAACAATGCTGCCAATGGGCCATGTGCTGAACAAAATACCTACTGTGCCCAGAGGTAGCCCCAAGATATTCTGAAAATAAAATGGCAGGGCCAGCATGGCAGAAGTGGCTGCCATGAACGTCAGGGCCGATACCATAATGGCATAGCGGAACGTATGAATGCGGAACAGATCAATGGGGACCAGTGGCGCGGTTTGGGGTGTCGATCGGCGAATAAGTAAAATGGCACAGAGCAGGGACAGCAGCAAGACAATGCCGGCTACTAAGGGTTCGTTTCCCGATTCATCAAGTGCCCAAAGAAACATGCCAAAAGTAAGCATGTTCAGGACAGCGCTGATATAGTCGAAAGGTGCGGTGACTTTAGGGATGAGCGGTAAAAAACGTGCTGCGTACAATGCCACGAGGCAAAATGGAATGGTAAAAATGAAAATCCACTTCCAGGGCGCGATGGTGATGATAAAGGCCCCGATTGAGGGACTTAACACGGCCATTAAACCAACCGTCATGGCATTCAGGCTGATACCGGCCGCCAGCTTATGGGGTGGGTAAATATTACGCACCATGCCGCCAAACAGGCACATGACAGAAGAAGACCCCAGCCCTTGTATGATTCGGCCAAGTACTAACAGGGCAAGAGAATCGGCCATTGAGCAAATAAAGGCACCGGCAATGAACACGGAGATGCCGATCCGGTACATCAAGGTAAAACCAATGCGCTCGGCGACGGCTGAAAAGGGTAATAGCGTGGCAATGATGGAAATGGTGTAGGCATTGACAATCCAGATGGAGGTGGATGGCAGAATACCCAAATCATCGGCGATGGTTGGCAGGGCGATATTGGCAATACCTGCGTCAAGTACGGTAATGCTGATCGCAAGCAATACGCCCAGCGCAGCCCAGTAACGGGCTGGCGCAGGCAGACCGCAAGGTTTTGGCGCCGGGGAGGGAGGGGCCGGTGTTACCGGCTCGTTGGCATTCATGCTTTTTTATCGGGACGTTTCCAGTTTTGCCGGCTTTCCTGTTTCTTGGTGGTTAATGTCAGGGTATTGGCGGGCGCCTCCTTGACCAGGGTGGTGCCCGCGGCCAGTGTTGCGCCTTGATGGACAGTTACCGGGGCCACCAATTGCGTGTCTGAACCAATGAAAGCGTCATCCTCAATGATGGTCTGGAATTTGTTGATTCCATCGTAGTTGCAGGTAATGGTACCTGCACCAATATTAACGCGCTGACCGATCTGGGCATCGCCCAGATAGCTGAGGTGATTGGCCTTGCTGTTGGCACCCAGGGTGGTTTTTTTCAGTTCAACAAAGTTGCCGACATGCGAGTGTGCACCCAGCCGGGTGCCGGGGCGCAGGCGGGCATAAGGACCGATGACGGCGTGTTCCGCGGCTTCGGCTTCCTGCAGGTGGCTGAATGCCTCAACCCGGGTACCCGCACCCAGTTTGACATCACGTAAAACGCAATGTGGGCCAATGTGTACACCGTCGGCCAGTTCAACATGACCCTCAAAGATGCATCCTGCGTCAATGAAAACATCCCGGCCGCATTTCAGGCTGCCGCGCAAATCGAAGCGGGCCGGATCGGCCAGGGTGACACCGGCTTCCAGCTGACGCCTTGCCTGTTCGGCCTGCCATGCACGTTCCAGCTGAGCCTGCTGGATACGGCTGTTGACGCCCAGTGTTTCCCAGGGGAAGTCGGGTTGGGCGGCGCTTACGGTAATGCCATCCTGTACGGCAAGGGCAATGATGTCGGTCAGATAGTATTCGCCCTGGGCATTATTGTTGCTAATGCGGCCCAGCCAGTTTTTGAGCAAACCGGTGGGAGCGGCAAGAATACCGGTATTGACCTCAGTGACCGCGCGCTCTGCCTCGTTGGCATCCTTGTGTTCAACAATACGGATAACATTGCCGGCATCGTTACGAATGATGCGACCATAGCCGCTGGGGTCGGACAGGGTTTCGGTCAACACCGCTACCCCTTGGCCACGGGCCTGCAGCAGGCGTTGCAGGGTTTGTGCCTGAACCAGAGGTACATCGCCATATAACACCAGCGTGGTGTCTTCCGGTGCCTGGCCACCCGTCAGGAAGGGTACGGCCTGCTGGACGGCGTGACCGGTGCCTTGCTGGGGTTGCTGAAGCGCAAACTCGATACCTGGCATATGGGCAAAGCCGGCTTTGACGGTTTCGGCGCCATGACCCACCACAACGGTAATGCGGGTGGGATTCAGCTGCCTGGCACTCTCTATGACATGCGCAAGCATGGGTTTGCCGGCCAGTGTATGTAAAACCTTGGGTAAGTCCGACTGCATGCGTTTGCCCATGCCGGCGGCAAGAATGACGATATTGAGTGACATAATATTTTGTAGTGATGCGTTGTAAATAATGATTACCGAATTATTGCTTACTTTAACCGGAAACCGTTGCCCTTAAGTGTGGTTTCCGGTAGGTCGGATCATTTTTTTGCGGGTGTTGTCGTTTTTCTGGTGGTGGTTTTTCTGGTGCTGGTCTTGGCAGGGGCGGCAGCGGGCCCGGTACCGGTTTCAGGCCTGTTGTCGGTGTTGTCTTCGGGACTTGGCTGCAAGGTGGCAGCGGTTGCCTGGGCCAGTTGGTTGAACTGGTTTTGCAGCATATTCCACCAGGCACTGGCGGCCGAGCTTAAGGCATCACTGCCGCTGGCAGTGCTTGCCGTCTGGTTGTCTGTTGCCTCATCAGTGGTTTTGGGTTTCAGGCCGAGCACTTCATCGAGTGTGGCCTGGCCTTTATGTTGTTCGGCAACGGCGCTGACAAATGAGTGCATGGTGGCAATGCTGGCACGCTGGATTTCCATGCCCTGAATGGTGCTGGAAAGCATTGAAAGGTTAAGCTTCAACCAGTTCTCAACGGTTTTCAATTCCTGGATGCGTTTGTCCAGTTCTTCGGGGTTAAGCGTGGTGCCGGCCATGGGAAACGTGGCGGGTGTGCCGGTTTGGGCAAAGGCCTGCCATGCCTTGCCCATCATTTCCATACTGCTGATAAGGGGATTGCCTGCCGTGATGCCATCCTGCCCAAAACCGGGAAGAACAAAAGGGTTGGTGTTTTGTGAACTCATGAGTGATCTCCTTTGTGAATTAAGGCAGCTGATGCAACAGTCGTTTGGCGGGCTGGTTGATCAGTCCGTCAAGAAGGACAATGGCGGCTTCAACTGTGATTACCCGGCGGGTAATCATGTCAAGAACTTCTTCCTGTTCAAATATCCTGATTTCAGACACTTCACCGTCACGGTTGGCGGGTTGGGTATGTGGCAGGATAATGCAGTCACTTACTATGATATCCTCAACCTGATAGCCCTCGGGCAAGCGACGGTGCATTTGCAAAATAGTACGCAAGGGTGTGCGGATTTGCAAATCGGGCTCTTCCAGTCCGGCCTCTTCATCACTTTCGCGCAAAAGCGCCTGTTCCAGGTCTTCAATTCCGTTGGCCAGGCCGCCGACCAGGGTGTCCCACATGCCGGGGTCGGTGGCTTTGGTGGATGCACGTTTTGCCAGGTAAATTTTCAGGTCGGGGGTCCAGGCATTCAAGTGTACGGCACGGGTTAACAGGCCAAGCGGACGCATGGCTGCCCGCTCGATGACACCAATGGCCTGTCCTTCGGCATATACATTAAGCAGTTCATCGCGCCAGGCTCGGGTGCAATTGGCCCGGTGAAGACAAGTGGCGATACTGGCCAGAAGGCGATCCAATTCAGTTCTGGAGATGTCCGGACTGGCAATATGAAATCCGCTGGCGCTCTGGTAAACCTGCGGGTGATTACGCAAGGCGGTTTGTGCCTCGGCCGTAATAAAACCGGCTGATTTTCCGGCAATAAGCAAAGGAAGGGAATGTCTATGAGGGAATTCCTGTATTTCTTGCTGTAGCCCTTGATAAAGTTCAGTTAATTGCTTCAAATTACTATGAGTTACGTATCAAACATGCAACGATTGTAGCCTTTATGCTGTATATGCAGTAACTTTAATCTGTGTTTGTATGGTTAAATGAATGCACTATGATGTAAATCAATACGTTGTAGAAAAAATTTGTGCCACTAAATAATAAATCTGTACCTGAATATTCAGTGTAGTAGATAGTAATAAAAAATGATATTTGGGTGCAACAGCAAGAGGTCAACATGAAAAAGTTGAGAGGGTTGCTAGGCATTACCGTATTCATTGGCAGCACAACGGTATTCGCCCAAACAGGAGACATGCCAGGGGGTCCCAAGGTTGCACAGATTAATCTGACGCCAGGGGTAACAGAAATTGCCGCTGATATTTATTGGCTGCACTGGATGATGCTGATTATTTGCACGATTATTTTTATCGGCGTATTCGGGGTCATGTTCTATTCCATCTGGGCCCATCGAAAATCAAAGGGTCATAAGGCGTCCGTTTTTCACGAGCATTTAGGCGTTGAAGTGGCCTGGACGGTCATTCCCTTCATTATTGTGATCGCCATGGCATTGCCCGCCACCAAAACGGTGGTTGCCATGAAAGACACATCCAGTGCCGACCTGACGGTCAAGGCAACGGGTTATCAGTGGAAATGGGGTTATGAGTATCTTGACGGTCCTGCCAAAGGGGTCAGTTTTCTATCGAATCTGTCTACGCCTGTTGCTGAAATTATGGGTGATGCCAAAAAATCAAATACTTACCTGATGGAAGTGGATCAGGAAATGGTCGTGCCAGTTGGCAAGAAGATACGTGTGGTCGTTACTGCTTCCGACGTCATTCATTCCTGGTATGTACCCGAACTGGGGGTCAAGCAGGATGCCATTCCGGGCTTTTTGCGCGATACCTGGTTCCGGGCTGATCAGATCGGAACGTTTCGTGGACAGTGTGCTGAATTGTGCGGTCAGAACCACGCCTTTATGCCGATTGTCGTGCGCGTTGTGTCCGAAGATGATTTCGCATCCTGGTCAAAAGAGCGCAAAGCGCTGGCATCAAAATAAAAGCCCCGGATTTATTCAGATACTTATTTAACCGGTCAACACTATAGGCCGGGACTATGCAGGTAAGGAGGACAATATGACTAGCGTAGCAGTCGGTCACGCCCAGGATCTCGTTCACGACGATCACGATGCCAAGCCCAAGGGTTGGCGACGGTGGCTTTTTGCCACCAACCATAAAGATATTGGCCTGATGTACCTGATCTTTTCGTTCATTTCCCTGATGGAAGGCGGCACCCTGGCGCTATTGATACGGATTGAGCTATTTGAGCCAGGCGTGCAGTTCTTTCAGCCGGACCTGTTTAACCAGTTCACCACCATGCATGGCCTGATCATGATTTTCGGGGCGATCATGCCCGCGTTGGTGGGTTTTGCCAACTACATGATTCCCTTGCAGATTGGTGCATCGGATATGGCTTTTGCCCGCATGAACAACTTCAGCTTCTGGCTGTTGCCGGTGGGGGGCATTTTGTTGACCGCCTCATTCTTTGTTCCCGGTGGTGCCACTGCCGCGGGTTGGACGATGTATGCGCCTTTGTCCCTGCAAATGGGGCCGGGTATGGATATGGCCATTTTCGCCATTCATATTCTGGGTGCCTCTTCCATTATGGGGGCGATCAATATTATTGTCACGGTGCTGAATATGCGTGCACCAGGCATGACCCTGATGAAAATGCCCTTGTTTTGCTGGACCTGGCTGATTACCGCTTATCTGCTGATTGCCGTGATGCCCGTGCTGGCGGCGGCAGTGACCATGCTGCTGACAGACCGTCATTTTGGAACCGGGTTTTTCAATGCGGCAGCCGGGGGCGATCCGGTGTTGTATCAACATGTGTTCTGGTTCTTCGGGCATCCTGAAGTTTACATCATGATTCTGCCGGCCTTTGGTATTGTGTCAGCCGTCATCCCCACTTTTTCGCGTAAAAAACTGTTTGGCTATGCTTCCATGGTGTATGCCACCTCGGCGATTGCTATTCTCTCATTTATTGTGTGGGCACACCATATGTTTGCAACAGGTATGCCGGTCACCGGACAGTTGTATTTCATGTATGCCACCATGCTGATTTCCATTCCAACCGGGGTGAAAGTGTTTAATTGGGTGGCCACCATGTGGCGCGGTTCATTAAGTTTTGAAACGCCCATGCTGTTTTCAATCGGTTTTATTTTCGTATTTACCATTGGCGGCTTTACCGGCCTGATTTTGGCGGTAGCCCCCATTGATATTGCCGTGCACGACACTTATTATGTGGTGGCACATTTCCATTATGTGCTGGTGGCCGGATCCCTGTTCGCACTGTTTTCAGGCACCTATTACTGGCTGCCTAAATGGACGGGATATATGTATGACGAAAAACTGGGCAGGATTCATTTCTGGTCAACCATCGTGTCTTTTAACCTGACCTTTTTCCCGATGCATTTTTTGGGTCTGGCCGGTATGCCGCGCCGTTACGTGGACTATGCAACGCAGTTTACCGACTTCCATCAGATTGCCACCATTGGGGCTTTCTGGTTCGGACTCTCGCAGTTGCTGTTCCTGTATATCGTGATTAAAGCGTTCCGTGGAGAAGGGCAGAAAGCAACCGCGCAGGTATGGGAAGGCGCCGAGGGGCTCGAATGGACCTTGCCATCTCCCTTGCCCTACCATACTTTCGAGACTCCACCGGAAATCAAGTAAACCGATTTTTTTATTGACAGGCATAAAGACAATGACACCCGAGCAACGTAGCAAGAACATAAGAACAGGTCTTATATTGGCAGTTGTGGTGCTGCTGCTGTTCTTCTGGACAATAGGCAAAGGCCTGAAGATCGTTTGAGCAAAGGGCACATGAATGAGTGACGATATTAAAGAGCTGGCACAGCGGAAATTGAATTTTTTCCAGACCCTGAAGGCCATCTTGTGGGCTTTTCTGGGTATTCGAAAAGGAGCCAGTTATCAGGAGGATATTTCAAGGCTCAATCCGGTGCATATCATTCTTGCAGGCATTATCGGGGTTCTTATATTTATTTTTATATTGGTGATGGTTGCTCGCTGGGCCATTTCAGGATTGGCCTGATTCCAAATAAAACGTATTTGTACCAAAGGAGAAAGCTATGGGTGCAAGTCACTCCGTTAATGGCAAAGAGGTACCGTATTATTATGTGCCTTCATCTTCGGCACATCCGGCCAGAACCAGTTTTGCCATTTTGATTATGCTGATTGGGGCGGTCGCCTGGATTAACCATGTTTCTTACGGGAACTGGGTTTTTCTGGCGGGGTTGCTGTTATTGTTTGTCATGCTGTTTTTCTGGTTTTCCGATGCCATCCGGGAGTCCGAGAGCGGGCTTAACAGCAAGCGCATTGATGATTCCTATCGTTGGGGGATGGGCTGGTTTATTTTTTCCGAGGTCATGTTCTTTGCGGCTTTTTTTGGTGCGCTTTGGTATGCCCGTGAAATAACCACACCCTGGCTGAGTAATCTGGATCACCAGTTAATGCTGTGGCCGGGTTTTTCAGGTCAATGGCCCAATTTCGGCCCGGCCGGAATTGTTCCGCCTTTTGAAATAATAGGGCCTTTCTGGCTGCCCACCATCAATACGATTTTACTGTTAACGTCGGGGCTGACGCTAACCCTTTCGCACCATGCCTTGCGGGCCAGCAAGCGGGGCAGCAGTATTTTCTGGTTGTTGCTTACCGTGATCCTGGGTTTTACTTTCCTGTATTTTCAGGCCGTTGAATATGGCCATGCTTACTCAGACCTGAACCTGCGTTTTGATTCCGGTATTTATGGCTCGCTGTTTTACATGTTAACCGGATTTCACGGTTTTCACGTATTGTTGGGTGCCACTATCCTGAGCATTATTTTGTTGCGCCTGGTCAGGGGACATTTTACGGCCGATCACCACTTTGGTTTTGAAGGGGCGGCCTGGTACTGGCACTTTGTTGATGTGGTCTGGCTGGGGCTTTATTTGTTTGTATATTGGTTTTGAGCAACCGGTAAGCCTGCAAAAAAGGCCGGTCTGATCCGGCCTTTTGACGTCAAGGTGAAGGGGTGTTGGCTATGGCCTGATGCCTGTGCTGTGGATCCAGCCCATGTAGTTGGCAAACAGCACAAAGGCCAGCAGGGCAATCGAAAGACCCACGCGCAGGGTCAGGGCGTTGACGGTTTTGTTGTTGGTACCTTTGTCCCGCATTAAATAGAAAAAAGCAAGTGCCAGACTGACGATAATGGACAGGAAAACCACCCCGATGAATACATGCATGATTGATGCTCCCGATGGGAAAAATCGAATGAAAGACAGTCAAGCCGTAAAGATAAAGCACTGGCTTGCCTTGGTGTTTTTGGCAATGCTGCTGGTGATTTTTATTTTACTGGGTCAATGGCAATTGCAGCGTGCCAGTGAACGACAGGCCCTTCAGGCCGAGATCGAACATGGGCAACAGCTTTCCACCCTGTTACTTCAAAATGATACACCTGAAAATGAATGGCGGGAATGGCGAACGGTTAGTGTGACCGGTGTGTGGCAACCACAGTTCAGTGTGTTGTTAAATCGCAATCATCAGGGCAGGCCGGGTTATTGGCTGGCAACACCCTTGTTGTTGGGACAGGCACCTCATCATAAAGCCGTTCTGGTTTTGCGGGGCTGGTTTGAGCGACGCATTGCACCGGCACCCCTTCCCGATTTTCCGTTAACGGCGGGCACCGTGACGATCCAGGGGCAGCTGTTGGATCATGTGCCAAGGTTGCTTGAGCTTTGGTCGTTATCGGGTGAGAAACAGGCACAATTGCCTGCCCGTCTGCCTTTGTCAGGGTCGGAGTTGCCCCAGGTTCAAAATCTTGAATTGAAAAACATGGCGCAGGCAAGCGGCCTGGTTTTTTTGCCGATGGTAATCCAGCAGATGGGGACAATAGAGGACGGACTGATCCGTGATTGGGCAACACCGCCTGTTGACCATCACAAAAATACGGCTTATGCCATGCAATGGTTTGGGTTTGCCCTGATAGCGCTGCTGGCCATGCTGTTTGTAGGATACAGGATGGGTAGACACTGGAAATCAAGGAGTCAGAATGAATAGTGGGGTATTGGAGATGAAAAAACGGTCCCTGGTGCCTTTGTACCTGATTCTGCTCAGTTGCATTATTCCGTTGGTGGCAGCCGCATTGCTTTATTATGTGCCGGCCTTAAGACCTGCCGGTGCCACCAATTATGGTTCATTCGTGACGCCACAACGGACGATGCCAGCGTCGGCCCAGTTGCCGTTAACGATGCTTGATGGCAAGCCGTTTGATCTGGGGTCACTGAAAGGGCGCTGGGTATTGGTTAGTGCTGATGGTGGTGCCTGTCCGGATTCTTGCGCCACCAAGTTGCATTACACCCGCAATGCCCATGCCAGCCAGGGCAAGAATGTGGAGCGTTTGATGCGCGTCTGGTTTGTGACCGATAACGAGCCCATACCGCAGAAGGTGCTCGATGCGTATAAAGGTACCTTGATGTTACGGGCCGATCCGGTGGCGTTGAGTGCTTTTTTATTGGGCCCGGATGTGCAGGCAGATGCGGTTGAGCTTGAGCGGGAAATGGATAAATACCTGTGGATCATTGATCCGCTTGGCAATTTGATCATGTATTACCCCGGCCAGGACACCGATCCCGTCCGGTTTCGTAACGATATTGCCAAACTACTGCATGTTTCCGTGATTGGGTAATACCATGGCAGCCCGGGTTCGTTCCATTTATCGCCAGCTTGTATTCCTGACCTGGTTTTTTACGCTGGATCTGATTATGTTTGGCGCTTTCGTGCGTCTTACCGATTCAGGTCTGGGTTGCCCTGACTGGCCAGGCTGTTATGGCAAACTCACGCCGTTTGGCGCATCGGGGCAAATTGCCGAGGCGCTGACGCAGCAGCCCTATGGGCCAGTGTCCATGTCAAAGGCGTGGATCGAAATGATTCACCGGTATTGGGGTAGCGTGCTGGGCATGCTGATCATTGCCATTGTAGTCATGGCATGGCGTTATCGAAAGCAGATTGGCCGCCCGGCGGGACTGGCCACTTTTTGTCTGGTGGCGGTCTGTCTGCAGGGTGCGTTTGGTGCCTGGACCGTGACGCATAAACTAATGCCGGTAATCGTGACTGCCCATTTGTTGGGCGGCATGCTGTTGCTGGCTCTTATGAGCTGGCTTGCCGCCCGTGAAAAAGCACATGCGCCGATTCCTGCCGGTATGGTTGTTTATCGGCCCTGGATGTGGTTTGGGCTGCTTATCTTGTTTGTGCAGATTGTGTTCGGGGGGTGGGTCAGTACCAATTATGCCGCCCTGGCATGTATGGATTTTCCCACCTGTCATGGGCAGTGGATTCCCGAGATGGATTTTGTTGGCGGCTATTCGGTTTTTCGTGGTCTGGGCGAATTATCCAGCGGGGAAATGATTTCACAGCAGGCATTGACAGCGATTCACTGGGTGCACCGCAATTTCGCCATCTTTGTCTTCGTGTTCTTGTTTGCCATTGCCTTGCGTCTGCGAAAAGAGCAGGGTTTACGCGCTCCCGCGCAGTGGCTGGTTTTGTTATTATTGATGCAGGTCTTAACCGGATTGAGCACGATATTTTTCCAGTGGCCATTACTCATTGCCGTTTTGCATAATGGTGGCGCCGCAGGTTTGGTGATTGCGGCGGTAACGATACTTGTGCGATTGAGTCGCGCAGGAACTGACTATAAGGTATTGCCATGACGATTGCCTTGACACCGCAAACAGGTTTTTTCCAACAATATTGGGTACTGACCAAACCCCGGGTAACCCAGTTGGCCGTTTTCTGTGCCGTCATCGGTATGTTTTTGGCCTCCAACGGGTTGCCACCGGCCAGTGTGGTGGTGGCGGGAACCTTCGGGATCTGGCTGCTGGCCGCGGCCGCTTTTGCCATTAATTGTCTGATCGAACAGGAAATTGATGCCCGCATGTTAAGAACCCGGCGCCGGGCAACGGCACAAGGTACCATTACTTCACTGCAGGTGGTGCTTATGTCGGGCATGGTGGGTGGTCTGGGCATGCTGGTGCTGTACTGGTTCGTCAATCCGTTGACCATGTGGCTGACATTTGCGACATTTATTGGCTATGCCTTGATCTATACTATTGTATTAAAACCGCGTACCCCCCAGAATATCGTTATTGGCGGCTTATCAGGTGCAATGCCGCCAGCGTTGGGCTGGGCAGCTGTGGCGGGCTCGGTTCCGGCAGAGGCGTGGTTGCTGGTGCTTATTATTTTTGCCTGGACCCCTCCGCATTTCTGGGCGCTGGCGCTGTATCGCAGCCATGATTACCAAAAATCAGGTTTGCCGATGTTACCCATCACGCATGGCAATGCGTTTACCCGCTTGCATATTCTTTTATATACTTTCATGCTTGTGGTGGTCACACTCATGCCTTTTATTATCCGCATGAGTGGTGTGTTTTATCTGGCATCGGCCCTGTTTTTGGGTGGCTGGTTCATCCGGTATGCATTAAGACTGTATAAGGTTTACAGTGATGAGCTGGCCCGAAAAACGTTCCGGTTTTCGATTCTCTATCTGGCGCTGTTGTTTGGCGCTTTGCTGGTGGATCACTGGATGATGATTCTGATGCGATTGTAGGTGTTAAGTAATGAAAAAATCATATAAGGCCAGGAAGCTGGCAGTCAGTCTGGGATTGGCGTTTTCCATGGCATTTGGCTTATCCGCCTGCAAGCAGGAGGTGTTCGAAGCGGCAACCACCCGGTCAATTTCATTTATTGGTTCGGATATTACCGGTACCGGTTTTGGTAAAAACGTCGGTGGTATTAATCAGGATGGCAAACCGGTTTCTTTCGAGGATTACAAGGATAAGGTGGTGGTGGTTTTCTTTGGGTTTACCCAATGCCCCGATGTCTGTCCTACCGCCATGGCGGAGCTGTCGCAGCTCATGACAAAATTCACCCCTGAAGAAGCGGCGCAGGTGCAGGTGGTGATGGTGAGTATAGACCCCGAACGTGATACACCGGAAATGCTCAAGGCTTATGTGTCCGCTTTTGATGAACGTTTCAATGCGATTACCGGCACGCCCGAGCAAATTGCCCGGTTGGCCAAATCCTTCAAGGCCTTTTACAAGAAAGTGGCCCATACCAATGGCACATACTCCATGGAGCACAGCTCCAGCTTATATGTGCTGGATAAAAAAGGTGAGTCCCGTATTCTTTTCAAGCCGGGCACACCTGTTGAAGATATGGAAAAGGATATAAAAAGCCTGTTTTGAATTGTTCATGATCGTGAATCCCAACATCCGGTTTAAGGCCGGATGTTTTTTTGTCGAGGGTGCAGGCAGGACCCGGAAGGTATCCGGAGTCAGTGGGAGAACACCCCTGAATAGACGTTGATGGGCAATAAAATATTTTTATAACGGATCTTAATGTTTTTATTTGCTATTTAATTGTTATTTATTAGGATTTATGTTGTTTGTTTGAAACAAAAATTTACGATTAATGATTAAAATGCAGGCATTTATTTGAATGATTGGTTTTCTGTCTTGGCTGGCTTGCTGGTGTTTGTTTAAATAGCATTCTGTAGTTGTCGGGCCGTTCATGGCAAGAGATTTTTATAAATGTACGAATTCATGGTCTGAATTTGTTTTAGGTAGAATTGGTTGGAGTAAGATGAATTTCCACAGAGTAATCGTGACAGCATTGGCAGGCCTTTCCCTGAGTGCCTGTGGGTCACTTAGCAATGTCATGCCCGACGGCACAACCGATAACCCGGTTTTTCCAGATATTCGTAGCATTACTTATGATAATGGAAGGGGAATCGCCCCCAACCCTGAAAACCTTAGTCTGGTGCGTTCAGGCGTAACTAAAGACCAGCTTTATTATTTGCTGGGGCGTCCTCATTTCTCGGAAGGTTTTGCGCCACGTGAATGGGATTTCCTGTTTTACCTGAATACGCCTGGAAAAGGCACAAATAATGTGTCTTCCTGCCAATACAAGATTTTGTTCGACAAGGACATGCTGGCACGCAGTTTTTATTGGAAACCGGTAGGTCCCGATGATGTCTGTTCGAATGAACCCCCTGAAAAAGTCGTTGAGCAGGCACGAAAAGTTACGCTTGAGGCTGACGGTCTGTTTGCATTTAATGGTTCTGGCATCAATGATTTACAGCAACGCGGTAAATTGCGTCTGGAAGCATTAAGCCAGGAAATTCGCAATCAACCAGGCGTCAAATCGGTGTTAATTATCGGTCATACCGATCGACTGGGTCCAGAGGCCTATAACCAAGTCTTGTCGGAAAAGCGTGCAAACAGCGTTGCCGGATATCTGGTGTCCAATGGCGTGCCATCTTCCCTCATTACCGTGCAAGGGCTTGGTGAGTCGCAACCATTGGTGCAATGTGAAGATGTTGGCAACCGTCAGGAACTTATCGCTTGTCTGGCGCCTAACCGCAGGGTTGAAGTGCTGGTGAATCTTGAGGCCAACCAGGACAATCTTGAGGGTAACCAGGGTTGAGTTCACACTCATAAAAAAAAGCACTTCATATGATGAAGTGCCTGAATCATCCGTTTCAAAGGGGGAGGGGAAAGAGGAGAAGCAGAAACGGATGCCAAGCCCCAAAGCCTGCATTGCACAGATATTCTCGGGGCCTATGGTGATTAGGCCTGTAGCACCTGTAATGGTTCAATTTAATCCCGGCTAAATTGTATCAATATGTATGTATTGAATATAAGCCAGGCGTATGAAAATTTAATGCCATGCTTTAAGGCAAGCATGGCATCAGGCAGTACAGCAATAGCGGGCAGGCAATTAATCGCTTAATGCCTTGCGCATTTTTTTCAGGGCTGCCGCCTCGATTTGCCGGATTCGCTCGGCCGATACTCCAAATTCCTCAGCCAGTTCATGCAAGGTGGCACCGCCCTCATCTTGCAGCCAGCGGGCTTCAATAATACGCCGGGCACGGGGATCAAGCAGTGAAAGTGCCTGGGTAATACCCGAGCTTTGCAGCGTGTCGTAGGCATGTTTTTCGATCACTGTGGTGGGCTCGTGGTCGCCCTCGTCTGACAGGTAAGAAATGGGGGCGAATTCGTCATCATCATCGGTTTGTGATTCAAACGACATATCGCGGCCTGAAAGACGGACCTCCATTTCGCTCACATCCTCTGGGCGGACATTCAGTTTGGCGGCAATGCCTTCAATGTGTTCCGGATCAAGAGTTTGGCCATCGGGACGCATGCTGCGCAAGTTGAAAAACAGCTTGCGTTGGGCTTTGGTGGTGGCAATTTTTACCATGCGCCAGTTACGGATGATGTACTCATGGATTTCCGCCTTGATCCAATGAACGGCAAAGGAAACCAGACGTACACCACGGGAAACATCAAAACGTTTGACCGCTTTCATCAGGCCGATATTGCCTTCCTGGATAAGGTCGGCATGAGGCAGGCCGTAGCCCAGATATTGACGGGAAATAGACACCACCAGACGAAGGTGCGACATGATCAGGTCACGGGCTGCATCAAGATTGCCTTCTTTTTGCAGTTGTTCAGCCAAACTCTTTTCCTGTTCCGCGGACAGAACAGGTAAACGGTTCACTGCACTAATGTATGCGTCGATGGTGCCCAATGCTCCGGGGTTGGAGATGGCCATGGCAACATTGGGGTTTGACAGTGCAAGCGTTTGATTTGACATAGATTTTGTTTGACTCCGTTGAAATAATATTTTCGTTGTATATATTAGCACTCAATTGAAAAGAGTGCTAATGAGATGCCGGAATCAGGAAAAAGTTCCTGATTCAATGCATTCAATGCATTTAAGACGACGGTTTTTCGGCTGAAAATCTGTCTTAAAGACGCTCGGCATGAAAACGGATATGGTCTTCCATGAACGTAGAAATGAAATAATAACCGTGATCGTATTGCGCGTGACGACGCAGGACCAACGACTGCTTGGCCTGTTCACATGCTGCTTCGAAGGCGTCAGGGTGCAACTGCTCTTGCAGGAAACTGTCTTTCAGGCCCTGATCTATCAGGATCCCCTTAGGAAAAGGATTGTGCAGGGTCTGCATCAGGCAGGAGGCGTCATACGCTTCCCACTGGGTCTTGTCATTGCCCAAATAGCGGGAGAAGGCTTTTTGTCCCCAAGGACATTTGACTGGTGCGGCTACCGGGGCAAAAGCGGAGACGGATTTGAACAGTTGGGGGTTTTTCAGGGCCAGCACCAGGGCACCGTGGCCGCCCATCGAGTGTCCGAAAATACCAATCCGGTCTTTGGCGGCACCCAATGATTCGGCAATTGCATAAAGTTCTTTGGTAATGTAGCTGTACATCCGGTAATTTTTACTCCAGCCGGGCTCGGTCGCGTCCAGATAAAAGCCGGCCCCGGTGCCAAAATCCCAGTGTTCGTCCTCTCCCTCTATACCGGCTCCTCTTGGGCTGGTGTCCGGGGCAATCAGCATGATGCCGTGTTCAGCCGCGTAACGCTGGGCACCACCTTTGATCATGAAGGTTTCTTCGGTGCAGGTCAGGCCGGCCAGGTAAAACAGGGCAGGCAAGGCGCCATTTTCGGCCTGGCGGGGGATAAATACGGAAAAGCGCATAGGCAGTCCGATTTCACTGGACTGGTGTTGGTAAAAGCGCTGTACCCCGTCAAAACAGGCATGTTCGCTGATAATTTCAAGATTCATGTCGTTGACCTCAGAAAATGGGTGGAAGAAAAACAAGTTCACTTAAACACAAAGATTGTACCTGTAGTAGCGCCGGTTTTTCGCTACAATTTGTCTTGTCTATTCTTTGATTGAGCTACCATGGCCCGACTTCCCCGCCTGTATGCCCCACGCATAGCACAATTGGTTCATGCAAGGCTTGTTCATTCTTTCAATACAGCCCCCGATGCGGGAAAACTCATGAATCAGGTTCAGGCCTGGCTGGCCGATCTGGTGAATGTGCATAAAGTGGCCTTGCATGGCTGGACGCTGGTTGATGACAGCATCCTCTTGCTTGCAACACCTGAAAACGAACAGGGTATTTCCCGTGTCATGCAGTCGTTAGGCAGAAACCTGGCGGCCTCGTTGCGATCCGGGCCTGTTTTTCAGGGCCGATACCGTTCTGCCCTGCTTGAGCCCGGGCAGTGGGTGCTGCCAGCCATGGTTTGGATGGAGTCCTTTACCAGTCGCGAGAAAGGCATGGATGCGCCCGAGTTGTGGCCTTGGTCCTCGGCGGGTATTCATACCGGTGCCAGTCTGGGCTCGGTGGCCTGGTTGACCGATCATGAGGATTATTGGCAGACTGGCAATACCCCATTTGACCGTCAGGCCCGATATCGGGAAATGTTCCACCACGGTTTGTCCATGAATGAAAGTGCCAGGATTGCCGCTGCCCTGGCGGGACAATGGGCGCTGGGTAGCGAGTCATTCCTGGCGTCGCTCTCAGGCAGTGCCAGTCGACGTGTCAGCCCTGGTAAGCGTGGTCGTCCAAGAAAAATCCAGCCCGAATCCGAAGAGACATAAAGGCCTGTTCATTGAACGCTTCTGCTCGTTTGTCATTCTTCTTTATTGTCCTGTTCAAGCTTAATGTTGGAAACGATATACTGTCCAGACATAAAGAATGAAAAATGAAAAGGATGGATATGGACTATTTACTGGCCCTTGACCAGGGAACTTCAAGTTCGCGCAGTATTCTGTTTGACCGGCATGGCAATATTGTCGCCATGGCGCAGCAGGAATTTCCCCAGTATTATCCGCAATCGGGCTGGGTGGAGCATGAGCCGCAGGAAATCTGGCAATCACAGTTGGCAACCCTGCAGGCGGTTATTCGTCAGTCAGGAGTCAGTCCGGGGCGGATAGCGGCAGCGGGTATTACCAATCAACGGGAAACCACCCTGGTCTGGCATCGTAAAACCGGGCAGGCATTATGTCGGGCCATTGTCTGGCAAGACCGGCGTGGTGAAGCCCTGTGCCGTACCTTAAGGGAAAAGGGGCTTGAGCCGTTTATCCAGGAACGCACGGGCCTGAAACTGGATGCTTATTTCTCGGCCACCAAATTGAGCTGGATTCTTGAAAACGTCCCCAATGCCCGTCAGCTGGCCGAACAGGGAGAATTGGCCTTTGGTACGGTGGACAGCTGGCTGTTATGGCAGTTAAGCAAAGGTCGGGTGCATGCCACCGATGTCAGCAATGCGTCGCGTACCCTGCTGTTCAATATCCGGGAAAATCGCTGGGATCCGGCTTTGCTGGATTTATTCGGTATTCCGGCCAATATGCTGCCCGAGGTGTTGCCATCCAGTGCCTCTTATGGTCAGATGGATGAAGCGATTGCCGGATATGTCATACCGATTGGTGGGGTGGCGGGTGACCAGCAAAGTGCCTTATTTGGCCAGGCTTGTTTCAGGGCCGGAATGGCCAAGAATACGTATGGTACCGGCTGTTTTGCCCTGTTGCACGCGGGTGAGCATTTCAGGGTGTCTGGCAATGGCCTGTTGACCACCCGGACGGCCCGGCATGGTGAGATCCAGGAATATGCCCTTGAAGGTAGCGTATTTGTGGGTGGGGCGGTGGTGCAATGGTTGCGTGATGGCCTGGGCATTATTAACCAAAGTGCCCAGGTGCAGTCGTTGGCCGAATCGGTGCCTGATAGCGGCGGGGTGTTTTTTGTGCCCGCTTTTACTGGTCTGGGTGCGCCGTATTGGGATGCCGATGCGCGCGGAAGCATTACCGGCCTGACCAGGGGTACGACAGCAGCACACATTGCCAGGGCAGCGGTTGAAAGTATTGCCTATCAAAGTGCTGCCTTGCTGGAAGCCATGAGTCTTGATGCCAGGGCAGGCAATGGTGTGCCCTTGCAGGAGTTGCGGGTGGACGGCGGTGCTTGCGTGAATGATGCCTTGATGCAGTTTCAGGCCGATTTGCTGGGGATTCCAGTGGTCCGTCCCCAAATTATTGAAACCACTGCCCTGGGTGCGGCTTATTTGGCCGGCTTGCAGATTGGGCTGTGGTCGGGTACCGATGAACTTTCTTCATTATGGCGTGAAGAGCGCCGTTTTGAGCCGAATATCGGGCGGGATGAAGCGGCCCGCTTAATGGAAAACTGGAACCGTGCGGTTCGCCAGACCGTGGCGATTTAATCGCTGCAGTCTGGCTGTGCTTTGCACGAGACACTTATTCCATGAACCGCATTTGCAACTGCTTGCCCTTGATGGTGCGTTCACGAAGTTTGGTAATCGTGTCATTGGCTACCTTGCGTTCAATGGCAACAAAAGAAACAAAATCATAAATATTGATTTTGCCCACCTGGCTGGCCTGCAGGCCAATGTCTTTGGTTAGGGCGCCCAGCAAGTCGCCAGGGCGGATCTTGTCTTTTTTGCCGGCCCGCAGGCAAATGGTTTTCATGGGCGGCTGTAAAGAACGGGCATTGTCTTTGACCTGGGGTAAATCCTGCCAGTCCAATGGTGCTTCAAGCGTTTTTTCAATGCGTTCCGCCCTGAACCTTTCTTGCGGGCTGCACAAGGTTAATGCCAACCCTTTGGCTTCACTCCTGCCTGTGCGCCCAATGCGGTGGATGTGGGTTTCCGCGTTGGGAGAGATATCCACGTTGATCACGGCATCGAGGGTCTGGATGTCCAGGCCGCGGGCGGCCACATCGGTGGCCACCAGTACCGAACAGCTCTGGTTGATAAACTGAACCAGTACATCTTCACGGTCGCGCTGTTCCAGATCGCCATGCAAGACAAGTGCCCGGATGCCACGCTGCTGCAGGTCTTCTGCCAGTGCCTCGCATTGCGCCTTGGTATTGCAAAATGCCAGGGTGGATACCGGGCGGAAATGATTAAGCAGGGTAGCGGTTGCCGCAAAACGCTGTTCGGGGTTGATTTCATAAAAAACCTGCTCAATCTGGCTCTGGCTGGGCAGGGATTCGACCTGGACCTTTTCAGGGTTGATCATGAAACCTTCGCAGTCTTGCAGGATAGGAGCCGGATAAGTGGCTGAAAACATCAGGGTTTGGCGTTTTAGCGGGCAGGCGCGGGTAATGGCGCAAATATCATCATAAAAACCCATGTCAATCATGCGGTCGGCTTCATCAAACACCAGTGTTTTAACCGTGCCCAGCTCCAGTTGCCCACGTTCCTGCAAGTCCAGGATGCGCCCGGGGGTACCCACCACAATATGTGCGCCATGCGAAAGCGATTCTATTTGGGGGCGCAAGGCTGCACCACCACACAGGGTCAGGATTTTGATATTGCCCAAGGCGCGTGCCAGTTTCCGCAGTTCCCGGGAAACCTGGTCGGCCAGTTCCCGGGTGGGACACAGGACCAGACCCTGGATGCCAAAAAAGACCGGGTTGATTTTTTGCATGATGCCCAGGCCGAAAGCCAGGGTTTTGCCGCTGCCGGTTTGTGCCTGGGCCAGAACATCCCGACCGGCCAGGATCAGGGGCAGGCTTTCCGCCTGTATGGGTGTCATGGTGGCGTAACCCAATTCCGACAGATTATGTTGTTGTTCGGCAGAAAGGGGTAAGGAAGAAAAGGAAGTGGCGGTCATGGCTGGGTGTTGTATTCAAGTAGGAAAATAAAACAGAATTGTAAACGCAATTGGTGTCGGGCTTTTATTGTTATGTGAAAAATGGAAATTTTAATACTGGCTCAAAATAAGGGTATTTCCAATAAAAACAAATATTTAATTGGTCTGTCCCTTATTTTTTAAGCAAAAATAATAATGATAAAAAAATAGGGTTCGACCCCTTTTATTTTTGTTGCGCAGTAAGAATTTTGTCTTTATTCTTGAAAGCTGAAAAGAACCTTGTTTAGCTCGAACCCATTGCGGAGCATGTATGTCTACCCTGATTAATAAAGATATTGTGACAGAGGCGTTTATTGATGCCTCGGCCATTGGTATACCACCACACCGGCAGCCCCGATCCCAGGGCCTGTACGACCGGGACAATGAACATGATGCCTGTGGTGTCGGGTTTGTGGCTAATATTAAGGGACAAAAAAGCCATGCCATTGTACAGCAGGGCCTGAAAATTCTTGAAAATCTGGACCACCGTGGTGCGGTGGGTGCCGATAAGTTAATGGGTGATGGCGCCGGTATCCTGATCCAGATTCCGGATGCCCTGTATCGGGATGAAATGGCACGCCAGGGCGTCACGCTGCCACCTGAGGGCGAGTATGGGGTGGCCATGGTTTTCCTGCCAAAAGAAACCGCTTCCCGGCTGGCTTGTGAAAAAGAACTGGAACGGGCGGTCCGCGATGAAGGGCAGGTTCTGCTGGGCTGGCGCGATGTGCCGGTAGACAGTGATATGCCCATGTCACCGGCGGTACGCGCTTGCGAGCCGGTTATCCGTCAGCTGTTCATTGGTCGTGGCCCGGATGTGATGGTGCCCGATGCCCTGGAAAGAAAGTTGTATGTGATTCGTAAAACCGCGAGTCATGCCATTCAGGCCATGAATCTGGCTCATAGTACCGAATATTTTGTGCCATCCGCATCGGTTCGCACGGTAGTTTATAAAGGTTTGTTACTGGCCGATCAGGTGGGGACCTATTACCGTGACCTGGCCGATACGCGGACTGTTTCCGCCCTGGCCATGGTGCACCAGCGGTTTTCCACCAATACCTTTCCAGCCTGGCCATTGGCCCATCCTTATCGCATGATTGCGCATAACGGAGAGATCAATACGGTCAAGGGTAACTTCAACTGGCTGCGTGCCCGTGAAGGTATGATGGAATCCGCGGTGCTGGGCAGCGACCTGCAAAAACTCTATCCGATTGTTTACGAAGGACAGTCTGATACGGCCACCTTTGACAATTGCCTGGAATTGCTGGTGACATCGGGTTACTCGCTGGCCCATGCCATGATGATGATGATTCCCGAAGCCTGGGAACAGCATACCGACATGGATGTCAACCGTCGTGCTTTCTATGAGTATAATGCCGCCAAAATGGAACCCTGGGACGGTCCTGCTGCCGTGGCATTTACCGATGGTCGCCAGATCGGTGCCACCCTGGACCGCAATGGCCTTCGTCCGGCCCGTTACCTGATTACCGATGACAATATGATCATTCTGGCTTCAGAAGCCGGTACCCTGACCATCCCAGAGCATCGGATTGTGAAAAAATGGCGTTTGCAACCCGGAAAAATGTTGCTGATTGACCTGGAGCAGGGCCGCATTATTGATGATGAGGAAATCAAGTCTCAATTGGCCAATAACCGTCCCTACAGACAGTGGATCGAGCGTTTGCGCGTACGCCTGGACGATTTGCCCGCCACAGACACGGTACATGCTGCCGACTACATGAGCCACGCTTCTTTGCTGGATCGCCAGCAGGCGTTTGGCTGGACCCAGGAGGATATCAAGTTCATTCTTGAACCCATGGGTAAAAATGGCGAAGAGGCGATTGGCTCAATGGGTAACGACGCGCCTTTGGCCGTGCTGTCCAACCGCTCGAAGTCTTTCTATAATTATTTCCGTCAGCTGTTTGCGCAGGTCACCAATCCGCCGATTGATCCAATCCGCGAGCAAATGGTGATGTCGCTGGTTTCCTTTATTGGACCCAAGCCCAATCTGCTGGATATCAACAACGTTAATCCACCCCAGCGGATAGAGGTTTCCCAACCCGTGCTGGACAGCGTGGGCATGTCACGTCTGCGTGAAATCGAGCGTTATACCGATAATAAATTCCGCTGTCACGAGCTGGATATCACTTACCCTGCCAGCTGGGGTACGGAAGGGATTGAAGCCTGTATTGCCGCTTTATGTGCCAGTGCCGTGGATGCGGTCAGAAGCGGCTTCAATATCCTGATTATTTCAGATCGCAAGGTGGATAGTGAACATGTGGCCATTCCGGCCCTGCTGGCCACCTCAGCCATTCACCAGCACCTTATCCGTTCCGGCCTTCGGACCAATACCGGTCTGGTGGTGGAAACCGGCTCAGCGCGTGAGGTACATCATTTTGCCCTGTTGGGCGGGTATGGAGCCGAGGCGGTTTACCCTTATCTGGCCATGGAGACCCTGGCCGCAACAGGCGGTGAAAAAGCCGTTAAAAATTATATCAAGGCGGTTGGTAAAGGCCTGAACAAGGTCATGTCCAAAATGGGTATTTCAACCTATATGTCTTATACCGGGGCACAGATTTTTGAGGCGGTGGGCCTGAAAAGCGATCTTGTGCGCAAGTACTTTACCGGTACACCCTGCAATATAGAAGGTTTGGGTATTTTTGAAGTGGCCGAAGAGGCCTTTAGACTGCATCGGCAGGCGTTTGGCAATGATCCGGTATTGGCCAATGAGCTGGATGCCGGAGGGGATTACGCGTTCCGTATTCGTGGTGAAGAGCATATGTGGACGCCCGATTCGATCGCCAAGTTGCAGCATGCCACTCGTGCCAATAATTACCGCACTTACAAGGAATATGCCCAGCTGATCAACGACCAGTCACGCCGTCACATGACGTTTCGTGGATTGTTTGAGTTCAAAGTGGATCCTGCCAGGGCCATTGCGCTGGAAGAGGTCGAGCCAGCCAAGGAGATCGTCAAACGTTTTGCCACCGGTGCCATGTCATTGGGCTCTATCTCTACCGAGGCGCATGCCGTACTGGCGGTGGCCATGAACCGGATTGGCGGCAAGTCCAATACCGGCGAGGGTGGCGAGGATGAGTTGCGTTACCGTGCGGAAATGCAAAGCGGTAAAAGCAATATCAAAACAGGTGATACCCTGGCTTCGGTGCTTGGTGCTGACCGCATCGTTGCTGAAGTTCCATTGCTTAAAGGGGATTCGCTGCGTTCAAAAATCAAACAGGTGGCATCCGGTCGCTTTGGTGTCAGTGCCGAGTATTTAAGCAGTGCCGATCAGATTCAGATCAAAATGGCCCAGGGTGCCAAGCCTGGTGAGGGCGGGCAGTTGCCAGGACATAAGGTATCTGAATACATCGCCAAATTGCGTTACTCCGTACCGGGTGTGGGGCTTATTTCGCCACCACCACACCATGATATTTATTCCATCGAGGATCTGGCTCAGCTGATCCATGATCTGAAAAATGTGAACCCAAGCGCTTCCATTTCCACCAAGCTGGTTTCCGAGGTGGGGGTTGGCACGATTGCGGCCGGTGTGGCCAAAGCCAAGTCTGACCATATTGTGATTGCCGGCCATGATGGCGGCACCGGTGCCTCGCCCATTTCCTCGATCAAGCATGCCGGTACGCCGTGGGAGCTGGGTCTGTCTGAAACCCAGCAAACCCTGGTGCTGAATAAATTGCGCAGCCGTGTGCGGGTGCAGGCTGATGGCCAGATGAAAACCGGCCGCGATGTGGTGATTGGAGCCCTGTTGGGCGCCGATGAGTTCGGTTTTGCCACTGCACCTTTGGTGGTGGAAGGCTGCATCATGATGCGCAAATGTCATTTGAATACCTGTCCGGTTGGCGTGGCCACCCAGGATCCCGTATTGCGCCAGAAATTCAAGGGCAAACCCGAGCACGTGGTGAATTATTTCTTCTTCGTGGCCGAGGAGGTCAGGGAAATCATGGCGCAGCTGGGTATCCGCAAGTTTGACGATTTGGTCGGACGTGCAGATTTGCTGGACATGCGAGCTGGCGTGACACACTGGAAAGCCAAAGGACTGGATTTCTCCCGTGTGTTTTACCAGCCTGACACCGAAACGGGCAAATATCATACCGAAGCACAGGATCATGGTCTTGAGGGCGCCCTGGACAAGCAATTGATAGAGCGCAGCAAGAGTGCGATTGAACGGGGTGAGAAAGTTTCTTTCATTATTCCGGTACGTAACCGCAACCGTACGGTGGGTGCCATGCTGTCAGGTGTGGTGGCCAGAAAATATGGTCATGAAGGCTTGCCGGATGACACTATTCACATTCAGTTTAACGGCGTTGCCGGTCAAAGTTTTGGCGCCTTTCTGGCGCATGGCATCAGTTTTGATCTGGTCGGGGAAGCCAATGATTATGTGGGCAAGGGCTTGTCCGGCGGGCGGATTTCCATCCGTTCACCGAATGACTTCAGAGGTTATGGTCCCGAGCATATTATCGTGGGCAATACCGTGCTGTATGGTGCGTTGGGTGGTGAGGCCTATTTCAATGGCGTTGCCGGTGAGCGTTTTGCCGTACGCAACTCGGGGGCAGCGGCAGTGGTTGAGGGTACCGGCGATCATGGCTGTGAATATATGACAGGTGGTACTGTGGTGGTGCTCGGAGAGACCGGACGCAATTTTGCCGCGGGTATGTCTGGGGGTGTGGCCTATGTATGGGACCCTGAGGGCAAGTTCAAGCGGCGTTGTAACCTGAGCATGGTAGAGCTGGAAGCGGTTGTGTCTCATGCAGAGCAGGAAAAAGAAGCCCGGATCGAGTGCTGGCATACCGCCAAGCGTGGTGACAACCGGCAAACCGATGAAGCCATTTTACGTTATCTGGTTGAAGAGCATTTTCGTCTGACAGGCAGTTTCCGTGCCCGTGATCTGCTCAGCAATTGGGAGGTATCACGTGCCCAGTTCGTCAAGGTGATGCCGGTTGAATATCGTCGGGCACTGTCGGAAATGTGGCAATCAGAACAAGCCTGCCAGAAAGTGGCTTAAGGGTAATTAGGAAAAATCATGGGAAAAACAACAGGTTTTCTGGAATTTGAAAGAATCAGCGAGTCGTATGAGCCTGCCAGTACGCGTATCAAGCATTACCGGGAGTTCGTGCTGGCACTGGATGACAAGCAGGCGCAGCAACAGGGGGCACGCTGCATGGATTGCGGTATCCCTTTCTGTACCAATGGCTGTCCGGTTAATAATATTATTCCTGACTGGAATGATCTGGTTTACCGGCAGGAATGGAAACAGGCCTTGGGCACGCTGCACTCCACCAATAATTTTCCGGAATTTACCGGACGTATTTGCCCGGCTCCCTGTGAGGCGGCCTGTACCCTGAATATCAATAATGATGCAGTAGGTATCAAGTCTATCGAGCATGCCATTATTGACAAGGGATGGGAAAAGGGTTGGGTTGTGCCCCAGCCTCCGGCCAAAAAAACCGGTAAACGCGTGGCGGTGGTGGGCTCAGGGCCGGCGGGTTTGGCTGCTGCCCAGCAATTGAGCCGGGCCGGTCACAGCGTGACGGTTTTTGAAAAGAGTAACCGGATTGGCGGTTTGCTGCGTTATGGCATTCCCGATTTCAAACTGGATAAAGGCCTGATTGACCGGCGCATGACCCAGATGGAGGCCGAGGGGGTGGAATTTCGCGCCTCTACCTACATCGGAGTACCGGGCGATACCGTGGAAGATGGGCTGACAATCATTAGTCCCGCCGAGCTGCAAAAAGCGTTTGATGCGATCATCATGGCCGGCGGCGCTGAAGTGCCCCGTGACTTGCCGGTACCCGGCAGGGAACTGAATGGGGTGCATTTCGCCATGGATTTTCTGCGCCAGCAAAACAAGGTCAATGCCGGTGATCGCTTAAGCGGCCAAATTGTGGCCAAGGGCAAGCATGTCGTGGTGATTGGTGGTGGTGACACCGGCTCGGACTGTGTGGGCACCAGTAACCGCCAGGGGGCGGCATCGGTGACCCAGATTGAATTGATGTCCAAATTGCCGGATGAGGAAAATCGGGAACTGACCTGGCCGTATTGGCCAGCCAAACTGCGTACTTCCTCTTCCCATGAAGAGGGTTGTCAGCGGGATTGGGCGATTGTGACCAAAGCGTTTCAGGGTGAAAAAGGCAAGGTTGAAAAACTGGTGGGTGCTCGGGTGGAGTGGTTGCGTGATGAAGCGACCGGCCAGATGAAAATGGCTGAAATCGAAGGCTCCGGATTTGAACTGAAGGCCGATCTGGTGTTGCTGGCCATGGGCTTTGTGGCGCCAGTGCCTGCCGTGCTGGATGCCTTTGGCTTGGATAGGGACGCGCGTGGCAATATCCGTGCCAATACCGAAGACTATCGTACCAATGTTGACAAGGTTTTTGCAGCGGGCGATATGCGTCGTGGCCAGTCCCTGGTGGTGTGGGCGATTCGCGAAGGGCGACAATGTGCCCGTGCGGTAGACCAGTATCTAATGGGAGAGACTGTTTTGCCACGATAGTCAATGATTGTTATTGGCAAATTTTTTGAACATACCATACAGACCCCGGAACAGAAATAATGTTTCGGGGTTTTTTTTGGTGTAAGTTGATGTGGCGTAAACTTTGATCAGCTACAATGGTTCTTTTTTAAATTTTTAAGGGTTATTCCGTTGAACGATCATCTTTCCAATTCAGATGTCATTCTTCGATTTTCCGATGTGTCACTGGGCTACGGAGAGCGGATGATACTTGATCACCTTGATTTGCAGGTGAAAAAGGGGCAGGTTGTCGCGCTGATAGGTGGCTCCGGCTCAGGCAAGACAACCTTGTTACGGGCTGCGATTGGTCAGCTCATTGCCCAAAAAGGGGTAGTGACCGCCTTTGGCCAGAATCTGGCGCAGGTCGGTCCGAATGTCCTGCGTAATATCCGTCAACGTATGGGGGTTCTGTTCCAGCAGGGGGCCTTGTTTACCGATTTGAATGTATTCGATAATGTGGCCTTTCCTTTGCGTGAACTGACTAAAGACAGCGAAGCGGTCATTCTTGAAAAAGTACTGGACAAACTGGATGCGGTGGGCCTGAGAGCGGCAGCGCATTTGGCCGTTTCGGAAATCTCCGGGGGGATGGCGCGGCGTGTCGCCCTGGCTCGTGCTATCGTGCTTGAGCCTGAATTGGTCCTCTATGACGAGCCTTTTGCCGGACTGGATCCGATCTCGCTGGGCATGACGGCCCAGTTGATCCGTAATCTCAGTGACCGTCTTGGCTGCGCTTCGGTGCTTATTACCCATGATATCGACGAGTCTTTTCAAATCGTTGATCAGGTATATATGGTGGGGCATGGTAAATTGCTGGCGTCTGGTACACCAGAGGATTTGCGTGCCTCTGAGGATGGCTATGTGAAACAGTTTCTGCATGGTTCGCCTGAAGGCCCGGTGGTTTTTGAGTATCCGGATACGCCAGCGTTTTCCAGCTGGTTGTCAAAACGCAAAGAGGGCTTATGATTTTCAAAAGTATCAGTGCCCTGGGGGCATTTATCATTAATGTCATCAGTGGCCTGGGGGTATTCAGTAAATTTACCTGGGAACTCTTCCGTAAATCAGGTATTGTGCTGCGTCGTCCGCGACTGGTGATTGATCAGGTGCATTTTATTGGTAATCACTCCTTGCTGATTATCGCCGTTTCAGGACTGTTTGTGGGCTTTGTCCTGGGCTTGCAGGGGTATAACACCCTGTCCATGTATGGGTCCGAAGAAGCCCTGGGCTTGTTGGTGGCTCTTAGCCTGGTTCGTGAGCTGGGCCCGGTGGTCACTGCCTTGTTGTTTGCCGGTCGGGCAGGTACTTCCATTACAGCTGAAATTGGTCTGATGAAGGCCGGGGAACAGCTGGCGGCCATTGATGTCATGGGCATCAGTCCCTTGCGCCGGATTCTTGCTCCGCGATTGTGGGGGGGTGTCATTGCCATGCCGATACTGGGGGCCATTTTTTCTGCCGTGGGTATTATTGGTGGCTGGGTGGTGGGTGTCCTCATGATCAATGTCGATGCCGGCTCGTTCTGGTCGCAAATGCAAAATGGGGTGGATGTTTTTTCCGATGTCGGTAACGGCCTGATTAAAAGTATTGTGTTTGGTTTTGCCGTGATGCTGATTGCCCTGTTTGAAGGGTGGTATGCCAGGCCGACGCCTGAAGGGGTTTCCAGGGCGACAACCCGAACGGTGGTCAGAAGTTCCCTGGCGGTTTTGGGGCTTGATTTCCTGTTAACCGCAGTAATGTTTTAATCAATGAGTGAAATATGTACCGGGCAAGGCGGGTTTGCTTGCCAAGCCCGGTACCAGGATGGATGACAATGAGTAAGAAAACCGATTTTCTGGTGGGTTTGTTTGTGTTACTGGGTGCCGTTGCGCTGATGTTCATGGCATTAAGGGCGGGCAATTTAAGTTCTTTCAGTTTTGAGCCTACTTATACTGTTAGTGCCAAATTTGATAACGTGGGTGCCCTTAAAACCCGGGCAGCTGTTAAAAGCAATGGGGTGGTGGTGGGCCGCGTAAAAAACATTCAATTCGACAACCGCGAATTTAAGGCTGTGGTAGAGTTAAGCCTTGAAGAGCGTTATAAGTTCCCCCTGGACTCCTCTGCCTCTATCATGACTGCGGGATTGCTGGGAGAGCAATATATCGGTCTGACACCGGGAGCGGATGAAAGCGACCTGGTCAATGGCAGTGAAATCATGTTCACACAAGGTGCGGTTGTACTTGAAGAATTAATCAGTAAATTTTTGTTCTCAAGTGCTGAGAGGGAAGGTTCCTCAGCGAATGGACAGTAATATCAGGCAGCCGTTCATTGCCGGAATGTTTGTGTTAAATTTTTAAATGCCAAGACGCTCAGAAGAGAAAATCATGATTAACAAAAAAACTGTCAGAAAAACATTAGGTCTGGCCAGTGTCGGGCTACTGGTAAGCGGGTGTGCCTCGGTGCCGCACCCCACTCCTGAAGACCCTTTGGAAAGCTATAACCGCAGCATGTTTGAGTTCAATGAGACGGTTGATAAGGTCTTGCTCAAACCGGTGGCAACCGGTTACAAGGCGGTTACGCCCAGCCCGGTTCGTACCTGTGTACGGAATATTTTTGGAAACCTGGGTGATGTCTGGTCGGCCATCAATAGCATGTTGCAGGGCAGGGCACTCGATTCAATCAATACCTTTGGACGTGTTTTGTTCAACTCCACCATGGGTATTGGCGGTTGTATTGATGTGGCCACCATGAATGGCGCGCATAAAATCCCCAATGACTTTGGCACTACGTTAGGTGTCTGGGGTGTTGGCAATGGTCCTTATGTTGTATTGCCTTTCTTTGGTCCGAGTACCGTGCGCGACAGTATAGGTCTTGTGGGTGATGTTGCCGGGGGAACTGCAGTCTATGCATCGCCTGCTGCGATTGATGATGTATCCGTGCGTAATGCCATTATGGCTCTCAAAGTCATTGATACGCGTACCAACCTGCTTGATGCCGATGCCTTGGCCGAGGATGTCGCCCTGGATAAATACACGTTTGTACGTGATGCCTACCAGCAAAACCGTAAGGCGCTGCTTGAAAGCAAGCTGCGCCCCGAAGTGCAGGATGTCGCCGCGGACGATATGCCCGTTCCCGTTTATGATGATCCCGAGCAGGCGGGTCATGATGCATCTGTACCTCAGTATGAGGATCCTGGCGAATAATTGCTTGTGTGCGTTAACGCTTCAACCCCTGAGAAACCATTTATTGAGAAATAGGTTTTTCAGTGGGTTTCAGTTTCCCCTCATCTGTTAACGCTTTCTGACAAATCCTTCATTTACTTAATGTATTGGTCGTCGGTTTGTGTTTTCATAGCATTGAACTTTTTTTAGTTATTAATTATTTTATTTTTGTGAATATTCAGGAGAAATCATGAAGCTCCAATCCGTGTTTCTGTTGGCCAGGCGTTTTGCCGCCATGGCTTTCGTATCGGCCGGCTTGCTTGGCACGGCCCAGGCTGCTCAAAGTCCAACGCAATTTGTAGAGCAAATTGCCAACCAAACCCTTGAGGCGGTCAAACAAAACACTGCTGCGCGCAGTGGCAATATCACTGCCATCAATGAGATTGTCAATAACAAATTGATGCCTTATCTTGATTTCCAGAAAACGACACGACTGGCTACCGGTCAACCCTGGCGTCAGGCAACCCCCGAACAGAAGACGGCGCTGACCAATGCGTTTAAAAGCACCTTGATTCGTACTTATAGCGGTGCTTTCAAGCAAGTCTCGGCAAGTACAAAAATTGAAATGCAGCCATTTCGTGGCAATCCGAATGCCAATGATGTCGTGGTTCGCTCAACCATTATTTCGGATTCCGGTCCGGTGGCGGTTGACTATCGACTGGAAAAATCGGGTGATAGCTGGAAAGTATACGATTTCAGTGTTGAAGGGATTTGGTTGATCCAGAATTATCGCAACCAGTTTGCTTCACAGATTGCGCAAAATGGTATTGATGGCCTGATAAACGCGTTAAATCAACGAAAGTAACATGTAAAAGGCTATAATCAGGGGTCTGTTTCGTGTCGGGAACAGGCCTTTTTTTATATGAATATGTCAGCTGTCAAAATAGAAAATATTTCCAAAATTTATGCGCCTACCCTTTCCTTAAGGCAAAGGTTGTTTTCTGGTTCGCCTGCCCGCCAGGGGTTTCAGGCACTCAATGATATCAGTCTCAATATTGAGCCGGGCGAGTTTTTTGGTTTGCTGGGTCCCAATGGGGCCGGTAAAACATCGCTTATTTCCATTTTGGCCGGCTTGTCACGTCCCAGCAATGGCAGGGCCAGTATCTGTGGTTACGATGTGGTTGCCGATTATAAAAACGCGCGTCGCTCTTTGGGAGTGGTTCCCCAGGAACTGGTCTATGACCCGTTTTTTACCGTCCGGGAAACCTTGCGTAATCAATCAGGTTATTACGGTTTGCGAAATAACGATGACTGGATCGACGAGATTCTCCTGAATCTTGGTCTGTCCGACAAGGCCGATACCAATATGCGAGCCTTGTCAGGTGGCATGAAACGCCGGGTGCTGGTTGCTCAGGCCCTGGTGCACCGTCCGCCTGTCATCATTCTTGATGAGCCCACGGCCGGGGTTGACGTGGATTTGCGGCGCAGCCTCTGGGATTTCATTTCCAGATTGAATAAAGAAGGCCATACCATCTTGTTAACGACCCATTACCTTGAAGAAGCACAAACGCTGTGTGGCCGTATCGCCTTTCTCAGAAAAGGCAAAGTGATCGCCCTTGATACCACCCAGGCCTTGATGGCCCAATTTGGCAGCGATGATCTTGAAGAAACTTTTGTGCAAATCATGCATACCGGAAGTGAACAGGCAGCGTAATGAATCCTTTACAACAAAATATTAAGTTTGGCTCTGGTTTTCCCACCTTGCTGCGCAAGGAACTATTGCGTTTCTGGAAAGTATCCCTTCAGACCGTGGCGGCACCGGTGATGACTGCCTTGCTGTATTTGCTGGTTTTTGCCCAGGTCCTGGAAGGGCGTGTGCAGGTATATGGCACTCTGTCTTATGTGGCATTTTTAATGCCGGGGCTCATGATGATGAGTATGATGCAAAACGCTTTTGCCAATCCTTCCTCCTCACTTATCCAAAGCCGTATTACGGGTAACCTTGTATTCGTGCTGCTGCCTCCGTTGTCTTATCTGGAAATTTTCGGTGCCTATATGCTTGCGGGTATTGTGCGGGGGTTGTGCGTGGGTGTGGGCATTTGGGTCGTGGCTTTACTGTTCATGCCATTGACGCCAGTCCAGCCTTTATGGATGTTGCTTTTTGCCGTCATGGCCTGTGGTGTTTTTTCCAGTCTGGGCCTGGTTGCGGGGCTTTGGTCCGAGAAATTTGACCAGTTGGCCCTGTTCCAGAATTTCCTGATCATGCCCGCCACTTTCCTGTCGGGCGTGTTTTATTCCATTCATTCCCTGCCGTCATTCTGGCAGGCTGTGTCGCACTGGAATCCTGTCTTTTACATGATAGACGGCTTTCGCTATGGTTTTTTCGGTATTTCCGATGTTTCGGTCTGGCACAGCTTTTCTGTCGTATTTTGTTTTTTCATCCTGACCTCGTTGCTGGCATTAAAATTGTTGGCAAGTGGCTATAAACTTAGGACATAAAATGTTACCCACTCCTGAACAGATTCGTGAATACATCACTTCCAACCTGGCCTGTGAACATATAGAAGTAGTGGGCGACGGTTCCCATTTCGAGGCCCTCATCGTGAGTGCTGCCTTTGAAGGAAAACGCCTGATTGCCCGGCATCAGCTGGTTTACGCGGCATTGGGCGATAAAATGAAGGCTGAAATTCATGCCTTGTCAATGAAAACGCTAACCCCTGAAGAGTATAAAGTGAATGGATAAATTGCGCATTATCGGTGGTAACCGTCTTTCCGGAGAGGTGACCATATCAGGCGCCAAGAACGCTGCCTTGCCTATTTTATGCGCAACTTTGCTAACGGCCGAGCCGGTTGTTCTGCGCAATGTGCCGGCGCTGAATGATATCCATACCACGCTGAAGGTATTGGGGCAGCTTGGCGTGAACATCCAGTGGCTGGATGACGGTGTGGTTCAGTTGCAGGCCAATCGGATTGTCAGTTATGAGGCGCCTTATGAGCTGGTGAAAACCATGCGTGCGTCCATTTTGGTGTTGGGGCCATTATTGGCGCGTTTTGGCCAGGCCAAGGTCAGCTTGCCGGGTGGCTGTGCCATCGGGCAACGGCCGGTCGATCAACACATCAAGGGCTTGGCCACCCTTGGGGCCGACATCCGTGTTGAGCACGGCTTTGTCCTGGCCAAGGCACCAAGGTTGCAGGGTGCTTCCATTCATACCGATATGGTCACCGTTGGCGGTACCGAACAGTTCCTCATGTCTGCGGCGTTGGCCAAAGGCACCACCATTCTTGAAAACGCGGCACGTGAACCCGAAGTCGTTGATCTGGCTGAACTGCTGATTGCCATGGGCGCCAAAATCAGTGGGCACGGTACTGACAGAATCGTCATTGAGGGTGTGGAGCAGTTGCATGGTGCCGATTACCGGGTGGTTCCCGACCGTATCGAAGCCGGTACTTTCCTGTGCGCGGTGGGTGTCACGGGGGGGGATATCCTGTTGCGTAATGCGGCCCCTTCAACCATGGGTGCCATCCTGGATAAACTTGAGGAATCAGGTCTTGAGCTGGAAACCGGACCCGACTGGATTCGTGCCTCAATGAGTGGCAAGCCTCGGGCAGTAGGGGTCAAGACCTTCGAACACCCCGGCTTTCCCACCGATATGCAGGCCCAGATCATGGCGCTTGATACCATCGCGAGCGGAACGGCTGTCATTGTAGAAAATATTTTTGAAAACCGCTTCATGCATGTGCCTGAGTTGATTCGTATGGGGGCCGATATTGAGCTGGATGGCCATACGGCCGTGGTTAATGGCGTCACGCAATTGTTTGGTGCCAAGGTCATGGCAACCGATTTGCGTGCATCGGCCAGTCTGGTCATTGCCGCTTTGGCGGCCAGTGGTGAAACCATCATCGACCGGATTTACCATCTTGATCGTGGCTATGAGCAAATGGAAGTAAAATTGAAAAGGCTGGGAGCACAAATTGAACGACTGCGTGGGTAATATGTCTAACGAAGATAATGAAATGTTGACGATGGCGCTTTCCAAGGGGCGCATTTTTGAAGAAACCATGCCTTTGCTTGAGGCTGCCGGGATTTCAGTCAGTGAAAGTCCCGAGTCTTCACGCAAGTTGATTCTGCCAACCAGTGATCCCCGCTTGCGTTTGCTGATTGTAAGGGCCTCCGATGTCCCTACGTACGTGCAGTACGGTGCGGCCGATTTCGGTATTGCCGGTCGCGATGTGCTGTATGAATATGCCAAGGAACAGCCAGGTGGGCTGTATCAGCCCATCGACCTGAATATTGCCAAATGCCGTCTGGCAGTGGCGGTGCGCGAAGGCTTTGATTATGAGGAAGCCGTGAAAAAGGGTGCGCGCCTGCGTGTGGCAACCAAATATGTCAATGTGGCACGTGAACATTTCGCCAAGAAAGGGGTGTATGTTGATATCATTAAACTGTATGGTTCAATGGAATTGGCGCCCTTGGTAGGATTGGCGGATGCCATTGTCGATGTGGTTTCCACAGGGGGTACGTTACGTGCCAATAACCTGGTGCCGGTTGAAGATGTCATGCCCGTTTCTTCACGCCTTATCGTAAACCAGGCGGCACTGAAAACCCGGGCATCACGTCTGACCCCCATACTGGATGCCTTCCAAAAGGCGGCTGTGTAAAGCGGTAGGTACGGCCTTTGACCAAAAGGCTCTTGTTGGGTCTGTGCGGCAGACTGTTTTTTACTATTTTTGCAAAGAGTGATATGTCTTTAATAAACCGGTTAGATGCCAATGATGCAGATTTTGGCCAGCAGTTGAAAACCCTGCTTGCTTTTGATGCTTCGCAGGATGAGCAGATCGAGCAGTCTGTGGCGAAAATCCTGAACGATGTACGTCAGCGCGGTGATGAGGCGGTTCTTGAATACACGCAGCGCTTTGATCAGGTACAGGCAAGCCATATCCATGAACTGGAAATTCCGCTTGCGGATTGCCAGGCAGCGCTGGACGCCCTGCCAACGGAACAACGCAAGGCGCTGGAAAGTGCGGCGGACAGGGTTCGCGCCTATCATGAAAAACAAAAAACCGCCTCCTGGACTTACACAGAGGCCGATGGTACTTTGTTGGGCCAGAAAGTAACGCCCATGGATCGTGTCGGTTTATATGTGCCGGGTGGCAAGGCGGCCTATCCTTCTTCGGTATTAATGAATGCCTTGCCGGCCAAAGTGGCGGGTGTGCCTGAAGTTGTCATGGTAACGCCTACTCCGGGGGGCAGCCGTAACGCCATTGTGCTGGCTGCGGCGGCAGTTGCCGGGGTTGACCGGGTGATCGCCATTGGTGGCGCGCAGGCGGTTGGAGCTCTGGCTTATGGCACACAGTCAATTGCCGGTGTCGATAAAATCGTGGGGCCAGGCAACGCCTATGTGGCTTCTGCCAAACGCCGGGTGTTTGGAACGGTAGGCATTGATATGGTTGCCGGTCCCAGCGAAATCCTGATCATTTGCGATGGCACCACCCCTGCCGACTGGATTGCCATGGACCTGTTCTCCCAGGCCGAGCATGACGAGCTGGCGCAGGCCATTTTGTTATGCCCTGATGCCGCTTACCTGGAGCAGGTGTACGCGTCTATCGGGCACCAATTGCCGAACATGCCCAGGGCCGATATTATCCGTACCAGTCTGGCCAACCGGGGTGCATTAATTAAAGTGCGTGACCTTGATCAGGCGTGTGAAATTGCCAATGAGATCGCACCTGAGCACCTTGAGATTTCCACTGAAAATGCCGCGGCATGGGCCGAGAAAATCCGTCATGCCGGTGCGATTTTCATGGGGCGTTACAGCTCGGAGTCGCTGGGCGATTATTGCGCCGGCCCCAATCACGTGTTGCCCACTTCCCGTACCGCCCGCTTTTCCTCCCCCCTGGGTGTCTATGATTTCCAGAAGCGTTCCAGCCTGATTCAGGTATCACGCGAGGGGGCACAAACCTTGGGTAAAATCGCCGCCACCCTGGCTTTCGGGGAAGGCTTGCAGGCACACGCCGAAAGCGCCCGCTACCGTTTAGATTAAATATTTGATGAGATGAATATGCGTACAGCAGAAATAGTTCGTAATACCAATGAAACCAAGATCAAGGTTGCCATCAACCTTGATGGTACCGGCAAGCAGTCACTGAATACCGGTGTGCCGTTTCTTGATCACATGCTTGATCAGATCGTGCGTCATGGCTTGATTGATATCGATATTACCTGCGATGGCGACCTGCACATTGACGATCACCATACCGTAGAAGATGTGGGTATTTCCCTGGGACAGGCTTTTGCCAAGGCAGTGGGTGACAAAAAAGGCATTTTGCGTTACGGCCATGCTTATGTGCCACTTGATGAGGCCCTGTCGCGGGTGGTGATTGATTTCTCAGGTCGTCCCGGTCTGGAGTACAACATTCCTTTCACCCGCTCACATATTGGTCGTTTTGATGTTGACCTGACCCGTGAGTTTTTCCAGGGTTTTGTCAATCATGCACTGGTTACCTTGCATATCGACAATCTGCGTGGCTTTAATGCCCATCACCAGGCTGAGACCGTCTTCAAGGCCTTTGGCCGTGCACTTCGCATGGCGCTTACCGAAGATCCACGCAATGCGGGCGTTGTCCCATCCACCAAAGGCGTTCTGTAAAGGCTTCATACTTAAAATGAAATCCCCCTCTATTGCAATTGTGGATTATGGCATGGGCAACCTGCATTCGGTTGCCCGCGCATTAACGCATGCGGCTCCGCATGCCAATGTTTATCTGGCTTCTGATGTCGCAGGCATCAAATCGGCCGATCGAATCGTGTTTCCCGGTCAGGGCGCGATGCCCGATTGCATGCGCAATCTGGTGCAGTCCGGACTTAGCGAGGCCGTACTGGAGGCAGCGGCCAGCAAACCTTTGATGGGCATTTGCGTAGGCGAGCAAATGTTGTTTGAGCGAAGTGAAGAGGGTAACGCGACTTGCCTGGGTATTTTTCCGGGTATCGTAAAACGGTTCCACGGCCAGCGTTACGCCAGCACAGCACCTGAAAATACACCACTTGCCGCCCTGACGCACGAAAATGAACTGCTCAAGGTGCCTCATATGGGCTGGAGTCGGGTAAAGCAAACCCGTGCACATCCGGTTTGGCAAGGTATTCCCGATGAGGCTTATTTTTATTTCGTGCACAGTTATTTCGTTGTGCCTGATGATGACAGTCTGACAGTAGGTACCACGCTATATGGGCAAGAGTTTACCTGTGCGGTGGCCAGGGATAATATTTTTGCCGTTCAGTTTCACCCTGAAAAAAGTGCCGGACACGGCTTGCGGCTGTATCGTAATTTTGTGGAGTGGGACATTTAGTTGCGGGACTAAATGCTGAAAATGCGTTATAAATACGACTGCGGGACTTACATAACAAAGATACTGTCAACAAAGAGTTATTACGGGGAATGACGAGTCCACTATTACGGTTTTTGCTCATTCTGTTTTATTTTTCTAATCATCTTATTTATTAATATAACACTATGCTGCTCATACCAGCCATTGATTTAAAAGACGGACAGTGTGTCCGCTTGCGTCAGGGTGACCTGAAAGACGCGACAATTTTCTCCCAGGATCCTCAGGCAATGGCACGCAAATGGCTCGACCAAGGTGCACGTCGGTTGCATCTGGTGGATCTTAATGGTGCAATTGCCGGTAAGCCTAAAAACGAGGCAGCCATTCAGGCCATTCTGAAAGAGGTCGGAGACGAAATTCCTGTCCAGATCGGTGGCGGTATTCGGGATCTGGATACGATCGAACGCTATCTCGATCTGGGTATTGAATATGTCATTATTGGTACGGCAGCAGTTAAAAATCCAGGTTTCCTGCAGGATGCCTGCAGTGCTTTTTCGGGTCATGTGATTGTTGGCCTTGATGCCAAGGATGGCAAAGTCGCTACCGATGGCTGGAGCAAGCTGACCAAACACGATGTGATTGATCTCGGCCGCAAATTTGAAGATTACGGCGTCGAGTCTATTATTTATACCGATATCGGTCGCGATGGCATGTTAACCGGTGTGAATATTGAAGCGACCGTACGCTTGTCGCAGGCCGTGAAAATTCCGGTTATTGCTTCAGGTGGTGTGACCAACCTTAAAGATATCGAAGCGCTTTGTGCAGTAGAAGATGAAGGAATTGAGGGCGTCATTCTGGGTCGCAGTATTTATGAAGGTACCCTTAATTTCCAGGAGGCCCAGATACTGGCTGACGAGTTGAACGGGGAAGAGATTTGAACACTGCAGCCAATGCCGACTCCACCTTAACCAAACGCATTATCCCCTGCCTTGATGTAACGGCAGGCCGGGTGGTTAAGGGCATCAATTTCGTCGAATTGCGTGATGCCGGAGATCCGGTTGAAATCGCCCGTCGTTATAACGAGCAGGGTGCCGATGAGTTGACATTCCTTGATATTACGGCAACCAGTGACGGCAGGGATCTCATTTTGCCAATTATCGAGCAGGTGGCCTCCCAGGTATTTATTCCCTTGACGGTTGGCGGTGGCGTTCGTGCCGTTGCCGATATCCAGCGTTTGCTCAATGCCGGTGCCGACAAGGTATCCATGAACAGTGCCGCCGTGGCCAACCCGGAGCTGGTGCGGGAAAGCGCCGATTATTACGGTTCGCAATGCATCGTGGTGGCGATTGATGCCCGCAAGGTTTCCGCCGAAGGCGAGCCCGATCGTTGGGAGGTCTTTACCCATGGGGGTCGCAAAGCGACTGGCATTGATGCCATTGAATGGGCGATCCGGATGGCCCGTTACGGGGCTGGCGAGCTTTTGTTGACCAGCATGGATCGTGACGGCACCAAATCAGGGTTTGATCTTGAATTGACCCGTGCTGTTTCAGATGCCGTTTCCGTGCCTGTTATTGCCTCTGGTGGCGTGGGTAATTTGCAGCATCTTTGTGATGGTGTCACCAAAGGCAGGGCCAGCGCCGTGCTGGCGGCCAGTATTTTCCACTACGGTGAATACACCATTGCACAAGCCAAGGAATTTATGGCGCAACAGGGCATTAATGTTCGGGAAATCGCATGAGCTGGCTTGATGAGGTGAAGTTTGACGAGGCAGGTCTCATTCCTGCCATTGCACAGGACTGGAAAACCGGCCGTATCCTCATGGTTGCCTGGATGAATCGGGAAGCCTTGCAGGAAACCGTGGCGACCCGAAAAGGGGTTTATTGGTCACGCTCGCGCCAGAAATTATGGCGCAAGGGCGAAGAATCGGGCAATACCCAGCAGGTTCATGAGATCCGTCTTGACTGCGATGCTGATGTGGTGTTGCTTAAAATTGAACAACATGGGGGCGTGGCCTGTCATACTGGCAGGGAGAGCTGTTTTTTCCGTCTGCTGAATGGCAAAGACGATCATGCTCAATGGGAAATTACTGACGGGGTCTTGCAAGATCCGGAGCATATGTACAAATGAGCACAGAGTCCAACATTGAATTGTCAGCGGTACTGGGTCGTCTGGCTGATGTATTGCAAACCCGCTTGCCGGCCAATGGCGGTGATCCTGCCACATCGTATGCGGCCAAATTGTTTGCCAAAGGCCCCGATGGTTTCCTGAAAAAAATTGGTGAAGAAGCCACCGAGCTGGTGATGGCCTCAAAAGATGGCCAAAATGACCGGATTATTGCGGAAACTGCCGATCTCTGGTTTCATTGTCTGCTGGCGCTGACTTATTACGGTTTGCGCCCTGAAGACGTATTCGCCGAGTTGGCGCGCAGGGAAGGGTTGTCAGGCCTGGTTGAAAAAGCCAATCGGAAACCATCCTGAATTTAAGAGACTTGTGGCACAATTCAAGATGAACATTATTTATTGGCAGTTCCTGATATATTAGGAATTGATTTGGAATTGTCACTTTAGGAGTTGTTTTATGGGCAGTTTAAGTATTTGGCACTGGCTAATCGTTTTGGTGATTGTTGCACTGGTTTTCGGTACCAAGAAAATCCGCAATATTGGTGAAGATCTGGGGGGAGCCGTAAAAGGTTTCAAGAAGGGTATGAACGATGCCACTTCGGAAGGCACTGAAACAACTGAAAAAAAACAGGCTGGCACGGAAACCATCGATGTGCAGGCAAAAGAAAAATCGGATTCCTGAGCTCCAGCAGATCCGACTTGTTCCGGCATGATTGCCGATAAAAAGGTTCTGTTTTTTTAAAGCGTATTTATGTTTGGTTTAAGTTTCGGTGAGCTGTTTGTCATTGGCATGGTTGCCCTGATTGTCATTGGCCCTGAGCGTCTGCCTAAAGTGGCCCGTACGGTCGGTCATCTTGTGGGCCGTGCGCAGCGCTATGTCAATGACGTTAAAAGTGATATTCAGCGTGAAGTCGACATCCAGGAAATCAGCAAGATTAAAAATGAGATGCAGTCCTCGCTTCAGGATATGAAAAGCTCATTCGAGGATACTGCAAAATCCTTGCGCAATCCGGTTGAGCAGCTTGAGCAGGAGTTGACCAGTGCCGGAGATCAGGTCAGGCAGACCCTGTCACCTGAAAAAAAAGACGCTCCCGCGGAAAACCAATTCGTCAATGACGGCCATAAACCCGATAATAAAAACGGTTCAGGAACCCAGGTCTAATGCAGAACTCATCACCCAATGAAAATAATGGCGAGAAGGAAGAAAGTTTTTTCTCGCATCTGATCGAATTGCGTTCGCGTCTGATTCGCGCCGTGGTGGCCGTATTGGGGATTTTTGCCATCTTGTGTATTTACCCCAGCACCGGTGCCATTTACGATTTCATTGCGCAACCCATGATTCAGACCCTGCCCGAGGGTAATAAAATGATTGCCACGGGGGTCATTACACCTTTTCTCGTGCCCCTGAAAGTGACTTTGTTGTTTTCTTTTGTATTGGCGTTGCCTTACGTGTTGTATCAGGCATGGGCCTTCATTGCACCGGGCCTGTATCAGCATGAGAAACGTCTGGCGGTACCGCTGGTGATTTCCAGTACCTTGCTTTTTATTGTCGGTATGGCGTTTTGTTATTTCATCGTATTCCATACCGTTTTTCATTTCATCTCGATGGTCTCGCCCCAGTCCATCAATTTCGCTCCCGATATAGAGGCCTACCTTAGCTTTGTCATGACCATGTTCATTGCATTTGGCATCACCTTTGAGGTGCCTATCGTGGTCTTGGTATTGGTCAGCACCGGCATGATGACGCTTGAAAAGCTGAAGGCAGCCAGGGGTTATGTGATTGTGGGCGCATTTGTGATTGCTGCGATTGTTACGCCTCCTGACGTACTCAGCCAATTGTTGTTGGCCATTCCCTTATGTTTGTTATATGAACTGGGTTTGCTGGCGGCGCGTTTTATCAAGCCCGGCAATGCGCTTACCGAGGACGCTGACCGTTAAACGGTATGTTTCCGGTTCTGGCCCGTTGCGGATTGGCACAGGCAGAAACCGGAAATTGCCTTGCGCCAGAGGTCGGTTTATTTCTTTGAGGTTGTTCCGGGGCGTTGCCCCAGTGTTACCGTTACATCCTGTTCCTTGCCTGAGCGCAGGATTTTGAATTTCACCAGGGTTTTGGGTGGATAGCCGGCAATTTCATTCAGCATCTGGTCGGTATCAATGATTTCCTTGTCATTCATGCCCAGCAGGATATCTCCGACCAGAAGCCCAGCCTGACCTGCCGGACCATTGGGAACCAGCGATGCAATAATAATTCCTTTGGTGCTGTCCAGATTGAAGGCTTTGGCAAGATCGCTGGTGATGTCCTGGGGCTCAATACCCAGCCATCCACGTGAAACCGTGCCGGTTTCAATGATTTCCTGCATGATTTTAAGGGCGGTATGGGCGGGTGTGGCAAATCCGATCCCCAATGATCCACCTGCCTCGGACTCCGAGTAAATGGCGGTATTAATGCCAATCAGATCACCGTTAACGTTAATAAGTGCACCACCTGAATTGCCCGGGTTGATAGCGGCATCGGTCTGGATGAAGTTTTCATAGGTATTGATGCCCAGACCGGTGCGGCCCAGTGCCGAGATAATGCCCATGGTCGTGGTTTGCCCTACACCAAACGGGTTGCCGATGGCCAGCACGACATCGCCTACGTTAAGCTGTTTGTTATCGGGGTGAATGGCAACCAGATCGGGTAAATCAATTTTCAGTACGGCCAGGTCGGTATCGGGGTCGGCACCAATCAGACGTGCATTGGATCGACGTCCATCGGTCAGGGCCACTTCAATCGAGTCTGCCGCCTCAACGACATGGTAGTTGGTCAGGATATAACCTTCTGCCGAAGCAATAACACCCGATCCCAGACTGGTGGTGTTATTGAGCATTTGCATGTTTTCCTTCTGCTCCTGGATAAACGGGCGCAGGGCCGGCACATCGGGCAGGTTCTTGAAAGGTGATTCGATGTTCTTGCTGGTGTAAATATTCACGACCGAAGGGGCGGCAACCTTAACCGCACCGGCATACGATGTGATAATGGTAATGAGTTGTTCCGGTTCTTTTGTTTTTTCGGCTTTGGTTACGGTTTCTTTGGGTGGCTCCGCCGGTTCTATTTTGGCCGTTGCCGTGGGCACGGAAGCGGGTATGGCCGGCTGTTTCCTGAAATCAAGCCAGTCAGGTCGCAATGTAGTGACCGTAAACAGAATCGCGAGAAAAACAGTTACGGTTTGAGAGAAAATTAACCAATAGCGATGCATAAAGGAAAATGAAGTGAGTGAAATTTTTACACAAGACTTGGTAAAGTGGCTTGATGAAAACCTGAAACCACATTTATATCAAGATTATGCACCAAATGGACTGCAGGTGCAGGGAAGGTCTGTAATAAAAAAAGTAATTACAGGTGTAACCGCATCACAGGCCTTGCTTGAAAAAGCGATTGAATATCAGGCGGATGCGGTTATTGTGCATCATGGATGGTTCTGGAAAAATGAGGATGTGCGTATTTTGGGGGCCAAATACCAGCGAATTGCTCTTGCCATCAAGCACGATTTGAACGTTATTGGCTACCATTTGCCTCTGGATGCCCATCCTGAGTGGGGCAATAACAGACAGTTGGCCAATGTGCTCGATTTGCAGCCTTTTTATGAGGACGATCAGCCCCAGACCTGTGGCAGGAGTGGGCTGGTTTGGCAGGGCTCGGTTGTGACAGGAGAAACAACTTTGGCTGATTTGGGTGTCTTAATTTCACAACGCTTGGAAAGGGAACCGTTGTTAATTGGAGACACAGATAAGGTGATCAGAAAAGTGGCATGGTGCACGGGGGGGGGCCAGGGCATGTTCCAGGATGCCATTGATGCCGGTGTGGATGTTTTCATTACCGGAGAGGCTTCGGAGCCTGTTTACCACATGGCCCGGGAAAGTGGTGTGGCCTTTATTGCTGCCGGGCATCATGCAACCGAACGTTATGGCATTCAGGCACTGGGAAATGCGCTGGTGGACAGGTTTGGCATTGCTGCAACGTTTGTGGATATTCCCAATCCAGTCTAGGGCGATTCAGTAAAATACAGCCCCTGCCGGTAAGGGCAGGGGCAATGAACCCGGTTTTGTATTGATTTTTGAATCAGTTTTTGTTTTTGAGCAGATCACGAATCTCTTTTAACAGGGCAACATCAGCCGGATCGGGAGCAATAGCGGCCTGCTCTTCTTTTTCTTTCTCCATGGTGGCACGGGCTTTGGCGATGACTTTAACTAGACAAAAAACAACAAAGGCCAGCAGAATGAAGTTGATGAGAATGGTCAGGAAATTACCGTAAGCCAGTACATTGGCCCCCGCATTCGTCATGTCGACATAGGTTTCAGGCCCGGAATAGTTGTCTGGTTTTGATAAGACAATGAATTTATTGGAAAAATCAACAGATCCTCCCAGGATGAAGTTGATGAACGGCATCATGACGTCTCTGACCAGAGAGTCGATGATTTTACCGAAGGCTGCACCGATAATGACACCAACAGCCAGATCAATCATGTTGCCTTTTACGGCAAATTGTTTAAATTCGTTGATGAAACTTTTGGCTTTACTCATAAGAAATCCTTTTTTCCTCGGTCCATAAGCGGACACAGTATATAATAAGCGCTTGCTAAGCTTTGTACACATAAATTCAAGTAATTTTTTTTAGTACCTTAGTAGTACCAATAAGGATAGATAATGAGTCAGGATTCAATACAGCATGACAATGAAGGAACGGCATCGCCGGCAGTCCTTCCACCCGATCCATCACGTCGTTTCTGGTTGGGTACTGCCTGTGCGGTTGGTGGGGTGGCCGGTGTTGCAACAGCAGTGCCGTTTGTTGCATCCATGTCACCATCAGAACGCGCCAAGGCGGCAGGTGCCCCCGTTACCGTTAACCTGAACATGATTGCGCCAGGCACCATGCTTACTGTCGAATGGCAGGGTAAGCCGGTCTGGATTTTGCATCGTACGCAGGAAATGATAGATGGCCTGAAAAACAATGACCCCTTCTTGGCGGATCCGTTTTCGAACCGTCCAGGTTTTACGCCCGAATTTGCCAAAAACATAGATCGTTCACGTAAGCCGGAATGGTTCGTTTGCGTTGGTATTTGTACACACCTGGGTTGCTCACCGTCTCCACGGTTTGCGGTCGGTGGTGGTGAAGGAATGCCTTCTGATTGGGATGGCGGCTTTCTATGTCCGTGCCATGGTTCTATGTTTGATTTGGCCGGCCGGGTATTCAAGAACCAGCCTGCGCCCGATAATCTGGAAGTGCCCCCGTATTATTTTATTGATGATAATAATATTATGGTTGGCTTGGATAAAGCAGCGGGTTAGTAGCCGAGGCTACTGTAATTAGTATCTTGCCAAGTTAGAAAAGGAGCCTCTACATGGCTAGCGAAAAAGTTGTCGAAACGACAGGGTTATTGGGGTGGGTAGACAAGCGTTTCCCGCTGACCTCCCTATGGAAGGCGCATTTATCAGAATATTATGCGCCCAAGAATTTCAATTTCTGGTATTTTTTCGGTTCACTTGCATTACTCGTGTTGGTAATTCAAATTGTGACCGGTATTTTCATGGTCATGCACTACAAACCTGATGCCGACCTGGCGTTTGCATCAGTAGAGTACATCATGCGTGAGGTGCCTTATGGCTGGATTATCCGCTATATGCACTCAACCGGTGCGTCCATGTTCTTTGTTGTGGTCTATTTGCACATGTTGCGTGGCATGCTTTACGGTTCATACCGCAAGCCACGTGAACTGGTGTGGATTTTCGGGGTTGCCATTTTCCTGTGCCTGATGGCAGAGGCTTTCTTTGGTTACCTGTTGCCCTGGGGTCAAATGTCTTTCTGGGGTGCCCAGGTTATTGTTAACCTGTTTGCTGCCATTCCTTTCGTTGGTCCTGAATTGTCTGTCTGGATTCGTGGTGATTTCGTGGTCTCCGATGCCACGCTGAACCGCTTCTTTGCGTTCCACGTGATTGCCATTCCCCTTGTGCTTATCGGCCTGATCGTGGCTCACGTTATTGCCTTGCACGAAGTGGGTTCAAACAACCCCGACGGTATCGAGATCAAAGATAAAAAAGATGCAAACGGACGTCCTCTTGATGGTATTCCGTTCCATCCTTACTACTCTGTCCATGACATCATGGGTGTGGCAGGGTTCCTGTTCATTTTTGCCGCAATCATGTTCTTTGCGCCAACCATGGGCGGTTATTTCCTTGAGGCCAATAACTTCCTGCCGGCTGACCCGTTCCAGACGCCTGCGCATATCGCGCCAGTCTGGTATTTCACCCCGTTCTATTCAATGCTGCGTGCCACGACCGATGAGTTCACCTGGGTCATGGTTGCATTGGCGCTGATTTTTGCGGTTGGTCTGCTGCTGAGCAAAAATGTCAAAGGGGTTTGGAAAATCATTTGGCCTGTTGTCCTGGTGGGTGTTGCTGTTGCACTTCGTGTGTTTGATGCCAAATTCTGGGGTGTGGTGGTAATGGGTGGTACAGTGGTTATCCTGGGTTTCCTGCCATGGCTGGATCAATCCAAGGTTAAATCCATCCGCTATCGTCCGACATGGCACAAGCTGTTGTATGTGATTTTCATGATCGACTTCGTGGTTTTGGGTTACATCGGTACACAACCACCAACACCTGTACTGAATATTATTTCACAGGTAGGTACGCTGATTTATCTGGCATTCTTCTTTTTTATGCCAATCTGGAGCCGTTTGGGTACATTCAAGCAGGTACCTGATCGTGTGACTTTCCATCCTCATGCGTAAATCAGGAATGAACATGATTAAGAAACTATTAGGTGCGTTAGTATTGATGTTTGCCGTATCAGGTCCCGCCATGTCTGCTGCGGCGGGGTATCCTTGGGATCGCGCCCCCGAAAGGATTACTGATCTGGCTGCTTTGCAGAATGGTGCAAAACTGTTCGTCAACTACTGCCTGAACTGTCATAGCGCGAATGCCATGCGTTATAACAAGCTGGTGGATCTTGGCCTGACTGAAAAAGAGATTGAAGAAAATCTCCTGTTCACGGGCGATAAAGTGGGCGACAAGATGACCATTGCCATGAATCCCAAGGATGCGAAACTCTGGCTGGGTGTTACGCCACCTGACCTGTCCGTCATGGCACGTGCCAAGGCGGCCAACCTGGGTCAGCCTGGTACCGACTACATTTATACTTACCTTCGTACGTTTTACCGTGATGTGACCCGTCCCTTGGGCTGGAACAACCTGGTATTCCCCAACGCCGGTATGCCCAATGTGTTCTGGCAAGAGTCCGGTCCCAGCGAGCTGACCACAGTGACGATCCATCCCGTTGAAAAAGACGGCCAGGTTCAGTGGTTCAAGACAACCACACTGATTGATGCAGAAGGTTTCAGTTCTGTTGTCAGTGATGAGCTCTTGCCTGATTACCAGGGTCATGGTTCCGTTGAGCAAACACTCAAATATCTGGATCCTGCCAAACAGGCCGAGTTTGATAACAATATGGCTGACCTGGCTGCTTTCCTTGGCTGGATGGCCGAGCCTGACCAACAGTTCCGCAAGCAATTGGGTACCTGGGTTCTGTTGTTCCTGGCCCTGTTCTTTGTGATTGCATGGCGTTTGAACAAAGCATACTGGAAGCATGTAAAATAAGCGATTAGGAGGCAGACAGACAAAATTTACCTGTAAATAGAGTACAATCAGTCAGTCTGCCAAAATCCTTTTCATAGGGTCAGTGCTTTTTTGTAGGCACTGGCCTTTCTTTATTTTCTTCAGTGGGAGTCCGCACAATATGATGGTGCTTTACTCTGGAACAACATGTCCATTTTCACAACGCTGCCGCTTTGTCCTGTACGAAAAAGGCATGGATTTTGAGGTTCGTGATATAGATTTGTTTAATAAACCAGAAGACATTTCTGTCATGAACCCTTATGGCAAAGTGCCTATTCTCGTTGAACGTGATCTGATTCTTTATGAGTCAAACATCATCAATGAGTATATTGATGAGCGTTTTCCGCATCCTCAGCTGATGCCCGCCGATCCTGTCATGCGTGCACGTACCCGGTTATTCCTGCACAACTTCGAGAAAGAATTGTTTGTGTCAGTGGGTGTGCTGGAAGACCGCAGCCTGCAGGCAGACGAAAAACGCCTTGATCTTGCACGTCGTACCATCAGGGATCGTCTGTCCCAGTTGGCACCCTTGCTGATCAAGAACCGCTTCATGCTGGGCGAAGAGTTTTCCATGCTTGATGTGACCATGGCTCCTTTATTGTGGCGTCTTGATCACTATGGTATTGAATTGCCCAAAAGTGCTGCACCGCTGATGAAATATGCCGAACGCATTTTCTCCCGTCCTGCCTATATCGAAGCCTTGACACCTTCAGAAAAAGTAATGCGACGTTAATATCATGACTTCTGTTTCTACAAAACCTTATCTGCTTCGTGCCTTGTATGAGTGGTGTACCGATTCGGGATATACACCACATTTGGTGGTCAAGGTGGACCAATATTGTCAGGTGCCGCAGGAATACGTACGTGATGGCTATATCACCCTGAATATCGGTGCATTGGCCACTGGCAAGTTATCCATGGAAAATGACTGGATCAGTTTCAATGCACGCTTTAACGGGGTTTCACGCAGTATTGCCGTACCGGTCAGTGCGGTTTCGGCCATTTATGCCCGCGAAACCCAGGAAGGGATGCAGTTTGAAACAGAAGAGTATGTGCCGGATCAGGAGATTGAGTCAGAGGACATCTCAGATGATTCCAATGATGATGATCCCCCGTCTGGTGGCGCAGGAAAAGCGCCGTGGCTGAAAGTGGTTAAATAATCCGCTGGTATTTTGTGCTTTTTTGCAACAAAAAACATTTTTTTCTGGACAGAAATGCAATAAAGCGGATATAATTTTTTTTCTTTAGCCGGCTTAGCTCAGTTGGTAGAGCAGCTGATTTGTAATCAGAAGGTCGAGGGTTCGACTCCTTTAGCCGGCACCAAATTCAAAGTCCTACGTTTTTTCAAACGTAGGACTTTATTATTTTCAGATTCTATTGATCTGAATAATATCTTTCCGTTCCCGGATGAGCCAAATGGCTGCGAGGGCTTATTGGCTTTTGCCTGTTGAATCTTTAAAAACGGGCAGATGGATATTTACAATCAAGCCTGGCTGATTATCGGCAAAGCCCAGTTTTCCGTCGTGTAAGGCAAGAATCGCGCGCACACTGGCCATGCCCAATCCATAACCACTGCTGTCCGGGTTCAATTGATGGAAATGCTGGCCAATATTGACGTATTCATCGGCAGGAATGCCGGGACCATCGTCGGATACCTGCAGCTGGATATGTTTTTCCGAGACGGTGACTGTGACGCTAATAAGGTGTTTGGCGTGTTTGATGGCATTTTCAATGAGCTGTGAAAGCATGCTGGCCAACAGGTCTGCATCACCCCATACCCATGCCTGACCGTTTGAATGAAATGTTAGCCGCAGGTTCTTTTCTTCGGCGTAGGCATCGTACATATCAACGACATTGGCTGTAATTTCTGCCAGATCGCATTGCCAGAATCGTTGACGGTGGATGCCTGATTCGATTTCTGAAAGATGAAGCAGTTTTTCAAACAGTTTGTTCAGGCTTTCTATTTCATGGATGGAACGCTTAATCACCGCCCTTAAGTCTGCTTCATTGCTTTGCGGGTTCTGTACGGTGCGTAATTGATTCAGAATTCGGGTAAGGGGAGTGCGAAGATTATGGGCGATGGTATCTGAAACATGTCTGATACCCGTCATGAGTGACTCAATCTTGTCCAGCATGGAGTTGATTTCACTGCTCAGGAAATAAAACTCGTCTTTGGTGGAAGAAAGGGGGATTCGGGAAGAAAGATTACCTTGACTGATTTTAAAGGCGGTTTTTCTGATTGAGCCAACCCGGTAATCCAGCTCTTTGCGAAACATATGGACGCCAATCATCACCAGTAGAAAAGCAATGAAGACCGTCGCCAGGCAGGCTTGTCCAATTTTCCGGATGGTATCGTTCATCGAATCAAGGTCAATACCCGTTAAAAGTATGCTCTGGTCGGGCAGTGTGGTTTCAAGCAGTCGGGCTGTCGTGGGTTGACCATAAAGTATCAGGGGGACCTCGGTTTTGTTGGTTTCGGTCAGCGTGGGTCGATGTTCCAGGTTTCCAGCCAGCTTTTTCCCCTTTTCATCCAGCAAAAGATAAATCTCATGCCTGCCATCAATCTGATCCGAAATAGTCATGTTGATGGCTTGGACCAAACCTTCCCGTCCTCCAATGTAAAACTCACCCTCCAGGCGGGACATGGAGGCCGTGGCCTGTTGGGAGGCTTGGGAGTGAAGAGTGCCAATAACCTGAAGAAAGATAAAGGCCAGCAAGAGCAGAATTGAGAAAAAAGCCAGAAGTCCATAGTTAAGCATCAGACGAAAAGACGTCGAATCCCATGTCTGGCGGAATTTCAATCGGATGTATGCAGTCATTGGAGGGAGACAACCTTAATTATCGGGGGCTTCTGTAGACAGAATATAACCTTCCCCGCGCACGGTATGAATCAGGGAGGGGGTGAATCCTGTGTCAACTTTCCGTCGCAGTCGGCTGATCTGTACATCGATCACATTGGATTGAGGGTCAAACCGATAATCCCAAACTGCCTCAAGCAGCATGGTGCGGGTAACGACATTGCCTTCATTCAGCATCAGGTGGTGCAGGAGGCGGAATTCACGTGGTTGCAGATTGATGGGCGTACCTGAGCGGTCTACTTTGCGTGTGACCAGATCCAGTTTCAGGTCAGCGACCTGCATTTGTTGTACGGTCTGGTTGTTCCGGGTGGTTCTGCGGATCAGCGCTTCCATGCGGGCAATCAGTTCTGCAAAGGAAAATGGCTTGGTCATGTAGTCATCGCAGCCCGATTTGAGTCCCTTGACCTTTTCATCGACGGCTGACAAGGCGCTCAAGATAATGACCGGAGTTTTATTGCCTGTTGACCTGAGAGTGGAAAGGATGGATAAACCGTCTATGTTGCCAGGCAACATGCGGTCAAGAATAATAATGTCCCAATGCTCGCTGAGTGCTTTTTTCAGGCCATCGGGACCATTGTTGCAAATGACTGTTTTATGCTTCAGTTCAGTAAGGCCTTTGGCGATGTAACGGGCGTTTTCGTAGTCATCTTCCACGATCAGACAGTGCCACATTCGCATTTCTCCATCAGTGCTTGTGGTAATAATCACTCATTATGCAATAAATTCAGTTGCTTAAGCCAATTTTTGCTAGGGTATGTACCAATACTTTATGTCAATACAGCATCATTAAGGGCACTATTTTGAAAGATGACCAAATGGTAATGTTTTGTTCATTTATTTATGGAACCTATCCCTTACAATCTCGCATGCGCTTACCTGTGTTGTTTATATATGCGATTAATAAGCTTGAATGTAAGTAGTTAAGGAGAGAAAGAGGATGATTTCATGTTAATTAAAAACAATCAGGACTTCTGGTCCGGCTTGATGTTCATTGCCTTGGGAATTGGCTTTGCCCTGTTCGCCACGAGCTATGACATGGGCACGCCTGCCCGTATGGGGCCTGGCTATTTTCCATTCTGGCTGGGTGTCGTCCTGGCCTTGCTGGGCGGTGTGGTCACCATTGGTTCACTGCGTGGTGAAGAAGCCGATGACCATCATATTGGCAAAT
>NZ_JAHSPR010000011.1 GCF_019132845.1 Advenella alkanexedens | reverse complement strand
AAAACGCTCCTTGTCTTGCAACTGTCTGCCTATACAGCCTATTCTAGCTGGGATTTAAAAAAGTGCCTGTTTTTTACGCCTAGAGATGCTTGTTTACCGGTAGAGTTGTAATTTAATGCTAAATAAATTAAAGTGTTATGAGTTCTTTGGGTTAGATAATGTGCATCGTGCAAGCAGGATAGACGGCATGCACGATTTGTAATAACAGAGTGTCTTATATTTTTAAAGAAAGTCTATTTAATACAAGTGATTATATTAATTAACGGTAAGCATCAGCGGGTGACAAAACGAGCATGCTTACTAATAAAATGTTAGTTTTCTCATCAACATCATCATTTGTCATCTAGGATAAAAATGGATACTTTCATTGAATTTGTAAAATCGGATATTGGTGTCACACTGGCTTGGGGATGTACTGTTGGAAGTACGTTATTTGCTGTGATTAAATCAAAGAAAAATAAACAGTTGAAAATACAAGTTGGCGAAATAACAAAAAATTCAACAGTAGATAATAGTCAGGATAGTGTTACGCAAAACGGCCAGAAGAATGTGTATACAAAGAATAATTCAGGCGGCATGAAAATAGACATGTAAGGGACTAAACCTTGACTATAGGAAATGAAGGGGATAATCCCTCTGTGAATAAAACAGTTAAAGTTGAACGTAATGCTGGAAATATCATAATCGGAAATTCACCCGAATATGAGATCAGCTCAGCTATAAATGAATTGCTAAAGTCACTAGCTAATAAGCCATTTACGCTCAAGAAAAACAGAAGACGCCCATCTTCTGAAACAGTTGTAAAGATACAACACAATAACCTTAAAGCTAAAAGCCATATCATAAAGCAATACTTAGATCATTCTTCAAAAGTAGAAGAAGCCTATTCCGAGATTGACTCATTGGTCACTTTTGGAAAAGATACGATCCTTCAGAATTTAAACGATTTATACTTTCTTGCTTTAGACGCTGTTGAAATTGACTATTTAATTTGCGATATAGATATAGCTAAAGTCAGAGAAAATTCTGAGTTCATTTTGGACTTTATCATTCAAAGATTAAAAAATACTGTATTTGAATCAAAAAACACTCCTGCTTACAAAGAGCATGTTGAATTGGGAGTGAATGTTGTTGTAGCTCATGCCTTTATCGAATGCATAATCATGGAGAATCCAGCTGATGATTCCTAGAAGTGGTTGTGACCCAGAAATAAATGTTGTAAGCATAGGGGCAAAAATTCTAAAGAAAGTGGCAGATGAAAATCCGCCCTTAGATGCGATACTCACTGACTGCTCTTCAGAGCTAAAAGTATCGATTGATCACATCATACTGTCGTTAGATTGGTTGTTTTCAATTAAGGCAATTGAGTTTAATGGAGTAGAGGTTTTTATAAATGAAGCTTGATAGCCTTGAAATAAAGATAAATAACGAGGTAAAAAGATTTGTTAAGTTCAAGTCTGGTCTTAACCTCGTCACAAACAAGCCAAATTCTGGTCGTACAGGTAACAGTGTAGGCAAATCAACATTATCACGAGTGGTTGACTTTCTAATGCTAGGAAGCATAGAAAGTATTTACATTGATGAAGAGTTCAAAAAGCCAAATCTTGAGATAGAAACGCTATTTAAGAACAATATTGTAACTGCTTCTCTCAGCTTCTTTGACTACTCAAATAAAATAAATCAAATTTCTCGCCATTTATGTATTGATGACGAATCCGAATCTAAATTCTGGGTAAATGGTGAAATTGTTGAAGAAAAGGGATATGAGTCATTTATTCAGGATAAAATTTTTAATATATCTACTAGAAGACCTTCTGTCCGAGCTGTAGCGCCGAAATTCATTAGAAATGACAGTCACAGAATGTTAAGTACGACTAAGTTTCTTGATAAGCGACAAGGCCCAAAAGATTATAGCGAACTTTTTTTATACCTTTTCGGTTTCAATAATACGTCTCTACTTACGGAGAAAAGAGATGCAACAAATCTGGTTAACAGGCGAAAAAGGAATTCCACATCGATTAATGCGCTAGTGAAAGAGCAAAAGCCGAAAAGTGAGATCAAGAAATATAAGGCAGATGCTAAAGAGCTAGAGGATAACCTTTTAACATTCGAATATTCATCAGAATATTCAAACCCAATAGAAAGACTTTCAGAGCTACAGGTAAAAGAAGACCGATATACCGAAGAGCTTCTATCTATACAGCGAAAAGTAGACAACATCAATCATACTATAGAACTCTTATCTAAAGACAAAGATGGTTATTTGATTAACGAGCTTAAAGCTATATATAGCTTCTCCGGCGTCGCAATTGACGGAGCCTTACGAGAACTTGAAGATGTCATTTTGTTCCATAAAAATCTCGTTGAGAAAAAGAAGCACTTTCTTACGATTGATTTACCTAAATTGAACGAGGAGTCTGAAGGTCTTCAGGCAGAGCTAAGTTCAATAAGGAAAGATAAGTTACAAGTTTTTTCTGACATGAGGTCTAAGGAAAGCTTAGACAATGTGACTAAAAATCTGAAACGACTTGGTGAGCTTAAAGTTGAGCTTGGAAAATTAGAAGGTCTAATGGAGCAGCAGTCCAAAGCAAAATCAGATCAAGCTGAAGCTGAAGCTCAATTGCAAAAGATTCTTGAGGCCATTTCCAAAGAGATTGATAATGTTTATGAATTTGAGAAAAAATTTAATACACACTTCAGGTCTCTTACCAAAAGTCTTCACGATGAAGAATACAGCATAGACTTGGATTTTAATAAGGATAGCGGGGCTTGCTCTATTGAACTCATTAACACAGCAACTAATCCTGAGGGCGGGAAGAAGAAAGCCGAAGTTATTGCTTTTGATTTTGCATATATTCATGCCATTAGTGAGTTAAAGCTTAATCGACCAAGCTTTATTTTTCATGACAGTATTGAGGATGTTGACAAAAAACAAATTGAAGATATTTTCGAAGAAGCAAACAAGCTTCCGGGTCAACAAATTTTGTCAATGCTATCAGATAAAATATCAGAAGAAACCTATAAGAAGGTATCCAGAAATATAATCTTGGCTCTTGATGAGGATGAAAAATTCTTTTGTGTTTAAACGAAAACTAACAAGTCAAATCACTCGGACGCAGCAAAGCTGCGCCGGTGTTTGAGGCGTTAGCACCCACATTCAGACAAGACCGAAGCACCATGGAAGACTCTAAGAAACTGTACCTATCAGAATTTGCTGTGAATCTTTTCTCTGCACGCTGGCTAATGACATCTGCAAGCCAGTTTATGTCTGGAGGAACGATGGGGGCTGACGAACAAAATGTCGCCAATAATTGCCATATATATTTGATATGCAAATCCCCAGTAATTTCATTCTCAAAAGACTCCCTTACCTATGAGAGCGGCAAGCTCAGCGTAACAGCCAATTATCGAGTCGAAGGAGAAGTTAGAGAGCAAGAGTTTTCATTCGAATTTCCGCTGCTTGACGGAGCAACTGACGTCAAGCTCTCTAAATACCCCCACAGAGAAATACTCACGCTAGATTCAGCAGGAACTGAAGTCAGGCACCTTCCAGCCAGTATCGTGGCAATGGGCATGGGTTGGCATCTTAAGAACCCTGAACTTAGCAATTTAGAAGTTCTATACATCGGTCAAGCTTTCGGTGATGGTTCAAGGACAGCCTTCGAAAGGCTAAAAAGCCATTCAACGCTACAAAAAATCCTTGCACAGGCACAATACGAGTCTCCCGATTCAGAAATCCAAATCCTGACATTTGAATATGCACCATATCGAATAATTCACCAAATGGATGGAAGAGCAGGAAACGTAATTTCTGACTATAGAGATCTGGATAGATTCAGAAGCATTCGAGACAATCATCTATCTAAATACGAGCAAATCTGCCTAATCGAAGCAGGCCTGATTCGCTACTTTCAACCAAGATACAATGCAATATATAAAGACAACTTTCCGAACGACAAGCACAAGATTCTAGAGGGATGCTACAACCTGGATTTCTCTGGCTTGATCGTAGAGATAAATACTGACGAATTAAGATTTCGCCTCTTCTCCGAAACAGTAAACCCAAGAGATCATCACATTTGTCAAATTGACCTGCTTGACCCTGAAAAACGGTGGGGCTTCTTTCATTACGGACGAGGCGACGGAACTTTCTTTAAAATGCCAGGAGTTATAGCTCGGAGTCCAAAGTGCTAACAAGTCGCTCAACACCGCTCGCTTCGCTCACTGGACTCGCAAAAGCTACGCTTTTGCTCGCCTGTTAGCTTAATCGTTAGCCTCATTAATTGACCACTAAAGCGCCAATAGGGTTCTTAAGCATGAGCATCATTTCAGAAAAATTTAATGCAAAAATTAGCTCCCTAAGAAATGATTTTGAAGTCAATAGAGATATTGTACACAACGGGGTTAAAGGCGGACTAAATGAAATCGAGCTCTCCTCGATAATCAAAGAGGTTATCCCTCATAAATATAAAATAGCAAAAGGTGTTATCGAAAATTCTATTGGAGAGCAATCGAATGAGACGGATTTTTTTATATACGATGATGAGATTCTTCCTCCATATATAAAAAACGAATTAGCCTTCGTTCCCGTCCCCCTCTGTCACACTAGTTGTCCGATCTTTTGATTTTTACATTTCATCCATTTGAGGGAGCGGATAGAGTTTTTCAATGTCATCCTACAGTCCCGACCTTAAAGCGCAGATTGTTAAAAAAATGATGCCGCCCAATAACCAGAGTATTGCCCAGATCAGCCGGGAAAGTGGTATTCATGTGGCGACGTTATATACTTGGAAAAAACAGTTTCAAGCAAAAGGATTTGTTGTGCCCCTGAGTTCGACAGTTTGGCTCTAACCATTTGAATTAAATAAACAAATGGCATGCCATTACATTTTTAGATATCTTGACTGAATTCTAGAAACAATTCACAATAAAAGCATTTTCAAAGAAGATAACAGAAAATCAATAAAAAATTAATTTGTAGTGGAGCGTTTTTAAAACGATTCTTTACAAATCAATAGGTTACATTTTTAACTGTCGAACTCGGGTGTGCCTGCAAAAAAATCCCCACCTGACCAATGGGATGCCAAGGCTAAATTGGCCGCCATTATCCACACCGCCAGCATGAACGAGACCGAGCGCTCCGTTTACTGTCGTGAGCATGGTTTATACCCTGAACAGCTAGACGCCTGGAAAGCGGCGTTTGAATCAGCTGATGTGGTTGATGAGCCGGTTAGTAAAACGGCACTGACCGCCGAGCGCAAAAAGACCCGGCAGCTGGAAAAAGAACTTAGACGCAAGGAGAAGGCACTGGCTGAAACGGCTGCCTTATTGACCTTGTCAAAAAAAGCCTGGGCTATCTGGGGCATCAACGAGGACGACTGATTCCCGTCACGATGAAACAGATAGCCATTACCCTGATCCAGGAAGCGGTTCATGCCGGTGCGCGACGCCATAAAGCCTGCGCTATCCTAGGTATTACCTGCCGTACTTTGCTGCGATGGCAAACCGCAGGCCAGGATCTGGACGATAAACGCCAGCAGGCGGCTGCACGTATTTATGCCCATGCCCTGACTGAACAGGAACAGCAGCAGATTCTGGCGGTATGCAACCAATCTGAGTACCAGAGCTTACCGCCTTCGCAAATCGTGCCCAAGCTGGCTGATCAGGGTATTTATATTGCCTCTGAATCCAGTTTTTACCGAGTGCTCAAGGCGCATGAACAGCTTAACCGTCGTGGTCGCGCACAGCCGCCCCGGCCGGTGGCTGAACCCAGGTCTTGGGTCGCAACGGCACCCAATCAGGTTTGGTCGTGGGATATCACTTATCTGCCTAGTGCTCTTCGTGGGCAGTTTTACCGCTTGTATATGACGATTGATGTTTATAGTCGCCTGATTACAGGCTGGGAAGTGCATCTTGATGAATCGGCACAGCATGCGGCCATCCTCATTGACAAGGCGTGCCTCAAACACGGTGTTAGCAAAGGCCAGCTCGTTTTACACTCGGACAATGGTAGTCCAATGAAAGGCGCTACCATGCTGGCGACCTTGCAGCGGCTGGGTGTCGTGCCGTCATTCAGTCGGCCTTCGGTCAGCGATGATAATCCGTACTCCGAGGCCCTGTTCCGAACGCTCAAATATACACCGGCCTATCCCGCAAAGCCGTTTGCCAGTCTGAAGCAAGCCCGCCAATGGGTGCATCAATTCGTGGCCTGGTATAACACCATGCATTGCCACAGCGGCATTCAATTTGTGACACCTGAACAACGTCATACGAGGCAGGATAAAGCCATTCTGAATCACCGCAGTGCCGTTTATGAGGCCGCCAAGCAGGCCAAGCCTGAGCGCTGGAAGAATCGTTCTGTCCGTAACTGGAAACCGGTTGAAGAAGTCTGGCTTAACCCGCCCAAGGAGCACGACATCCCACCTGAAAATATAAGGTTGGCTGCATAAGATATCGGACAACTTGTTTGACAAACACCGCAGCCAAGGCGGCATCTTTACGACGTAGTTCGCGCTCCAGTTCCTTGATGCGTTTACGTTCTGCTTTAGTGATTTCTGCTTGCTGTGCGGATGCTTTGGCACTGACGTCATTGGCTTGTTCACAACTGCTGCGCCACCGACGTATTTGCTCAACATACAGGCCACGACGGCGACAATATTCGGCCAGTTCCGTTTCGGATAAGGCAGCGGTTTCCAGGACGGCATTGAATTTTTCTGCCGAGCTCCAACCTTCCGGTGTGCTGGCTTGGTTTGGTAATAACCGGCCTTGATCACGTGCCTGTTTACGCCAGTTGTAAAGCGTCGCTTCGGAAATGCCTTCTTCCTGGGCTAGTTCAGCAACCGTTCGGTTATGGGGAGCCATTAATTTGGCCAGTATCGCTTCTCGGCGTTCGGGTGAGTATTTCATAGGAACCTTTTCTTTGCCCCCATCTTAGGATGGGTTAAATTCTAACCTCGGTTGAGGTTCCAACTAGTCTGACACAGGGGGGATCATTATCTTTTTTTTCCATCCGACAGGATGTTTGGTAAAACGCTTGTTAAGGCCTTGCCGGTATTTATTAGGCTTGAACAGGCAAATACTGTCTGCCTTTTAAATATCACACAATCATCCTCGCTAGAGTTTGAAGGGTGTGCTGCACTTGCAATATCCAGTGCGGGTTTGGAACAGTTTCGTCCTGCGCTTGATATATTACAACCCTATACCTTGGAAGAAGCGTGTCGTCCCGGTCAGGAGGGGTGGCAGGCGAAGCCTGACGGGGTGGTGCTGCCGTTTGCCCTCATGTGTCGTGAGAGTCAAGCAACCACCCCGGCGCTTCGCGCCACCCCTCCACAGAGGGGAATTTATTCTAAGGTCACCAACAGCCGACTGCTCAAGAACGGCTGTTGCACAAAACGCGTCTTGTCGACAATGCTTACAGCGTTCGGGCAATAATCTCTTTCATGATTTCATCGCTGCCGCCATAAATCCGCCCGATGCGGGCATCGATCCAGGCCTGGCCAATGCCGTACTCTGACATATAACCATAGCCGCCGTGCATTTGCAGGAACATGTCCAGCAGGCGCCCCTGCATGTCGGTGGCATTCAGCTTGGCCATGGCGGCTTGGGCGGGGGACAGGGCCTTGTCCAGGTGCAGTGCGATGCATTGGTCTACAAAAACCCGCAGCATGGTGCTTTGGGCCTTGGCTTCGGCCAGTTTGAAACGGGTGTTCTGGTAGTCAAACACGCTTTGCCCGAAGGTTTTGCGGTCACGGGTATAGGCAATGGTTTTTTCCAGGAAAGATTCAATCGAGGCGGCGGCACGCACGGCAATCACCAGGCGTTCCTGGGCCAGTTCGTGCATCAGGTAGCTGAAGCCGGCATTTTCTTCACCCAGGCGGTTGCTCACGGGCACTTTGACATTATCAAAAAACAGTTCGGAGGTATCCTGGGCGTGCAGGCCGATTTTTTCCAGTTTTCTGCCTTTGCTGAAACCTGGTGTGTTGGCATCAACGCAGATTAGGGAAATGCCTTTGGCGCCCAGATCGGGGTCGGTTTTGCAAACCACAATCACCAGGTCGGCATTCAGGCCGTTGGTAATGAAGGTTTTCTGGCCGTTAATAATATAATGGTCGCCCTCGCGTTGGGCTGTGGTCCTGACCGCTTTCAGGTCGCTGCCGGTGCCGGGTTCGGTCATGGCAATCGCGCCAATGATGTTGCCACTGGCCATGGCTGGCAGCCAGCGGTCTTTTTGTTCTGGCGTACCGTAGCGGAAAATATAGGGGGCGACAATTTCCGAGTGCAGGTTAAAGCCCGGGCCAGTGGCATTGACCTTGCCCATTTCTTCAACCAGTACGGCAGAGTGGCCAAAATCACCACCACCGCCATAGGGCTCGGGCAGCATGCAGTTAAGCAGGCCTTCCTGGCCGGCTTTGGCCCAAACCGATTTAGGCACAATGCCGTCTTTTTCCCATTGCGCATGAAAAGGGCTGATTTCCCTTTCTATGAAGCGTTGCACCTGGGTGATCGCGTGTTGCTGATGAGTCAGAATTGCCCGCAGTTTGTGATTGCATTTTATGCCGTCCTGCAGCTGGGGGCAGTGGTGGTGCCGGTTAATGCAATGTGTACCTCCTCTGAAATTCAGCACTATATGGATGATAGTGGTGCCCGGTTCGCTTTTGTAGCGCAGGAGTTGTTAAAGCAGATTGTCCCTTGCATGCAAAGTAACAGGGAGGACGGGTTGCGGCATGTCATGGTGCATGCTTACCGTGATTTTGTGGCGGATCTGGCTGATCCCGATTTGCCTGATTTTGTCAGGCAGCACCATGATCCTGGCTTGTCTGATGGGATGGTGGCATTTTCCGAGGCGCTACAGGCGGGTTTGTCGGCCGAAGCGGTACAGACCGACCCGGATGATTTTTGTGTGCTGCCGTATACATCGGGTACCACCGGCAAACCCAAAGGCTGCATTCATACGCATTCAACCTTACTGGCCTCATTGGTGAATTCAGCCATCTGGCGTAATTTGCATGCCGAATCGGTCATGTTGTCGGTGGCACCCATGTTTCACATGCTGGGTATGCAAAATGGCATGAACATGCCCATCGTGCTGGGGGGGACCGTTGTCATGATGCCGCGCTGGAATGCCGAATTGGCCCTGAAATTAATGGAAAAACATCGGGTTTCCGTATGGACGGCCCCGCCTGCCATGGTGCTGGATTGTTTTTCGCAGCCTTCGGCCGATCAACGTGATTTATCCAGTCTGGCCTTGCTGTCCGGAGGGGGCGCTGCCATGCCGGAAGCGATTGCCGCCATGCTTAAAACGCGTTTTGGCATTGTTTACAATGAGGGTTACGGCATGACCGAAACCGCTTCTTTCCTGCATTGTAATCCGCTTGAGCACAGCAAACGTCAGTGTCTGGGCATACCAACCCAGGGGGTTGATTCACGCATTGTTGATCCGGCCACCTTGCAGGAGTTGCCGCAGGGTGAGGTGGGTGAGCTCATCACCAGTGGTCCGCAGGTCATGAAAGGATATTGGAAAAACGAACAGGCCAACCAGGAATCTTTTCTGGAACGTGATGGTCGGGTTTTCTTCCGTACGGGTGATTTGGCAAGGATTGATGAGGATGGTTACTTTTTCATGTGTGATCGCCTTAAACGGATGATCAACGTATCCGGGTATAAAGTCTGGCCCAGTGAGGTGGAAAACACATTCTATGATCATCCTGCCGTTCATGAGGTATGCATTGTCGGTATCCAGGATAGCGTCAAGGGTGAGATCGTGAAGGCACTGGTTGTGCTGAAACCGGAGTACGAGGGGCAATTGTCGGAGCAGGATTTGATTGCCTGGGCCAGGGAAAAGATGGCGGTTTACAAGGCGCCCAGACTGGTCGAATTTGTGGACGCCTTGCCAAAATCCAATACGGGTAAAATAATGTGGCGTAAACTGCAGGCAGATCAAAATAATATAACAGGAGAAAAAATATGACTCAGGTTTCACGTGCACCACTTCAGGGGGTCAGGGTGCTGGATTTAACCCGTTTGCTGCCGGGGCCGGCTTGTGCCATGCATCTGGCCGATATGGGCGCCGAGGTGGTCAAGCTGGAAGATACCGGAGCCGGTGACTATGCCTGGGCCGCCTTGCGCTCCCAGGTAAACCGGAATAAACGGGGCTTGCAGCTGGATTTGAAAAAAGAGGCCGGCAAGGCCCTGTTTCTGGATCTGTGTGAAAAAGTCGATGTGGTGATCGAGGGATTCAGACCTGGTGTCATGGATCGCCTGGGTGTGGGCTATGAGGCAGTCAAACAGCGTAATCCCGCCATTGTGTATTGCAGTATGACCGGCTATGGGCAAACAGGTCCTTACAGCCAGGCAGCCGGTCATGATATTAACTATATTGCCAGGGCGGGTGTTGCCGATCAGGTGGGGAACGGTACGGGGACACCGGCCTTGTCCAATCTGCCTTTGGCCGATCTGCTGGGAGGCGCTTCCACAGCATCTATTGGGATACTGGCGGCATTGTTTGACGCACAGCGAACCGGTCAGGGACGCCTGGTCGATATTTCTTTTTCTGACGGTATTCTGGCTTATGCCGGTTTACCGATGGCCGCCCTGAATGAGTTTGGGCAGGCCACCCCTGCGGGTGCCACCAAGCTAACGGGGTCGGCGGTTTATTATGGTTTTTATGAAACCGCTGATGGACGTTATATTGCCGTGGGTTCTTTTGAACGAAAATTCTGGGATGAGTTTTGTGAGCTGATCGGACGCGAAGACCTGAAACCATTCCATGACGCATCCGATCCTGAGCAGGTCAATTATGCGAAAAACGAACTTGGTCAGTTAATTGCAGCTTACGATTTTGCCTGGTGGTGTGAAAAACTGGCAGGCAGTGATTGTTGTGTCACGCCTGTGTTAAATATGGGTGAAACCGCCAATGATGTCCACTTTAAAGAACGGGGCATGATTATCGAGTCAAGCAATGAACAGGGTGAAACCGTCAGGCAATTGGGCAGCCCGTTCAAAATGAGCGGGTTCGAGTTTGCCATCCGGAATCCGTCGCCAATAGCCGGCCAGCATACGGTAGAGGTATTGCGGGAATGGGGTGTGAACAGTGAGCGTATCCAGCAATTGCTGGATGATAGGATCGTTGTTCAGGCTTGAATTGATTTTTTTCAATCAAATGATTGTTTCAATAAAAGTACCTGAATAAAAAAAGGGAATCGTTATTAACGATTCCCTTTTTGTTTAAGCCTTAATCAAGTAGATTGATTAGGCCCAGGCACGAGGTGCCGGTTTTTTCTTGCCGCGAGCGAAAGACTCTTTGTTGCCTTTGCCGAATGGACGGTCGTTGCCACGTGAGGCGGGCCGGCCTTCCTTGGCAGGACGATCACCGCCGAAACCGCCACGTGATGGACGGTCACCAAAACCGGCCTTGGCAGGACGATCACCAAAAGACGGGCGATCACCACCGAAGCCACCACGGGCAGGGCGGTCACCGTAAGCGGCACGGGCGGGACGGTCACCAAATGAAGGGCGTTCTGCACGGGCAGGGCGATCGCCAAATTCAGCGCGGGGTTTGTCAAAAGACCTTTCCTGATCGCCTTTTCTCATGGCAAAGCCGGAGCGGGACTGGTCTTTGCCTTTGTTGAACCTGCGCTCACCACCACCATTGCGACCACCGCCTTTGCCACCCTTGCGTGAGCGTGTGCTTTCTGCCGTTTTAGTGGGCTCCAGGCCTTCAATGGTTTCTGCATTCAGCGTTTGGCCGATGAAGTGTTCGATACGACGGATTTTATGTCTTTCGCTATGGGTTGCCAGTGTAAAGGCCAGACCGTTTCTGCCGGCACGGCCGGTACGGCCGATACGGTGAACGTAGTCTTCGGCCTGCATGGGCAAGTCGTAGTTGATGGCGTGGCTGATGCCTTGTACGTCAATGCCACGGGCGGCCACGTCGGTGGCAACCAGAATGCGCAGACGGCCACGTTGCAGCTGGTTCAGAGTGCGGGTACGCTGGCGCTGGTTCATGTCGCCATGCAGGGCTGAGGCGGCAAAACCCTCTTCGTCAAGGCGGTCGGCCAAGGCATCGGCACCCCGTTTGGTAGCGGTAAATACAATCGCCTGGTCTACCGATGCATCACGCAGCAGGTGATCAAGCAGGCGCATTTTGTGTGCAGCGTCATCTGCGTACAGCAGGGTTTGCGTGATGTTGGTGTGTTTTTGTTTCTGGTTTGAAATATCAATGCGTTTGGGTTCGTTCAGCATGTCTGCGGCCAGGCGGGCAACAGAGCCTTCGAAGGTTGCAGAGAACATCAGGGTTTGGCGGTTTGCCGGAGTTTTGGCCACAATGCTTTCAATATCTTCAATGAAGCCCATGTCCAGCATGCGATCGGCTTCGTCAAGAATCAGAGTGTGTACCTGTGACAGGTTAACGCGCTTGGCATTCAGGTGGTCGATCAGGCGGCCTGGGGTGGCAACCAGTACGTCTACGCGTCGTGAAAGCATTTTGATTTGCGCGCCATAGGGCATACCGCCCACAACGGTGGCAATACGCAAGTCCTGAATGCCCTGACCATAGGTTTTGGTCGCTTCAGCCACTTGCTGGGCCAATTCACGGGTGGGGGTCAGTACCAGCACTTGAACGCCTGCGCCTTTATTGGCGGGCATGTTGGCGATACGATTCAGGGAAGGCAGCATGAAAGCGGCGGTTTTGCCACTGCCGGTTTGAGCAGAAACAATCAGGTCATGCCCTTCCAGTGCCTGGGGAATAGAGGCGGACTGCACGGAGGTCGGTTCGGTATAACCGGATTTTTTCAGTGCAGATAAAAGAATGGGCGATAAACCAAGAGTGTCAAATGACATAAGTGTCCTTAAAGTATTAATTAACAAGCCTGGGGATGTGTCTGTTTTGCGCAGAAACATCGAATACCACAGGCATGAACGAACACGATAAAACGCGACTCATGCTAAGTATGAATGTGTGAGCAAACAGAAAACGAAAGGGGTAAGGCCAGACGAGTTGTTGATCGGAGCATCGTGCCGACCGGATCAACCAATGGATGTATTAAAACAGCGCAGGTCAGGAGGTAGGAGCGATGATGGTTGGCATATGGGCTAAATAAGCCTTAACTACATTAACTACTGAATTCACTGCTGAAGTAAAAATGCCAATCAATTTGCAGTAAGAAATCAATGATAAAGGGTTTTTACTAACTTGTAAAGATTAAAAGACAGTAAATCAGATATTTAAGTCAAGTTGTAGCTTTTGTTTTGTATCATTATGTGACAGGGCCCAGTTGACGGGGGCCTGGTCATGGGCTGAAAGCCATTCATTGCAGGCCTTGAAATGTCCATTGCCAAGAAAAGGTTCGGGGGGGCGGCTGGCAGATAAGGGAGAGGGATGGTTGCTTTTCAGTATAAGGTGATTTCCCTGGCCTGCCAGGATCAGGGGGATTTTACTTTGGGCATGCGCACCCCATAACAGGAAAACGCAATGTGCCTGGTTGGCAAGATGGCTGATGACGGTATCGGTAATGTGTTGCCAGCCCAGCCGGGCGTGGGAAGCCGGTTGGCCGTTCTCAACGGTCAGGACAGTATTGAGTAGCATGACACCTTGGTTGACCCAGGGGCTCAGGTCATTTCCTTCAAGCCTAATGTTTTGGTATTCCTGAGCCAGCTCTTTGAAGATATTGCGCAGGCTGGGAGGGGTTTTGATGTGGTTCGGCACGGAAAAAGCCAGCCCTTGCGCCTGGCCCGGCCCATGGTAAGGGTCCTGGCCCAGGATAACGACCCGGGTGTTTTCAGGCCCCAGTTGCTCGAATATTTTGAGGGGTGCCGCCGGGTAAATAATGGCCCCCGCCCGTAGCCGTTCGTTCAGGAAATGGTTGATGTGTTCCATGACGGGTTTAAGCGAGGGCTGCCTGAACAGGGCCTGCCAATGGGGATGGCAGCGCATGAGTTGATCGGGCAGGGATCCCTTGAAGCAGTTTGACGCAGACATTCAGATTTCCGCCAATGCACGGGCAAGGGCCTGGTGGTAGGCCGGTTTCAGTTGATTCATTTGACTGAGATGGTCCTGCCATTCGGCCGGTGCCTCGCTCTGGGTAAAGCGGGGAGTGCCCCAGGTGGAGCCGGGAAAGTGCCGGTCTTGTCTGAAACGGGGAATAATATGCCAGTGCAAATGCGGCACCATGGTGCCGAATTGTGCCAGGTTGATTTTGTCCGGATTGAGTACCTGCCGTTGAAGCGATTCAACGCATAACACAAAGCGCATGAAACGCATTTGTTCGTCGGGGGACAGGTCGGTCATTTCCTTGACGTGTTGTTGCCAGATAACACGGGTATAACAGGGGTAGTCTGCATCGGCAGCGTCAATGACGCGAACCTGTTCATTTTGCCAAATAAGCGGTTCGTTGCTGGCGTTACATAATACGCAGGCGTCAGTCATTGGGTTATTCCCTGATGAAACCGGCCAGTGCCAGACCCGGGTCGGGTTCACGCATGAAGGCCTCGCCAATCAAAAAGCCATAGACATCATGGTCTATCATTTTTTGAACGTCTTCATGCGAGTGAATGCCGCTTTCCGTAATGACAGTGCGGTCGTCGGGAATCAGTGGCAAAAGATCCAGGGTGTTTTGCAACGAGGTTTCAAAGGTACGCAGGTTACGGTTGTTGATGCCGATGAGCGGTGTTTTAAGCTCCAGCGCGATTTCCAGCTCGTCGCGGTCATGAACTTCGACCAGTACATCCATGCCCAGTTCAAATGCCAGCTTTTCAAACTCTTTGAGTTGCTCTTTGGAGAGGGCGGACACGATCAGCAAAATGCAGTCGGCACCCATGGCGCGGGCATTGATGATCTGGTAGGGATCGATCATGAAGTCCTTGCGCAGGACGGGTAACGGGCAGGCCGCGCGGGCCTGGCGAAGGTAATCGTAGGAACCCTGGAAAAACTGGACATCGGTTAAGACGGACAGGCAGGCCGCGCCATTGGCGGCATAGCTGCGCGCGATTTCGGGCGGGTTGAAGTTTTCCCTGATGATGCCTTTGGAGGGAGAGGCTTTTTTGATTTCTGCAATGACCGCAGCCTTGCGAGCACCTATTTTTTCACGCAGGGCATTGGCAAACCCACGGACATCCTGCCGGGCCTGGGCTTCGCGCAGCAAGTCCGCTTCGCTGCGGATCTGTTTCTGGGAAGAAACCTCTTCTTTTTTAACGGCCAGAATCTTGGCTAAAATATCGCTCATGAGTTGAATTTCCTTGTGAATGCACAGAATTCTTCCATTTTATCCCGTGCCGCGCCAGATGCAATCAATTCGCGTGCCTGATGGATGCCATCCTTGATTGAATCGGCTTTGTTGCCTGTGTAAATGGCCAGACCGGCGTTAAGAATAACGATATCCCTGGCTGCTCCTTCACGGTTGTCCAGGGCTTCCCTCATTTTTTCCAGGGATTCTTCCTTGTTGGCCACTTTCAGGCTGCGGTTGGACACCATTTGCATGCCAAAGTCTTCAGGGTGGATTTTGTATTCACTGACCACGCCATTTTTCAATTCGCCAACCAGGGTGGCCGCACCCAGAGAGGCTTCATCCATGCCATCGAGGCCGTGGATGATGAGGACGTGTTTGGCGCCCAGCTGTTGCAGAACGCGAACCTGGATGCCGACCAGGTCGGGGTGGAAGACGCCCATGAGCTGGTTACCGGCCTTGGCAGGATTGGTCAGGGGGCCCAGGATATTGAACATGGTTCGCACACCCAGCGCCTTGCGTACGGCAGCCACATTTTTCATGCTGGCATGGTGATGCGGGGCGTACATGAAGCCGATGCCGATGTTTTCAATACATTCGCGAACCTGGTCGGGTTGCAGCTCGATATTGGCGCCCATGGCTTCCAGTGCATCGGCGCTGCCGGAAGAGGATGAGGCGCTGCGGTTGCCGTGTTTGGCGATTTTTACGCCCGCGGCCGCGGCAACAAACATGGCGGTGGTTGAAATGTTGAAGGTGTTGCTGCCATCACCGCCCGTACCGCACATGTCCAGCAGGTCATCGGTATTGTCCAGGTTGACCGGGGTGGCAAATTCGCGCATGACGGTTGCCGCTGCGGTCAGTTCGCCAACGGTTTCTTTTTTGACGCGCAGACCTATCAGCAGGGCACTGGCAATGGTGTCGGGTACTTCGCCATTCATCAGTTGACGCATCAGGTGCAGCATTTCGTCATGGAAAATTTCGCGGTGTTCAATACAGCGGGTAAGCGCTTCGGTATAGGTGATTTTCATTTTTTGTTCATATCCAGAAAATTTTTCAACAGGGCATGTCCATGCTCGCTAAGGACCGACTCAGGATGAAATTGCACCCCGTAAATGGGCAGGGTTTTGTGGGCGACGCCCATGATTTCACCATCGTCGGTTTCGGCGGTGACGGTCAGGCAATCGGGCAGGGTTTCGCGCTCGATGGCCAGCGAGTGATAGCGGGTAACGGTGAAAGGAGATGGCAGGCCCTTGAAAACATCGGTCCCGGTATGGGTGATGGGTGAGGTTTTGCCGTGCATGATCTGTTTGGCACGAATGATCTTCCCGCCAAAGGCGGCGCCAATTGATTGATGCCCCAGGCAAACGCCCAGGATGGGTTTTTTGCCGGCAAAGTGTTTGATCAGTTCAACGGAAATGCCTGCCTCGGCGGGTGAGCAGGGGCCGGGTGAAACGCAAATCAGATCCGGATCCAGGGCGGCAATTTCTTCCACCGTCATCTGGTCATTGCGCACAACCTTAACGTCTTCGCCCAGTTCGCCAAAATACTGAACCAGGTTATAGGTGAATGAATCATAGTTATCTAGCATCAGCAACATGTTGTTATCCTTCTTCTGTACTGTTAAACGGGTTGGTCAAGGCCATACTGGACCTGTTCGGCCGCACGCAGTACGGCGCGTGCCTTGGCTTCGGTTTCGAGCCATTCTTTTTCAGGATCGGAGTCGGCCACAATGCCGGCGGCGGCCTGTACGTAAAGCATGCCGTTTTTAATCACGCCGGTACGAATCGCAATGGCCACATCCATGGTGCCGTTGTAGCTTAAGTAGCCGGCGGCACCACCGTATACGCCACGGCGTACCGGTTCAAGCTCGTCAATGATTTCCATGGCCTTGACTTTGGGCGCACCGGTCAGTGTGCCGGCAGGGAACGAGGCGCGCAAGACATCAATGGCACCCATGCCCGGTTTAAGCGTACCCTTGACATTGGAAACCAGGTGCATCACGTGTGAATAACGTTCAATATTCATCTGGTCGGACACGACAACAGTGCCGGTTTGTGCCACGCGCCCCACATCGTTGCGGGCCAGGTCAATCAGCATGACATGTTCGGCAATTTCCTTGGGATCGGCCCTCAGTTCTTCGGCCAGCGCGGCATCTTCGGAAGGCGTTTCACCACGCTTGCGGGTTCCGGCCAGCGGACGGATGGTAATCGTGGATTGTTCCTGTTTGTTTTCATCCAAAAATACTTCCTGGCGCACCAGGGTTTCGGGTGAGGCACCCACAACATGGAAATCGCCAAAGTTCCAGAAGTACATGTAGGGGGACGGGTTCAGTGAGCGCAGGGCACGGTACAGGGACAGCGGTGAATCACGGAATGGCTTGGCAATCACCTGGCCGACCTGGACCTGCATCAGGTCACCGGCAGCAATATGTTCTTTGGCTTTGAGGACGGCCTTGATGTAGTCCTCTTTCTTGAAGTCCCTGATTTCTTCCGTCACCATGCTGGGCAGGCTGTAGGGAATTTCAACCGGTTTGCGCAGCATGGTACGCAATTTCAGGAGCCGTTTCTGGGCTTTGCTGAAGCTTTCCGGGACGGACGGGTCGGCATAAATCATGAGGTAGGTACGACCGATCACGTTGTCAACAATGACCAGTTCATCAACTTGCATGAGCATGATGTCGGGAATGCCTTCTTTCTGGCCATGTGGAAAAGGCTTGACGGCCGGGCCAAGGCTGGGTTCTATGTTGCGAACGGTATCGTAACCGAAATAACCGGCCAGGCCACCGGCAAAACGGGGAATGCCGGGGCGGGTGGCCACTTTGAAACGCTGCTGGAATGTCTTGATGAATTCAAGGGGATCACCGTCATGGGATTCAACCACTTGGCCATCGGTAATGACTTCGGTGTGCTGTCCGCTGGCCTTGATGACGGTTTTGGCAGGCAGCCCAATAAATGAGTAACGGCCAAATTGTTCACCACCCACCACTGATTCCAGCAGACAAGTCATGCGGCCGGCTTCTTTGCCGGAATGGGCCAGTTTGAGGTAAATCCCCAAGGTGGTATCCAGGTCTGCGTAGGTTTCCTTGACAATTGGAATGCGGTTGTAGCCTTGTGCTGCTAATGCGTTAAATTCAATTTCAGTCATCATAGAGGTCTCATTTTTTTAATTAGACCGGGCAGAAATAAAAAAACCCGGTCTTGCCATACAGGTTACCGGGAATTTTATTTACTGCTTGATTGACGTTAAGGATGCGTGGACGCGCCTTTTACTTGAAAATCCCGGAACACAAACGCCACCAGCGCCAATAGTTGGCGCGATAAGAAGAAGCGAATGCATTGAAAAGGGTTTTCATGGGCGTAGCTGATTTCCTGAGTCTGTCATTGATTGGCCAGCCATTGGGCCGCACCAGTCATTGAGTCAATAATAGCATCTACTTTAAGGGTTTGTACACTGTTTCCTTCGTTATACCCGTAAGGCAGGATTAAAACAGGCATGCCAGCGGCCTGGGCCGCCTGCACATCATTGATGGAATCACCAATAAACACGCTGTTTTCGGGCGGATAACCCAGTTTTTCACAGGCATACAATAAGGGCTCTGGATGTGGTTTTTTTCTTGCGCAGGTGTCACCGGACACTACTGTGTCAAAAAAACCGATCAGGCCGGTCTGGGTTAACAGGGGCAGGGTGAATGCTTCGGCTTTGTTGGTGACCACGGCCAGTTTCAGGCCTTGTGCCTTCATGGCTTTCAGACCGTCGATGACACCGGGGTACACGGTGCTGGCATCACCGTTAACCAGATGATAATGGCGAACGAAAATTTCCCTGGCTTGATTGAAAACCTCAGGAGGAAGTTCCTCGTTGTCAAGACTGGCATTGATGGTGCGAGTAATCAGGTTGTCGATGCCTTTGCCTACAAAGCTGGCAATGACGTCTTGTCCCAGGGTATGCATGCCCAGTTCCAGGCGCATGGCATTGGCGGCATGCGCAAGGTCGGGAATGCTGTCTACCAGGGTTCCGTCAAGGTCGATAAGAACAGCGTTGATGGTCATGGTGTGCCCTTATGTTGAAGAAGCTGCTGTGGCTTCGCCCTTGGCGATTTCACGGCGCATTTCAGCGATGATGGCGGCATAGTCTTGCTGGCCGAAAATGGCTGAGCCGGCCACAAAGGTATCAGCACCGGCGGCACGGATCTGGGCGATGTTATCGGTTTTTACGCCACCGTCAACTTCGAGTAGAATGGATTGGCCACCCTGGTTTTGCCATTGGTCAATACGTGTTCTGGCCTGGCGCAGTTTGTCCAGTGTGTTGGGAATGAATTTTTGTCCGCCAAAACCCGGGTTGACCGACATGAGCAGAACCACATCGAGTTTGTCCATGACATGATCCATGAAGGCAAGCGGGGTGCCGGGGTTGAAAACCAGGCCAGCCTTGCAGCCATGGTCACGGATAAGTCCCAGGCTGCGGTCTATGTGACGGGATGCCTCGGGGTGGAAGGTGATAATGTTGGCACCTGCCTTGGCGAACATGGGAATCAGGCTGTCAACCGGTTCACACATCAGATGGACATCAATGGGGGCGGTGGTATGGGGACGAATGGCTTCGCACACCATGGGGCCGATGGTCAGGTTGGGGACATAATGGTTGTCCATGACATCAAAATGGATCCAGTCGGCACCGGCTTGGACGACATCGCGGACTTCTTCACCCAAACGGGCGAAATCGGCAGACAGGATGCTGGGTGCAATTCGGGTAACATGCTGTAATGACATGATGATTTTTCGTAATTTGAGATGGTGGAAGTACAATAAGCGGTTATTATTTCACATAAAATAGTGTGATAATTCATTCAGGAGAATTCTGTTGAAATCTGATAGCATCGAGATTGAGGTCATTGCGCAATATCTGCCGGAGCAATCGGATCCTGAAAAAAGGCAGTATTTTTTTATTTACACGGTACGCATCAGGAATAACGGTTTGTTTGCGGCACAAGTTATCAGCCGGCACTGGATTATCAGGGATGGTAACGAGCAGGTCCAGGAAGTCAGGGGGCTGGGAGTCATCGGGCAACAGCCGCTGATTGCCGTGGGCGATACCTTTGAGTACACCAGCGGGTGTCCGCTCAGTACGCCTTATGGCACCATGAAGGGCAGTTATCACTGTGTGGGTGAAAACGGTATTCCCTTTGATGTCGATATTCCCGAATTCGTGCTGACCGTACCTCGTACCTTACATTAAGAACGGAAAAAAAATAATGATGAAACTTCGTCTTCTGACCCTTTCAGTCAGTTCGGCTGTTTTGCTGGCTGCCTGTTCGGGTGGCACCCCTTTTGTATCCGTCGATGCACCCGAGGCACCTGCCATTGATGCGCCTTTGACAGTGCCTCCGTTGTCTTCCTTTGCGGAAACCTCAGCACGTCAATTGTCAGGCCAGTATACCCAGGCTTCCTGGTCTGATTTGCCCGGTTGGGAGCAGGCCCAGGTTGATAATCTTTGGCTGACTTTACTGAATAATTGCCGGGGCCTGATGCGACCCATTTCCGGTTCCCTGACAATACCTGCACGCGCCACACCACAAGCCTGGCAGCCTGTTTGCAAGGCCGTTGCCGAATCGGGTCAGCCTGCCCGCAGCAATGATGCCGCTTTTGTGAAAAATTTTCTTCAAACTCATTTGATGCCCTGGAAGGTTTCTGGCGCAAATGGCAGCCGCAATACCGTTACCGGTTATTATGAGCCGGTGGTCAGAGGGTCCCTGACACAAGGGGGCGTTTATCAATGGCCCATGTACGCCCCGCCCGCTGATTTACTCACCATCGATCTGGGCAGTGTCTATCCTGAGTTGGCAGGCAAACGCATCCGGGGCAAACTAGAGGGCAATAAAGTGGTGCCTTACGATACCCGTGAGCAAATTAACGCCAGCGCCAATAAGCCGCCGGTTATTGCCTGGCTGGATGATCCTGTTGAGGCCTTTTTCCTGCAAATCCAGGGTTCAGGCCGTGTCCTGCTTGATAATGGTGAAACCCTGCGCCTGGCCTATGCCGACCATAACGGGCGTCCTTATACTTCCATTGGAAAATGGCTGGCCGATAAGGGTGAACTGCCCATCAGTCAGGCATCCATGCAAAATATCAAGGCCTGGGCCAAGGCCAATCCCCATCGTGTTCATGAAATGTTAAATGCCAATCAGGCCATGGTGTTTTTTCGGCCTGAAAAAGTGACCGATGAGGCGATTGGACCTAAAGGCGCTTACGGTATTCCTTTAATTGCCCAACGGTCGGTGGCGGTTGATCCCACGTTCGTGCCATTGGGTTCTCCCCTGTTTTTATCCACGACCCAGCCGGGCTCCACCGAGCCGTTGCAAACGGTGGTTTTCGCCCAGGATACGGGTGCTGCCATCAAGGGGGCTGCCCGAACTGATTTTTTCTGGGGTAGTGGTCCCGAGGCCGGTAATCTGGCTGGTAAAATGAAGCAGCAGGGAGAAGTTTGGATTTTATGGCCTAAACAGGCTGGAGCACCGAGTGCAAGATGAGTAAATATGATGTAGTGGTTTGTGGGGGCGGTATTGTTGGGTTGTCCTGCGCGCTGGCCTTGGCCAGGCAAAGAGTGAATGTGTGTTTGCTGGGACCCAGGAAAAAGCCCATGGCTAACCTTGGTGAGCAGTACCATCCCAGGATTTATGCAATTTCTTCAGCCAGCCAGCTGTTTTTGCAAGAGCTGGGTGTCTGGAATTCCATTCCTGCCGAGCGCATTGTGCCGGTTGAAAGCATGGAAATCCATGGTGACCGGGATGGTATGGTGGTGCTTGATGCCTGGCAGGCGGCACAAGCCGAGTTGGCCTGGATTATGGAGTCCGGGGAAATAGAACAGGCCTTGTTCCAGGCAGTGCAAATTTTTGGTGTGCCCTGGATTGATGACAAAATGCAAAGCTATTCGCCAGGCCAGGTGGTTACTGAAAAAGGTAAAACGCTTCAGGCCGAGCTGTTCATCGGTGCCGATGGCGCGCGCTCTCCGTTGCGCAAGGCGGCAGCGCTGGCACATGAAGCCAGGTCGTATGGTGATACCGGTCTGGTTTTGCAGCTCACCACTGAAAAACCGCATCTGAATACGGCCATTCAATGGTTCAGACCCAACGGTATCCTGGCATTCCTGCCATTGCCTGATACCCGTGATGGCCATCAGGTTTCCATGGTGTGGTCATTGCGTGATGAGCAGGCCAACGTGCTCCTGGCCATGGATCCAGAACAGCTGGCCATCGAGTTGCCCCGCAAACTTGATGAAATTACGCAAGGCAGATTGGGCAAGGTCAGTGTACGCAGCCCTCTGTATGGTTTTCCTCTTACCCTTGAAAAAGCCAAAATGACCGCACCGGGTATTGCCCTGGTGGGAGATGCCGCTCATCGCGTACACCCCCTGGCAGGGCAGGGACTGAATCTTGGGTTGGTTGATGCGCAGGTTTTATGCCATACCCTGGCTCAAAAGGAACCTTTTCGCTCTTTCGGTGATCTTAGAGTACTTGAACGCTATCAAACCGAGCGTGCGGAGGCCATTCTGGCCATGCGATTGGCCACCGACGGCCTGCACAAGCTTTTTGCATCGCCGTCATCCGGGCCTTTGGCACTTTTGCGAAATGCCGGCATGGACGTGGTGCAGCGCTTGCCGTTTGTCAAGCAGCGTTTGATCGCGGCGGCTTCGGGACTTTAATTTATCAAAGGCGGGTTGTTATCTGCTTTATACAGGAAATAGTTGGAATGAAATTGCATTTGAATAAATGGGCAAGGCTCAAGGCACTGTCTTTGTGTTGCTTGCTGGGCTTTGCTTCGTCACCGCTTTTGGCACAAGAGGCAACAAACACAACGGATAGCATAAAAGAAGCCATTGCCTCGGCCTTTGAGGTAGAAGTAACGGCTGTCGAAAAAACCCCTTATGAGGGGATTTATGAAGTCCAGATGGGTACCAATATTGTGTACACCACTGAAAAAGCCGATTTTGTGATTGCCGGCAACCTGATTGATGCCAAAACCAAAAACGATGTGACCAGTGAGCGGGTGGCCAAGTTATCCGAGGTGCCGTTTGAATCCTTGCCCATTGAGCAGGCTGTCAAACGGGTTATTGGGAATGGCGAAAGAAAAGTGGCCATTTTTGAAGATCCCAATTGCGGTTATTGCAAAAAACTGTATAAAGAGTTCGAGAACGTTGATAACGTTACCGTGTATACCTTCCTGATGCCTATTCTGGCCCCTGATTCCATGGTGAAAGCCAAGAATATCTGGTGTGCCAAAGACCAGGCCCTGGTATGGGGAAACTGGATGGGTAAAAATGAAACACCGCCTACTGCAAAATGTGAGGACGAAACGCCTATCAACCGTATTCTTGCCTTGGGCAGAGACTTGGGCGTGCAGGGAACACCTGCCATGTTTTTTGAGGATGGCAGTCGCATCAATGGCTATATGCCAGCTAAAAACCTCAATGAGGTACTGGACCGCCAAAGTCGGAAGGTTAGCCAGAATTAATCATTAATACGATTAAGCTGACTGCCTTTAATGAAAAAAAGCCGGTTTTGGATGCCGGCTTTTTTCATGAATGAGAGAACGGATGGCGCAATAGCTCATGGACCGACTTGACCCGCAGGTCCACATAAGACGGCCGGATTTTATGCTTGGAGCTGAAAGGCGTGCCGGCATTGAAGATATGAACGGTTTTCATATGCAGTTGTTTGGCAATCTTCAGGTTTTTCAGGGTGTCTTCAACCAGGATGGTTTCGGTGGGTTTGCATTTTAGCTGGGAAAGCAGTTGATGCATTAAGGTCGGCGAGGGTTTTGGCCGAAAGGTGCCTTGCAGGCGCATTTGATCGATGGAACAGATACCGGCAAAACAGTGACGGATGCCCAGCGTGTCAAGGACCGAGCAGGCATAACTGTGCGGGGCATTGGTGAGGATGTACTTGATACCGGGGGTGTTTTTCAATAACCCGGCCAGATTTCGTTCCGGTTTGACAAAGTCGGGCGCGTGAAAATCATGACTCATGTGCAGGAATCGCGAGGCATCGACGCCATGATGGCGCTCCATGCCAATCATGGTGGCTCCGTAGCGTTCCCAGTATTTTTGCCGTAGTGCGGTGGCCGGTACAAAACCGATGTCCAGCGCTTTCATGATGGCTTTAGTCATGCTGACATCAATCTGGGCAAACACGGCGTGAGAAGCGTCGTGCAGGGTATTGTCCAGGTCAAAAAGCCATACACGGCCGGTTTGACGGTGTATGGCTTTTGCACCTAATGGCTTGATCAGGTTGGAACAGTGCATGCCTTAGGCGGTAATCATGGTGCCAACGCCTTTATCGGTCAGGATTTCCAGCAGCAGGCAATGCGGAACGCGGCCGTCAAGGATATGGACGGAATTCACACCATTTCTGGCTGCTTCAAGGGCTGATGAGATTTTGGGCAGCATGCCGCCGGAAATCGTGCCATCGGCAAAAAGCTCATCAATCACTTTGGCGGAAAGGCGACGCAGCAGATTGCCTGATTTATCGAGCACGCCGGGTGTATTGGTCATCATCAGGAGTTTTTCAGCTAGCAGGACTTCGGCCATTTTGCCCGCCACCACGTCGGCATTGATGTTGTACACATTACCGTCTTCGGGATCGTAACCAATAGGGGAAATGACCGGGATGAATTGGTCATCCTGCAGGGCCTTGACTACGGACGGGTCGATGCTGGTGATATCACCCACAAAGCCGATATCCAGCGGTTGGTCGGGATTTTCCTTGTTGGGCATTAATTTTTTGCGTGCCTGGATGAGGCCGCCATCCTTGCCGGTCAGGCCCACCGCCTTGCCACCGGCTTCGTTAATCATCATGACGATGTCCTGCTGGACCTGACCGCCCAAGACCCATTCAACCACTTCCATGGTGTCGGCATCGGTCACGCGCATGCCCTGGATGAAGTTGCCATCTTTGCCCAGACGCTTGAGGGCGCTGTCGATTTGCGGACCACCACCGTGGATGACGATGGGGTTCAGGCCGATGAGCTTGAGCAGGACAACGTCACGTGCAAAACTGCGTTGCAGGCTTTCTTCGGTCATTGCGTTGCCACCATATTTGATAACAACGGTTTTCCCATGAAAGCGGCGAATATAAGGCAGGGATTCAGAAATGATATCCGCTTTTACAGATGGCGGAACAACATTGATATCCTGTGGCAAAATGTCGGTCATTTTCGGTCACAAATTAAAAGGTTAAATGGAATCAGGTTTTGGCAAGTGTGTCCTGCAAGGTTTTTTCAAAGATGGCTTTATCATAATTGCCAATGTAGCGCTTGACAATATTGCCTTGTCGGTCGAGCAGATATGAGACGGGCGTAAATTTAATATCATCAAAAGCTTTGGCAACGCTGCCATCTTTGTCAAGTGTAACCGTAAAAGGCAGATTGTTGTCACGGGTATAGTTCTGGACGAAAAGCTCGGGGTCGTAGGCCATGGCAACAGCGATCGTGTCGTAGCCCTGGTCTTTGTATTTGTTGTAATAGGCAATGGTATCGGGCATTTGCTGAATGCAGGTAACACAACTGGTTGCCCAGAATTTAATCAGGACGACTTTGCCTTTCAGGTCAGTGGTCTGGAACTGTTTGCCCTCGAGGCTGTTAAAGGTGACATTGGGGGCCGCTTCGGTTGAGCTCAGCATAAACCAGGCGCCTATTCCGGCCAGGGCAACAATAAGGGAAACAATAAATTTTTTCATCAGTTCAACGGATAGGTTTGCGTCGTGGAGGGATTCACTTCTGTTCCAGGGACTGTCATGCCACCGCTTGATGAGGTGGTGGCCGGCTGGCTGGCGGTACCCGTATCGGAAACCAGGTCAAACACTTTGACAACCCTGTTAACACCGCTGACACCTGCTGCTGCCGAGGCAGCACGGTCTCCTTCGATGGGCGTGACCTGACCCATCAGGTAGACAACACCCCGGCTGGTCGTGATGTCAATGGTACCGGATGGGACATCTTTGGTGGTGAGAAGTTCCGTTCTGACCTTGGACGTTATCCATGAGTCATTGGCACGGGTGCTGAATGAGGCCGGTGGGGCAACCACGACTTCATTCAGGACGGTTTTTACATCGGGAACGCCCCGCGCAATGGCGGTGGCCCGTTCTTTGGCGGCGAGGGTGGAGGCCTCTCCGGTTAACAGGACCCGTTGGTTGTAGGCCATGGCATTAATGCGAACCGAATCTTTAAGCTCTTCACTGATGCGGCTTTCGGTACGGATGCCAATGTTTTTGTCGGTCAGCTGCATGCCCGAGGTGCGGCGGTCAGAAATAACCACCGCTGTTGTGGTTGCTGCACTACCCACCAGCAAGGGGACGCATGCGGACAGCAGGGTGCTGGCGCCCAGGACACAAGCAAGTAAAGCGGTAGGGCGAATTATTCGAGCTGCGCGCTTTAATTTCATGAAATATCTCCTAATAAGAATGCATCAATACCATCACACAACACATGCAGCAGCAAACCATGCACTTCCTGTATGCGCATGGTGCGATCGTGGGGAACACAAAGATGAACATCGAAATCGGTCAGCATACCGGCAATTTCACCGCCACTTTTACCGGTCAGGGCGATGACGGCCATGTTCCGTTCGTGTGCGGCCTGGATGGCCTTGATGACATTGCTTGAGTTGCCGCTGGTGGACAGGGCAACCAGGACATCACCGGGTTGACCCAGTGCCTGTACCTGGCGCTCGAAAATGACATCAAAGCCATAGTCGTTGCCCACTGCGGTCATGATAGAGGTGTCTGTATTGAGTGCAATGCCGGCAAACGGGATCCGGTCGCGTTCGAACCGCCCAACCAGTTCGGCAATGAAATGCTGGGCATCCGCAGCGGAACCGCCGTTACCGCAGGCCAGTACTTTTGCGTTATTGCTGATTGCCTGGACTAATATATCGATACTTTGCGCAATCGGTGATATGAGTGTGGACGCGCTGTTTTCCAATGTCTGGATGGCGTCTTGAAAATGTAAATTGATTCTGGTTGAAATATCCATGACCCTGATTATCGCACGAGTGCGCAAAAATACTTGTGATTAATGCATTAAAACATAAGTGGCAATGCTGCTGCCTGCCAGAAGTGTAAGGTGATTTTATCAGGTTGAACGTGTTATGGCTCAAAATGCATGCCTGATCCAGTCTATCTGCCCGTGATCCAGGCAAATGGCATCAAATCGGCATGCCGGGGTTTTGCCTCCGAAGTATCGGTGGCTGAGCAGGGGTAAATAAAATGCGGCACTGGCTCTCAGGCGTTTTTGTTTGGCAGCAGTTATGCTGGCAGCAGCACCACCGAACTGTTGGCTGTTGCGCAGCTTGATTTCTATAAATACCAGTACCTGGCCATCCACCATAACGGCATCAATTTCGCCAAACCGGCAAGCCAGGTTTTGCGCCAGTATTGTCAGGCCCTGTTTTTCAAGATATTCAATGGCTTGCTGTTCTGCCTGCAGTCCCGTGGCTTGCCGGGCCGATAATTTATGTGCATAAAAAGGTTTGCGGGTGGTTGCCTGGCGCGATTGGCGGTTTTTTGCCCGCTTTTGCTGTGCAGCCAGCGCCAGCTCAAAAACGGTACGGTCAGGGGTGTTGGTCATTTTGTATGAAAAGTGTTTTTTTTACGCTGGCACAGGAAGTGATCAGCGATAATGTTGCTTACGTTTACATGACAAAGATTTTTACAAAAAGAGAGCATTATGGCGATAGAAGAGGGACCTTTTTATACAGTGTGGAAAAAGGTAATGGCAGATCTGGAGCAGCAAAGCTGGCCACAAGCCTGCTTGTATGTGGTGGCAACGCCTATTGGCAATCTGGCAGACATCAGTCCCCGTGCGATTTTTGCCCTGAGTCATGCGGATGTGATTGCCGCTGAAGATACGCGCTCTTCCCGGGTGTTGTTGAATGCATGGGGAATCACGACCCCCCTGATGGCTGCGCATCGCCATAATGAAGCGCGGGCAGCGCAGGATATTATCCGGCTCTTGCAGGAAGGCAAGCGAGTGGCCCTGGTTTCGGATGCCGGTGCGCCGGCTGTCAGTGACCCTGGCGGGCGTATCGTTCGCGAGGTCAGGCAGCAGGGTCTATTGATCCGACCCATTCCAGGGGCATCCGCAGTGATTACCGCACTCATGGGCAGTGGCGTAAGCAGTGATGAAAATCCGACTTTTGCCTTTGCCGGGTTTGTGCCACAAAAATCGGCGGCCAGGCAACAATGGCTGCGTAAATGGGGGGGTATGGATGCACCGGTGGTCATGTTTGAATCACCACACCGGATTCAGGCTTTTTGCCGTGATTTGCTATTGGTGTGCGGGGCCGATCGCCAGTTAACCGTGGCCCGCGAATTAACCAAACGCTTTGAGCAAATTGTCACCCTGCCCATTGGTGAGCTTGAAGAGTGGTTTATGCAAGATGCCCATCGTCAGCTCGGAGAGTTCGTGCTGATTCTTGATGCCGCGCCCAAAGCGGATGAGGACGAGTTGATGGGCAGGGCGAATGAACTCCTGAAAGTATTGCTGGAAACGGTGTCGGTTAAAGACAGCGTGAAGATTGCCACCCAGCTAACCGGACTGGCGCGTGATGTGGTGTATTCACGCGCGCTTGAGCTGAAAAATGCTTAAAGCATGGTTTTGCCGGTTTTTTTGCCCTTGGCGTTGTTCTTGATAAGCTCAACCTTGACTTTATCGCTGCCTTTATTCACGATGCCCAGTTTTTTTGCTGCACCAAAAGACAGGTCAATAATGCGATTGCCATGGAAAGGGCCGCGATCATTGATCCTGACCATAATGCTTTTACCGGTAGAGACCCGGGTAACCTTGACCACACTGTTCAAGGGTAATTCTTTATGAGCGGCGGTCATTAAGTTCTGGTTGAATTTTTCGCCATTGGCCGTGCGTTTGCCATGAAAGCCGGGGCCGTACCATGAGGCATTGCCAACCTCGGAAAAATCGGTAATATTATTGGCAAATGGTACATAACGTTTGCCTTTGACGGTATAGGCACGGGCATGGCTGCGGTGTGACGGCTGGGCCTTGAAGCGGGGGCCAGGTGCTGGCGTGGTTTCCTCTGGCTGGCTTTCTGTGACTGCATCAGTTTCTGCAGTATCCAGGCTGCGCAGGTTTTCACCATAAGCCCTGTCATAGCTGCTTTCCGGAAAAATGCCATTGGCCGTAATTCTGAAACTGCCGGCTTTTAGTTCTTTGACAGGGGCAGGTTGCGTAATTTCTTTGGCTTCAATGACATCTGTCGGATGTTCTTTTTCACTGGTACTGGCATGGGTGCTATATGATAAAAATGTCACACATAAGGCCAGGAAAAGGGGTTGATGCTTTAGAGTCTTCATGTAAGGTTCTTTGGTACTTGTGAACGATGTCGAACGCGTATGGGTCGATGTGAACTAAAGCGTTTGGCCAGTTCTTCTGCTACGTATACAGATCGATGCTGTCCGCCGGTACAACCTATGGCGACGGTAAGGTAACTACGCGTATCCTGCATGTAATAGGGTAACCATTTCTGGATGTATGCAGTGATATCGTTAATGATTTCAGACACGCTATCAAATTGAGATAGCCATGTTGCTACGGGCTCATCACGACCGGTAAGGGGACGTAAGTCCTTGTCGTAATGAGGATTAGGTAGGAATCTTACATCAAAAACCAGGTCTGCGTCACTCGGAACCCCCTTTTTAAATGCAAAAGATTCAAAAGTCAGTAACACATTGTTGTTATCGTGTACGACCAAATCCTTGATCCAGGCCCTTAGTTGGATCGGGGGCAAGTCGGAAGTGTCAATCACTTGCTCGTGATCGCGCAAAGGGGCGAGCAGTTCGCGTTCATGGGAAATACATTCTCCCAGTGAAGGGGCGATGCCGTTTTTCAGCTGCAGTCGGTAGGCCAGCGGATGCCTGCGGCGGGATTCGGAGTAGCGCTGTTTCAATGTGCGGTCATCGGCTTCGAGAAATATGACCTGCAGGGGAGTGCCCATGGCGCGTATTGCGCTAATGACATCAGGCAGGTTGGCCAATTCGCCAGGTGAACGGACATCAATTGCAACCGCTATTTTTTCCAGGCCATCTTCGCGTGCACTGGCGATCAATTCATGCAGGAATTTAACGGGGAGATTGTCAATGCAGGTATAGCCTTGGTCTTCAAGCTGGCGAATGGCCACTGATTTGCCCGAACCGGAAATACCGGTAATAAGAACGACATGAAACATTTTTTTGTATGAAATCAATTGTTTGAACTTCATACAGGATAATCAAAATTTATTACATTTACAATCAGGATTGAAAAATGTATGAATTGATAACATTTGCCCGTTTTCTGTTACTGGAGATTGCTGTTTTCCATAATGGCCTGTGCCTGTCTTTCCATGAACTCACCCAGCGTATCTATCCCTCTTAGTTTGAGGATGGTATTGCGTGCCGCTGCCTCGACCAGAACAGCCAGATTGCGGCCGGCAGCCACTTGCAGCATGACACGACGGATGGGCAGACCCAGCAGCTCCTGGGTTTGATCCTGAATGGGCAGGCGTTCAAATTTTTCACTGTTGGCACGTACCAGGTGCACGATCAGTTTGAGTCGCATTTTGCGTCGTACTGCCGTTTCACCAAAAATGGTACGGATATCCAGCAGGCCAAGCCCCCTTACTTCAAGCAGGTTACGTAACAGATCGGGGCATTGCCCTTCTATCATGGTGGGGTTGGTGCGTGAAAATTCGACGGCATCATCGGCAACCAGGCCATGACCACGGGAAATGAGCTCGAGTGCCAGCTCACTTTTACCCAGGCCTGATTCCCCGGTAATTAACACACCCATGCCCAGGACATCCATGAAAACGCCATGAACGGTTGTGGTGGGGGCAAAACGCTTGCCAAGATAAATACGCAGGACATCAATAAGATGGGCGGCGTCATGCTGGCTGGAAAGCAGCGGGATTTTATTTTGGGAGCAAAAGGTGGTCAGCTCAACGGGGGTTTCAAGGCCTTCTGCAATAATGACAGCAGGCACGCCTCCTTCAGCCAGCTCAATCAGCAGTTTTTCCCTTGAGATTTCTTTGAGTTTTTTGTAGAAAACCAGCTCTTCCTTCCCAAAAACCTGTATGCGGGAAGGATGAACAACATTAAGGTGTCCAAGCAGGTCGGCGGCGGCAGTGTTGGATTCAGGCAGTTGCCGGTTACCGGCATCCATGCCTGCAATCCAGGTCAGACCCAGCGTTTCAGTGTTCTCGTCGACAAGTTCTTGGATGCTTAACATAGCCATATTCAGGACGATTGTGTCAGCAGATCATAAATTTTTGCAGGATCGTTCTCAGACAGCAGTTGATGACGAATCGTGTCATTGGACAGTATGCGGGCGACCTCTGCCAGAATTTCCAGATGCTGCTGGGTGGCACTTTCGGGAACGAGCAGAATGATCAGCAACTGAACATTCTGTCCGTCGGGGGAGTCGAAGGGAATGGGGTTGGCCAGCCGCATGAATGCAGCGGTTGCCTGCTTTAGTTTTGAAATACGTCCGTGTGGGACGGCAACACCGTGTCCAAGCGCGGTAGACCCTAATCTTTCTCGAGAAAACAGGCTGTCGAAAACAACCGAGCGTGCAATACCTTGATTGTTTTCAAATAACAGGGCGGCTTGTTCAAATGCCCGCTTCTTGCTGGTTGCGTTAACGTCAAGAAGCGTATTTTCGGGGGTTAAAATTTGCGTTAATAGATTCATACATCGGATTATATGATTATCTTGCAGAAAGTAGCAATTTCTTTAATCTGTTTTTTTGCACTAAAAACCCAGCCTGATGGCTGGGTAGTTGCAAGGTATTGATATTGCAATAAGTTTACGCGACAGTCATGCGTTTTGTTGAGTCATTTGAATGATCTTGCAGTTTGGATTTGTGTTTGATGACCAGGCGGTCTGCCTTATCACTCAGAAGGTCAATGGCAGCATAAAGGTTTTCTTCTTCGGCTGAGCAGTGAATATCTTTGCCAGGAACACGCAGGGTAATCTCGGCGATATGTTTAAGTGGCTCAAGTGAAAGGATAACCTGGGCATCAATCACATGGTCAAAATGTTTGAGGACTCGTCCGATTTTGCTTTCGACATATTCTTTGATGGCTGGCGTGATTTCTAAATGATGGCCGCTGATACTTATATTCATATAATTGCTCCATTGAATAATTTAAACCGCATTGTGCATGCGCGGAAAAACTTAAGGCACTTGAGTTTTTAGAAGATCCCTCTCACTTTAAGTTAGTCACATCTCTAGTTTATAGATTATTTTTTTTAAAGCAAGTGCCTTAAATCAAACATTTCACATTTACATTTTGAAGTGCTCACCCAGATAAACCTTGCGCACTTCCGGATCCTGGATGATGGTTGCCGGAGCGCCATCGGTGAGTACTTTGCCTTCGCTGATAATATAGGCCCGATCACAGATGCCCAGTGTTTCACGGACATTATGATCGGTAATCAGGACACCGATATTGCGGTTTTTCAGGAAGCGGATGATGCGCTGGATTTCAATGACGGCGATGGGATCCACGCCGGCAAAGGGCTCATCAAGCAAAATAAAACGCGGGTGGGTAGCCAGGGCCCTGGCAATTTCCACCCGACGACGCTCACCGCCTGACAGGGAAAGGGCGGCATTATTGCGGATATGGGTAATTTGCAATTCAACCAGAAGATTTTCCAGCTGTTCTTTAACCTGTGTCCGGTTAAGGGGTTTGCCGGTTTCGGGGTCATATTGCAATTCGAGCACGGCCTTGATGTTTTCCTCTACGGTCAGACGACGGAAAACCGAAGCATCCTGGGGCAGATAGGACAGGCCTATTCTGGCCCGTTGATGAATGGGCAGGCCGGTAATGTTTTTTTCGTCAATTTCGATACGTCCGAAATCAGCGGGTACCAGACCGACAATCATGTAGAAACTGGTGGTTTTGCCTGCACCGTTAGGACCCAGCAAGCCGACAACCTCTCCGCTTGATACGGACAGGGAAACATCCTGGACAACCGTTCTGCCACCATAGGTTTTACGCAGGCCAATTGCCTGGAGCAGGCCTTTGTCGCTGGAGGAAAGAGTATTCAGGCTGGAGCTGGCGGATGTGTTCATGCAGAAAAAAAGATTCAGTTAAATGTGCTGGGCATGGGTTTGTTATTGTATTGTTTGCGGCAGGCCTCGGTAGCCTCGTTGGCTGCCGATTGGGGTTTCACAACGGAACGTACCCTGCCTGGTTCGACGCCCTGTGGGCCGCCCTGGGCGGCATAGGTATTGTTCCTGTTGTTATAGATCACCACCTCGCCCCTGACGGTGTCGATTAATTGACCGCAAATATAACGGTTGACAATGGCATGGCCGATCATTTTGACGGTGTCGTCTTTACCGTTATATTCGGCGCGATCACCTTCCGAGCGAATGGTTTCATAGGTTTCCGGGCGCTCTTCAAAGATGTGTACCTTACCACTGTTGACGGTGGCGAAACCATGCTGAAAGCCCTGGGCATCTTCCTGGATTTTCAGGGTGTCGGCCGTTAGCCTCATTGGGCCACGGGTAAGAATGACATTGCCATTGAAAATGCTGGTTTTGGTTTTATCATCGTAACTCAGGGTGTCGGACAGGACCAGGGTTTCCGGTTCGGCCTGTGCGCTGGCGGCAGGCGTGGTGGTTTGTGCCAGTACTGGCGTATTCAAAATGAGCAAGGGGAAGATCAGTTTTATCAATAACGGTTTCATGGCCGGGTATTCTCTTCAGGAGCTTGGTCGGTATTTGACGATTTGGAGGGCAGGTCTTTGCTTGAGATGGAAACATCGGTATTGGCATAAACCTCCAGCTCGCGGGTTTTGTTATTGTAGGTCATTCCCTTGCCATTCATGCGGGAATTTCCCTGGATGACCGTAGCAGGCTTGTCTGTCTCGATAATATCTTTCTCTGGGTAGATAATCAGTTCACTGCTGGTGATATCCAGGGCTGAAGTATCGTCAGACGGAAAGCGGTGTAAATGGGCATTGCCCCGCATCAGGATGGTTTTATCGTTATTGAACATGGTGGCATGGTCTGCCCGTCCGGTGGTGATTGCAGAGCCTGGGCGCTGTCCGGTAGAAACGGCGTTGACAATTTCATACGAATCATTATGGGGGAAATGCTGCATGGCGTCTCCCTCGAGGCGGTTTTGGGGAACGCCGTTTGGGTCGGAACTGAGCATGATGAAGTGGCCCGACCAGGCGTCGGGTTCATGCGAGATGCGGGCGGGCGGGTCCAGTGGAATTGACCGCTGCGCATAATCGGCCGCCCACCAGGTGGTAATCACCAGGCAGAGCAGCATGAACAGGGCAATCAGGGCTGGCAGGCGTTCTTTCATGTCTTATTGGATGACGGGTCCGGTCAGGCGGGTTGAGTGCAGGTACTGGCTTAAAGCACCCTGGGATGCCAGGATCATATCGCAACACTCTCTTGCCGCGCCAGAGCCGCCTGGCAATGAGGTTACCCATTTGGCTGCCTGGGTAATGTATGACGGGGCGTTCGGGACACTGACTGACAGGCCGCACTTGTGCATGGCGGGCAAGTCGATGATGTCATCACCCATAAAGGCAATTTGTTCCAGCCCCAGGCCATGACGGCTGGCCAGTTCCTCGATCAGCTGACTTTTATCCCGTACATTCTGATACAGCTCGCCGATGCCCAGTTCTGCCGCGCGACGTGGGACAATGAGGCCTTCGCGCCCGGTAACCAGAGCAACAATAATCCCGCTTTGCTGCAACATTTTAAGGCCGTGGCCATCAAGGGAATGAAAACGTTTCAGCTGTTCACCGTTTTCGCCGTACCACAGGCTGCCATCGGTTAGCACGCCGTCAACATCAAAGGCGACCAGTTTGATGGTGGTTGCTATTTCACGAATATGCGCAGGTACTTTGGAAAGTACCAGGGATTCGGCGGGATGGGGAATGGATAAAGTGGGTTTCATAAGCCTTTAAATAACCTTTGCAACCATCAGGTCGTGCATGTGCATGGCACCCACCAGGGTACCCTGTTTGTCAACGACCAGCATATGGCTGAGTTTGTTTTTTTCCATCAGTGATGCGGCTTCGACGGCAAGTTCGTCGGGCGCAATGCTTTTCGGGTTGGAGGTCATGACCTCATGCATGGTGAAATGACGGATGTCGCCATGGCGGACAATCAGGCGGCGCAGGTCACCATCGGTAAAAATACCAACGGGCTCATTGTTGTCATTGACAACCGCGGTCATGCCCATGCGTTTGAGAGACATTTCTTTCAGGGCCTGCGGCAAGGGGATGTCCGGAGATACCAGTGGCAGGTCATCACCCTGTCGCATGACATCCCTGACATATGTTAGCAGGCGGCGGCCCAGGGCACCTCCCGGGTGGGAGCGGGCAAAATCGGATTCGCCAAAATTACGGGCTTCAAGGCAGGTGACGGCCAGTGCGTCTCCCAGGGCCAAGGCAACTGTTGTGCTGGTGGTGGGAGCCAGGTTCAGGGGGCAGGCTTCTTTCTGGATGCTGGCATCCAGAAACACATCACATAATTTGGCCAGGTCGGATTGGGGGTGGCCGCAAATGGCAATTACCTTGGTGCCCAGTCTGCGTACAACAGGCAATACGGTAGACAGTTCGTTGGAGTTGCCGGAATAGGAAATGGCAATCACAATATCCCTGCCAGTGACCATGCCCAGGTCACCGTGAACGGCTTCTCCGGAATGAACGAAAAAACTGGGTGTCCCGGTAGAGGCCAGCGTGGCGGAAATCTTGCGGCCGATATGCCCGGACTTACCCAGGCCCATGACAACCACACGCCCCTGGCAAGCCAGGAGTAGGGCGATGGCATTGCTGAAGCTGTTGTCAAGACGGTCGTGAAGGTCCATCAGCGCCTGTGCTTCGGCCTGAATGGTGCGGCGTCCTGAGCTTAGGGCCTTTTCGGGAGTGTATTCAATATTCTTCATCATCACGTGATTTTAATCATATCGGGAATACTAAAACATGGATTTGCGAATTTCATGGAAAAAACCGTATTCCATTCAGGCATGGCCCTATAATGTGGTGAAAATCAGTCGCTAATATATTAATTTTTTAAGAGTTGTGGATTATGGAAGACTCGTCAGTTCCTCTGTTTGGGACCCCCTTGTCAGGAGTGGCCCTCAAGGTCATGTTGTTGGGCTCCGGAGAGTTGGGCAAAGAGGTGACAATTGCCTTGCAACGGCTTGGTGTAGAGGTGGTCGCCGTTGATCGCTATGAAAATGCACCTGCCCATCAGGTGGCCCATCGCTCGCATGTGGTCTCCATGACCGACAAGGAAGCGTTAAGGCGTGTCATACTGGCTGAACAGCCGGATGTCATCGTTCCCGAAATTGAAGCTATTGCCACCGATCTGCTGGTTGAACTGGAAGATGAGGGTGTGGCAAGGGTCATTCCCACTGCGCGGGCAGCCCAACTCACCATGAACCGTGAAGGGATCCGCAGGCTGGCGGCTGAAACCCTGGGTTTGCCGGTGTCACCCTATCAGTTTGTCGACTCCCTCGATGCGCTCAGGCAAGCTATCGATAGTGACATTGGTTACCCTTGTGTGATCAAGCCGGTCATGTCCTCGTCAGGCAAGGGGCAGTCGGTGCTCAAGTCTGCCGCTGATCTGGAAAAATCATGGACGTATGCCCAGGAAGGAGGACGTACGGGCAAGGGCAGGGTGATTGTGGAAGGATTCATCAATTTCGATTATGAGATAACCCTGTTAACCGTGCGCTATCGTGATCCTCACAGCGGACAGATCCAGACCGCTTTCTGTGAGCCAATTGGTCACCAGCAGCTTGATGGTGATTATATTGAAAGCTGGCAACCGCATGTCATGAGTCCGAAAGCACTTGAAAAGGCCCGGGAGATTGCGAAAACCGTGACAGGCAGTCTGGGGGGCATGGGTGTATTCGGCGTGGAATTGTTTGTGGCGGGAGATCAGGTCTGGTTTTCCGAGGTCAGTCCACGCCCGCATGATACCGGCATGGTAACCATGATCAGCCAGGAGCAAAGTGAGTTTGAATTGCATGCCCGTGCCTTGTTGGGTTTGCCGGTCAATACGACATTGCGTCAACCGGGAGCAAGCAGTGTAATTTATGGTGGCGTTCAGGCCAAGGCCGTGACAATTGCCAATGTGGCGCAAGCATTGGCCGAAGAGGGAACCGATATCCGTCTGTTTGGCAAGCCTGAATCTTTTGTGAAGCGGCGCATGGGTGTGGCCCTGGCAACAGCGGCAGATGTGCGGCAGGCGCGAGAAAAAGCCAAGCGCGTCTCCTCGACAGTTACCATTTCAGCGGCAAGCTAAGGTCTGGCACGCCCACTGTCTTTGTTCTTTTTTGTTATTTCATCCATTTACCTTGAGAGACCATGATGACCGATCCCAATGAGCTTGTTCGTAATGCGATACGAAGTGTGCCTGATTGGCCCAAGGAAGGCGTTACATTTCGGGATATTACACCTGTGCTGCAGGATCCGCGAAGTTTTCGTGCCTTGATTGATATTTTTGTTTACCGTTACATGCGCCAGCGTATGGATCTGGTGGCGGGCGTGGATGCACGCGGGTTCATTATTGGCAGCGTGCTGGCCTATGAACTGAATCTTGGTTTTGTACCGGTACGTAAAAGTGGCAAATTGCCCTTTAACACCGTGGCCGAAGAGTACAAGCTGGAATACGGCAATGCCAGTGTCGAAATGCACACTGATGCCGTATTGCCAGGGCAACGTGTCTTGCTGGTTGATGATCTGATTGCCACAGGCGGCACAATGGTTGCCGCCAGTCGTTTGCTGCAGCGCTTGGGCGCCAACGTTGTCGAGGCCGCTGCCATCATCGATTTGCCTGATCTGGGTGGCTCCCGGTTGATACGGGATAGCGGTTTGCCGGTTTTTACGGTGTGTCAGTTTTAACTGGTGGAACAAAAAAAACGGGGCAACTTCAATGACCCCGTTTTTTGTTGCGGTAACGGATTATAAAAAGGCTTATAAAAACAGTTTATAGGCGGGATTGTCGGTTTCCTTGACGAACGGATATCCAATGGTTGACAGGAAGTCCCTGAAGGCTTTTTTGTCTGCGGGCGGCACCTGGATGCCGACCAGAACACGACCGTAATCAGCACCCTGATTGCGGTAGTGGAACAGACTGATATTCCATTCCGGATTCATGGTGTCAAGAAATTTCATCAAGGCCCCCGGCCGTTCGGGGAATTCAAAGCGATACAGCACTTCGTTTTCAGCCAGAGATGAATGCCCTCCCACCATGTAACGCAGGTGTGATTTGGCCAGGTCATCGGCGGTCAGGTCAAGGACATCGAATTTCTTGCGGCGCAACCGGTCGGCCACTTTTTCTGCCTCTTCCTGTGAATTGATCTGGACACCCACAAATACGTGGGCCTTATTGGCGTCTGAAATCCGGTAATTGAATTCGGTCACGTTGCGTGCGCCCAGCGCGGTACACAATTGCTTGAAGCTGCCCTTGACTTCGGGCATGGTGACGGCAAAAATGGCTTCCTTGGCCTCGCCGACATCAGCACGTTCGGCCACAAAACGCAGGCGGTCGAAGTTCATGTTGGCACCGGACGTAATGACCGCAACGGTTTTGTTTTTCCATTTGTGTTCGGCAATATAACGTTTGGCACCTGCCAGGGCCAGGGCGCCGGCCGGTTCCAGTACGCTGCGGGTGTCCTGGAACACATCTTTCAGGGCCGCGCAAATGGCATCGGTATCAACGGCAATGAAGTCATCCACATATTCCTTGACCAGCCGGAATGTTTCAATGCCCACCTGTTTGACAGCCGTGCCATCGGAAAACAGCCCGACATCGGGCAGGGAAACGCGTCGACCGGCCCGGACACTGCGAATCATGGCATCAGAATCTTCGGTTTGAACGCCGATGATTTTGATTTCGGGGCGCAATTGCTTGATATAGGCGGCAATGCCGGCAATCAGGCCGCCACCGCCAATGCTGACAAAAATGGCGTCCAGGGAACCGGGGTGCTGGCGCAATATTTCCATGGCAATGGTGCCTTGGCCGGCAATCACAAACGGGTCATCAAAAGGATGGACAAAGGTGAGGTTTTGTTCTTTTTCGAGAATCAGTGCATGCTCGTAGGCATCGGTAAAGCTGTCGCCATGCAAGACGACCTCACCACCCAAACGTTTTACCGCATCAATTTTGACCTTGGGTGTTGACGTGGGCATGGCAATGACGGCACGGCAACCCAGTTTTTTGGCCGAGAGGGCAACGCCCTGGGCATGGTTGCCTGCCGATGCGCAAATCACGCCATGAGCGCGTGCTTCAGCGGATATATTGGCCATTTTGTTATAGGCCCCCCGGATCTTGAAGCTGAAAACGGATTGCGTGTCCTCACGTTTAAGCAAAATAGTATTCTGGATTCGGGCAGAAAGCAGTTTTGCGGGTTCCAGTGGGGTCTCGGTGGCGACATCATAAACTTTTGATGTCAAAATACGTTTTAGATAATCTGTGGACATGTTGGGGGAGATAGGATTCAAACAATATATTACAGATTAACACAGCATATTCTGAATTTTCTGGATTTTCATCCGGGCAGGATCATAAAAAATTGATGCGGGTTACAAGGTAGTATGGAAAATGAAATGATGGGGGCCGTGCAATGGCTGTTAATGACATTGGCTTTGCCAACAGTAGGTTTGCCGGCCATTTTTTTGATTGCCCTGGTATCGGCAACTTTGTTGCCATTGGGCTCCGAGCCAGCGGTATTCGCTTATCTCAAGTTGTCGCCTGATATGTTCTGGGCAGCCGTTTTGGTGGCTACAGCGGGCAATACGATAGGTGGTGTGGTGTCCTACTATATGGGATATTGGGCTAAAAAAGGGGTGGATCACTGGAAAAAAACGCATCAGGCCACCGATGGGCAAAATACAACGGCAAGTGTGCAGCAAAGGCGTCTCAGGCAACAGAAACTGGGTGGAACCCATTTCAGGAAATTGGCGGTGTATTTAAGAAAAATGGGGCCCTGGGCTTTGTTGTTTTCCTGGTTGCCGATTGTAGGCGATCCTTTATGCAGTGTCGCCGGCTGGATGAAGTTGCGTCTGTTACCCTGTGTTTTTTACATGGCGATTGGCAAATTTGCCCGATATGTCGTCATGACTGCGGTTTTATTGCGTCTGTTTTAGGATAAAGCCGCTTTACCGTAATAAATTTCGGGTTCTCCGCGTAAAATGATAGGTATCGTCAGATAAATTTCAAATTCATCCAGCCATTTATTAGTATGAACGCACCTATTGATACCCAGATTTTGTCAGAAGCAGAGCAAACCGGCCCTGTCCGGCGTTTGCGTGAGATACCTTACAACTACACGTCTTTTTCAGATAAGGAAGTGGTTGCCCGCTTGTTGGGCAGCGATGCCTGGGATTTGTTGTCCGATCTCAGGGGGGTTCGAAAAACGGGTCGCTCTGCACGCATGCTGTACGAGGTCTTGGGTGATATCTGGGTCGTCAGGCGCAACCCTTATCTTCAGGATGATCTGTTATCCAACCCCAAACGGCGTGGCCTGCTGATAGAGGCGCTGAACCATCGGCTGAACGAAATCAACCGTCGCCGTGAGCCTTCACACAAAGAAAATGACAGCAAGGTTCAGGAACTGCTCAGACGGGCTCACAAAGCGGTTATCGAATTTGAGGCCGAGTTTGAATATACCGAAACCCTGCGTGCGGAAGTCATGCAGGAAATGGGTCGTATTACCCATAAGGACAATATCAAGTTTGATGGCTTGTCACGGGTTTCCCATGTTACCGATGCTACCGACTGGCGCGTAGAGTATCCCTTTGTGGTCCTGACACCCGATTCCGAACTCGAAATGGCGGCCCTGGTGCGTGCCTGTTTCGAACTTAAACTAACCATTATCCCTCGTGGGGGTGGTACAGGGTATACCGGAGGCGCCATTCCCCTGTCATGGCGTTCTGCCGTCATCAATACCGAAAAACTGGATGCGTTGTCGGCTGTGGAGTCTACGGTTTTGCCAGGTTTGCAAGAGCCCGTTGCCACGATTCTGACTGGTGCCGGTGTCGTGACCAAGCGGGTGGCCGAGGCAGCGGAAGCAGCCGGCTATGTGTTCGCGGTAGATCCGACTTCAGCCGAGGCCTCATGTATTGGCGGAAACGTGGCCGTGAATGCCGGTGGCAAGAAAGCGGTATTGTGGGGAACGGCGCTGGACAACCTGGCCTGGTGGCGCATGGTCGACCCCGATGGCAACTGGCTTGAGGTCACCCGTCTTGAGCATAATATGGGTAAGATTCATGATGCCGCACAAGTCCGTTTTGAAGTGAAATGGTTTGACGGCCGTTACGAACCGGGCAAAAAAGAACTACGTACAAAGATTATTGATATTGAAGGCAGTGCTTTCCGCAAGGTGGGGCTGGGCAAGGATGTGACCGATAAATTCCTGGCCGGCTTGCCTGGTGTCCAGAAAGAGGGCTGTGATGGCCTGATCACTTCGGCACGCTGGGTGTTACATCGCATGCCCAAGCATACCCGTACGGTTTGCCTGGAATTTTTCGGGCAGGCCCGCGATGCCGTGCCGTCCATTGTTGAAATCAAGGACTATCTGGATACCGAAGGCCGTAAAACCGGTGCCATTCTTGCCGGCCTTGAACACCTGGATGAGCGTTATCTGCGGGCGGTTGGTTATGCCACCAAAAGCAAGCGCGATGCCTTCCCCAAAATGGTGCTGATTGGCGACATTGTGGGTGATGATGAAAACGCGGTGGCAGCAGCCACCAGCCAGGTGGTGCGTCTGGCCAATGGTCGTAGTGGCGAAGGGTTCGTGGCCGTCAGTGCCGAAGCACGCAAGAAGTTCTGGGCTGACCGTGCCCGGACTGCCGCGATCGCACGTCATACCAATGCGTTTAAAATCAATGAAGACGTTGTGATTCCTCTTGATCGCATGGGTGAGTACACCGAAGAAATTGAACGTATCAATATAGAATTATCCACCCGCAATAAACTCAAACTGGTCGAGGCGCTTGAGGCTTTTCTTGAAACCGAATTGCCGGTACATAAGTCAGAAGATTTTCTTGATGAGGAACTGACCCGTGAAGAAGTGATTGGCAGCCGTATTGAAGAGGCCCGTGAGGTGTTGGGCCTGACGGCTTCGCGCTGGTTCTGGTTGCTGAACAATATGAATGATTCACTGGCGGGCAGCCTTGACAAGCTGTTCCAGCTGGGCATGGATGATCTTATGGAGGTCCTGAAAAAGCGTTTGCAGGATCAGCCTGATTGCCGGATCTTCGAGCTGTTGCAGGATCGCACGATTCGCATTTCCTGGAAAAAAGAAATCCTGGCCAAAATGGAAGTGATTTTTTCAGGTGCTGACCGGGCTGCGGTGCTGACCGAGATGCAGGCCATTCATGATCGCGTCCTGAAGGGGCGGGTATTTGTGGCCTTGCATATGCATGCCGGTGACGGTAACGTGCATACCAATATTCCGGTTAACTCCGACAACTACGAAATGCTGCGTGAGGCCAATGAAACCGTTGTGCGCATCATGCAAATCGCCCGCGACCTGAACGGCGTGATTTCCGGTGAGCATGGCATTGGCCTGACCAAGCTGGAGTTCCTGACTGAAGCCGAATTGGCTCCGTTTCGCCAATACAAACAGGACATCGACCCTGACGGCCGTTTCAATGCGGGCAAGTTGTTTGCGGGTTCTGACCTGCGTAATGCCTGGACGCCCAGCTTCAACCTGTTGGGTCATGAGTCCCTGATCATGAAGCAAAGTGATATTGGCGCCATCTCAAGCTCTATCAAGGATTGCCTGCGTTGTGGTAAATGCAAACCGGTCTGTGCCACCCATGTGCCGCGGGCCAATCTGCTGTACTCGCCACGCAACAAGATTCTGGCCACCTCATTGCTGGTTGAGGCCTTCCTGTATGAAGAACAGACCCGTCGTGGCATCAGTTTAAAGCATTGGTCAGAATTTGAAGATGTGGCCGAGCACTGTACTTTGTGCCACAAGTGTTATAACCCTTGTCCGGTGGATATCGACTTTGGCGATGTCAGCATGAACATGCGGGCAGTTCTTAACCGCATGGGCAAACAATCGGTGCGTCCCGGTAAAACGGCCGCCATGTTCTTTCTGAATGCGACTGATCCGACCACCATTAATGTGACCCGCAAGGTCATGGATATTGGTTACAAGGCTCAGCGCCTGGGTAATGAGGTTCTGAATTCGGTAGCCAAAAAACAAACCGCCCATCCTCCGGCAACGGTTGGACGTGCTTCTTTGCGAGAAGAAATCATTCACTTCGTGAATAAGAAAATGCCGGGAGGATTGCCCAAGCAAAGCGCCCGTAAGCTGCTCGATATCGAAGACAAGAATTTCGTACCCATTATTCGCGACCCCCATAAAACCAGTGCCGATACCGAAGCCGTGTTTTATTTCCCGGGCTGTGGCTCGGAACGCCTGTTTTCACAGGTCGGACTGGCAACCCAGGCCATGCTGTGGCATGCCGGGGTGCAAACCGTACTGCCACCGGGTTATCTGTGCTGCGGTTATCCGCAACGCGGTAACGGCCAGCTGGACAAGGCCGAGCAGATCATTACCGATAACCGGGTTCTGTTCCACCGGATGGCCACCACCCTGAACTATCTGGATATCAAAACCGTTGTTGTCAGTTGTGGTACCTGTTACGACCAGCTTGAAGGTTATGAGTTTGAGAAGATCTTCCCCGGTTGCCGCCTGATCGATATCCATGAGTACCTGCTTGAAAAAGGTCTGAAACTGGATGGTGCCACCGGCAAGCGGTACATGTATCATGATCCCTGTCATACGCCCCTGAAGCAGCAGGATCCCATGAAAACCGTGAAATCCCTGGTGGGCGACACCACCATCAAGGCCGATCGCTGTTGTGGAGAGTCTGGCACATTGGCCGTCAGCCGTCCTGATATTTCCACCCAGATCCGTTATCGCAAGGAAGAAGAACTGCGCAAGAATTCCGCCGCCATACGTGCGGATGGTTTTGCCGGAGAGGTCAAGCTGTTAACCTCATGTCCTTCCTGCCTGCAGGGTCTGACACGTTATCAAGGTGATATTGCCATTGACGCCGATTACATCGTGGTGGAAATGGCCCGTCATATGCTGGGTGAAAACTGGATGGCCGATTACGTGAAAAACGCCAATACGGGCGGCATCGAGCGCGTGCTGGTGTAAAAGCGCCAGTCAGTCTGCCGGCTTGTTCTCAGGCAAGGGTTTTAAAGCAACCCTTGCCTTTTTAATGCCTCGTTAATTTGTTGGGCAAAAGCGGCCGCACCTGGCTGGTCGCCGTGAATGCACAGGGTATCTGCCTGTATGGGTACCGGTTTGCCGGAAAGCGCAATTACATGGCCCTTTTCCAGCATGCAGATTAACTGCTGGATGGCTTGCTGCGGGTCGCTAATCAGGGCGCCGGGTGCACCGCGCGGGGTAAGAGTGCCGTCATCCTGGTAGCTGCGGTCGGCAAATACCTCGTGAGCAACCTGCAGGCCCATTGCCTGGGCAATGTGCGCCTGCCGGCTGTTGGCCAGGGCATACAATACCAACGTATCATCCACATCCAGCACGGCTTGTGCAATCGCCTGTGAAAGGGCGTCGTTATGGGCGGCCATGTTGTACAGGGCGCCATGGGTCTTGACATGATGCAGGCGGGCACCCTGGGTTTTCGCGACTGCCGCCAGCGCACCAAGCTGTACCACCACCATGTCATAGGCCTGGTCGGGCGAAACGGGAAAAGGCCGGCGTCCGAAACCGGGCAGGTCGTTCAGTCCGGGGTGCGCACCAATATGCACATGGTGCTTAATGGCATTGGCTACCGTTCTGCGCATGATATGGGCATCGCCGCCATGAAACCCGCAGGCAATATTGACGGAAGTGATGTGGGGCATGACGGCTTCATCGTTGCCCATGGTCCAGCCACCATAACTTTCACCCATATCGCAATTGAAATCCAGTTTTTTCACCGTGATGGCTCCTTCTTTGGTGGCTTGGTTAATGGAGTGCAATGCTCCTGCGTCATCAGCAAATTTACTTCAGGTGCAGATGGCGTGTTAAAGGTAACATTCTGACAGTCGCTGTGCAATCATTGCCAGACGGTTTTGCAACACCATGAATTTTTCTTCCCGGTCAAGCATGAGTGCCTGTGCTTGCTCCAGCGTCACCAGAGAAAATGAAAGGTGCTCGTTGGGCAGCAATTGTGCCAGTACCGGCAGATCGGCAGAAATAACATTGGCTATTTTGGGATAACCGCCGGTGGTTTGCCGGTCAGCCATCAGAATAATGGGATTGCCATCAGGGGGAACCTGAATGGTACCGAATGTCGTGGGTTCAGACAGGATTTGCAAGGGTTGGCACAAGAGCAGTGTCGCCCCTTGCAGACGGTAGCCCATGCGCTCGGATTGGGGGGTGATCCTGAATGGCGTGTCAAGAAACCGTTCATGGGTTTGTCGGGTAAAGTGATTCCAGTGATGGCCCTTGATGACCCTGATGCTGTTTTTTTTCTGTAGACCCAGATTGGCGGGAAGGTAAATTTCAAGCTGGCTGAAAAAATCCTGCAGGGTTTGCCGGTGTCGGGGGGCTAGCGGTTTACTGATTGGAATATGATCGTGCTTTTGCAGGGCCCGACCCTGATAGCCACCCAGCCGGTTTTTAAGATCGGTGCTGCAACTGTCCATCATGGCGGGTAGCCTGAATCCGCCATGCGTAGCCAGATAAAGGCGGGCCATGGGTACAGATGCGTTTTGTCTGATATGCAGGGTTTGTCCGGCATGGATCAGAAAAGGGCGGTTGACCGGTATGGGTGTGTCGTTGGCAAAGGCATGCACGGGGGCACCGCTTAAAGCGATGCAGGCATCTTCTTCAAATAATAAATTGGGGGCGGTCAGGGTGATTTCCAGCACCGCTGCTGAAGGCGGGTTGCCCACCAATAAATTGGCCAGCCGCAGGCTGCTTGGGTTCATGGCACCGCCAACCGGCACCCCAAGGGATTGAAACCGGTGTCTGCCTTCATCCTGAAAGGTGGATAGCAGCCCCGGACTAATAACCTGGATGCTCATGTCGCTTGCTCTTTAATTCAGTAAATGTTTTTTTGCTGATGGCCTTGAAACGGACCGTGTCACCGGGAGACAGGAGTGTGTGGGGAGTGCGCTCCGGATTGAAAAGTGTAATGGGGGTTCTGCCAATAATGTGCCAGCCGCCTGGAGACGCCCGGGGATAAATGACAGTTTGCCGGTTGGCAATGGCCACTGAGCCGGCTGCGATCACCGGGCGTGGCGTGGTCAGGCGGGGTACATTCATTTTTGTGTCCAACAGACCCATATAGGGCATGCCGGGTGCAAAACCAAGCATGAAAACCCGAACCGTCTGTGACGTATGCAGGGCAATGAGCTGTTCAATGTCGCATTTGAGTGTGCTGGCCAGCGACTCAAGATCCATGCCATATTCAGGATCATAGCAAACGGGAATTTCAATGGTGCGGTCTGGTGCGGTACCGGATGGGGAGGATGGTTGGGCCAGCAGTGAGTCCAGTGCCTGGCAAAGGTTGTGAAACGGCGTCTTGCCCCAGCAGGCGGCCCGGTAATGGATCCCCACGCAGTTGAAGGCGGGAACAATGTCGCTAATGCCGGGCAGGTTTGCGTTGGCAATGCTTTGGGCCGCTTGCAGGCAAAGCTGGCTTACCTGGAGGTCAAGGTCTTCCTGTCTGAAGCGGATGATAATGCAGGCATCACCCTCGGGGGTGAACTGCCAGCTTTTCTGGGGAACGGGTGTTGGGCTCATTAATAATGCTATCGGGAGGGAAGACGATGCTGAATGTACTTCCCTTGTTGATTTCGCTGTTTATGACCAATTTTGCATTATGCCGTATAACGACGTGTTTTGTAATGGCCAGCCCCAGACCGGTGCCGCCGGATGCCCGGGAGCGGCTTTTGTCGACTCGGTAGAAGCGTTCTGTGAGGCGGGGAATATCATGTTTGGCGATGCCCAGTCCGGTATCGTGGACACTGAAAACGGCATTGCCTTTGTCGTCTTTGCGCCAGCTGACAGTAATGGTGCCATCAGAGGGTGTATAACGGACGGCATTGGTCATCAGATTGCTGATGGCCGAAGAGATTTCCGTTTGCTGCCCCAGAATGGCCAGTTTTTCGTCTATTTCAAAAATGAATTTGTGCCTGCCTTTTGACAATGAATGGGCCAGTTGACCTGCCGACTCAATGAGTTGGGCAAGCTCCAGCTTTTGTCCGCCGCTTGCCTGAGTGGATTCCAGGGTCGACAGGGTGAGCAAATCGGCCACAATGGCCAGCATGCGTTGGGCCTGTTCATGCATGAGCGTTTCATAGTGTTTGCGCTGTTCGGGCGAAACCGCTTCCGGGGGCAGGTCTTGCAAGGTTTCCAGAAAGCCGATCAGAACGGTCAGTGGGGTGCGGATTTCATGCGAGACATTGGCCACGAAGTCTTGTTGCGTGGTGCGCAGTTTTTCGAGCTGGGTGATATCCTGGCACAGCATTAAGATGCCTTCTTCCGAATATTGGTTCAGGTCAAACTTAAGGCAGCGGAACTGACCGTCAGACTCCATATGGGTTACGAACGACTTGCTCCAGTCACCGTTCTGTGCGTACTCAAAAAACTCGGGTAAACGGACCAGATTGAAAATATTATAGCCCTTGTCCTGTGCATAACTCAGTCCCAGCATTTTTTCTGCCAGACCGTTACACCATTCGATATGAAAGTGGCGGTCAAGGGTGATGGCAGCAGCGGGCAAGGCCTGGGCAGCCGACAGGACGCTGTGGGACAGGTGTCTGAGCGAGGTCAGTTCATTGCCGCGAAAACGCAGCAGCTTGTATATGGGCGTGACAATATCGTCATATTTCCCCAGATCGGGCGGGGGCGGATTTTCAGCATCATGTGCCCAGTTGGCGGTAAGCTGAAAATGCCTGTCTTCAAGATAATAGAAAGCGGCAAAGATGAGTCCGAGAGAAATAATACCCCAATAACCCTGCGTCAGGTATTGAATGCCGATGCAGAATAATATTGCGAAACAAAGCCATAGCAAGGGTTTTATCCATCTCATGATAATCAACCACGGGCCTGTGCGCCCAAAATAACGTAAATGAAGGGTAAGGAACAGGCCCTTTGGGCTGCCAAAAGGATTTTATCGCATTATGCGGTCATTTATTGTGGAAGACGGGTGGTAAACCGGTAGCCGCTGCCACGCACAGTTTCAATCAGGCCATGGTGCCCGGATGGTTCAAGGGCCTTGCGCAGGCGACGGATATGGACATCTACCGTTCTTTCCTCAAGAAATACATGGTCGCCCCATACCTGATCAAGCAATTGGCTGCGGGTAAAGACCCGTTCCGGGTGTGTCATGAAAAAATGCAAAAGACGGAATTCAGTGGGGCCTAAGGGCAGGTTGCTGCCATTTCCGGTGGTGCGGTGAGAAACCGGATCCAGTTTCAGTCCGGCAATTTCAATTTCGTCATCGGTCAGTTGTGGGGCCCGGCGACGTAAAACCGCCTTGATGCGCGCGATCAGTTCTTTGGGTGAGAAGGGTTTGGTAATATAGTCATCGGCACCGCTTTCAAGGCCTTCCACTTTATCTTTCTCGGCGCTTTTGGCGGTGAGCATGATAATGGGAATGTCTTTGGTCCGTTCATCGGCCCGCAGGCTTCTGGCCATGCTAAGTCCTGATGCACCGGGGAGCATCCAGTCCAGCAGGATCAGATCCGGGAGCTCGGCGTTAATCAGGATTTTTGCCTGTTCAGCGTCAAGGGCGCGTAAAACTTTATGACCCGCAAATGATAAATTGACGGAAATCAGTTCCTGAATTGCGGGTTCATCTTCTACTACTAGGATCGTGCTTGCCATAATGAAGTAAGATTTAAAGGGGTACCAATGTTTAAAGGGGTACCAATGTTAAAATGCCGTATTAATGTATGACACTTATGGTATTGCCTAATTATGTCATGTTTGTGACAACTCTCCGTTTAATAAGATTATTGTATGAAACCTGATACGAACCAAGAAAGCAGCGAAAATTCAACCACCCATTTTGGCTTTAAAACCGTCAGTGAATCTGAAAAGGCCAGTAAGGTGGCGGAAGTCTTTCATTCGGTAGCTTCCCGTTATGATGTCATGAATGATCTTATGTCGGTGGGCTTGCACCGGGTCTGGAAAGTATTCACCATTGGCCGGGCCAATGTCCGTCGTGGCATGAAAGTGCTGGATATTGCTGGTGGCACCGGAGACCTTGCCCTGGCATTTGGTAAAAAAGTGGGTGATACCGGGGAAGTCTGGCATACCGATATCAACAGTTCCATGTTAAGCGTGGGCCGGGACCGTCTTATCGATAAAGGCGTGGTTTTGCCAACGGCAGTGTGTGATGCCGAGTATTTACCGTTTCCTGATAACTATTTTGACTGCGTCACCGTGGCCTTTGGTCTGCGTAATATGACGCATAAAGATCAGGCGCTGGCCGAAATGTTCAGGGTGCTCAAGCCGGGTGGAAAATTGCTGGTTCTTGAATTTTCCCGGGTTTACAAGCCGCTGGAGCCCGCTTATGACTGGTATTCTTTCAATATATTGCCCTGGCTGGGTAAAAAAATCGCCAGTGATGAAGACAGTTACCGTTATCTGGCTGAATCCATTCGCATGCATCCCGACCAGGAAACGCTGGCCGGCATGATGCGTGAGGTTGGTTTTGAGCGGGTGCAGTATTTTAATCTGACTGCCGGCATTGCCGCTGTGCACGAGGGCATCAAGCTGGGTTGAAACCCGGTTGCCCTGACACCGGACAGCCTGGGTATGTAGTGTTTTGAAACAATAGACGCGTCTTTTTGGGTTTTTTTACTTGTTAAAACGTTCAGCTTTTTGTAAGATTAGCCGATGCGCCTGTAAAGGCAGGCTTGATTTATACAAGGAGCTCGTTTTAATGACTAAAAAATGGTCTAAATTTTTAGCCGCGGCATTGGTGGTGGTCTCAACCTCAGCCATGCTCACGGTTTCTTTCGATGCGGAAGCGCGTCGCATGGGTGGTGGTGCCAGTTTTGGTCGTCAGTCCAGTAATGTTACTCAAAAGCGTGCGGCAACGACTCCTCCGGCAGCCGCCAATACCACTCAGCGCTCTGCTGCAGCCGGCAGCACAGCAGCCGCAACCGGTGCAGCGGCACAAAAAAGCGGGTTTTCCCGTTTTCTGGGCCCAATCGCAGGTATAGCCGCTGGTTTGGGTATTGCTGCTTTGTTATCCAGCATGGGACTGGGCGGTGCGTTTCTTGAGTTCCTGTCCAGTGCGATCCTGATCGGTATCGTGATTTTTGCCATTATGTTTATTGTGCGTCGCCTGCGTGGCGGTGCTGCAAAACCGGCCATGCAAGGTGCGGGTGGCAATAATATGTATCGTCAAAACGACCAGCAGCCCATGTTTGGCCAAAAACCGGCTATGCCTGCCAATGCGACCCCAGCAACAGCACCGGCTGCGGCGGCTGTTCCCGAGGTGGTTGCAGGTGAAAACCCCAATGTGGATAAATCCTGGTTTGTGCCGGCTGACTTTGATACGCCTGCTTTCTTGCAGAATGCCAAGGAACAATTCAAGGCTATCCAGGGTATCTGGGATAAGGGTGATATTGCCGCTCTTAAAGAGTATCTCACCGATGACCTGATTGCTGAACTCAGTCCTCAAATTACGGCCCGTGCAGGTCAAAGTGTGACTGAAGTCGTGTTGCTCAATGCCGAGTTGCTGGGTATTGAACAGGTCAGTGATGGTTATTTGGCCAGTGTCCGTTTCTCAGGCATGCTGCGTGAGGAAGTCAATACTGCGGCCTTCCGCTTTGAGGAAGTTTGGAATTTGTACAAACCCGAACAGGGTGGCTGGCTCCTGGCCGGTATTCAGCAAATTCCCGTTGAGTATGCCTCCTGATCCAGAGGCTAAAACCTGCTTTTAATTCATCGGCAGGTTTTCAAAAAACAATGGCGGCGCCTGTGAAAACGGCGCCGTTATTGTTTTTGCCGGTGTCTGTCATTGTCTTGCCAGTCTGTATTGCCGGTTCGGGTCAGGTTTATGGCAGGGCCCTGACAAAAAAAGGTAAACTTGAGGTTTGTTTGCCAAACTGTTTTTCTGCCGGACACATCAAATGTTCCCCTTGTTTCTTCATCCTAATCAGGTTTCCGTTAACCTGCTCAATGCTTTACTTAACCGAGAGCCATGGGCCAAGGATAAGGTTGCCGCTCATGCTGGCAAAACCGTGCGGATCAATATCGCCCGGTTCTCATTTCTGTATACCCTGCATTATGACGGCTCATTAAGCGTGGCTGATGCTGCGGTTGTTCCCAATGTCAGTCTTTCCTTGTCTGAAGATAAACTCAGCCAGTTGCCCGATGCAATCCGTAACCGTGATAATCCGCAGCTTTTGTCTTCCTTGCTGCACCTCGAGGGAGATGCCGGTCTGGCGCAACTGGTGTCTGATCTTGCCCGTGACTTACGCTGGGATATCGAGCATGACTTAACGCGCATGGTTGGCCCCATTCTGGCCAAACGGCTGCTGAAGGGTTTTGGTTTTGTCCGGGAAAATGCCCGGGAACTGGCGCGTCGGGGCACGGAAAATATGAGCGAATACCTGTCTGAAGAAGCGCGGATTCTATTGTCCCACCCCGCTTTTGAAGGTCTGCAGGAACAGCTGCGAGAAAAAAATCAGCAATTGGATGATTTGCAAAAAAGGATCCGGGCACTGCAAAACAAACGAAGTGACCGGGGCATTTCATGATTATGACTTTTTTTCGTCTGCTCAGGATTATTTTAATTTCATTTCGTTATGGTCTGGATGAACTGGTTTTAAGTGGTATCAATCACCCCATTGCGACCCGGTTATTGAAAATCGTTCGCTTTGGACGTACATACAAAAAACCACGTGGTGAACGTTTGCGTCTGGCGCTGGAATCATTGGGGCCAATATTCGTTAAATTCGGACAGGTTATGTCGACCCGGCGCGACCTCGTTCCCCATGACATCGCTGATGAGTTGTCCGCCTTGCAGGATCGGGTACCACCGTTTTCATCGGAACTGGCGATCGAAAGTATTACCAAGGCTTTTGGCAAGTCCCCCGATCAACTGTTTGCCCGGTTTGATCCTGTACCGGTTGCTTCGGCTTCGGTTGCCCAGGTTCACCGGGCCGTATTACATGATGGACGGCAGGTGGCGGTCAAGGTGCTAAGACCTGGTATGCTGGAGGTCATTGAAAAAGACCTGGCCATTATGCGGGTATTTGCCGGCCTCATACAAAAACTGCTGGCAGACGGGAAACGTCTGAAACCCAAGGAAGTGGTTGCTGAATTTGACAAATACCTGCATGATGAGCTGGATTTGCAGGTGGAAGCGGCCAATTGCAGTCAGTTGAGACGTAATTTTTCTACCGATCCCGAGCGAAGCCAGCTGATTCTGGTGCCCGAAGTGATCTGGAACCTGACGTCCAAAACGGTTTTTACCATGGAGTGGATGGATGGGATTCCGGTCAGTCAGATTGACCGCTTGCGAAATGCCGGTGTGGATATTAAAAAACTGGCCCGCATGGGGGTGGAAATTTTCTTCACCCAGGTGTTTGAGGATGGTTTTTTCCATGCGGACATGCATCCGGGCAATATCCTGGTGTCTGACCATCCTGCCTCCCTGGGTAAATACATTGCGCTTGATTTTGGTATTGTGGGGTCTTTGTCAGAGTTTGATAAAAATTATCTGGCACAGAATTTTCTGGCCTTTTTTCAACGCGATTACCGCCGCGTGGCACAGTTGCATATTGAATCGGGCTGGGTTCCCCCCAATACGCGTGAGGAAGAGCTTGAGGCAGCGGTCCGGGCCGTCTGTGAGCCGCATTTTGACCGACCCCTTGCCGAAATTTCATTGGGTCAGGTATTAATGCGGCTGTTTCAGACTTCACGCCGTTTTAATGTTGAAATCCAGCCCCAGCTGGTCCTGCTGCAAAAAACCCTGTTAAATGTCGAGGGTATGGGCCGTGAGCTGGATCCCGAACTGGACTTATGGAAAACGGCCAAGCCTTTCCTTGAAAAATGGATGTGGAACCGCATTGGTCCTAAAGGGCTTATTGAGCGCATCAAGCATGAAGCCCCTCACTGGTCACAAATTATTCCGGAATTGCCCCGTCTGGTGCATGCCAGCCTGGCCCGGGATCACAGTCATCCACAAATCAGGAAAGAACTGGAAAAACTGAATCATACACAGAAAAAAACCAAACAGGTGCTTATGGTTGTCGGCATGGTGCTGGCCTTGAATGCATTTCTTTTCTTGTGGCTGGCGGTCAATGCCGGCCTGTTCAATAAATAAGGATACGAGGCAAGAATGGCGATTCGTTTTGAGAAGAAAATACTTGGCCGTGAGCAGTGCGTGCGGGCCGTGGAAAAGGGTGAGTTCAAGCGACCCTTGGTGTTTACCAATGGCGTGTTCGATATTTTACATCGCGGTCATGTCAGTTACCTGGACCAGGCGGCACAACTGGGCGCAACGCTGATTGTGGCGGTCAACACTGATGAGTCGGTGCGACGCCTGGGCAAGGCTCCTGATCGTCCCTTAAACAGGCAAGAGGATCGTGAGGCCCTGCTGGCGGCATTGGCCTGTGTAACCGCGGTTACCCATTTTTCTGAGGATACGCCACTGGAGCTGATTACACAGCTCAAGCCTGACATTATTGTCAAGGGAGGTGATTATGATATGGAAAAATTGCCCGAAACGGCAATGGTGAAAAGCTGGGGTGGCAAAGCAATTGCGATTCCCTTTGAATTTGAGCGCTCCACCACTTCCCTGGTCAAAAAAATCAGGGAAGCAGGGCAGGCACCTGAAGCGGATGGCTAGAATTTGAAATGTGAAACCGTTGTGCCGCTTAGTGGTTTGATATAGGTTTCAAACAGGGATTCGGTTTCGAAGGAGGCAGCGGTGGTACGGGTAATCCGTAATGCGGTCATGGCAGGAGCCTGACCGACCACGGCAACCAGACGGCCACCGATAGCAAGCTGATATTTCAGGGAGTCGGGGATGTTGGGCAAAGAGCCGGTAACCAGAATGGCATTGAACTCGGCAGAGCCCCAGCCCGTGCGACCATCACCGATTTCAACATTGACATTGCTGATTTTTTCACGCTGCAGGTTTTCTTTGGCGAAAGCGGCAATATGCGTGTCGATTTCGATACTGAGAACCTGGGTGCACAAACGGCTGAGCAGGGCAGCCTGAAAGCCTGAACCTGTGCCAATTTCCAGTGTGGCGTCACTGGGCTTTAATTGAAGCTCTTGTGCCAGACGGGCTTCAAGTTTGGGGGCCAGCATGGTTTCGTGGGTATCAATTCCATTGACTTCCAAAGGAATTTCAATGTCGGAAAAGGCCAGATTCTTGTAGCGTTCGGGAACGAAGTTTTCGCGTGGCAATGAAAGCATGGCGTCAAGTACCGCGCTGTCAAAAACATTGGCCGGGCGGATTTGCTGTTCCACCATATTAAAGCGGCTTTGTTCAATTAAAGATGTTGGGGCATTCATATTGGCTACTTGTAATCATTTAAATGAAAGTTGGACCTATTGTACTAAGATCATTAGGGTTTTGTCGTATTCCTTACCACCATGCATGAAAATGTTGCACGGGGCCATGGCCGCTGCCAACCGTAAGAAGATTGGCTTTGGCAATGGCGGCCAGCAGATATTCTTTGGCCTGTTGCGTGGCATCAGGGACGTTTTTGCGTTGCGGTAACAGGGCGCAAATGGCCGCTGATAGCGTGCAGCCGGTGCCGTGTGTGTTTTTGGTGGCAATGCGCTGACCGGGCAGTTCCAGCATTTTGTCACCGTTATACAGCAGGTCGATGGTGTCGTTACCGGGAAGGTGTCCGCCTTTAAGCAAGACCCATTTGTTGTCGCGGTCAGACATCAGTTTGCGCAGTTTTTCGGCGCTGCGGTACATTTCCTTTAGCGTTTCGGCCGCACGGGCATTGAGCAGGACACCGGCCTCAGGCAGGTTGGGCGTTATCATGGTGGAAAGCGGAATCAAGGCTTCTTTTAATGCATGAATGGCATTTTTTTCCAGCAGTACATCACCGCTTTTTGCCACCATGACCGGATCAAGCACAATGTATTCAGGTTTGAATTTGGCCAGTTTCTCAGCCACTGTCAGGGTGACTTTTTCATGTCCCAGCATGCCTATCTTGACTGCGTCAATGCGGACATCCTGAAAAAGGGTATCCAGCTGCAGCGCGACAAATTCGGGGCTGATTGCCTGTACACCGGTCACGCCTTGCGTGTTTTGTGCGGTCAGGGCAGCGACAACCGCACAGGCATAGGTACCCAGCGCACTCATGGCTTTGGTATCGGCGAGTATGCCGGCACCGCCGGATGGGTCCATTCCGGCAATGGTAAGTGTATTGTTAATCAAGTCCAGTCCGTATTATTTATATTAATGAAGAATGCCAGCAATAATAACTTAAATTCCGGGACGGTTTGTTTGACTAGCCTTGCCTGATCAGCTGTTCGGCCCGTTGCTGGATGGATTGCAGGATATTTTTCAGCTGTTCCTGTTCATCCGGTTGCAGGCAATCCAGCAAAAATTGGTTGCGTGCCAGCATGCCGGGCGCAATTTCCTGGTAAATGGCGCGCCCTTTTGGGGTGACCGAAATGATCAGGTTGCGCTTGTCATGTTCATCAACGGTTCTGTCCAGCAGTTTTTTTTCCTCCAGTCGTGCAATGGCACGGCTAACCTGCATTTTATCCAGGTTGGCGTGAAGGGCGATGTCGGTGGCCCGCATGTGTTTGCCTTGATTGAGGGCAACCAGCACACGCCAGTCATCGCGCATTAAACCATGACGTGTCTGATAAACAGGTGCAATGGCCTGGCTGACGCGTTCAGCCAGGACACTGATCTGGTAGGGAAGAAAATCGTCCAGGTTCAAATTCATGTCGGAAAAATGGGATAATTGAGTATGGTAACAAAAAATATTAATTCTATGATACCTAATAAATAACAATAATTTAATAAATAATTGATATTTATTAAATTATTGTTGACATGGTGTGGAAACAATAGTTTAATGGTAACCATAGTTACTAATTTGGCTGTTTACGAATATATCGATAACATTTTCAGAGGCAAATCATCATGGCTATCCAGCAAATTCATCACGTTGCTTATCGCTGCAAAGACGCAAAAGAAACCGTACTTTGGTATAAAGAAAACCTGGGTATGGATTTCGTCTTGGCGATTGCAGAAGACAAAGTGCCTTCAACCAAGGCCCCGGATCCTTACATGCATATTTTCATGGATGCCGGTAACGGAAATATCCTGGCATTTTTTGAGGTGCCCAATTCTCCTCCAATGGGTCGTGATCCCAATACCCCCGATTGGGTCCAGCATATTGCTTTCCAGGTTGAGAGCGTCCAGGAGCTCGAGGAAACCAAGGCACGCCTGCAGGCCAAGGGTATCGAGGTGATTGGTGTGACCGATCACGTGATTTTCAAATCCATTTATTTCCGTGATCCTAACGGTCACCGCCTGGAGCTGGCCGCCAAAACCGCCACGCCTGAAATGGACCGTAAACTGGATGAGGTGAAATGGGACATGCTGGAAGAGTGGTCAAAAACCAAAAAGGCACCCAAACACGCAGCCTGGTTGCACGAACCTGAATTCAAGCAATAGTCTTCCGGTTTTATGGCGATACCATCAAGTGTCGCCATGCGCTAACCTTTGTGGCAAAAGCCCGCCTTATTGAAGTGAACCCATCGTTGGATACTTCATGTCAGCGGGCTTTTTCTATTGGACAAACAGTGTGCGCGCATCGGCAAAGCGTTGCGCAAAGTAGCGACTGTTTAAAGAGTCAATTCTGACCTTGCCATTATTGCGGCTTGATGGGGCGTGGACGAACTGGTTGTTGCCAATGTAAATTCCCATGTGGGTGTAGGGACCCGATGTGTTGAAAAAAACCAGATCGCCACTTTTCAGGGCTGATTTGGGGACCGGTCTGGAAACACCGGCAATCATTGAGGTTTTGCGGGGCAGCTGAACCTTGGCGGTTTTATTGAATACATAGTTGACAAAACCGCTGCAATCAAAACCTTCTTCGGGATGATTGCCACCATAGCGATAGGGTGTGCCAATATAAGACAGGGCGTTTTTCATCAGGGGTTGCCGTTTGGCCGGATCAACACTGGCGTATTGGGAAGATCCCGCCAGCTTGGGGCTGCTGGAACAACCGGCCAGGAGCAGGGTGCCAATGAGTGCGGAAAACAAAAAACGGAAGGGCATAAACTCTCCTTTTGCAAGAAAGTGTTTTGACAGTATCGCAGGCAATAAGGTGTTGATAAAGACTTTGGCGCGCCAATCAGGTATTTATTTAAAATATATTGTTTTAAAACAACTCATTATGGAATTTCTTTAATGTAATAAATGAATCCGGCAAGCCGCACCGTAACGCGAAGTAAGCCGTGGCAGGTTTTGTCGGGTGGACGAGCCGGTATTTGCCGTTAATCATGAGGTTAATATAAAGTACGTATAATGAACCGGATGATTAACGTAGGAAACAGCAATGAGTGAACAGAATAAATTTGATTTCGATTTGTTTGTAATTGGTGCCGGAAGTGGTGGCGTTCGGGCTGCGCGTATGGCGGCTCAGACAGGGGCGCGGGTTGCCGCAGCCGAAGGGGCTCCTCTGGGGGGTACCTGCGTGAACCTGGGATGCATTCCCAAGAAACTGTACAGCTATGCAGCGCATTACGCCGAGGCATTTGAAGAGTCGCATGGATATGGCTGGGAAGGCGAAAAACCGGTGCTTAACTGGGAAACCCTGAAGCGGCAAAGGGCAACAGAGATTAGTCGTCTTAACGGGGTTTATGAAAATCTGTTCAAGGGTGCCGGGGTGGAACTGATCCGTGGCTGGGCAACCCTGCAAGACCCGCATACCGTCACGCTCGATAATGGCCAGTCTTATACGGCAAAATACATCCTGATTGCGACCGGGGGCAGGCCTGCCGTGCCGGATGTGCCAGGCAAGGAATATGTGATCACATCTAATGAGATCTTTGACTTGCCCGAGTTTCCACAACGCCTCCTGGTCGTGGGGGGCGGTTATATTGCCTGTGAATTCGCCTCTATTTTCAATGGCCTGGGTGCGCACGTTACCCAGCTTTATCGTTCTGAACAGGTCTTGCGTGGTTTCGATCGTGAAATCCGTGATTTTGTAGCCGGTGAAATGCGCAAGGCCGGTGTGGATCTCAGGGTCAATGCCAATATTGCGTCAATTGAAAAAACCGGTGAAGGCCTGAAAGCAACCCTTGAAGATGGTTCCGTGTTGCTGACAGACCAGATTCTTTATGCAACGGGACGTGCGCCCAATATTAAGGGCTTGGGGTTCGAAGCATTGGGCGGGGAAATTGCCAAAAACGGGGCGATCAAGGTGAATGAACGTTATCAAACTTCAATCTCTTCCATTTTTGCCCTGGGTGATGTGACAGACCGGATTCAGCTCACACCGGTAGCCCTTGCCGAAGCCATGGTGCTGGTGGATGATCTGTTTGGCAAAAAACAGAAAACAATGAGCTATGAATATATTCCCACGGCGGTGTTTACCCACCCCAATATCGGAACCGTCGGTTATTCGGAAGAAGATGCACGCGAAAAATTCGGCCAGATCCGAGTGTTCCGTTCCGAATTCCGCCCGCTCAAGCATACGCTTAGTGGCAGTAGCGCGCGTGTTTTCATGAAGCTGATCGTAGACGTGGCGACCGATAAAGTCGTGGGCATGCATATGGTGGGCGATGATGCCGGTGAAATCATCCAGGGTTTTGCCGTTGCGGTGAAGGCAGGAGTGACCAAGGCCGTGTTTGACAGTACCATAGGCATTCACCCCACCGCTGCCGAAGAGTTCGTGACCATGCGAGGGTAATCACGCGGTTATCAAATTATTGCTGCATTTAACTTGTCTAGTTTTTTTGCCAGAAAGGAATTGCCGAAAACCGGTAATTCCTTTTTTATTATATAGATAAAAGCACTTTTGACAGAAGGGAACTTGTCTGGTTTTTGGAGGGCGGATAAAGCGCAATATTGCAATTTTGTCATAGATCATTAACGCTCCTGTCATATCACCGCTTTATTATGCAGCCATCTTTCGAATTAATCCTTTGTAAAAAGGCAGGAAAATGGCTTCAGCGATTCAAGTACAAAACCTGAGTAAAACATTTGGTTCCAAACAGGTTTTATTCAATATGGAACTGAATGTTCCCAAAGGTGCCATGGTGGCACTGATTGGCGCATCGGGTTCAGGCAAATCAACATTATTACGCCATTTGTCAGGTTTGGCCAGTGCCGACCGCACCAATGGTGGAACCATTCATGCACTGGGTCAACAGATTCAGGGGAATGGTCATTTAAGTCGTGATGTGCGCCGTATCCGTTCTGATATTGGCTATATTTTTCAGCAATTCAATCTGGTTGGTCGCTTAAGCGTGCTGCAAAATGTCTTGCTGGGTTGTCTGGGGCGCATGTCTCGGTTGCGTGGTACGTTGGGATTGTTCAATGCTGAAGAAAAAGAGCGTGCCTTGCATGCGCTTGAACGCGTGGGCCTGCTTGAACATGCTTATCGCCGTGCCTCAACCCTGTCGGGTGGGCAACAGCAACGGGTGGCGATTGCCCGTACGCTTTGTCAGCAGGCCGAAATTATTCTGGCTGATGAACCTATTGCTTCGCTTGATCCGGAGTCGGCCCGCAACGTGATGGATGCCCTGGCCGATATTAATAAAAAAGACGGCAAAACCGTCATTGTCACGCTGCATCAGGTGGATTATGCCGTCAAGTACTGCAAGCATGCGGTTGCCCTGAAAAATGGCAAAAAGCACTTTGATGGCCCAATCAGTGGTTTGACCAATCATTTCCTGAATGATCTGTATGGCGCTGAACTGGGTACGAGCTTATTGTTTTCCGATCATCAGGCAGACAAAGAAGAACGGCATGAGCCCATGTTCAGGCAAGTGGAACGCAAGGTGGCTTGACCTGAAACCATTAAAAATTCAAATTTAAATTAATTTGAAAACGAAAGCCTGCAATGGCTATATCCCTTTGTAAACCCAATCATTTGTTATTGCAAACCTGAAACCAGAGATAAACAATGCTTAAATCCATTTACCAACGTGTGGGAGTTTCCCTTTTGGCAACCGCTTTGACGGCAGGTGTCGCCTATGCCCAAGACAAACAAGAAATCAACTTCGGTATTATTTCAACCGAGTCTTCACAAAACTTAAGACAGCTGTGGGATCCGTTCCTGGCCGATATGTCCAAAAAAACCGGTTATGAAATCAAGGCTTTCTTTGCCCCTGATTATGCCGGCATTATCCAGGGTATGCGTTTTGATAAGGTTGATATTGCATGGTATGGCAATAAATCGGCCATGGAAGCGGTAGACCGCGCCAATGGTGAAGTGATTTACCAAACGGTTGATAAAGACGGCAAACCGGGTTACTGGAGCCTGTTGATCGCGCATAAAGACAGCCCGATCAATAATGTGGAAGACATGATCAAGAATGCCAAAAACCTGAACTTTGGCAATGGTGACCCAAACTCCACTTCCGGTTTTCTGGTGCCTGGCTACTACGTTTTTGCCCAGAACAATCTTGATCCCAACAAGATTTTCAAACGCACGGTTAATGCCAATCACGAAATCAATGCCTTATCGGTAGCCAATAAGCAGGTTGATGTCGCGACCAACAACACCGAAAGCCTGGATCGCCTGAAAGTTTCAAACCCTGAAAAGGCGGCACAAATCAAGGAAATCTGGCGCTCTCCATTAATTGCTTCTGACCCGATTGTATGGCGTAAGAACCTGCCTGAAGAGGTCAAAACCAAAGTGACTGAGTTTTTTGATACCTATGGCGACAAGCCGGAAGAGCTGGCGGTGCTGAATGGGCTGAGTTGGGCCAAGTTCAAACCTTCCAGCAATGACCAGTTGCTGCCGATCCGTCAGCTGGAACTGTTCAAACAGCGTAACCAGGTGGCTGCTGACGGGAAACTGTCAGAAGCCGATAAACAGGCCCAGCTGAAAAAACTGGATGAGGATCTGGAGAAACTGGCCGCCAGCCTGAAAGCATTGGAAGCAAAACAGTCCTGATTGCCGTTGCAGGATTTGAAAAGGTGCGTGGCCTGGTGCCATGCACTACAAATACAGAAAAGATATGACAACACTTACTTCACAAGTAAATTTACAAAAGCCACCGCGTAAATCCCTGTTAAGCCTGCTGGGATGGGGGCTGTTCCTGGTGATCCTGGCATGGTCCTGGCAAGGCGCTGAAATGAATCCGGCCCAGCTGTGGAAAGATGCCGGAAACATGGCAGAGTTTGCCGCGGATTTTTTCCCCCCCGACTTTACCGACTGGCGTTTATATCTGCATGAAATGATCATCACGATTCAGATTGCCGTATGGGGAACGGTGCTGGCGGTGATTGCCGGCATTCCACTGGGCATTCTGTCTTCAGCCAATATAGTGCCCTGGTGGATTAACCAGCCGGTACGTCGTCTGATGGATGCCTTGCGTTCGATCAATGAAATGGTGTTTGCCATGCTGTTTGTGGTGGCGGTAGGGCTTGGGCCTTTTGCGGGCACCCTGGCGCTCTTTCTGGGCACTACAGGGGTATTGGCCAAGCTGTTCGCCGAGGCGGTGGAATCGATTGATCCCGGTCCGGTTGAAGGGGTGCGGGCTACCGGTGCCAGCGCCTTGCAAGAAGTGATCTTTGGTGTGATTCCGCAGGTGATGCCCTTATGGATTTCCTATGTGCTGTACCGCTTTGAGTCAAACGTACGTTCGGCTACGGTGGTTGGCATGGTGGGTGCCGGCGGTATTGGTGTATTGCTGTGGGAGGCAATTCGTGGTTTTCAGTTTGGCCAAAGTGCAGCCATCCTGCTGATCATTATTGTCGCGGTTAGCGTGATCGACATGATTTCCCAGCGATTACGCCGTTTCTTTATTTAAGCTTTAAGGGATAAGGGGCAGGTATGAACTGCCCGTTTTCAAGCATGAACTTGTATAGACAAGAGGGTCCGGTTTACCTGGCATTGGCAGCCACGCTCAGGGCGGAACTGTCCATTTATCAGGCAGGTGATTACCTGCCGGGTGAGCTGGTCCTGGCCAGACGTTTTGCCGTGAATCGGCATACGGTACGCCGGGCGCTGGATGTGCTGGTGCAGGAAGGCTGTGTTTTACGTATCAAGGGAAAGGGAACCCAAGTGCTGAACCGTCCCATCCCTTATCCGGTCCAGGCCAACAGTGCGCATAGCGATGCGCTCAGTGCCATGGGTTACAGCGCCAAAGCCCGTTTGCTTAAGGTCTACCAGCGCAGCCCCAGTGCAGATGAAATCAAGCATCTTGAACTGCGCGATGGGGAAGATGTGCTTGAGTACAAAACCCTCCGGTTTATTGAAGAACAGCCGGTCAGCCTGATCAGCCATCACTTTTCAACGCGCTATGATTTTTTATTAAAGGATTATGCCAAGGGCTCCATGCGGTCTTATCTGAAAGAGCGGGGGTGTGAACTCTCCCGTAAATTCAGCCTGATCGGTGCCCGCATGCCCACGGTAGATGAAGCCAGCCGCCTGCTGATGTCCCAGCAACAGCCGGTACTGACTATTCTGACCTTATCCCAGGATCAACATGACAGACCCATGGAGTTGTCCTTCAGCGTCAGTCGTGCCGATCATTTTCAATATCAGGTTTTTATTAATGGAGTCAACGAGCATGACAGCTCAAGCAAATAAAACGTTGCGCCAGCAATGGATGCAGGTACTGGCCAGGGCCGGAGATGCATTGATGTCTTTTGAAACAGAATTGACCCGTAGTGCCTATCGCAAAATCCGTGCGCCTGAAACCGGCATGGTGATGGTAAGGGGACGCACCGGTGGCACCGGACAGGCTTTCAATGTCGGTGAAATGACGGTGACCCGCTGCGTGGTTCGTTTGGATGAGGGCAGTACCGGATACAGCTACATTGCCGGGCGCAATAAACAGCATGCCGAGCTGGCGGCCCTGGCCGATGCCCATTTGCAAGGCAATGATCAGGCGCACTGGATGGCAACCTTAATACAGCCGCTACAGCTGCAGCAACAGCAGAAACGTTCGCAAAGAGAAGCGGAGGTAGCCGCTTCCAAGGTCAGTTTCTTTACGATGGTTCGCGGAGATTAAAACAATGAACTCAAACGATTTGAAACCGGCTTTTGACAATCCGGTTAGCGGTTCCCGGCAAAGTTTCCGGCTGGCCCTGAAGGCCATGGCCGAACCCGGTCTTTCCCATGAGCTCCGTCTGGTTGATGCGCTGGATACACTGGCGCCTGCCAGTTATGCCCTGGCCTTGACCCTGCTTGACAGTGATACGAAGGTCTGGCTGAGCCCGGCACTGGATACACCGGTCATTAGGGCCAATCTGGCCTTTCATTGTGCCTGCCCGGTGGTCGAGCAAGCCCGGAATGCCGACTTTGCCCTGATGCTGGCTTCTGAAACCGGGGTGATTGCCAGTTTGAATGCGGGAACCGATCGCGACCCTGATCAGTCCTGCACAGCCCTTATTCAATTGGATTCTTTTGAGGGTGGTGTGCCAACTGTCTGGCAGGGACCTGGCATCGAAACACAAAGACAGGTTTGTTTGCCGGTGGATAAGGCTTTCTGGCAGACCCGTCAGGCGGTGAGTGCGTTTCCCCGCGGTATTGATATGTTTTTTATTGCCGGTGAGCAGATCATGGCCTTGTCACGCAGTACGCAAGTCAACTTTCAGGTGGAGAATTAACCATGTATGTTGCTGTAAAAGGTGGCGAAAAAGCCATTGATCACGCCCATTACCTGCTGGCAAAAAAACGTCGTGGTTCTACCGACATTCCCGAGCTTGAAGTGGTGCAGATTCGTGAACAAATGAGTCTGGCGGTGGCGCGGGTCATGACCGAGGGCTCTTTGTATGATGAAGAGCTGGCGGCACTGGCCATTAAACAATCGGCGGGTGACTTGCTGGAAGCGATTTTCCTGCTGCGTGCCTATCGTACGACCTTGCCCCGCTTTACCGAGTCAGTGCCATTGCAAACCGGTGAGATGCAAATGGAGCGCCGTATCTCTGCCACTTACAAGGACTTGCCGGGTGGACAGTTGCTGGGCCCCACGTTTGACTATACCCACCGCTTGCTGGATTTCACCTTGCTGGCAGAAGGTCAGGACTTACCCGGGCAGTCACTGGAAGCGTCGCCAGCCGAGCCTTGTCCCCGTGTGCTTGAACTGCTGGAAAAAGAAGGCCTGATGCGGGTTGAAAAGAACACCCGGACACCGGTGCCGGATATTACCCGTGAGCCGCTGGACTTTCCAACCAGCCGGATGCAGCGCTTGCAGGCATTGGCCCGTGGTGATGAAGGCTTCATGATGGCACTGGCTTATTCAACCCAACGAGGCTATGGCCGTAACCACCCCTTTGCCGGTGAAATCCGGATTGGTTTTACCGAGGTCTGGATCGAGCCGGAAGAACTGGATTTTGCCGTGCCGCTGGGTGATATTGAAGTGACCGAGTGTGAAATGGTAACCCAGTTCATTGGCTCCAAAACCGAACCGGCCCAGTTCACCCGTGGTTATGGTCTGGCCTTTGGTTACAACGAACGCAAGGCCATGAGTATGGCGTTGGTGGATCGCGCCCTGTGTGCCGGGGAACTGGGTGAGGAAATCATCTCACCGGCCCAGCAGGAAGAGTTTGTGTTAATGCATTGCGATAACGTGGAAGCTGCCGGATTTGTTTCACACTTGAAGCTTCCGCATTATGTCGACTTCCAGTCAGAGCTGGAACTGATCCGCAAAATGCATGCACAGGATGAGCAAATCAGTGAAGAATATTCTATACAGGAGAAGCAGGCATGATAACCAGCCTGGAAAATCAGAACCGTCCGGCCCGGGCAGAAGGGTATAACTTTGCCTATCTTGACGAACAAACCAAACGCATGATTCGTCGTGGCCTGCTCAAGGCCGTGGCCATCCCCGGCTATCAGGTGCCTTTTGGCGGTCGTGAAATGCCTTTGCCATATGGCTGGGGTACCGGTGGCATACAGGTAACCGCTGCCGTACTGGGTGAGGACGATGTACTTAAGGTCATTGACCAGGGGGCTGATGATACGACCAACGCGGTGTCCATCCGGCGCTTTTTTTCCACCACCGCAGGTGTGCAAACCACCGAAAGAACCGGGGAAGCCACAATCATCCAGACCCGTCACCGGATTCCCGAGGCTGAACTGAAGAAAGGCCAGATCATGGTGTTTCAGGTACCCATTCCCGAGCCCTTGCGTTTTATCGAGCCTTCAGAAACGGAAACCAAGACCATGCATGCCCTGAATGATTATGGTGTGATGCACGTGAAGCTGTATGAGGACATTGCCAAATATGGCCATATTGCAACGGCGTATGCCTATCCGGTGTTGGTGGATGACCGTTATGTGATGGACCCGTCACCTATTCCGAAGTTTGACAACCCGAAGCTGGACATGAGCCCGGCCCTGATGCTGTTTGGTGCCGGTCGTGAAAAGCGCCTGTATGCGGTTCCCCCGTATACCCGGGTCAGCAGTCTTGACTTTGACGATCACCCGTTTGAAGTGCAAAAGTGGGAGCAAAGTTGTGCCATCTGTGGCAGCGACCATTCTTACCTGGATGAAATCATTGTCGATGACCAGGGCACCAGACAGTTCGTGTGTTCGGATACCGATTATTGCAGCCAGCAGGTTGCCCGGCAGGAGAAACAGTAATGGCAGCATTACCTTCAATTATTGAAACAACACAAAGTGCGGGCAGGCAGCCTTTGCTTGCAGTCAGGGAAGTGGGCAAACTGTTTGGCCCTGATAAAGGTTGTCAGAATGTCTCCTTTGACCTGTATCCCGGTGAGGTGCTGGGCATTGTGGGTGAGTCCGGTTCCGGTAAATCCACGTTGTTAAGCGTATTGTCGGGGCGTAGCCAGCCACAGGAAGGCAATATCACCTACTGCAATCAACAGGGTGAGTTGATTGACCTGTACAGCAGTAGCGAAGCCGAGCGCCGTACCCTGTTGCGTACCGAGTGGGGGTTTGTCGAGCAGAACCCGCGTGACGGACTGCGTATGGGCGTATCAGCCGGTGCCAATATTGGTGAGCGCCTGATGGCACAGGGTGTCCGTCACTACGGTACCTTAAGGGAACAGGGCCTGAGCTGGCTGAATCAGGTGGAAATTGATCCCAACCGCATTGATGATTTGCCGCGCACTTTTTCGGGTGGGATGCAACAGCGTCTGCAAATAGCCCGCAACCTGGTTTCCAGTCCACGCCTGGTTTTCATGGATGAACCCACAGGGGGGCTGGATGTCTCGGTACAGGCCCGTTTACTGGATATGTTGCGCCGCCTGGTGCGTGAGCTGGATCTGGCTGTGGTTATTGTGACCCATGACCTGGCTGTGGCCCGTTTGCTGGCAGACCGCTTAATGGTGATGCGCCGTTCACGGGTTGTGGAAAGCGGCCTCACTGACCAGATTCTTGATGATCCGCAGCATCCCTATACCCAGTTGCTGGTGTCATCCGTTTTACAGCCTTAAGGTGATTGCAATGCAAACAATTTTGGAAGTTGAAAATTTAAATAAAACCTTTACGTTGCATCAGCAGCAGGGCGTTGTCCTGAATGTGCTGAAAAATATCAGTTTCAACGTACAGGCAGGCGAATGTGTGGTCTTGCACGGTCACTCGGGGGCAGGTAAATCAACCCTGATGCGTACGCTATACGGTAACTACCTGCCTGCCAATGGCAGTATCCGTATTCTGCATCGGGGTGGCATGTTTGACATGGTGGGGGCCGAGCCGCGTGAAATTATTGCGGTACGTCGCGAAACCATGGGTTACGTGAGCCAGTTCCTGCGGGTGATTCCACGTGTAACGTGTCTGGATATCGTGATGGAACCAGCGCTGGAGCGGGGCTGGAGTACTGAAAAGGCAAGCAGCCGGGCCAAGGCCTTGCTGCAGCGTCTGAATATTCCCGAGCGTTTGTGGTCATTGGCGCCCGGCACGTTTTCCGGTGGTGAGCAGCAGCGGGTCAATATTGCCCGTGGCTTCATGGTTGACTGGCCGGTTCTGCTGCTGGATGAACCCACGGCTTCGCTCGATGACGTTAATCGTCAGGTGGTGCTGGATTTGATCACAGAAGCCAAACAGGCGGGTTCGGCGCTTATTGGCATTTTCCATGACAAGGCTGCCCGTGATGGGGTGGCCGACCGTTATATCGATATGAATGCCCAGGAGTCCAGTCATGCCGCATGAACAGATTTACACGAATGCAAAAATTGTCACGGCCAATGACGTCTTTACCGGTACGGTAGTGGTTCGCGATGGCCTTATTAGCGAGATCAGCGAAGGAAAGAGTCAGCTTTCGGCCGCCCAGGACTTGAACGGTGACTATTTGATGCCAGGATTTATCGAGTTGCATACCGATAATCTGGAAAAATACATGAACCCCCGCCCGGGTGTAGACTGGCCTTCAGATTCTGCCGTACTGGCCCATGATGCGCAAATTATCGGCTCAGGCATTACCACGGTGTTTGATGCGCTATCAATTGGAGATGTGAACCCCAAGGGCAACCGTATGATGCAATTGCCACGCATGGTAGAGGCCATTGGCAAGGCTAATCAGGGCGGCCATACGCGTGCTGATCATAGACTGCATTTGCGTTGTGAGGTGAGCCATGAAAAAACCCTTGAAATGTTTGAAAAACTGGTTGACCATGAGCTGGTCAAACTGGTTTCTTTAATGGACCACACGCCCGGGCAGCGCCAGTTTGTCAAATACGAGAAATACCGTGAGTATTATCAGGGCAAATATCACCTGAGCGATGCCGAGATGGAAAATTTTATTGTTCGCCAGCGCATCAATGCCGAAAAATACAGTGTTGAGTATCGTCGCAAGATTGCCGGTATTTGCCAGGAAAAAAACCTTTCCATGGCCAGCCATGATGATGCCACTCATGAGCATGTGACAGAGTCGGCCGGTTTTGGCATGCAAATTGCAGAATTTCCCACCACGCATGAAGCGGCCACGCTTAGCCATCAGTTGGGCATGAAAGTACTGATGGGGGCGCCCAATATTGTACGGGGCGGTTCCCATTCCGGCAATATTGCCGCCGCAGATCTTGCCGGCCATGGCGTACTGGATATTCTGTCCAGCGATTATTATCCGGCCAGCCTGTTGCAGGCGGTTAAAAAGCTGAGCGAATTGGAAAATGGTTACGATTTGCCCAAGGCCGTCGCCACCATTAGCCTGCTGCCGGCACGCGCCGCCAATTTGAGTGATCGCGGTGAAATCAGGCTGGGTTTGCGGGCGGATCTGGTTCATGTCGCACAGGCCGGTTCTCAGTTTGTGGTGCGTCAGGTCTGGCGCGAAGGGGAAAGGGTGTTCTAATGGCGGGAAAACTGGTTTATTTGGTGGGACCCTCAGGAAGTGGCAAGGATAGTCTGTTGCAGGCCCTGGCCCATGATTTGCCAGATGATTGCGTTATCATGAAACGGGTGATTACCCGGCCAGAAAATTCGCCGGGTGAAGTTGCTGATTCCGTCTCGATGCAGGCTTTTGAGCAGATTGAGGCCCAGGGCGGTTTTACCATGAGCTGGCGAGCCAATGGACTGGCCTATGGTATTCCCAAAGACTTGGATCGTTATCTGGCAGAAGGGAAAACGGTATTGGTTAACGGTTCACGCTCTTACTGTACCCGGGTAAGCCAGTTGTACCCCGGTGTGATTATCGTGCTGGTTGCGGTCAGGCCTGAGCTGCTCAGGCAACGGTTGATTAACCGGGGACGGGAGTCTTTGCAGGAAATCACCCTGCGTTTGGCGCGTAACCAATGCCTGGAACAGGTATTGCAAAACAAGCTGGCCTTGCGGCAAATCAGTTTCTTTCGCGTGGACAACTCGGGAGATTTATCGTTGGCGGTTGAGCAGTTGCGTGCTCAACTGGAAACGTGGTGCAATGCAGTAACTCAATCTGAAAAGCCTACGTTCTTATCCTGAAATATCCGATATCTTGAGGTTTTTTCCCGGTTTGCCGGCCGGGTTTGTTCTGGAGTAATGAATGAAACTGACCTTTCTGGGTACTGGGGATACTGCCCAGGTTCCTGTCTATAATTGCCAGTGTCCGGCTTGCCAGCGGGCGGGCCAGGACGCGCGGTTTGTGCGCAAACCCAGTAGCGTGCTTGTGCAAAGCGGTGCAGGGCAATGGCTGGTTGACAGCGGCCATATGGATTTATGCCAGCGTTTTGCGCCGGGTACGCTAAGCGGTATTTTGCAAACGCATTATCATGCCGACCACGCCCAGGGTTTGTTGCATTTGCGCTGGGGCGTGGGGTTGCGTATCCCGGTTCATGGCCCGTTTGATGAAGCCGGCTTTGCCGATTTATACAAGCACCCCGGTATCCTTGATTTTTCGCAGCCTTTTGCTGCATTTGAAACTCGCCAGTTGGGGGCGCAATTCCAGGTGACCGCCTTGCCATTGGTGCACTCCAAACCCTGTTTTGGTTATTTTTTTGAGGAAGGGGAAAGGCGTATTGCCTACTTGACCGATACGGTTGGACTGGGGGCGGATACTTACGCTTTTTTAAAACAGCGACCCCTGGACTATTGCATTGTGGATTGTTCCCATCCGCCTCGCGATACGCCTCCACGCAATCACAATGATCTAAACACGGCGCTGAAGATGTGTGAGGGCTTGGCGATTGGTGTCTTGCTGCTGACCCATATTGGCCATGAAATGGATAACTGGCTCATTAACAATCCCGACTCCCTGCCGGCTAATGTCAAGGTGGCCAGGGACGGACAAGTCCTGACGGTTTGATATTGTTTCTTATAGATGGTTTAATAATATTCAGGTTCATGCCCCGTTAATCGGGGCGTTATTTTTTAATCTCCGAAGTAAACAAACAGGAACAACACATGCTGGAACCCTTGTCCTATTGGCTTAAAGCCTGGGAATATGATGTGACGGAAAACGAAGCCACCTGGATTGCGTTGGGTTTGATTTTCATTACAACCGTTATCATTCATTTCATCCTGCATTATGGGGTGGTACGATTTTTGCGGTCCCGTATGCAAAAATCTCCCTATCTGTTTTTACAGCTATTAAGCCATTCTCGTCTGCTCAGCCACGTAGTCTTTTTTATTCAGGGGATCCTGGTCGGTATACAGGCCAATTTATGGCTATTACAGGGAAGGCTTCTGAATAGCATATTAATTGCCGTGCAAATATGGACATATATTTATGCACTGCTCGCCTTGTTTTCAACGCTGAATATCCTGCTGGACTGGTGTTATAAAAGGCAGGTGGCCACACAGCTTCCTTTAAACGGGATTTTCCAGACCATCAAGCTGGTCGCCTCCATTGCGGTGGGTATTTTCATTGTTTCCCTGCTTATTGGCCGTTCACCGGTTATTTTGCTTAGTGGTTTGGGTGCCATGACGGCGGTCTTGATGCTGGTATTCAAAGACCCCATTCTGGGTTTGGTGGCAGGTATACAGTTGTCGGCCAACCATATGCTCAAGCTGGGTGACTGGCTGGAAATGCCCAAATATAATGCCGATGGCGCGGTGATTGATGTTGGCTTGACAACGGTCAAGGTCCAGAACTGGGACAACACGATCACCACGGTACCCACTTATGCGCTTATTTCAGATTCGTTCAAGAACTGGCGGGCAATGTCGGAATCGGGAGGGCGCCGTATCAAGCGTTCCGTTAATATTGATGTGACCAGCATTAATTTTATCAGTGAGACAGAAATGAAAAAGCTGGCCAGAAGCCGTTTGTTGGCCAGCTATATTCTGGATAAAAGCCGGGAGGTTGAAAAACACAACCAGGAGCATAACTGGGACTTAAGCACGGCCCTGAATGGCCGGCGGTTAACTAATATAGGTACTTTCAGGGCCTATTTGGAAACGTATTTGCGCAATCATGCCAATATCCGCAAAGACATGACCATCATGGTCCGGCAGTTGGCCCCCACTGAAGATGGTGTGCCTATTGAAATTTACTGCTTTACCAATACCGTGGCGTGGGTTGAATATGAAAGTATCCAGGCTGATATTTTTGATCATATCTTTGCCGTGGTTCCCGAATTTGGGTTGCGCCTGCATCAATCGCCCAGCGGGCATGATTTTGCCTTGATTGCCCGGAATTTGTCTGAAGTCGCAGAAAAGCAAAGTCAGTCAGCCTGAAAACAGGACCGCTGACGGTTGGGAGAATCGGGCATTTGCCTGTGAAAAAACTAGGTAATAACCCGATTCAGCCACGGCCGGCGGGTTTGTCGTGACTTGAATAGAAAACGCTCTGTTACAATGAAACGTTATTGTTTACTCGGAATGGGTAAATTTTTTCTATGGTTTTATAAGAACATCCATGTAGGAGATTGAAAATGGCTATTTCCCGTCGTGATTTAATGAAAATTGCGGGTGTTTCCGGTTTGGCTGCTTTGGCACCGTCTTTCGTGCGTGCCCAAGACAAGAAACTGGAAAAAACAGATGTATCAATCGCGGTGGGTGGCCAGGCGCTGGTTTACTATCTGCCTTTGTCGATTGCTGATATTAATGGCTACTTCAAGGAAGAAGGACTGAATGTGAAAATTGCCGACTTTGCCGGTGGCTCAAAAGCCTTGCAGGCGGTTGTGGGTGGCAGCGCCGATGTTTGTTCTGGTGCATTCGAGCACACCATTAACCTGCAGACCAAGAAGCAGTTTTATCGTTCTTTTGTGCTGCAGGGACGTGCGCCCATGATTGGTCTGGCTGTGTCCAAAAAGAACATGCCCGATTACCAATCACCGGCAGACCTGAAAGGCAAAAAAATCGGTGTCACGGCACCAGGGTCTTCCACCAATATGCTGGTGAGCTTTTTCCTGAAGCAACATGGTCTGAAAGATTCCGATGTGTCCATTATTGGCGTCGGTGCCGGTGCCGGTGCGGTAACCGCTTTGCGCTCGGGGCAAATCGATGCCATCAGTAACGTGGATCCGGTGTTAAGTATTCTTGACTATGCGGGAGATATCCAGATCATTGCCGATACCCGCAGCCTGAAAGTTACCGAAGAGATTTTTGGTGGCCCCATGCCCTCAGGCTGTCTGTATGCGTCACAACGCTTTATTGATGAGAATCCCAATACGACACAGGCCTTGGCCAATGCCATTGTCAAAGCCGACAAGTGGATCCAGCAGGTGGGTGTTGACGAAGTCATGAAGGTGGTTCCCGAAAGTTACCTGTTGGGTAATCCCGAGGTCTACAAGCTGGCCTTGACCAAAAGCTTCGAGGGCTTGTCACCCAATGGCCTGATGAACGAGAAAGGACCCGAAACGGCTTTGAAAGCATTGGCCAGCTATATTAAAAATTTCAACGCCGAGGCGATTGATTTGTCCAAGTGCTGGACCAACGATTTTGCTGAAAAAGCGCAAACAGTTTAAGTCAATATGTCAGAACCTGCATTATCTTTGGATAAGATCACATGTACCTTCGTGTCACGTGATAACAAAAACGAGAAATATACCGCACTGCGTGACGCCAGCCTGCATATTGCACCTGGTGAGTTTGTCTCTGTCGTGGGGCCAACCGGTTGTGGCAAGTCAACCCTGCTTAACGTAGGGGCCGGGTTGCTTGAGCCGTCTGCCGGTTCCGTCAAGGTCTTTGGCCAACCTTTGCGGGGTATTAATCACCGGGCCGGTTATATGTTCCAGGGTGAGGCACTCATGCCCTGGCGCAGTGCGCTTGAAAACGTGATGGCCGGGCTTGAGTTTGCCAATGTTCCCAAAGAGCAGGCCCGTGCCCGGGCCATGGATTGGCTGCAACGGGTTGGTTTGTCGCATGCCGTCAACAAATACCCCCATCAAATGTCGGGGGGAATGCGTAAGCGGGCCATGCTGGCGCAAACCATGATCCGGGATCCGGATATCATTCTTATGGATGAGCCTTTTTCGGCCCTTGACATCCAGACCCGTCAATTGATGGAAAACGAGGTCCTGGAAATATGGATGAGCCAGCGCAAGGCGGTGTTGTTCATTACCCATGACCTGGATGAGGCGATCGCCATGAGTGATCGTGTGGTGATTCTTTCAGCCGGTCCGGGAACGCATATTATTGGTGAGTTCAAGATTGATTTGCCACGGCCCCGTGATGTGGCCGAGGTTCGTTCCCATCCCCGTTTTGCCGAGCTGCACAAGGCTATCTGGGATGTCCTGCGCGAAGAAGTCCTGAAAGGATACAATCAACAGAAACGGGCCTGATATGTGGAATTCAATTAAACCTAATACACGCAACTTCCGGTTGTGGCAGTTTATTATTTTGGTGTCAATACTGGGTGTTTGGTATTTTGCCTCGCTTAACGACAACGTGGCTTTCTTTTTTGGCCGGCCGCTTGGGGTGGCCCAGACTATCTGGGACTGGTTTATTGTCGATGGCGATATTTACCGTCATTTAGGGGTGACCTTAAGTGAAACCCTGTTGGCTTTTGTGATTGGCACGGTATTCGGCATGTTGTTTGGCTTGTGGCTGGGCCTGTCAAAAACCGCCAGTCTGGTGCTTGATCCTTACCTGACCGCGCTCAACTCCATGCCCCGGGTTATTCTGGCGCCTATTTTTGCCATGTGGTTTGGCCTGGGTATCTGGTCAAAAGTGGCGCTGGCCGTCACGCTGGTATTTTTCATCGTGTTTTTCAACGTGTACCAGGGCATCAAGGAGGTCAGCCCCACTTTGCTGGATAACGCAAGAATGCTGGGAGCCAACCGCAAACAATTGTTGCGCCATGTCTATTTGCCATCGGCAACCAGTTGGGTGTTTTCCAGCCTGCATGCATCGGTAGGTCTGGCTTTTGTGGGCGCAGTGGTTGGCGAGTACCTGGGTTCGGCAAGTGGGGTCGGTTACCTTATTTTGCAGGCCGAAGGCACTTTTGATATCAATACGGTGGTGGCCGGTATTATTGTGTTAACCGTCTTCGCCTTGGTCCTTGATTTAATGGTCAGCCTTACCGAGAAACATTTCCTGACCTGGAAACCCACCTCGGGCGAAACCGAAAAGCTGTAAGTGCTCAAGCAGACAGATGTTTGTCTGTTGATACGATCCTCCTGTTGCCGGATAACACATGCCGGGAACAGGGGGATTTTTTCTTGTCTGTTTTCCTGTTGTTTTTTAAGGTTGAGTCAGGCTCACCGTTCGCAAGATGGGCATATATGGTTAAGATATGATATTCATGAATTACAGTTTAAATAAATAAGAATATTTACTTTTTTGTTGGATGACAAATGACAAAACAAATCAGGATTGCAGCCATTCCCGGTGATGGTATTGGTAAAGAAGTCATGCCCGAGGGCTTGCGTGTATTGAAAGCGGCACAGGAAAAGTTTGGGCTGGATTTGCACATAGAGGAGTTTGAGTGGGCCAGCTGCGATTATTACGTTCAGCACGGCAAAATGATGCCCGATGACTGGTTTGAAACCCTGCAGCAGTTTGATGCCATTTATTTTGGAGCCGTAGGCTGGCCCGATACCGTGCCTGACCATATTTCCCTGTGGGGTTCCTTGCTAAAGTTCCGTCGTGATTTTGACCAGTATGTAAACCTGCGCCCGGTAAAATTGTTACCTGGCGTGCCATGCCCATTGGCCAATCGCCAACCTGGCGATATTGATTTCCTGGTCGTGCGTGAAAATACCGAAGGTGAATATTCGTCGGTAGGTGGCAAAATGTTTGAAGGCACCGACCGTGAGCTGGTGTTGCAGGAGTCGGTTTTTACCCGCAAGGGCGTAGACCGCATTCTGAAATACGCCTTTGAGCTGGCGGCCAGGCGCGAACGTAAAAAACTCACGGCCGCCACCAAATCCAATGGCATTTCAATTAGCATGCCTTACTGGGATGAACGGGTGGCCTTAATGGCGCAAGACTACCCACAGGTACAATGGGATAAACAGCACATTGATATCCTGTCTGCCCGCTTTGTGCTGCAACCCGACCGCTTTGATGTGGTTGTGGCTTCCAATCTGTTTGGCGATATCCTGTCCGACCTGGGGCCGGCCTGTACCGGCACGATTGGGTTGGCGCCTTCAGCCAACCTGAACCCCGACCGCACCTTCCCGTCCCTGTTCGAGCCGGTGCACGGGTCTGCGCCTGATATCTACGGACAAAACATCGCCAATCCGATTGCCATGATCTGGTCGGGTGCCATGATGCTGGACTTTTTCAGAGAACAGGATCCGGCCTGCGCACAGGCTCATGATGCCATCATGGCTGCGATTGAAACCGTGCTGGTGCAGGGGCCAAAATCTCGGGATCTGGGTGGCACGGCCAATACCACAGAAGTGGGCATGGCGATTGCCGGTCTTATTTAAGCATTGGCAAACAAGGAAAAATAATGAGCAAGAAACGGATCGCCATTGGCGCTTTGGGGGGCACCATTAGCATGACTGCCAGCCAGTCCGGGGGCGTAACCGCCACCCTGGGCGCCCGGGAGCTGGCTCAAGGCGTGCCGGGTATTGCCGATATGGCAGATTTTAGCCTGCAAACCCTGCAAAAATTGCCCAGTGGTTCCATTCGTTTTGAGCATCTTTTCAATTGCCTGGCATGGGCCGAAAAAGAAGTGGAAAAGGGTGCCGATGGTGTCATTATTACCCAGGGCACCGATACGCTGGAAGAGTCCGCCTTTTTTCTGGATCTTTTCTGGCGTCATCCCCAGCCCTTGGTATTGATGGGGGCCATGCGTTCGCCCGAAGAGCCCGGAGCCGATGGCGCAGCCAATTTGCTGGCCTCGGTGACGGTTGCGTGTAGCCAGGAATCTGTCAACAGGGGTGTTCTGGTAGTCATGAATGACGAAATTCATGAAGCGAGACATGTCCGTAAAGTTCATTCAAGCCGTGTTAATGCCTTTGAATCTCCGGTATTTGGTCTGGCAGGGGTGGTGCTTGAAAAGCAGGTACAGTATTTCAGGGCAACCGTGCGTAAACCACAACTGGCGATCCCGGCCAGTACCAGTGCTAAAGTGTTATTGCTTGAGCATACGCTTGATGATGATCCGGATATACTTTCTCTGGCAATAGCGCACGGGGCTTGCCAGGCAGTCGTGGTTGCAGGCTTCGGATCCGGCCATGTTTCTGAGTCCCTGCGGGATGTGCTGGTGGTGGCCGCAGAACGGATACCGGTTGTTGTCTGTTCCAGAACCGGTGCGGGCAGTACCACACAGGCCGTGTATGGTTATAAAGGTGCTGAAATAGACCTGCAGAAAAATGGTGTTTTAATGGGGCGGTGGTTGTGTCCGCGCAAGACGCGATTGTTACTGGCTGTGGCACTATGGAATAATTGTGACAGGGAACAGATTAAAGACTTGCTCGTGCAATGGAGTGCAAGCCACTAATACCAGGAAAAAATATGAGTGATTTTAGTTATTTTTTACTTGCGACGGTACTGGGCGTATTGTTTTTGGGGATTGGGTTGATTGCCTGGAGGCTTATCAAACGAGCGATTGGTATTCCCAAAGAGATTGACAAAAATGATCTGGATTGACCGTTCGTTTTTGCTTGAACAACATGCCTGGTGTAAAGGCGTTTTTTCAGCTGTTCAAGAAAGGTTCTAGCAGGGTTTTGGCCAGTTCAACCTGGTCTGCACGAACCATCAGCGTCTGCTCATTCAGGCTATTGGATACCGCACCAGGATACATGGAACTGAAGCCTCGTCCTGAAATAATAAAATGAATGTCATAGGCCGTCATGAGCGAAGAAATAACGGCGGCTTCCGGTTCTGATTTCATGGTATAAATCGGGATCATGTCCATCGTGTTCTCACTGTGTGGTAGTAACAAAAATAGAGTATATTTTTCAATTGTTTAAGTGTATCCTATACGAAACGGCCATTGAGGTGGATGAATTGGCTTTTCTGTTTTAACCTTTCGGAGGTGTAGCATGAAAAAATCCTTGATACTGATTTCTGCCTTTGCTGTTCTTGGAGCTGGTTTTTTTTCTGTTTCTGCGGTTGCTGCCAGTTTCGAATATTCACCGCCCCTGGAAGTAGGATTCAGCAACAACAATACTCATGATTTGAAATTCCGGGGCTTTGAGCAAGATAAGCTGGAGGAAAGAAATGCACGGGTGAGCTGTGTGACTCCTTGCAATGATCTTAACAGAAGCCTGTTCTATCTGCTGCAGAATCAAACCATGACCAATCTACCTCTGGTGATAGGGACATCAGAGATGATCAGGTCATCCAGTATGTTTAATCAATCTGTTTCCGTTACTCAAGAAAATGTGGTCAATGAGGCTGTTGGCATTCCACAATAAGTTTTTTTGTGCTTTGGGTATTTGTTTGGCGTATTCCTGGGAAAACATGAGCGTGCCTGCCGGTATGGCAGGCATTCAGGTCTTCTTTCAGCGAGTATCACTGCGTTGAGTGATCCAGTCTGCGTTTACGAGGATCAGACCCAGTGCCAGGCAGGCCAGTAGCAAAAATAACATGCCAAGGTATAAAGTTCTGTGCAGGGGCTGGTTCTGCCGGCACGCAGGGTAGCACTGACCCAGGCAAAGGGTCTCCAGGTGGTTCGCATGTTATTAAAAGGGGGGCTGTAAAAACAGTATGAAAGTGTACCTTGAAGTCTTCAAACGACTTCTGCTAACAAGCGATGAACCTGGAAAACTTTGTTTTCCCTGCCTGAAGACTATTCGTGAAAAGTCACGAATTCTTCCAGCGGCACCCGGGTGGTCACCAGGGTGTTGGCAGGGTTGGAGGTATCTTCATAGCCAAGGGAAATGCCGCAGACCAGGGTTTGCCCAGTCGGGATGGACAGATGCTGTTTGACAATGGCAGGGTAATTGACCAGTGCAACCTGCGGGCAAGTGTGCAGGCCCAGGGCACGGGCGGCAATCATGATATTTTGTATGAACATGCCGGCATCCAGCCAGCTGCCCTGTTCCATGTCGTTGTCAAGGGTCACGAATAAGACAACAGGGGCCCCGAAAAATTCAAAATTGCGGGCATGCTGACGTTGCATGGCGGCCTTGTCGCCTTTTTGGATACCCAGAATATTGTAAAGCGACCAGCCGTTTTCGCGACGACGGGCCAGATAAGGTTCCCGCCATTCTTTAGGGTAGTATTGGTATTCGCACTGGTTGGGGGTGCCAGTCTGGAAAGCATCAAGCAGGGCGGCAGATAAGGCATCGCGGGCCTGGCCTGATACGACATGTACCTTCCAGGGTTGGATATTGCTGCCACTGGGCGCGCGTGCTGCGGTTTTCAGCAAGGTGTGTAACAGCGGGGCCGGTATGGCATCTGGCAAAAAGCCTCGGATGCTTTTGCGACTGGTAATGGCTGCTAATGCAGCGTTTTGGGGGATTTGCTCAATCGTGTCCATGTATATCAAATGCCTGAGAGGTAAAAAAAACGGACCTGGTCCGTTTTTTTTGTTAACGATTATTGAAATTGGCCGGTCGTTTTTCAATAAAGGCATTCATGCCTTCTTTGCGATCTTCCAGTGCAAAAGTAGCATAAAGCATTTTTCGCTCAAAGGCGAGCCCTTCGTTCAAGGGTGTTTCAAAAGCCCGGTTCAGGGATTCTTTCATCATCATGAGAACAGGCAGGGAATACGCTGCGATGGCTTGTGCCTGTTCAAGTGTTTCGTGCATGAGTTCCGCTTTGGGATACACGCGCGATACCAGGCCAAACTGCAGGGCCTCGGCGGCGGTAAGCATGCGACCGGTAAAGCATAGATCCATGGCTACCGCTTTACCGACAGAGCGGGGCAGACGCTGGGTGGCACCGGCCCCCGGCAAGGTGGCGATCCTGACTTCGGGTTGTGAGAACTTGGCATTGTCTGCTGCAAACACCATATCGCACATCATGGCCACTTCGCAGCCACCCCCCAACGCATAGCCTGAAACAGCGGCAATGGTAGGCTTGCGGAAAGTTTTCAGGCGCTCCCAGTTGCGGGTAATGAAGTTGTCACGATACACATCAATGTATTCGTAGTTGCGCATTGCGGCAATATCGGCTCCGGCGGCAAACACTTTTTCCGAACCGGTAATAATCACACAATGAATGGCATCATTTTGCTCGAACTCATCCAGACCCAGGGTCAGGCCGTTCATGACATCATCATTAAGGGCATTCATGGCATCCGGGCGATTGATGGTCAGTATGCCGACCTGGCCCACGATTTCTTTAAGTACTGCTGTATTCATGTTTGTGGTTCCACCTATTGGCTGGATTAATCAATCTGGAAAGTTTTGGCTTCCTCGCGCAGCATGAATTTTTGCAGTTTGCCGCTGGGTGTTCTGGGTAAATCGCCCCTTATTTCCAGCTTTTCGGGGAAGTATTGCTGGGCCACTTTTTTCTCTTTCAGGTATCGGATCATTTCCTCAAAAGAGAAGCTGGCACCTTCGTTAAGCGTTACAAAGGCGCATGCCCGTTCACCCAGCCGTTCATCAGGGAAGCCAACAATGGCAACGGTGGCAATGGCAGGATGCTGGTAAAGCAGGTTTTCAATTTCAACCACGGGAATGTTTTCTGCACCGCGAATAACGATATCTTTGCTGCGGCCATTGATGCGGATATAGCCCTCCGGGTCCATGAAGGCAAGGTCACCTGAATCAAACCAGTCGTCTTCGGTCAGTGCATTGAGTTCGGGTTTTTTGTAATAACCCACACATTGGGAAGCACCTCTGACCAGCAGGCGTCCTGTTTCGCCTTGTGGCAATTCATTGTCATTACCGTCAACTATTTTCAGTTCGGTGCAGGCAATGGCCTTGCCATCGCTGATGCTGGATTTTTCCAGTGCCTTTGAAGGGGGGGTAATGGTGATGGCGCCGTTTTCGGTCATGCCCCAGGCAGAACATACCGTGAGGTTCATGATTTTATGGGCACGCTCTATCACAATGGGCGGAATGGGCGCGCCTGCGCAGCAGAATTTGGTAAATTGCGGAGAACGGGGGGCTCCCTTTTCAGTGGCATTGCACATGTCCTGTACAAAGGGGCTGGAAGCCATGCTGAACGTGACTGCTTCGTCTTTAATGATTTGCAGGGCGATATTGGGTTCCCAGCTATCCATGACAACCGTGGTTGAATTAAGCATGATAGGCAGCATGGCCAGATAACCGTAACCGGTAAGGTGTGCCATGGGAGAGGCACCCAGGATAATTTCACTGTCTTTCAGTTCAAGGGTATCCACGAAACCGTCAAGGGCGGCAAACAGCGTGTTGGACGTATGCATGACCGCTTTGGGTTCACCGGTGGTGCCCGATGTGAACATCAGCAGAAGAATATCGTTTGGTTTGACCGGATCGGGGACAAGGGGTTCGGAAGAGGTGTCCGTCAGCAGGAGTTTGTCAAAACTGTTTTCGCCTTTACCGCCTACGACCACAATATGTTGCAGGGTGTCTATTTTTTGTAGTAGTCCGTTGGCCATTTCTTCATAGTTGAAGTTCTTGAATACGGACGGGACAATGAAGACCTTGGATTCGAGAAATTTCAGCATATAGCTTAATTCCCGGTCACGGAAAATGGGCATCAAGGGGTTCGCCACCGCACCAATCCGGGCGCATGCCAGGGATAAGGCAATAAACTCCCAGCTGTTGGGAATCTGGAAACTGACTACATCGGAGCGTTGAATGCCCAGGCGGATAAGGGATTTGGCAATGGTGTCAATACGCTCATTGAGTTGACGATAGGAAAGGCGTACGGGGGAGCTGTTTTCACCATCGACCTTATAGGTAACAACGGCAGTTTTATCCGGATGCGTTTGCATTGCCTGGCTGAAGAAATCCTCGATAGTCCTGTTTTTCCAGAAGCCGTTTGTTGTCATTTTTTCTTTGCGTGCATCAATCAGGGATGTGTCAAATTTCATGATCTGTCTCTTGTGTAATAGTGGATGAAAGAATTTGATGCTTGATGGATGGATTACCTTATTTATGCATGGATTCGTGGATATCCCTGCAGGCATATAGGTAAACATATTTCCATAATATTTTTTGTTATTCTTCCTCATTGAGCACAATTAAAATACTAGTGTTTTCCCTTTATTTTGATTTTGTTGTCCATTAATCAGGAAATTTTGTTGAACTCGATCAAGGATTATGTAATTATAGGCAGATGGGTAAATATATTTACATATATTCTAATCAGGTTGAAGAGGCAATATGGAATTTTCAATTACAGAAGATCAGCGGGTATTGGTGGAAAGTGCAGGCAGGTTTGCACGCGAGGTGCTGGCACCCGGTTATCAGCATCGCGATAAAACAGGACGCCTTGAGCGGGACATCGTGCGCCAGATGGGTGAGTTGGGCTTACTGGGCGTGGAAATGCCCGAAGCTTATGGTGGCATGGGAATGGACTGCGTCACCAGCGGTCTGTTGCTTGAGCAGCTTTCCGCTTCGGATTTCAACATGGCATATGTCAGCTTGCTGGTGTCCTTATGTGGTCAAATCGTCAATCGTTTTGCCAGCGAATCGCTTAAACAGGAATGGTTGCCAAAAATCATTGCCGGAGAAAAACTGATTGCGATTGCACTGACTGAGCCCTCAGCCGGTTCAGACGCTGCAGCATTGCAATTGAAAGCGGTCAAAGAGGGCGATCATTATGTTCTGACCGGTGAAAAAACCTCCATTTCACTGGCTGACCAGGCTGATGTTGCCGTGGTTTTTGCCCGTACCAACAGTGGTGTCAAAGGTGCCAAAGGCATTAGCGCATTTTTGGTACCCATGGATTTGCCCGGTATTACCCGTACCGCCTTTGATGATCTGGGTACACGTTGCGTGGGGCGGGGTTCAATATTCTTTGATGGGGTCAAGGTGCCGGCCAGCCATATGCTGGGTGAAGAAGACAAAGGTTTTACCCAGGTCATGCAGGGTTTTGACTATAGCCGGGCTTTAATCGGGCTGCAGTGTCTTGCCGTGGCGCGTGCCTCTTTGGATGAAACCTGGGAATATGCCAAAGAGCGTGAAACTTTTGGCAAACCCATCGTGGAAAACCAGGGGGTCAGTTTTCCATTGGCTGAATATGAAACCTATTATCAGGCGGCCCGCTTGGTTTGCCTTGAAACGCTCTGGCTGAAAGACAAGGATTTGCCCCATACCTCACAGGCGGCCATGTGTAAATGGTGGGGACCAAAACTGTCTTATGACATTATTTACCAGTGTCTGCTGTTCCATGGACACGGTGGTTATGCCAAAGACTACCCTTATGAGCAGCGCTTAAGGGATGTGCTTGGCCTGCAAATTGGTGATGGTACCGCGCAAATCATGAAAATGATTATTGCCCGTACAAAAACAGGCCTTAAATTAAGTTAAAGCTTAAATTTTAGACATGTTTTGCTGCAAGGTGTTGATGTAATGGATAAGGGCCAGGCGGTCATCAAAGGAAATGTTCTTCAGTGCAAGGTCATAAAACTGATGAATAGGCTCAGCCAGGTTTTTCCAGAGCTCTTTTCCTTTGGGGCTTAAGGAAACCCTGATGGATCGGCGGTCTTCGGTACTGGGTGTGCGGACGATATAGCCATCACGCTCAAGACGGCCAAGCAGGCCGGTCAGGTTTTGGCGGGTAATCAGCAGGTAGCGCGACAGTTCGTTCACGCTCATGCCGTTTTCCGCCTTGGGTCTGGATAGGGCGCCCAGTACCGACCATTGCTGGGTGGTTATGCCAAATTCTTCCAGTGCCTGGGTGCCTTTGGTGTGAAGGGTGTTGGCAGCCTGGAAAAATCGGAAAAAAAGCCGGTTATTGATTTCATAGATTGCTGCTTCTTTGTCTTGATCGGAAGTAGTCATGGTTATTTAAGTGAAGAATGGGTTCATTACGCGTATAGACTTATTTTAGTGGAGAAACACAATGTTTGGATTAAAAGATAAAGTTGTATTGGTGACCGGTGGCGGCGGCGGTATTGGCAGCGCTATTTGCGAGCGGTTTGGTCAGGCGGGTGCCAAGGTGGCTGTGGTTGATATCAATCAGGAAGCCGGCGATAAAACCGTAGAAAAAATCAAGGCAGCGGGTGGTTTCGCGCAAACCTTCCTGGTAGACCTGACCAATCAGGAATCAGTCATTGAGTGCGTGAACAACATTGAAAGCACGCTGGGGCCCATTGATGTGTTGGTTAACAACGCAGGCTGGGACCGGGCCGGCAATTTCCTGGATACCAATAAGGAGCTATGGGAAAAAATTGTCGACATCAACTTCTTTGGTGTATTGTACATGCACCATGCGGTACTCAAAGGCATGTCAGAGCGTGGCAAGGGTCGTGTGGTAAATATTGCCTCTGATGCAGCCCGCGTCGGTTCCAGTGGCGAATCCGTTTATGCCATGTGTAAAGGCGGTTTAATCGCTTTCTCCAAAACCATTGCCCGTGAACTGGCCAGAAAACAGATCAACGTTAACGTGGTGTGCCCCGGCCCAACCGATACGCCTTTGTTCCGTGATTTCTGCGGTGAAGGCGAGTATGGTGAAAAGTTGCGCAATGGCTTGACCCGTGCCATTCCTTTTGGCCGTCTTGGTCAACCCGAAGACTTGGCGGGTGCCGTGGCTTTCCTGGCCAGCGACGAGGCCTCTTTTATTACCGGACAGGTGATTAGTGTGTCTGGTGGGCTGACCATGGTTGGTTAAAATCTTATTTGATTTAAGTTAAAACAAATTATTCTGGAAGAGAGATTCATCATGTTATATGAAAAAGTTTTGTACGAAGTCAATAATGGCACAGCACGTATCACCATTAACCGGCCTGAAGTTTATAACGCGTTTGATGCGCAAACCTGCGAAGAATTGATTGATGCCTTTAAGCGTGCTGAAGTGGATAAAAGCGTAGGTGTGGTTGTATTGACAGGTGCCGGCGACAAGGCATTTTGTACCGGTGGTGACCAATCTGGCAAAGATGGTGATTACGGTGGTCGTGGTGTGATCGGTCTGCCGGTAGAAGAGTTGCAAAGCGTTATCCGCGATATCAATAAACCTGTGATTGCCCGTGTTAACGGTTTTGCAGTCGGTGGCGGTAACGTCTTGGTGACGGTATGTGACCTGGCGATTGCTTCTGACAAGGCCCAGTTGGGTCAGGTGGGTCCTAAAGTGGGTTCGGTTGATCCCGGTTTTGGCACGGCTTACCTGGCACGTGTGGTCGGAGAGAAAAGAGCCCGTGAAATATGGTATTTGTGCCGCCGTTATACTGCCCAGGAAGCATTGGCAATGGGGCTGGTCAATGCCGTGGTACCACACGATCAACTGGACGAAGAAGTGCAGAAATGGTGTGATGAAATCAATGAGAAAAGTCCTACAGCCATTGCTTTGGCAAAACGCTCATTCAATGTGGACAGCGAAATGATCCGTGCCATGTCCTCACTGTCCATGCACGCCCTGAAAATGTATTACGACACGGATGAATCCAAAGAGGGTGGTAACGCTTTCCGTGAGAAACGCAAGCCTGAATTCCGCAAATATGTGAAATAAAGCTTAACCAACTGGCTGCAGGTTGGTGCGGTCATCGGTTTCGTTTTGGCTCCCATGCTCACGCGTGGGAGCTTTTTTTTCCGCTTCCACGTTCTTTCGTCTCTCACTCCCGCGTGGGAGCTTTTTTTTCCGCTTCCATGTTCTTTCGTCTCTCACTTCCACGTGGGAGTGAACTCACTGCCTGCCTGCAGGGTGACAAACCAGAAATAAAAAGTAATGTATTTTATTAAAATAGTTATTTGTTTTCAATAGTTTAGGTGTATCCTGTAAGAACTGGCCGGTAGCAATACAGGCCAGTTTCTCCTGTGTGTTCTTAACAATTAGGGAGGTAAAAATGAGAAAGCTATTACTTATGCTGGCATTGGCCAGTTTGGGTTGTGGATTCGCCAGTGAAAGTGCCCGTGCGGCAGGCCCTCCGGTAAAAGCAATGGATGGTGTGTTGGTCAATGCCGAGGGTATGACTTTATATACGTATGATAAAGACAGGGATATGCCTGGTAAAAGTGTATGTAATGACCAATGTGCCGAAAATTGGCCTCCGCTGCCGGTGGCCGAGGATGGTAGTGCTGAAGGGGATTACAGCATTATTATGCGGGATGATGGCAGCAAGCAATGGGCTTACAGGGGGCAACCTTTGTACCTGTATAAAAAAGATATGAAACAGGGCGACATGATGGGGGATGAGGCCTTGAATGTCTGGCATGTGATTAAACAGTAGTTCTTTTGGCGGGGCTATTGAAATGACCTTTCATTCAAGTGGGACTAACGTCCGTCTTGGGTTTTCAGTTTCAGTAGCCTTGCCATTTTTTTTGGTAAAAGGAGCGGGATGATGAGTGCTGAAAATGGTAACACGATAGAAAAGGCAGAAATCAGACAGGCAATGCAACGCTGGCAGGATGCAATCCAGACAAAGGATGTCAATCAGATCATGTCAAACTATACGCCCGATATCATTGCTTACGATGCCGTTTTGCAATTGCGGTTCAAGGGTAAAGAGGCTTATGGCAAACATTGGCAGGCCTGCCTGGAAATGTGTACCAATGATATGGTGTTTGAGCCTGAAGAGGTGCATATTTCCGTGAGCGGAGAACTGGCGCTGGTTTATTGTTTGATTCGTTGTGGAGAAAAGGATGAAAGTGGAAAACAGAATGTAGCCTGGATGAGAATGACAACCGGCTATAAAAAAGTGGATGGACAATGGCTGATTGAACATGAGCACTTTTCTGCCCCATTCGATATGGCGTCTTACAAGGCTTTGTTTGATCTTGATCCCGATGACGATCATAAAATCAGGTCAGTGCCTTCTGGCATGAATACGGTCACACCGCATTTGGTGTGTGCCGGTGCCAGTAAGGCGATCGAATTTTATAAAAAAGCGTTTAATGCAAAAGAAATATCCCGTCTGGCTGACTCGGAAGATAAATTGATGCATGCAGAGATCCGCATCGGCGATTCTGTCGTGATGCTAATGGATGAGTATGAACAATGGGGGGCGGTGGGACCTGCAACACTTAAGGGCTCACCGGTTACGGTGCATTTATATGTGGACAATGCCGATGCGATTTATGAGCAATCCATCGCTGCCGGTGCAACACCGGTTATGGCTCTGGATGACACTTTTTGGGGTGATCGCTATGGCGTCATTAAAGACCCGTTTGGACATAACAGGTCTCTAGCTACGCATATGCGGGATGTGAGCGAGGAGGATATCCGTGAAGCTGTGAAGGGGTTTGCCTGAGGATTATTTGCTTTACTGTTTTTTATGCTGCATGGCAGCACCCGGGACATTGCCCCCACAACGCCTATAGGTCACAGGGTTTTGGGGGCAACGTCCAATTTTAAAACCTGGTTTTATTGTTTCGCATCCAGAGCGGCAGAAATCTGGTCAATATTCTGTTGCATGGAAGTCAAGCCTGCGCTACCCAGAATGTACCAGTTGTACGGGTCCACATAAACAATCTGATTATTCTTGGCGGCACGGGTCTGTCCAATGACGGATTTTTCCAGTACTTCCTTGCTGGATGGTTTGTCTGCATTGCTGCCCGTGGCGGCATGGCGATCAATTACAAATAGCCAGTCGGGATCGGCCTTGGCAATATCTTCCAGTTTGAAGGGGTGGCGGTCTGTGGTGGAAAGGTCTTTGACCGCGGCATTGGGTGTAAAGCCAAATACGTCATAAATCATGCCAAAGCGGGAACCGGGGCCAAAAGCGCTGGCTTTGTCACCGATGGACAGAATCATCATGGCATTGCCGGCCTTGGCGGATTTGGCTTTCAAGGCGTTTATGGATGCATTCAGTTTATCCAGGGCTTCGGCTGCCTGTGTTTCCTTGTCAAATATCTTGCCCAAGGTGTTCACGTTGCGTTCGATACTTTCCAGGGGTGCTTGCGTATCAATATTCATGTCCAGGGTTGGGGCAATTTTAAGCACGTCATCAAATTTGTCACTGGAGCGGCCACCTACAAAAATCAAGTCCGGTGCAACGTTGGCAAGTGCCTGGTGATCGGGTTCAAACAGGGTGCCAACCCTGGGTATGCTTTCTTCGTTGTAAGCGGCAAGAAATTCAGGGAAACGCGAGTTGGCCACTGCACTTGCCTGAATGCCCAACGTTTGCATGTTGTCCAGGGTTGGTAAGTCAAAAACGGCGGTTTTGGCAGGCTGGGCCTTGATGGTGGCTTCGCCTTTGGCATGTTGAACCTTTACTTGTGTATCCTGTGCCATGGCATGTCCGGTGGCCGTGGCAAAAGTGATTGCCATTGTTGCTTGCAGCAAGGTGAGCCATTTCGTTTTTTGTAACTTGGGCTTCATTGAAGTATCCTTTTTTGTGTTGGGTAAATAAGAGTAAGAGGTAAACATTAGTGGCAAAAAATCACCATTATCAGACGGGATGAAGCTTCTTTCAGCTCTTTAAAAAATAATGGGAATCATTCTCTCCTAAATTTACAAGATTGTAAATGAGAATTGTTTTTGTTATTGTGTTTTGTATTTTTTCAGCTATTGGATGCCTGTCCTTGTTGAGAATCCCGCAGTTTTGAAACTATTCTCATCTTCAGTGCTCTTATATAAGAGTGAGCAGGGCAAACTCCCTTTTTATGCGCATGTCTGGTGCCCGTGCAGTTGGTATCAGCACCTCTTTTATTAAATCCTGTAAGCGGTAGAATGAGTAAATCACACATTGATCTGATGATCAGTGGTGAGCGGTGCCGGCTTGCCCGCGCGGATGATTTACCAGTCATATACGCGTCATATAAAAGCTATAAATTTCATTCATTATTTAAGGAGTTGTTTTCTTATGACGGAAAATTTATCTGAACACACCCAGCGTCTTTATGCAGACATGATAGACAGTTTTGATGAAGAGCTGGAAATGGAAATGGATGATAATCGCCTGGATGATGTGTTGGGTGAAATGCCAACAGGCGATGGCATGGACCGGAGGCTTTATTTTCGTGAACTGTTGCGTTTGCAGGGTGAGTTAATTAAGTTGCAGGATTGGGTGGTTGCCCAAAAGCTTAAGGTGGTGGTTATTTTTGAAGGGCGTGACGCCGCAGGTAAAGGGGGCGCCATCAAACGCATTACACAGCGTCTTAACCCCCGTGTTTGTCGGGTAGCGGCCTTGCCTGCACCCAGTGACCGTGAACAGACTCAATGGTATTTCCAGCGTTATGTTTCCCATCTTCCTGCCGGTGGTGAAATCGTCCTGTTTGACCGTAGCTGGTATAACCGCGCAGGGGTGGAGCGGGTTATGGGTTTCTGTACCGATGAAGAGCTTGAGCAGTTTTTCCGTGACGTGACCGAATTTGAAAAAATGCTGGTGCGTAGCGGCATTGTCTTGATCAAGTACTGGTTCTCGATTAGTGATGATGAACAATACCGCCGCTTCCTGATGCGCATGCATGACCCCCTGAAGCAATGGAAGCTGTCTCCCATGGATCTGGAGTCACGTCGTCGCTGGGAGGCTTATACCAAGGCCAAGGAAGAAATGATGGAGCGCACGCACATTCCCGAGGCGCCATGGTGGGTGGTTGAGGGGGTAGACAAGAAACGGGCTCGCCTGAATTGCATCTCGCATTTGCTGTCGCAGATACCGTATGGTGAAGTAACGCGTGAGCCTATTGAACTGCCCGCGCGGGAGCATCACCCTGACTATATTCGCAACCCGACGCCAGCAGAAATGATCGTGCCGGCCATTTATTGATCGGGTGCTAATTTGGCTTTGCAGGAATAAAACCGAAACGCAAGTCCGGTTTTGCTATCCCGGTAACGTTGACAAGCCCCTGAGTGTGGGGCTTGTTGTTTGTTGGACTGCAGGCTTATTGGTGGCAAATTAAAATCAATAGACGTTGCCGCTTTTACCTGTCATGCTGGCAGAGCCTGGCTTGAACGCGTTGGCCAGTTTAGTCGCCGCGCAAACCAATAAACTTGTATCTACACCCACGGCAACAAAGCGGGCGCCCAGTTCAAGATACTGGCGGGCCAGGGTTTGGTCTGACATTAAAATACCGGGGGCTTTGCCAGATTGGCAAACCGTTTTGATGCTATTAACAATCGCTTTCTGAACATCGGGGTGTAATGGGTTACCCAGGTGGCCCAAAGAGGCGGAAAGATCGGCAGGGCCAAAAAACACGCCGTCAACACCTTCAACATCTGTAATGGCTTGAAGATTTTCCAGCCCTGTTTTGGTTTCTACCTGAACTAAAACGCAGATCTGCTCATCCGCCAGTTGAAGATAGTTTTCAATCTGGTCCCAACGTGATGAACGGGCCAGTGAGCTGCCCACGCCACGGATACCGGCGGGCGGATAGCGGGTGGCCTGCACAATTTGTTTTGCCTGTTCGGCGGTTTCCACCATTGGCACTAACAGTGTTTGTGCACCGATATCCAGCAACTGCTTGATTAAAGCCGTTTCGCCAGAAACGGGACGCACAACGGGATGAACCGGGTAGGGGGCAACTGCCTGCAGCTGGGCCAGGGTTTGGCGCAGATCGTTTGGCGCGTGTTCGCCATCAATCAGCAGCCAGTCAAATCCGGTGCCCGCCAGGGCCTCGGCGGCATAGGGGTCGGCCAGGCCAAGCCAAAGCCCGATTTGAGGCGTGCCCTGACGCAGTGCCTGCTTGAAGGTATTAATAGGGATTTGCATGGGGGATCCTTAAACAAAACGAAAATTCAGTTGACCCATGGGGCCGTAATCGGCCTTGAAAACATCGCCCACCTTGGCGGCAACAGGGCGGGTAAATGAGCCAGCCAGCACAATTTGCCCGGGTTGCAGGGTTTCACCCCATGGTGCCAGTTTGTTTGCCAGCCAGGCGACCCCAATGGCAGGATGACCCTGTACACCGGCAGCCAGTCCGGTTTCTTCCACCACACCATTCTGGCTGAGAATGGCACCGCACCAGGGTAGGTCCAGTTTTTCCGGGGCTATTTTTTCAGCGCCAATAATAATGCCGGCATTGGCGGCGTTGTCGCTGATGGTGTCAAATACTTTGCTGGTTGAACCGGTCTCAGGGTCTACTTGCGTAATTCTGAAATCAATGATTTCAACCGCTGGTGTTACATATTCAGTTGCCGCCAGCACCTGTTCAAGCGTGCTGTTGGAGCCTTGCAGGGGAGATTTCAGGACAAAGGCCAGTTCAACTTCTACACGTGGTGCAATGAAACGGTCAAGCGGGATATCCAGTGTCTGTCCAGGCGTGCAGGTATACAGCATATCGTCCAGTAAAGTGCCATAGTCGGGCTCTGAAATTTGCATGGCAATTTGCATGGCACGTGAGGTTAAACCGATTTTATGGCCAATGACAGACCTGCCTTCCGCCTGCTGTATGGCGATCCAGGCCCGACTGATTTTATAGCCATCTTCAAGGCTTATATCGGGGTAGCGTTGGGTGAATTGTGCAAGCGGAGTGCGCGTGTTTTTTGACTGGTTCAGTTCACGGGCCAGCTGTTCTATGCGTTCTGTGTCAAACATGCGGTAAGGTTGTTTATGAAAATGTAGACTAATCCGCGTTGTTCCAGAATCTTGCTTTGAGGTTTGTGGTGCATATTGCTGGGCTGGTTGTCAATCGCGGAGCACAAAACAAAAACGCCAACTCGTACAAGTTGGCGTTTTTAGGAATTTCTGGTGGCCTGGGGCAGAATCGAACTGCCGACACAAGGATTTTCAATCCTCTGCTCTACCGACTGAGCTACCTGGCCGTGAAAGATTTAAATATTACACCATGTTTTCGATTGTTGTAAAGCCCTTTGTCAAAAAAACAACTGAAAAGCAATTTGTGGGTCTTTTTTGTGGTGAATGTGCATCATTTTGGTTTTGTGTTGATATTTTCATGGTGAATTATTCAATGTGATCCTGATTTTATGCCTGAATCAGACAAAAATGCATTTCATATAATGATTTTTATCAAGGACTACCTTGATAGTGCGTAAAAAGTTGTCAAAAATCATGCGGATATAACAAAATGGCTGGCTCGGCATTATAATAGACACAATTCTTTCTTAATTGACTTATATACATATGTCACTTGATGTCCTGACTTTTGGCCTGAATCATCATTCCGCCCCGGTATCGGTGCGTGAACGCGTGTCCATGTCTGGCGAGCTCATTCGTCCGGCACTTGACGGCCTGCGTTCGGCTTTTGGTGGTTCATTGAAAGAAGCCACTATTCTGTCCACCTGTAATCGTACGGAAATCTACTGTGCCGCCTCGCCGGAAATTGCCGAGCATGTGCCGCGCTGGCTGGCAGATTTCAACACGCTTGAAACAGGTCTGCTGAAGCCCCACCTGTATCAATACAATAAAGATCAGGCGGTGCGTCATGCGTTTCGCGTGGCCAGTGGGCTGGATTCCATGGTGTTGGGTGAAACCCAAATCCTGGGGCAAATGAAAACCGCCGTGCGTGCGGCCAGCGATGCCGGTGCCATGGGTACCTTGCTAAACCAGCTGTTCCAGAAAACCTTTTCGGTTGCCAAAGAGGTGCGCACCCAAACCGCTATCGGTTCAGAGTCCGTTTCCATGGCCGCTGCGGCAGTTCGGCTGGCGCAACGCGTCTTTGGTGACATTTCCGCCACCAAGGTATTGTTTATTGGTGCTGGTGAAATGATCGAGCTTTGTTCAGCTCACTTTGCGGCACAAAAACCAAAATCAATGGTGGTGGCCAACCGTACCCTTGAGCGGGCGGAAAGCCTGGCTTGCAAATTTGATGGCAGCACCATGAAGCTGGCCGATTTGCCCAATCGCCTGGCTGAATTCGATATCGTGATTTCCTGTACAGCCAGTTCCCTGCCTATCCTGGGCCTGGGAATGGTGCAAAAAGCCTCAAAAGCCCGTCGTCATACCCCCATGGTTATGGTTGACCTTGCCGTGCCCCGGGATATCGAATCCGAAGTGGGCCTGCTTAATGATATCTATCTGTATACGGTTGACGATCTTGGCCGTTATGTGCAGCAGGGCAATGATTCCCGTCAGGCTGCGGTGGTGCAGGCAGAGGCCATTATCGACGGCCGTGTGCAAAATTTCATGCACTGGATGCAATCGCGTGCTGTCGTACCGGTTATTCGTGACCTTAACGAAGGTGCCAATCAAATCAGTGTCTCAGAGCTGGAACGTGCCCGTAAAATGCTGGCAAAAGGTGAAGATCCCGAAGCGGTTCTTGAACAGTTCGCCCGCAGCCTTACCCAAAAGTTTCTTCATGCGCCCATGGTTGCCTTAAACCGTTCTCAGGGTGCCGAGCGTGAACAGCTTCTGAGCTGTTTGCCTAAATTGTTTCCTGTTCAAAAAAACGAACATTAGCGCTATTGCATTTATTGCCATAGCGCTCTTGTTCCGTCTGTTTTTCCTTTCTTTCCCATTTTGAGTTATTTATGAAACAGTCCATGCGTTCCCGTCTGGAACAGCTGTCCCAACGTTTAATAGAAGTAGATGCCCTGTTGGCTGAACCGGAAATCGCTAATGATATGGACCGGTTCCGTAAGCTGTCTCGCGAGCGTGCTGAAATTGATCCGGTTGTTGAGTTGTTCAAAAACTATGAATCAACCGAGGCCGATCTTCAGACTGCCATGGAAATGATGTCAGATCCGGAACTCAAAGAGATGGGTGAAGAGGAAATGAAGGTGGCTAAAGACAGGATTGCAGAGCTTGAAGAAGCTTTGCAATTGGAATTGTTGCCTAAAGATCCTGATGACGGACGCGGTGTGTTTCTTGAAATCCGGGCAGGAACCGGTGGGGATGAAAGTGCCATTTTTACAGGCGACCTGTTCCGGATGTACAGTCGCTATGCTGAAGAAAAAGGCTGGAAAATTGAGGTTATCTCCGAGAACCCCTCGGAAATGGGTGGGTATCGTGAGATTATCGCCCGCATTGATGGCGATGGGGTTTATGGGCGTCTGAAATATGAGTCGGGGGCACATCGTGTGCAGCGTGTTCCCGAGACCGAATCCCAAGGCAGGGTGCATACATCTGCCTGTACAGTGGCGGTTCTTCCCGAGGCCGATGAGTTGGCTGAGGTAGCCTTGAATCCGGCTGATTTGCGTATTGATACTTTCAGGGCCAGTGGGGCGGGTGGTCAGCATATTAACAAGACCGACTCCGCTGTTCGGGTGACCCATATTCCAACCGGTATTGTGGCAGAGTGCCAGGATGATCGTTCGCAGCACAAGAACAAGGCTCGTGCCCTCAGTGTGCTGGCAGCCCGCATTAATGATATCCAGCGTCAGGAACAGCAGGCCAAAGAGGCGGCCGAGCGCAAGAGTCTGGTAGGAACCGGAGACCGTTCAGAGCGTATCCGTACCTATAACTATCCTCAGGGCCGGGTCACCGATCATCGTATTAATTTAACCTTATATAAACTGCAGCAAATCATGGAGGGCTCTCTGGATGAGCTGACCGGAGCGCTGATCGCCGAACGTCAGGCAGAGCTGCTGGCCCAGCTGGGCGATCATTAATGTTTGAATGCGGGCATTAATGAATACGGTTCACTCGGTGATTGCCCAATCGGGTTTGCCATTGCTTGAAGCCAGAATGATTGTGGGACATGTCTTGAATGTCTCACGTGCCTGGATGATCGCGCATGATAGTGATGCCATTGACATGGAGCACTTGGAGTCCATTCAGGATATGTTCAGGCGTCGTCTTGCTGGCGAACCCATGGCTTATATACTTGGGCAACGTGAGTTTATGGGGCTTGTTTTCAAGACTAACCCTTCGGTGCTGATACCGCGCCCAGATACTGAGTTGTTGGTTGAAATTGCCATTGATTTACTGCAAAACCAGCCCGGTGCAATGATGCTTGATATGGGTACGGGCAGTGGCGCCATTGCGGTTTCTGTTGCTCATTATTGTCCGCAGGCAGTTGTTATGGCTTCTGACAAGAGTGCCGAGGCGCTGGCCGTGGCGCGGGAAAATGCTCAAAATCTTGCTGTGCGGGTAGGTTTTGTTGAAAGTGACTGGTATGAGCAACTGCCTGCTGGCAAGTTTGATCTTATTGTTTCCAATCCCCCTTATATTCATCATGCGGACAGTCATCTGGAACAGGGAGACCTTCGGTTTGAGCCCCCTCAGGCCCTGACCGATTTTAGTGACGGCTTGTCCGCCATCCGGAAAATTATTGCCGGTGCCGGAGATTTTTTGCGTGATGGTGGTTGGGTTTGGCTTGAACATGGTTGGGATCAGGCGGAAAATGTCCGCTCCCTGTTAATCGAAGCCGGGTTCGTGAATGTTGAGAGTCGTAAAGACTTATCGGGGATAGAGCGAATTTCTGGTGGTCAATGGGCGATTTCAGAGTAAAATACTCGGGTATTAATCTGTTCTGTTGGAGCAGTTGTTTAAACGTTGATTAGGTGAAAATATAATGAGTGAAGTACAGGATTTTATTCGCGAAACCGTAACCGAGCACCCCGTGGTTCTTTTCATGAAAGGAACAGCGCAATTTCCCCAGTGCGGATTCTCTGGCAAGGCGATTCAGATTTTGCGTGAGTTGGGTGTCAAAAAGCTGGTAACCGTTAATGTGCTGGAAGATGGTGAGGTTCGTGAGGGTATTAAAGAGTACTCCAGCTGGCCTACCATTCCTCAGTTGTATGTGAAGGGTGAGTTTATTGGTGGATCTGACATCATGTCTGAAATGAATGCCAGTGGTGAGCTGAAAACGGTTCTGCAAGAATCAGGCGCCCTGGATGGCTAAACGTCGACTTGTTGTTGGCATCACCGGAGCAACCGGGTCGATTTACGCAACCCGTCTGCTGGAGCGCGTCCGCGAGGTGCCCGATGTTGAAACACATCTGGTTATTTCACCACCTGGGGTGCTGAATATTAAATATGAGCTGGACTTGGACCGACAAGCCGTTTTTGATCTGGCAGATCATGTTTATAACTTCAGGGATGTCGGGTCGGTGTTGGCGAGCGGTGCTTTTGCAACGGCAGGCATGTTGATCTTGCCCTGTTCAATGCGAACACTGGCAGCGGTTGCGCACGGTTTCTCAGATAATCTGATTACCCGTGCGGCAGATGTTCATCTTAAAGAACGAAGACGCCTGGTGCTGGCCGTTCGTGAAACCCCTTTCAATCTGGCGCATTTGCGTAATATGACTCAGGTAACGGAAATGGGCGGTATTGTATTTCCACCCTTGCCTGCGTTTTATCATCATCCCAAAACCATTGAAGAAATGGTGGATCATACGGTGGCGCGTTTGCTGGCGCTGTTTGATATTGATGTGGGTGGTCCTGAATGGGAAGGTACCTGAGCGGCCGTGACGCAATGTTTTGCTGGCAAAAAAACTTGTTCAATAAAAACAGCCCATAAAATTGAATACAGGATTCAATTTTATGGGCTGTTTTTATTGATGGAATTGGTTTTGGATCGGAATGCCTGTCAATGGATCCTTGGGCATCGTGTTATTAATGGGGGCCGTTTTAACGGATGGTCGTCTGGATGCTATCGATTAATTGCTGCTTGCGGGTTTCCTGCAGGGCGTTAAGGCCGTAATGGGTGCAAACCAGAATGGAGTAAACAGGCATTATCAGGGAAAACGGAGGGATAAGCGCAATGGCGGCGCAAATCAGTCCAATCAGCCAGAAGCCTTTGTTGTGTTTTTTCAGGATGAAGGTGCGTTCCTGGGGGGTTGCATGTTCAACAATGGCATCAAGCCGGCTCATGTGTGAAAAGGCGTAGGCACCCCAGAATAATGACAGCACTACAGGCATGAAGGGGATAAACCACAAGGGCAGGGTCAGCAGCCAGCCAATAATAAAAATAGAAGATACTTTAATGGCATTGGTAATGCTGGTGGTGGTTGCATTGACGCCTTTGCGCTCCAGATCAGGGTAGTTAAACTGGCTAAGTTGTTTAAGTACCATAGGCATAATGACAATCGATGCAAAGGCAAGGCCGATAATGCCGCTAATGGCGCATAAGGCAATAAAAGAAAACAGGCCGGCGAGCCAGTCGCTCATGGTCTGAAAACCCCAGCCAGACAAATTGCTGGATGCGGTTTGAAACCAGTTCCAGGAAGAGGCACTTTCATAAAACCAGTTGTCTAGCGGGGACCAGGCAAAGGACAATAAAAAAATAGCGGAAACGAGCGCGACAAAAAAAGGCAGGATAATGGCAAAAAGCATTTTGGGGCGTAGTTGTGAAACAAAGCCCCGGCTGAATGCCTGACTTAAGCCGGAATAGGAAGTTGCTGGCATAAATAATAGAGTAAAAGAAAAGACAGACTGCCACACTATATGCAGTCTAAGCCGTGTTCATCAAGTGGTAAACGCGGTAATAAGGAAAAAAAGCGTTTCAGGGTGACTCCAGGACAATGATGTTGGGGTATGGGCAAGAAAATCATTGTTTGAAGCATTGAATTAACTTGGAAGGGCGTTATGTTGTAAAAAAAGAACGAGCTATGGTTGTTGTATATATAAACGTACAAATATAAATGACTTCAATCTGGCTTGCGGGGTTGAGTTTGGCGTTTATATAAATAGATGAGTGCTTATCAGGCGCGGAAATGGTAAAACCTCTTCCTGTTGCGTTGTTGCAATAAAAGCACAAATATTCTGAGGGGTGGGCTTGCTTTATGTTTTCAATTAAATCAATGGCTTATGTTTTTTTGTGTAAAATACCTACAGATATTTGTAGAAAAAGCTTGCCAAGGTGCGAAGAAGTCCGCTATAGTTACATTCTTTCGCAGCAACGGCATTAGGGTTTACCCCAAAACGCCCGGCGGTGAAAAGGAAACGAAGTCTGGTTAAGTGTGTTGGTTTAGAACGCTACGGCTTAAGCAGGCAACGTGAAGTTGGTGGTCTGGCAGGTTGGTGTTAACGATTTGCCAGGTGGTTTAAAAAGAACGGTTTTAAAAATTCTTTAAAAAAGTTCTTGACAAACAAAACCACATACTTCATAATCTCGTTTCTCTGCTGCTGACACAGCAACGCAGTCAAGTCAGTCTGATGTGGGAACCTTCGGGTTTGAATCGGGTTGAGCTGAATGCGACAAGACCTACTGTAAAGCAGGTTTATGTCAGCCTCATGACCGTTGGGTCATGTTGTAATGCTCTTTAACAATATAACAGCCGATAAGTGTG
>NZ_JAHSPR010000010.1 GCF_019132845.1 Advenella alkanexedens | reverse complement strand
CCGCCCAAGAGGCCGCCTGAAGCAGCAGCACCCGTTCCGGGATTGCCGGTTGAGCCACCTAACAGGCCACCCAACAAGCCACCCCCTTGACCACCACCGGTTAAACCGCCTGTCAGGCCGCTTAACAGATTATTAACAGTACCAACAACAGGGGTAAGTGCGCCTTGATCGCCAACCAGGGTATTAACCAAACCACCTACGGGTGCCAATGGGCCATTGGCAGATGTCAAATCGTTAACCAGACCGGTAACAGGAGCCAAAGCGCCGGTTTGAGGATCAACCAGACCATTTACCAGACCACCTACCGGTGCCAGGGCGGTATTGTTTACCAGCCTGCCAACGGTTCCCTGGACATCGGTAATTACGCCGTCACCGGCACTGCCACCACCCAGCAAACCACCGTTGCCACCGGTCAAACCACCCAGCAAGCCGCCCAAGAGGCCGCCTGAAGCAGCAGCACCCGTTCCGGGATTGCCGGTTGAGCCACCTAACAGGCCACCCAACAAGCCACCCCCTTGACCACCACCGGTTAAACCGCCTGTCAGGCCGCTTAACAGATTATTAACAGTACCAACAACAGGGGTAAGTGCGCCTTGATCGCCAACCAGGGTATTAACCAAACCACCTACGGGTGCCAATGGGCCATTGGCAGATGTCAAATCGTTAACCAGACCGGTAACAGGAGCCAAAGCGCCGGTTTGAGGATCAACCAGACCATTTACCAGACCACCTACCGGTGCCAGGGCGGTATTGTTTACCAGCCTGCCAACGGTTCCCTGGACATCGGTAATTACGCCGTCACCGGCACTGCCACCACCCAGCAAACCACCGTTGCCACCGGTCAAACCACCCAGCAGTCCCAGAACAGGGTCAAGCGGGCCGCCTTGGGCACCACCGGTTAAACCACCGGTAACACCACTTAACAACCCATTGACTGTTGCCACCACAGGCGTTAAGGCGCCTTGCTGACCAACCAGACCATTAACCAGACCACCAACAGGTGCCAGTGCACCAGAGGGTGAGGTCAGGTTGTCAACCAGGCCGGTTACCGGTGCCAATGCGCCGGTTTGCGGATCAATAAGACCATTGGCAAGACTGCCTACAGGAGACAGGACGGTATTGTTAACCAAGGTACCAACAGTACCTTGTACATCGGTAATCACGCCGGTACCGGTAGCACCTGTTGCACCGCCCAATCCACCTACCAGGCCCAGAACGGGATCAAGCAGGCCACCCAAACCGGCACCAGCTCCTTGACCGCCGGTTAAACCACCAACGACACCCAGCACTGGATCAAGTACGCCGCCAAGAAGATTGGTTGCTGTTGCCCCCTGGGAGCCGGTTAATCCACCGACAATTCCCATAACGGGTGACAAGGCTGCTGTGGTAGACAGATTTGCAACATTATTGATATTTGGATTTGACTGGGCATTGGCTACACCACCGGTGATGCAAAAACCCAAAATACCAGCCGCCACTGTTTTGAACAGAATACTGCCGCTGCGTTTTCCTTTGGTTTTGGTTTTTTCAGATACGGCAACGTAGGCGCCTGTATGTTCATTCCAAACAGACTTGTAGATATGGTTCATTTGTAGCGCTCTCCAAACAATATATAGAAGTACCGCATCTATACTCATCATCTTTTGATTGCCTAACAAATAACGACGTTGCTATAGCAAAAACAGAAAACAAACTGAATGCGGCCAATATTAAAAAAATAGAAAAACATGTAACTTTGGGGAGACACGATAACACCAGATGATTACTTTAGAAACATTCTCATTCTTTAATCAAACCCCTATTGTTTTGATTAAAATATTAAATATTATTAATTAATAAACAAATAGTTTTAATAATTATTTTTCAAAAACCAAAAAAGTAACAATTTAATTCTATAAACATCAAATCATTGAATTTTGGAAAACAATTAACCCCTTATTTTTAAAGTATCTACAAGATATTTTTCTCTTTAAACAAAATAAGTGGCAGCAAGTTCTTGTGAACAACGCATACGACAGGATTTATTTTTCATGAAATTTTGTAAATAATTGTAATGATGTTGTTTTGATGCATTTTTTTCATTTTATTAATCAAACTTAACATTTCATTAAGAAATTTTATGTGAAGTAAATTACCATTTTTCATTTAAAAAACAGGATGTTCTAGCATAAATACCGCACATTCCCCCTATGAAAATAATGTCAATAGGCAATCCCCCTGAAAACAGAAAAAACCAATAATGAGTACACCGTTATACGGGTAATTTTCATACTTTCCACATCCACGGAATTCGAGTTTGACGGTTGCGGCATATATTGCTTGTCGTCAGTCATTTAACCCCTATAATTAACGTTGTTATCATTTTGTCATACACGGCGGGAACAAATACTGCCGCCTGACCCATTTATACACAAGCCTCATTCATCATGAACACTACTTCTGAACATCAAGTTGAATTTACAATTAACCGCAATGCCAATCCATTACCAGAGGCAGAGCGTAATGCCATTTTACAAAACCCGGGTTTTGGCAAGTATTTTACCGATCACATGGCAACCATTGACTGGACTCACGAACTGGGCTGGCACGATGCCCGCATTGTGCCTTATGGTCCTTTACAATTGGACCCGGCAGCTTCCGTTCTGCATTACGCGCAAGAAATCTTTGAAGGTTTAAAAGCTTATCGTCACGCAGATGGCTCTGTCTGGACTTTCCGCCCCGAAGCTAACGCCCTGCGCTTTCAACTGTCTGCCCGTCGCCTGGCTTTACCTGAACTGCCTGTAGATCTGTTCATTGAGTCATTGAAACAACTGATTAGCGTAGACAAGGCCTGGGTGCCCAGCGCGCCTGAGACCAGCGCCTATATCCGCCCGTTCATGATTGCCAACGAGAGCTTCCTGGGAGTTCGCTCCGCAGAGCGTGCCGCCTATCATGTTATTGTCAGCCCTGCCGGCTCCTATTTTGCCAAAGGTATGCAGCCTATTTCCATCTGGCTGGCTTCCGAATTTTCCCGTGCCGGCAAAGGCGGCACCGGAGAAGCAAAATGTGGTGGCAACTACGCCGCTTCTTTACTGCCTCAACAGGAAGCCTATGCCAATGGCTGTTCACAGGTCCTTTTCCTGGATGCCGAAGAGCACACTTATCTTGAAGAACTGGGTGGCATGAATATTTTCCTGGTTCGCAAAGACGGTACACTCATCACTCCCAAACCCTCTGGCAGCATTCTTAAAGGCATTACCCGCGCCAGCCTGATTCAGCTGGCTCAAGACATGGGCATGAAAGTGGAAGAGCGCAGAGTAGCATTGCAAGAATGGCAAGACGGCATCAATTCCGGTGAAATTACCGAAGCATTCGCCTGCGGTACCGCTGCTGTGATTGCACCGATCAGTGCCCTGAAAAGCAGAGACTTCATTATTGGTGACGAGAACGCACCAGCAGGTGAAGTAACCATTGCCTTACGTAAAAAACTAACCGGTATCCAGTATGGCCTTGAAGAAGACACTCATGGCTGGCTGACCCGCCTGGCCTGATTTCACCGGCGATACCCATCCAACCCGGTGACCGGCACACGCGTTTATCAAGGAGACCACATGCGCATCAAGGCATCAGAATCATTATTACTGGTTATTGATATTCAAAGCCGCATGCTGCCGGCCATTGATAACGGGCAAGAAGTGCTTGCCCAGGCTACCTGGATGGTAGATGTGGCCCAAGCCATTGGCATCCCCGTTCTGGCAACAGAACAGTACCCCAAAGGCCTGGGTCGCACTGAATCCAATCTGCTTTCACGCCTGCCCGAACAGCAGGTACTGGAAAAAATTCATTTTTCGGCCGTAACAGGCCAAGGCCTGCTTAACACCCCTTTTTCAACACGCAGGCAATGGGTTGTTGTTGGCACCGAAGCACATGTATGCGTCCAGCAAACCGCGCTTGACCTGCTGGCGGCCGGCAAAGAGGTTTTTATTGTGGACGAGGCAGTTGGCTCACGCAAACCTCGCGATAAAGCCCTGGCCCTGCAACGCTTGCGGCAAAACGGGGCTGAAGTGGTGTCGCGGGAAATGGTGGCTTTTGAATGGCTGGAAGAAGCCAACACGCCCCTGTTCCGGGACGTGCTGAAGCGTTTTATTATACTTTAGCCTATCCTTCCCCGACCAAGCTCAGCGGCTTCGCCTAAAGGTTGCTGCGCAACCAAATCACTTGGACGAGGTTTGTCGAGCATTCCGATCAATTGACTTTTAGCAGTTCAACTTCAAATTTCAAATCGCTATTAGGCGGTATGACACTGCCAGCACCACGCTCGCCGTAAGCTGAACGCGAAGGACAGAACAGGACGGCAGAGCCGCCTTCTTTCATTTTCTGCAAGCCTTCAGTCCAGCACGGAATAACCCGGCTTAAAGGAAATGAAATAGGTTCGTTACGCTTGTAAGAAGAGTCGAATTCCGTGCCATCAAGCAGGGTGCCCCGATAATGCACCTTAACGGTATCGGTTGATTTAGGACTGATACCATCACCCACTTTGGTATGCTCAACCCTGACACCATTTGACAGGGTATCTACGGCAACGGCTTGCGCCATAGCGGCACCAGTGCCCAACAAAGCGCTGACCGCAAATAGAATCAAAGATTTTTTCATATAAAACAGCCTGTAAATTTTTATTAAAAACACGTTTTTGCCCGCTCCCAAACCCGCAGAGCACGCCTGCCACTTAATCGGCAGCCTGATCGGCAATTTCCTCATATACCGGATAATCAGTATAACCTTCCTGGCCACCACCATAAAATACAGCCGGATCAAACGCTGTTAATGGCCAGCCATTTTTCAGTCTCGCCACCAAATCGGGGTTGGAAATAAACGGGCGCCCAAAAGCGACCAGATCAATCAGGCCTTCCTGCAGATCCCTTTCACCTTCTTCCTTGGTGTATTCACCCGCCATAATCAGGGTACCCGTATAGGCTTTACGGAAGGCTTCAAGAAATGCTTTGCCATTGGTATTATTGATAATGGCCTTGCGGTTGCTAAGATGCACGTATGCCAGGTTTTTTCCCGAAAGCAGGCGGGCCAATTCAAGCCATGTTTGCGCTTCATCATCAAACACCGGCATATCAAAACCCCGGTTAAACGGCGACAGCCGGATACCCACACGCGAACTGCCGATTGCCGCCACAACCGCATCAACCACTTCCAGCACAAAAGTCAGGCGCCCCTCGACAGAGTTGCCACCATAACGATCCTCACGGGTATTAATGCCCGCATTAATGAACTGCTCAATCAGATAGCCATTGGCACCATGAATTTCCACGCCGTCAAAACCGGCCTCAACCGCATTGGCGGCAGCTCTGGCAAAATCCTGCACCACTGCCGCTACCTCTTGAGTCGACAAAGCGCGTGGCTGGCTGGCCTGAACCCTGGCAGCTTGGCCCTGTTCATCATAAGCAAACGCCGTGGTGTTTTCTGCCTTTTTATTACTTGCACCAACCGGTGCTGCACCATTTTCCTGCAACGAAACATGAGAAATGCGACCGACATGCCAGAGCTGGCAGAAAATTTTTCCGTCTTTTTCATGCACAGCGCGGGTCACTTGCTTCCAGCCTTCAACTTGTTCAGGACTGTATATGCCCGGCGTAAACAAATACCCGGCACCCTGACGGGAAATGGGCGAACCCTCGGAAACAATAAGCCCTGCACCGGCCCTTTGCTGGTAATACAGGGCAGTTTGCGCATCTGCAACCGTATTAACCGCCCTGGAACGGGTCATGGGTGCCATCACGATACGATTTTTCAAATGCAGACCAGCCAAATCATAGGCCGAAAAAAGATCACTCATTGATTCAATTCCATTAAAAGCTGAAAAATAACGTGACTGAACATACCAGGAGCGTTCGGAACCTCCCAAGACATCCAATCTTTTACCAATACGCTTAGACTACCATTTTTAAAGCCTAAGAGACAGATTATTAAAAAGGCAGAGGCGAAACATCCGCACCAAAATCATTCAACCAGCCCATGCCTCTTACCTGCCAACCGGCAACAAGGCAAATTCCCTGGCATAATGTATTGACAGGCTCGGACACGGTTAGTAAGATCACAGCCATTACAAGCCCCGAACAAGATGCATCCGGGGAAGCGCCCTGCACACTAACAATGCTTATTCGCATATCCCCACTGTTTTAAAATAATGTACGAATCAAAAAGCCAACCTTTGTTACCGGCACGACATTTCAGACACCGCATGCTGACACACGTCTTTTATGCTCTGCTTGTTATGATTGTTACCTTGGCAATCGGTGTGTTTGCCCATCTTTTGCTAGAGCAGGTAAGCTGGCATGAAGCCTTGCTTAATACGGCTTTCATTATTGGCGGCCTGGGTCCATACATCGTGCCCGAAAGCATTGCCGGCAAACTGTTCTTTGCCTTCTACAGCATGTTTGTCGGATTGGTGTTTATAGGAACGCTGGGCATCATTCTGGCCCCTTTGGCCCACCGTCTTATTCATAAATTCCATCTGGATGATGACGAGGATCTTTAACCGGACCACACATTCTGTCTGCCGGCCACAAATAAAAAACCTGGCCAACAGGCCAGGTCTTGTTCAGGAGTAGCGCTTTTCCAGCTCGTCCCATTCAGGCTTGTTCACCAGGCGCTGCCTTTCGGCAAACGTTGCGACCAGCCCGCTGGACTCTTGCACTTCCTTCTCGTCGCGCAACACCGTCAAGGCTTTCTGCATGCCGGTAACTGCGCCCTGCAAGGCCGCGTTGGCATACAGCACGATGCCAAAGCCCAGTTCGGCCAGCTGATCGGCATTGAAAATAGGTGTACGACCACCAATCACCATGTTCATCAACTGCGGCTTGCCAAGAAGCTGGGGAAGCGCGCGCACTTGCTCGGCTTCTGTGACAGCTTCCACAAACAGAATGTCGGCACCGGCTTCAGCGAACTTCTGGGCACGCTCAATCGCTGCCTCAAAACCATGGGTGGCTGCCGCATCGGTACGCGCCATAATCAGGAAGTCAGGATCCTGACGTGCATCGACCGCCGCCTTGATCTTGCTGACTGCTTCTTCGGTCGAAATCACCTCTTTGCCTGAGAAATGACCGCAACGCTTGGGCGCAACCTGGTCTTCCAACTGAATGCAGTCAGCGCCGGCACGTTCCAGAACCCGGACAGTATGGCGAACATTCAGGGCATTACCAAACCCGGTATCAGCATCGACAATCAGTGGCACATCTACTGCATCACGGATTCTGGCGGTATGCTCGGCGATTTCATGTAAACCCATAAAACCCTGATCAGGCATGCCAAACCACATATTGGTTACACCCGCACCCGTCACATAAATGGCCTGAAAGCCAAGATCGGCAATCACTTTGGCCGACAAAGCATTAAATGCACCGGGAACGATAATACCCTGGCGCGCTTCAACGAGTGATCTGAGTTGCTTTCTTGTCGACATGCAATAAATCCTTCTTTAACAATATTAAAAGTTAATCAATTTTCTGGCGCTTTCAGAACGAATCGGCCGGAATCCGCACATAGCCTTCCATCAGGACACGGGCGCTTCGGCTCATGAGTGCTTTTTTCACAACCCACTGCCCGTTTTCTTCAATCGCCTGTGCACCCACCCGCAATGTACCTGAAGGGTGACCGAAGGTAACAGATTCACGCTCACCACCGCCTGCCGCAAGGTTGACCAGGGTACCGGGAATGGCTGCAGCCGTACCGATAGCAACCGCTGCGGTGCCCATCATGGCATGATGCAATTTACCCATGGAAAGCGCCCGTACAACCAGGTCGATACTATCGACAGATACCTGTTTGCCGCTGGATGCCGTGTAATCAGCCGCCTCAGCCACAAAAGCCACCTTGGGTGTGTGCTGGCGACGGGCGGCTTCCTCGATATTGGCAATGAGCCCCATTCGCAGCGCACCATGCGCGCGAATGGTTTCAAACATGGCCAGTGTATCGGCGTTACCGTTGATATCATCCTGCAGCTCCGTGCCGGTAAAGCCAATATCCCTGGCATTTACAAACACAGTTGGAATACCTGCATTGATCATGGTCGCCTGCAACTTGCCAACACCGGGTACATCCAGCTCGTCAACCAGATTGCCAGTAGGGAACATGGCACCGCCAGCGCCCTCTTCGTCTGCTGCCGGATCCAGGAATTCAAGCCGCACTTCGGCGGCGGGGAAAGTCACCCCATCCAGCTCAAAATCGCCTGTTTCCTGCACCTGACCATTGGTGATGGGCACATGGGCCACAATGGTCTTTCCGATATTGGCCTGCCAGATGGATACGGTGACAACACCATTTTCCGGAATACGGTCGGCATCGATCAACCCATTGCTGATCGCAAAAGGTCCCACGGCCGCCGACAGATTTCCGCAATTGCCGCTCCAGTCGATAAAAGGCTGATCGATGGACACCTGACCGAACAGATAATCAACATCATGTCCGGCACGCTCGCTTTTCGACAGAATCACAACCTTGCTGGTACTTGAAGTCGCACCGCCCATACCGTCGGTTTGCTTGCCATAAGGATCCGGGCTGCCGATCACGCGCAGCAACAGTGCGTCGCGCGCGGCACCTGGCGTCTGGGCGACTTCGGGCAAATCACTCAGCCGGAAAAACACACCCTTACTGGTGCCACCCCGCATATAGGTGGCTGCAATTTTAATCTGTGGCGCTTTTGTCATTGCTTTTTCCATATTTGCATCATTTCTGACTGGTTACGGGTGACTCAAGAAAGTCCTGCGCAAAGCGTTGCAGAACCCCGCCAGCCTCATAGATGGAGACTTCTTCAGCGGTATCCAGACGGCAGGTCACCGGCACTTCCAGACGTTCGCCATTTTTACGATGAATCACCAGCGTCAGTGTTGAGCGCGGTTCTGGCTTACCCACTACATCGTAGATTTCCGTACCATCAATGTTCAGCGTCTTGCGATTGACACCCGGCTTGAATTCCAGTGGCAATACACCCATGCCAACCAGATTGGTGCGATGAATCCGCTCGAACCCTTCTGCAACAATCGCTTCGACACCCGCCAGACGCACACCCTTGGCCGCCCAGTCGCGTGAAGAACCCTGACCGTAGTCTGCGCCCGCCACGATAATCAGCGGCTGCTTGCGTTCCATATAGGTTTCGATGGCTTCCCACATACGCACCACCTTACCTTCCGGTTCGATGCGTGCCAGAGAGCCTTGCTTGACCTCACCGTTTTCCTGCACCATTTCATTGAGCAGTTTGGGATTGGCGAACGTGGCCCGCTGTGCGGTCAGGTGATCGCCACGGTGGGTTGCGTAAGAGTTGAAGTCCTCTGGTGGCAAGCCCATCTTGGCCAGATATTCTCCGGCTGCACTGTTCGGCAAAATAGCATTGGAAGGCGACAGGTGATCGGTTGTGATGTTGTCCCCCAGCACCGCCAGCGGACGCATGCCCTTGAGCGTGCGTTCGCCTGCCAGCGCGCCTTCCCAGTACGGTGGGCAGCGAATGTAGGTACTTTGCGGACGCCATTCGTACAACGGACTGACCGATTCACCATCATCGGCATTGATCGCGAACATCGGTTCGTACACCTTACGGAATTGCTCCGGTTTCACGCTGCTGGCCACAATGGCATCAATCTCTTCGTCGGTGGGCCAGATATCCTTCAGGGTCACTGGCTGACCATTCCGGTCGGTACCCAGCACGTCTTTTTCGATGTCAAAGCGAATGGTACCGGCAATCGCGTAAGCCACAACCAGCGGCGGCGAAGCCAGGAATGCCTGCTTGGCATAGGGGTGGATACGGCCATCGAAGTTACGGTTGCCCGATAAAACAGCGGTCGCATACAGATCACGGTCGATGATTTCCTGCTGAATGACAGGATCCAGCGCACCGCTCATGCCGTTACAGGTGGTACAGGCAAAGCCCACAATACCAAAACCCAGCTTCTCCAGCTCGGGCAAGAGATTGGCCTCTTCCAGATACAGCTGAACTGCCTTGGAGCCCGGTGCCAGTGATGTTTTGACCCATGGCTTGCGTAGCAGGCCACGTGCATTGGCGTTACGTGCCAACAACCCGGCTGCAATCACGTTGCGTGGATTGCTCGTATTGGTGCAACTGGTAATCGCGGCAATAATCACCGCACCATCGGGCATCAGCCCCGGTTCATTTTCAACCACACCGGCAATACCCCGGCTGGCAAGCTCTGAAGTGGGTACGCGACGATGCGGATTGGATGGACCGGCCAGATTGCGTACTACCGTTGACAAATCAAAGGAAAGGACTCGCTCATACTGCGCGGTTTTCAGACTGTCAGCCCACAGACCCGTCTGCTTGGCATAGGTTTCCACCAGCTTGACCTGTTCCTCATCACGACCGGTCAGTTTCAGGTAATCAATCGTTTGCCGGTCAATGTAAAACATCGCGGCAGTGGCACCATATTCGGGCGTCATATTGGAAATCGTGGCGCGATCGCCCAGCGTCAGGCGGGACGCGCCTTCGCCGAAGAATTCCAGGTAAGACGAGACCACTTTCTGCTCACGCAAAAACTCGGTCAGGGCCAGGACCAGATCGGTGGCGGTAATGCCTGGCTGCAATTGCCCGGTCAGTTCAACACCGACAATGTCGGGCAAACGCATCCAGGATGCACGACCCAACATCACGCTCTCGGCCTCCAAGCCGCCCACGCCAATGGCGATAACACCCAGCGCATCGACATGAGGCGTATGACTGTCGGTACCAACAAGGGTATCCGGGAAAGCAACCCCATCACGACTGTGAATGACCGGTGACATACGCTCCAGATTGATCTGGTGCATGATGCCGTTACCCGGTGGAATCACATCGACATTCTTGAATGCCTTCTTGGTCCAATTGATAAAATGAAAGCGGTCGTCATTGCGGCGATCTTCGACTGCACGGTTTTTGGCAAAGGCATCCCTGTCAAAACCGGCATATTCGACGGCCAGCGAATGGTCCACGATCAACTGCGTGGGTACGACCGGGTTGATCTGGGCAGGATCGCCCCCTTGCTTGGCAATCGCCTCGCGCAACCCGGCCAGGTCTACAAGCGCAGTCTGTCCCAGGATATCGTGACACACCACGCGCGCAGGAAACCATGGAAAATCCAGGTCACGCTTGCGTTCGATCAATTGCTTGAGCGAGTCTGTCAGGATGGCAGGGTCGCAGCGACGCACCAGGTTTTCTGCAAATACGCGTGAGGTATACGGTAGCGTATCGTAGGCGTTGGGGGCAATGGCATCAACGGCAGCACGCGCGTCGAAGTAATCCAGCCCTGTGCCGGGCAGTGGTTTGCGGTATTCAGTATTCATAGTAATCAACGCTTCATAAGAATCAACGCTGGTCCAGCGGAACGAATGCTTGATCTTCAGGACCGATATAGTTGGCGGTCGGACGAATAATCTTATTGTCGATACGTTGTTCGATAATGTGCGCTGCCCAGCCTGCGGTACGCGCAATCACAAACAGCGGTGTGAACATGGCGGTAGGCACGCCCATCATGTGATAGGACACGGCCGAGAACCAGTCCAGATTGGGGAACATTTTCTTGATGTCCCACATGACGCTTTCCAGGCGTTCGGCAATATCGAACATTTTCATGTTCTGCTGCGTTGCCGACAGTTTGCGCGCCACTTCCTTGATGACTTTGTTGCGCGGGTCGGAAATCGTATACACGGGATGACCAAAGCCAATGATGACCTCTTTGTTCTCTACGCGACGACGAATATCGGCTTCGGCCTCATCCGGTGTTTCATAGCGTTTTTGCACCTCAAAAGCGACTTCGTTGGCACCACCGTGCTTGGGACCGCGCAATGCGCCGATACCACCGGTAATGGCTGAATACATATCCGAACCTGTTCCGGCAATCACCCGGCAGGTGAACGTGGATGCATTGAACTCGTGCTCGGCATACAGGTTCAGTGAAGTATGCATGGCCTGGACCCACTCATCAGGTGGCGTCTCGCCGTGCAGCAGATGCAGAAAATGCCCGCCGATGCTGTCGTCGTTGGTTTCGACATCAATACACTTGCCATTATGGCTATAGTGGTACCAATACAGCAGCGCCGAACCCAGACTGGCCATCAGACGGTCTGCAATATCGCGCGCATCCGGCAGGTTATGATCATCTTTTTCAGGTAACACACAACCCAGGACCGATACGGCCGTGCGCATGACATCCATGGGATGGCTGGAAGCGGGCAAGGCCTGTAACGCATCCTGCAACTGAACCGGCAGGCCGCGCAAACGGCGAAGCTTCTGTTTATAGGAGGCCAGTTCAGCCTTGTTGGGCAGTTTGCCGTGAATGAGCAGGTGAGCGACCTCTTCAAATTCACAGGCTTGCGCCAGATCCAGAATATCGTAACCACGATAATGCAGGTCGTTGCCGCTGCGGCCCACGGTACATAGTGCGGTATTGCCAGCAATAACGCCAGACAAGGCCACTGATTTCTTTGGTTTGAAGCCCGTTGTTTCGGGTGCTTGTGTCATGGTATTCCTCCGCTACTTTACAATGCAAATAATACGCTATAATCAATATTTGCAGTTTACGCAAAATTACCAAAAATTGCATTAATAACAAGGCGAATATTGGTAAACCCTATGCTGCATATTTGCAAATTTTGCGAATTTTTTTAGTTAATCAGCCTTATCAAGCCGGTATTGGATTCAATGGCCACCATGCGAAAAGTATTTATGGGCGTGCGATTACGCCGGTTGCGCGAGGAACGCAAATTGACCCAGATAGGGCTGGCCCGCATGCTGGGCCTGTCTCCCAGCTACCTGAATCAGATCGAACAAAACCAGCGGCCCTTGACCATGTCGGTCCTGCGCCGTTTGAGCGAAGTGTTCAAGATGGACGTCAACGCGTTTTCAGACGACGAACAAACGCGCATGATCGCTGCCTTGCACGAAGTGGCGGCCACCCTGCCGGCATCAGCGCTCGGCGGACACGAAGGGGACAGAATATCCCAGGCGGAAATACACGAAATCGCAACGAATATGCCGGCGGTAGGTCGGGTTTTGATTGATCTTCACCGCCGTCACCGCGAAGCGGCAGAGCGGCTGGAAGCCATGACTGAAAAAATGACCCATCAGAACCAGAACCCTGGCAGCTCCACCGATGCCCTGCTCATACAAACCCAACCCTACGAGGAAGCCCGCGACTTTTTCTTTACCCATCACAACTATTTCGCGCAACTCGATGCCTACGCGGAGCAATGTCATACCGCCTGGGGGCTGGCTGACGTACCCACACCCGGCCTGGCGGACCGACTGGAGCAGCGCTTGCGCGAACAACATGGCGTCATCGTGAACAACCTGCCCGCAGAAAAGGGCCTGCAACGTGCCTACAACCCGACACTGCGCCAGCTTAGCCTGCCCCCTTACCTTACACCCGGACAACGGGCCTTTCAAATGGGCACACAATTGGCATTTCTGGAGCTGGACACCGTACTTGAACGCATGGTGGACGCACCACGCTTTTCCAGTCAGGCGGTACGCAAATTGGTACGACTGGGCCTGGCCAACTATTTTGCGGCCGCGCTGATCCTGCCCTACCGACAGTTCCTGGCTGCTGCCGAGCAATTGCAATATGACATCGACCTGTTGGGACAACGGTTTGGCGTCAGCTTCGAAACCGTTTGCCACCGCCTGAGCACCATGCAGCGGCCCGATGCAACGGGCGTGCCGTTTTTCTTCATCCGCGTGGACCGCGCGGGCAATATATCCAAACGCCAGTCTGCCGCCCACTTTCATTTCTCCCGTGTCGGTGGCGCCTGTCCTTTATGGAATGTCTACGAAGCCTTTTCCAGCCCCGGGCGGATTCTCCGGCAACTGGCACGCATGCCCGACGGACGCGTGTACCTGTGGATTGCGCGTACCGTATGCCGTCAGACCGGCGGCTTCGGACAGCCAAGCAAAGATTTCGCTGTCGCGCTGGGTTGCGATGTCGCTCATGCCCATCGGCTGGTTTATGCAAAAGGGCTGGATTTCAGCAATCCGGATATTCCCACACCCATTGGCATGGGCTGCCGGGTATGCGAGCGGCCACAATGCGCCCAACGTGCGTTCCCGTATATTGGCCGAGAACTGGACGTCAATGAAAACCTCAGCAGCGTCTCTCCCTACCCCATGAACAACCCTTGAAGTGCAGCACATAGAGCAAGCCTACATTCGATGTCGAATTTCAGATGAGGTTGAATGGGTTGGTTAGATTTCGGTCTGGTTGACGCGCCGGCTCAGTGCTTCGGCGCTTTCCTTGCGCTCACTGTAGCGCTCCACTAAATAGGGAGCAACATCACGCGTAAGCAAGGTGAACTTAACCAGCTCTTCCATCACATCGACTACGCGGTCGTAGTAGCTGGAGGGCTTCATGCGATTTTCGGCATCGAACTCCTGAAAGGCCTTGGCGACCGAGGACTGATTCGGGATAGTCACCATGCGCATCCAGCGCCCCAACACACGCATCTGATTGACGGCATTGAAAGACTGGCTGCCCCCACATACCTGCATCACTGCCAGCGTCTTGCCCTGAGTGGGTCGCACAGCACCTACAGACAGGGGAATCCAGTCAATCTGAGCCTTCATGATGCCCGTCATCGCTCCATGGCGCTCGGGCGAGCACCACACCATGCCTTCGGCCCACTGCGCCAGGCTGCGCAGCTCCTGCACTTTGGGATGGCTCTCTGTCGCATCGTCGGGCAGAGGCAGTCCGCTGGGATTGAAGATTTTGGTTTCTGCTCCCATGGCTTGCAGCAAGCGCTCGGCTTCTTCGACCAGCAGGCGGCTGAAAGAGCGCTCACGCAATGACCCATACAACAACAAAATGCGAGGTGGGTGGTTGGAGCGAATGGGATTAGCCAAGCGTTCGGGGTCTGGAACCCGAAAATGTTCCGGTGCTGCTGCGGGCAAATCAGCCAGTGATTTGGTCTCTTTTTTAAGCACGTTGTCCATCCTTTCCAATCACGACTTCTCCATCCTCTTTGGTGAACGGACCTTGCTGCGGGTTCGGCAAAATTTCCAGTACTCGCTCGGAAGGACGGCACAGGCGCACACCCAGCGGTGTCTTAACGATGGGGCGCTGTATCAGGATGGGGTATTGCGCCACCACATCTAGCAATTGAGCATCCGTCAGCGCTGGATTACCCAGTCCGAGTTCGTCGTAGGGGGTCCCCTTTTGACGCAGCACATCGCGCAAGCTCAGACCAATGGCTTGCACCAAGCTCATCAGCTCCTCGCGACTGGGGGGTGTTTTCAGGTATTCAATGACCTGAGGCTCCACACCGCTGTTGCGAATCATCGCCAGCGTATTGCGTGAGGTGCCACACTGGGGGTTGTGGTAAATCGTGATGTCAGTCATTACAGATATTCCTCGTAAAAATCTTGATACTTTGGGGTGTCAGAGAGGGGCACGGTCAAGTGATGAGGGACGCCAAGCGTTCACCATAGCCACCAAAGACAGCATAACGGGCACTTCCACCAGCACCCCCACCACGGTGGCCAAGGCCGCGCCCGAATTTAGGCCGAACAAAGAAATAGCCACTGCCACCGCCAATTCGAAAAAGTTGGACGTGCCAATCAGGCAGGCAGGACCTGCTACGTTGTGCGGCAGCTTCAGCCTTTTCGCCATCCACCAGCTGATGAAGAAAATGCCATAGGTCTGCAGCACCAAGGGCACGGCAATCAGTCCAATCACACCTGGCTGGGCCACGATGGTTTCTGCCTGGAATCCAAACAGCAACACCACCGTCGCAATCAGTCCGACAATAGACCACGGTTTAAGCGCTGCCACATAAGCAGTCAAGGCCTGGGACGACCGCTGGAGCACCAAGTGTCGTGTCAGCATACCCGCCGCCAGTGGCAGCACCACATACAATACAGTGCTCAGAACCAGCGTTTCCCAGGGCACCGTCACGTTGGTCACCCCCAGCAAAAAGGCTGCAATCGGGGCATAAGCCACCACCATGATGAGGTCGTTCACCGACACCTGTACCAAGGTGTAGTTGGCATCACCTTTGACCAATTGGCTCCAGACAAATACCATAGCCGTACATGGCGCTACCCCGAGCAAAATCATGCCGGCAATGTATTCGCTGGCCGATTGCGGATCCACCCAAGGGGCAAACAGGTACTGGAAAAACAGCACACCTAAAGCCGCCATGGTGAAAGGCTTGATGAGCCAGTTGACCACCAGCGTTAGGAGCAAGCCCTGTGGGCGCTTGCCTACGTCTTTGACGGCGTGCCAGTCAATCTGAATCATCATTGGGTAAATCATCACCCAGATAAATACCGCCACCACAAGGTTGACTTGTGCATATTCCAAGGCGGCCACAGTCTGAAAAAACCCAGGCAACCACAGCCCCAGCACTACACCAGCGCCAATGCCCAAGGCGACCCACACTGTTAAAAAACGTTCAAAAATTCCCATAATCTACCTTTATCTGCGACTCACTAGAAAAATACGTTGTAAGGATGTGATGACACGGGCCCATCCCAAAAGGCCATTCAACCATTCACACAAGCAGACACATTAAGGTCTGCACATCCCTCACCCTGGCAGCACTCTGCGGTCAAAAAAGCCAGCAAAGCATTCATTTTGACCAGTTCTGCCCGGTAAATGACGTAGCGTCCATGGCGCTCACTGGTCACCAGGCCAGCAAAGTGAAGTTCCTTAAGATGAAAAGACAAGGCCGTGGTGGACACTTCCAAAGTCTCCGACATGCTGCTAGGCGTCAAGCCTGTTTTGCCTGCTACCACCAGCAGGCGAAATAACTTCAGGCGGGTTTCTTGGGCCAGCGCTGCAAGCGCCTTGACCACTTCGAGTTCATTCATCACGGCTCCTCAAATCTTTGTACTGTGCGTCCACGACCAAGTTGGTGTTGGCATCATGGATAGTGGTGATTTTGTCATGCCTGATGCCCAGCTTCTCATGAACCACTCGGGCAACAGGCGATAGGCAGCTGTTGGTGCAGCTAGCCACTGTCAAGAAAAAATTCATAAGCAATAGGAAGGTGCAAAACTGCTTGCTACTTACTCCTTTCTTCAGCACGAACCTATAGATAGGAGCATTCAGCCACATACTCACCACTATTCGATAATATTATAATTCAATTATTATTGAATTAATAGAGGTGACAAATAAAGTGACCATTGTAAACTCGTATACTTTCCCCTAAAACGACACAAGCCAACAGCATCCTCGACAAAAATGTAACAATTCAAAATCCCCCTCTTGAAAATTTCAGTTTCATCCTTATAATTAGCACTCAAGGAAGCCGAGTGCTAACAACCGGTTCCTTACTGATTTTTTAACACAACTTAATTAGAGACAGGAGTTTCTCCATGGCATTGCGTCCTTTACAAGATCGCGTCATTATCAAGCGCTTAGACAACGAGCTGAAAACAGCATCAGGTATTGTTATCCCTGACAGCGCTGCTGAAAAACCTGATCAAGGTGAAGTTATTGCTGTTGGACCAGGCAAAAAAACAGAAGACGGCAAAGTATTGCCTGTAGACCTGAAAGTTGGTGACAAAGTATTGTTCGGTAAATATGCTGGCCAGTCTGTAAAAGTAGACGGTGAAGAACTGCTGGTTATCCGCGAAGACGAAATCCTCGCCGTTGTTGCTTAAGCAATAACCACTTATTTTAAATGCATATTTTTGCTATCAGGCACACTGATGGCACTTAAACATAATCAAGGAATTCAAAATGGCTGCAAAGCAAGTATTATTCGGTGACGACGCACGCGTTCGTATCGTGCGTGGCGTAAACACACTGGCAAACGCTGTTAAAACAACATTGGGCCCTAAAGGCCGTAACGTTGTTCTCGATCGCTCTTTCGGCGCTCCTACCGTTACCAAAGATGGTGTTTCCGTTGCCAAAGAAATCGAACTGAAAGACAAATTTGAAAACATCGGTGCACAACTGGTTAAAGAAGTTGCTTCAAAAACTTCCGACAATGCCGGTGACGGTACCACTACCGCTACCGTATTGGCACAGGCTGTTGTAGAAGAAGGCCTGAAATACGTTGCCGCTGGCATCAACCCAATGGACCTGAAGCGCGGTATCGACAAAGCCGTTGGCGCTGCCATTGAAGAACTGAAAAAACTGTCCAAACCTTGCACCACCAGCAAAGAAATCGCCCAGGTTGGCTCTATCTCTGCCAACAGCGATGCTTCTATCGGTGACATCATTGCCAACGCCATGGACAAAGTGGGTAAAGAAGGCGTGATCACTGTTGAAGACGGCAAATCACTCGAAAACGAACTCGACGTTGTTGAGGGTATGCAATTCGACCGTGGTTACCTGTCTCCTTACTTCATCAACAACCAGGAAAAACAGGTTGCTGCCCTGGAAGATCCATTTATTCTGATTTTCGACAAAAAAATCAGCAACATCCGTGATCTGCTGCCCGTACTGGAACAAGTTGCCAAATCAAGCCGTCCTCTGCTGATCATCGCTGAAGATGTTGAAGGCGAAGCACTGGCAACACTGGTTGTCAATAACATCCGCGGTATCCTGAAAACCACTGCTGTTAAAGCACCAGGTTTTGGTGACCGTCGTAAAGCCATGCTGGAAGATATCGCCATCCTGACCGGTGGTACCGTGATTTCTGAAGAAACCGGCATGTCTCTGGAAAAAGCCACGATCGAAGATCTGGGTCAGGCAAAACGCATCGAAGTAGGCAAAGAAAACACCACCATCATCGACGGTGCTGGCGTTAGCGCAAACATCGAAGCCCGCGTTAAACAAATCCGCACCCAAATCGAAGAAGCCACTTCTGACTACGATCGTGAAAAACTGCAAGAGCGCGTTGCCAAACTGGCAGGCGGTGTTGCCGTTATCCGCGTGGGTGCTGCTACCGAAGTTGAAATGAAAGAGAAAAAAGCACGTGTTGAAGATGCCCTGCATGCAACTCGCGCTGCGGTTGAAGAAGGTATTGTTCCTGGCGGTGGTGTTGCCCTGATCCGTGCCAAAAACGCAATCAAAGACTTGACCGGTGCCAACGCTGACCAGGACGCAGGTATCAAACTGATTCTGCGCGCCATTGAAGCACCTCTGCGCACCATCGTTGCCAACGCTGGTGAAGAGCCTAGCGTCGTCGTCAACAACGTTGCCAACGGCACAGGTAACTACGGTTATAACGCAGCTACCGGTGAATACGGTGACCTGGTTGAGCAAGGTGTTCTGGATCCAACCAAAGTAACCCGTACAGCACTGCAAAACGCAGCCTCTGTCGCCAGCCTGCTGTTGACCACAGAAGCCGCCATTTGCGAAATCGTAGAAGACAAGCCTGCTGCTGCAATGCCTGACATGGGCGGCATGGGCGGTATGGGTGGCATGGGCGGATTCTAATCTGTCTGTCCCATAAAACGGAGTCTTCCCTTGCTCCGTTTAGCCACATGAACCCGGGTCTCTGGCCCGGGTTTTTCTTTGCGATAAACATTTGTAAAACAATATCCTCTTGCCCACCATCCAAAATGGCTCATCAAGCCCCTCTCTAACAATAATCCTGCTGCATTCCAGTGACGATTTTTTTCATCCACATCGCTTATTGGCGAGTCAGGCAAGCAAGTTGCACTACAATAACGCCTGTGATGCATTGAACATCAGCCGTACAATTTGCCGGTTGCGAGTGCCTTTTTACTTTTAAAACCATGACCCTACCGAATGAATCGCCGTTTAAAAGCAAAAGTGGCCTACAACGTATTGTTAAAGCAGCGCAATATTCCACACAGGGATTAAAAGCCGCCTTCAAACATGAAGCCGCTTTTCGCCAGGAATTGCTCTTGTGTGCCATCATGATGCCTCTGGCGTTCTATTTGGGCCGCAACTTGCTTGAAATTCTGTTCCTGCTGGCAACACTGGTATGTGTCCTGGTGGTTGAATTGCTCAACTCCGCCCTTGAGGCACTGGCCGATCAAATTAGCCTGGAGCATCATCCATTGCTGGGACGCGCAAAAGATCTTGGTAGCGCTGCCGTCATGCTCACCCTTATATTTACCACCATCGTCTGGATTGCCATTGCAATCGACCCATTTATTTGATTTAGTATGACTTTTACCGAAAAACTGGAAGCCGCCTGGAAAAACAGCAACTCCTTATTGATGGTAGGACTTGACCCCGACCCAAACCGCTTCCCTCCCTGCATCCAACAAAGCAAACAGGCCATTTTTGATTTCTGCAAGGGCATTATTGATGCCACCGCCCCCTATGTATGCGGCTTCAAGCCACAAATTGCCTATTTCGCCTCAGAAAGCGCTGAAGATCAGCTGGCAGCCCTTTGTGACTACATTAAAAAAACCTATCCACACCTCCCACTAGTGCTTGACTCAAAGCGCGGAGATATTGGCACAACCGCCGAACATTACGCCAAAGAAGCTTACAAACGTTACCAGGCTGATGCCGTGACGGTTAATCCTTATATGGGTTTTGATTCAATTGAACCCTACCTGGCCTGGCAAAACAAAGGCGTCATTATTTTATGCCGTACCTCAAATCCTGGTGGATCCGACCTGCAATTTTTTGAGTCATCAAGCGGTGAGCCCTTATACCTGCATGTTGCCTCATTGGTGGCGGAAAAATGGAATCGTCATGGTCAATGCGGACTGGTGGTCGGCGCGACCTTTCCTGAAGAATTGAAAAAAGTTCGTGAACGGGTAGGCGATGATGTACCTTTGCTGGTACCAGGCATTGGCGCCCAAGGTGGGGACATAAACAGCACGGTACAGGCTGGCAAAAACACCTGTTCTACCGGTATGATGATCAATTCCTCACGTGCCATTCTGTACGCCAGCTCTGGCGATGACTGGCAGGAAGCGGCAGCAGCTGTCGCCATGCAAACCCGTGATGCCATTAATGCAGCACGTGGCTGAAGCGACAAAGCAAAATTGCGCGGGACTAATTTTCTTCAAAAATCCTGCTGGCGGCAGTCAGGGCAAACAACACTGACTGCTGACGCACTTGCGCTCTATCACCGCTAAAATGCCGGGTAAAGGGCAAGGTGACAATCCCGTCTTTCTTTCGGTAAGCAAGCGCAAAACACACCATTCCAACCGGCTTGCCCTCGGTACCACCGGTGGGCCCCGCAATACCGGTTGTACTCATTGCACAAGTGGCGGTAATGGTCCGGGTCAACGCCCCTTCAGCCATCTCAATGGCCACCTGCTCACTGACTGCACCAAATTTTTGCAAGGCCTGTTCGTTAACATCCAGAAGCTCTATTTTGGATTCGTTGGTGTAGGTAACGAATCCACGATCATACCACTCACTGGAACCCGACACAGAAGTAATGGCACCCGCCAGCAGACCGCCCGTGCATGATTCGGCAGTGACCAGCAACCAGCCCTTGTTTTTCAATATTTCACCCAGACGGCTTGCCGCCTCAAATTCCTGTTCTGAATATTCTGTCATGACACTTCCCGCAGACAGTAAGTCCGGGCTGGCATGCAAACCGCCATACCAACCTTTACCTTACCAGTATTTAGTTACTTAAACACCCACCAGACGCATCAGGATGGCAATGACAAACAGCGTATAAGCTGAAGCAAGCAAATCATCCCACATAATGCCAAAACCGTTTTTCAGCTTTGCATCAAAATAACGTATTGGAGAAGGTTTGACAATATCAAAAAAACGAAATAAAACAAAAGCAACCAACTGCCAGACCAGGTTCATGGGTGCAATAATAAACAGCACCAACCAGAAAGCCACGAACTCATCCCATACAATACCGCCATGATCATCAGTTTTCAGTTCTTTGGCGGTATAGTGACAGCAGTATGTTCCATATAAAAAAGCAAACAACAAAAACAGGCCCATCAACAACTCGCTACCCAGGACCTGTTGCAAAGGCCACCATAATAACCAGGCAAGCAGCGTTCCCCAGGTACCCGATGCAGGACGCAACAAGCCGGACCCCAAACCAAAAGCACAAAAACGGTGAGTATTACCCGTTATCCATGCAAAACTCGGCCAATTGACCGGATTTTTTTTGTTGTTCAGGGACCTGCGTCGAAAAACAGATTGTTGCTGGGAGTTACTTTGATCCATTAGCGCGTGTATTCTTTTAATGAAAAGTACATAAGATTAATTATATTAACGAAAATGATCAAATCCGGAAGGCAAATCCTGAATTTCAATTAAATCTTCATCCAGTACCTTAAGTTGATTTTCCGATGTAATGGTACCAATCATGCTTAATGAAAGTCCCAATTCTTTACCCACCGCACGGATTTTTTCCCTGCCCCGGACTGGCGCCGTAAAACATAACTCGTAAACATCGCCACCACCCAGTACTGCCTTACGCTTTTGCTTCGCAGAGATGCCGGCAATGGCCGCATTAACGGGTATCTGGCTTAATTGCAGCACCGCACCCTGGTTGCTGGCCTGAAGAATATGACCCAAATCCTGCAGCAGACCATCAGAAATATCTATGACGGCATGAGCGAGATGGCGTAAAGCCAGGCCTAATTCAACCCGTGGCACGGGCATTTCAAGCCAAGGACGGGTTTTCTCGAGCAACTCATGTTCAGGGTCGCTTAGCACCTCACCCTGCCAGACACGCATCAACAGTGAAAGGGCCACATCGGCCGCTCCCAATGAGCCTGAAACCCAAATATCGTCCCCCTCACAGGCACTGCCACGAGTCAGGAACGGAGCGGTAACGGAACCAAAGACAGTAACACTGATAACAATACCCTGCTCACTTCGCGTGGTATCGCCACCAATAAGCGGACAGCCATGTTTGGCAGCCAACGCATGAAAACCGGCTGAAAAACGCGCCAGCCATGCGTCATTGAAATCAGGCAAACCCAGCCCCAAAAGGCAGCCGATGGGTTTGGCACCCATCGCCCCAAGATCGGACAGGTTAACGGCAAGCGCCTTATGCCCTAATTTGAATGGATCAACATCAGAAAAAAAATGCCGTCCTTCCAGCAGCAAGTCTGTGCTGGTTGCTATTTGTGTACCGGGCTCACTCTCAAACACGGCACAATCATCACCTACCCCAACATGTACGGATGGAGCCTGGCGTGTAAAAAACTGCCTGATTAAATCAAATTCCCCAGTCATTAACGCTTAACGGCCAGCATTGACTTCGGCAGACCTGACTTCAGCCGCCAGTTTGTCGAGTACACCATTGACAAACTTGAAGCCGTCGGTACCCCCAAACTCTTTAGCCAATTCAACCGCCTCATTGATGGCCACTTTATAGGGGACTTCCACATGCTTGATCAGCTCGTAACTGCCAATCAGCAAAATGCCGTGTTCAATGGGGGACAGCTCATCAAGTGGGCGGTCTATATAGGGCGTAAACTGTTCACGAAGCATGGGAGCCTCGGCAAAAACACCATGCAGCAAGGTCTTGAACCAAACCCTGTCCGCGTCGCCGAAGTCTTTATCTTCCTGAATATGGGCATCAATAGCACCCGCTTCCCGCAGATCCTTGTCACCACTGATCAGCCACGCGTAAATGCCCTGCAGGGCAAATTCACGCGCGCGACGACGGGCACTTCTGTTGTTCATTTTATTTTTATCAATCACTCGATATCCTATTTATCATCATCTTCATCGTCGAAATCGTCATCATCACGATCATCGTCTTCATAATCTTCATCATCTTCCGCCTCGGGTACCAGGGCAGCAGACAAATTAGCCATTTCAACGGCCACCTGGGCGCAATCCTTGCCTTTTTGGGCTGCACGAACCTGGGCCTGCTCATCATTTTCCGTGGTCAGGATACCGTTTGCAATGGGAATATTGGTATCCAGCGCAACCCTCGTAATAGCTGCTGCACTTTCATTGCTCACAATCTCGAAGTGATAGGTTTCACCACGAATCACCGCACCCAATGCAATCAGGGCATCAAACTCGAAAGTTTCTGCCATTTGTGCCAGCGTAAGACCGACTTCAAGGGCACCAGGAACGGTCACAACCATGATATCACGCTCATCAACACCCAGTTCGCCCAGTTCCTGCAGGCAAGCTTCCAGTTCGGCAAAACCGATTTCCTCGCTAAAACGGGCACATACGATACCAATATGCAGGCCTTCGCCATTAAGATCAGGGGCTAATGTGTAAGGTTTCATAACGCTTCCTATTATTCAGAGTGAGTGGGCAAATTCATTGAGGGGCAGATTCATAACCGGTTACCGTTAGCGAGTAACCGACCATGCTTGGCATTTTACGTGGAACAGCCAGCAAACGCATGATTTCCACGTTTAAATCACGTAATATTTGTGCACCTACACCGTAAGTACGCAAATCATATCGATCTGTCTTTTTGGAGGCAGGTTCTTCTTTGCCCCATTGCGCCATGGTTTCAACCAAAGACTGGGCGGAACCCTGACAATTGAGCAATACCAGCACACCGCATTCCGAAGCGGAAATCGCCTTGAGGGCGTCGGAAACTCCCCAGCTGTGCTCACTGTCTTCAGTATTTAACAAATCGAGTACGGAAAGCGGCTCATGCACGCGCACCAGCACTTCTTTATCGGGGCGGATATCGCCGTGCACCAATGCAATATGGGGTGCGCCCGAGGCCTTGTCTTTATAGGCAACGGCACGGAACTGCCCCCATGGCGTTTTAAGCTGACGCTCACCCAATCGCTGGATCATGGACTCATGTTCGCTGCGGTACTGAATAAGGTCGGCGATCGTACCGATTTTCAGGCCATGCTCCTGGGCAAAAGCCATTAAATCAGGCAAACGCGCCATCGTGCCATCGGTTTTAAGGATTTCACAAATGACAGCGGCTGGCGTTAACCCCGCCATCGCAGTCAGGTCACAGCCGGCTTCAGTATGGCCTGCACGAATAAGCACGCCACCCGAAACAGCCTTGACCGGAAAAATGTGTCCTGGATTGACCAAATCGGACGGTTTTGCATCGCGGGCAACCGCTACCTTGATGGTATGAGCCCTGTCAGCAGCCGAAATACCCGTTGTTACGCCTTCGGCAGCTTCGATGGAAACCGTAAAGTTGGTACCAAAACTGGTGCCGTTGTTACTGGCCATGAGCGGCAATTCAAGCTGCTTGCAGCGCTCTTCGGTCAGGGTCAGGCAAACCAGGCCACGCGCGTGCGTTACCATGAAGTTAATCGCCTCGGGCGTGATGAACTCGGCGGCCATCACCAGATCGCCTTCATTTTCCCTGTCTTCCTCATCGACCAGAATGACCATGCGCCCCATTCTGAGTTCATTGACTATTTCAGAAACGGGTGAAATATCAAATTTTTGTTGTACTGAGGCTTGCTCTGTTGCAGATGATGTCATAACGTGAATTCCGGACAAATACAAATGTTATTGAAAATGCGGGCAATAACGAAAAGAGAGTATTTTACCCATAGTATAGGAAGAAAATATGTAAATCGTACTGCACAACATATTGTAACAAGCATGGAATCCGTTTGTTCCAATATCCATTGCCTTGCTGTCAGTATTGACGGCCTGTTTACCCGATTATGCCCTATTCCGGAACAAAACAAAAACAATTTGACACATAAAACATGCAAGCAAGGTGCATACCACCCTGGCACCCTGTACTTTGGTACCGGTTTCATGATTTAAATTTAAATAATTTGTTTTACGGTTCAATATTATATGTTCCATATTATGAAAGACAGGTTTAAAATAATGCCATGTTTGATTAATCTTAAAACAAGATTATCTTGATCCAACCAATTACCTCTATCAGGGGGGAACTATGCAAAACGACCTGGAAACACGCGCACAAGAATCCGACAACCAAGAACTCAAGCTTTGGCTTCGCCTGCTTACCTGCAGCAATCTTATCGAAAACAAAATCCGCAGTCGCCTGCGCGTTGAGTTTGAAACCACCCTGCCACGCTTTGATTTAATGGCACAACTGGCACAAGAGCCCAAGGGCATGAAAATGGGCAACCTGTCCGAACGGCTCATGGTGAGCAATGGCAACATCACGGCCATTACCGGACAACTCGAAAAAGAAGAGCTGATTACCCGCATTGTCAACAAAGAAGACCGCCGCAGCACTTTCATCAAGCTGACCCCTAAAGGGCGGCGCCAATACAACAAAATTGCCAAGGCCCAGGGCATCTGGTTGCAGGAAATGTTTGACGGCTTGTCCCAATCCAGCCACAAAAGCCTGTACAAATCACTGGCGGATCTTAAAAAACGCATTCTCCTGAATGATGAAAACGAACAATAAGGGCTAACCTGGCTCTCCCCCGTTAACCACCAACACGACTGACACTGGGATGGCTATGAGTACGACGGCAGCACTATATTTGGACAAGGCGGATATTCTTGTTATTGGTGGCGGTATTAACGGCACGGGTATTGCCCGGGATGCAGCGGGCAGGGGTCTGAAAGTATTGCTTTGCGAAAAACAGGACCTGGCGGGCGCCACCTCTTCGGCCAGCAGCAAACTGATTCATGGAGGCCTCAGATACCTGGAACAATACGAGTTCCGGCTGGTACGCGAAGCACTGGCCGAACGCGAGGTCTTGCTTGGCAATGCACCACACATTGTACACCCCATGCGTTTTGTCTTGCCCCACAACCAAAATCTCAGACCAGCCTGGATGATTCGGATTGGCCTGTTTTTGTACGACCACTTGGCCAAACGCTCCCGAAATCTGCCCGGTTCACGGCAAATTTCCCTGGCTGAAACCTCGGTCTACGCCACTCCCCTTAATGACAGCATTAAAAAAGGGTTTATTTACTCAGACTGCAATGTTGATGACTCTCGTCTGGTCATTCTTAATGCCATGGACGCTCGGGCCCGTGGTGCACAAATTTTAACCCGTTGCGAATGCATCGGTCTTCAAACGCAAGATAATACCTGGCTGGCCACCTTACGACACCAGGATGGTACAGTCCGGAACGTACAGGCAAAGATTCTGGTCAATGCTGCAGGACCATGGGTGGATGATATCCAGAACCTGGCGGCCCAGCACGGCAACAAAACCGCCGGCAACAGCAAACTGCGTCTGGTCAAGGGCAGCCATTTGGTCACACCCAGGCTTTATGACGGCACGCACGCCTATATCCTGCAAAACCAAGACAAGCGCATTATTTTTGTCACCCCTTACCAAAATGATTTTTCAATGATTGGCACCACCGATGTCGATTTTCACGGAGATCCGGATAAAGTCGCCATTTCTGCCGAAGAAACCGATTATCTGCTGCAATCGGTCAATGCCTATTTCAAACAAACCATCCGTCATGAAGACATTGTCTCCACCTGGTCTGGCGTACGCCCCCTTTACGATGATGCCCAGGGCAATGCCTCAACCACAACACGTGATTACGTATTTGACGTGAGTGGCGGCACGGGTTCCTCACCGCCCCTGCTGTCTATTATTGGTGGCAAAATAACCACCTATCGCAAACTGGCCGAACACGCCCTTGAAAAACTGGCCCCCTTCACTGGCAAACATCAGCCTTGGACCCATGCAGCCCCCTTGCCTGGCGCTGATATGCCCAATGCAGACATCAATCTTTTCATATCACAACTGCAAAAACAATACCCGTGGCTGCCCGAAAACACAGCCCGTCGATATGCCCGCACCTATGGTACGCTTGCCTTGAGTTTTCTGGCAGAAAAAAACAATATCGAAAGTCTTGGGCAACACTTTGGCCATGATTTATATGAAGCTGAAGTGAAATGGCAGCTAGAACACGAATGGGCACGCTATGCGCAAGACATTTTATGGCGCAGAACACGACTGGGCCTGCATTTCACCCCGGAACAAACGCTTGCCTTGCAAAAATGGCTTGAAAAACAGACATTTAGGTGACATAAACGCTCACTGCCATCACTTGTCATTTAATACCTCCATTTCAAATGTTAAGATAGGGTACTCTGAATTTTATAAAGTCAATCCCCTATGTCTGAACAGGAACTTAAACTGCATGTGCCCATTCATGCGCAAAAAACAGTAGAAAAAGCCGTGCGCACGGCGCGGGCTGAAGAACTTCCTTTGCGGGCCATGTATTTTGATACGCCTGCCCGTGAACTTGCCAAGGCCAAAGTCGCGATCAGACTGCGTCTGGAAGGTACCCAATGGGTTCAAACCCTGAAAATGCCCGGCAATAACGCCATCAGCAAACTGGAACTCAATCACGACCGTCCGGGTCCCATTCTGGACCTGTCTCTATACGTCGGGACACCTGCACAGGCCGTATTAACCAACCTGGACAACCCACTGGAACTACGCTATGAAACCGATGTTGTCCGGGTATTCCGAAAACATCGTGTTGCCAAAGGCATTATCGAAATCGCCTATGACCGTGGTGTTATCCGCTCTGGCGATCTTGAACTGCCCGTTTCCGAAGTGGAGTTTGAACTGCAAAACGGTTCACCCGAAGCTATTTTTGAAGTGGGCTTGCGCTGGCTGGAAAAATACAAACTGCAGCTGGATTTACGCAGCAAATCACACCGTGGTGATGCGTTGGCTACCGCCGCACAAAACATCAAACAGGCAAAAACCTCCACATCACCACAAATTGTTCGCACAAGCGAAATTGACCGTTTCTGGGCACCCCGCAAAGCCCGCCCCTATCAAATAAATAAAAACCAGAACGCCACCCAGGCGCTCATTGCCACCACCGAGGAATGCCTTGAACAAATCTGCCTCAATGCAGGTCCACTGGCTGAAATAGACACCCTGGGTGTGGTTTCTGTTGGCCGGCCAGAACATGTGCACCAACTGCGCATTGGCATGCGACGCCTGGCAAGCAACTGGAAACTTTTTGGCAAAATTGCCACCCTGCCCGAACCCGAACTGCGGGCAGAGTTAAAAATACACCTTGGCCATTTTGGTGCCACCCGTGACCTGGACGTCATGCTGGAAACCATTGTGCCCAAACTGGAAGCGGCAGGCATGCCTCATATCCAATTTGAACAGCATGAGAGCGTCCGTACCGCACAGGAAATCGCACAAAGCGTTGCCTTCCAATCATGGCTGGTTAAATTGCTAAAGTGGACGGTATTGACACCCGCCATCGATCCCATCCCCGCAACAGACGAAGCGGCAGAAGTAACAGAAGCCCCTGCGGCCATGGATATGGCAATTGATGTCGAGGATGTGGATAAACATACCCCGCTCCAGGAAAGCACAACCAAAGCAGCGGAAAAATCACCTAAGGAAAACACGGCCAACAGCCAGCCTCCCCTGCTGATTATCCCCCTGATTCCATCCACACAGCCTAAAGTCACGCTGCGCAAACAACTGGAAGCACAGCTTAACAAATGGAACAAGGATATTGTCAACCACTGGAAAACCGAGGATAAAAACGATATTGAGGCCTATCATGACCTGCGCAAAAAAATCAAGCGAATGCGTTACGGCCTGAATGTCTATGAGGCACTTCATACCGACAGCAACCTGGGTTTTTATGTGAAGCGACTGGCCACGGCACAGGAAACGTTTGGCATTCTCAACGACTACTCAACCGCCCATACGTTTTACCGTCAGTACACCGATGCTTACCCTGAAACCTGGTTTGCCGTGGGCTGGCTATCCGCCAATCTGGAAACCTGCAAAAAACACGCTGATGAAGCATTGAAAGAACTGCCAAAGCGCATCAAGTTTTGAACCATAAAGCCGTTCATGCCTCCTTTCCGCAAGGGGAGGGCAATAAATCCTGGAACAACAAGCCTTATACTTGAATAGACCAGCACAATCCGAAAAAACCACCCTATGAACTTTTAATGCCAGCTTGCATTATCTTCATAGGGTGGTTTTCATTTAAGCCGAATGGCCATATCGCAACGACCTAGCCTTCTCCGAGCAGTGCAGCGGCAAATTCCGAAGCAACAAACGGCTGCAGATCATGCAGGGATTCACCCACACCAATCCAATAAACCGGAATCGGGCGTACACCATGACTGCCTGCGGCAACGGCTGCCAGCGTACCACCTTTGGCCGTACCATCCAGTTTGGTCACGATAAGACCGGTTAAATCCAGGGCCGCGTCAAAAGCCTTGATTTGGGAAATGGCATTCTGACCCGTATTGCCATCCACCACCAGCAACACTTCATGCGGTGCGGAAGCATCCGCCTTGCCAATCACACGCCTGATTTTTTTCAGTTCTTCCATTAAATGAAGCTGGGTGGGCAAACGTCCGGCGGTATCAACCATGACCACTGATGCATTACGCGCCTTGCCGGCATTGACGGCATCAAAGGCAACTGCGGCAGGGTCACCGCCATCCTGGGCAATAACGGCCACATTGTTGCGCGAACCCCATTCAATCAGTTGCTCGCGGGCAGCTGCCCTGAAAGTGTCACCTGCAGCCAGCAGGACGCTGGCGCCCTGGACCTGAAAATGATGGGCCAGTTTGCCAATAGATGTGGTTTTACCGGCACCATTCACGCCTGCGATCATGACCACCAACGGAGAGGCACGCTTCAGATTAAAATCTTTTTCCAGCGGTTTAAGGTGCTCGGTCAACAGCTCTTTCAAGGCGGCTTTCACTTTTGCGGCATCATCAATCCGCTCTTTCTTGACCTTGGCGCGCAAAGCTTTAAGCAGTGATTCCGTGGCTTCCATACCCGAATCAGCCATGATCAGTGCCGTTTCAAGCCCTTCAAACAGGTTTTCATCAACCTTGACACCGACAAAAATGGCACTAATACTTGAACCGGTTCTGGACAACCCCTGTTTAAGACGCGAAAGCCATGATTTCTTTTCAGGGGCCGGGGCGGGCTCTGGCTCTGGCTCTGGCTCTGGCTCTGGCTCTGGCTCTGGCTCTGGCAAAGAGGATAGCACCGGTTCTGGATCGCTTGTGGCCGGTGATGCCAAAGGTGCGGCAGGTTCAGATTGTTCAACAACAGGCTGACTGGACTGCTGCTCGGGTATTTGTGCATGCTCTATATCCTGGCCCTGCCCCAAAAGCATGGCATCCTGATCCGATCTGGCCTGTTCATTTACCTGAACAGGCGCTGGTGTGTGTTCGGGCAACACGGGAGCATTCTGAACAGCCTCTGAAACAGAAGCCTGATCATTGGCCGTCGGGCTTTCTGCCTCATCACCACGTGCCGTCTGCTCAACAAGACTTTCCTGGTCTTTATGATCCTGCGGCTTGGGTTGCTTTTTTTTCCTGAAGAAACTGAACATATGAAATTCGATATATTAAAAATTTGATTCTGAAGAAGTATTTTAACAGTCCTGTTTTTTATTTTTGCTTTTCTGCTTGCGCTTATAATCTTATCCACGCAAACCACAGGAAGATGCCGTTATTTTGCCCAAACACGTTTATCCTGTACAAGCACAGACAAATATGGCGCTCAACGCCACCATTTTTGATCATAGTGGGTTCAATGCAGCAATACAAAAATCATGAATACAACTTATAAAAAAACCAGCGGGACACCGCATAAAGTCCGTATTATCGGAGGCCATCTCAAGCGCACGATCCTTCCGGTGGCCGACGTTCCGGGGCTGCGCCCCACGCCTGACCGCGTTCGGGAAACCGTTTTCAACTGGATTAACCACTTATGGGACAGTGATTACAGTAATAAATCGGTTCTGGATCTGTTTGCCGGCACAGGTGCCCTGGGCTTTGAAGCCGCCTCACGTGGCGCAAAACACGTGCAAATGGTTGAAAACAACCCCCAAGCCATGCTCAATCTGCGACAAATTCGCGACAAGCTCAATTTGCAGCAAGTACGGATTAACAATGGTGACGCCATGCTGGTTCTAAAACGCATGGATGCCAGCCGCTTTGACCTGGTTTTTCTGGATCCCCCATTTCAAAAGGATTTAATCCAGGAAGTTTTGCCTTATCTGCCCCAAATTTTGAAACCCGGCTCATTACTTTATACAGAATCCGAAAAAAAAATCACCTTAAGTCCCCCTTTCAAATTAATGAAGGAAGGAAAGGCCGGTGCCGTGTTTTTTCAGCTACACCAATTTAATGAAGTGTAGTAAATTACCTTATAATCCCTTTTTTTTCAAAAGATATTTGCCATGATCACTGCCGTATATCCAGGTACCTTTGACCCACTCACCAGAGGCCATGAAGATTTGGTTCGTCGGGCAGCAGGCCTGTTTGACAAAGTTGTTATTGGTGTTGCCTCAAGCGCGGGTAAAAATCCTTTGTTTACGCTTGAGGAAAGACTGGAAATCGCCAATGAAGTATTGGGTCACTACAGTAACGTGACGGTCAAAACTTTCGATGGTCTGCTCAAAGACTTTGCCCGCCAGGAAGAGGCACGTGTCATTATCCGTGGCTTGCGCGCAGTCTCCGACTTCGAATACGAATTCCAGATGGCTGGCATGAACCGCCACCTGCTGCCCGATGTCGAAACCCTGTTCATGACGCCCTCAGACCAGTACCAGTTTATTTCCGGCACTTTTGTACGTGAAATTGCACTGCTCGGTGGCGACGTGAGCAAATTTGTTTTTCCGTCCGTAGAGCGCTGGCTGCAAGAAAAAGCCAGGGCCAGGAAAGAAGCCAAAGCCGCACAATCTAAATAAGCCATATCGTTAAGTACCGGCTTACCGATACGGTTAACGATATTCAAAACACCCTGTCATGACCTGATTTTGCAATAATACAAATTCAGGTCATTTCATTCTGGCATATTTTTTACAGCCTGCAGATGCGCACCAGTTCAGCAGGTTGCATTTTGCCGCCCCGGATTTATTGATTGATGCAGCCCTAATATCCCTAGTAAAATAGTCCGTATATGCCGGTCAGCCCTTAAAATGGAATATAATGTAAGGGTAAATACTTAACAGGCAAATTCAATATCATGGCTTTATTAATTACTGAAGAATGTATTAACTGTGATGTCTGTGAACCGCAGTGCCCTAATGATGCCATCACCATGGGCGATGAATATTACGTCATTAACCCGGAAAAATGCACCGAATGCGTGGGTCACCATGACACGCCGCAATGCATGCAAGTTTGTCCGGTAGACTGTATCGAGCCCGATCCACAATGGCAAGAAGATGCCGGTCAGCTAATGGAAAAATACAAAAGGCTTACGGCCTGAGCAGCATGTTATGAACCACCGCCACCTAACGTCCAGCGTTCAGGTGGGGTGTGCCTTCTGCGCTTACATGTTTCAGGCTGTCGCCTGCAAGGCTTGGTGATCTTCCGGGTGCAATTTCATTAAATGAATGGTTTTGCCATAATAGTTGGAAAACCAGGCTGTGGCCAACTCTCCCTCATTCACTGCCCGTAATGATTGCCCATTCAGGGTAATTGACTCAAACGCTTCCTCATCATCTTCCAGGACATCCATGGGGATATCCAGCCGCAACATGCCCGGGGCCCTGAAAACCAGATAAGAAAACCGGATGGACAATGAAAGCTCTGCTGTCTTTCCCTCCGAGTCCTCTAAAACCTGGGCGTTTTCATCCATCAGAAACCAGCGATTCTGGTACTCAGGCTGAACACTATCCCTGACTGCCATACATGAAAAAACCGGGGTGAATTTTGCTGTTTCATTCATAATAAAACGGATGAGAAATAATTAATAAAACAAAAAGAAGAAACCATTATGGTTGGACTTCAACAGGGACAGCGGCTTCGGTTTCTGTTGATGGAACAGGGGCCGCCTCTGGGGCGCCTGACTCGTCGGGTGCTGCCGGAGAGGCCATTTCACTTGCATCGGATGCCTCCAAAGCAGGCGCCTGCTTCTGCTCTGTAACAGACTGTTCTTTTATTGCCTGCTCTTTTATTGCCTGCTCTTTTATTGCCTGTTCTTTTTCAGCCTGCTCTTTTTCAGCCCGCTCTTTCGCCACCTGTTCTTTTTTCTTTTCCAGCAATTTTCCCAATGGCGAATTTTTAACTTTATCCCATTGCAGCTGAACGCTTAACGACTGACCGACTCTTGAAACAATGGCTGGCATGTTTATTTCCTTGATCGAAAGCGTAACAGTACCTTGACTGATGTTAACCGGCTGACGTGTCTTCAAGGTGACAGGAAGCGTGAAATCTCCCTTGTTCAAATTAACCAGCATTTCATCCGCCTGCCCCTGAACCACAAATTTCTCACTTTCAAATAACAAAGAAGACAGCTGTGCAATGCCGTTGTCAACTTGCGCATCCGCAACAATCCGGGAGTAAGGACTGGAGGCATTAAGATCGACCGTAAATGGATATGTTGACGTATCAGGATCCAGGTATGTCAACGGGTCATTTTCCAGCCGGTTGAGATCAAAACCCTTGACAAGACCATTTTCAGCCTTGACCTGGACCTGTCCCTTGATATTATCCAGGATAGTTTGTTCATTGGATCCCTTGCTTTCAAGCTGTAGCCTGATAAAGGCACGCCCACTTACCCAGGGAGTCCAATTGAGCGCCTGCAACATTTGGGACACGTCTATGGCTTCCAACTCCACACCGGTTTTGATATCTTCATTGGCCAAATCAAACTTTGCATCTGCCCGTACCTGCCCATCAAAAACCCAGGATTTGAACGAAGTCATTTCAAGATTATCGCGATCGAAACGAAAAATAGCCTGTACATCATTGAAAGCGATATCCTGATAGCGCATCTGCTTCAGATTAATCGTTCCCATGCCACGCAATGCCTGGAGCAACTCTCGCTTCAGGCTGCCAGCGGGCGCGGATACTTGCTGGGGTTGGGACGATTGCCCCACAGTGTTTTCAGCTGCCTGGACAGTTACGGCTTTGTTATTTTTTTCCGGCACTGATTCAGGAGACGCTACGGATTTTTCAGCTTTTCCTGTTTCTGCAGTGTTGTTTTCTTTCTTGGCTACTGCCGCAATCGGCCCCAGAATCTGATCAAGACTGATGGAATCTGCCATTAAATCAAAATTTACATTTGGCCTGGAAAAATTATGCAGCTCGCCATCCAGATTAAATTTACCGGCATTCACCACTGCATCCAGCTTGAAGCTGGCCCGATCTTTCTGGAAATCGGCATTGATACTGCCAATCAGAGGAACCTGTTGCTCTTCTAACCCTTGATCCTTGAAACTGGCATTGCCACTAATCGCGGAAAGCATCACGATCCGGTCAATCAGATTCATCTGTGCCGGTGAAGAAATATTCAAACCAATCACACGGTTATTGGGCTGCGCATACTTGCCATCAATTTTGACTTCCGAAATTTTCAGGTTATCGGCAGAGCCACTAATACCCTTGAGCGATAAATTCACCCCAACCTGTTCACGCCCCTTCATCCGAAGAAAACCAATCAGCGGTTTACCACCAGCCACGGTAGAGGAAATATCCAGTTCCGGTGATTCAAAAGACCACTCATAAGACTGCTCATTGACGTGCTGCGCATTGCCCTTGAACGAAAAATTTTCAAGCTGCAGCAAGGGTGCGGAAGAATCGAAAATCAATTTTGGTGCCGTCACACTCACATCAATTTTTTTAAGTGATGCACCTTCGGCTCCATTTCCAGCCAGCACCAACTCCATGCCAGAGCCGGTAATCGCATGGGCAAAACTATCTATGTTGAAACTGCCTTTAAGGGTTGCACTGCTGGCATCAATATCGCCCAGTCTGCCTTTTAAGGCAACCTCCAGTTTCTGGGCATTATAAAGTTTGGTTACCGGGTCCAGCTTGAGCAGCCCCTGCACATTCAATTGTGCATTCACCCGGGGATGATCACCTTCCAGCCGTGCGGCCAGTGAAATATCAAAAGGCTGGTCAAAGGTGACCCTGCCCGTATTAATTGACATGCCTTGCAAACGCATATCCAGCTGATTGGCCAGATCCTTGAAATAAACCTCGCCATTCTGGAGCTCAAGCCCGGCAATATCAATTTTAAAATCGGCATTATGGGGCTGAGGCAATACGGTATCGCCATCGGCCTCGTCTTTAAGATGATCAACGACTACTTTTTGTTCAAACAGGTCTTCAAAGTTCAGATCGCCGGCTTCATTACGTACCACCCAGGCCTTGAAACCACTGACCGCGACATGATCAACCACAAAACGATTGGAAATAAGTGGCCAGATAGCCACCGCAAAACGGGCACTGTTGATAGAAACAAAAACATCATCCCTACCCGGCTCGGACAAAGACAGTTGATTGACCGACAGGCCAATGCGGGGAAAAAGTGATAATTCGATATCGCCTTTTATCTGAAGATCACGGTCATAATTGGACCTGACTATTTCTTCGAGTTTATATTTATAGGCATTTGGATCAAAAGTAAGCAAAAAGACCGCACCACCCACAAAGGTGACAAGCAGAAGCACAACCAGACTCACCAACACGCGCTTGAGCCATTTTTTCATGACGGATTTTTTCACTCACTTTATTTTAAAGACCGGCATTGGCGCAAAATGCACCAATGCGTACCCAAGTCCTTAATACTACCCCAAGTTTTACTTATCTGGTAGGGAAATTAGATCACACGTTGAACAGGAAGTTCAGGACATCACCATCCCTGACGACGTACTCTTTACCTTCAGCACGCATTTTTCCGGCTTCTTTGGCACCTTGCTCACCCTTGAACTTGACAAAATCATCAAAGGCAATGGTTTGTGCACGGATAAAACCACGCTCAAAATCGGTATGGATAACACCCGCCGCTTTAGGAGCCGTATCACCCACCCGAATTGTCCAGGCACGAACCTCTTTGACACCGGCGGTGAAATAGGTTTGCAAACCCAGCAAGTTATAAGCGGCACGAATCACACGATTCAGACCTGGCTCTTCCATGCCCATATCCGCCAGGAAGACTTCTTTGTCTTCATCATCCAGATCGGCAATCTCGGCTTCAATCGCTGCACATACCGCCACCACGGGTGCATTCTCCGCCTTGGCATATTCCTGTACCGCAGCCAGATGAGGATTATTTTCAAAACCGTCTTCTTTCACGTTAGCCACATACATGGCACGTTTGGCGGTAATGAAGCAATAGGACTTGATCAGGGCCTGCTCTTCCTCATCAAGATCCAGCGAACGGATTGGACGGGCCTCGTTCAGGACAGGAATGATTTTCTCCAGCACCGCACACAGTTTTTGTGCGTCTTTATCGCCAGCACGAGCGGTTTTCTGGGCTTTTTGCAGTGCTTTTTCTGCTGAAGACAAATCTGCCAGTGCCAGTTCGGTATTAATGACTTCTATATCTGAAATGGGATCCACCTTGCCGGCCACGTGCACCACGTTTTCATCCTCGAAGCAACGCACGACCTGCACAATGGCATCGGTTTCACGAATATTGGCCAGAAACTGGTTACCCAGGCCCTCACCTTTTGAAGCACCGGCAACCAGACCAGCAATATCAACAAATTCGACAGTGGCTGGCAGGACGCGCTCGGGCTTGACAATAGTGGCAAGTTCATCAAGCCGTGGATCGGGCACTTCCACAATACCTACGTTGGGCTCGATAGTACAAAACGGGTAATTTTCGGCGGCAATCCCCGCTTTCGTTAACGCATTAAACAAAGTTGATTTGCCTACGTTGGGTAAACCAACGATGCCACATTGAAGAGCCATTGAAAATCCTTAATAAATCAAAGCACGAAACCCGCTATTGTACCTCTGGGAAAGGTACAATTTCAGGAAATTTAACCGTTTTTATGAAGAATAAGCCGCTTAATCCAGTACGCGATAGCCGCGACCAATCATACAGTTGCGGATTACCTGTTTTTGAGAAGCCGCTGTTGATACACCCCCTGCCGCTGCGCCTGTCACCGCACCAACACCTGCCGCCTGGGCGATACCCGTGCTATTGCCCCCCCCCACCAGGCCCAGCACTGCGCCAAAGGCGGCACCCGCCAGGGCCCCACCGCCCGTCCGGCCAGCACCATCTACCTGTCGGGCGTAATTCTGACAGTCACGAAGATCATATTCATAATTTGACATATCCCGGCCTTGCCCATCGACGACAGGACGATAGCCGGTGCAGCCTGCCACCAATACGGCCAGAAACACTGTTGAAGAAATCAATTTTACGCTTTTCATATTCACCTCTCAATTTGTGGCCAGTTCAGGACTGAACTGCAATAAAAACCAAACCAGCAAGATAGGACCGGAATTAAAAATCATATGCAGGAAAATAGACGTGCTTATTCCATCACGCACCCGCATCCAACCAAGCACCATGCCTGTAAACCATTGTGGCAACACCAATAATGGCATCAACCACCAATTCATTTCGGTAAACCTGAAATTCCATAAATGCAGGCCGGCAAACACCAGCACCGAACCATGAAAAAACAGGGGAAAAAACCGTTGGTAATTGACACGCCAATGCCATTTTAAAGCATGTTCATTGGTGGTAAGCCCCCGGATATCCAGTATTACAATCAACATCAGTACCAGCAATAGCAACACTATACTATGAAGCTCTGGCCCCATTACAACAACCCAGGTCATTAATGGAATCAACCAAATGCTTAATCGTGGTCTGCGCAAAGAATAACGAAACAATAACTCTTCGGCCACAGGCGCCCACAACACCGCTGTTAAAAAGGGAATATTATTGATATCGAGACGATGGGCTGCACCTGTTTTACTGGCCACCATCAGGGCGATAGGCGCAAACACAAATATATTGATGATCCACAGACACCCCGCCCATTGCAGCATTCGTCCGACAGAAGTCGCAGGCACCCAGTCTTTCCACCAACCATTGCCGCCACCCCTGCCCGGCTTGCGCGGTGACAATGCCGGACGTCTGATATAGCGAAAAAACTCGGCAAACTCCTGTCGAAAACTAGGTGACTTCATTATTAGGCAATTCCTTTTGATTCCTGCAAGGAACTGGAGGCTTTCGAAAACTCTCCTTGCAGCAGCAAAGGAACAATAACACGAGAACGACGGATTTCATCATCAATCAGGGGCATATCTTCCTTACGTGGCATATGCAACACGTAATCGGCCACATTTTGTGCCAGTCCCTGTGTACGGGGATGTCCTATTCCCAAACGCAAACGCCAGAAGTCGGGGCTACCCAATGCGGACTGAATGTCACGCAAACCATTGTGGCCCGCATGACCTCCCCCTTTTTTCAGCTTCACCTGGCCTGGCGGTAAATCCAGCTCATCATGCAACACCAGGATTTCTTCCGGGGCTATTTTATAAAACCGCGCCAATGCACCCACAGCCTGTCCCGAACGATTCATGTATGTAGACGGTTTCAGTAAGAAAATATTGTTTCCCTGATATTTTGCCTTGGCAACCTGCCCAAAAAAAGCAGGCTCCGGATTGAAGGTGGCATTCAGGTCATCGGCGATATGATCGGCCAGCCAAAACCCGGCATTATGCCGCGTGGCTTCATATTGACTGCCCGGATTGCCCAGGCCCACAATCAGACGAATGGATAAAGACATGCTCAGCGACCCTATAAAACAATAGCCCCCGAACGGCAAAAAGCATTACGGGGGCTATTCATGAACAAAACATCACAGACAAGATACAACATTGCCTGTTCATTTCGAACGTAATGTTACGACTTACTCGGCAGATTCGCCATTTTCAGTGTTGTCAGCAGCTACTTCAGCAGAAGCAGAAGCCAATACAGGATCATCACCGATCACAACAAACTGCACGCCTGCAGGCGCAACCAACTGGCTCAGGTGGAACACACCGCCTGCCTCAAGGCCGGCCAGATCCACTTCGATAAACTGCGGCAAATCTTTAGGCAGACAAGTAATCTCTACTTCGTTGGCGACAGTGGTGATTTTTGCGCCTTGCAGCTTGACGGCTGGAGACACGTCTTCGTTTTTGAAGTGCAAAGGCACTTTGGTCGTGATGGCCTGGTCAGCGCTAACACGTTGGAAGTCAACGTGCAAAACCTGAGGCTTATAGGCGTGCCATTGAACAGCACGCAACAATACATTTTGTACTTTGCCATCCAGTTCCATGTCAAGAACTGAAGCGTGGAACTCTTCTTTACGCAAAGCGTGGAAGATTTCGTTATGATCAAGTTCAATACTCAAGGCGTCGCCTTTACCACCGTAAACGATGGCTGGCACGCGGCCTGCGCGGCGCAGGCGGCGGCTCGCACTCGATCCCTGTACACTACGCGAAGTGGCTGTGAATTTCATGGAATACTCCAAAATAAACGTAATTAATACGTATAGATAAAAAAATCAAACCGGAAACGGTTTAATCACGAAATCCGATGCCGCGACCAGCACCGGATAAAAATTAGTCTACGAACAGGGAGCTGACCGACTCGGCGTGAGCGATACGCAAAATGGTTTCGCCCAGCAAGGCGGCAGTTGAAAGCTGACGGATTTTAGCACAACCGGCAGCCTGCTCGCTCAGGGGAATGGTATCGGTAACAACCAGTTCATCCAGTTCGGATTCTGTAATACGCTCTATGGCGCTGCCTGACAAAACAGGGTGGGTACAATAAGCATAAACAGCACCGGCTCCGCGCTCTTTAAGGGCGGCGGCAGCCTTGCACAAGGTACCGGCGGTATCAACCATATCATCCATAATGATACAGGTACGGCCATCTACCTCGCCGATAATATTCATGACTTCAGAAACGTTGGCACGTGGGCGGCGTTTGTCAATAATCGCCAGGTCAGCTTCCAGCTGTTTGGCCAGGGCACGTGCACGCACAACACCACCGATATCAGGGGATACCACAACCAGATTGTTCAGATTACGCTGATCGATATCTGCCAGCAAAACCGGCGCTGCATAAATATTATCAACAGGAATATCGAAGAAACCCTGAATCTGGTCAGCATGCAAATCCATGGTAAGGATACGGTCAACACCCACACCTTGCAGCATATTGGCGACCACTTTGGCCGAAATGGCAACACGGGCGGAACGCGGACGGCGATCCTGGCGTGCATAACCAAAATAAGGAATGGCAGCGGTAATACTACCGGCTGAAGCACGACGCAAGGCATCAACCATGGTCATGATTTCCATCAGGTTATCATTGGTGGGGGCACAGGTAGGCTGCAAGACAAATACATCACGGCCACGGACATGCTCGAGAATTTCAACCATCACCTCCCCGTCTGAGAAACGTCCGACAGTCATTTTTCCAAGAGACATGTCAAGATGATTCACTACATTGACAGCCAAACGTGGATTCGCTGTTCCAGTGAAAATCATGAAGTTGTTGTTAGTCATGATAGAGAGGATTTTTTTGAGAGATGAAATAAAAAAAACCGCGAAACCTTAACCCAACTTATAGGCCAGGCCCGACGGCTCCGATGATGTACTTAACGAGATTTTGGCTGGGGCGGAAGGATTCGAACCTTCGCATGCTGGAATCAAAATCCAGTGCCTTAACCAGCTTGGCGACGCCCCAAAATTTCATGTACCGCTAACCAAGAAAGCTTGTGAAAGATTGCTTGTTAACTGAAAGATGAAATTATAGCTGTTTTTCTTAACTTGTGAACCCCTTTCTTCACTTTTTTAATAAATTTGTTGTTTTTGTATCAAATACACGACAAAAAAATTTTTCCTCTTGTTTGATATTGTTTTTTACATTGAAAACCCAAATCACCCACCACCAAGTGATACCACAAGGCCTCGCATTAAGTTTAATTTTTCACCCAGTCATGCAAAGGATGCCGGACCAAGCCCCGAGCGGCGATTATCCGCTCAACAGGCACAGAGGCCCCCTGGTTGAATGCAGGCAACGCGACCTCAAGCTCATGCCCGACCTGCAAGGCATCTTCGTAAGAATTGAAAGGCGCGAAAAAACAGGCCCCCGACCCGGTCATGCGTGCCTTCACCTGCCGGACATCCAACCAGTCCACCAACTGCTGCAATCCGGGATGCTGGCGACAAGCCACCGCCTCCAGATCATTATGACCAAAAAAAGCGGGCTGGCTTAATGATGAGGCTTCAGATATGGGCAAAGACAGGCTTTGCTGCACGTCCTGAACCGTAACCAATGGGGTATTTCGACAAAGGTCGGGATCGGTGAAAATGGCCGGAGTGGGAATTCCCAGCCGGGGCTGAAAAACCAGGTACGCGTGCCCAGGCACACGACAGGCGGTAAATGCTTCACCAATACCTTCGGCAAACGTATTTTGACCAAACACAAACACCGGAACATCAGCCCCTAATGGCAAAGCCAGTTGCTGTAATTCCCAACGGCTTAATCCCGTTTGCCATAAGCGGTTAAGCGCAATCAGGGTACTTGCCGCATCACTGGAACCCCCCCCAAGGCCACCGCCGGCCGGAATGTTTTTTTGCACCTGGATCGTGGCCCCCTTGGCGGTGCCTGTCGCCTTTTGCAAAGCACGGGCAGCGCGCACAATCAGGTCGCTGTCGTGATCAATCCCTGGCAAGCTGGTTTGCCGGCATATCACACCATCATTACGCAACTCAAACTGCAGGCGGTCAGCCAGATCTATGAACACAAAAACCGTTTGCAGCAAATGATAGCCATCTTCCCGGCGACCGGTCACATGCAAAAAAAGGTTCAGCTTGGCCGGTGCCGGCACATCGTACAGATGCTTCATTATTCTTGACTATTCATTAATGACCAATCTGACCGTAATGGTCTGAAAGGGTTCGTTGCGCACCATGCCCAGTTTACGAGGACCTTTATGATCATAATCAGACAGGGTGACTTTCCAGCCAGCCTGGATAAATGAGCCCAACTTACCTTGCGCATCGCGTTGCTCCTGCTCTACGTTTGCCGGTGCCACAATGCCTTTGAGCCAGTAACGCAAGTCCGAAACCGGAATCTCGCTACCCAACACCTCGGCCACCAGGGCATCGGGATTTTCTGCCGTAACAATGGAGCCATCGGCATGAGTCAGCGTGGCACTGTCTGGCGTGACCGATACCCGGGCAAGCGTGGACCCCAAAGGGTTTCGCAAGTCCAGATCCAGGCGTTGCCTGGTATCAAACCATAAAAACCCGCCTTGCACGGCTTCTTTATTACGGTCAACGGTTTTATCCCATACCGTCAGGGCAAACCGCCCCGCCCGGCTGTAAGTGCCTTCATCCTGTTCGGGTTGTTTAAGGGCCGGTGCGCAGGCGGCCAGCGCACCCATCAAGCTCAACGCACCCACATAACGAAAAAACCGCTTGAACTGCTTCATTTTTTATCTCGCAAAGAAATACCAAGACGCTTGATTGCATCTTCCAGTGTCTTGTTTTGTTTTTCCAGTTCCCGGCCTTTTATGAAAATATCACGTGCCCGATTCTTTTCCCCCTTGACCCACAGCACTTCGCCAAGATGGGCAGCGATATCCGCCTGTTCGGACAATTCAAAAGCATTTTCAAGATACTCAAGCGCCAGCTCAAGATTGCCCAAACGGAACTGCAGCCACCCCATGCTATCCAGAATGAACGGATTATCGGGTGCCAGCGCAACCGCCCTATCCAGCAACAACTGGGCCTCATCAAGATGCATGTTGCGATCGGCAAAGACATAGCCCAAGGCATTATAAGCCTCCGGTGAAGACGGTTTGAGAGCGATCACTTCCCGCAACAAGGTTTCCATTTCTTCAAAACTTCCCTGCTGCTCGTACATCATGGCCAGCTCATACTTGATAAGGGCATTCCTGGGCATGTCGTTGTCGGCCTGCCTCAAATAACGAATGGCCTGATCCGCCTTGCCGGCATTACGATAAATAAGGGCTTGCGTCAGACGAATGCGCACGGCATCGTCTTCCTCTTCAGGCTGAAGCGATTTCAACAATGCGGTTGCCTTGGCCTCATTGCCGTTTTTGCCATGCAAGACGGCAATTTGCATTTGGATCTGTAGCTGCGCACTGGGATCATCAATTTTTTCCAATTGACTGATTGCGGCCCGATAATTTTGTTCTTCTTCGTAAATTTGTGCCAGCATAATCCGGGCATCCGCAGACTGTCCCTGGGCATCGGTTTCGGCATCAGACAGGGCCTCACGGCGCTGCGTCTGGACATCCAGAAACTGTTTAAGCAATTTTTTAGCCTGGGTCAGCTGCCTGGCCTGGTAATAAACCTGCGCTTCCATATACAACAAATCAAAGTCTTCCGGAAAGTTTTTTTCCATTTCCTTCAACTCATGGATCGCGGCATCAAACTCCCTGTCATTGACCATCTCGCTAATATAAAGCAAACGCAACCGTCGTGCGGTCGTATTGGCCCGAATGAAGTTGCCGACAAGCTCCATCGCCTCTTTCTTATGGCTTTCCCGTCCGTATTGCAGAACCCGTTCGGCAGCGGCATCAGAGGCGGCATCAAGCTCGAGGGCTTTCAGGGATGAGTGCCAGGCTTTATCCAGCTCTTTGGCCTGATAGGCCAAATCAGCCAGCAACATGAAAGTGGTCGACTCATCGTCCACCAATGCTTCCACCGCTTTTTCATACACATCCAGCGCCATTCTTTTATCATTCATTCTGGCAACAATGGAAGCAGTCTGATAAATCGCCCGTTCTTTATTCTTGGCCTGTTTCAGCCGCAATCTTAATGCATTTACCAGCCCTTCGGTTTCTCCGTTAGAAGCGGCCAGTGCCAAGGCGGTAGCAGCCGCCTCTTCATTGTCAGGGTCAAGTTTGTACCACAGCCTGGCCGCATCTGCCGCTTTCTGGCTGGAAGAACTGGCCAAATACAATTGCATGGCTTTCCTGGCCATTGGCACATCATTTTTTTCTTTGGCAAAATCAAATGCAGCCTGGGCAGCCAGCTCGAACTTCTCATCCTGAATGGCAAACTCGACCACCAGCAAACTGAAAATATCGTCCGCATTGGTATGGTCTACCAACTGGACCGGCTTAAGCTTATAGGCAGGAATGAAATCAAGAGCGGCATGCAAACGGGGCATGACCGGCGCCATTTCGTCCTGGGCGCAGGCAGGGATACCCCACAGGGTGGAAACCGAGACAGCAGAGAGGAGGAGAATTTTTCTGAAAACAGTCACAGATGGAAAAATGGCCATACCGGAAAAAGTTCATACAGGAATACTGATATTATCATTCTTAAGTACAATTTCAGGTAAAACCACTTGTTGGTAAATGTTTAAACACTTGCCAGCACCGTAAAAAACAACACTTTTCACCTAAGCAACATACCTAAGCAACATGCCAGAATTACCTGAAGTAGAAACCACCCGGCGCGGTCTGGACAGCGTCATTACCGGCCATCAACTTAACGAAATCCGCATTCATCATCACCAGTTCCGCTGGCCCATACCGGAAAACCTGAATCAAATCCTGCAAGGCCATGTTTTACAGGCTTGTGAACGGCGCGGCAAATATTTGCTATTAGCCTTTGAACATGGGGTTTTAATCATTCATCTGGGCATGTCGGGCTCCATTCGTCGTGTTGCGCCCGGCGAATTTTTACTTAAACACGATCATGTCGAGTTTGTTTTTGACAATGCCGAATTCCGCCTGAACGATCCTCGGCGTTTTGGCGCGGTTTTATGGCATCCGGCCGAAAACGGCGATATCCTGAACCACCAACTGTTGGCCAGGCTGGGCATTGAGCCCTTTGACCCGCAATTTACGGCCACTTACCTGCACAAGGCCTTGCAGGACAAGAAAAGCGCCATCAAAACCGTCTTGCTAAACGGTGAAATTGTAGTGGGCGTGGGCAATATTTATGCCTCGGAAAGTTTGTTCAGGGCGCGCATAAATCCTCAAACCACCGCACAAACCCTTTCCCTGGCTCGCTGCAAACGGCTACATCAGGCCATTATGGACACCCTGGCCGCCGCCCTTGAATCAGGCGGCAGCACACTGAAAGACTATACCGGCACCAACGGCGAAGTGGGTGCCTATTTTGCCATTCACGCTGCTGTTTATGATAAAGAAAACGTGCCTTGCAAATCATGTGGCACCCCAATCCGAAAAATCATCCAGGGCCAGCGTGCCACCTATTTCTGTCCTAAATGTCAACGCTATTGATGACTTTGCCCGGATTCATGATGCCATTAGGATCAAGCGCCCGCTTGATCTTGCGCATCAGGGACAATTCCACGGCAGACTTGTAATTGGGCAACAGGTCTTTTTTCAGTTGACCAACACCGTGTTCGGCACTGATGGAACCGTTAAAGGCATGCACGCTATTGTGCACCACTTCGTAGATTTCTTTTTGGCGGGACAGAAAACCTTCTTCCTGGCCAAGAGGCGCCCCCACGTTATAGTGCAGGTTGCCATCACCCAAGTGACCAAAAATGATATGGCGCACACCGGGAAAAGACGCCTGTAACAGCTCATTGGTTTTAGCCACAAATTCGGCAATTCTGGATACCGGAATAGACACGTCATGCTTGATGCCCTTGCCAATTTCCGCCTCCGCCAAAGGAATGCTTTCACGCAAATGCCACAGGTCTTTACTTTGCTGGATAGACTCGGCAATAACCGCATCCTGCACTTCACCCGCTTCTATCGCCTCACCCACCACCAACTCGAACCGCTCGCGGGCGTGCCCGGCACTTTCACTGTCGGAAATTTCAAGCAGGGCATACCACTCGGACTCAAGACTGGGGCCTTCGAACGGCATTTTTTGCTGGGGAAACAGCTTGGTCACCGACGTCAGGCAGTAATTGGACATCAACTCGAATCCGGTTAAAGAGGCGCCAAATCCGCTACGGGCACGTGACAGCATTTTAACTGCTGCATCAATATCATCCAGGGCAAGCAGTGCCGTACATTTGGCCACCGGCTGCGGGTACAGCTTAAGCGTGGCCGCGGTAATAATACCCAGCGTACCCTCACTGCCAATATACAAATTGCGCAAGTCATAACCGGTATTGTCCTTGCGCAAACCGCGCAGACCATCCCAAATTTCACCATCGGCCGTCACCACTTGCAGGCCAAGCGCAAGATCGCGGGCATTGCCATAACGCAAAACCTGGGTACCTCCGGCATTGGTGGCCAAATTGCCACCAATCGTGCAACTGCCCTCTGCCGCCAGACTTAACGGAAACAACCGCCCTGCCTTTGCCGCTGCCTCCTGGACCGATTGCAGGATGCAACCGGCCTGGACAGTGATGGTATCATTATCGGTATCAATTTCGAGCACCTGGTTAAGCCTGGTTAGCAAAACAACAATGGCATCACCTTTGTTGTTGGGCGTCGCTCCACCGCACAGGCCTGTATTCCCACCTTGCGGCACAACCGGAATATCGTACTGCAGGCAGGTTTTCACCACCTTTGCGACTTCTTCAACCGACCCCGGGCGAACCACCGCCTGCGCCTTGCCGGTATAACGACCGCGCCAATCGGTTAAATAAGCTTGCGCCTGTTCTGCGACAAGGACATGTTCAGCCCCAACGATTTCCTGTAAAACTGCCAAAATGCTCATATCACGACCTGTAAAAATTCTGTCCGTCATAAAACCACCTTCATGCGGACAACGGTGGTTTTATAATGTATGTAATTAATTTATTCTATCATTCTACCCAAATTGCATTCTATCGTTAAGTTTCACGTACGATTCAAAACGATTAGTTATCCCTATAAGGATTTATTACGTGGCGTCATTATTAGCAGCAAGTGTATTCAAGGCCTATGACATCCGGGGTACTGTCCCCGAACAACTCAATCCCGGATTTGCCTACCTGCTTGGGCGGGCGCTGGCTGCCCGGGCCAAAAAACAGGACATTACCACCATTGTCACCGGCTATGACGGGCGCAACAGCAGTCCGGAACTGTCCGAAGCCCTGCAACAGGGCATCAATGATGAAGGTGTCAATACCATCAACCTGGGCCAGGTACCCACCCCCTTGGTTTATTTTGTTGCCTATGCCAGAAATATTGGCACAGCGGTAGCCATTACCGGCAGCCACAATCCCCCGCAATACAACGGCTTTAAAATGATGATTGGCGGCAAGGCCCTTTATGGCAGCGAAGTTCTGCAATTGCGCGATGAAATGCTGGCCATTGAATCCCTGCCACTGGCCAAGATCCCCGGTAACAAAGAGAACCTGGACATTATTCCCGAATATATCCAGCGGGTTTGCAGTGATGTCAAACTGGCACGCCCCATGAAAATCGCGATAGACTGCGGCAATGGTGTGGGCGGCAACGTTGCCCCCGCCCTGTTCAGGCAACTGGGCTGCGAGGTGGACGAGCTGTTCTGTGAAGTGGATGGCAGTTTCCCCAACCACCACCCCGACCCGGCCGACCCGCACAATCTTGAAGACCTGATCCGGCACGTGCAAAACACCGATTGCGAGCTTGGACTGGCTTTTGACGGCGACGCCGACCGTCTGGGTGTGGTCACTAAAACCGGTACGATCATCTGGCCCGACCGCCAGCTCATTCTGTTTGCCCGCGATGTGCTGGAACGCTGTCCCGGTGAAACCATTATTTATGATGTCAAATGCAGCCGCCACGTGGCCGAAGGCATTTCACTGGCCGGAGGCAAACCCCTGATGTGGCAAACCGGACATTCATTGATCAAGGCCAAACTGGCTGAAACAGGTGCTCCGCTGGCCGGTGAAATGAGCGGCCATATTTTCTTCAAGGAACGCTGGTATGGTTTTGATGATGGCTTGTACACCGGTACCCGCCTGCTGGAAATCCTGTCTCGCCATGACAACCCCAGTGATATCCTGAATGCCATTCCCCAGGATATCTCCACCCCTGAACTGAAACTTGAAATGCAGGAAGGCCAGCCTCATGCCCTGATCAAAACCCTGCAGGAACAGGCTTCATTTGCAACCGCACGGGCCATCAATACCATTGATGGCGTACGCGCCGAATATGCAGACGGGTTTGGTCTGGCACGGGCCTCCAATACCACGCCGGTTGTGGTCCTGCGCTTTGAGGCTGAAAATCCGGCTGCCCTGGCCCGCATCCAGGATGAGTTCAGGCAAGTGTTTAGCACCCATGCCCCTGAATCCAAGCTGCCGTTTTAATTAAATATCAACTCTGCATTCCCAAATATCAACTCTGCATTCCCACGCGGGAGCGTGGGAACGAGTACGAGTAAATATGTATTCCCACGCGGGAGCTTGGGAATGAGTATTAGCTTGGGAATACGTATTATTTGAGACAAATAAAGCTTGAAACTTCAATCAAGAAGCTCACGATAAATTGCAAGGTGCTTATCAACCACCTTGCGAATATCAAATTCTTCCAAAGCCAGGATACGTCCTGCATTGCCCATGCTTAACCGCAGGTTGTCATCAGCCGCCAGTCGGGCCACTGCCTCATACAGTTTTTGCGCATCCCGGACTGGCACCAGCAAACCCGATTGCTCAATGTCTATGGCATCCCGGCATCCCGGCACATCGGTAGTGACCACCGCCCTGCCACAGGCCGCCGCCTCTACCAGCGATTTGGGCAAGCCTTCACGATAAGAAGGCAGCGCTACAATATGGGACTGGGCATACAGGCGGGCAATATCCTTGACCTCTCCCAACACCTTCACCTCGGGCCCCCAGCTTTGCACCTCAGCCTGGGTGACCGAAGCCGGATTGCCCGGGTCGGGCGTACCGGCCAGTTGCCAGCGTATGTCTCTGCCATGGCGGGCGGAGATTCCTGCCGCCTCGACAAACTCCATCACCCCCTTGTCTTTAAGCAAACGGGCAGCCATGGTCACCACAACCGGTTTGAGTGGCTCTGGCTGTGTGGCAAAGACAGCCACATCAACCCCCGACCCCCTGATTTTTACTGCCTGCGCTTCTTGCATGGCACCCATATCCAGCAAAATCTGTCTGTCATTGTCATTCTGGACAATCACACGACTATGCCTATGCCCCAGTGCCAAACGGTAAAGCTGCCGGGTGATTTGCCTGACCCAATCGATCCCCTTTCGTTCGCGGGTAAAAAGAAAACCCAGCCCGGAAATGGCATAAACCACCGCTTTCACCCTAGCCAGGCGGGCAGCAATACCCCCATACAAAACCGGCTTTATCGTGACCAAATGCACCAGGTCTGGCTGATAGTTGCGATATAAACGATACAGTGCATAAATGGTTCTTAGCTCGGCAAACGGATTCATGCCACTACGCGACATGGGAATCACAAAATGCCTCAGGCCATGCGCCACAATTTGTGCCACCGCCTGTCCTGGCATGGTGGCAACCGCCACCTCATAACCCTCCTCTTTTGCCTTCAGGGCAATAGGCAGGCGGTGCGACAGGAAAAAAGCCGGATTATTCACCACAAACAGTATTTTTCTGGACATATCCATCCTTTTATTTTGTCTTGCCGTTTTCACTTAGCATGTCCATCCAGGTTTGCCGGTATCCGGCAACCATTTTTTCAAGACTGAACGCATTCATGACCCGTTCCCGTACCTGCCGGGCCAAGGTGCTTTTACCGGTCTCTTCAATATAATCAAGGGCCTGAATAATTTTTTCAGCCAGCCTTTCAGGATCAGAAGCAGGAGCCACCCAGCCATCCTCCCCCACGATCAGGGCGGCATCCCCCACATTGGTCACCACATTGGGCACACCACACGCCATGGCTTCGGCCACGACATTGGGAAAGCCCTCGGCAATACTGGACAGCACATGCAAATCAAGGGCACTCATGATACTGGGCACATCATTGCGCATGCCCAGCAAAATGGTTTTCTCCCTGACCCCGTACTCAGTCAACAATCCCATTAACACCGGATTGCCGTCATCCATGTCCTTACCCACCAGGACACAATGCAAATCGGGCTGTTTGGCAAGGCATTGGGCAAAAGCCTTAATCAGGGTTGCATGGTCTTTTAGCGGATTCCAGCGCGCCACAAAACCCATCAGCGGGATCTGCTCGCCAAGTCCCCACTCATTTCTCAAGGTACGGCGGGCCGTCTCATTCCGGACCCAGCGGGACAGATCGTAGCCATTTTGAATAACCACCATTTTTCGAGGATCATATCCCCATTGAACATGACGATGACGGGCCTCTTCGGCACAACAGACAATCCGCTGGGGCACCCAGCGCGAAAAAAAGCCGCTCAGCCGGGCAAACAGATAGGCCGAACGGCTGCTCTTGGCCAGACTGGCACCCGAATTACGGATTCCCCAGGCAACATGCCGGAATCCTGCCACACGGGCAGCCAGACCGCCAATCAGGTCAGCATGATACATCCAGGTCTGGATCACATCAGGATCAAGCCGGGTCAGGCATTTTTTAAGTCGCCAGAAATCTGCCGGGCTCAGGCGCCCCGGGGTCATGCCCAACATTTCCACCTCAACCCCGGCGTCCATCAGCGACTGGCCATAAATACCGCCATCGGCAAATGACACGACAATATGTTCCACTTCCGGGTCTGGCCAGGTGACCAGACGAAACAGGACCGACTCGGCCCCGCCCTGCAAAAGACCGCTAATCAGATGCACGACTCGTATTTTTTTATTTGTCTTCATTCCATTTTGCCTGAAACCGGCACACCCACTTGCCTGAAAAGCGCATCCCACTGCAGCAAGACCGTTTCAAGCCTATATCTGGACCAGACCGCCTGTTTGCCACGGGCACCCAAAGCACACCGAAACTCATCATCACCGAAAAACCGCCGGATTGCCTTTTCCAGTTCAAGCCTGTCATTCAGGCGCACCAGCAAACCCACCGTTCCCTGTTGTGTCAACTCTGCCGGACCACTGGGACAATCAAAACTGATACAGGGCAATCCCAACGCCATTGCCTCGAGCAGGACATTGGGAAAACCTTCCACACGCGACGTCATGGCAAATGCATGGGCATGTGACAGTTCCGCCCAGGGTTCAGTCGTTTTACCCGGCAAGGTAATCCGCTGGCTACAACCCTTTTTTTTCACCTTGTCAATCAAGGCCGCACGCTCTGGGCCATCCCCCCAGATACATAAGTCCCAATCGGGATAGTCCTGGCTAACCGAGGTAAAAACATCGATCAGCACATCAAACTGCTTGGCAGGCACAAAGCGCCCCATAGCAACCAGTGTCTTGCGCCCGCTGACGTTACAAAGCCCATTGCAGCTCATCTGCTGCTCAATCCCCTCGGGCAGAGGATTCGGGATAACCGCCACATGCTTCAGGCCAGGCAGTACCTGCATGAACGCCTTTGCCGCATCGGCAGTCTGAATCATCACGGCATCAGCCTGAGGGTACAGCTTATTGCGCAACACCTTCAGAAAGCCGCCAATATTGCTACTCACCACTGGGTGGGTCCTTTCACAAACAATCAGGGGAATATCAATGCCGCGGGTTGCCATCAAGGCCGTCACATTCACATTGGTCAGAAAAGAAACGATCACATCCGGCTGTTCCGCCCTGATTCGCTTCCTGAGCACAAACGGTTTACTGAGCCGGCCCAGCCACTTCTGACGGGGCAACTCATCGGCCAGCCATCGCACCTGGACTTCGGAAGACAAAGGGTAAAACGATTGACCGCTCCCTTTTGAAAAACAAGGCACAAGCACCACTTGATGACCCTGTCTGACCCAGGCATTTGCCAATGTGGCGGCAACACGCTCGGCACCCCCTGCATTCATTGAACTGACCAGCAACATGATTTTCATAATGCCCAACCTTTTATTATGTCTTACGACCTTGCCGCAGAATATTAGCCCTGTATATCGTAATGATCCATCCAGGCTTGCAACATCAAGACCCCCCACAAATGAGGGCTCCAGTCAAACTGCTGCGCCTGGTGCTGTTGCCAGCGTTCATGTATCTGGGCCACATCAAGCAAACCCTGCTTGCGCAGGCGGACAGGATCAAGCAAATCGCTGGCCCAATCTTTCAGCGGACCTCTCAGCCACTCACCCATCGGTACCGAAAAACCCTTTTTAGGGCGATCCAGCAAGGAACGGGGCACCAGTCGGTATAAAAGCTGTTTCAACAGCCACTTGTTCTGGCCATCACGCACCCGGTATTTGTCTTCAAGACCCCAGGCAAATTCAAACATATGGGGATCCAGCAAAGGAACTCGCGTTTCCAGAGAGCACGCCATGGCAGCCCTGTCAACCTTGACCAGAATATCATCGGGCAAATAAGAAACCGTATCGACAATCATCATGGTTTCAAGAAAAGAACCAATGGGTGCCAGGCTGAAAGCGGTTGCCAGCTCCCGACCCCCCAACACCACGCTTGACGGATCTTTCCAGTATGAAACAAACTGCCGGTAAAAATCAACCGCATCGGTGGCACGCAGCACTTCCTGCAGCTTTTGCAATTTGTCTTTTTTATTGCCACCAAAACCCGGGGCCAGTTTTCCCGCTGCGCTGGCCACCAGCGAACGGACTAAAGGCACGGTTTTTTCACGACGATCCCACCAGGACGCAGCCCGCTGATAGCGGGAATAGCCACCAAACAGTTCATCCCCGGCGTCTCCCGATAAAGCCACCGTTACCGACTGGGATGCCATTTTCGTTACCAGCGCCATGGGAATTTGTGAAGAATCGGCAAACGGCTCATCGTACATGGCGGGTAACGATTGCACCAAGGCAAGGCCGTCATTGGCACTGACGTACAGCTCGGTATGATCGGTACCCAAATGTTGGGCAATAGACCTTGCATATTCGGCTTCATTATATTTTTTTTCATGAAAACCGATGGAAAAAGTCTTGACGGCCTGTGCGCTTTGCTGCTGCATCAAGGCGACAATCAGGGATGAATCGGTCCCCCCGGACAAAAACGCGCCCAGCTCCACATCGGAAATCAACTGTGACTGAATGGACCGGGAAAGTACGCCTGCCAGCGCATCAATCGCGGCATCATCAGATTCGTAATGAACCTTGGGTTGCTGCCGGGCTGTTTCATAAGCAGACCAGTAAACCTGTGGCTCCGGTTTGCGCCTGTTTTGCCAGTCCTGTTCAGACAGGCTTAACCAGGTGCCTGGGGGCAACTTAAAAACATCCTGAAAAATACTATGAGGCGCAGGAATGTAGTTGTGCCTAAGCAATAAAGTCACTGCATCACGGTTAAGTGTTTTTTCAAACCCGGGCACATCCATCATGGCCTTGAGTTCCGAGGCAAATACCAGCCCCTGCCTGGTAAAACCATAGTACAAGGGCTTTTCACCAAAGCGGTCGCGCGCCAGGGTTAGTTTTTTTTCTTGCTGGTCCCAGACCGCAATGGCAAACATGCCTATGGCCTTTTTCAGGGTTTGCGCGATGCCCCAGGCACAAAAACAGGCCAGCAACGTTTCGGTATCGGAATGGCCACGCCAGGCCGGTGCCTGAGCACTTTGTTCCAGTTGTGCACGCAATTCAAGATGATTGTAAATTTCCCCGTTAAACACCATCATGAAACGCTGGTCTGCCGAAGCCATGGGCTGGTGCCCCTGCACGGATAAATCCTGAATGGCCAGCCTGACATGACCAAAACCGATCTGTCCTTCCTGACTTAGCCAGACACCCTGGCTATCGGGGCCACGGTAAGCAATTTTGCGACAACTGTCACGCAGTATGTTTTCCTTGCCCTCGTAGCTGCCTGCAATACCCACTATTCCACACATGCTTACCCCTTTTGGCCATTCTTTTTATGGTCCAGGACTTCATTGAACACTTGCTCCCACAACCCTGAAATCCGGCGCATTGAGAAACGGTCACGAACATCAATTGCCCGCTTGCCCAACTCCACCTGTTTGGCCTGATTGAACATGAGGGCCGACAAATGGGCAGCCAGGGCCTCCTCATCTTCGGCGGGTTGCACCAGCACACCATCCAGATCGGGGCGAATGATTTCGCGAGGTCCGGTATCACAATCGAAGGCCACACTGGGCACGCCACAGGCCATGGCCTCAAGCAGGCTGTTTGACAGGCCTTCCGCGCGCGAACTCAACACGTAAATATCCACCATCCTGGACCAGGCAAGCATATTCCCGGCCCTTCCCGGCATGGAAATACGCTCATTCATGCCGGCCTCTTCAAGCTGCTTTTGCAACGCGTCCCGCTTGTCACCCTCACCCAAAATAACCAAATCCCATTCGGGATGCAAATGGGCAATAGAGGCAAAGGCATTGATTAACAAATCGAACCCTTTGTCATGATGCAAGCGCCCCACCCCCAGCAAAAGCTTGCGACCTGGTGCTTTTTCATATTGAATAGCCGGTTCTTTATTTTCAAGCGGCCAATGCACCGCATTGGGTATCACGGCAATATTCGATCCAGGTACATGCTTCTCAAGCCACGCTTCTGTCCCGTGAGTCAGGGCAATCACCTTGGAAGCCTTGGGGTAGGTATAACGACGCAGTTTTTGCCACAGGCCGGACAGTGTTTGGGACGGTGGATGGGTATGTTCGGTCGCAATCACATGACAACCCGAGATGCCCGAAGCAGCCAAAACCGCCAGAATGGAAGAGGTTGTCATGAAACCAATCACGATATCAGGACGGTGACGCCTGATTTCCCGGCGCAAAATATAAACTCGCCGCAAATTGGCCATAACCCCCTTAAGGCCAGCCGTATTCAGGCAAATCCGCTGCACCTGTTTATTCAACTCATAAGCATCTTCAGAGTCATCGGTCTGGGTCACCAGCAAGACATCATGCCCATTGGCAATCCAGCGTGCGGCCAAATCAACCGCCACCCGCTCGGCACCTCCTCCTCGAAGTGAATGAATAAACAGCATGATTCGCAAAGGAGGGGTTTTCGTATGCATCTCGAAAGACATATTTAATTCAGGCTGAAGAAGTTTTTTTTGTCGCGCCATATTTCAGGACCGCAAAAAAATAACAGAGATAAGACAACAAATACATGAGACTTGTCGCCAGCATAATGCCTTCGGCGCCCATTACAGGAGCAAGTATGACATTCATACATGCCTTTAATGAAAAATTGCCAATGGCAATAATGGCCATCAGTTTATAACGGTTCTGGCTGGCCATTAACTGAACCAGGATCAATACGCCAAAATAAAAAGGCAATTGCAATAGCCCCCAGCGCAGCACCGAGGCCACTTTCATTGTATCTTGTGCAGTAAATGCCCCATTTTCAAACAGGAGCTTTACCAGCCAGGGCGCCAGAAACCAGCCAAACAAAACCGCTATCGTACCCGCCATTAACATTAAAGCCGACCATTTAAGCGCCATGGTACGTGCCTGGGCGGGGTTGCCACGACTTTGCACATCGGCCAAGACCGGCAACGCTGCGCGGCCCACTGAAGCGGCACCGATCCCGATAACCAGCGACAGCAAACGGGTTGCATAACCCAGGGTTGCATTGGCATTATCGCCCAGACTGGCTGCCGCCATTTGATCAAGCGGCCCAACAAAACTCATGGCGACTTGCCCAATCAGCATAATACCGGCCGCATTCAGCAACATGGGCCACTGCGGTGATTGCAAACCCGGTCTGGGCCAGCGCCAATGAGCACCATCCGCCTTGCGTGCCAGCGCGGATAACCATATTGCCTGCACCAGATAACCCAGCAATGTACCCCATAGTAGCGGATAAACGCTGGTATTACCCGGTGTTATCAGGATAGCCAGCAGAATCATTAGGGCAGGTATACTGTCCAACAGGTTATTGATGTGCCGCTCGTGGGCCCGCAGTCGGGAAGTACATACCCCTATAACCAGCGTAAGCAGGACAGCAGGCGCAAAGGCTTGGATCAGCTCGCTACTGGCCTGTCTGGTTTGCTCACTTAAGTTGCCACCCGTATATTGCAAAACTTCTGGCCAGAAAAAATAGGTACCCATGGAAAGCAGTACTCCCAGCACCACAATCCAGCCCTGCAATTCACGAATAAAACGGGAGCGCTCATGCTGGCCGGCATACCGAACCTTGACCAGCGTAGGGATAAGAACGATTGAGAAGGCACCCACCATGGTTACCGGTAACCAATTGGCCATGGTTAGGGTGAACTGGTAAGCATCCACGACATCGCTTACCCCGTAACGGTGAGCCACCGCAATTTCCTTGATGGCACCGGCCATTTTCCCGATCAGTAAAAAGAACGCAACGCGCATTGCCCCTTGGGCAATACGCTTATGATCGGGGTGCAGGCGGTTAAGCCTGATACGAAGCTGCTTCAAAAAAAGACTATTTCAAGAATTGAATATACCAGGGCATAGCGGTTTCAATACCCTGAAGAATAGTATGGCTGGGCGCATAGCCCAACTGCGCCTGTGCCTTGCCGATATCCGCCTGTGAATGACGCACATCGCCCTGACGAAAATCACGGTAAACCGGTTGTTTGTCATACTGAATACCATTGGCAGCCAAGGTGGCAGACAAGTAGGAAAACAACTCATTCAGGCTGGTTCTTGCATTAACCGCCACGTTATACACCTCGAAACCACTTTCAGGCATATTGGCCCCCGCCAGCAGATTGGCCTGTACGGCATTATCCACAAAGCAAAAATCACGGCTGGTTTCACCATCACCATTGACCAGGACATCTTCACCCTTGATCATGGCAGCCGTCCATTTGGGAATGACGGCTGCATAAGCGCCATCAGGATCCTGGCGTTTGCCAAACACATTGAAATAACGCAGGCCAATTGAACGGAAACCATAGGTACGGGCAAAAACACTGGCATACAGCTCATCGACATACTTGGTTACCGCATAAGGCGACAAGGGATTGCCGATTTTATCTTCCACTTTAGGCAAATCGGGGTGATCACCATAGGTGGAGCTGGAAGCTGCAAACACAAATGAAGTGACCCCCGCATCACGGGCCGCCACCATCATGTTGAGAAAGCCGCCAATATTCACTTCATTGGTGGTAATGGGATCATTGATGGAACGCGGCACCGAACCCAAGGCTGCCTGATGCAACACGATATCCACACCTTCACATGCCTGGCGACAGGTTTCCAGGTTGCGGATATCTCCTTCGATAAAATTGAAGTTGCGCCATTGCGAGTCGGAAACCTGGCTCTGGACTTCATCAAGATTATGCTGATAACCGGTTGCAAAGTTGTCCAGCCCAACCACTTTCTGATTAAGCCGCAAAAGCGTTTCCAGCAGGTTGGAGCCGATAAAACCGGCACAACCGGTTACCAGCCATGTACGGGGCTGACGCTGTAAATCGGCTTTCAACATTTCAAATGCCTGACTCATGCTTTATTTTCCTTTTACCCAATTAAAGACGAATATCAGCCTGTTCTGCCGTTAACACGTATTTCAGGTCGTACAGAACATGGACAGGTTTGCCCAGCGCACGAATCGCCTCTGCACCCATTTCCACAAACTGCTTATGGGAAACGGCCAGAATGATGCCATCATAAACACCCTGCTGAACCTGGCTGACAGGAGTCACACCATACTCGCGCTGCGCTTCCTGGGCATCCACCCATGGATCGTACACATCGACATCCATATTGTATTCATCCAACTCCTTAAGGATGTCCACCACCCGGGTATTGCGCAGGTCGGGGCAATTTTCCTTGAAGGTTAAGCCCATTACCAGCACTTTGGCACCCTGGACCTGGATGCATTTTTTCGTCATGGCCTTAACCAGCTGGGCCACCACATAAGGCCCCATGCTGTCGTTCAGGCGACGACCGGCCAGAATAATTTCAGGGTGATAGCCAATGGACTGGGCTTTGTGGGTTAAATAATAAGGATCAACGCCAATGCAGTGACCGCCCACCAGACCGGGCCGGAACGGCAGGAAATTCCATTTGGTGCCCGCCGCTTCCAGCACGGCCTCGGTATCAATACCCATTTTATTGAAAATAAGCGCCAGCTCATTGATGAGCGCAATATTCACGTCACGCTGGGTGTTCTCAATCACCTTGGCGGCTTCGGCCACCCGAATGCTGCTGGCCTTATGGGTACCGGCAACAATAATTTCACGGTATAACTGGTCAACCACCTCGGCCACTTCAGGCGTGGAGCCGGAAGTGACTTTCTTGATGGTGGAAACACGGTGTGCCTTATCGCCCGGGTTAATGCGCTCGGGGCTGTAACCGGCAAAAAAATCCACGTTGTACTTTAAACCAGAGAATTTTTCCAGCACCGGCACACAATCTTCTTCGGTGGCACCGGGATAGACCGTGGATTCATAAATGACAATATCGCCTTTTTTCAGGACCTTGCCAATGGTTTCACTGGCTTTTACCAATGGTGTCAGATCGGGGCGCTTGTATTCATCAATGGGAGTGGGCACCGTCACAATGAAAGTATTGGCCTTGGCCAGATCTTCCTGATTGGCACTGAATTGCAAGTGTGGTGCTTCGGCAAGTTCTTCGCTGCTGACTTCCAGCGTGTGATCCTGTCCGCCCTGCAGTTCGGCAATACGGCTTTGGTTAATATCAAACCCCAATACCGGCCTTTTTTTGCCAAATTCAACCGCTAAAGGCAATCCTACGTAGCCCAGGCCGATAACTGCCAATTTAATATCTTGAACTTGCACGAATTTCTCCCAAAGGAATAGCTAAATAATTTTGCAGAATTTTTGATTGTAACAATCAGGGTTATCCAGAAAAACCAGAAACCCAAGATGATGAAATATATCTTTTGCGAATGTCATCGTTTACGTGAAACCGAAGGCAGCAACAGCCAGCGTGGACAACGCCATGCGACCAGGCGTGAATAAAGCCAAATATATACCGAAGAAAAAACCAGCATACTGATACAAAGCAAAACCGCGTCATCCCAGAAAATGGTGGCAGGCACCAGACCAATCAAGGTAAGCACCCACAGATAAGGTGAGGTCAAGGCATTACACAAAGCCGGCACGGCATCACGCCCCGTACGGCTGAAAGTGACCCGTACCAGGCGACGAAAAATAAGCTGATGCAAATGCAAGGCATCGGGCTGGTCAACCGGAACCCCGCGTTTGAAGCGACGTCGCCAAATCGAAAACAGGGTTTCGAAGACAGGATAAAACAACACCGCCAAAGCATAAAACGGCGATACCGATGGATTGCGTATGACCAGCAATACGGCCAGTTCAGCCAGCATGAAGCCAATAAAATAGGCGCCACCATCGCCCAGAAACACCCGACCGAAAGGAAAGTTCCAGACAAAAAAACCAACAATGGAAGAGGCCATGGCCAGCGCAATGGCAAAAATCGCCAAATCATTGACCTGGTAAGCAACCAACGCAATAGAGCTGGCCATGAGCATGGCAACCATGCCCGCCAAACCATTCATGCCATCGACAATATTAAGCGCATGCGTGCAACCGCCCACCGCGATCATGGTAAACAAAAGAGAAACGGGCCAGAAAGACAGGATAAGATCTATAAATGAAAAGCCTACCCGGCTGACGCCACCAAAAAACCACCAGGCAATCGCAGCCGATGCAAAAGCGGCCAGCAAGCGCTTGCCCGAACCGATATCTTTGGTAATGTCTTCTAAAATACCTGCCACAAATACCGGCATGGCAGCCACGAACAAGGCAGGCCATAACCAGTTAAGGGTGGTGTTGTCGGGACGGCCCAGCACCAGCAATCCGGCCAATGTACCGGCAAATACCGCCAGCCCGCCAATGCGGGGGGTTGATCGCTTATGCGTGGCCTGTGGTTTATTGAGATCATAGTCTCCGGTATAGGCACCATGCCACCGTTCGGACGCAACGATGAGGCCGCCCACCATAAAGGCCACTATGCTGATATATAAATATTGCCAAGTAAAATTCAAAGTAAACCCAAGGCGCAAAAAAACATTCAGGACTAATGACAAACCAAAAGGTTCAGTTTAAACCCGATTTTGGCATTAGCAATAAAACAAATCCGAATCATACAGGAAATAATAGATATCCCTTATTTATTTTAAATCCGAAATGAGTTATTGCTTATTGTATAGCGAACAGGCAAAAAAAATGCCCAAAATCTTGCGATTTTGGGCAAAATCCACCAAAGGAGGAGGGTGGAGGAGACAACCTTGGCATGACTGCTTTCTTGAAGCGCACATTAGAATGTTTTTTTAATTCTTAATGTGTTTCGTCATCCGATGTAGTAACTATAACCGAATTTCATGGTGCAATGCAAGAAAAATTACAGGTAAACCCTAAGAAAATCGTAACGAATGTTGTAAAAACAACAAAATTCACACGCGGTAGGCCAAAGTCGTCATGATTTTTGACATAAAACGCATGGCCTGTTTGACAGGTGCCGGCAATTCTTCAGCTCCATTAACCTCGGCCGTGGTCCTGTGCCCTATTTCATCGTCACGCATCTGTGTCACGATTTTACGTGAACGCTCATCCTGTGCAGGTAACGATGCCAGGTGTGACTCAAGGTGCTGCTCAACCTGTCTTTCCGTTTCTGCCATGAAACCCAGATTTTTGGGCACGCCAGCCACACTGGCCATGACACCCAGCGTAAACGAGCCGGCATACCACAAAGGATTCAACAGGCTGGTATGGCTTTTCAGCTCTCCAAGCCGATCATGACACCAGGACAAATGATCCACCTCTTCCTCGGCGGCATGCAGCAATACCTGCCTGATCTGCGGGTCTTTGCACATGATTGACTGACCGCGATACAAAGCCTGGGCACATACCTCTCCCACATGATTGACCCGCATCAAACCGGCTGCATGCCTTTTTTCAGCCTCACTCAACTCAGGATCAGTCACATCAGGCTCACCAGCCGGATTGGGACGGGTGGCCTGTGCCGCCCCCGAAAGCACCTCAAGCGCCTTGTTAACTTCGATAAACAAAGTATCAAGCCCTGATGGCTGTCGACGGAAAGCCGGTTGCGTTCCTGTGTTAGTGATGTTCTGTGTCATAACAATCTCCGGTAATACTGAATGGTTCGGAATTCTAGCCATCTATTTTAGCCAATTGAAACCCGCCTGCCCCCCCAAACCCGTCAACATCCCTGTTTATATCTTGCCTTTTCCAATATAAGCACCACAACTGCCTTAAACTTGACTCGTACCCATCGCCGACTGACTCAGTCCTGTCTTTTCTGCTAGCGGAGCCAAACTGCCCGCTCCCATGCGGCCCAATCAAGTAGAATGACAGGTATCTCACCAACAAATTCCGGCAAGGCCTCTTGTTCTTGCGAAAATCGTTATTTCAGGACTCTTAACATGCAGTGTACCGTTGAATGGAATGGCCCCGAGGGCATGCTTTTTGTTTCAAAAACCGGCAGTGGCCACGTTACTGCCATGGATGGCGCCCCCGAAGGAGGCGGCAACAACCTGGCCCCTCGCCCAATGGAAATGATACTGACCGGTGCCGGTGGCTGTGCCGCCTACGACGTGGTACTCATCCTGAAACGTGGCCGCCAGGACATCTCCCACTGCAGCGTCGCCATTACAGGCGAGCGGGCCGATACCGACCCCAAGGTTTTCACCAAAATCCACTTCGTGTTTACCGTCAAAGGCAAAAACCTGTCTGAGAAAGTCGTTGAACGGGCCGTAAACCTGTCCCATACCAAATACTGCTCAGCCGTTGCCATGCTGGAAAAAACAGCCGAAATCACGCACGAAACCAAAATCCTGGAGGCTTGAGTCATGCGTCAATACGAAGACCTCATGCGACACGTCTATGAAAACGGCGCCAGCAAAACTGACCGGACCGGCACCGGCACCCGTTCGGTCTTCGGTTATCAAATGCGCTTTGACCTGTCCGAAGGCTTTCCCATGGTCACCACCAAAAAGCTGCATACCAAAAGCATCTTCATAGAACTGCTCTGGTTCCTGCGCGGTGACGCCAACGTCAAATGGCTGCAAGAACGCGGTGTTAGCATTTGGGACGAATGGGCCGATGAAAACGGCAACCTTGGCCCAGTTTACGGTGTACAGTGGCGCTCATGGCCCACCCCTAACGGTGAACACATCGACCAGATCAGCCAGGTTATTGAACAAATCAAAAACAACCCCGATTCACGCCGCCTGATCGTGTCCGCCTGGAACGTGGCAGACATCGGCAAAATGAAGCTGCCTCCCTGTCACGCCTTCTTCCAGTTTTACGTAGCCGAAGGAAAATTATCCTGTCAGCTTTACCAGCGCAGTGCCGACATTTTCCTGGGCGTTCCCTTTAACATTGCCAGCTACGCCCTGCTCACCCACATGGTGGCCCAACAATGCAACCTGGAAGTTGGCGAATTCATCTGGACCGGCGGCGACTGCCACCTGTACAGCAACCACCTGGAACAGGTCGAACTGCAACTGTCTCGCGAACCCTTCCCCTACCCCAAACTCAACATCAAACGCAAGCCTGCATCCATTTTTGAGTACGAGTACGAAGACTTCGAAATCCTGGATTACCGGCACCACCCCCATATCAAGGCACCCGTGGCCGTTTAAACAGGCACAAGACAGCAATAAACAAGCATTAATCCAGTAAGAAACACCCAAGCACATGACCTCTTTAAACATCATCGTCGCCTACACCGACAACCACGTCATCGGTAAAGACAACACCATGCCATGGCACATCCCGGGCGACCTGGCCAACTTCAAAAAAACCACCGTGGGCAGTCCCATTATCATGGGCCGTAAAACCTGGGAATCCCTGGGTCGCCCCTTGCCTGGCAGACGCAACATCGTCATCACGCGCAATCAGGACTACCAGGCTACCGGTGCGGAATGCGTCCCTACCCTTGAAACAGCCATCACCGCCGCCACCGCAGACGGCGTAGAAAATGTCTTCATCATCGGTGGCGAACAAATCTTCCGCTTAAGCCTGGACCAATGCGACAAGATATATGCCACCGAAATCCACGCCAACATTGAAGGCGACACCTACTTCCCGGCCCTGGACAAAACCCGCTGGAAAGAAACCAGCCGGCAAACCCAGCCCCAAGAAAACGGCCTAAGCTACGACTTCGTCATTTACGAAAAAGCGTAACTGACTGGTTGCCAATAACGTGGGAACTGGGGTTTGTGTGTAACCACCCGGGACTGGGATGGTGCACACAACCACCCCGTCAGGCTTCGCCTGCCACAAATCTGAAAACCATCCCTTTCAAGAAGAAACCACCCGCCCAAAACAAAGAAAAGCGGATTCATCGTTCAGGTGCAGCGAATCCGGCGCGTAGCGGCGTCAGAGCAAACCTGAATGATGAATCCGCACCTTTCAAAAAGAACGGGCTCAAATAACTAAAGACTCAAATCACCAAAATCAAACATAGTCCTTAAGCGGCGGACAAGTACAAACCAGATTCCGATCCCCATAAGCATTATCCACCCGCGCCACCGGTGGCCAATACTTGCCATCCGATGACACCGAATACGGATAAGCCGCCTCGGTACGGGAATAACCATGTTCCCAAACATCCGCCACCAGCATCTGCGCCGTATGTGGTGCATTCACCAGCACATTATCCTGCGCATCCACCTGCCCCTTCTCGACCTGCTCAATCTCCTTGCGAATCGCAATCATCGCATTAATGAACCGATCCAACTCCCTCAGGCTCTCCGACTCGGTCGGCTCAACCATCAGCGTACCCGCCACCGGAAAACTCATCGTGGGCGCATGAAAACCATAGTCCACCAGACGCTTGGCCACATCATCCACCGTAATCCCGCTACTTTCCTTAACAGGACGCAAATCCAGAATACACTCATGGGCAACGCGCCCATTACGTCCCGAATACAATACCGGATAATAAGGCGCCAGCCGCTTCGCAATATAATTCGCATTCAGCAAAGCCACCTCGGTCGCCCGTTTCAGGCCTTCGGCCCCCATTAAAGCGATATACACATAAGAAATGGGCAAAATACTGGCAGACCCGAAAGGTGCCGCAGACACCGGCCCCATCAACGCATGGTCATCACGATGCCCCCGCTCATCCAACACACCTGGCAAATAGGGCGCCAAATGGGCACGCACCGCAACCGGCCCCACACCTGGCCCACCGCCGCCATGCGGAATACAAAACGTCTTGTGCAAGTTAAGATGAGACACATCGGAACCGAACAGGCCTGGCTTGGCCAGCCCCACCATTGCATTCATATTTGCACCATCCAGATAAACCTGCCCGCCTGCCTGATGCACCAGTTCGCAAATCTCGGTAATCGCCTCTTCAAACACACCATGCGTAGAGGGATATGTCACCATCAAGGCCGCGACCCGATCACCCAGCTTTTCCAACTTCACCTTAAGATCACTCACATCCACATTGCCATTTTCATCAGTCGCAACCACCACGACATCCATGCCCGCCAAATGCGCCGAGGCCGGATTGGTGCCATGCGCAGACGCGGGAATCAGACAAACATTGCGTTGATGCTGGCCATTGGCCTGATGATAGGCACGAATCGCCAAAAGCCCTGCATACTCTCCCTGGGCCCCTGAATTGGGTTGCATACTAATCGAATCGTAGCCCGTGACCTCACACAAGGCATGCGAAAGACGATCAAGCAGCTCCTGATAACCGGCCGCCTGATCGCGCGGTGCATAAGGATGCAGGTTTGCAAACTCGGGCCAGGTAATGGGCATCATCTCTGCCGTCGCATTCAGTTTCATGGTGCAGGAGCCCAATGGAATCATACTGCGATCAAGAGCCAGATCTTTATCGGCAAGGCTGCGTAAATAACGCAGCATATCAGTTTCGGAATGAATACTGGAAAAAACCGGATGCGACAAAATGGCAGACTGCCTGGCCACACTATTGGGCACAAAAACATCCAGTTCGGCATAAAGCCCGGCCACATCTGGCGCTGCCCTGCCAACACCGGCTGCAATCACATTCACCAGCTGCTGAAGATCTTCAAGCGTTACCGTTTCATCCAGAGACACCGCAAAACTGTCATTGTCAGGCTGACGCAGATTGATTTGCGCATTCAGGGCTGCCTTGATCACCTCAGCCGCCAAGGCTGTTTTTACCTGCAAGGTATCAAAGAAAGTATCGTTAACCGTACTCAAGTCCAGTCGGGCCAGGGCTTCTTTTAACACCAGCGTACACACATAAACCCGCTGCGCAATCGCACGAATACCATTAGCCCCATGATAAACCGCATACATGCTGGCCATTACCGCCAGCAGGACCTGGGCCGTACAAATATTGGACGTGGCCTTTTCACGGCGAATATGCTGCTCACGGGTTTGCAAGGCCAACCTTAATGCCGGGTTCCCCTGGGCATCTAGCGAAACCCCCACCAGGCGACCGGGCATATTGCGCTTGAAGGCATCTTTACAGGCCATGAACCCGGCGTGTGGACCGCCAAACCCCAAAGGCACCCCAAAGCGCTGCGCACTGCCAACGGCAATATCGGCATGCCATTCGCCGGGGGCTTTCAAAATGGCCAGGGCCAGCAAATCGGTAGCGACGGCAACAACCGTGCCTTTTGCCTGCAGGGCCATGGTCAGACTGGCGTAATCAAGTACCCCGCCAAGACTATGCGGATACTGCAGCAATACCCCAAAACAATCCGGGATATCTTCCAGCTCATTGCCACAAACCACCTCTATCCCCAGGGCTTCGGCACGAGTACGAACCACCGCGACGGTTTGCGGATGACAATGCATGGACACAAAAAACACCTGGCTTTTGGATTTTGATACCCGCTTTGCCAAGGTCATGGCCTCGGCAGCAGCCGTGGCTTCGTCAAGCAAAGAGGCATTGGCCACCGGCAATCCGGTCAGATCAGCCACCATTGTCTGGAAATTCAGCAAGGCTTCCAAACGGCCCTGGGAAATTTCAGGCTGATAAGGGGTATAAGCGGTATACCAGGCCGGATTTTCAAGAATGTTGCGCAAAATCACATTCGGCGTGTGTGTGCCATAGTAACCCTGCCCGATATAGTTCCGATACAGTTTATTGCCCGATGCAATACGCTTGAGTTCAGCCAGCACATCGGTTTCACTGCGGGCATGATCCAGCACCAGAGGGCCTGCCAGACGAATACCCGCAGGCACAATTTCCTCAATCAGGTCATCCAGGCTTTCAGCCCCGATAACAGACAGCATTTTTTTCTGCTCGGCCTCGGTAGGCCCTACGTGTCGACCAATAAACGCCTGGGACACATCCTTATGTGTACGCAACATATCTTTATCCCATAAAAATGGTGATTATTCAGCCTGCTCCTGATAACCGGCGGCATCCAGCAAGGCTTCAAGATCTGCCGGGTTATTGGGCTTTATCTTGAAGATCCAGTTTGCGTAAGCGTCTTCGTTGATCAAATTGGGCTCCTCTTCAAGGCTTTCATTAAAAGCCACAATTTCACCATCAACAGGCGCATAAATATCTGAAGCGGCCTTGACCGACTCAACCACTGCCGCTGTTTCACCGGCCTTCAGGGTATCACCCACATTCACATCTCCCACATAAACCAGATCACCCAACTGATCCTGTGCATTGTCGGTAATACCGACCAGGAATACGTCACCTTCTGCCAAAACCCATTCATGAGTCTTGGTATATTTACGATCGGTAGGCAAATTCATTGATTAATCACTCCTGATTGACAAATTTATTTATATATAACAAACACGTTTTAAACGTAATATTGACACTGATTTGTTCAAGATTTCCAAGACCCGTGAGCCGCAAAACCGCCGGATCAAGACACTAATGGCTTGCCATGTCGCACAAAAGGCAAGGCGCACAAGGTTGCCGGCAGCCATTTGCCACGCAGCTCCACCTGGACCGGGTCACCGGCCTGAACGCCTTCAGGCAAACGGGCAAAACCGATGGAAAATCCTAAAGTGGGTGACATGGTACCACTGGTAATCTCGCCCTCGCCCAATTCGGTCCTGACTTTCATATGAGACCGCATCACACCGCGCTCATTCAGCTTGATGCCCATAAAAGCATTGCGCTTTGGATCCTGGGAAATGGCCTGGCGGCCAATAAAATCACGGGCTTCGTCTTTAAAACTGACCGTCCAGGCCAAACCCGCCTGGGCGGGCTGGATGGTTTCATCCATATCCTGACCGTATAAATTCATGCCGGCCTCAAGGCGCAAGGTATCACGGGCACCCAGGCCACACGGTTTTACCCCCTGAGCCAGCAGATCATTCCAGAAAGCCACCACCTGTGTGGCAGGCATCACGATTTCAAAACCGTCTTCTCCGGTGTAGCCGGTACGGGCCACCATGAAATCCGGCTCAATAAAGACCGCTGTAAAAGGTGTCAGGGATTCGGTTTGCGTTTTCAGGCCGGAACGGACATTCCAGACCTTCTCCCGGGCATGCGGCCCCTGCACGGCAATCATGGCCAGGTCATGACGGGGTGTAATCACGACCTGCCCTGGCCCCTCTTGTTGAGCCTGCGCCTGCAGCCAGGCCACATCAACCCCGGCCCTGCCGGCATTGACCACCAAACGCCAGTTATCAGGCGCAAAGAAATACACAATCAAATCATCAATCACCCCTCCTTCGGGGTTGAGCATGCAACTGTATAAAGCCTTACCTGGAACAGTGAGCCTGGCCACATCATTGGCCAGCACATGGCGCAAGAAATCAAATGACCCCGCCCCGGAAACATCGATATTCAACATGTGGGAAACGTCGAACATCCCCACGGCATTGCGCACCGCGTGATGCTCTTCGATTTGTGAACCATAGGACACCGGCATGTCCCAGCCGCCAAAATCCACCATTTTGGCGCCCAGCGAAACATGCGTGTCGTGCAAAGGGGTAAATTGAAGATTTTCAGATGACATGGGGAAACCCTGATTGGTATTTTATTGATTGGCAAAGAAACTGCCCGGATATGGCAAGGCCATGCAAATAACTACCTGAACCTCCCATTTCTGAAAATTATATTACTAATTAACGGCAATAAATAAGCTGTTTTCTAGGTATTTACCAGAACTGCCCACCAGACTGATTCATGTTACAAACTAACCTCCTGGTTTTACCAAGTACCAATCATTTAACGGGTCTACGTATTTTTGTCATATCACTATCATGAAAAGTCTGTTAATGTAGACCCGATTACAACCAAAAGGAGCCAACTATGGATAATGGTTTTTATGCAACCCTGATTGCTGAATCAAAGACAAACCCCGGCATTACCGTTATTGAAGATGCCCGTATCCGTGGTGGAGATGCCAATTATCTTTACTCTGGAACCATTCAGGCCACTACACCTGATGAAGTGGTGGCCAACCTGAAAATCAAGGCCTATAAAGCCCAGACCAACGAAGCATTCGGCACCACCAACGATGCCTTTGACCTGTCCCTGACCGGTGTCAAAACCGAAACCGGCTTTGAAATGACCGGCTACTCACCCAGTGGTCGTGAAATCAAAATTGCCGCCACCAAAATAGCCAATATAGATTTATAAACTTTTTGGCCAAGCCTTGCAGGCTGCTTGTTTTCAAAGATTAAAGCACCTGCCCGCAGGCCACTCCGGATGCCCAGGCCCACTGGAAATTATAACCACCCAGCCAACCTGTTACATCAACCACTTCACCTATAAAATACAGGCCTGGCAGTTTTTTGGATTCCATGGTTTTCTGATCCAGCTCTGCGGTATCCACCCCCCCTTTCATGACTTCGGCTTTTTTATACCCGGCCGTACCAGTTGGTATTAATTGCCAGTCATGAATCAGGGTGGCCAACTCTCTTATTTTTTTGTCGGGCATATCAGCCAGGCGCGTATCATGGGCAATGCCCAGGTTTTCAAGCCAACACTCTGCCAGCCGTTTGGGCCACATATTACCCAATACGGTTAACAACTGCTGGCGGCTGCCCGATTTCTTTTCAATCAATGCAGACTCAAGATCCTGCTCTGGTTGCAGATCAAGCATGATGGGGCTGCCTGGCTCCCAATAGCTGGAAATCTGTAAAATGGCAGGCCCCGATAAACCTCGATGGGTAAACAGCAGATCTTCATGAAACTGCGGTTTCTTTTTACCGCTACCGGTCGCCACCACCGCTTCAAGTGACACACCCGCCAGCGTACTGAAACGCCGCCAGGTGTCAGCATCAAATGTCAGGGGCACCAGGGCCGGACGGGGCTCCACCACTTTCAGGCCAAACTGGCGGGCGATTTTCATGCCATAGTCACTGGCACCCAGCTGGGGAATGGCCATCCCGCCAGTGGCCACTACCAGCTTTGCGGCACGAATCGTTCCCGCTGATGTGTGCAGCACAAATGACTGCTCTTCCGGCCGTTGGATCTCATTGACGGTACACCCCATACGCCAGGCCACCTTGCCCAGATCACATTCAGTACGCAGAACATGAATAATGTCCTCACTGGAGTGATCGCAAAACAGCTGCCCCTTGTGCTTTTCATGCCAGGCTATCTTGTATTTCGCCAGCAGGGCCAGAAAATCCTGCGGAGTATAGGCCGACAGGGCCGAGCGGCAAAACCGGACATTGCTGGAAATGAACTGCTGGTAGGTGGTCCCCAGATTGGTGAAATTGCATCGACCACCGCCAGAGATACGAATTTTCTCGGCCAGCTTGGTGGCATGATCAATTAATACCACTTTCCGGCCACGCTGGCCGGCGACAGCGGCACACATCATGCCTGCCGCCCCCGCACCAATGATGGCAACGTCAAACACCGTACCGTTACTCATCAAGCTTCAGACAATCCACATACAGACGGGTATTGCCGTTTTTATCAACGTCAGTACCCAAACCATGAATGAACGTTTCAAAACCGGGGAATTTTGCGTTGAAAGAACGGGCAAACTGCAAGTACTCCACAATGGTTTTATTGAAGCGCTCGCCTGGAATCAACAGGGGGATACCCGGAGGATAAGGGGTTAACAAAACACCGGTTACCCTTCCTTCAAGATCATCAATGCTCACCCTTTCAACGTCCCGATGCGCCATCTTGTCGAAAGCATCGGATGGTTTGAGCGCGGGCACCATATCACTTAAATACACTTCGGTGGTCAGGCGGGCCACGTCATGATCCCGGTATGCCTCGTGAATCATCTGGCATAAATCGCGCAGACCCATATGTTCGTACTGCTTATGGTTCGCGCAAAAATCGGGCATGATACGCCACAGGGGTTGATTTCGGTCGTAATCATCCTTGAACTGCTGCAATGCCGTCAGCATGGTATTCCAGCGGCCTTTGGTAATGCCAATGGTAAACAGGATGAAGAAAGAGTACAGTCCGGTTTTTTCAACCACAATACCGTGCTCGGTCAGGTACTTGGAAACCAGTGCCGCCGGAATGCCGGTGGCATCAAAACTGCCATTGATATTCAGGCCCGGTGTCACAATGGTGGCCTTGATCGGGTCAAGCATGTTAAAGCCTTCGGCCAGATCACCAAAACCGTGCCATTCCTCGCCTGAACGCAGGAACCAGTCTTCCTGTGTACCAATATCATCAGCCACCAGACGGTTGGGACCCCATACCCTGAACCACCAGTCATCCTTGCCATATTCAGAAGCGACTTTACGCATGGCACGACGAAAATCCATGGCTTCGCGGATGCTTTCCTCTACCAGGGCGGTACCACCCGGCGGCTCCATCATGGCTGCCGCCACATCACAGGAAGCAATGATCGCGTACTGGGGAGAGGTTGAGGTATGCATCAAATAAGCTTCATTGAAGATATTGCGGTCCAGTTCGCGGGTTTCGGATTCTTGCACCACAATCTGGGAAGCCTGTGAAATACCCGCCAGCAGTTTATGGGTGGAATGCGTGGCATACACCATGGCATTCTTGCTGCGCGGACGTCCTTCACCAATGGCATGCATATTGTTGTAGAACTCATGAAAAGCAGCATGCGGCAACCATGCTTCATCGAAATGCAGGTTTTCAACCATATCACCCAGCCTTTCCTTGATCATTTCAACGTTATAAATAACGCCGTCATACGTACTTTGGGTAAGCGTCAGGATTTGTGGCTTCTTGTTAAGCGCATTGCGGGCAAACGGATTGGCCTCTATTTTCTTCATGATGTTTTCAGGCTCGAACTCCTCAAGGGGAATCGGACCGATAATCCCCAGGTGATTGCGTGTTGGACGCAAAAACACCGGAATGGCACCCGTCATGGTAATGGCATGCAAAATGGATTTGTGACAGTTACGGTCTACCACCACCACATCATTGGACGCAACGTTGGCATGCCACACCACTTTATTGGAAGTGGACGTACCGTTAGTCACAAAAAAGCAATGATCGGCATGAAAAATACGGGCCGCGTTTTTTTCTGATTCGGCAATCGGTCCGGTATGATCCAGTAACTGCCCCAATTCTTCGACCGCATTACAAACGTCGGCACGCAGCATGTTTTCACCAAAAAACTGGTGAAACATTTGGCCTACCGGACTTTTCAGGAAGGCAACCCCACCCGAATGGCCCGGGCAGTGCCAGGAATAAGAGCCATCCTGGGCATATTTAACCAACTCACGGAAAAACGGTGGTGGCAGGCTGTCCTGATAGCTGCGCGCTTCGCGGATAATATGGCGTGCCACGAACTCGGGCGTGTCTTCAAACATATGAATGAAACCATGCAATTCCCGCAAAATATCATTGGGGATATGCTGGGAAGTTCTGGTTTCACCGTACAGGTAAATCGGAATTTCAGCATTACGAAAACGCAATTCGCCAATGAACGACCGCAGGTTCTTAATCGCAAACGCAACGTCTTCTGGAGAATCCACATCAAACTCTTCGTCGTCAATGGATAAAATAAAGGCACTGGCCCGGCTTTGCTGCTGGGCAAACGAACTGAGATCCCCATAGCTGGTCACGGCCAGCACCTCTACCCCTTCCGCCTTGATGGCATCGGCCAGGGCTCGTACACCAAACCCGGAAGCACTTTCCGAGCGAAAATCTTCGTCAATAATAACGATGGGAAAGCGAAACTTCATTCGAAACTCCTTCACTCACAATACGGTGAGCAACTATTATGTTCTTGGCAGTGTTACGCCCTGTTGACCCTGATACTTGCCGCCACGGTCTTTATATGAAGTCTCACATTCTTCATCACTTTCCAGAAACAGCATTTGGGCACAGCCTTCACCGGCATAAATTTTGGCCGGCAAAGGAGTGGTGTTTGAAAATTCAAGCGTCACATGGCCTTCCCATTCGGGTTCGAGGGGCGTGACATTGACGATAATTCCACAGCGGGCATAGGTGCTTTTGCCCAGACAAATGGTCAGCACGTTGCGGGGAATCCTGAAATACTCCACCGTACGGGCCAGAGCAAAGGAATTGGGCGGAATAATGCATACATCACCCACAAAATCAACAAATGATTTTTCATCAAATGACTTGGGGTCGACAATCGTGGAGTTGATATTGGTAAAAATCTTGAACTCATTGGCACAACGGACATCATAGCCGTAGCTGCTGGTACCATAGCTGACGATTTTCTCACCATTTACCGAGCGAACCTGCCCCGGTTCGAAGGGTTCGATCATACCGGCAGCCGATGCCTCCCGGATCCAACGATCATTCTTTATGCTCATTGCCTTACTCTCAGTGAAATTGCACAAACCGATTTTGTCTTTCGCCAAAACCGGCTTCATAAATTGAATATAGAATTGTAGCCTTACCTGAAGACCGGCAACTCTGATTTCCCTCAATCCCGGAAAAAACGCCGATAGACAAATTCAATACCATTCGTTGTACCCACTTTTGCATCAACCGTTATATATCTGAACAGTTTATAACTGGCCTTGACTACCGTACCGGTTCCTGCCAAAGCCTGTTCCACACTGACAGTCACCCCATTGGCGAATTTCTTGCTGGCAACAAAAAACTGGGTTGACAAATTACTGGAAGAATCAAACTCCAGACCGGAGGCCACAGTTTGCTCAGGCAAAACACTGCCTGATTTGCCCAAGTCACCGGTACGCACGGCCACATCATCTATCCCCAATTGCCGGTAAAAAGGCTCACCACCCCCCAAGATGGATGACCCCACCGAAAACAGCAAGGCAATATCCCCACCGTTACTGTCAGGGCCACGCCCCATAATCAGCCAGGACAATTTTTCAACTTCGCTCACATCAGGATAAGAGACCAGCGTAATCCGTGGTCTTCTGGCCGTGCCCACCACTCGCAAACCGGCCTCTACCTCGAGACCGGTCCGGATGGCTTCAATATCCAGCACCGGATTTTCAATATTGCCCTGAAAGGTGATCCGTCCGCGACGAATTTGCAAACGCTGTCCATACGCCTCGATGGCACCACCACGGGTGCGAAATGCCCCTAATGCCGTCAGGCGACCATCTCGTTGAGTAATATTCAGGTCACCCACAAGACCCGAGTTCAGGCCCATGCCCACCAGATAAAACCGCGGCCCCAAATCAACCGTAAAATCCAGATTCAGGTTTGTGGTGGACTGACTTGGCACCACCTCTTTCTGGCCAGGCTGAAGCACAACCACGTCGCTATCCACCGTGGGGACAGTACCAAGAATATCAATACTGGCCCACCCGGCATCGACCGTTACCTTGCCATCAATATCAATATTAGGCAGGCTGGCATCAATATCAACACTGCCACTGACCATGGCAAAACGGTCAGCCCGTTGTACGATCGGATAATATTCAAGCACTACCTTGGCATTACCCTTGGCTGTCATCAGGTTCCAGCGACCGGTAATATTCATGCTGCCTTTCTGGGCCGGCGGGTTTTCTTCAATCCATTGCCGGGTACGCCACTCGGTTGGCACCACCCGGATGACCGAAGGAAAATGCAGGGTGTTGATCACAAATTCATTATTGCGGAAAGTACCATTAAGTGTCCCGTCCAGCAGGCGCACCCCATTTTCAATTTGCACAACCCTCACTTTATTGCCCGTTACCGATCCTGAGGTTGACCATTGACCCGATGTACTGCTTTGCGCCGTCATATCAAGATTGATACTGCCCCCCAGGTCAAGCAGCTCTCCGGTGAAAGCGGAAAGCCAGGCAATATCGTCCAGCCGGCCTTTAAGGGCAACGCTGGTCCCACCATTGATATCAGGCGTCATGCCATTCATGCGACTATTGACACGGGCTGTCAGGGTACCTTTGTCCCGGGTATCAATAAGCAGATCGGCCGATACCTGACTTTGGGTTCCTGATACCGGATTAGCCTTGACAGCCAGGGACATTTGCTTCAAACCCAATGCCAGGGGATTCTGAAGAGGAACCACGAAATCACCGCCAATCCGCTTCAGGTTGGCCGTACCTGCCAGGGTACCATTAAACTGCAGATCCCAGTCAAAATCAAAGAGCAGGTTTTCATCAACAGCCTGCTTCTTGCGATTGTCGACAATCCTCCCGTTGCTCTTCTTGTTGTTTTCCAACATACCCAGCACTTCCTGCATGTCTTTGACCAAAGCAGGATTAATTAAGAGGCGATTGATAGACCCCTTGCTGGCCCAGTGTCCATCCCGGCCACTGGCACCCTCTTGGTTGATCACCACTTCATGCTTGCCTGGCAGGCCAATCCTTAACTGGGACACACCCAGTTGCCACTCAGGCTTGCCCCCCGCCCCGGCAGGCAGGAGCATGGCCTCCAGCGGTTTTTCCTGATTGGCCGAGAATCCGGCATGTGAGACCTGGAGCCGCTCAAGGGTACCCTTCCAGCCATCAGCGCCCGCAGCCAGTTCTCCCCAGAAGCCCTTTAACCCTACATCAAAACCAACCGGTGCCCGACCCAATTCTGTTGACTTGCCCTGTGAAAACGTGCCTTTAAGCCCAAGCACGTGACTGGCAAGCGAACCATCGAGATTGCCATTCAAAACCAGGCTGCCCGGCAAACCTGGCCAGAAATCGGAAAACCGCGGAGCATTCACCGACAAGCTCAGTTTATCAGTGGCCTGCCCGAAAGCACCTGCTGACTTGATGGCACTGCCGCCCAACGTCAGGTTGATATCGGCCCTGGGAATGGTATAAACATGTGGATCAATCGCACCAACAGCCACACCACCGGATGAACCCAGTTGGCGCAACAGGGCAACATCAAACTTGCCTGCCAGTTTCTGCTTATTCCACTGACTGCCCTCGTCAATATCCCCTTTGACTGACACATTCAAAAGACCAACATCCGGAGACAGTTCCGAATCCAGCTCCAGCCTTGCCCCAACCACTGAAGAAGGAATAATGCCTTCAAGCAGTTTACCCAGCGCCAGCTTTTGCGTGGCCAATGAACCCAGAATACGATACGAGCGATTGGCCTCATTGGGCGTTACCGTTACCCGGGTTTGCAAGGCAGAGCCATCAGGAAGACTGACACTGATATCAGCATCATTCAAGTAATAGGCAGACAGCATATCGGCATTGATATTGGCACTCAGGCTTGATTTCTCACCCTGACCCAAAGCGCTCAGGTGGATAAGATCACCCTGGCCTTCACCACCCGGCTGCTGCGTGATATCCAGGCTTAACGCATGAAAATCAAGTGGTATCGGTGTGGCAAACGGCAAAACACCGGTACCATTGGTTCGCTCAAGATTCAAACTCCCCAGCAAGAACCGGTCAAAGTCCAAATTCCAGTCGGCATCCAGCACCACTTCCCTGCGTTCTTCTTTCTTTTTACCATTGGCGCTGGCCAGTTTTTGTTTCAGGGCTGGATCTATTAATTGTCTTACCTGATCAATCAGTTCAGGGCTAATGGCCAAATCCTTGATGGCTCCGCTGGTTTGCCATTTCCCGTTACTGCCCCGGGCCCCTTCCTGCAAGATGGACACCCGATGATCATCGGGCAATTCAAGGCTTAAGGCAGATGGACCAACCGTCCACTGCATATCACCAACCGCGGAAGGCATCAGCGAAAACGACAAAGGTGAAGTTTGCAACAGCCGGATACCGGCATGTTTGGCATCCAGTACGCCAAGGGTACCCACCCAGCTATTGCCTTCCCGGGCACTGGCCCAGCGTCCGCGAAGATCCAGATTCAGAGTGACCGGTGCCTTGCCAAGACGATTATCGGCGGCATCGGCATACATGGCCTGCAAAGCCAGCTTGTGATTCGGCAAATTACCATCCAGAACACCATTGAAATGAATGCTGCCCGGCAAACCTGGCCAGAATGAGGCCAGTGTGGGCGCATTCACATCAAGCGCCAACTGGCTGTGTGCCTGTCCAAAACCGCCCGAACCGGCTATCCGGTTATTGCCCTGCACCAGGTAAATATCGGTCTCTGACACGCTCAGGTTTTCATAATTGGCCCTGACCGCTTGCGGTGCTGAAGGATCAATACCAACCGGGGTGGACGCAAACAAGCCACTGGTATCAATACGGGTTTTCAAATGCCCGTCCAGGGGCTGATTGTTCCACCGGCTTGGCGGGCTGAAACGGGCATCAAGCACCACACTCCTGATTTCCTGTTGATCCAGCAAATCTATGTCCACACGAATATCGGTATTCAATAAGGCCGGGGGCACTGTGCCCGCCAGCAGTTTGTCCAGCGCCAGGTCTTGCATGTGTAACGTGGTACTGATTTTATCCCCGCTGTTTTCACCCTGGTTTTCATGCACCACGGTTTTCAGCTGCAGGCGGGAGTTATCAGTAAGGCCCAGGTTTACATGACCATCCCGTAAAGGAAAAGGCGAGTCCAGATCAAGATTCAGGCTCATATCCAGGGAAGACTTGTTGCCCTGCCCGGTAGCACCAATGACCATCAGTGGGGACTCATCAAGCTGATGGGTTTCTTTCACCCGAATCGCCAGGGTATTGAAGTCCAGAGGAATGGTTACCGCCAGTGGCAAAATGCTATCGCCTGCGGTACGCTGCAAATTGACCGTACCGGTCAAGGCCTGCACTTGCTGGAAATCCCAATTACCATCGTAAACAACATCGGCGATTTGTTTGGCTTTTGCAGCCACCGGTTTTGCGTCGTTTCCACCTGCCAGGGCCTGCTGGATATCAGTCATCAAGGAATGACTAAGCGTTAAATCAGAGAACGCCCCCTGTGTTTTCCAGCCACGCTGGCTGCCTTCAGACAACCGGTGCGCCAGGGTTGCCGGCTTGCCATTCAAAACCAGCTTGAATTGCGACGCCCCCACTGACCATTGCTTTTCCTGGTCACGGGCATCCGGGGCAAAATAAAGCGCCAACGCATCCTGCTGCTCCAGGCGAATGTTCGCATGTTGCAGCCTCAGGCCGGCAATATCACCCTGCCACACCGGCTGCCCCTGCTCATTTTGAATCAACGCACCGTTAAGGCGGGTTTCAAGACTGACAGGTGCCTTGCCCAGTTCCCTGACCCTGGATTCAGCAAATGTGGCTTTCAGAAATGCGCCATGCTTAGCCAACGAGCCGTTCACCTCTGCATTGGCGCTGCCGCTGCCTTCAAGACCCGGCCACAGGCTGGCCAATTCAGGCAGATTGATATCCAGCAACAAACGGCTGTCAGCATGACCAAAGCCGCCCGATGAGCGGATTTTATTTCGGCCCTGAACCAGATCAATATGCGCGTTGTCGATATAAATCGCATCGGCCGAAGACAGATTCTTAAGCTGCAAGTTGATATCACCCGACAAAGGCTGTCGGTTCCAGCGGCTGGCCGCATCTATCTTTGCCTGCACATCCAACTGATGCAACCTGCCCAGCCCGGCAAAGTCTGCCTTGAAGCCGAAACGGGCAGTTAACAGTGACTCCGGTACGGCACCGGCCAGCAGTTGATGCAAGGCCAGCTGATTACTCAGCAAACTGCCCTCCAGCCGGTCTGTACCCTCAATGCCCTGTTTTTCTTTCAGTTCGGCATTAAGCACCAGCGAAGCACCATTTTCAAGTGCCAGTGCCAAATGTGCATTTTCCAGGGGAACCGGTGCAAACAGGTTTAACACGGTATTGGCGTCCAGATTTACGCCCTGCCCACTTCCTTCCAGGGCAATATCCAGGCGCTCGGCCGAACCCTGTGCCTGCAGATCAAGATTAAAAGTACAACGATTGCCATGTTGCCCCCTGAATATGGAGGTAACCAGAAAACGATCCAGACAAATGGGGGAATCGCGGTTTTCACTGGATGTCATGGCCTGAAGATCCAGTTCCAATGGCCAGGGCGATTTGAGTTGGGTAATTTTAAGATTGCCACTTAAGTCACTATTGACCAGGTCATGACTGATATGCACGCTGTCAATTTTCCCGCTGGCCTGTTCCTGGTTAACCCGCAAATTGCTAACCCAAAACCCGCTTAAACCAACCGGCAAATGACTGCCATCGGCCTGCACCAGTGAAAAGTTGCCTATGCGAACGGTATCCACCTCTATGGTGACGGGCAGGCCCGGCATGGTAAAAGGCCCCGATTCCGTTTCTGGCTCTGGGGATGGCACCGGCAACAGGCGGATATCCAGGTCTCCCACTTCCATATGGGTCACTTTAAGACGCCGATTGAAAAGCTCCAGCCATTGAACCTGAACACGGGCATTGTTTGCCACCACGCTTACTTCAGGTGTATCAAGCACCAGCCGTCCAAGTTTAAGGCCGCGCCAGATTGTCCCCTCAACCTCATCCATTTCACCGCCCACCTGGGCGAGCACAGTACGCAAAGTCCATTTGCTGCCAGCACTGGTACCCAATGCCCAGAACAGAAAAGCGGCCAGCAGGAAAAGCACCACTAAAGGACTGGTTTTCCAGTTAAACCAATTTTTCAAATGCCCGCGGATCCTGCTCAAAATGCCACCCCTAAAGAAAAGTGCAGTCTTAGTTTACGGTCACGCTGCCCCCATGCCAAATCAAGCGATAAAGGCCCTGCTGGCGTCTTGACAAGCGCCCCCACTCCATAGCCAACGGCAATTTTCATGTCCCGGAAAGAAGGCGCTGCGTCACCGGCATCGATAAACACACTCATGCCAAAACGGTCATCAAAGTAATGCATGTACTGGGCACCCATCACCGCCAGCGAACGGGTGCCGACAACGGCATTTCCCACATGGCGGCCAAACTCATTGTATTTATAACCACGAATAGAGCGGGGACCACCTGTCCGATAACCGAAGTCATCCGGAATAGGTGTATTTTTGGAGCCCAATACCTGTCCCGCCTCGGCTCGCAACGTAAAAACATCCCGTTTACCCACCGGCCACCATTGCTGCACCCGCACACCAACCCGGCCAAAAGTCTGCTGCTTGTTCAGCGTCATACCGGCCCCCAGGCCCAGGGCAATCAGATTCCCGTCACGCGGATCGTATCGGTCATTAAGATCCCGTCGCAACAAGTCCCAGGTACCCACCACAGTTGGCAAAGAATAACGCGCTTCATCTTCACGCTTGACAGAATCGTACGCAACCAGCACTCCCCAGTTGGATTCATAATCAACCCGGCTTTCCGGGTCCAGTTTGAATTCACGTTTTCGTTTCCAGCCCAGGCCAAAACGGGTCACATCTTCATTTTGAATATCGGAATGACGGGCCATGATCCCAAAACTGTCCCTTGATCCGTCATAATTGGGTGGCAAGGTAAAATCAAGAAAGGCACGCTGACTCTTGAAATCGAAGCCGGCACCGGTTTCCATAATAACCGGAAGCCCCCAAACCACATTTTGCTTATACAGGCCTTCAACTCGAATTCCACTAATGTCGTCCACCCCCAAGGAGCCGGCAACAGAGCTTGCCGGACCTTCAGTTACCCGAACAGATACCGGCAGCTCCACCTGTTCCATATCGTAAACTTCCGAGCCTTCAGGGGTTTTCAGGGAAACGAATGCCCCCCTGAAAAAGTTGGTTGACTGCAAGGCCTGCTGCCACTCATCAAGTTGATCCTGAACGAAGGGATCACCCGGTTTATAGCGGATATAACGACGCACCAGACTTTCGGGAACACGGCGCAGGCCAATGACCTCGATATTGCCCAAGGTGACTGCCGGCCCACTATTGACCTCGGTGACGGTATCAACCGTGGATGTTTCGGGGTTCACCACTGCCTGGGAGTGGATCATGCGGGCAAGATAAAAGTCGCGGTCCATCACACCTTCAAGCAAGGCGCTTTTTGAGGCGCTCCACCGGGCATTAATGAAATCTTCCCCCACCGGCAAGCCCCAGTTTTTTTTCAGGGCCTCTACCCGCTGGACATATTGGGCACCGGTGATACTGCCCAAAAAGCGGTTCTCCACCGATGCCACCCTGGACACCTTACCAGGCTCAATATAAATATCCCAGGTTTCACCTGCCACGTCCTCACCCACTTCAAGGTCCACCTTGGGGGCAAAATACCCTTGCGTGGCAAGGGCGGAAATCACGGCCTCACGGCCCCGGCTGCGAATCCGCTCGGCTTCGCCACCGTCCTGATCATCAGCCAGACGCACCACGGCACTAATACCATCATTAACACTTCTCAATACTTCTGGACTTAATCCACTGGGATCAATCACCACCTCGGGCTTGCCAGCAGAAAACGCCATTGAAGTGGCGGACAGGAGGAGTGGTAAAAAAATGACGTGCCGGGCTGTAAAGTGCATCGGATTGGATCGTTAACGGGGTTGTATTACATATTATTTAACTTCATAACGGTTTTACCACTACTGAAGGAAACTTGCCACTCATATCTACCGCCAAATCGGAAACCGTCACCGCCAGTTTTCGGGCAATGTGACGGTATGACCTAGCCGCTTCACTGCCAGGGTCCGAGACCACCGTAGGCTTGCCCGAATCGGTCTGCTCACGCACTGCCAATGTAAGCGGCAAGCTGCCCAACCATGGCACCTCCAGTTCCTGGGCCATTTTACGCCCACCGTCATGACCAAACAAAGGCTCAACGTGTCCACAGTTTGAACAGACATGCATGGACATATTTTCAATAACACCCAAAATGGGCACATTGACCTTCTGGAACATGCGCAGACCTTTGCGGGCATCAGCCAGCGCAATGTCCTGTGGCGTTGTCACAATAACCGCACCAACAACCGGCACTTTCTGGGCCAGCGTCAATGCAATATCGCCGGTTCCGGGCGGCATATCCACAATCAGATAATCCAGATCAGGCCAATTCGTTTGCCTTAACAATTGCTCCAGGGCCTGTGCAACCATGGGACCACGCATGATGGCCGGAGAGTCCCCGTCAATCAAGAAACCAATCGAATTGACATAAACACCATGTGCCTCAAGAGGCTCCATGCTTTTGCCATCGCGTGATTCCGGCTTACCCGAAACACCCAACATCAATGGCTGGCTGGGACCATAAATATCCGCATCAAGAATACCAACTTTTGCACCAGACTGCGACAGAGCCAGCGCCAAATTGACAGAAGTTGTACTTTTTCCTACGCCACCCTTGCCTGAAGCGACCGCAATAATATTTTTTATTGATGCAATTGGTTTCAAGCCCCCTTGAACCACGTGGCTTTTGATACCATCTAAGTAATTGATCCGGGTTTGAGCCGCGCCCGCCCTGGTGCAGGCGTTGGTTATTTGTTGTTCGATATTGCTTTTATCTTCGGCAGGATAATAACCCGGGAACAATTTGACTTCTACGGTATCACCCTTGATTTCCAGGTCTCTTTCCCTGAACTTTTTAGCCAGGGACATGCCAGTAAGTGGATCCCGCACGGACTGCAACTCGGAAAGAATGGTATTTATTTGTAAACGCATTGTTTTATCACTTTTAAACTTACTTGAGTAGAATAGTCAATCATACCGTTTTTATTATCAGCAGGTGAAGATAAACCTGCCTCTATCATGGGGTTTCCATACACAATGAAAGATTTTCTAGACAGTACCCTGAAAAGCATTCTCTTCGTCATTCTGGCCATTGTAGGCCTGTGCATGGCATTCATCTTCATGGCATCAACCGCCATTGCCCTGGGTGTTATGTATGTGATTGCCCGCGTTCGCGGACAAAATTTTTCTGCCGGCCAGTTCTGGACCCAATCACGCACACGGGCCCGCCAGACCCAAACCGACTTCCAGGAAAAATTCCACAAACGCAAATTTTCCACCAGCGCCAAAGACGTGACCGACGTTGAAATACGTGAAATAAAATAAGAAACCGTTTTTCATTTAGGCTTTTTCTGTAAGATGGAAGGATTTCGACGATTTTCTGTTGTCTTTTCGTGTTTACTCCGCCCGTTTCCGGTGGAAAATAGTCTGCCGGTTCCGTTAAAACCGGCATTTTCGTCTAAAATCATTCAACTGTTTAATTTTTACTGTAATTGTTCATGACACGCACGATTTTTGTTACCACCGCACTCCCTTATGCCAACGGCTCATTTCATATTGGCCATATCATGGAATACATCCAGGCCGATATCTGGGTTCGCACCATGCGCATGTCGGGCCATACCGTTCATTTTGTCGGTGCCGATGACGCCCATGGCGCTCCCATTATGCTCAAGGCCGAAAAAGAAGGCATCAGCCCGGAAGAACTCGTTGCCCGTTATGCCAATGAACGTCCCACTTACCTGAATGGTTTCCACATCAAGTTTGACCACTGGCACAGCACGCACAGTGAAGAAAACACACAGCTGTCGGGTGACATTTACAAGGCCCTGAAAGCAGCCGGTTTCATCAGCAGCAAAACCATCGAGCAGTTCTACGATCCGGTCAAGGGCATGTTTCTGCCCGATCGTTATATCAAGGGTGAATGCCCCAAATGCCATGCCAAAGACCAGTATGGTGATTCCTGTGAAGTGTGCAGCGCCGTTTACGCCCCCACCGAACTGATCAACCCTTACTCCACCCTGACCAATGCCACGCCGGTATTGAAATCGTCCGAGCACTTTTTCTTCAAGCTGTCCGACCCGCGCTGCGTTGAGTTCCTGAAAGAGTGGACCAACGGCACCAATGCCCGCGGCCAAAAACGCCTGCAAAACGAAGTACTGGCCAAAACCCGTGAATGGCTGGGCAACGCTGAAGATGGCGAAAGTCAAAGCAATCTTAACGACTGGGACATTTCACGCGATGCCCCCTATTTTGGCATTGAAATCCCCGATGAACCCGGCAAGTATTTTTACGTATGGCTGGACGCACCGGTTGGCTACCTGGCCTCTTTAAAAGCCTACTGCAAGAAAACCGGCCTTGACTTTGACGGCCTGCTGGATCCCAACGGCAACACCGAACAGGTTCACTTCATTGGCAAGGACATTATTTATTTCCACGCCCTGTTCTGGCCCGCAACGCTCAAGTTTTCAGGCCGTAAAGTACCTGATTCCCTGTTCGTGCACGGTTTCATTACCGTCAGTGGCGAGAAAATGTCCAAAAGCCGTGGCACCGGCATTTCGCCCATCAAATATCTTGAACTGGGCATGAATGCCGAATGGATGCGTTACTATATCGCCGCCAAACTGAATGCACGGGTTGAAGACATTGATTTCAACCCCGATGATTTCATTGCCCGCGTCAATAGCGACCTGATTGGCAAATACATTAACATTGCCAGCCGTGCCGCCAACTTCATCAGCAAACACTTTGATGGAAAACTGGCTTACCAGGGCGATATCAACGCTTTCACCACAGAAATCGCCAGTGTCACCGAAAACGTTCGCAATGACTTCGAGGCACGCGAATATGGCCGCGCCATCCGCACCCTGATGGCCTACGCCGACAAGGTCAACCAGGCCTTCGACAACGCCCAGCCCTGGGTACTGGCCAAAGGCATCAGCACTGCTGAACAGGACCAGAAAGACAAACTGCAGGATATCTGTTCGCGCGCCATTGCCGGCTTCAAGGCTTTGTCAGTCATGCTGACCCCCGTCTTGCCCGCGCTCTCCAAGCGGATTGCCACTGAGCTTTTCGAACAAAACAGCGACTTCACCTGGCAGGATGCCGCGCAATTGCCTGAACACATCGCCCCCTTCAAGCACTTGATGCAACGGGTCGACCCCAAAATGCTGGATGACCTGTTCGAACCGCCAGCACCAGAAGCACTGATTCCCGGTGGCGAGCCCATTGCCGAAACCATCAAAATTGACGATTTCGCCAAGATTGACCTGCGCATTGCCAAAATCGTCAACTGCGAACATGTGGAAGGTTCCACCAAACTGTTACGCATGACCCTCGATGTCGGCGAAGGCCGTCACAGAAATGTTTTCTCAGGCATAAAAGAAGCATATAATCCAGAAGATCTGGTGGGTAAACTAACCGTTATGGTTGCCAACCTGGCTCCTCGTAAAATGAAATTCGGCATTTCCGAAGGGATGGTGCTTGCAGCCAGCCATGCCGACGAAAAAAACCACCCCGGCATTTACATTCTCGAGCCTTGGGAAGGTGCACAACCCGGTATGCGTATTCACTAACTAACAGCAAGATCAATTTATCTCGCAACAGGATGGCATATGGATGGAGTCTGGTGGCAACAAGCCAAAAAGATCAGCAGTATCGTAAAAACAGCAGGCCCGTTCATGTTCCTCCAGGAACTGATCAACCAACCAAAGTTTACCGGCGCCATTTGCCCCAGCTCCAAAAAGCTGGCCCGGCAAATGGCCCGGCACATTCCCCTGGACAATGATGGTATCATCATTGAGCTGGGCGGGGGAACGGGCGTGATTACTCAGGCCATCCTGGATCACGGCGTTTCCCCCGACAAACTTTATGTGATTGAATTTTCTCACACCTTTGCCTGTCATTTAAAAACCCGGTTTCCCCATATTACCGTCATCAATGGCAATGCTGCCCATCTGGATACCCTTATTCCACACGGAGCAAAAATCAACGCTGTGGTTTCCAGTCTTCCCCTGATCTCCCTGCCACCCGATACCTGCCAGCAAATTCTGCAACAATGGCATACCCTTTTAAAAGATCAAGGCCTGGCCATTCAATTCACCTACAACCTGCGCTCACCGCTTTGGAAAACCCATATCCACGCAAGCCAGTTTCACAGTGAAATCGTCTGGGGCAATATTCCTCCGGCAAAAGTCATGACATTTAAGTTTTAGCACCCATATCTTCAACTTGTTGCCTCGTATCAAATACAATTATGGCTTAACGAGTGAAATTAACATGAGTACTGAAAATACAAACCCCGCACCGGTTGCCGAAGGCACCGAAAAGCCCGAACAACCGTTCGGGCACATCAAAAGCTTTGTTCACCGCCGCTCACACATGACGCCTGGCCAAAAACTGGCCATAGAGCGACTGATGGACAAATGGTCGATTGCCTACAAACCGACTAGCCTGAACTATGAAAAAGTATTCGGCAGACAGGCCCCCACCATTCTTGAGATTGGTTTTGGCATGGGCGAAACCACTGAAAAAATCGCACTGGCCCGCCATGAAGAAAACTTCCTGGGCGTAGAGGTATTCAATGCCGGTGTTGGTGCCATGCTCAAACGCATTGAAGCATCCTCACTGGACAATGTACGCATTATCCAGCACGATGCCGTTGAGGTGGTCAAGAACATGCTACCCGCCAACAGCCTGGCTGGCGTGCATATTTACTTCCCCGACCCCTGGCCAAAAAAGCGGCACCACAAGCGCCGTCTGATCCAGCCCGAGTTCGTACAACTGCTGGTTAGCCGGCTACAACCGGGCGGTTATATTCATTGCGCCACCGACTGGGAAAACTATGCAGAACAAATGCTGGAAGTCCTGTCGGCCAACCCCGAGCTGGAAAACACCGCCAAGGATTACGCACCCAAGCCCGATTATCGCCCGCAAACCAAATTTGAAACCCGTGGCCTGCGCCTGGGTCATGGTGTGTGGGACCTGGTTTTCAAAAAGAAAGAGGATTAGTCTGCCATGTACCCACCCATAGAGCCCTATAAAACCGGTTTTCTGGAAACCACCGACGGCCACCAGGTTTACTGGGAACTTTGTGGCAATCCCCAGGGAAAGCCAGCCGTGTTCCTGCATGGCGGACCGGGCTCCGGGTGTGGTCCCCAGCACCGTCAACTGTTTGATCCATCCAAATACAATGTCCTGCTGTTTGACCAGCGCGGCTGCGGCCGCTCGCTTCCACATGCCAGCCTGCACAACAACACCACCGCACATCTTATTGAAGACATGGAATGCCTGCGCCGTGACATCATGGGCGCAGAAAAATGGCTGGTCTTTGGTGGTTCATGGGGCTCTACCTTATCTTTGGCCTATGCCCAGACCCATCCCAATCGTGTCAGTGAACTGATTGTACGGGGCATTTTTACGGTACGTAAAGAAGAACTGCGCTGGTTCTACCAGGAAGGTGCTTCATGGCTGTTTCCCGACTACTGGGAAGACTACCTGGCCCCTATTCCACCTGAAGAACATAATGACTTGATTGCCGCCTATCAGAAACGGCTGACCGGCAACGATCTTGCAGAGCAAATCAAGGCAGCCCGGGCCTGGAGCTTATGGGAAGGAAGAACCATCAGCCTGCTGCTGAATGAAGCCCATGTCAGCAGCCATGTCGATGATTATTTTGCCATCGCCTTTGCCCGTATCGAAAATCACTATTTTGCGAATGGCGGTTTCATGAAAGAAAACCAGCTGCTGGACAATGCCCATAAACTGCACGGTATTCCCGGCATTATCATTCAGGGACGCTACGATGCCTGCACGCCGGCCAAAACCGCCTGGGAACTGCACAAGGCATGGCCACAAGCCGAATTCCAAATCATTGACGATGCCGGCCATGCATTTAATGAGCCGGGCATCCTGAAAGCCCTGCTTGCCGCCACCGACAAATTTGCCGATAACGCGTCTTAATGATATTTCTTAACGAATTCAATTTTGAAGCCAACAAGCCTATGCTTAGCCACCCGGATAAAATTTACCCGGGACAGATTCTGCGCATTCCCCAATAATGCACTGGCATGACTAATAAAAAAGTCCGCCCCAACAGGCGGACTTTTTTGTATTACTTCTTGAAACCGCCAAAACCACCCATGCCCATGTTTTTCAGGCCCTTGAGCCCTCCCATGGCACGCATCATCTTACCCATACCGCCTTTCTTGAACTGCTTCATCATGCCCTGCATTTGCTCAAACTGCTTAAGCAATTTGTTCACTTCCTGCACTGGCACCCCAGCACCCGCCGCAATACGACGTTTGCGCGATGCTTTCAGCAATTCGGGTTTGGCCCGTTCCTGGGGCGTCATGGAATTAAGAATACCCTCGGTACGGCGCAATTGTTTTTCGGCCTGGCCACTTTGCAACTGGCCCGCTGCCTGGGCGAACTGTGCCGGCAGTTTTTCAAGCAGGGAACTCATGTCCCCCATTTTCTTGACTTGCTGCAACTGATCACGAAAATCATTCAGGTCAAAACGGTCACCCGATTTGATCTTGGTGGCCAGCTTCTGGGCTTCGGCAATATCAATATTGCGCTGGGCCTGTTCAACCAGCGAAACAATATCGCCCATACCCAGCACCCGCTGAGCCATACGCTCGGGATGAAAAGGTTCAAGACCATCGAGTTTTTCGGAAACCCCGATAAACTTCAGGGGCTTGCCGGTAATATGCCGCACCGACAGGGCGGCACCACCCCGGGCATCACCATCGAGTTTGGTCATGACCACACCAGTCAGGGGCAAGGCTTCGGAGAAGGCCTTGGCCACATTCACGGCATCCTGACCTTGCATGGCATCCACCACAAACAGGGTTTCAATGGGCTTGAGCACTTCGTGCAGCATACTGATTTCAGCCATCATGGCTTCATCAATACCCAGACGGCCGGCCGTATCCACCAGCAAGACATCATAATGATGCCGTTTTGCATGATCGACGGCTGCCAGGGCAATATCACGCGGTTTCTGGCTGGCATCGGACGGGAAGAAATCCACCCCAACCTGGGTGGCAACCGTTTTCAACTGTTCAATAGCGGCCGGACGATAAACGTCGGCACTGACCACCAGCACTTTTTTTCGGCCGGCCTTGCGACCATTTTGCAGTAAATCGCCCCCACTAATCAGTTTGGCCAATTTACCGGTCGTCGTGGTTTTGCCAGCCCCTTGCAGACCGGCCATTAACACAACGGCTGGCGGCTGGGTTGCCAAAGACAGCTCGGATGCCTGCGGCCCAAGATCCCCCCCCATTAAAGCGGTAAGCTCTTTATGAACCACCCCCACCAGGGCCTGTCCTGGACTTAGGCTGCCGGCGACTTCCTCACCCAGCGCACTTTCCTTGACCCTGGCAACAAACTCACGCACCACGGGCAAAGATACATCGGCCTCAAGTAATGCCAGACGTACCTCGCGCAGCATTTCCTGCGTATTGGCTTCGGTCAGGCGGGCCTCTCCCCGGATGGTCTTCATGACCCGGGACAAACGATTAGTTAAATTATCGAACATGAATTTTGCACTTTAATAAATGAATTACCAGGATTAGAGGCTATACTATGTTTTTGTTACCTCAATAACCCAACCCCTACAATCAAGATATCAGTTTATGTCAGCTGACATTGTATTGCACTCTCTGGCCGCATTGGCCTATCTTCTGCTTAGTTTGTCAATTTGGCGCCCCATTGTGCAACAAAACACCATCAGGCAAACCGGCTCCGTCCGTAGCGTATGTCTTTTGGCCACCTTAGTGCTGCAAGGCATCGCCGTACACTGGGCGATCGTGCACGCAGAACATATCAGGCTGAACTGGTCACAGGGCCTGTCCATTACCATCTGGCTGGGCATGATCGTGTTCTGGATAGAAAGCAGGCTGAACAAAATAGACGGGCTGCTTTTGCTGCTGCTGCCGATTGCCAGCTTTATCTGTCTGCTGGCCGCCCTTTTTCCTTCCAGCCCAGACAGCCTGGTCATTCCCTCACAAACCCATCTGTTCAAGATCCACTTGCTGATCTCACTGTTTGCCTATAGCCTTATTGCCATCGCCGCCATACAGGCATTCTTAATGACCGCCCTGGACCAATACTTGCATAAACCCGTCAATTTTCAGGAAAATCCCTCGCTCACCACCCGCATCCTTGAGGCCCAGCCACCACTCATGCAGCAGGAACGCATCCTGTTCAAACTGATCTGGATTGGTTTTGGCGCTCTCAGCCTGTCTATTGTCACCGGCATTATGGTGTCGCTCAACAAAAGCGGCCAGTTCCTGCCCATGGACCACAAAACCATTTTCACCCTGCTGGCCTGGCTGGTATTCAGCATACTGCTGATTGGGCGAAGCCTTTGGGGCTGGCGTGGCCGATTGGCCTTGCGCTGGACGCTAACCGGTTTTGCCCTGCTCATGCTGGCCTACACGGGTACCCGTTTTATCTTTGACGTTATTATGCACAAGAGTGTCTAATGAGATTTTTTCTCTTTATCATCCTGATCATCATCCTGATGCTGGCCATCCGCATGTTTGCCGGTCGCGTTCAGACGCTTTTCAAAAACATGCAATCAAACGCCAGCCAGCCTCCCGCCACCCGGCAAAGCCAGGCCAGCGAAGCCATGGTGCAATGTGCTCACTGCCATATTCACCTGCCCCGCTCGGAAGCCTGTCTCATCCATGGCAAAACCTGGTGTTCCGAAGAGCATGCCCGATTGGGCCAAAAACAATGAGCATGCCATTTTTACAGCTGGACCGCCACGGATGGCTGAAGACAAGCAAAAACATTCGCCTGGTGCCTTCCCCCAACTGTGACAAACGCCCGGTTAATGAAACCGTCTCGCTACTGGTCATTCATAACATCAGCCTGCCGCCTTACCAGTATGGCGGACCGTACATAGAGCAGCTGTTTACCAACCGCCTTGACCCACACGCACACCCCTTCTTTGAGTCAATCAAACACTTGCGGGTGTCGGCGCATTTTCTTATCCGCCGCGATGGGGAAATTGTCCAGTTCGTGAGCACTGAAAACCGCGCCTGGCATGCAGGCGTCTCCCGTTTTAACGACCGCGAACGCTGCAATGATTTCTCTATTGGCATTGAGCTGGAAGGCTGTGACTTTGAGCCTTTCATGCCTGAACAGTATGAAACCCTGAGCCATTTGAGCAAAGTGCTAAAGGCCCGCTACCCCTTAAGGGCGGTACGTGGTCATGAACATATCGCACCCGGCAGAAAAACCGACCCGGGCCCCTACTTTGACTGGCAAAAATACCAAACAGAAAGTGGCTGGGCCAAACGGCAAATGCCCGAACCCCGATAAAAACCGGCGCCGGGCATTGTCGTTATACCTGCGTCAGGATGCGATTAGGCAGACTTGAGCAACAAGGCATTCATCCGCTTCACAAACGCAGCCGGATCCGCAATCTGGGCACCTTCAGCCAGCAGGGCCTGATCCAGCAACACATTGGCCCAATCGGCAAATTCCTCATCTTCAGCCGCCTGAAGACGGGTAATGATGGCATGCTCGGGGTTGATTTCCAGGACAGGTTTGAAATCTGGGGTTTCCTGGCCTGCCGCCTGCAACATGCGCAGCAAGTGCGGGCTTAATTCATTTTGTCCAACCACCACGCAAGCCGGAGAATCAACCAGGCGCAGCGTTACATTAACATCCTTGACCTTGTCTTTCAAAACCTCTTTCAGCCGTTCCACCAAAGGCTTGAAGGACTCAGCCACTTCTTCCTGCTTTTTCTTTTCCGCTTCATCGGCCAGTTCAGCAAGATCCAGCCCACCTTTGGAAACCGATACCAGCTGTTTGCCCTCAAACTCGCGGAAATGAGACATCATCCATTCGTCCACACGGTCTGACAGCAACAAAACCTCGATACCTTTTTTGCGGAAGATCTCCAGGTGCGGACTGTTTTTGGCCGCATTGAAAGAGTCTGCCACCACGTAGTAAATCCGGTCCTGCCCTTCTTTCATGCGTGAGATGTAATCAGCCAGGGAGACATTCTGCAAAGGCTCATCGGTATGGGTAGAAGCAAAACGCATCAGTTTGGCAATCCGCTCAAGGTTGGACGGATCTTCACCGGTACCTTCTTTAAGCACCTGGCCAAATTCAGCCCAGAAGGTCGCGTAGTCTTCGGGTTTATTCTCGGCCATGTTTTCAAGCAGGGACAGGATACGTTTTACCGAGCCTTCGCGAATGGAACGGACATCACGGCTTTCCTGCAGAATTTCACGGGAAACGTTAAGCGGCAAATCAGAAGAGTCAATCACACCGCGCACAAAACGCAAGTACGATGGCAGCAGCTGTTCGGCTTCATCCATGATAAAGACGCGTTTCACATACAGTTTTACGCCACGCTTGCCATCACGGTCCCACAAATCAAACGGTGCACGTTTGGGAATATACAGCAACTGGGTATATTCGCTGCGTCCTTCCACCCGATTATGGGTCCAGGCCAGCGGATCTTCAAAATCATGGCTGACATGCTTGTAAAACTCTTTATACTGCTCGTCGGTAATGTCAGACTTGTTACGGGTCCATAGTGCGCTGGCCTGGTTAACCGCTTCCCACTCGTCCTTTTTAACCATCTCGCCTTTTTCCGAGTCATATTCTTCTTTCTGCATAAGTACCGGCAGGGAAATATGATCGGAATAACGGCGCAGGATCTCACTTAACTTCCAGTGGCTAAGGAACTCATCTTCATCGGCACGCAGGTGCAAGGTAATATCGGTACCGCGCGATTCCTTTTCAATTGGTTCAATAGTGAAGTCGCCCTGGCCTTCGGACGTCCAGCGCACGCCTTCACTGGTAGCGACACCGGCACGACGGCTTTCAACCGTAACCTTGTCGGCCACAATGAATGAAGAATAAAAACCCACGCCAAACTGGCCAATTAACTGGGCATCTTTTTGCTTGTCGCCACTTAACTGGGAAAAAAACTCTTTCGTGCCAGAACGGGCAATCGTGCCCAGGTTGGCGATTGCCTCGTCGTGGCTTAAACCAATGCCATTATCGGAAATGGTAATGGTACGGGCCTCTTTGTCATAGCTGACCCTGATTTGCAAATCGGCACCGCCTTCCAGCAAGGCAGGATTATCAATCGCTTCAAAACGCAGCTTGTCGCAGGCATCCGAGGCATTGGAAACCAGCTCCCGCAAGAAAATTTCCTTGTTGCTGTACAGGGAGTGAATCATCAAATGCAGTAATTGCTTGACTTCCGCCTGAAAACCCATGGTTTGCGGGCCGGCTTGAACAGTTGCTTCTTCTTGACTCATAGTAATTGGCAAAATAAAAAAATTGGAATGGAGTTTGAAATAACAACAGGCGGCAAGGCCTGAAGGCTTCATACCCACTTGGGGACAAATCGTTTTTTTTCAAGGGCCCGGCAAGCTTTTGGTTAAAAGCGTATAATGAACGGTCTTCTGGCATTATTGCCGCCTGTTATTGCCTGCCTTCTTTTACCTGCTCAGCTTTAATGCCACCAGGCTTGTTAAACCGGCAAACAATAACAATCTTCTTCCCCAAAAAAAACCACCATGCAAGAAAAAAAATTGTGGACCCCTGATTTCATTATCATCACCGGGGTTAACCTGCTTATTACCATTGTCTTTTATTTCCTGATTGTTACCCTGGGCGATTATGTGACCCAGCGTTATGACGCTTCAATCAGTATGGCCGGGCTGGCCGTTGGCATTTTTATTGTGGGCGCCCTGACCAGCCGTCTTCTTATTGGCCAGCTGGTTGATGTGATTGGCCAGAAAAAAACCCTGCTGATCGGCCTGGTGGCCTTCAGCCTGACCAGCTGTCTGTATTTTTTCAGTGACTCCATTTATTCTTTACTGCTGGCCCGTTTTCTGCACGGCATGGCCATTGGTATCGCCAGTACCGCCTGTGGCACCATTGTGGCGCACATTATTCCGTCCCACCGCAGGGCCGAAGGCATTGGCTACTACAGCCTGAGCACCACCCTGGCCTCGGCTATCGGCCCATTCCTGGGTTTGTGGATGAGCCAGAATTTCAATTTCCAATGGATTTTTGCCTTTTGCCTGCTGGTCAGCCTGCTGGCCCTGGCAGCCTCTACCTTCCTGAAAGCCGGCTCTGCCAAACACGCGACCGAACAGCCTTTTCACTTTACCCTGGGTGATCTTGTGGAACGCCAGGCCTTGCCGGTTTCAACGGTCATGTTCCTGCTGGGACTGTGCTTTGCCAGCGTGCTCACCTTCCTGAACAGCTACTCGATTGAGCTGGAGCTGGTGACGGCAGCCGGTTTCTTTTTTATTGTTTACTCTTTCGTCATCCTGTTTTCACGCCCGATTGCCGGCAAAATCCTGGACAAAAAAGGTTCTAACGTGATCGTGTACCCCTGCTGCCTGTTACTGGCCCTGGGGATGGCGGCCATGGCAACAGCCGATTCAGCCCTAATGTTGCTTATAGCAGCCGCCCTGATTGGCATGGGTTACGGCAGCCTGCAATCGGCCCTGCAGGCTGTTGCCATCAAGGTGGTTAACCCACATCGCATGGGACTGGCCACCGCCACGTTTTATATCTGTCTGGATGCCGGACTGGGTTTTGGCCCTTACCTGTTGGGAATCATTATTACCGAAACCGGCTACCGCAACCTGTACTGGCTCATGGCCGGGCTGGCCCTGCTATGCATGCTGCTGTTTTATATGGTGCATGGCCGCCATGTTGCGTATTTTCGTGAGCGGGACAGACTGGAAGAACAATAAACCATTTCCAAGCGCCTGGCATGCCTGATACATTAGCGCCAATCGTCAATATTACGATTGGTTAGCCGGGTGGCGCTTTCACGCTTTTGCGGATCAAAAACAAAAGCCTTGCCAAAGCCCTGCACCAGTGTGCCTTTTGATGGTAGCAAGCAAACCATGACAAAGTCAGGCAAGGACGCCAATAAACCGACCGTTTTACCGGCCCGTTCCGTCAGGGCCGCCAGTGCGCTTTCATACTCTTCGCTGTTTTTATCAACCGTTTCCGCCCTGGCCTGATAGCTTAAACGCACACGGGCATAGATGTTTTTGGTTTTGCTTTCATCGTCTGCCAGCAAAATAGCCAGATTGGGGTTTTGCTGCAAATTGACCGTGTGCGTGGCCAGACCGGACACCAGAATATAAAAACGGTTATTAAGCCATGTGAAAGGGGTGTAGCTGGCATTTGGCTCTCCCTGCTTATTGTTGGTTGCCATCATCAGGGAAAGGCATTCATTGTGTAAACGGTCTATTTCAGCTTGAAGATCGGTATCCATGAGTTTCCTGCTGGTTTGAAGTTATGGGGTAGATGTTTTTACCCATACTTTATAGCCGGCTTGTTTTTTTGTGTTGCATAAACGACAAATTTTCATGAAAACTTTCTTTTATCGTGAAATAAGACTGCCAGTGCTGTAAAAAAATAAAAAACCGGATATAATTTCATCTTTCCTGCCTATCGTTACAGGTTGCAGTTTTATTACCAGTAACGTCAAAATTGCCCGGGTGGTGAAATTGGTAGACGCAGGGGACTCAAAATCCCCCGCCGCAAGGCGTGCCGGTTCGATTCCGGCCCCGGGCACCACAAGATAATCAATGGACGTCAACAGACGTCTATTTTTTTGCCTAAAACCCTTTATTTATGCGGCTCTCAGGGCATTTTCAGTCTACTGAAGTCAATTGAAGTCTACCGGCATCAAGCATTTGCTGTTGGTATAAATGTTGGTATACACTGGTTCGATATCATTTATACCAACAATTGGACCACAATATGGCTTTAAACGACGTTCAGATCAGAGCAGCGAAACCCACCGACAAACAATACAAATTAACGGATGGCGAAGGAATGTATTTGTTGGTCCATTCCAACGGATCCAAATATTGGCGGCTGAATTATCGTTTTGGCGGCAAACAAAAAACACTAGCGCTTGGCGTATACCCCGCCACCCCCCTGGCAGCTGCTCGCGAAAAACGAGCACAAGCCAAACAAATGTTAGCTTCCAACATAGACCCGGGTGAACAAAAAAAGCAAGAACAATTTGAACAAAACAACGGCGACTCATTTGAGGAAGTTGCTCGTGCCTGGCATGCCAATAATAAAAAATGGTCCGAAGCACATAGCGCCCGGATTTTACAAAGCCTGGTCATGGACGTATTTCCTACAATAGGCAAAACCAGCATCAAAGACCTGAAAACACTCGATCTCCTTGTACCCATCCGAAAGGTCACAAGCTCCGGTCGCCTTGAGGTCGCCTCACGCCTACAGCAACGTATTACATCCATCATGCGCTATGCCGTTCAAAGCGGCCTAATCGACTACAACCCGGCCCAGGACATCGCCGGCACCATTCCTGCCAGCAAAGTAAAGCATCGCCCTGCCCTGGATTTTGAACGCATTCCAGAGCTCTTGGAACGAATATCCAACTACAAAGGCCGTCCATTAACACAGATGGCCGTAGAACTCTCATTACTGGTGTTTATACGCTCCAGTGAACTACGTTTTGGTCGCTGGAGTGAGGTTGATTTTGAGCGTGCAATATGGACCATCCCTGCCGAACGAGAAGCCATAGAAGGCGCCAAGTTTTCTCACCGTGGAGCAAAAATGCGTACCCCGCATCTGGTCCCATTAAGTAAACAAGCAATAAATGTATTGAGACGCATTTATCAATGGACAGGTAACCATGAACTTATTTTTACAGGTGATAATAATCCTAAAAACGCCATGAGCGAGAACACGGTTAACAAAGCACTACGCACCATGGGTTACGATACCAAAACGGAAGTGTGCGGACACGGCTTCAGGACAATGGCCTGCAGCGCGTTGATTGAATCGGGCTTGTGGTCGAAAGATGCGGTGGAACGGCAAATGAGCCACCAGGAACGAAACTCGGTCCGGGCGGCATATATTTATAAGGCGGAGCACTTGGATGAACGACGACTGATGATGCAATGGTGGGCTGACTTTCTGGATGCGAATAAAGTCAAGGCGGTGAGTCCGTTTGAGTTTACAAATACATAATGGATACTTATAAACGATGTGATGCTATTTGGCACACCGATGGATTATGGTAGTTAAGATTTATTCAAGGAGAGAAAAACAATCCAAATGCAGTCACTTGTCACTTAAACAATCACATTCACTTCCGCCTCCAACGGGTAATTAAATGCCCCTCAAAGTGAATTCAGAAATATATTTAATTGTCAGCTAATTTGAATTGTAAGCGTTCGGCCAACAGGCACATGCCGTCACCACTCCACCACAGCACCTTGATGCGGTCGCCTTTGCGTCCACGAAATACAAACACATGACCACTGAAGGGATCCTGTTGCAAGACGTCCTGGGCAATGGCGGCCAAACCATCAAAGCCCCGGCGCATATCGGTCACACCTGCCGCCAGCCAGACGCGGGTTCCTGCGGGTAAGCCAATCATTTAAGCGCCTCAATGACCATGGATAATAACTGTGTCGGACACTGGTGATGGACCTGTAAGTTCCCCTTGGGTAGCGTGATCGTTAAAGCCACCTGTGTTTGATCGTGCCGGTGCGGATCCCGTCCCTTAATCGTCATCTTTTGATGGGCAAGAGACTGTTTCGTCACGGTAACGGGCAAAAAGGAAGTGTCTTGATATTTGGCGGGGGTTGTTTCCAGCTGCTGGTTATGGTATTCATTACGCCAGCGGCATAATTGATTGGGATGCAAATCGTGTTCACGGGCAACCTCAGCGACCGTTAATTCATTGCTGAGCAAATGCTCAACCACGCTGCGTTTAAAATCTTTGGTGAAATGACGGCGAGAAAGACGCCGGTACGCGTCTGTAGAAGTGTGAGTGCTGTTCATAAGTTCCAACCTAAAAATAGATTGGAACCTATTGTCGTTTTTCTACGAGGAAATTCAAGACGGCACTGGTCGGAGCATTACGGTGAAGCATGTTGTCGTTAATGTTGTGGGCGCGGGCAATGGCCGCTACCGATACGGCGGAGTTTTTGCACAAGGCAACCAGATGGGATTTAAAGGCCGGGCTGTGCGTCCGCCGACGGGGTAACGGGGTTGGTTCCGGGCTGATTTCTTCTAGATAGTCCATACGTGTCCATTTGCGATAGTGGACAAGTATGTTCATATTTTATTAGCGACTTGAAAAGATGACTTTACCGGACAGTTACGGTACCCAACCAGATCTGGTCGGTACGGATCATCGCAATAACCTGAGCAGCAAACCGGAACACTGCTCCAGTTGGTGCAGGGGCACACTCAACGTGACCTGGAGATCTTTACCTTGCATCTGCAACTGGCAGGAATGACTACTCACCGGTGCGGGTAGGGAAACCGCAACAAAGGGTATAGCCGTGTCGCTTTGCGTGGCCAGATGCTTGCCTTCGCGTTCATGTTCGCGTACCCAGCGGCGCAATAGGTTGGCATTCAACCCATGGCGTAGCGCCAGACCGGCGAGTGAAACACCGGGTTGTTGACTGGCCTTGACCAGCTCCGCCTTGAAGTCGGCAGAATAAGACCGTCGCACGGGCTTGAGGGGCATAATGTCATTCATGATCGTGTCCACTTAAAAGGTAATGGACACGATCTTGACGGACTAACCGGGGATCTTCAAGGTGTGTTCACAGAACACATACTGGGAAGCCACATACATCACGCCATAAAGCAACGCAGCCAGCATAAGCCAGCCTATCAGCATAAATGCACACGCTACTATGACTGCTAATGCTGTTTTCAAGGTTTAATCACCATCTATCGCTGACCCTATTGCTATAAGTATCGTTGCGCCTATACCGCCGCCGTACACAAGCAATACTGGGAACCAATTTGAATTGGCTATTGCCTCGTACCATGGCGCAAAAGCCAAAGTCACTGGCGCGAGAAAAAATGCAATAGCACCACCTATGAAGCCCAAATGATCGACCACTATGCCGAGAGATATGAAGAACCCCCATAATCCCGCAACGAAATAGACGATGTACCCTGGAATCTTAAAAATTGCACCCATGTTGTTTTCCTCTTTTACGCATAACGCCGTGTTAAGGGGCCGCAGCAGCGCAGCAGCGGAGGTCCCAGTGAGCAAGGCGAACGATCTTGAACACCTTGTTAGGCTCGCCTTGGCGCAAGGTACACCTGCCTAATTTTGTAAACAAACTCTGGCTTATTGGCATACCGCAAGGCGGTATCCCACAATGGATTAGTTCGATCATTTATGTTTTTTGCAAGAGCTTTTATTTCAGGTGGTGCATCGTCACGGAAAAAATTTTTGTTGTCTCGATTCTTATCGTAGCTCACACCAGTTATTTTGAATTTCCTTGGCGCTATTCCTTTCAATTTTTGCTGCTCGATGTCTTTGTGTGCTGTTTCCCACGTTATGGCTCGAACCATTAACATGTAACGGTGCTCATAGAATTTCCCATCAACTGTAAATTGCGATTTTGAAGGATATTGTGGTTGAATTTTTCGCCGATAGAGCCCACCAACCACAAACCTGAAATGTAAATTATCGGATGACATTTCATATCGTCTGCAATCAACGACATCAACCCAATGCCCTCTGGTATCCTCAATATGTTTCTTAGCAAACAGAACCGCAAATGCTTCATCTGTGCCAGCATATTTGAGGTACTTTTTAAGCAATTTTTCATTCATATTTTAACCATTGCACCGTAAATTTTTACCGCCTAACATTTTATTAGTAAGCATGCTCGTTTTGTCACCCGCTGATGCTTACCGTTAATTAATATAATCACTTGTATTAAATAGACTTTCTTTAAAAATATAAGACACTCTGTTATTACAAATCGTGCATGCCGTCTATCCTGCTTGCACGATGCACATTATCTAACCCAAAGAACTCATAACACTTTAATTTATTTAGCATTAAATTAAAACTCTACCGGTAAACAAGCATCTCTAGGCGTAAAAAACAGGCACTTTTTTAAATCCCAGCTAGAATAGGCTGTATAGGCAGACAGTTGCAAGACAAGGAGCGTTTT